>JAOEIQ010000002.1 GCA_026162565.1 Flavobacteriaceae bacterium NBU2973
TTTAGATGGTGTGTCTACACTCTTTATTAACACACCACCAAAGAGTTATTATTTAGTGGTTAGACATAGAAACCATAATGCAGTTATGACCTTAAACACGATTGGTTTATCAGAGAGTGCAACCACAACAGTCGATTTTAAAAATAGTGGTGTGTCTACTTTTGGCACGAATGCTCGAGTAGAGTTAGCCTCAAATGATATGGCACTTTGGGCAGGAAACGTAAATGGTGACAATCGTATACGTTATCAAGGTTCCTCTAACGATACAAATGCTATAAAAGATTTGGTAATAGCCAATCCAGGTAATACCAATGCCAATAATCTATTTTTCTATTTCGATTATGATAATGCCGATGTTAATCTAGATGGTCGTGTGCGTTATCAAGGCTCTAGTAACGATGCTAATTTAATAAAGGATATCGTTATAGCACATCCAGAAAATGGTGCTAATAATAATTTATTCTTCTTTACAGAACAACTACCAGAAAATAATAATTAAAAATAAACCCAAAATTATGAAACAGAAATACATCACACTATTAATCACATTATTCAGTCTAGGAGCATATAGTCAGGCTTATGAGTTTAGTTTACAGTTTAATGGCACAGCAGGCACTGGTAACTTTCAGTTTAAGCTCATAGCAACGCCAGATTTTGATACAACAAATTCCTCAACATCAGATATGGGAGCGACTATTTACATTCCAACAGGCTATAGTTTAGGAAACTTTGCAGCAGGTAATTCAAACTTACAATTTTTTGAATGGCAAGTTAATGGTGAAGTTACTATTGGAGGTGAAGATTTAGTATCATTAGTAAGAACAGAAATAGTACAAAATAACTTTACACATACATCTGGCGATTCCATAGAGTTATTATTATTCGAAATCATTAGTGATGGAGGTGATGGTAATAATCCCTCATCAGGATCCATAACGCTCGCTGATAACTCTGATCAGAATGTGATAGATAACTTTTTCGAGAGTTTTTTAAACATTGATATTGGTAGTGGGACGAACGACTATTTTTCACAGCACGACCCTTCAGCTAACAGTATTAACTTTGAAACCTTATCGACTACAGACAACGTTTTAGTAGATGCAGAGTTAAAACTATATCCAAATCCAACTACAGATGTTATATCTATTAATACAAGGGCAGATATTACTAACGTAGAGTTTTATAATATTCTAGGGAAACGCGTATTACAAACCACACAAACAGAAAATATACCGACAAGCCAATTGGCGAATGGTATTTATCTAGTTACGATGCATACCAATCAAGGACAAATCACTAAAAAAATAGTGAAAGAGTAGTTAGCTTTATTATTTAGTTTAGTTAAGAGCTTTGAGTGTAACAACTTAAGGCTCTTTTTTTAGTAACTTTACCTAAACTGCTATTATTAATGAGTTTTAGATTACTACTTTTCTTTTTTATAACCTTAAGTATATTTGGGCAAAACAATCAGAAGCAAGTATATTTTAGAAATCTTACTGTAAATAATGGCTTGTCACAAAATAGTGTAGTAAGTATAGTTCAAGATAGTATTGGTTATTTATGGTTTGCCACACAAGATGGTTTAAATAAGTATGACGGTAAAACTTTTGCTTATTACAACAAGCAATATCAAGATGTCACAAGAGATAATTATGCTCATTTAGGACAATTAACTACTGATAATTATGGAGATTTTTGGTCTTATAATTCAAACCAAATTATAGAAAAATATAATTACAAAACTCAAGAGTTTGATTCTATAGTTGGATTAAAAAATGCCACAAAAATATTTAGAAAAAATAAATCTAGTTTGTGGGTTGGAACTTTAAATTCAGGATTGTATGAGGTTGATCTTAATTTGAAAAAAATTAAACCTCTTTTTCAAAATGAATTAGGTATACTATCTGTTTTTGAGATTAAGAGTATTGATGATGTTATTTATTTAGGGACAGATAAAGGACTCTATTGTATAAATAATAATGAACTTAATTCCATATCAAATACTGAAGAGTTTCCTGTAAGTAGTATAGTAGGTTATAATAAAAGTTTAGTTTTTGGCACTTATGGTAAAGGTGTACACTCTATAAATTTGAATACTAAAAAAGTTGAGATTGAATTGTCTTCTCTTTTTCCTGATAACTTAAATATTCAAGATATACTTCTAGATTCAAAATCTAGACTCTGGATTGCAACCTATGGTAAAGGGTTGTATTTGATAGATAATAATGTTAGGCCAAAAAATTTCATTGCTAAAAAAGACGATCCATTTGCATTACATTACAATGACATTTTAAAGATATATGAGGATAGTACAGGCACTATTTGGTTTGGTTCAGATGGAGGTGGCTTGAGTTATTATGATGAGCATTTAATTAAGTTTAATACCATTACAAGTAAGCAAGTTCCAGATGGAATACATGTTGATGTAATACGAGCAATTACTGTTGATGCTAACAATGCTATTTGGCTTGGTACTTCAGGAAAAGGTCTGACAATGATAGATCGTAAAAATGAATTATATAAAACATTCACTACAAATAATTCTGGTTTAAAGAGTAACAGAATAATGAGTCTTTTGTATGAAGATGATAAACTTTGGATAGGTCATCAAAATCAAGGTTTGCAAATTAGAAACACAAATGGTGCATTTAGTGAAATACTAGAACTTCAAGGCAAAGCCATATGGAAAATTTATAAAGACAGTAATGGCTATTATTGGTTTTGCACTCGAACTTCAGGTTTAATAAAATACCATTTGAAAACAGGAGAATTCAAAAAGTTTAATAGTAAAAGCTCTGCTTTAACTACAGATAATATAAGAACTGTTGAAGAAGATAAAAATAAATCACTTTGGATAGGAACTGAAGATCAAGGCTTGTTTAAGCTAAATTTAAAAAACGATTCTATTTATAAGATTGTTTCAATACAAGACAAAATCAAAGCACTTCATTTTAGAGATAGTGTTTTATGGATAGGTACTAATGGAAATGGCATAAAAAATATTAATGTCCACAATAATGATATTACATCTTTCAATTTTGATTATGGTTTACCGAATAAAGTAGTTTATGCACTTTTATCAGATAATCAGAATAACTTGTGGGTAAGCACCAATAAAGGGATCTCTCGATTTTCACCTAATCACCCTAAAAAACAGTATGTAGAAAATTATTCGCCTATAAATGGCCTACAAGCTTATGAGTTTAACACTGGAGCCTATTTTAAAGATAACAATGGACTTTTATATTTTGGAGGAATTGAAGGGTTTAACTGGTTTGATCCAAATCAAATAACTTATAATGAAGTAAAACCTAAAACTGTAATTTCAAAATTTGAAGTTTTTGGCAAAGAGCAACAAATAATAAATGACCAAGAGTTCTCGCATGATCAAAATACCATGACTTTTACTTTTTCTGGATTACACTTTTCTCATCCCGATCGTAATTTATATCGCTATAAATTGGTAAATCATGATGAAGATTGGACAAAACCTGATTACAATAGTGTTGCCCATTATACCAATTTACCTCCTAACTATTATGTCATGATGGCTCTTTCTAGTAACTATGAAGGCAAATGGAATAAAGAACCTACACTATTTTCTTTTTCAATAAAAAAACCATGGTATGGAACTAACCTCGCATGGACTATTTATTCTTTATTGTTATTGTCCGCAATACTCTTAATATACAGATATTTTAAATTTAGATGGCAAATGCAAACGCAATTGCAGTTAGAGCATGCAGAAACAGAACGTTTAAAAAAACTAGACGAGTTTAAAACAAAATTATACACCAATATTTCTCATGAATTTAGAACACCTTTAACCTTAATCACAGGACCTATAGATAAACAATTAGAACGTGATGATATTACTGATGGTGAACGGAACGATTTGTCTTTGGTTAAACAAAATGCCGAACGCTTAATAAGTTTAGCCAATCAAATGACAGATTTGTCATTAATTGATTCTGGACAATTACAATTGCGAGTAAAACAAGGCAACTTAAGTGTACTATTACAGCAAATTGTTGCTGCTTTTAAATATAAGGCTTTAGATAGATCTATTTCTATTAACGCATCAATTGATAAAATTGATGATGTGTACTTTGATAGAGATATTATTGAAAAAGTGATTTCTAATTTACTTAATAATGCTATAAAATATGCTCCAAGTAATAGTGATATACAATGCAGTGCCTCAAAACAAAATGATTCGTTTATATTCTCAATTATAAATGATTACGAAGATATAGGAGTTAAAGATTTGAGTAAACTTTTTAAGCGATTTTATCAAGATGATGAGGCCACTGAAGGTATTGGCGTTGGTTTGGCTTTAGTTAAAGAGTTAATTGGGTTATCGAAAGGAAATATTATTGCTAACACAATAGATGACAATAAAATTCAATTTAATATAACATTACCAGTAAATAAAAGTGCGTTTTCACCTAATGATATAGTAAAAATTGATAATTCAAATTCAGAATTTGGAGTTGATACTACTGAAGCAAAAAAAGACCTCCAATATTCTATAGTAATCGTAGAAGATCAACCAGATATTCTAGATTTTGTCAGTTCTATTTTTTCTAAAAGTTATAATGTTATTAAGGCTAATAATGGTAAACAAGGTTTAAAAGCTATTAAAAAACACTTACCTGATGTTGTTATATCAGATATTATGATGCCAGGAATTAATGGTGTTGAACTGTGTAATAGGATTAAAGAGAATGAATTAACTAGCCATATTCCTGTTATTTTGTTAACTGCTAAAGTAGGTCAGGAAAATGAGATTATCGGATTAACATCTGGTGCAGATGCTTATATAACTAAACCATTTAATAGTAAACGTTTAATTGTAGAGGTACGACGACTTATAGATAACCGCAGGAAACTTAAAGAGCTTTTTAGTAATGAGTTTTCAATAAACCCAGAGTTAGCAATTACATCTACAGAAACAGAGTTTTTAAATAGATTAAAATATGTTTTAGATAAGCATATTACTGACCCTGATTTTAAAAGTGAGAGTTTTAGCAACCTATTGTCAGTTAGCAGAACACAATTACATAGAAAATTAAAGTCTCTATATGGACTTAGTACTTCAGAGTTCATTCGATCTCAACGATTAAAGTTATCTCAAAAACTTCTCAAGGAATCTGATGCAACTATTGCAGAGATTGGTTATCAAGTTGGGTTTAATTCTTCTTCATATTTTATTAAATCCTTCAAAGAGGTGTATAATATGACACCAAATGAATTTCAAAACACTTTAAACTAACTGATAATCAGTGGTTTTAAATTAATGTAACAATACTTCAATACATTGAAACAATAGTCTTATAGTTTTACAATACCTCTCCTTAATTTTATCATGTTATAAAGCTAGAAAAGCACTATGAATGATAACACTAACAACTCTCAAAAACTAAAGCAAGATAAAATATACTTAAATATTGATCATTTAAAAGATGGCCAATATGAACTACAAATTTTATTAAAAAATAGAGTTATTAAATCGGTGACGATTATTAAATAATATTAAAAACGCTATTAATCAGTGTGGAGAGAAGGGAAATAATTTATAACCTGCTATAGGTTGTTTCCCTTTAATATGAATCATTATAAAATGTTAACCAAATAATTAAAAAAACAAAATCATGAAATTATTACAATCAATTTTAAGTCTTACAATTATAGTAACCGTATTTTCTTGCAGCAGTGATGATGACTCATCATCTGGTGGAGGTAATACAGCAACAACTGCAGAATTATTAACAACTGGTATTTGGTATCAAGAATCAAGAACACCTGATGACTTTACGGATTGTGAAAAAAATAGTTCTGTTAAGTTCAATACAGACAATACTATTTCAGTAGAATCTTTTAGTGATGATACAGGAACTTGTGAATCTGAAGGAACTGATAGTGCTACTTATGCGTTAAATGGGATGTCTTTAACAATAACTATTGGCACTGAAGTAATTACTGCTACAATAAATAGTATTTCTGAAACGTCATTAAATATTACAGATGATGAAGGTGATACTATAGTGTTTGATAAAACCCAAGGATAAATATTATGAAAAAACTGGCTTCAATTGTTTTTATATTAGCTTTTGTAAGTGGTGGTATTGCCCAAAATAGCATTAACTATAAAGCACTCATTAAAGATACTAATGGTAATGTGCTAGCTTCTTCTCCAATTAATATTCAATTTATAATTTATGAAGGAGCTGCATTAACCAATAATGTTTATCAAGAAAGTCACGCAGTTATTACAGATACTAATGGATTTGCTATTGTAAATATAGGAGATGGTGCAACAAGTGATGATTTTAATTTTGTTAATTGGAATAAAGATGAACACTATTTAAACGTACAAGTAGATATTGGTTCTGGTTTGGTAGATTTAGGGACTACACAGTTTATGGCTGTACCTTATGCGTTAAGTAGTGGAGATCATCCTTGGACTAAAGATGAGAATGGTATTTATTCATTAGATAATAATATTGGCGTAAATAGTGAAAACCCAGAACATACTTTAGATATTAGATCTACATCTCAAGCCGAGCCATCTGGATTAAATATTTCTAATAGTGATAAATCACGCTACTTGCGTTTTTTTAGTGGAAGTGATATGTTTCCCGATCCATCTATAACACTCGCACCTGGTAGGAATTTGCTTTTCGCATCTTTTGATGATAATACACTCGATTTTCAAGAATATATGCGCATATCATCAATTGGAGATGTTGGTATAGGTATCCCTAATCCAGAGGCAAGGTTAGATGTAAAAGGAGGCGATTGGAATTTAGATGCTGGCAATCCTGGAGATTTTAGAATAGGAAGTTTAGCACATAATTTTAGAATTGGTGTGGCTACTGGTGGAGGTGGAGCAGGTATCACTCGAATGTATACCAATAGTAATGATTTAATTTTAGGGACAAATAATAATGCTGCATTAAAATTAGGTCAAGATGGATCAATAACAGCTCCTAATATTACTATTAGTCAAATAGATAATGCTGGTAATAAATCATTAATAACAAAAGAATATGCTGACAATTTGGTTTTAAATAGTGGTATTGGAAAAACAATTACAATTCCTCCAAACTCTATGATCATTAACCTATCTTCAACAATAATTACAATTTCGAGTTCTGGCTTACGGTGGGAAAATAACACTTCAGCTGGAGCACAATTTGCCGTTAAAAAACCCAATGATTACAACGGAGGAGATGTTGAGTTCTCCATTTTCTTCTCAACTGCATCAGGTGCACCAGGAGTTGTTGAATTCTTTATAAGACCTAGATCTTTTAATAATGCTGAATTATTAGCTGATGCAGGTAGTATTTCATCATCTGGAGTAAATGTATCTGGAGATTTTAATTTTGTTTATGAGCAAAAAATTACAATACCAGCCGACAGATTAACAAATGATTGGTGGTATTTTACCATTCAAAGAAATACAGCATCTTATACTGGTCATGTTAATGTAAAGTCTGTTGCGTTATCCTATTAAATGCTTAAAACTATTAGCTTATACTACTCTTAATGAAGACTAAACATTAATACTATTGATGATGTTTAGCTAATTTTTGAATTATTCTGTGTTGAATATATTAACAGTAAACAATTATCAATAGACAAAAGAATCTTTAAGTCTTTAAATGATAATTATTTAAGCTTTTAGATTCGCATAGAAAATCTGAAGAATAATAAATTAACAGCTTTTAATACAGTGTAGAGTATTTGTATAGGCAATAATTTTAATATTTAGTTGCATAGTGGTTATCTTTATCAAAAATTGACATTGATGAAAACTAAAATTACACTTCTTTTTATTTTCTTATTTGCTATAAATAGATCTTTTGCACAACAAACACCATTAGATTTCTCTGATAATTTAGATGTATTTACAGGTTTTGGAGGTACTACGTTCGCTCAAATAGGTGATCCTTCTGACTCAAACAATACAATTGGTCAGTTTGCCAGAGCTGCTGTAGCAGCACAAGGCATGTTTATCGATTTGATAGATCCAATTGATTTAGATGTAGAAGATGATATTACCTTACGATTTTATCCAACAGATGGTAACGCACATACTGTTGTTGTAAAATTAGAAAATGGTACTAATCCAGATATAGAGGTAAGTTTGTCTACATCTTCAGGGTTTGTATGGAATGATTTAGTATTTGATTTTTCAACAGTTAGTGGCAGTGGTACTTACAATAGATTGACAATTAGAATTGATGATGGAAGCACTGTTCCTGGCGCTTTTTGGTTTGATGATATAAATGATGGATCTGTAGATGAAGACCCAAATGCTATAGATGTGATCTATGATGTTTTAGTCTGGGAGGATAATTTTGATTCGGGTTCAACTCCAGAAATAATTAATTCTTCTAATTGGTTCCATCAAACGTATGCTCCACAATTTAATCCAGATTTTGGAGGTAATGCTTGGTTTAATGGTGAGTTACAACATTATACTGATAGGATGGATAATTCTTTTATGCAGGATGGCGAATTAAACATTATTTTA
Organism: Flavobacteriaceae bacterium NBU2973; assembly: GCA_026162565.1. Lineage (GTDB taxonomy): Bacteria > Bacteroidota > Bacteroidia > Flavobacteriales > Flavobacteriaceae > JAOEIQ01. Next base: position 8,543 of record JAOEIQ010000002.1, read on the forward strand.
AAGCGAGAAGATTATACGCCACCTGCTCAAGCTAATGCAGCATCACTAAAATATACGTCTGCTCGTCTCAATTCAAAATTTTCTTTTACTTATGGTAGAGTAGATGTGAGAGCTAAATTACCAGGACGTCAAGCCTCATGGCCGGCAATTTGGACATTAGGTAAAAATGTAAATGAAACGGGAGCTTATTGGCAAACACAAGGATTTGGCACAACTACTTGGCCTGCATGTGGTGAAATTGATATTATGGAGCATGGACTTCATTCCGATAATACAACGTCTAGCGCTATTCATGTGCCAGGACGATCTGGCGGTAATCCTTTTTTTGAAACAATTGGCTTAATGGATGTTGTAAACGATTACCATATCTACTCGGTAAATTGGTCAACAAATAAGATTGTTTTTCTAGTTGATGACGTACCTTACTACTCTGTTACAAAAACACAAATGGAAGCTCAAGGAGGTACTTGGGTCTTTGATTTAGATCAGTATTTATTATTAAATGTTGCAGTTGGTGGTTTTGCTGGTACTCCAGATGATACTGATTTTAATGATAGTGCTATGGTTATTGATTATGTTAAAGTATATCAACAAGATAATTTAAGTTTAGATGATAATCAATTAGCGAAAATAAAGGTAACACCAAATCCAGCTAACGACTATTTGGATATAATGTCTAATAACTCTATAGATAAAGTTGAAGTCTATTCTATCTTAGGTCAAAAAGTAATAGAAATACTAAATGTAGAAAAACGTATTTCAACAAATAATCTTCAAAACGGAATGTATGTAATTAAAGTGTATTCTGGTAATAATGTAGATTCCCAAAAAGTAATTATTAGTAACTAACCGTCTCAACAATTTCTAATCCATAACCAATCATTCCAACGCGAGGTTTTTGCTCGCTGTTAGTCATTAATCGGAGTTTAGAAATATTGAGATCATGTAGTATTTGCGCACCAATACCAAAATCCTTTGTGTCCATTTGTATGCTTGGAGCTTTAGCAATAGTATTGGGTTGTTGAGTTTGTTTTAAAGTGGTTAACCTGTTTAATAAATTTAATGAATGAGATTGCTGGTTTATAAAAATAATAGCTCCTTTTTCAGCTTCATTTATGGCTTTAAACATATCATCCAACTTTTTATCAGCATTATTGGTTAAAGTGCCTAGAATATCATTATTAACTAAAGTAGAGTTGACGCGAGTTAAAATAGGCTCATCTGTATTCCAAGACCCTTTGGTTAGAGTAATATGAACTTGATTATTGGTTGTCTGTTGGTATGCGCGTAGTCTGTATTTACCAAAACGTGTTTCAATATCAAAATCTTCCTTCTTTTCTATTAAAGAATCGTGTTCCATTCTGTAAGCCACTAAATCTTCAATAGATACAATTTTAAGATCAAACTTTTTTGCGACCTCAATAAGTTGAGGTAAACGAGCCATCGTTCCATCTTCATTCATGATTTCAACAATAAATCCAGCAGGTTCTAATCCTGCTAAACGCGCAAAATCAATGGCTGCTTCTGTATGGCCAGTTCTTCGCAATACACCTCCTTCTTTAGCAACCAAAGGGAAAATATGTCCTGGTCTAGCTAAATCAAAAGGTTTTGTATTTGGGTCTATTAATGCCTTAATTGTTTTAGCACGATCACTTGCAGAAATACCTGTAGTTACACCTTGACCTCTTAAATCTACAGAAACTGTAAAAGCAGTTTCCATAGGATCTGTATTATTGTTGACCATCATGTTTAGGTCTAATTCTTTACAGCGTGTTTCGGTTAGAGGTGCACAAATTAAACCACGACCATGAGTAGCCATGAAGTTAATAGTTTCTGGTGTTGCCATTTCTGCTGCAGCTAAAAAGTCGCCTTCATTCTCACGATTTTCATCATCAACTACAATAATAACTTTTCCGTTCCTTATATCTTCAATAGCTTCAGAAATAGTATTTAGTTTAAAAGTCATAGTCTCTTCAGAAATAGCTGTCGCAATCATGTTTTAAATTTTATGATGCAAAGATACGTTAAAAGCAAAAATTAGCTTACATGTTTTAATTCTTCTTTCATCTTCTTTTTCTGATAAAAATGATAGAAAGCATAAAAAGGGATTCCTATGAATAGAAACATGATTACTCCAATGACATTTGGTTTATCAAGTTGCTTGTAGAAATTAGATTGATTAAAAAATGATTTTATTATAAAAATGATAAATAAGATAAGAGCAACAGTACTTATCACTTTAAACACTATATCTAAAACAGGCAATTTGTTATTAGCGAAAACTAGGCTTAAACCAAATAAAACAACATAAATACAATAGAGTATAAATGCCATTTTTGAATTTGAAGCATTCATGTTATAATGACGTTTCGCCTCTTCATAATTTTGGTTGGTCAGTTTACCTGACATTTTTAAATCACGTTCGGTAATACCACGAAGTTTTAGGATGCGAAGTGATGTGTTTTTGTATTTGGCATCAAAACCGTATTGTCTGTAATTATTGGCATAATCTATGAGCTTATCGTCACTGCTTTGTAATAATTCTTGGTAATCTTCAGAATTAATATCGAAGTAAGTAATCTGTTCTTCAACATCGTTTTCTTGAATTCTAAATAGTCTTTTAAGAGGATCAGTTATGCTATCTAAATCAAATAAGCCTCTATCTTTAGTAGCTCTATTAGTTAAGTAAATGCTTAATGGTAGCATGATTCCTGTTGACAACCAGGTAGCAATTATAGGGTTTAAACTGTTATCATCAGAGCTGTTTTTAGCGAAAATACCTATAAAATGATAGGTTAAAAACAATAGTATTGCAATTACCATTGGTAAACCAATACCACCTTTTCTAATAAGTGCTCCAAGTGGTGCACCTACAAAAAATAGAATGATACAGGCAAAACCTAATACAAATTTATCGTAATAGGCTACAATATGTCTGTTTAAGTTTTTATCAACTCTTGAAAAGGTTTTTTCTTTTGCTGTAATTATTTGTTGAGTACTTTTAACGGAATTAAGTGCTAAATCCAGAAGTTGAACTTTTTTCTTTACAGTAAACACGTCTAAAATATCGTCACCTGAAAATATAGTATCTTCTTTTACTTCAAAACCACTATTAAGAGTTAGTGCTGCAGATCTGTTATGTAAATTTTCAGAAAACGCTTTTATATCTTCTTGTTTTTTATTTTTTAAACTATCTACAGTGTAAGTAAGTTCGTTGATATTAAGCATCGTATAACGACTGTCAAAGTTTTTTTCCTCTAGATCAATATCGTTAAATGAGGATAAGTCAATATTTATGGTATAGGTTTCAAAGGTACTTTTGGCGTGAGGCTTTTTATTACGATCTTTTGGGTCTTTAGATAAAATATCTTCATAATAATTACCATCAAAAAGAACTAATTTTAATACATCAGATTTTTCATCGCTTATAAGTTCGCCAGTTTTTGATTTAATAACTGTATAATTACCCTTTCTAGTTGACTTTTTTTGGTGAATAATGACATCTTCAAGGTATTGACCTCTATCACCTGTTTTTTTTGCAACCTTGATATTTATATTACCGATAGGGTTAAATTGACCTTCAGCGATTGCCATTGCAGGTTTTACTTTTGCTATATTTTTACGGAGGTTATAGGAATTATATTCTGCCCAAGGAATCACATTATTTGAAAAGAAAAAAGCTGTTATTCCTAATAAAACTATAAAAACACTTAAGCTTCTCATTGCTCGTTGCAGAGAAATACCAGTAGATTTCATAGCTGCAAACTCATAATTCTCGGCAAAATTACCAAACACCATTATAGATGCAAGCAATATTGTTAAGGGTAAAACAAGCGGCACTAATTTAGGTGAGAAGTATAGTAAAAACTTACCAACTACAAGTATATCTAGATCTTTACCTGCTAATTCTGAAATATAAAGCCAGATAGTTTGTAAAACAAAAATCAGCATGAGTATAATGAACACGCTGAAAAAAGTTTTTAAATAGGTGGTTAGTATATAGCGATCTAAAATCTTCAAGCGAAAACCTAATCTATTTTATTGATATAATAATCTTTAAACTTACTCTCATCAAAGGTAAACAAGGTTTTTGATAATGGCTCGTTCGTTTTAAAAGAATTAACAGTTAGTGTTGTTTTAGTGTTGTTTGTTCCAGTTTCAATTAAGTTGTAGATATGTTTTGTTCCTGCATCAATACCTAAAAGCACTTGCTTTATTTCTGTATTAGAGTCTATAGGTGTCAATTTTACGTACTGTATTTTACGACCTTTTATATTTTGTACAATATCCATAGAGTAGTTATAACCATCTTCATAAAACGAAAGCATCTTACTGGGTGTTATGGTGTTTTCATCTTCAGAATTATTAGAAGAAATAGTAACCTCTTCATCTTCAGGACTGATATTATACAGTGTTTTGCCATCAAAAATTCTGGTAACTCCTAATATGTTTAAAACATATTTATCTCCTTGCATAACAACATCACCACGAGTTTCTTGTTTTATATTTTCTTCAGAATTGTTTAAAACATATTTAAAATCTATAGAAATATTATCGTAGCTTTTTACTTTTGCAGACACTTCATCTAAAAGTGCTTTAGCATCATCAGAACTTTGCGCAAAAGTTACTGTACTATTTAAAGTAATTACTAAAAGGATAATTATTTTTCTCATTATTATTGTTATTGTATTTCGTTTTCTAAAAGTTGATCAAGAGCTACTAAATCAGGAACTAGAACTTGTCTAGCTTTACTACCTTCAAATTGTCCCACAATTCCGGCTGCTTCCAACTGATCTATTAAACGCCCTGCACGGTTATAGCCTAATTTTAGTTTTCGTTGCAGTAGCGAAGCAGATCCTTGTTGTGCTGTCACTATTATTTCGGCAGCTTCCCTAAATAGGTTATCTCTATCACTTATATCTATATCAAGACTTGTGCCACTTTCTTCACCTATATACTCTGGTAATAAGTGCGCATCAGGATAGGCTTTTTGAGCTCCTATAAATTCGGTTATTTTTTCTACTTCAGGCGTATCTACAAAAGCACATTGTATACGAATCATATCGTTACCTTGGGTATATAACATATCTCCACGACCTATTAATTGGTCTGCTCCAGAACCATCTAAAATAGTTCGAGAATCAATTTTACTGGTTACTCTAAATGCAATTCGAGCTGGGAAATTAGCTTTAATAATACCAGTAATGACATTTACAGATGGTCTTTGGGTAGCAATAATTAAGTGTATACCAATTGCGCGAGCTAATTGTGCTAATCGTGCAATTGGAGTTTCAACTTCTTTCCCTGCTGTCATAATTAAATCTGCAAACTCATCTACAACTAATACAATATAAGGCAGAAATTGATGACCATCATTTGGGTTAAGCTTTCGCTCCTTAAACTTTTTGTTGTATTCTGTAATGTTTCTACAAAATGCATTTTTTAGCATCTCGTATCTGTTATCCATCTCAATACAAAGTGAATTAAGTGTATTAATTACTTTGGTGTTATCAGTAATAATGGCATCTTCACTATCTGGAAGTTTTGCTAAATAATGACGCTCTATTTTATTGAATAATGTCAATTCAACTTTTTTGGGATCTACTAGTACAAACTTTACTTCCGCTGGATGCTTTTTATAAAGTAAAGAGGTTAATACAGCATTTAAACCAACAGATTTACCTTGTCCTGTAGCTCCAGCCATAAGTAAGTGTGGCATTTTTGCTAAATCTATAACAAGCGTTTCATTACTAATGGTTTTACCAATAGCAATTGGTAATTGCATTTTAGATTCTTGGAATTTTTTAGACGCAATAACAGAATGCATAGATACAATCGTCGCATTTTTATTTGGTACTTCAATACCAATAGTTCCCTTTCCTGGAATGGGAGCAATAATTCTAATTCCTAAAGCAGAAAGCGATAAAGCAATATCATCCTCAAGATTTTTAATTTTTGAAATACGAATTCCAGCCTCTGGGACAATTTCGTATAAGGTAACCGTTGGACCAATAGTCGCTTTTATACTTGCTATACCAATCTTATAGTTATTAAGCGTTTCTACAATTCGGTTTTTGTTTTCTTCTAACTCTTCTTGATTTATAGTTATACTCTCTGTATCATACTTTTTTAGTAAATCTAACTTCGGAAATTGGTAATTACTTAACTCTAAAGTTGGATCAAACTGCCCAAAATCTTCTACTAATTTATTGGCAAGATTATCGGTTTCAGATATTTCCTCTTTAACAGCTTCTACTTCAATCTTTACATCAGATTCGATAACCTCTTTTTTTGTGGTTTCAATGCTTAACTCTGATTCAGGTTTACTATCGTTTCTTTTAGAGTGATTAGAAATAGTAGGTTCTAAATTTTCAAGAGGAATTTCGAAAGCAGATTTTATCTCTTCAGCTTCAGCAGAGAGGTTATTATCAAAAACTACAACAGGGTCTTTATTATCATCCTTTTTAGAACTTGAAAACTCATTTTTTAAATCTTTTTTTGCAGACTTAAAGAGGTTGCCAATAGTTTGTGCTGTAACTTTAAAACGAATTGCTAAATAGGTTATTAATCCCAAAATCAATAAGAGAGCGGTACCAATTTTACCGATGTAATCTTGCAAAAAGGTATTTAACTCAAAACCGATGGTTCCACCTAAAATTAATTTTTGAGTCGCCAAAAAACCAAATAATACTGAAAACCAGATGGCAATTAATGTTCCCCAAATCCAATGTTTAAGTAGTTTAGACTTGTTTCCATCCATTAACACATAAATTCCTGATAAAAATAAAAGACCAGAAAAAATAAAAGATGAAATACCGAACCCGCGATTTATAAAAAAGTCACTAACCCAAGCTCCAGACTTATTGAGCCAATTGTCAGCTTTTACATCTCTTGAAGCGAATTCAGTTAGGGTACTTTGGTCAGCATTTCCAGAGAACAAGAATGATAAAAAAGCAAGAAATAATAATATACCCAATATAATAAGTAAGCTACCAAAAATAAGTTTTTGCTGACTATCTAATTTAAAGCTAGGAGCTTTAAAGGTTCTTTTTTTTACTGGTTTAGTTTTCTTGGTTTTTTTCTTTGCCATATTTATTTTCCGTGAAGACGGAAATCATTTGTTTATTTTAAATGCAACAAAAATACAAATTAGTAACGGTTATCCTAATTGATAGATTGTGTTTAAATAATCTTAGGAATATACATAATACAACCAATAATTACAGCAGCTATCGCAAATATAAAAACGGCTCCTGCAGCAAGATCTTTAATTAAACCAATTTTTTTATGATGTTCAGGGTGAATAAAATCCGCTATTTCTTCAATTGCAGTATTCAATCCTTCTAAAGCCATTATTAAAGCTATAGTTACTATTTGAATTATCCATTCTGTAGTTGATAGGTTAAAATAAAAACCTAGAGCTGTCATGATTACACCAATAAAGAACTGAACTTTCACACTTGCTTCAGTAGTAATAAGTAAATAAGCTCCTTTAAAAGCGTAGCCAACACTCTTTATACGATTACTAAAAAACGAATCTTTTTTAGTCATCTAATAAAGCATATAATGAAGCCTTATAGTTAGGTTCATCAGCTGTTTCTTGAACTTGTTCAGTGTATTTTACAATTCCGTTTTCATCTAAAACAATAACACATCTTGAATGCAATCCTTCAAAAGCTCCAGTTTTAAATTCTAAACCATAATCTTTCCCAAAGCTACCATCTTTAAAATCTGAAAGCATCATGACATTTTCAATACCTTCTGCTCCACAAAAACGTGCTTGAGCAAACGGTAAATCACGAGAAATACAGAGTACTTTTGTGTTTTCCATTTCTGCAGCTTCTTTATTAAAGGCTCTTACAGATTGAGCACATGTCCCAGTGTCGACACTTGGGAAAATATTTAAAACAACTTTATGACCTTCGAAATCAGATAAAGTTTGTGTTGATAAATCGCTAACTTTGAGCTTAAAGTCTGGTGCTTTGTCTCCTATTTTTGGTAAACTTCCTGATGTTTCAACAGGAGTTCCTCCTAATGTAATTGATGCCATTTGTATAAAATTAAATTTGAACACTAAAAATAAGTAAACTATATAAACTTTAACTGATGGTAGGCTTAATTTTTTAAACACATATCTAACTTAATTTACATCTATAGTGAATATCTATTTTATAATAGGAACAATCAATTTTGATGATGACTTTTTAAGTGGTAATTTTAACAAAAAATAAAACTTAAAATACTACATAATGGAACATAATATGAATGGAGATATTAGCAAATGTCCTTATTTTAATGGCGAAGAAAAAATGACTGCAGGAAGAGGAACATCAAATAGAGATTGGTGGCCAAATGAATTAAAGTTGAATATTCTACGTCAAAATGCTTCAAAAAACGACCCAATGGGTGAAAATTTTGATTACGCTAAAGCTTTTAACAGTGTTGATTATGCTGCTCTAAAACAAGATGTAATTGATTTAATGACAGACTCTCAAGATTGGTGGCCAGCAGATTATGGTCATTATGGCGGATTTATGATTCGTATGGCTTGGCATAGTGCAGGAACCTATCGTGTTGGAGATGGTAGAGGAGGAGCTGGTTCTGGAACACATCGTTTTGCGCCATTAAATAGTTGGCCAGATAACGGAAATTTGGATAAAGCACGTTTATTATTATGGCCAGTAAAAAAGAAGTATGGTAACAAAATATCTTGGGCAGATTTAATGATTTTAGCAGGAAACTGTGCTTTAGAATCTATGGGCTTCAAAACATTTGGATTTGCTGGAGGACGAGAAGATGTTTGGGAGCCAGAACAAGATATTTATTGGGGAAGTGAAAATCAATGGTTAGGAAATGATGATCGTTATGATACAAGTGATGGAGATTTAGAAGGTCATTTAGGAGCCGTACATATGGGACTTATTTATGTAAATCCTGAAGGTCCAAATGGTGAACCTGATCCTTTAAAATCAGCACATGATATTAGAATGACTTTTCAAAGAATGGCAATGAATGACGAAGAAACTGTGGCATTAGTTGCAGGTGGTCATACCTTCGGGAAAGCTCATGGAGCTGCAAATCCTGATAAATATGTTGGTGTTGAACCTCATGGAGCTTCAATGGAAGAAATGAGTACAGGTTGGAAGAATAGCTACCAATCTGGTGTATTAGATGATACCATTACAAGTGGTTTAGAAGGAGCATGGACACCACATCCTACTCGTTGGGATAATGAATACTTTGATGTATTATTAAACCTTGATTGGGAATTAACAAAAAGTCCTGCTGGTGCACATCAATGGACACCTAGCAACCCAAATGCACCTAAAGCGCCAACGGCTGGTGGAAATGGAACGCAAGCTTTAATGATGTCAACTGCTGATATGGCATTGAAAATGGATCCTGGATTTAGAGAAATTTCAGAGCGTTTTCATAAAGATCATGCAGCTTTTGAAGATGCTTTTGCTCGTGCTTGGTTTAAACTAACACACAGAGATATGGGGCCGAAAGATCGTTATTTAGGTCCAGAAGTACCAAGTGAAGAATTAATCTGGCAAGATCCAATTCCGAAGGTAAACTACACATTGAGTGATGCAGATATATCTTCTTTAAAGAAAATGGTGTTGGCTTCTGGATTAACTATTTCAGAATTGGTTAAAACGGCTTGGGCATCTGCTTCTACATTTAGAGGTTCTGATATGCGTGGTGGAGCAAATGGAGCTCGTATTCGTTTAGAGCCTCAACGTAGTTGGGAAGTGAATAATCCAGAAGAATTAAAAAAAGTATTAAACGTTTTAGAAGGAATTCAAAAAGAATTTAGTGGAACAATCTCTATGGCTGATTTAATTGTTTTAGCTGGAAATGCTGCTGTTGAAGAAGCTGCTAATAAAGCTGGATATAATGTTGATGTTTCTTTTACGCAAGGTAGAGGAGATGCAACGCAAGAGCAAACAGATGTAGCTTCGTTTAACCATTTAAAGCCTTTAGCAGATGGATTTAGAAACTACATAGATTCAAGATTAGATGTTGCTGCTGAAGATTTATTAATTGACAAAGCAAATTTACTAACACTTTCTATTCCTGAAATGACCGCTTTAGTGGGAGGAATGCGAGTTTTAGGAGCTAATTACGATGGCTCAAAACATGGTGTTTTTACTGATAACGTTGGAAGTTTAACAAACGATTTCTTTAGTAATGTTTTAGATTTTTCTAATACTTGGAAAGCTGTAAATTCTGAAGACAAAGAATTTATTGGAAGAGATAGAGCTACAGGAGCAATGAAATTCTCTGGTACTCGAGCAGATTTAATTTTTGGTTCTAATACAGAATTACGAGCAGTTTGTGAAGTGTATGGAGCTGATGATGGAGAAGAGCGTTTTGTAAACGATTTTGTAAAAGCTTGGGCTAAAGTTATGAATCTTGATCGTTTTGATTTATAATATAGATTAATAGCAAAGTAAAAGCCTACTTGATTGAGTAGGCTTTTTTTATGATTTATTCTGAAGTTAAATTTATAAATCTAACACAAATATCAATAGATTAATTAAATTCTCCTTTGATTTGTTTTATTTTAATATTAAATCCAGCAAATAAAAGAGTCATAAAAGGGCTTATTATACTGAAAAAGGCATAAGGTATGTAGGCTGTTGCTCCAGCGTAGCCAAATAATACTTTTGAATGATAGGCACCACAAGTATTCCATGGAATAAGTACAGAAGTTACTGTACCGGAATCTTCTAAAGTTCTACTTAAGTTTTCTGGTGCAAGGCCTCTATCTTCATAGGCTTTTTTAAACATCTTTCCTGGAACTACTAATGCTAAATATTGATCTGAAGCTGTAAGATTTAGTGCAAGACAACTAGCTACTGTACTAGCAAATAGGCCAAATGTAGTTGTTGCTAATGCTAATAAAGATTTTGTTATTCTTGCTAAAGCTCCAATAGCATCCATAATACCACCAAAAACCATAGCACAAACTATAAGCCATATTGTACCAAGCATACCGCTCATTCCACCTGAAGTAAATAAATCATTTAATTCAGAACTACTAGTCTCCACAGAAGTATCAACAGTTAGAGCATTCATAATTCCTTTGTAGCCTGACTGGAATGTTAAACTTTCAGCTTCAGCGATATTTGCAACAACATTAGGTTGAGCTATAAGAGCTGTTAATCCTCCTAATAAAGCTCCAATCAATAGAGCAATTAAAGGAGGAGTCTTTTTTATAATCATAATTATTACAATGACTGGTACAATAAATAACCAAGGAGTAATATTAAAAGCTCCTTTAATGGCTAGTAATTTATCTTCAATTTTAGGAGTTCCAATGGTGTCAAGATTTAACCCAATGATGATAAAAATTAGTAATGTTAGTACAATTGTAGGTATTGTAGTTAATGACATGTACTTTATATGAGAAAACAATTCTCCTCCTGCCATTGCAGGAGCTAGGTTAGTGGTATCACTTAATGGAGACATTTTATCACCAAAGTATGCTCCAGATAATACTGCACCAGCTGTCATTCCCATAGGAATGCCTAATGTTTCGCCAATTCCAATTAATGCAATACCTACAGTTGCAGAAGTTGTCCATGAACTTCCTGTGGCTATTGAAATTATTGAACAAATAATTACACAAGCTGCTAAAAATATGGTTGGATTTAAGATTTGTAATCCATAATAAATCATAGTGGGAATTATTCCACTTATTAACCATGTTCCGGCAAGTGCTCCAACCATTAATAAAATCAATAAGGCTCCAGTCGTTGATTTAACATTTTCAGCAACTTCAGCTAGCATATTTTTATATGATACTTTATTTCTAAAACCCACTATAGCTGCTACAGCTGCTCCTAATAATAAAACAAATTGGTTGCTTCCGCTTAAAGCATCATCCCCAAATACATAAATATTATAGGCTAACATGCTTACTAGTGCTATTACAGGAATTAATGCTTCCCATATACTCAATTCTTTATTCTCAACTATATTTTGGTCGTTTGCGTTAAATTCAGAGATGTTGTTGTCTTCTTGCATTGTTTATAATTTGTTGTGTAATGTTACGATTTTGTGAAGAGCTTTGCAAATCAAATTAGTTATGTACTTTTGTTCAATCATTTATGGATTCAATTACTCAAATCGTTTTAGGAGCTGCTTGTGGAGAAGCTGCATTAGGAAAAAAAATAGGTAATAAAGCCTTACTTTTTGGTGCTATTGGTGGAACGATTCCTGATTTAGATGTATTTGTTGGTGGTTGGTTATATGGTAATGAAATTGACGCGATGCTCTTTCATAGAGGCTTTATGCATTCTATTTTGTTTACTATACTAGGTACCTTTCTTTTTGGCTGGTTAACACATAAAATTTATGAGAAGCTAAAGAAGGTTAAAATATTAAGAATTTTCTTTACGTTTTTTAATAAATTTTGGTTAACGGGATTTATTTTTAAACTATACGTTAAATATAGTAGAGAGCCATTTACTTTAAAGAAAGATTGGATTTGGTTATTTTTCTTATCCTTATTTACACATCCTTTATTAGATGCTTTTACACCTTATGGAACACAATTGTTTGCGCCTTTTAGTAATTATCGCGTAGCTTTCAATAATATATCTGTAGCTGATCCTGTTTATACAGTTCCTTTTTTGTTATGCTTAATAATTTTAATGTTTTTTAAGCGACATAATTCAAGAAGACAACTATGGTTACAACTAGGTTTTGGTATTAGTTCAGCCTATATGCTATTTACTCTTGGTAATAAACTGTATATGGATACTGTTTTTAAAAAGTCTTTTAGCGACAATCAAATTAGCTTCAGCAGATTTAGTACACAACCTACTATCTTGAATAATATTCTGTGGTATGGAATAGCTGAAACAGATTCTGATTATTATGTCGGATTTTATTCATTATTAGACAAGTCTGACAAAGTTGAAAACATTATTAAAATACCTAAACAGCATAGTTTAATAGACATTAACCACCCAGACATTCAATATTTATCTTGGTTTAGTAATGGGTACTTTAATTTAAAACAGAAGGATAGCTCAATACAATATATAGATATGCGATATCCTTTACTAAACGAGGATGATCCTGAATCGTCAGTTTTTGTGTTCGATTTGGTAAAAGAAAACAATCGTTGGGATATTAAACCTTTTTATGGAGAGCCACCTTCTAGCGAAGATTTTAATAGTTTTATTGAACGCGTTAAAGGGAAATAAAAAGAGTCTATCTGAAAAAGTCAAAAAAAATAATTTGTCAGGTCGAGCGGAGTCGAGAATTACTTTGATAACTTGTAGGGTAAAGTTCTCGACTCCGCTCGAACAGACAAGAATACTTGCTTTTAAGACAGACTCTAAATATTATTTTTATTAGATTAAGCTAATTCAGCTTCAAGAATATGTAATTCTTCCATACAAGCTTTCATCATATTAAAAGTACGTTCAATATCTGCGTCTAGTCCAATAGAAAAACGAATTAAACCATCAGTTAATCCCATTTCGGCTTGTTCATCTTCAGGAATTTCAGAAGAGGTAGATGTGCCAGGAGCAGAGAATAGTGTTTTATAGAATCCTAAACTTACTGCTAGATAACCCAGATTTTTATGCTGCATCATTTCCATCAAGGCATTGGCTCTATCTAATGATCCAACATCGATGGTAAGCATACCTCCAAAACCATATTTCTCATTCATCATAGATTTAAAAATATCATGAGAAGGGTGTGATTGTAATCCGGGATACACAGTTTTTAATCCTAAACTTTGAAACCGTTCAGCTAAATACATGGCATTTTTGCTATGTTGTTCCATACGAACATGAAGCGTTCTTAAATTCTTTAAAACAGAAGCTGAACGTAAACTATCCATTGTAGAGCCTAATAACATGGAAGCTCCAGAGTTAACATCTTTTAATTCGTTAATAAATTCTTGAGTTCCACAAACAACGCCACCAACAGTATCACTAGAACCGTTAATAAACTTTGTTAAACTATGTATTACAATATCTGCACCTAATTTTGCAGGAGAGATTGATAAGGGAGAAAACGTATTATCAACTACTAATTTTAAGTCGTACTTTTTTGCAAGCTTTGCTAAACCTGCTATATCTGCTACTTCTAGTAAAGGATTACTAACAGACTCGCAATACAATACTTTTGTATTTTCTGTAATAGCAGCTTCAACTACTTCTAGTTTTGTAATATCAACAAATGATGCTTTTATATTAAAGCGAGGAGTAAAATTTTTAAGAAATGCATAAGTTCCTCCGTAAATTGTTCTACTAGAAACTACATGATCTCCAGCACCACATAACTGTAGTATTACTGGAGTGATTGCTCCCATTCCTGAAGCTGATACATTGGCAGTCTCTGTACCTTCCATAGCTGCTAAAGCTTCCCCTAAATATAAATTTGAAGGTGAGGTATGTCTAGAATATAGATAACAACCATCAGCATTTCCTTCAAAAGTATCAAACATAGTCTTTGCTGAAAGAAACGTGTAAGTAGATGAATCAGATATTGAAGGATTAACACCTCCAAACTCTCCAAAATATTGTAAATCTTGTATCTTATTTGCTGGTTTAAAAGCCATTATTAATAGTATTAGGTTAATAATGCATCAAAATTCGTTCTTTGTAAATAAATAATCAATATATTTGATTAATTAATGAAAATAAAACTGTTAAAATATATTTATATAGATTATTAGTCTAATTGTATTAAACTATAAATGATTAAACTGAAAAATTTTCAATTATGATATTTGATGAGATTGATGAACAACTCATTGCTTTGCTTCAGGAGGATAGTAAACAAACTAATAAAGAACTGTCTAATAAATTAAACTTGTCTGTTACTGCTGTGTATGAGCGCATTAAAAAGTTAGAACGTGAAGGTGTTATTGCTAAATATGTAGCTTTAATAGAAAAGAAGAAAGTAGGTAAAGCTTTTGTGACTTTTTGTAGTATCAAATTATTGCAGCATTCTAAAGATTATGTGATGCAATTTGAAAGAGAAGTTACTAAATTAAACGAAGTTTTAGAGTGCTATCATATAAGTGGTGATTACGATTACTTGCTAAAAGTATTGGTGTCTGATATGGACGAGTTTAGAGAATTTATGGTAAAAAAGTTAACAACTATAAGCCATATTGGTAGCACACACAGTGCTTTTATGATTAATGAAGTTAAACATACAACAGCAATTAAAGTATAATATGCAGTCAGTTTCTTATAAGTTAGCAGAGTTATTTATCATTTTTATTTTAGTTCCTGTAAGTTTTGCGATTACGTATCCAATTTGGATAAAAATGACTATCGGAACTTTAGGTTTTTTATATATAATCTATGTGTTGCTAAAAGTTGAAAACAATACATTTAAAATGGCACCAAACTTAAATTGGAGAGCTTTTTGGAAACAAACTTTTCTACATTTATTAGTTATAATAGTGATTACTACTTTGTATGTGTATTTTACTGATAAATCCCAATTGTTTAATGTGATGCTTTCAAACTCAAAACTTTGGGTTTTTATTCTATTCTTCTACAGTTTATTTTCTGTTTATCCACAAGAACTCATTTACAGAACGTTCTTTTTTCAGCGTTACCAGGCTTTCTTTAAAAATGATTATTTATTTATTCTAATTAATGCTGCTTTATTTTCATTGGGACATATGTTCTTTAAAAATACACTGGTTATGTTCTTAACCTTTATAGGAGGAATATTATTTGCATTAACCTTCAAAAAAACAAAATCAACACTTTTAGTATCAATAGAGCATGCTATTTATGGTTGCTGGTTGTTTACAGTTGGTATGGGGAATATGCTTGGTTTTCCTTCGTAAATGGATGAGATAAAATTCATCAATCGTTATTCGCTTATCATAAATCAAAGTCGTATTTTTGTGGTCAATTTTAAAATTTACCATTTCCGCGTAGGTGGAAATCTTTATAAAAATCTGATAAAAATTATTTTATGAATTCTTACGATGTAGCAGTAATAGGTTCTGGACCTGGTGGATATGTAGCAGCAATTCGTTGTGCGCAATTAGGGATGAAAACAGCTATTATTGAAAAATATTCAACATTAGGAGGTACGTGTCTTAATGTTGGTTGTATACCAAGTAAAGCGTTATTAAGTTCTTCACATCATTATGAAGAAGCTACCAAACACTTTGAAGATCATGGTATTGAGATTCCTGGAGAAATTAAAGTAAATCTAGAAAAAATGATCGCTCGTAAACAAGCTGTTGTCGATCAAACAACTGGAGGTATTGATTTCTTGATGAAAAAAAATAAAATTGATGTTTATGAAGGTTTGGGATCTTTTAAAGATTCTACTCATATTAATATTGAAGGAAAAGATGCAGGTGAAATTGAAGCTAAAAACATCATAATAGCTACAGGATCTAAACCGTCAAATTTACCTTTCATAACATTAGATAAGGAGCGAATTATTTTATCAACCGAAGCTTTAAAACTAAAAGAGATTCCTAAACACATGATTGTGATTGGAGGTGGTGTTATTGGATTAGAACTTGGACAAGTATACAACCGTTTAGGAGCGGAGGTTACTGTTATTGAGTATATGGATAGAATCTTGCCAACTATGGATGCTGGTTTATCTAAAGAACTCAATAAAGTTTTTAAGAAGGCAAAATGTAACATGATGATGTCTCACAAAGTTCAGTCCGTTGAGCGACAAGGTGATGAGGTTATTGTTAAGGCCGAAAATAAAAAAGGTGAGGTTGTTGAGTTTAAAGGAGACTATTGTTTAGTTTCTGTGGGACGTCGTCCTTATACAGATGGTTTAAATGCTGAAGCAGCTGGTGTTAAAATTAATGATAGAGGACAAGTAGAAGTTAATGAGCATTTACAAACATCTGCATCTAATATTTATGCAATAGGAGATGTTGTAAGAGGCGCTATGCTAGCTCACAAAGCAGAAGAAGAGGGTGTATTTGTAGCAGAAACATTAGCAGGGCAAAAACCGCATATCGATTACAATTTAATTCCTGGTGTTGTGTATACATGGCCAGAAGTTGCTGCAGTTGGTAAAACAGAAGAAGAATTAAAAGAATCTGGAACAGAATATAAAGTAGGGCAATTTCCATTTAGAGCTTTAGGTAGAGCTAGAGCTAGCGGAGACATAGACGGTTTTGTGAAAATTCTTGCTGATAAAACTACTGATGAAGTTTTAGGTGTACATATGATTGGAGCTCGTTGTGCAGATTTAATTACCGAAGCAGTTACTGCTATGGAATTTAGAGCTTCTGCCGAAGATATCTCAAGATATTCACATGCGCATCCTACCTTTGCTGAAGCTATTAAAGAAGCTGCTTTAGCAGCAACAGATGATAGAGCTTTACACATCTAGATTATATTCTAAAAATTAGAAAAGCGAACTTTTAAGTTCGCTTTTTTTTGTATGTTGCATTACCAAATTTTCACAAAATGGTGACTTTTCTCAAGAGGCTGTGTCTCAATTTAGTAATAACAAACTATCGATTGAAGACAAAGCAGATTTCTAAAAATCTGTCAGACGAAGAACTCGTGCAGCAAATTGTTAAGGATAACGACACCATGCGCTTCGAGATACTTTACAACAGGTTTTCAGAGAGAGTATATAACAAATGTTTAGGATTTGCTAGAGATTCTGATGAAGCTCAAGATTTAGCACAAGATGTATTTTTAAAACTCTTTGTTAAGTTAAGTAGCTTTAAAGGAAATTCTAAATTTTCTACTTGGTTATATGCATTTACATATAATCATTGTGTTAATTATGTAAATAGAAACACAGCAAAAAAGATTGAAAAAAAGGCAGTAAGTACAGATTATCTAGAAGATGAAGTAGACGATATTGAAGATGAAAGTATGTTGGCATTTAAAGCTAAAAAGCTTAAGGAGGCTTTAGACGGTATTTCTCCAGATGATAAAATGATTGTATTATTAAAATATCAAGATTCTTTATCAATTAAAGAAATTACTGATGTTTTAGGAATTGGAGAAAGCGCTGTAAAAATGCGTTTAAAAAGAGCAAAAGAAAAACTCGTAACTGTTTACGAAAAAATATAGTAGTATGGAAAATCCATTCGAAAAAATAGAAAAACCATTTAAGCCAGTTCCTCCTCAATTGAAAGGAAAGGTGATGAAAGACATTGCTTATGCAAAGTTTTTAATGGATATTGCTGGGTTGTTTTCATTTAATCTAGCTAGTATTATCGAAAAAACTATTAAAGATAGAAATTAACTAAACAAACAAAGATTTATATTAACATGAGTCAATTTGCTGAAAAAAAAGATATGGTATTTAATTCTTTAGAAATGATATGGAGAGAAGTAGCACTCGCTATTCCAAATATATTAGGAGCTATCGCGATACTTATTATTGGATGGATTATTACTAAAATTATAGTATATGTAATAAAAAAGGCATTAAAGCTTGCAAAAGCCGATAAGTTAGATGATAAGCTTAATGAAATTGAACTTTTTGGAGACGGAAAAGTCAAGTTCAATATTATAAAAATGATTTCTAGTTTTGTTAAATGGCTTTTGTTGCTGATTTTTATTATAGTTGCTGCAGATGTAGCTGGTTTAACTATTATATCTCAAGAAATTGCTAAACTACTTCAGTATTTACCACAATTATTTACTGCTGTCATATTATTTTTAGTTGGTGTTTACATTGCTAGTTTTATAAAAAAGTCTATTACCTCGTTATTTAAATCGTTAGAAATATCTGGAGGTAATGCTCTTGGACAAATTGTATTTATTGTAATTACAGTTTTTGTTTCTATTACAGCTTTAAATCAAGCAGGAATTGATACAACAATAATAACGAGCAACATTACGTTAATTCTTGGGTCTTTATTAGCGGCATTTGCTATTGCTCTTGGTTTAGGAGCTAGAGAGGTGGTATCAAGTTTGTTAAAAGCCTTTTATACTCGTAAAACTTTTGAGCTAGGTCAAGAAATAAAGTTTAATAATATTAAGGGAGAAATAGTTTCGGTTAACGAAATTTCAATGACCTTAAAAACCAAAACAGGTACTTTAATCGTACCTATAAGAGATATTGTTGACAACCAAGTTGAGATTCAGGAATAACTTATGTTGTGGTGATAATAAGTTATTGTTAGGAAGATCCTGAAAAAATTGGTTGGAAACTGAACCCTTTTCATTAGTTTGAAAAGGGTTTTTTATTGATTTTCTATAAGTATATTTGCATATCATTTTTTCCTATTGAGAACACAATACAAATTCAATAAACACAACATTGCTGACTTTAAGTTGAAACTTCTCAACTGGAGTCAGCAATTTGATGATATAGTATGGTTAGACTCCAATAATCACAATTCTAAATACAGTAAATACGATTGTATTTTAGCAGTAGACGCACTTACGAGTATACAAACAGATTATGAAAATGCATTTGATAAGTTAAGAGAATACCAATCATCAACTAACGATTGGATTTTTGGATACCTTACTTACGATCTAAAAAATGCTGTTGAGGACTTACAATCTAACAATTTTGATGGATTAGAATTTCCAGATTTGTATTTTTTTCAACCAAAAAAACTCTTTTTCATCAAAGGACATAAAGTCATAGTTAAATATCTCAATTTTTTAGAGGATGAATTAGAAGACGATTTAAAAAATATAAGTTCTGATGAGAATTGTCTCCTTGAGCACAGTCGAAAGGTTTCAGACAATCCAATAAAAATAAAGCTTCGTATTCACAAGGATGAGTATTTTAATAAGGTTACTAACATTCTTAATCACATTCATCGAGGCGATATTTATGAAGCCAATTTTTGTCAAGAATTTTATGCGGAAAATACATGTATTAATCCTCTAGAAACTTATAATAAGCTTAATACTATTTCTAATCCTCCTTTCGCTACATTCTTGAAATGTGGTGATAATTATTTATTATCTGCTTCACCAGAACGTTACTTAAAAAAGAAAGGATCTACAGTTATTTCCCAGCCAATTAAAGGTACAGCAAAACGCTCTGAAGATCGAGAAGAAGATATCGCTTTAAAATATCGATTATCTATTGATGAAAAAGAAAGAAGCGAAAACATTATGATTGTTGATTTGGTTAGAAACGATTTATCTCGCACTGCAAAAAAAGGAAGTGTCAAGGTAAAAGAACTGTGCAAGATTTACACGTTTGATCAAGTTCATCAAATGATTTCTACTGTCGAGTCTAAAGTGAAAAAGAGTATTAATCCAATAGATATCATTGAAACCACTTTCCCAATGGGAAGCATGACAGGAGCTCCTAAAATTTCAGCCATGCAAATTATTGAACAACTTGAGGAAACTAAACGAGGCTTATATTCTGGAGCAGTTGGTTATATATCACCTAAAGGAAATTTCGACTTTAATGTTGTTATAAGAAGCATCTTGTATAATGCTTCAAAAAATTATATTTCTTATTCCGTTGGTGGAGCGATTACTGCGAAAAGTAATCCACTCAACGAGTATGAAGAATGCTTAATTAAGGCAAAAGCTATGAGAGAAGCTTTAACTTAAAAGTTACGCAACCTTTTCAGTATCATTGCATCTTTAAAAAAACAAAAGAGTTCAACTTTTTTATTAAACCTTTTATAAAAACTAATTATTTATTGAGGAGTTTTCTCAATTAAATTGTTTTACTAATAAATGCTATAATATATTGATATGAAAAAGAAAATCCTACTTATTTTAATTTTACCTCTTATAGTTGCAACACAATGTAGTGAGGATGATGCTTGCGTTGGTATTCAAGAGTTTGGAGGTTATAATATAATTGTTGAAAACACGCAAACAGTCTATGATTTAAATGAAACCATTTGGTTAAATGCTACAGTATCATCATCACTATTTAATGATTGTACACAAAGTGATGAAATTTCTACAGATGCTACTTTATTTATAGATTCAATATTCATAGTAAAATTAATTAGCAGTGATACAGAAATAAATTCTGAAATTACAAGTGTTAACGCAATTTTTGATATTGGAAGTGAATTTAATTTTAGCGTTTGCAGCAATTCTATCAATATTACTCCAGTAATTAGTGATGATGAACAAGAATTTAAGTATAGATTAGGAATTGAAATTGCCGAACCTGGTGATTATTGTATTGTTTCTGGTTTGGGGAGATCTACAACAATCAACGAGGGCTTAATTACTAATATCGCAATTTATGATGCTTACAATAATGGAGATGCCACTTTAAAGTTTGACGATTGTGATCTAACTTATACTAGAACTCTGGAAGATGCACTCTATTTTTTCACTATTGAATAAAAAGAAATAGTACTTTTGAGATATGAAAGTACAAGTCTCTAAAATTAAACTACATAATACAGAATTCTCTACCTATTATTGGAAAGCTAATAATCCGAAAGCCATTATAGTTTTGGTTCACGGCATGGGAGAACATGCATTACGTTATGAAAACTCTGTTGTTAAGCATCTTATTGAGGATGAGTTTTCTGTTTTTTCTTACGATAATTTTGGACATGGTAATACTAAAGGAAAACGAGGCCATTGTCCAAGCTATCGAGCTTTGCAAGATGCTATTAAAACAGTAATTAATCAGGCGAATAAATTATATCCAGAGCTTTCAACACTACTTTATGGTCATAGCATGGGAGGGAATCTTGTGATAAATTATGCTTTAGAGAATTCTGATGTAAAAGCAGTAGTTGCTACGAGTCCTCTGCTACGATTAGCGTTTAATCCACCTAAATGGAAAGTAGCTCTTGGTCGTTTTATGCTAACTATATTCCCTAGTATTACATTACCTAGTGAGTTGGATGCTTCTGGCATTTCTAGAGATGAAATAGAGGTTAAACGTTATCAGGAAGATACATTAGTTCATGATAAAATCAGTCCAATGTATTCGTTCCCTGTTTTTGATGCTGGAGAATATGCTATAACAAATGCCAATAAATTAGAAATCCCAATGCTTGTTTGTCATGGCACTGGAGATAAAATAACTAGTCATGAAGCTTCTAAAGAGTTTGCAAATAATTCTAACAATGTTGATTTAGAGTTGTTTGAAGATGCCTACCACGAACTACATCATGATTTTTGTAAGCAGGAGCTCATCAGTACGCTTTTAAAATGGTTAAACTCCAAAATATAGTTTTTTAACGTACTTTTGAAAGGTGTTACTAGACTTCAAAAACCATATTAATCAAAATCTACCTTTTTTAAAGAATAGTAAATTACTTATTGCTATTTCTGGAGGGATTGATAGTGTAGTTTTAGCACAGTTGTGCAATCAAGCAAAACTCAATATGTCTTTAGCACATTGTAATTTTAATCTTCGAGGTAACGAAAGCAATTTAGATGAAATATTTGTTGTAGAATTAGCAGAGCAATTGAATCTTGAAGTATTTACACAGCATTTTGATACTGAAACGTATGCTAAAGATAATAAGATATCAATTCAAATGGCAGCAAGAGAATTGCGTTATGAGTGGTTTCAAGAATTAGCAAAACTATTAGAATATGATTATATACTCACAGCGCATCATGCTGACGATAATTTAGAAACTTTTTTAATAAACCTAACAAGAGGGACTGGATTAGATGGTTTAACAGGAATTCCAGAAATAAATACTAATATAGTAAGACCATTATTGCCTTTTTCAAGACAAGAGATTGAATCCTACGCTCATGATAATACTATAAATTGGCGAGAAGATAGTAGTAATAGCTCCTCTAAATATTTACGAAATGCTTTACGACTGGAAGTCATTCCGAAGTTAAAAGAACTGAATTCTAACTTATTAGATAATTTTAAAAAAACGCTTTCTAATTTAAATGATACAGCAGATATTGTAGATGAGAGTGTCAACGCAGTTACCAAAAGAGCCATTCATGATATTGATGATGTGAGTATTAGTTTTAAAATTTCTGAATTTAAAAAAGTAAATAATCCTAAAGCCTATTTATTTGAAATATTTAAGGAGTATGGTTTTACAGAATGGAATGATATCGTGTCCCTTTTAGATGCACAATCTGGTAAGCAAGTGCTTTCAGAAACACATACTTTATTAAAAGACAGAGAATATTTAATACTATCAACAAAGGATGTCATTCAGAGCGAAAGCGAAGAATCTATATCGATCTCTAAAGAAGATAAACAAGTTGAAACAGCGCTAGGACTATTAACATTTGAAGAGACTAAACAAATAAACGATTTAAGCAAAACCACTATTTACGTAGATAAAGATTTGTTAAAGTTTCCTTTAACAGTAAGACATTGGCAAAAAGGCGACTATTTTTATCCTTTAGGAATGAAAGGCAAGAAAAAAGTAAGTAAGTTTTTTAAGGATGAAAAGTTATCTTTGATTGCTAAAAGTAAAAGTCTATTATTATGCTCTAACGATGCTATTGTTTGGATAATAAACCACAGAGCAGATAACAGATTTAAAATTACAGACCTAACAAAAACTATTATAAAAATAACACTACAATAAAATGAAGCAATTACTATCAGTATTTATAGTTTTAGTAGCAACATTTAGTGCATATGCGCAATTAGAACCTGTTAAATGGACAACAGAATTAGAAAAACTATCAGATACAGAGTATAACCTAATTTACAAAGCTTCAATAGATGATCATTGGCATTTATATTCGCAATTTTTGCCAGAAGACTCTACAATTCCAACCGAGTTTATATATCAAGAATCAGATTTAGGCACTAATTTTAAATTAATAGGTGAGGCTAAAGAGAGTAAAAGCATTACGGCTTTTGATAAGGTGTTTCAAATGGAATTGACGTTTTTTGATCATTCAGCGACGTTTACACAAAAGATTGAGCTTATAAATCCCGAAATAAAAACTATAGATAGTGAAGTTGCTTTTCAAGCTTGTGATGACGAGCGCTGTATTTTCGAAAGCCAAACCTTTACATTTAATTTAGATTATTCTATAACAAGTAGTGTAACTGCAAACATAGACGAACGTAGTAAACAATTGTCTAAAAAACTGAACCTTAATGTTAAAGGTTGGGATAAGTACGAACAAGAAGAAGTAAAAGAGAAAACTAATTTCGGAATTTTTGCTCTAGGATTTGTTGGTGGATTAATCGCTTTATTAACACCTTGTGTGTTTCCGATGATTCCATTAACAGTATCCTTTTTTACAAAAGGAGCAACTAACTCTCAAAAAGGATTAGCAAATTCAATTATTTACGGATTTTTTATCTTAATAATCTATGTGCTATTAAGTTTGCCATTTCATTTTTTAGACTCACTAGATCCAGAGATACTCAATACGATTTCAACCAATGTTTGGCTGAATATTTTGTTTTTTATCATTTTGGTATTCTTTGCATTTTCCTTCTTTGGATATTACGAGATTACCTTACCAGCATCTTGGGGAAATAAAATGGATGCAGCGTCTTCAAGAGTAGGAGGAATTATTGGTATTTTCTTTATGGCATTAACTTTAGCTATTGTATCGTTTTCTTGTACAGGACCAATCCTTGGTTCTCTGTTAGCAGGATCCTTAACTAGCGATGGTGGAGCCATGCAATTAACTATGGGAATGTCAGGTTTTGGTTTAGCATTAGCATTACCGTTTACCTTATTCGCAATGTTTCCTAAATGGTTGAATTCACTACCAAAATCAGGAGGTTGGTTGAATTCTGTAAAAGTTGTTCTTGGCTTTTTAGAATTAGCTATGGCTTTTAAATTTTTATCTAATGCAGATTTAGTAAAGCATTGGGGACTTTTAAAGCGTGAGGTTTTTATTGGAATTTGGATTGTAATAGGCATTGGTTTAGCGTTATATTTATTTGGTAAGATTAAGTTTCCACATGATAGTCCGATTAAAAAATTAAGCTTCAGTAGAATATCATTAGGTGTTCTGACTATTGCCTTTGTAGTTTATTTAGTTCCTGGTTTAACAAATTCTAAATCAGCGAACTTAACCGCTTTAAGTGGTTTTCCTCCGCCAATGTTTTATAGTTTATATGATAAGCAAAACGAATGTCCATTAGGTTTAAATTGTTATAAGGATCTAGATGAAGGATTAGCTGCAGCAAAAGCACAAAACAAACCTATTATGCTAGATTTTACAGGTTGGGCTTGTGTTAATTGCAGAAAAATGGAAGAACAAGTCTGGAGTAAACCAAGAATTTATGAAATGCTGAATGATGAGTATATCATTATTTCCTTGTATGTAGATGATAGAAAAAAGCTTGCCGAAGAGGAACAATTTCAATTTTTAAAATCTAATGGAACAGTAAAAAATATTAGAACAGTTGGCGATAAATGGGCAACATTACAAACGCTTAACTTTCAAAATAATTCGCAACCATATTATGTGTTACTAGATCATGATATGAATTTATTAAACCATACAACTGCTTATACACCTCAATCTGGAACCTATTTTAATTGGTTGGAAGCTGGTTTATTGAATTTTAAAAAAGAATGATCTTAAAAGGACAAATAGTAGATATTCCTAATAGACGAATATTCAAAGGAGAGGTTCATATTACTAATGGTATTATTTCCTCTATTAAAGAAAAAGATCATCATATAAATCATTACATACTTCCTGGTTTTGTAGATGCTCATATTCATATAGAGAGTTCTATGTTAGTTCCTAGCGAGTTTGCTAGACTTGCTGTTTGTCATGGAACAGTTGCAACCGTTAGTGATCCTCATGAAATAGCTAATGTTTTGGGTGTTAAAGGTGTAGAGTTCATGATTGAGAATGGTAAGAAAGTACCTTTTAAATTTAATTTTGGAGCGCCTTCTTGTGTACCAGCAACGGCATTTGAGTCAGCAGGAGCTGTAATAGATTCAGATGCTATTAAATCATTAATGGCTAATTCAGATATTAAATATCTCGCTGAAATGATGAATTATCCTGGTGTTTTATTTGATGATACAGAAGTCATGAAAAAAATTGCTTGGGCAAAACAGTATAATAAACCAATTGATGGTCATGCTCCAGGTTTAAGAGGAGACGATGTAACCAAGTATATTGATGCAGGAATTTCTACAGACCATGAATGTTTTACGTATGATGAAGCTTTAGAAAAGCTACAAAAAGGCATGAAAGTCATTATTCGCGAAGGAAGCGCAGCAAAAAACTTTGAATCTTTAATTGATCTATTGCCAGATCATTTTGAAAATATGATGTTTTGTAGTGATGATAAACATCCAGACGATTTAATAATCGATAATATAAATAAGCTATGTGCAAGAGCTGTAGCAAAAAATATTGATGTTTTTAAAGTATTACAAGCTGCTTGTATTAATCCTGTAAAGCATTATAATTTAGATGTTGGATTGCTTCAAGTTGGTGATGCTGCAGATTGTATTGTTGTAGAGGATTTAAAAGAATTTAAAACGCTTCAAACTTATATTGATGGAGAGTTGGTTTATGATAAAGGTGAATCTAAAATAGAACCAGTATCTTTTCCTGTTTTAAATAACTTCAAGACATTAAAGAAAACAGTTGAAGATTTTAGATTTGAATCTAATTCAGAACAAATTAGAGTTATTGAAGCACTAGAAGGACAATTAGTTACTAATGAGTTAATTGAGGATGCTTTAATTGTAGATAATAATTTAGTTTCTAACACTGTAGCAGATATTCTCAAGATGACGGTTGTTAATCGTTATCATCCCGATAGCTATCGGGATCAAAAACCAGCTATCGCTTTTATTAAGAATTTTGGGTTAAAAGAAGGCGCAATAGCATCGTCAGTTGGTCATGATTCACATAATATTATAGCTGTTGGTGTTTCAGATGAAGCCATTTGTAAAGCTGTTAATCTTCTTATTGAGGCTAAAGGAGGTATTTGTGCAGTATCAAATTCCGAGGAAAAAGTGGTGCCACTTCCTGTTGCCGGAATTATGAGTGATAAAGATGGCTATACTATAGGAAAGCAATATGCTGAATTGGATGCTTTGGCAAAACAATTAGGTAGTAATTTACATGCACCTTACATGACATTGTCTTTTATGGCTTTATTAGTGATTCCTTCATTAAAGTTAAGCGACAAAGGACTTTTTAACGGAACCGATTTTAAATTTACATCTTTAGAAATTAATAATTAAATGTCATTTCGAGCGGAGTCGAGAAATCTTTTATGCCGATAGTAGAATCAAAATATAAAGCACCTTATTTTTTTAGAAACGGTTTTGTGGCTACAGTTTACTCGGGTTTAATTAGGCAAATTAAAGGACTTGAACAAACTAGAGAAAGAATAGATACTAGAGATAAGGACTTTTTAGATATAGATTGGAGCTATGCAAATAAAAAGTCAGATTCAGTTATTATTTTGCTTCATGGTTTAGAGGGTCATGCACAAAGACCATATGTAACAGGTCCTGCAAAATTGTTTAATGAAAATGGTATTGATGCTGCTACAGTTAATTTTAGAGGCTGTAGTGGAGAAGATAATCGATTTTATAACAGTTATCATTCTGGAGCGACTAATGATTTAGAAGATGTGATTTTTCACTGTATAAATAATAAAGGCTATTCTAAAGTATATATTAAAGGTATTAGTTTAGGTGCTAACATCACACTCAAATATCTCGGTGAAGGAAATACTATTCCAAAAGAAGTGAAAGCTGGAATTGCAGTGTCTGTCCCCTGTTATTTAACTGGTTCTGCTAAAGAATTACATAAGCTAAAGAATAAACCTTATGCTATAAGTTTTGTGAATCATTTAAAGAAAAAATTAAAAAGAAAGCTTATAAATTTTCCAAACGATATTAATAGAGATGTTGTAAAATCTATTAAAACCTTATACGATTTTGATGAAGCTTATACATCTGTAGCGCACGGTTTTAAAAATGCTCAAGATTATTATACGCAATGTAGTAGCCTTCAATTTTTACCTAATATAAAAGTACCTGCGTTGATATTAAATTCTTTAAATGACTCTTTTTTGTCTCCAGAATGTTATCCAATCAAGGAAGCAAAAGACAATCCTAATTTATATTTAGAAATGCCAACTCATGGTGGACATGTTGGTTTTATACAGAATGGATTCTATTATAATGAAAAACGAGCTTTAGAGTTTATCAAGGATAATTTATAGTTTCTTCTAAAATCAAATTTTCTATATTTGATTATATGCAAATCACAAAAAAAACGATTGGCCTTTTTTTGGGACCAATAGTATTTTTATTAATCATTAATCTCTTTAATCCTGAAGGTTTAAGCTCCAGTGCCAATGCTATTTTGGCGTCTGTTGCTTGGATGATCATTTGGTGGACAACTGAAGCAGTGCCTATTCCAGTAACTGCTTTATTACCTTTAGTTTTATTTCCATTATCTGGTGGTTTAGAATTGGCAATGACTTCTGCAGCATATGGACACAAATTTATATTTCTCTTTCTTGGTGGATTTATACTTGCTATAGCTATTGAGAAGTGTAATCTTCACAAGCGTATAGCTTTATCAATAATTTATATAGTTGGCACAAGCGTTAAGAATATAATTCTAGGGTTTATGCTGGCAACAGCTTTTTTATCAATGTGGATAAGTAATACAGCAACTTCTGTTATGATGCTACCAATAGGTCTGGCTATTATTACACAATTAAAAGATAATCCTGATACAATTGAAGATGAAAATAAAACCTTCGGAAAATCATTAATGTTAGCCATTGCCTATAGTGCAAGTATAGGTGGTATTGCAACACTTATTGGTACACCTCCTAATTTGGTTTTCGCTGGAGTTGTGAACGAAATTTATAACGTAGAAATCACATTTTCGCAATGGATTGTTTTTGGTTTGCCAATTTCATTAACCCTATTGTTTATCTGTTGGTATTACTTAACTAGAATTGGATTTAGTTTTAAACAAAAAGAATTCCCAGGTGGAAGAGCAGAAATTAAACGACAATTGGACGCTTTAGGTAAGTTGTCTTTTGAGGAAAAATGGGTAGCTATTGTATTTATTGTAACTGCAATATCTTGGATTAGCCGTTCTTTTATTTTAAAAGATTTTTTTCCAGAAATAGACGATACTATTATAGCCATAATAAGTGCTATAGTTTTATTCATTTTACCATCAAAAAATAAGGATTATAAATTACTTGATTGGGAAGATGCTGTAAAATTACCTTGGGGAATTTTAATTCTCTTTGGAGGAGGCATGGCAATTGCTGCAGGATTTGGAGGTAGTGGATTAGCAGAGTGGATAGGAACACAAATGGCTTTATTAAAAAATATGCCCTTAATTGTTTTGGTGTTTTTATTAGTGTTGTTTGTAAACCTCATAACAGAGGTAACTTCTAATATGGCATTAACAGCCATGTTTTTACCTATTTTAGCTCCATTAGCTTTAGTTATGGATGTACATCCATTTTTATTGATGGTTGGTGCTACAGCAGCTTCAACCTGTGCCTTTATGTTGCCAATTTCTACACCACCAAATGCAGTGGTATTTGGTTCGGGATATTTAAAAATTCCTGATATAGTAAAAACTGGGTTTTGGCTTAATATTATGTCGGTGATTTTAATTGCTTTGGTCACCTATTTTTTATTACCAACATTATGGGATTTTGATGCAGCGAGTTTTCCAGAAGCACTTAAAGATATAGTCAAATAATAATTGAGTCATATTATTTTTCTATTTTAGTGAAAACTAGAGTAATATATGCTTAAAAAAGTTTTTGGCAGTGCAGTTTTTGGAGTTGAAGCTACAACAATTACAGTTGAGGTTAATGTAGATTCAGGTATTGGTTACCATCTAGTTGGTTTACCAGATAATGCCATTAAAGAGAGCAACTATCGTATTGCTGCAGCTCTACAAAATAATGGTTATAAAATTCCAGGTAAAAAGATAACCATAAATATGGCGCCAGCCGATTTACGCAAGGAGGGAAGTGCCTATGATTTGACTTTGACTATCGGTATTCTTGCAGCATCTAAACAAATTCAAGCAGAGAATTTAGAAGAGTATCTTATAATGGGAGAGCTCTCATTAGATGGAAGCTTACAACCTATAAAAGGCGCTTTACCAATTGCTGTTAAAGCTAGAGAAGAAGGTTTTAAAGGTTTTATTTTGCCAAGACAAAATGCTAAAGAAGCTGCAATAGTTAATGATTTACAAGTGTTTGGGGTTGATAATATAAAGCAAGTCATTAATTTTTTTGATAAAGGTGATTCGCTAGAAGAAACGATTGTAGATACTCGAAAGGAGTTTTATAAAAATCTCGATTTTCCGGAGTTCGATTTTTCAGATGTAAAAGGTCAAGAAAGTATAAAACGCTGTATGGAGATTGCAGCAGCTGGTGGTCATAATATTATTCTCATTGGTCCACCAGGTTCTGGTAAAACCATGCTAGCAAAACGTTTGCCTAGTATTCTACCACCAATGACATTACATGAAGCTTTGGAAACTACTAAAATTCATTCGGTTGTTGGTCGTGTTAAAGAACATGCTGGACTCATGGCACAACGACCTTTTAGAAGTCCTCATCACACCATTTCTGATGTAGCATTAGTTGGTGGAGGAGCGTATCCTCAACCAGGAGAGATATCCCTATCTCATAATGGTGTGTTGTTTTTAGATGAGTTGCCTGAATTCAAGCGAGGTGTTTTGGAAGTTATGCGTCAACCGTTAGAAGATCGTGAAGTGACCATTTCTAGAGCGAAGTTTACAGTAACCTATCCAAGTTCGTTTATGTTGGTAGCGAGTATGAATCCAAGTCCTGGTGGTTATTTCAATGATCCTGATGCTCCTGTAACATCAAGTCCTGCAGAAATGCAACGGTATTTAAGTAAGATATCAGGTCCTTTACTTGACAGAATAGATATTCATATTGAAGTGACTCCTGTACCTTTTGAAAAACTCTCTGAAGAACGAAAAGGAGAAACGTCAGTTGAGATTAGAAAGCGTGTAACAGCAGCAAGAGACATACAAACCAAGCGATTTACCGAATTAGAGAATGTGCATTATAATGCGCAGATGAATACCAAACAAATTCGTGAGTATTGTAAACTTGATAAAGGTTCTTTAGATTTACTAAAATCTGCAATGGAACGTTTAAATTTATCTGCCAGAGCTTACGATCGTATATTAAAAGTTGCAAGAACCATTGCTGATTTGGAGAGTTCAAGTGATGTTAACGGAAATCATATTAGTGAAGCGATACAATACAGAAGTTTGGATCGTGAAGGTTGGTTGGGATAAACTAATCGTCTTTTAGAAAATAGTTAGTAGTTTGTACACTATCACTTTTCATCCATTTTTTTTCATCCATATTATATTGAATAGATGAAGAAGCTATTTTGCCATTAGCATCTTTTATAAACTTCATTAACGTATTAGATCGCGTTAAATCCATATATGTGTTTTCATTAATAGCAAGCATTTCAAACTTTGGTAGATCTATATCTTCACTTTTTCGCTTGTAGAAAAATTTACCGTCTTCAACCCAAAATTGTCTTGGACCATAATTACCAGCAAAGCGCTTATGCTGTTGTATTAAAGAGTCACTACCAATTTCTTTAACATAAGTAATATGCTGTAAATTATTTTTTAAATAATCATGTTCAGGGTTCTCTTGAATAGCAATAGTAAATAGTTTTTCTGCTTTGTCTAAATCAGCTTCATCAAAGGCTTCATAAGCATTTGTTATGGATTCATCTATTTTCCAATACCAAAATGAAAGCTTGTTATTATAGTTATATAGATGCGATCTAACTCCAATAGGTTTGCCAGAATCACCATAGACTAGATCGTACTTATAAGTTGTATTATTGATAAAGCCAGTTGCAGCACTATTTTTTCCTGAAGGAATTAATGCTTCCATAGTCTGATTTTTTGTAAATTTTATAAGTCGATCATTACTTATCCAAAACGTAAGAACTTGCTCATTAAAGTTTGATCTATAGATGCCTACAAAATTTTTGTATTGTTGGATATCGAGTTTATTATTTTTCAAATAATTTACTGCAGAATCATATACTTGCGCTCTGTATTTATAATTTGGAAATAATGCATTAACCTCTTTTAAAAGATCTTCAGCTTTTTCAATATTACCTTTTAACAATAAAGGTTGAAGTCTAAAAACTTTTAAATTAGGGCTAATTATTTCATACTTTTTAATCTCATCAATTAATAGGTCATCATTTCCATTTGTCATGGCAGCATTGGCAAGATTAATACCAGTTTCAGGTTTGCGATCAATATCGAATAACCGTTCAGATGATTTTAAAAAATTTTCTGTTTGTTTCGTTTCCCCATAGATGCTAAATAGTATTTGGTTGTAAAACATATTATGTGGATCTACTTCTAATTGTAGCTTAACTTGTTCAATAGCCTCATCAAAATTTTCATAAGCTATATTTCGTTGTATGTAAACCTCTAATTGCTTTTGGAGCGGTAACTTATATCTATATTTAAAGGCTTTATCGCTTAAATCTTTTATTTCTAATTTACCTTTACTTAAGCGTAAAGAGCGTTGCGCATTTTTTAAATATGCTAAAGCAAATTCATTATCAATTCTAACAGCATTACTGTAGTTGCCATTTAAATACTCTTTAATCGCTTCTAACGAGTCACTCATGAACTCATTAATAGGGTAATCTAAATAACGAAGGCTTTTTGTTTCTACAAATCCAGAATTTTCTGCTACAAATACTGATATATCATCTATTAATGTTAGAATATTACTTCCAGTAAATGTATTTTTTTTGAGTATTTTTCCATTATTTGCCTTACGTTTGTTGACAGTAATAACATACTTATCATCTTCTTTCTGATAATCACCATCAATATAAAAATCATTAAAAAGTGAAGACTCCTCAATTTTAGTAGAGGTTTCAGTAAAGAATTCAAAATCTGGACTTAAACTTTTATTTTGTGATAAGTCTTCAGCTAATAAATTACCAATTCCGTATCGCAACCAGTTTATAGAGTCGTTTTCACTTAAATTTTCAAAGCCATAAATAGGAACACCTATTCTAAACTCCTCTTTTGTAATGGTTTTAGTTTGAGCTTTGCCATCTTCATCAGTGTAATTTATTTCTTTTGTAGTAGCACCTAAATCACTATTTCCAAAACCAAAGTAAAGACCCACTGATAATAAAATGATGTTAAGTGGTATGAGGATTTTTTCTTTTAATTTAAATATGCGCTTATGAATTCTCTCTTTGTGTTGAAGGTAAATTATTATTGATGGGATAATACCTATAAAAGCCCAAAGTAAAATATCAACCCAGTAAGGAGAGATTTCATAACGTATCAATACCCAATCAACAAATTGTAAAAATGTCCAAGCAGCAACTAAATAGGCTGCTATGAATTTGAGAATAGTAAACCACTTATTTTTTTTTTGATTGTCTGACACGCTTCGCTTCTTGATTATGATGACACTAATATAAATACAAATTTGAAGTATTAAAACTACTTTTTATATAAAGTTATTTTAATCGTATTTTTACTAGGCTAATTAATCATTTTAAAATGCGATATCGTATAATAATTTTGCTAATACTTGTTGTTTTTAGTTGTAATAGTAGAAATCAAGAAAAAAACAATGTAAAAGCGCAACAAATAGATATAGTTGATGCACCAATTCTAAATTTAGAAGAAGCTAATAGGCTGGCGCAATTGCCGATTAATTGTATAAATGTTGAATACCCAAACAAGCTAAATCAAACACTTGGTGGAGATGAAGATTTACAATCACCTAAAGATTTACATCCTGCCTTTTATGGCTGTTTTGATTGGCATTCTGCAGTTCATGGCCATTGGAGTTTAGTGAGTTTGCTAAAACAGTTTCCTGATTTAGAAAATGCAGAAGACATTAAGCAACAGCTTCTAACAAATATCTCTAAAGAAAATATTGAACAAGAAATTAAATATTTTAATGGAAAACTTAATAAATCTTGGGAACGAACCTATGGTTGGGCTTGGTTACTAAAACTAGCTGAAGAATTGCATAATTGGCAAGATCCAACTGCCAAAGAATTAGAAAGTAACCTTCAACCGTTAACAGATCTGATTGTAAATAAGTATTTGGAGTTTTTGCCAAAACTTAACTATCCAATTAGAGTTGGAGAGCACACCAATACTGCTTTTGGATTAACCTTCGCGTACGATTACGCTATAACATTAAACCATGAAAAACTAAAAAATATAATAGAAAGTCGTGCAAAAGACTTTTATTTAAGTGATGTTAATTGCCCTATTTCTTGGGAACCTAGTGGATTTGATTTTTTATCTCCTTGTTTAGAGGAAGCAGCAATTATGAAACGGATTTTGCCAAAAGCAGAATTTATAATTTGGATTGATAAATTTTTACCACAACTAAAATCTAAAGATTTTCAAATTGAAACGGGGAAGGTTTCTGATAGAACTGATGGAAAGCTAGTACATTTAGATGGCGTTAACTTTTCGAGGGCTTGGAGTTTAAATAAAATTGCTGAAGACTTGCGGGAATACAAGCATCTAAAAAATGTCGCTAATCAACATATTAATTATTCATTACCAAGCATTGTTGGAGATAGTTACGAAGGAGGTCATTGGTTAGGAAGCTTTGCTATTTATGCTTTAAACTCTACTACCAATGATTAGAAATTGGTTTAAAAATATTGGTCCAGGACCATTAGTTGCAGCAGCTTTTATTGGCCCAGGAACTGTTACACTTTGTACGATTGCAGGTGTTAATTTTGGTTATGCATTACTCTGGGCAATGGTTTTATCTGTTGTTGCTACTATTGTTTTGCAAGAAATGTCTGCTAGATTAGGAGTTGTTTCGCAAAAAGGATTAGCTGAAGTTATTCGTACAGAGATTAAGCAACCTTTATTAAAAACACTTACTGTGATTTTAATATTATCAGCAATTGTAATTGGTAATGCAGCTTATGAAGCAGGTAATATAAGCGGAAGTGTTTTAGGTCTACAAGCTATTTTTGACGGTTCCTCAACTTTTTTTAGTGTATTAATAGGAGTTATTGCTTTTGCATTATTATTTATTGGAAGTTATAAAGTTCTAGAAAGAGCTTTAGTTGCCTTGGTTATACTTATGAGTTTAGCTTTTTTAATTACCGCTATTATGACTAAACCAAATCTGACTGATATTTTTAGAGGTGTTTTTATTCCCAAGTTTCCTGATGAGAGTTTACTAACTATTATAGGTTTGATTGGTACGACAGTTGTGCCTTATAATTTGTTTTTACATGCTTCATTAGTAAAAGAAAAATGGCATAAAATAGGTGATTTAAAACACGCCAGAAAAGATACAATTGTAGCTGTTGTGCTAGGAGGAATTGTATCGATGTGTATTATTATTTCTGCTGCAGCTATTCAATCATCAGAAATTGGTAATGCCGCAGATTTAGCCAAAGGATTAGAGCCGCTCTTTGGGAGTTTTTCAAAATACTTTTTAGCTATTGGTTTATTCGCAGCAGGAATAACTAGTGCTATAACTGCTCCTCTTGCAGCCGCTTATGTTGCTTGTGGTTGTTTAGGTTGGTCATCTAGTTTAAAGTCTAAACAATTCAGAGCAGTTTGGATGCTTATTTTAGTGTTAGGAGTGCTTTCAGCTTCTTCTGGTATAAAATCTATAGAGATTATCAAATTTGCTCAAGTCACTAATGGTATTTTACTACCTGTCATAGCTGGCTTTTTAATTTGGATTATGAATAAGCAATCTATTTTAGGCAAGCACAAAAACACATTAAAACAAAACATATTTGGATTTATAATTCTAGCTGCTACTATGTTTTTGGGTGCAAAAAGTATTCTCAAAGTATTTGAATTAGTATAGATGAAAAATCTAACAATAGATATTAACGCCGATGTTGGAGAAGGTATAAGTAATGAAATAGAACTGATGCCTTATCTATCTTCTTGCAATATTGCTTGTGGTGGTCACGCTGGTGATCATTCCTCAATGCAGCAGGTTGTAAAGCTTGCTAAAAAACATCAAGTTAAAATTGGAGCACATCCTTCTTTTCCTGATAAAAAAAACTTTGGTCGATTAGATTTAGCAATAACTTCTGCTGATTTGTACACAAGTCTAAAAAAACAAATTAGAAGTTTATTAAATGTATTACAAGAAGAACATGCATCTCTTCATCATATCAAACCTCATGGAGCTTTATATAATCTAGCTGTTAAAGATGAGAAAACAGCTAGAGTAATAATTGAAGTTATAAAAAGCATTGCCTTGCCTTTAAAGTTATATGCGCCTTATAAGTCTGTTATTTCAAAGTTAGCTTTATCAGAAAATATAGATGTCAAATTTGAAGGCTTTGCTGATAGAAATTATAATGACGATTTGAGTTTGGTTTCAAGGAAAAAATCTAATGCTTTAATCTTGGATTCAGATGATGTTTTCAAGCATGTTTTTAAAATGATTTTTGAAAAGAAATTAATGACCATAAATAGAGTAGAAGTGCCTATTAAAGTAGATACAATTTGTATTCATGGCGACACACCAAATTCGGTATTTTTAGCCAAACATCTTTATGAAAATTTAGTTACCAATAATGTTATAATTCAATAGAATTTTATGTCATTTAAACTATCATATAAAGCTTTTGGAAAGCACGCTATTTTAGTAGAATGGCCAAATACAGTTGATGAAAAGATATTAAATGATGTACTTTTATTTAAAAAATTAATTCTTGAAACAAATAATAAACTAATACTTTATATAAATAACGCATATAATTCATTATTAATTAATTATGATTTAAGTATAAATAATATCTATGATGAAATTTTAGCCCTCAAAACCATTTATACTTCGCAAAATGGATTAATTAAACATACTTTTAGACACTGGAAGATTCCTGTCTGTTACGACGCAAAATTCGGTATTGATTTAGACGATATTTCATGTAAAAATAATTTGACAATTACTGACATTATCAATTTACATTCTCAAACAATTTATACAATATATTTTATAGGCTTTTTGCCTGGGTTTTTATACTTGGGAGGTTTAGATAAACGGCTTCATTTTTCAAGAAAATCTTCACCAAGATTACAGGTAAAAAAAGGTGCAGTTGGTATTGGTGAAATGCAAACTGGTATTTATCCAAATCAAAGTCCAGGTGGATGGAATATTATAGGTAATTCGCCCATTAATTTTTTTGATGTATCTAAAGCTAAACCATGTTTTGCAAGTTCAGGAGATAAAATTCAGTTTGTACCAATCTCTATAGAAGCGTATCAATCTATAAAAGATAAAGCTGACACTGGTTTATATCAAATAGAAAATTCTCTTGTGCATGATTAGAGTATTAAAATCCGGATTTTATTCTTCAATTCAAGATCAAGGTAGAAATGGTTTTCAAGAATTTGGCGTTCCTAAATCTGGTTCTATGGATAGCTATTCTTCAGCTTTAGCTAATTCTATTATTGGTAATGATAATAGTTGTGCTGTTCTAGAGATTACTATGACAGGTCCAACTTTAGAATTTTTGTGTAATACGGTTATTTGTATTACTGGAGCTTATATGTCTCCGTCAGTTAATAATTTACCTGTCAAATTAAACCAAGCTATTAATGTAAAGGCTAATGATATACTCGATTTTGGAAAATTATTATATGGCTTTAGAGCTTATTTAGCAGTAAAAAATGGGTTTAAAACTAAACTTGTTATGAATAGTAGGAGTATGTTTAAAAATATTACTGCTAATCACATCGTTATCAAAGGAGATCATTTAGAAATAGAAGAAAATATCTCAATAAGTAGCACAAAATCTTCTATTAAAGTTGATAGTCATCATTTTAGTTCTATTGATTTAGAGGTATTTAAAGGACCAGAATATGATAAATTGAGCATAGATCAACAAAATTTATTAACTAATAATAGCTATTCAATTTCCAAGAATCACAATAGAATGGCTTACCAGTTAGAAGAAATACTAGTAAATAAAATAAAGCCAATTATAACGTCTTTAGTAATGCCTGGTACAGTGCAGCTTACACCATCTGGAAAGTTAATACTATTAATGAGAGATTGTCAAACTTCTGGAGGTTACCCTAGAGTACTTCAATTGGGTGAAAAAGCAATTAATATGCTCGCTCAAAAAACTACAGGAAATCAAATAAAATTTCGATTAACGGAATGATTTCGTAAGAAAACACATCTTAAATATTTTATATTCTATAAGTTTTCAATACATTAGATAAGTTTTCAATACATTAGATAAACTAAACACACTATTATGAAAAAACTTTTAGTATTATTACTTGGAATTATCCTTGGTATTTTGATTTGCCATTATTTTATTAATCC
The DNA here is from genome assembly GCA_026162565.1 of Flavobacteriaceae bacterium NBU2973. Classification (GTDB taxonomy): domain Bacteria; phylum Bacteroidota; class Bacteroidia; order Flavobacteriales; family Flavobacteriaceae; genus JAOEIQ01. The sequence goes on from JAOEIQ010000002.1 coordinate 46,799, forward strand.
AAATACAGACACAGAGAGTATGACGAAACCAAGAGGCATTATTTCACCAAAAACCGCAAAACAAATGGATGAAGCCTATAACGCAAGGCACAAATTGATTAGTGATTCCATTTTAGGAAAACCAGATAATAGATCAGCTTGGTGGTCCTTAACAGATTTAAAAAATTACATTACTTATGCAGAAAGCCAAGCTAAAGATTTAGGCTATGTAATGGATGGTATTAGAGTATATCAAGCAGCACACCCAAATGAACTTAACGATGGCTTTACAACTGTTTTCATGGCTCCAACTGGTTTTAAGTCTAAAGATGAAGATGGTATGGTAGATGGAGGAAACCCAGAGGATGGTGATGGAGGCTCCGGAGATATTCCAGGTGGTGATCCACTAAATATGGGAACTGGAGGAAATCCTCCAAATGCTAATTATCCACAAGGAAACAATAATTAGTAACATTTCTAATGGAAGAGTTTTTAAGAAATAACTATTATATTTTAACTCATTCCGTAGAAATCATTGCAGCAGTTACTGGACTATTTTGTTTTAAAAAATATAAAAGAACTGCTGCCATTTATTTTATATATTTTTTAGTTTTTGTTGCACTTAGCGAATTACTAGGGGAGTATACACATTTAGTTGAAGGTGATGGTGTATTGAGTTTTTTAAAGGGAACTAATATAGAACGAAATTATTGGTGGTCAACTCTTTACTGGGTAATTGGAGCTATTTTATTTTATACTTTTTATTTTCAAAAAATAATTAAAAGCAAGAAGAATATTCTGGTTATTAAAATTGCTAGAAACGTATTTTTATATTTTTCTATTATCCATATAATTTTTAATTGGCAAGATTTTTTTAGCAAATTTTCTCCTATTTTGGTTGTTGCTGGTGCATTTATTATTTTCTTATTAGTAATACTTTATTTTATTGAAATATTAAATAGTGAACGTATTTTAACGTTTTATAAATCCATCAATTTTTACATTAGTGCTACAATACTAATCTGGTGGTTAATAATAACACCACTCGTATTTTACGATATGTATTTTTCTAAAGCTGATTGGAGTTTCGTATTCTTAAAATGGCAAATTTATCTATTTGCTAATATATTTATGTATTTAACCTTTACATTCGCTTTACTATGGTGCAATCCCAAGATAGATTAGTCAGTACAGATGCTGAAAGGTACTTGTTGATTTATATGATAGCAGTATTAGCTATTGTAGCTGCTTTAATAATACTATTCTTTATTGTATTTACTAAACGCAAAAACAAAATACTTTTCGATAAATTTAAACAACAACAAGAATTTGAGGAAGAACTTGCTAAAACACAATTAGAGATTCAAGAACAAACATTAAAAAATATCGGTAGAGAATTGCATGATAATGTTGGTCAAATGCTTGCATATGCTAATATGCAGCTGAATGCTTTGGGTTCGACAGTTACAGATGCAATTAAACCCAAAGTAGAAGACACTAAAAAAACAATTAGTAATAGTATTGAAGAGGTCAGGGCTTTATCTAAAACATTAAATAGTGATGTGACTTTAAATTTAGGTCTTGTCGTTTCACTTACTAATGAGATTGCAAGATTAAATAAGTTAAATGCTATTGATGCTACCATTTCTGTAAAAGGCGAAGAGCAAGATTTACCAAATAAAAAAGATGAAATTTTTATTTACAGAATTATTCAAGAATTTTTATCAAATACCTTAAAATACGCTCAAGCAGAGCATGTTTCTGTTGCTATGAATTATCAATCAGATTTATTAACTATAGTTGTAAAAGATGATGGTATGGGTTTTAATCCAGACTTAATTAAAAAAGGATCTGGCTTAATTAATATGCAAAGTAGAGCATCATTAATAAATGCAGAGCTTGAAATTAATTCTGAAGTAGATAAAGGAACTGAATTGTATTTGAAATATGCTTACTAAAGTTTAAAAGTATTTTAAAAAGAATTTTATTAATTTTTCTTTTCCGTTATAGGGTGCATATCTTACTGGAACATCCAACCAATTTGCTTTTTTAACAATCGGTTTTTTATGTGAAAAGGTATCAAATGATGCTTTGCCATGATAAGCGCCCATTCCACTGTGACCAACACCTCCAAATGGTAATTTATCATTTGCAAAATGAATGAGCGTATCATTTATTACTCCTCCTCCAAAAGAATATAAACGCATCAGTTTTTTTATTAATGACTTTGAATTACTAAAAACATAAAAAGATAAAGGCTTTTCATAATTTGAAATGATTCTGTCAATATCTTCTTTAGATTCATAACTAATAACAGGTAGAATAGGCCCAAATATTTCATCTCTCATAACATCGCTATCTAAATCGGGCTCATCAATCAATGTAGGAGCAATATATAAATCAGTTTTATCAACCTCACCTCCAATAACAATAGATTGGTCTTCTAGCATTTTTGTGAGACGTAAAAAGTTTTTTTCGTTAATAATTCGAGCAAAGTCTTCAGATTGTTTAGGGTTTTTGGTATAGGCTTTTTCTAATTCAGTTTTAAAAGCTTTGTAAAATGAGTGTTTGGCATCTTTATGAATTATAATATAATCTGGAGCAATACAGGTTTGTCCTGCATTTAAAAATTTTCCCCAGACCAATCGTTTCGCTGTCAATTTAATATTTGCTGTTTGATCAATTATACATGGAGATTTTCCTCCCAATTCTAAAGTTGTTGGTGTTAAATGTACTGCAGCTGCTTTTGCTACTATTTTTCCAACTGGAACACTTCCTGTAAAAAAAATATAATCCCAGCGTTGTCCTAAAAGTTTAGTTGCTACTGGAATTCCTCCATTTATAACAGCAACATGCTCTTGTTTAAAAATTTTAGTAAAAATTTCTTCTACTAATTGTGAAGTATTTGGAGTAAGCTCACTAGGTTTTATCACAACTGTATTTCCTGCTGCTATAGCAGCAATTGCTGGAGCTAAAGTTAATTGATAAGGGTAATTCCAAGGGCCAATACATAATACTGTTCCATAAGGTTCAGAATGTATATAATCAGAAGATGGGAAATTTAAAAAACTAGCTTTAACTCGTTTAGGTTTTGCCCAAGAATTAAGGTTTTCAATGGTTGTATTTAACTCATGAAGTACAATTTCGGTTTCAGATAAAATAGACTCGAATCTAGGCTTTTTAAAATCCTTATAGAGTGCACTAATAATGTCTTGCTCACGACTTATTAATTCTTTCTTTAATGCTTTTAAGGTTTTTTTTCTTAAAACAATATCTTTTGTTGCTTGTGTTTTGAAAAACTCTCTTTGTTTTGATAGTATTTGTTCAATAGTATTCATTAACTACTTTTTCTTTAAAATGAGGATGCTTTTTGAGACTTTCTTTATAGCTTCTAAATTCATGAGCATTTTTCTGAATTCACCTTTATTATACATATTTGCTTGATCTTGATAAAAAGGGCTAAACATATTTCCAGATTGTCCAGTGGGTAAAATACTTAAACTATTTTCTATATCTGAAAAATCAATAATTCGCCTAGTAGAAGGTCCGGAACTCACTCTATATTTTCCTGTTTCATCATACGCAAATGCTAGATTATTGATAACTTCTTTTGTACCATTAATCTCAAAAGGTCCAATATTAAAATAACTACGTAATGCTGCTACTTTGCCTATTGGATGCTCATGCTCAATGGTATGAACACGATTCCATGTCCAAGTATCCATATTATTTCCTAATTCTTGATTGAGCATACTAATTGCTTCTTTAAATGATTTAATAACTATATCCTTTCTACTTTCTTTTAAGTTTTTTGTAGAAACATCATCAAACCAAATTGAAGAATTATTTTGTAGCATTGAAGCAGTTATACGTTTTAAAAGATGCGTTTTTAATAATAAAGTAAATTCTTGTACTCCTAATTCATCTAAAAACGTATTTTTTAAATACTGATAGACAAACTTATGATAGATTGTTGGAGCAATATCAGTTAATTGATTATCGCCATCCCAGTTTTTTAAAATAGAAATTGCTTGTTTTTCATGTTCTGAAAGGTTTTCTGTTTCAACTAAATTAGCAACTAATTTTGCCACATCTGGATTTATAGACGACGTCACATCAGTAATCATATCTTTAAAATCATCTGTAGTCCAATTATTTTTAGGTTCTAAAAGGTTAACGATACGTTTCGCACGATTTTCGGGTAAGTAATAACCAGGATATAGTTGTCCAGCAATAGAATCAGGTTGATTATTTGCTGAATAGACATAATGCCAAGGAGGATTAACAGCTTTGGGATTATCTCTAAAATCTAAATATCTAATAATCTCCTCTTTTCCTGTAGATCCATTCATTATAAACTTTGTATGAACGCCTTCAGGCACTTCATATAATTTACCTACAGCATACCAACCAATATTATTGTCTGCATCACCATACATAACATTAAGACCTGGAGCATGGATAAGTGGCAAAGCATTTTCAAATTCTGTTTGATTAGTTGCATGTGACATTCTATAACTAGCCTCTAATACATGGTTTTTGTATTGGGTATAAATCCAATGCATTGCCACAGGACTATCAAAATCTACGCCTTCAGCAATACCATTCATTACTGGTCCATGGTTTGTAGATTTTATTATAATCGTTTCATCTTCATCATCTTTTACTTTAATAGTTTTGGTTAGAGTTTTATAATTTTCCCAACCATCAGGAGTTTTATATTTGTTAGTATCTGAAGGATGGTTTTCTTCCCAATAAAAATTTAAATCATCATTTTGAAACATAGTCATTCCATAAGCTAATTGTCTGTTATGTCCAAGGAAAGGAAAAGGCATTCCAGCCATATGATAACCATACATTTGATACTTTGGCGTTTCAATATGTGCTTCATACCAAATTGCAGGTTGTGCAAAACCAATATGCGGATCATTAGCTAACAATACTTTACCAGTGGCAGTTTTTTCTGGAGCTAAAACCCAACTATTGCTTCCTTCTAATTGAGGCATAGGTAATTTTTCTAAAGCCTCATTTATATAGGATAAAATATCTGTAGAAATAGTTAGGGAATCTGTTTTAGTATAATTATAAATTTTTGTTTCATCAGGCCTAGTATTTATATCTAAATCATTGATATAGTCTTCACCTAGCTTATTTTTTATATTCGTAAGTAATGGATCTGTTTTATGAGCCATTGCAAAACTAAAAGCTACATAACCAATAATATTATGTACATCTGTGATGGTAAATTCTTCTTTGTCAATACCTAATAAATAAAATTCTAATGGAGTAGGACCTTCTTTAATAAATTGATTAATTCCCTTTAAATAAGCTTGAGTTAATTGATAATATGCACTGTTTGTATCTAATTCAGAAACGGTTTTTTGTGAAGCTTCTTCTATACCAAGACCAATAAAAAAACGATCAGTTTTTAACATGTCTTTACCAAATAATTCCGATAATCTACCAGGAGCAATTCGTCTAATAAGTTCCATCTGCCACAAACGATCTTGAGCATGTACATAACCTAATGCTGTAAATGCATCGTTTTCATTATCACAATAAATATGCGGAATACCATATTCGTCATAATAAACCGTGACTTCAGTATCTAATTCTGCAATGTCAATCGTTCCATTGTAAGTAGGCTTTAAACTATTAGTAAACAACCAAAAGCCTAGAGCTATTAAGACTAAAAGAATTGCTAAAATTTTAAGTACTTTTTTCATTTAATATTGATAGTTACAAGCAAGCTTTCCAAAGAGGGTCGTCAGGAAGTGGTGCAATAATTGTTATAAGTTCTTTTTTAATAGGATGTATAAATTCTAATTGCCTAGCATGTAAATTAATACTAGCATCTTTATTACTACGATCAAATCCATATTTTAAATCACCTTTTATTGGACTTCCAATATTTGAGAGTTGTGAACGTATTTGATGATGCCTTCCTGTTTCTAAATTAATTTCTAAAAGATAATAGTTATCTAGCTTTTTTATTATTTGATAATGTAAAATAGCTCTTTTACTTCCAGTGACTTCACTTTTATATGCTGTTGATTTATTATTTTTCGGGTTCTTTTTCAACCAATTAATAAGCGTATCTTGATCGTTGTTGGGTTTGTTTTTAACAATAGCCCAATATGTTTTTTGTGCCTCTTTTTCAGCAAATAATTTATTAAGTCTTGGTAAAGCTTTACTAGTTTTAGCAAATACTACAATTCCTGTAGTTGGTCTATCTAATCTATGTACAACACCAAGATACACATTACCAGGTTTATTATATTTTTCTTTTATATAATCTTTAACAACATCACTCAAGGGCTTGTCTCCAGTTTTATCACCTTGAACAATATCGCCAGCTCGTTTGTTTATAATAATAATATGATTGTCTTCAAAGAGGACCTGTAAGTTAGATTTATTAGATAGAATTTTTGTTGACAACTAACTTTATATTAATGAGATTGCCACGCTATGCTCGCAATGACATTTTTTTTATTCACTGACTACTGACTACTAATATTGTTCTTTATCACTAGGAAAGTCTTTACTTTTCACATCATCTACATACTGACCAATTGCTTTAGTCATATCTTCAAATAAGTTCATATAACGGCGCAAAAAACGCGGATTAAACTCATGAGTCATACCAATCATGTCATGTAACACCAATACTTGTCCATCAACTCCACCACCAGCACCAATGCCAATTACAGGAATTGAAATACTTTTGGCAACTTCTTCCGCAAGAGCAGCTGGAATTTTTTCTAAAACTATAGCAAAGCAACCAGCTCTTTCTAGCATTAATGCATCTTCTTTAAGCTGTAGAGCTTCTTGCTCTTCTTTAGCTCTTACAGTGTAGGTACCAAATTTATAGATCGATTGAGGCGTTAAACCTAAATGTCCCATAACTGGAATTCCAGCATTTAAAATACGTTTGATAGATTCTTTAACTTCTTTTCCTCCTTCGAGCTTTACAGCATGGCCACCAGACTCTTTCATAATTCTAATAGCAGATCGCAGTGCTTCTTTCGGATCACTTTGATACGTTCCGAAAGGTAAGTCTACAACTACTAATGCACGATCGATAGCTCTAACAACAGATGAGGCATGGTAAATCATTTGGTCTAGTGTAATAGGCAAAGTGGTTTCATGACCAGCCATAACATTACTAGCAGAATCACCTACTAAAATAACATCGATGCCTGCACCATCAACAATTTTAGCCATAGTATAATCATAAGCAGTAAGCATGGATATTTTTTCTCCATGACTTTTCATTTCTACTAACGATTTTGTTGTGACGCGTTTATATTCTTTTTTAGCTACAGACATAGTTTAGTTTAAAAAATTACAGTTGTAAAAGTACTAAATAATGTTAAACTTTTGTTTATTATCAGTGTTTGCTAATCAATTATAATAATTTAGAAAAAAATATAAATTTATGTCACGATTAGTACTCTTTTTAATTGTATTAGCATCAGGTCAAATTATTGCGCAATCAAGTTCTGAAGAAGAATTAAAAGTAAAGTCAGCTGTTGACACTTTTTTTGAAGGCTTTCATAAAGGTGATACGATTATGATGAAATCTGTGTTAGCAGATAAAGTAGTTATGCAATCTACTTTTACTAATACAAAAGGAGAGAATATTCTGCAGGAATCGGATATGTCTGGTTTTATTAAAGCGATTGCTAAAAGACCAGCAGATCAAAAATGGGATGAGCGATTATTAGATTATAGTATTCAAGTCGATGGTACTATGGCTAATGCTTGGACACCTTACGAATTCTGGTTAAATGGAAACTTTAGTCATTGTGGAGTGAATTCTTTTCAGTTATTCAATGATAATGGTCAGTGGAAAATTATTTATTTAATAGATACCAGAAGGCGTTCTACTTGTAATCAAGTAAAAGATAAAAATTAATCATTATTGTAAAGCGTTTAAGAGTTGGTAGCTGAGGTTCTCGAAGTTAGCAATCTGCCATATTCACTCGAACTGCTAAACCACCTTCGCTAGTTTCCTTGTATTTAGTGTGCATATCTTTTGCTGTTTCCCACATGGTGTCTACCACTTTATCTAATGGTACTTTCACATTATTTGGATCCGTGTCTAGAGCTAGCTCTGCAGCATTAATTGCTTTAATAGCTCCCATGGCATTGCGCTCTATACATGGAATTTGTACTAATCCACCAATCGGATCGCAAGTTAATCCAAGATGGTGTTCCATAGCAATTTCTGCTGCTACTAAAACTTGTTCTGGAGTTCCACCTGATAATTCGCATAAAGCTCCAGCTGCCATAGCTGATGATACACCAATTTCTGCTTGACAACCTCCCATGGCTGCGCTAATTGTCGCTCCCTTTTTAAAAATACTACCAATTTCCCCAGCAACTAATAAAAAGCGCTTAATATCTTCAAAGTTACCATCGTGATTTTCGATTACTAAATAATACATAAGTACAGCAGGAATCACACCAGCACTTCCATTTGTTGGTGCTGTAACCACACGACCTAATGATGCGTTTACTTCATTAACAGCTAAAGCAAAACAGCTTACCCATTTTAATATTTGTCGAAACTTAACTTCTGTATTTCTAATAGCATAAACCCATTCTACTGGATTAGAATACGATGCTTCACCTTTTAGACTTTTATGTATATCATATGCACGTCTTCTAACGTTAAGTCCACCAGGAAGATTCCCTTCTGTATGGCAGCCAATGTACATACACTCGAGCATGGTATCCCAAATACGCTTTAATTCTGAATCTATTTCTGCTTCAGAACGAATAGATTTTTCATTTTCTAAAACTACTTCAGAAATCGATTTATCTAAATCTGTACAAAATTTTAAAAGTTCAGTGCCTTTATCAATTGGATAGGGAAAGGAACACTTAATCTCAAAGTTCTTTTTTTTGTTTGTTCGTTCCTCTTTAACAACAAAACCGCCTCCAATAGAGTAGAAGGTTGATTTTTTATTTTTACCATTAATAGTTGCCGTAAATGTCATGGCATTAGAATGAAATGGTAAAAACTTTTTATTAAAAACAATATCAGTTTCTGGATTAAAAGTTAGAGTCTTTTCACCATTAAAATTTAATTCTTTGGTAGTTTTAATGGTATTGATATAAGTAGAAATAGTTTCAGTAGGAATAGTTTCTGGATCACTTCCTAATAATCCAAGCATCACAGCATAATCTGTAGCATGACCTTTACCTGTTAACGATAAAGAGCCATACAGATCGACTTTTATCTTTTCGACACTATCAAAAGTGTTAGAATCTTTCAATTCTTGTATCCATCTTTCAGCTGCTCTCCAAGGTCCTAACGTATGAGAACTAGAAGGTCCAACGCCAATTTTGAGCATGTCAAAAACCGAAATACATTCCATAATAATTACAACTAGTTATGTTGTGTAAATGTAGACTTTTAACTCAAATAATTTTATAAAAAATAAGAAGTTTCATTTTCTAAATGACAGCTTGTCATATTTTTTGTCATGGCATAATCATTGACATATAGATAACGAGTTTAAAAAATAATATTCAACACAAATAAATATAAAAAAGAATTATGAGTAAGATTATTGGAATCGATTTAGGAACAACCAATTCTTGCGTTTCTGTAATGGAAGGTAACGAACCAGTTGTTATCCCAAACGCAGAAGGTAAGCGTACTACACCATCTGTAATCGCTTTTGTAGAAGGAGGAGAAATTAAAGTAGGAGATCCTGCAAAGCGTCAAGCAGTAACTAACCCAACAAAAACGGTTTATTCTATTAAGCGTTTTATGGGAAATAAATATTCTGAATCTAAAAAAGAAGCAGAACGTGTACCATACAAAGTGGTAAAAGGAGATAATGATACACCTAGAGTAGATATTGATGGTCGTTTATACACACCACAAGAATTATCTGCAATGGTACTTCAAAAAATGAAAAAAACTGCTGAAGACTATCTAGGAGCTTCAGTAAGCGAAGCAGTAATTACTGTTCCAGCATATTTTAACGATGCACAACGTCAAGCTACTAAAGAAGCTGGAGAGATTGCAGGTTTAAAAGTACGTCGTATCATCAATGAGCCTACAGCAGCAGCTTTGGCTTATGGAATGGATAAAAAAGGAACAGACCAAAAAATCGTCGTATTTGATTTTGGTGGTGGTACGCATGATGTATCTATCCTTGAATTAGGTGATGGTGTATTTGAAGTATTATCTACAGATGGAGATACACATTTAGGAGGTGATGATGTAGATGAAAGAATTATCAACTGGTTAGCTGATGAGTTTAAAGCTGAAGAAAATATGGATTTAAGAGAGGATCCTATGGCTTTACAACGATTAAAAGAAGCGTCAGAAAAAGCAAAGATTGAATTATCATCTTCTGCACAAACAGAAATTAATTTACCATATATTACTGCAACAGCTTCAGGACCAAAACATTTGGTACGCACATTAACAAGAGCAAAATTTGAGCAGTTAATAGACGATTTAATTAAAAGAACTATTGAGCCTTGTCAAACAGCTTTAAAAGCTGCTGGTTTATCTACAGGAGATATTGACGAAGTAATTTTAGTTGGTGGTTCTACTCGTATTCCTGCTGTACAAGCAGCCGTAGAAAAATTCTTTGGAAAAGCGCCAAGTAAAGGTGTAAATCCAGATGAGGTTGTAGCAGTTGGAGCTGGAATTCAAGGAGGAGTTTTAACGGGAGATGTTAAAGATGTATTATTATTAGATGTTACACCTTTATCTCTTGGTATTGAAACAATGGGTAACGTTATGACAAAACTTATTGATGCTAATACAACGATTCCTACTAAAAAGTCTCAAGTATTCTCAACAGCAGCAGATAATCAACCTTCTGTAGAGATACATGTGTTACAAGGAGAGCGTCCTATGGCAGCAGACAATAAAACAATTGGTCGTTTCCATTTAGATGGAATTCCACCAGCACAAAGAGGAATTCCTCAAATTGAAGTAACATTCGATATTGATGCCAATGGAATTATCCAAGTATCTGCAGAAGATAAAGCTACAGGTAAAAAACAAGATATTAGAATTGAAGCATCTTCAGGATTAACAGAAGAAGAAATCCAAAAAATGAAACAGGAAGCTGAAGCGAATGCTGAAGCTGATGCTAAAGCAAAAGAAACTGCAGATAAGTTAAATCAAGCAGATGCTATGATTTTCCAAACTGAAAAGCAGTTAACTGAATTTGGTGACAAATTATCTGATGATAAGAAGAAACCAATTGAGGATGCTTTAGAAGAGTTGAAAAAAGCTTACGAAACTAAAGATGTTGCTGTTATTGAGCCAGCTTTAGAAAAAATAAACGAAGCTTGGAAAGTAGCATCTGAAGAGATGTATAAAGCACAACAAGAAGCACAAGGTGGAGCAGCAGGTCCAGAAGCACAAGCTGGAGGTACTGCTCAAGAAGGAGAAGATGTGCAAGACGTGGACTTCGAAGAAGTAAAATAAATTGTCATTCTGAACGTATGTGAAGAATCTCAAAATATATTTTAACACTTAAAAAACGCAATTCATCCTGATAACTATCGGGAGGTTGCGTTTTTTTATTTCAAACACTCAAACAATTATGCATGCATACTATTTTTAGTATATTTGTTTCCATCAAAAAAATACAATGACAACAGATTTAACGAAACAGCTCAATATTACATACCCAATAATTCAGGCACCAATGTTTTTAGTGTCTAATGTAGCAATGGTTACAGAGGCTATGAAAGCTGGAATAGCTGGATGTATTCCTGCACTAAACTATAGAACTCTTGATGAGTTAAGAGCAGCTATTAGAGAGTTGAAAGCTAATAAAGTAGATGGTGGAGCTTTCGGATTTAATCTGATAGTTAATAAATCTAATATTAAATATAAAGGTCAATTAGAGGTTCTATGTGAAGAAGGTTGCGATTTTATCATAACATCTTTAGGTAATCCAGAAGAAACTATTAATCAAGCACACAAAGCAGGAATTAAAGTGTACTGTGATGTGGTAGATTTAAAATTTGCTAAAAAGGTTGAAGGTTTAGGTGCTGATGCAGCGATAGCTGTTAATAATGAAGCTGGTGGTCATCGTGGAAATATATCTCCAGAAAATTTAATACGTGAATTAACATCTAACTTAACTATTCCAGTAATTTCTGCAGGAGGAGTAGGCTGTAAAGCAGATGTAGACGAAATGTTAGGTTATGGTGCTTCAGGAGTTTCAGTTGGAAGTCCATTTATTGCTTCTACAGAAGCGGAAGTTACCCAAGAATACAAACAAGCCTGTGTTGATTATGGAGCTGATGATATTGTCATGACTGAACGTATTTCTGGTACGCCTTGTACAGTAATTAATACACCTTATGTTCAAAAAATAGGTACCAAACAAACTTGGATAGAATCTGTTTTAAATAAAAACCGTAAGCTTAAAAAATGGGTCAAAATGATTCGTTTTTCTATAGGAATGAAAGCTACTGAAAAAGCTGCCAAGAAAGCTACTTATAAAACGGTTTGGGTTGCTGGTCCAAGTATAGAGCATACAAACGCTATACTAACAACTAAAGATATTGTTGCAAAACTCACACAATAAAAATTACATTTGCTAACACTATTTAGAAAAGGCGTCACTACTATTAGTGGCGTTTTTTACTTAATAGGAATATAGAATTCAGTTTTAAGTTTGTGCTCTTTAACACGATCTGGATGACTAATGTATCGTTCTCTTACAGGCTCATCACGAAGCTCGTAATCTGTATTTATAAGCCACTCTTCAAACATGTAGTTATACACATCAGCAAAGTATTTATAACTTCCTTGGTATAAAAACACAGCATATTTGCCACCTTTAAGTATTTTAACACCAACATCACCAACAGATTGTGCATCTTTATGAATTATTAAACAAGCATCATAACGTAATTTACTTGCTTCTGTCACATTAGGATTATCATAAGGCAAACCAAACATTTTTATCCCTTTAGTAAATAGCTTTTGCTCTTTTATTTGTCCCCAAAGTTTCTCCCAAGCTCCAGCATAATCTAGTGTTTGGTAAGCACCTTGCATCCTATAATATAAGCATTGCATATCTTCTAAATTGATAATTTTTGGCTTTTTAATGTGTAATTCAGGTTTCATGTCTGTTGTTTTTTTGATGGGTTCTATTCTATTTTTTCTGTAAACTGAAGGTGAAATACCAAAATGTGTTTTAAACTTTTTTGATAATGATGAAGGCGATTCAAAACCTACAGAATATGCAATGTCTTCAATAGAAGAAGATGAAAAACAAAGCAATTTAGCAGCAGTTTCCATTCGCATTCTAGCGATATATGAGCCAATAGGTTCGCCAAGAAGAGCACGACTAATACGATGAAAATGAAAAGGAGATAAATGAGATAGTTCCGCCAATTTTTTTAAATCAATTTTACTTCCCAAGTGAGTATTAATATACTCTGTAATAATATTCATTCGTTCTTTATAGAATTCAGTTGTACTTTTCTGTATCATGTTTGTAAATATATGCCGAAATTATATCTATTACTTTTCCATTCTTGCTCAATGTATTTTTGTACTTTTCAACGACTAAAATTAATTTTATGTTTGTAGGTCACTATGCAGCTGCTTATGCTTTAAAAGCAAAACAACCCAATGCATCACTTGCTGTATTATTTATTGCAGTACAATTTGTAGATATATTATTCTTTCCGTTTGTATTGTTTGGAGTAGAGAAACTAGAGTTTGTTGAAAATTATACGGAAGTTAATAATTTTCAGATGGACTATTATCCTTTTACACATGGCTTAATCTCATCTGTTGTTTGGGCGATTTTTGCCTATGTGTTATTTGTATTTGTGTTTAATAAGGGTAAGAAAGTTGCATTAGTAGTAGCATTAGCAATACTTTCTCACTGGTTTATTGATGTCATTGTTCATACTGCGGATTTACCGTTGTTATCTGGTGATCCAAAGTTTGGTTTTGGTTTATGGAATAATAAGAATGCTGCTTTTATAGTCGAGATTGCACTACTTATTTTTGCTTATTTATGGTATTTAAACACTACCAAAGCAGTTAAAAACGGTATTAATTTTGCTAATTGGATTTTCATCACATTTTTAATTGTAGTTAATTATCTCAACTTTTACGTATTACCTCCTTCAAACAATATAAATGAGTTGACTATTTCGGCTTTAGTATCATTTTTCTTGCTAGCAGGTTTAGCCTATTTCGTAGATAAAACACGTGTCTCTAAAGTATAGTTTTATAACTGTAACAAATACTTTTTTTATACGTAGTACTACGTATTGACAACAGCATTTTTTTAAACTAACTTGCTTTTGTATAAAATTTTAATGAATTAGTAAGTTAGATAAGTACAATATGAAAGAAGAAAATTCTAAAGCTATCACTCCAACGGAAGAAGAAAAAGAAAAAGTCTATAATGTAGAATCCATATATGATAAATATTTTGAAAATATTAATAGTGTAAAGTTATATTTTAACAAATTTGGAAATTTAGCATCTGGTGAGGATGAATCTATAAAAGAAAAGTCGAAAGAGTTTTTTGACCAAGCTTTAGCCGAAATTACGGAAGAAATGGAACGCGTCAAAAAAAAAGATCAAGAACAAGATACTATAACTAGAAAGGAGGCGGAAATATTCTTTAAAAAATTCGCAAGAAAATTAAGAAAGCAACCAAAAATTTCACCGAGAAACTATGAAATACTTTCTCGGAGCTCTTTTTTAATGTTAAATAATTATTTTGAGTATTTAATTGCTGATCTCTTAAGTTACTATTACAATAAATTTAAAGACTCCCTGAATGAAAAAGAATTTAAGTTTACTCTTAAAGAACTTAATGAATATGACACTATAGAGGAAGCTACTAAAGACTTGATTATTAAAGAAGTAGAAAGCCTAATAATTAATAAATCGTTTAATGAACTTCTTGAGCATTTTGAGTTTAAACTTTCTATTTCGCTTGAAAAAGATTTAATAAAATGGGATGAAATTATTGAGATTAGAGAAAGAAGACATTTAATTATACATAACTCTTCCATTGTAAATAGAAAATATATTTCTAGAACAAAAAATCCTTATGACTATCAAATAGGAGATATTGTTCATATTGATAAAGATTATTTTTATAAATCTTGGTTACATTTTAAACTTGCAGGACAATTACTAATATTTAATTGTTGGGGAAATTGGGATAAAAGCAATATTGACGAAGCAATATTTCAAATTTTGATACAAACTTTCGAAGATTTAAATTCTAAAAATTATGACCTCGTCTGTAAAACATGTAAATATTCAGAGCAAATAGAGCCAAGAAATGAAGAACAAGAAGATCATATTTTAAGAATTAAAGTTAATAATGCCATATCATTAAAAAAACAAAATAAGGATACTGAAGTAAAAAAAGTATTAAAGAAAATTAAAGTAGGAACTGCTACTCCAATTTTTAAAATTGCTCATAACATTTTAAGTGATAAATACGATGATTTAGAAGAGCTAATTGCCCAAGCAATTGTTGTTGATGAATTAAGTCTTGAATCATATTTAGAATGGCCAATCTTTGATTTTGTTCGTGAAATAGATGAAATGGATAAAGTTTTGATTAAAGCATTTGAAAAATAAAAACTTGTGATAAGACTTAACAAAGTTATTGCCAAAATTCTTTTTGTAATTCTGTAACAAATGCCTAACCTTTACTACATATAAGTACATCGATGTCTAATCAAAAAACGTAAAAATTATGGTACAAGTAAAAGGTGCACTCCTATTAGGGAGTCTAATTGGTGCAGCAGCTGGTGTATTATTAGCACCAGAAAAAGGTAGTGATACCAGAGAGAAGCTAGTTAAAGAAGGTAAGGAGGTAACCAACCTTATTATTAACGATTTCAAGGAAGTTAAAGAGGATGTTACCAAAGCAGCAGCTTCTGGTAAAGAAAAATTTAACGAGGGCTTTTCAAGCTTTAAATCTAAAGCAAGTCACAAAACAGAACAAGCCATTACCTTTTTAGAAAAGCAATTAGCGATTTTAAAAGAAAAAAATAAATCGTATCAGCAACCAGCTGCAGAGGCTTAAAAAATAATAGCATTTATAAAAAACCAGAATTATTTAATTCTGGTTTTTTTAGTTTATAAGTCTTTAAATACAGTTGCTTTTATGTCAGACCATTCCTCTTTTAAAATACCATAACAGCACGTACTGCGTCTAAAGCCATCTTTCATAAGTTTATCTTTTCGTAAAACACCTTCCAATGTAGCACCTAATTTTTCAACGGCTTTACGTGATTTTTGATTGCGCTCATCAATTCTAAATTCTACCTTTTCAAATTCTAATGTTTCAAAAGCGTATTGTAGCATTACATACTTCATATGTTTATTAAGTCCTGTACCTTGAAACTCATGGCCAATCCATGTCCAACCAATATGCAGGAGTTGATCCTTCCAACTAATTAACCCAAATCGTGTGCTTCCAGCATAAGCTTCTGCTTGTTTATCGTAAATTATAAATGGAATTATGGTTTTATCAGCATATCCTTTTAAGGCTGTTTGCACATACTGTTTTAAATCTTCTGGAGTATCAATTTTACTAGGTGAGTAGTATATTAAATTGGGTTCTTGAGCAATCTGTAATAACTCGGTGTAATTATCTAGACTTAAAGGCGATAATTTTACACGATTGGTTTCTAGTGTTGGTATTGTCATAAAAAATATTTTTTCGTCAGTTCGAGTATTTTGCTCTGCAAAATGTATCGAGAACTCATGTACTTCTCGATACAATTCACTTCGTGAATCACTCGAAGTGACATTATACTAAAGCATTAACAAGTTCAACATTTACAACATGTTTGCCGTCAAAGGGTTTAATGGTTACGCTATCACCAAACAGCTCTTGTACACGATTGGTTTCGTATACCATGCGTTCATCATTTAGGAACTCATCATCTTTACCATAAATGAGTGTGATTTGTCCTTGATAAAAATCAAAATCAGCAGCAGTTAATTCTTTTGGTATACCACCAGAATGCAATACCATTTGCGAGCATTGTAATTGTCGTTTTGCAACATAGCGCATGGCTACACTAACACCTTGGGAATATCCAAAAACGATAAGATTTACATGATTCGGTATGTGTTCAGCTTCCAAAATAGCATCAAAATTACGCATCACATTTTCGGTTTCTTTAGCTGTGTTTTCTTTTGTAAGCCAACTGGCTCCAACGTGTTTAAACTTTGGAGGAATGTAATATTTACTTTGCGCTTGTGGCGCAATAATATAATTTTCTTCAGGGTTTAGTTCAGCGAAATATTTTAAAAAGTAACGACTTAAATAACTCATGCCATGACAGACAAACCACACATTTTTAGTGCGTTCTGTTAAGTTATTTAAGGTCGAATAACTATTAGTGGTTGTATAGGAAATTTCTTTTTCTTCGGAGTTCATTTTCGTATTTTTGCAATAGACACTAAAAATACAGTATTTATGTCATTATCTAAAGAAGAGATATTAGCAAAAGCCAATGCAGTTACTAAAAACACGTTAATGGAAACTCTAGGAATAGAGATGGTGGATTATGGAGATGATTTTTTAGTAGCTAGAATGCCTGTAACGCCTAAAGTTCATCAACCAGATGGTGTATTACATGGAGGCGCAACAGCAGCTTTAGCAGAAAGTGTTGGAAGTTTTGCATCACACATGTTTTTAGATATTGAAAATAAATTTGTGAGAGGTTTAGAGATCACAGCCAATCATTTGAAAAGTGTAAGTGAAGGCTACGTGTATGCTAAAGCCACCTTTTTACATAAAGGCAGAACGACACAGTTGCTTGATATTAGAATTACAGATGAGGCTGATAATGTAATATCCATTTGTAGATTATCTACTATTTCGTTACCTAAAAAGAAGTAATGGAAGGCAATTTTTTTTTTAAAGACTTAACGAATCACTTTAATAACAATTTACCTTTTGTTGCTTACAGAAAGCCTAATCATTCTTCTGTAAAAGCTTTATTGCAAAAGGATACAGAATTACATATTGCTACTGATTTTAAGGAATCAGGTTTTGTATTTGCACCTTTTAATTCGGAGGAGCAAACTATCATAATTCCTGTTTCAGATTCTGAAACACTGGAATTTGTCATTCCTGCGAAGGCAGGAATCCATAATGATAATTCTAAAATTAATAAGATTCCTGTAGATCTTGGAATGACAGCCAAAGCCTATCATATAAATTTAGTAGCAAGGGCAATTGATGTTATTAAGAAAGACAATTTAAAAAAGGTTGTTTTGTCTAGATGCGAAAATCTAGCAGTAAAAGTAAATCCAATAGATATCTTTAAAAAACTACTACAAAATTATACGACTGCTTTTGTGTATTGCTGGTATCATCCTAAAGTTGGTTTATGGTTGGGAGCCACTCCAGAAACTTTATTAAAAGTTGAAGGCAATCATTTTGAAACGATGTCTCTTGCTGGAACTCAAGCTTATAATGGAACTTTAGATGTTAAATGGAACACTAAAGAGGTTGAAGAGCAGCAAATAGTGACAGACTCCATAGTTAGTAAATTAAATACTCGAGTTACAAATCTTAAGGTATCTGAAACGCAAACTATTAAAGCGGGAAATCTATTGCATTTACAAACAAAAGTGTCGGGAATAATAAATTCTGAAGCTTCTAATGTTTCAGATGTTATAAATCAGTTACATCCAACACCTGCTGTTTGTGGTTTTCCAAAAGCTGAAGCGAAAGCGTTTATTTTAAAAAATGAAAACTATAATCGCGAGTTTTATACAGGTTTTTTAGGCGAATTGAATGTGAGGCAAACACGTTCTAGAAATACTAACAGACGTAATGTTGAAAACAATGCCTATACTTCTGTTAAAACAGTTTCTAATTTATATGTGAATTTGCGTTGTTTGCAACTTAAAGATGATGAAGCCTTAATTTATGTTGGAGGAGGCATCACTAAAGATTCTATTGCTGAAAACGAGTGGGAGGAGACCCAAAAAAAAACACAGACTATGAAGTCTGTGTTGTGATATTTTATTGTCAGTTCGAGTAAAATTCTGAAAGAATTTTGTATCGAGAACCTAATGGTATTATCATCTCGATACAATTTTGCTTCACAAAATCACTCGATGTGACGCGAATATTAATTCAAACCTTTCATTAACTCCTTAACAGCAGCTTCTATTTGCTGATCTTGACCGTTAGTCACACGATTAAAATCATTTTTAACCTTGATATCTGGTTCTAATTGTTTGTTTTCTAAAACATCTCCAGATTTATCAGTTACCCAAAGATTTGGGATTCCGAATACGATTCCGTTTTGTATACGTTCCCACCACACAAAGCTACAGGTTCCAGGAACAGGCATTCCAACTAATTTACCAATCTCTAAATCTTTATATCCAGCTGGAGTGCAATGCGCATCAGAATAATTAGATTCTCCAACTAACATGATACTTGGTTTAGTCCAACGACGTTGTGATTCAAAACCAACCGTTTTCTTATCGGTTTTAAATGCCATGTATTGCTTACCACTCAAGAACGTGGTCAAATCATCAACTAAATCACCTCCACCATTAAATCGTGTATCTACAATAAGTGCTTTTTTATTGACTTCATCTCCCATAACATCTTCTAAAAATTCTCTGAAACTGCCATCACTCATATTACGAACATGCATATAACCGATTTGATTATTTGACAATCTATGCACTATGGCTCGATTCTTTTTAATCCAACGTTGGTAGCGCAATTCGTTTTCTTGGCCAATTGAAATAGGCTTAACACGCTCTTTCCATCTCGTTTTTGTTGAAGGGTTATAATAGGATAGAATTACAGATTTTCCTGCTTGTCTATTCAGTAATTTATAGATATTTGAGTTAGGAGTAATAATGTTACCATCGATAGCTTCTATAATAGTTCCAGCTTTTACTTTTTTATCATTCTGAATAAGTGGACTACCTTCTATGACTTCAGTTATTTTAATACCATTTCCAGTATAATTAACATCTGCAAAAATCCCCAAACTAGCAGTTTGGTCTCCTTTTTCACTTTGCTCTCTAAAACGTGCTCCAGTATGCGAAGCATTTAATTCACCTAATAATTCACCAAGAATATCTTTAAAATCATGGTCATTATTTAAATGTGGTACAAACCTGCTATAATTTTCGGTAAGTTTTTTCCAAGGCGCACCATGTAAATTTGGGTCCAGAAATTTCTTTTCCACTTGACGTGATACATGTTCCATTAAGTATTCACGCTCTGCTGCTAAATTGAAAGGCATTTCGGCATTAATAGCTACACCTTCCTTTTTTCCAGATTCAACAGCAACTTTAGCAATTTTACCTCTGCTTAATACGAACACATTTTTACCATCTTTATCAAAAGACATACCTCCAAAATCGTATTTACCTAGCGACTTAATTTCTTTGGTTCGTAAATCTAACTTCCATAAATCGGCACGTTTGTCTGTTTGTCCGAGATACAAAAGAGATTTGGAATCTGGAGTGACTAGAGCATCAGACAATCTAGTAGAGAAAAGCGATAATTTTTCTTTTCGTTCGTGTAAACCTTCAAACTCAATTTTTACAGGATCTAATTCAGGCTTCTCCTCCTTTTTGTCCTTGTCTTCTTTGTCATCATCTTTTTTATCATCATCCTTTTCTTCTTTATCTTCGTCGTCGTCTGGTAATAAAGAAAATTCATCTTTTGCTAATTGAAACTTATCGTAAGCATCTTGTGTTAAAAATACTCCGTATACATCAGATTCTGACGAACCAGTCTTAGCAACACTGTGCATACCATCTCTATTGGAAGCCCAATATAAAATGGTGCCATCTTTAGACCATTTAGGGTTGTAATCGCTAAAGCCATTTTTTGAGATATTAATTATTTTTTGATCTCCAGAAGCGCTTACAATACCTATTTCACCAAACCAATATTCATCAGGATAAAAAGTAATTGCTAACCATTTGCCATCAGGACTCCATTCAAAATCTTGGTCTCCATCTGCATAGGAGAAGTTCTTGGAACCATCATGTATAGTCGTTATTTTTTTGGTCTTGGTATTTATAGTTTTAAGTTGCGTACGTTCTTCTAAAAAAGCCACATCTTCTCCATTAGGAGAAAATTTAGGATCAAACGTTTCATAATTGTTGGCCAATAAAATATCTTCTCTCAAATCTATAGCATTGGTAAAGTAGGCTTCCTTTTCATTTGGTAATGTCATAGTGTACAGATTCCAGCTATTATCTCGCTCGCCAGAATAAACAATGGTTCTACCATCTGGACTGATATCTATATTACGTTCTTGTTCTGGCGTATTGGTTAATCGTCTTGTTAGCTTGCCATCAATAGACGTTGCAAATACATCACCACGATAGATAAAAATAACTTCCTTTTCGTTAGGAGACGGTACCATATCACTAATGTCTCCATTTACAAACAGTAATTCATCTTGAATAAGTGATTGGTCTCCACCAACTTGAATGCTTACTTTTTTAGGCTTACCGTCAGCAGTTTGTGTATAAATAGCACCATTGAAGCTGTAGCATAAAATCTGATTGTTAGATATTGATAAATGCCTAACAGGATGCATTTTAAAGTCTGAAACTTGTTCTACTTTGTCTGGGTTTGAAAATGAACTTTTTACAACATTAAATGTTCCGAATTTTTCAGATAAATAATAGAATGTATCTCCAGAACCAAAAACTGGATTACGATCTTCACCTTCATGAGCTGACAGCCTAGTATAGGTATCATCTTTAGTTTTCATCCAAATATCACGAGTAACAGACGATTTGTGATGCTTTCGCCACTCATCTTCGTATCCCTTAATTTCTTCAAAAAGCATGATGTTATTTGAATTGTTTTTAGCTTCATACGCTGGAATACTCAATACTTGTTTTGGCATATCTGCATCTGTAGATACGCTGTATAATTCTCCTAGTCTATGAAATAATAAGGAATTCTGACTATCTAAACGAATAGAGTTGAACCACACATTTTTATTGTTTTGAGAAAAATCTGTTGGATAGTCATCAGCAGAATGATATGTTAATCGTTTTACAGTATCACCAGAGGCGGACATTACAAAAACATCAAAATTACCATGTCTATTGGATGCAAATGCAATTGATTGTCCATCGTGAGACCAAACAGGTTTCGTATCGTATGCACTATGCGTTGTTAATCGTGTTGCTTTTCCTCCTTCAACAGCTACCAAATAAATATCTGCATTATAAGTAAAAGCTATTTGTGTTCCGTCTGGTGAAATAGCTGTATTGCGTAACCATAAGTCGTCACTAGATTGTTGAGCGAATAGTGCAGATGAGATTAGTAGTGTGGCGAATAAGGATAATAATTTTTGCATGATTGACGGTTTTGGTTTTGGTCTACGAAAGTAAGAAATGATATGCTAAAATTTTGTTAACTAGATGTTTAAATATCAATCTCTTTTTCAAATACATTGAAACAGATTTTCAATCTTTTTATTCGTATTTTTGCTCAATAATCGAGATTAGTCATTTACTAAAGCTTACTTCAGATTAATTATATTTTAAACGCTTTGTTAATTTGTACTTGGTGATTATTTTTTAAAATGAAGCTACCAAAAATTCCACTTGCTCAAACCGTAATTCAGCTTTGTAAAGCTAAAGAGGTACAACATATTGTTATTTCTCCTGGTAGTAGAAATGCACCTTTAACAATTGGTTTTTCTAATGATGATTACTTTACTTGTTATAGTATAGTAGACGAGCGTTGTGCTTCATTTTTTGCTTTAGGGATTGCTCAACAACTCCAAGAGCCAGTTGCAATAGTTTGTACATCTGGTAGTGCCTTGCTTAATTATTATCCAGCAGTTGCTGAAGCATTTTACAGTGATATTCCGCTTTTAGTGTTATCTGCAGATAGGCCAAAATATTTAATAGGAATTGGTGATGGTCAAACCATTAATCAATCTGATGTTTTTAGTAATCATATTTTGTATTCTGCTAATTTAAAGCAAGATATCAAAGAAGAAAAAGAGCTAAAAGAAGAGCTGCCTATTTTAAAAAATATAGAAAATAAACTCGAAAAATTTCTAGGTTTACAGCAAACTATTCAGCAAGAAAATGAAGACGTAATAAATACTGCTATAAATAAATCTATTGTTGATAAAGGCCCTGTTCACATTAATATTCCTTTTGATGAGCCTTTGTACGATTTGGTAGACGATTATTCCATTCACCCAAAAGTTATATTGCCTGAATTTCCTTCAGCCAAAACAAACCCGGAAATATTAGAATCGCTAGTGAATATTTGGAATTTGGCATCAAAAAAAATGGTATTGGTTGGTGTGAATACACCTAATTCAATTGAGAAGCAATGGTTAGATATTTTAGCAGAAGATGAGAGCGTAGTTGTATTTACAGAAACAACATCTAATATTCATCATAAGGACTTTTTTAATAGTATTGATAAAATTATTGCTCCAATAGAAAAAGACCAAAATCTTTTAAAAGAATTACAGCCTGATTTACTTTTGACGTTTGGAGGCATGGTTGTGTCTAAAAAAATAAAGGCTTTTTTACGAAACTATAAACCAAAAACACATTGGCATGTCGACACAAAAAACGCTAATGATACGTTCTTTAGTTTAACTAACCATTTAAAAGGCGAACCCAATACTTTATTTTCGCAATTATTACCAAAAGCCGAAAGCTCAAGCAGTAATTACAAAAGCTATTGGACAACCATAAAAAACGATAGAGCAATTAAACATAAACAATATGTAAGCACTATTGAGTTTAGCGATTTTAAAGTTTTTGATGTTTTATTAGAGACTCTACCAGATAATTCTATTTTGCAATTAGGTAATAGTTCGACCATACGTTACACACAGTTATTCGATATAAATACAACTCTAAAAGTGTATTGTAATCGTGGTACTAGTGGAATAGAAGGAAGTACTTCTACAGCAGTTGGTTGTTCTTTTATTAACAACGAACAAACCATCTTTATTACTGGAGATTTAAGTTTTTTCTACGATAGCAATGCTTTGTGGAACAATTATATTCCTAATAACTTTAGAATAATTGTTGTAAATAATGGAGGAGGAGGCATCTTCAGAATTTTACCTGGACATAAAAACACTGAAAACTTTGATACCTATTTTGAAACTAAACATGAATTAAATGCGTCTCAATTATGCGACATGTACAATTTTCAATATTTCAAGGCATCAAATGAGCAGGAATTACAAAATGAATTACAAACGTTTTATTCAGAATCCAAAATACCAAAATTATTAGAGATTTTTACACCTTCAAGAGTTAACGATGAAATCTTATTAGATTACTTCAAATTTATTAAGTAAAGTCATAGATTGTACTGTTACTGTTGAATATAAAGTGACTTTTGTATTTTAATAGTGTCATATAATTGATTATATTTATAGCACAAAACATTAATTAAAAAAACTAAAATTATGAGTAAAAGAGATGAGTTAATCGCAAAATACGCTGAAGACTTAAAAGATAAATGTGGAATGACTGCAGATATGGATTTATTAACTAAAGTTACTATTGGTTGTGGTCCTTCAATTTATAATAGAGATGCTTCTACAGTTTCAGGTTCTGATGAAAAAGAATTAGAAACTGTGAAAAATAATTTCATAAAAAAGAAATTAGGTGTAAATGATGATGCTAAAGCTACTGCTGCTTTAAACTCTGTTATGGATACTTATGGTAAATCTAATAGAACTAAATATAGAGCAGTTATCTATTATATGTTAACTAAAGAATTAAATAAGGAGTCTGTATATTAATCCTTAACTTATATAATATATATAAAGCGTTACAAATCTGTAACGCTTTTTTTAGTTCTATATCCTAATATGATTACATTTGCAGCATGATAAAAATAGGAGAATATAATACACTTACAATCCTGCGCGAAACAGATCCTGGACTTTTTTTGGCAGATGACGATGATAATGAAGTTTTATTGCCAAATCGTTATGTTCCAGAAGAATTTAAGATTTGGGATAAACTAGATGTTTTTGTGTATTTAGATAATGAAGAACGATTAGTTGCAGTAACAGACAAGCCATATATTACAAAAGGAGAGTTTGCCTTACTGCGATGTAATGCTGTAACTAAACATGGTGCTTTTTTAGATTGGGGAATGGTGAAAGAATTGTTTTGCCCATTTAAGGAACAAGCCTTTAAAATGAAAAAAGGCGGTTGGTATTTAGTACATTGTTATTTAGATGACAAGACAGATAGATTAGTGGCCTCCAGTAAAACCAATCGCTTTCTGGATAATAAAGAATTAATTGTAGAACAGTTTGATGAAGTCGATCTAATTGCGTCTCACCCTTCTGAAATTGGATGGAATGTTATTGTGAATAAAACACATTTAGGCTTGGTTTATAATGATAATATTTTCACTGATATAAGTGTTGGAGATAAGTTTAAAGGTATT
The DNA here is from genome assembly GCA_026162565.1 of Flavobacteriaceae bacterium NBU2973. Taxonomy (GTDB): domain Bacteria; phylum Bacteroidota; class Bacteroidia; order Flavobacteriales; family Flavobacteriaceae; genus JAOEIQ01. Next base: position 72,253 of record JAOEIQ010000002.1, read on the forward strand.
GTCAAAAAAATACGTCCAGGCAATAAACTAGACATTGCTTTGGGTCAAATTGGCTATAGAAACATAGAACCTAATGCTCAAAAGGTATTAGAAGAGCTTGAAGATAATTCTGGTTTTTTACCATTACATGACAAGTCTTCTCCGGAAGACATAAAGAATATGTTACAAATGAGTAAAAAGAGTTTCAAAAAAGCAATTGGTTCACTCTACAAGCAAAAACAAATTACTATCGATTCTGATGGAATCCGATTAGTTTAAGCTTGAAAACTTCTCTTTTATAGTATTCGGTACAGCATCTTTATGAACCATAACAGAAATCGTTTTTAGTTTCATGTAAGATTCACTCATATAAATATAGCCATCATTTGCAGTACGCTCCGGGTTTTTACCCCAAGAATTTTTTACTTTATAATAAGTTGTGCCATTCTGATCTTTGAGTATACCAGTTATATGCATTAAATGATCGTCTGTAGTATTATAATTTTCAAACTCTTGTTGTCTGTATTCTTGAGTGATCTCTTTTTCTTTTCCAGCATTTACAAGCGCAAAATCACTAGATATTCCCTCTTCAGGAATAATAGCTAAACCATGTTTAGACGAGAACGTTTTTTCACTAACATCACAATCTAATTCTACAGTAAAACCATTTTTCAAGGCATTATCTATAGTCGTCATCATATCATTTAAAGGCACATTATAAAAACTACCATTAGAAAAATTATCAGGAATATTTAATACAAATTTGCTGTAATAAGGTGCGTGAGAAAATGAGGTAATAGTCACATAATCTTCTGGTTTAATTTTGGTCATTTCTAAAAACGACTTTGGTGTGTATTGTACGCCTTCATAGTTAAACGATGTTATATCGCTTCCTAAATGGGTGTCTAAAATAGTTGCTACATCTTGTTTCCAATCTGTTACATAGGCTTTTGAGTCTTTGAGGTAAAGCTCAAGCGTTTCCTTTAATTCTTTTACAAGTTTAGAATGGTCATGATTGTCTTGTCCGTCTTTTAATCCAGAATATACATAGTTAGGTACAAGTCCAAATTCACTAATACTATTCATTACATCATGAGCTAAACCACCTTGACTAAATTGCGCCTTACCTTGCCTCATAACGTATATCCAGGCTTTTTTTGGGTATGTGTGTCGCACATTATACATTTCAGAGATGTCGATGGTTTTACCAGTTAATCGCATAATTTCACTTTCTAAAAAAGAAGAGGCAGAAAAACTCCAACAAGTTCCTGTTCGACCTTGACTAATTACATCAGTAGCCTCTAAATCAATTATAGTTTCAAACTCATATTGTTGCGCATTAATAAAACAAAAAGTACTGATGAATGTTAAAATGAAAAGTGCTTTTTTCATAGGATGAAATGGTTTATTTTTACGCAAAATACTAAAAATTATGACGTCAACTCAATGGGAAACTGTTAAAGAGTATGAGGACATCACTTACAAAAAATGTAATGGAGTTGCTCGAATAGCATTTAATAGACCAAATGTTAGAAATGCTTTTAGACCAAAAACAACAAGCGAATTATATGAGGCATTTTATAATGCCAATGAAGATACAAGTATTGGCGTAGTTTTATTATCTGCAGAAGGGCCTTCTACTAAAGATGGTATTTGGAGTTTTTGTTCTGGAGGCGATCAAAGAGCAAGAGGTCATCAAGGTTATGTTGGAGAAGATGGTTACCATCGTTTGAATATTTTAGAAGTACAACGATTAATTCGTTTTATGCCTAAAGCAGTTATTGCGGTTGTTCCTGGTTGGGCAGTTGGTGGAGGACATAGTTTGCATGTGGTTTGCGATTTAACTTTAGCGAGTAAAGAGCATGCCATATTTAAACAAACAGATGCAGATGTTACGAGTTTTGATGGAGGTTATGGTTCTGCTTATTTGGCTAAAATGGTTGGTCAGAAAAAAGCCAGAGAAATTTTCTTTTTAGGTAGAAATTATTCGGCTCAAGAAGCTTTTGAAATGGGAATGGTAAATGCTGTAATTCCTCATGCTGATCTTGAAGCTACAGCTTATGAATGGGCTCAAGAAATTTTAGCGAAATCTCCTACATCAATAAAAATGCTTAAGTTTGCAATGAACCTAACAGACGACGGAATGGTTGGTCAGCAAGTATTTGCAGGTGAGGCAACTAGATTGGCTTACATGACAGATGAAGCGAAAGAAGGTAGAGATGCCTTTTTGGAAAAACGCAAGCCTAACTTTCCAAAAAAATGGATACCATAGATTTTGAGTTAAATGGATAAAATTAAGATTTGGTTATCAGCATTTAGACTACGTACATTACCACTTTCGGTTTCAGGAATTATACTTGGAGCAAGTTTTGCATACTACAATGGATATTTTGATGGGTTAGTTTTCTTTTTGGCTATTCTAACAACACTTGCTTACCAAATTTTATCAAATCTTGCAAACGATTATGGAGATGGTATTAAAGGTACTGATAATGAAGAGCGTATTGGTCCTAAAAGAGCGATACAGAGTCAAGCAATTTCTTTAGAAGAAATGGAGGAAGCCATCAAGATTAATGTATTAGTTGCCATCGTTTTATCCTTCTCATTAATTTTTACGGCCTTTGGTTCTAAAAATGTTTTGTATGCATTACTATTCTTTGTCCTTTCAGGTATTGCAATATATTCGTCTTTACGCTATACAGTAGGTCATAATGCTTATGGTTACAGAGGTCGTGGCGATATATTTGTATTTATTTTTTTTGGATTGGTAAGTGTTATAGGAAGTTACTTTTTATTCGCTCAACAAGTTGATCATATAGTCTTTATGCCAGCAATAAGTATTGGTTTATTGAGTGCTGGTGTGTTAAACTTAAATAATATCAGAGATATTGAGTCAGATAAAAATGCTAATAAAATGACTTTGGCTGTTAAGCTAGGTTTTGAAAAGGCAAAAAAATACCATCTACTTTTGGTAACAGGTGCTTTGGTTTTGGGACTTGTTTTTTCAATACTTTACTACACTTCTATTTATAATTTTATCTTTTTATTGGTATACATTCCAATTATTAAACACGTATTGAGAGTCAAAAATTATACACAATCTCATCAGTTCGACCCTGAATTAAAAATTTTAGCTTTATCAACTTTTTTCTTTGCGCTCCTTTTAGGGTTAGGGCAAATACTAGAGGTGTTTTTTATGTAAATATTTGTAAATCAGTAATATATTTTTTATATTTAAAATGATTATAAGTTTACTAGTATACATGCTATTTAGGTTAGTAAACTAATTTGGGGATTAAAAACTCGAGTATTTCTTCTTAAATGCTCGAGTTTTTTCTTTGTATTTGATAATATATTCTCTAAAAAATTATGAGAATGATACTATGACTCTTTTTAATTGTCATATTCATAATTATCAATAAATAGATGATAAAATGTTAAAATTACTAGTAAAGTGTATTAACATTTTTTATAATTTCACATATCTAAAATTTATAAAAATGAAGATTACTTTTTACGGACATGCTTCTTTAGGTATTGAAATTAATGATATACATATTTTAGTAGATCCATTTATTTCAGCTAATGAGAAAGCAGCACATATAGATATAGAAACTCTTAAAGCGGATTATATTTTACTAACTCACGCACATCAAGATCACATTTTAGATGCTGAAGCAATTGCCAAGCGTACAGGTGCTAAAATTGTGTCTAATTATGAAATAGTTATGCACTATGGCAAATTAGGGATAGAAGGGCATCCAATGAATCATGGTGGTTCTTGGCAATTTGATTTTGGCAAAGTAAAGTATGTAAATGCTGTGCACACATCGTCTTTTCCCGATGGGAGTTATGGAGGTCAACCTGGAGGTTTTGTAATAGAGGCTGATAAAACCATTTATATAGCTGGTGATACAGCCTTAACCTATGATATGAAACTTATCGGGAAAGGTTATGATTTAGATTTAGCAATATTACCTATTGGCAATAACTTTACTATGGGAGTTGATGACGCTATTATTGCTACCAGATTTTTAAACTGCGATAGAGTATTAGGATATCATTACGATACATTTGGCTATATTGAAATTGATAAAGTACGCGCTAAAGCCAAATTTGATTCACGACTTAAAAAGTTACGATTGTTAGATATTGGTGAGAGTATGGAAGTTTAGTTACCTAACCTTACTCCTTAAAACTAATTTATGTAACAATCTAGGAGAAATACGTTTAACATAAACGCCAAATTTTTCGAACTTACCAATATAGGCTTCAAATGTATTGCGCTCAATTGCTCTAATCATTTTTTTGGCAAATACAGATACATCTAATCCATTTTCAGTCATGTCATCTTGGTAACCTTGCTTGCTACCATCAGCAGTTAGAGCGTTTCTAGCTACATTGGTATTTACAAAACCAGGACAAATTATAGTGACTTTTATGTTGTCTGTATCATGTTCTAAACGTAAGGCATCAAAAAAGCCATGTAGTGCATGTTTAGCACCACAATAAGCAGAACGAAATGGCGAGCTAAATTTTCCCATTAAACTAGATACAACAGCATAATGTCCTGATTGATTCTCTATAAAAAGAGGTAGTAAGGCTTTGCTTAAAGCTACTGTTCCAAGATAATCTATCTCCATTAATTTTCTGTCAACTTCTATGGTTGTGTCAATTATTGGTGAGCGCTGACTAATACCTCCATTATTAATAAGTAAATCAATTGATCCATAAATGCTTATTGCTTTATCAACCAGGACTTTCATAGCATCAGTATTTGCTAAATCAAAAGGAAGTATTGTGATATTTTTAGAATTAATACAGCTATTCTTAACACGATTTAATTCGGCTTCACGTCTGGCAGAAATAATAAGCTTGCAATCTTTTTTAGCGAGTTGTTTAGTTAGTTCTTCACCAATTCCTGAAGAGGCTCCAGTAATCCAAACTATTTTTCTATTTAATTTGCTCATGAGTTCTCTGTAATTCTTGTTAAAAATACGGTATTTTTGTTATTCAAATTTATGACAGCTACATATCACAAATACGTTCTTGATTTTAAACGTCCTAGTGGAACATCTAGGGGAGTACTGACACAAAAGCAAACCTTTTTCTTAATAATTAATGCTACTGATAAGCGAGGAATAGGTGAATGTGGTATGTTTAAAGGATTAAGTTGTGATGACAGACCAGATTTTGAAAGTACACTTAAATGGATTTGTGATAATATTAGTTTGGGTTTAGACAGATTATTAGATAAATTAATTGAGTTTCCTAGTATTCAGTTTGGTTTGGAGATGGCTTTTAAGTCTTTAAATTCTGATACTGAATTCAATTTGTTTCCTTCAGGATTTAGCAGTGGATTTAATACAATTCCTATCAACGGATTAATTTGGATGGGAAGCGAGGCTTTTATGAAGCAACAAATTCAGGAAAAAATTGAAGCTGGTTTTAGTTGTATAAAAATGAAAATTGGAGCTATAGATTTTGAAACTGAATTGAATCTTTTAAAATCCATTAGAAAAGAGTTTTCTGAAGGTGATATAGAATTAAGAGTAGATGCAAATGGCGCTTTTAATCCAAGTGAAGCTTTAGAAAAACTAAAACGTTTATCAGATTATAAGCTACATTCTATTGAGCAACCAATAAAACAAGTCCAAATAGAAGAGATGGCAATTCTTTGTGAAAAGACACCTCTGCCAATTGCTTTGGATGAAGAGTTAATAGGAGTGTTTTCTATAACTGACAAACAAAATTTATTAGAGACTATAAAACCACAATATATTATCTTAAAACCTACTTTAGTTGGAGGTTTTAAAGGAAGTGAAGAATGGATAGAAGAAGCTAAAAGCCTAAATATTGGATGGTGGATTACTAGTGCTTTAGAGAGTAACATTGGATTAAATGCCATTGCACAATGGACCTACACGCTTAATAATAGATTACCACAAGGACTCGGAACAGGTAGTTTATTTACCAATAATTTTGATTCGCCTTTACAAGTAAAAAATGGTACATTGCAATACAATACTAACTTAAACTGGAAATTTAATTTATAATGACATATATACAACAAGCGTTTAAAGGAAGAAATGATATTTTAACACTCATTCTCGTTACTATATTTGTAGCTGGTATTTTTATTTTAAACTTCATTACGTATTTAATTAGCACAGAAGAGGATATGGAAGCAGCTTATGCTTTTCTAGATTCATTTCCTCCAATAATTTCTCTCATAATTAATCTGTTGCCTTTTGCAGTGTTATTAATTCTTTTGTTCATATTCGTGAAGTTTGTTAATGAACGTAGTATTATGTCTTTAACGACATCTAGAGACAAAATAGATTGGGGACGAATTTTCTTTTCATTTGCTTTGATAGTTATAATTACAATTGTTTCCTTTGGAGTTTCGTATTACGCTGATCCTTCACAAATTGAATTACAATTCAATCCTGTTAAGTTTGGGATACTGCTAATAGTAAGTTTAATTTTATTCCCATTTCAAATAGGTTTAGAAGAATACCTATTTAGAGGGTACTATATGCAGCAAATTGGTATTATGGTTCGTAACCGTTGGTTTCCATTAATACTAACATCTGTGCTATTTGGTATTGCTCATAGTGCCAATCCAGAGGTTGCAGAAATGGGTTACATTACTATGATATTTTACATTGGCACAGGTCTGCTACTAGGAATTATGACCTTAATGGACGAAGGTTTAGAACTGGCACTTGGGTTTCATTTAGGTAATAATTTATTGGCAGCTTTATTAGTTACATCAGATTGGTCTGCACTAAAAACTGATGCTATATTTAAGTACACTGCTGAAGAAGCCAATACAACAGCTATGGAAATATTAGTTCCAGTGTTAATTTTTTATCCTATTATCTTACTAATACTAGGCAAAAAGTATAATTGGTCTAATTGGGGAGATAAATTATTTGGCAAAGTAAAAAAGCCGTTAGCAGAAAATTATAAAGTTATTGAATAGTGTCTTGAGCTACAATACAATTCATAGTGCGTTTAAGCTTAATGGTGTTCATTATAACATTAAGGAGTTAAAAGTACTTGCTAACAATTATATACTCAAAGGAAAAGCTTATCAGAAAGTTATAGGAAACTTTCTAATAGACTGGCTTAATGATGAACAGTCTATTATTGTAAATACTTCAGGTTCTTCAGGCAAACCAAAACAAATACAATTGCAAAAACAAGCTATGGTAAATTCAGCTTTAGCTACAGGTAATTTTTTTAATTTAAAAGCAAGTAATCGTGCGTTATTGTGTTTACCTGTAAATTATATTGCTGGTAAAATGATGTTGGTTAGAGCCATGGTTTTAGGTTTAGAAATAGATAGTGTTGAACCAACGACAAACCCAAAATTTGATTTAGAAGTCACTTACGATTTTTCTGCGATGATTCCTTTGCAGCTCTCTAATTGTAAATATAGATTAAGTAATATCACTACACTTATCGTTGGAGGAGCTCCAGTTTCAAATGGGTTAAAAAAATCCATTCAAAAATTATCAACTCGTATTTTTGAAACCTATGGTATGACAGAAACCATTACGCATATTGCACTAAAGCCTTTAAATAATTTTTATAAGTCTAGTTGTCATTCTGAACACAGTGAAGAATCTATTCGTCATGTTGAACTAGTTTCAGCATCACACTTTAAGGTATTACAAAATATTACAATTTCTCAAGATAATCGTGATTGTTTAGTAATAAATGCTCCAAAAATTTCTAAAGAAACAATCATTACTAATGATGTTGTTAAATTGCGTTCGCATACTGAATTTCAATGGTTAGGTCGTTATGATAATGTCATTAATTCTGGAGGACTAAAGTTATTTCCAGAACAAATTGAAGCAAAATTACAGAGTAAAATTTCAAGACGATTTTTTATAACATCAGAAAAAGATGAAGAGCTAGGTAGTAAAGTTATTCTTGTTATTGAAGGAGAATCGTACCAATTAAAGCCAGATACTTTTAGCTCATTAAGTAAGTATGAAAAACCAAAAGAGGTCTATTTTGTTGACAAATTCGTAGAAACATCTTCAGGGAAAGTGCAGCGAAAACAAACACACTTTGCTTTAAAACGATAGTTCCCTCATTCAAAAACATACTTCACTCATTCATGATTTTTTATTAAGAGTTCTCTTGCTAGTTTTAGGTAAACTTTAAAACGAGAGATGAGATGAAAAAACTAATTAACACACTATTTGTTTTGCTTATAGCAATTCAAATACACGGACAAGAAAAAAGGATTGAAACACAATCTGTAGCACTAGACAATTTAATTTCTTTTGTTGTTGAAAATTATGATGCTCAAGACTCTAAATTAAGAAACATTACTTTTTTAATTCAGACTAACGATAATTCTTTACAAGCCGAAAATAAAATTTTACTAAAGCAGGCATTTAAAATTCTATCAAATCGCTTAACAGAAGACAGTAAGCTATCATTAGTTACCTACTCAAAATTTAATGGAATAGCTTTAAAACCAACATCTCCTTTAGAACTAAAACTCATATTACATACTCTAAATGATCTAAAAGGTAATATTGCAGAATTTCATAATGATGGTATACAATTAGCGTATAATTATGCTGAAAATAATTTTATAGAACATGCTGATAACAGTGTGGTTATGATTAGAATTAATAATAAATCTAAAAACGAAGTTGTAAATGTAAAGGAAGAAGAAAAAGCTGAAAAGAAGGCGAAAAAGAAAAAAAGTAAAGATGTAATACTAGCTACAGCTATTGGATTGTTACCAGAAATATTATCTCTGATAAAGGATTAAATAAAACACAGTTTGGAGTGCTTATGCCAAGTTTGAAATATGATTGATAGTTTTTAGTGATGAACTTGGTAGAAAAAAGGATGTTATTTTTAACATCCTTTTTTTGTATTTTTATAGGTATGAAGAAATTACTAACTATCTTACTTATTGCAATTACATGTCACTTGCAATCACAACAAATTTTATCAGTTAAAGAACAAGCTAGAGTTATAGATGAAATACTAGCAGATCGTTTTAACAATTTGCTACCAAAGTTGATGGATCGTGCAGATATTGATATGTGGATTGTTATATCTAGAGAGTATAACGAAGATCCTGTTATTCGTACAATGCTCCCAGCGACTTGGCTCAATGCTAGAAGACGAACTATTATTCTGTTTTATAGAGATAAAGCCAAAAATACTATTGAAAAATTAGCCGTAGCTCGTTATAATTTTGGTGATAATATTATATCTGCTTGGGATAAAGAAAAACAACCTAATCAATGGAAACGATTAATAGAATTAATAGAAGAGCGAGATCCTAAAACAATAGGGTTAAATTATTCGACGCATTTTAATATAGCTGACGGATTGGTTAAAACTGATTATGAGGAATTTATGCAAAACTTACCAAATAGTTACAAATCCAAAGTTGTATCTGCTGAAAAATTAGCAATAGGTTGGATAGAAACTAGAACTGAAAGAGAAATGGTAATTTACAACCAGTTGGTTGATATCACACACGACATAATTGCCGAAGCATTTTCAGAAAAAGTAATTACACCAGGCATTACAACTACAACAGATGTTGAGTGGTGGATGCGTCAAAAAGTGAATGATTTGGGGCTTATTACTTGGTTTCATCCAAGTGTTGACGTACAACGTAGTAAAGACGATTTAAAAGGACATTTATATTCGTTTTCTGACAGACCAGAACAACAAGTCATCTTACCAGGAGATTTAGTGCACTGTGATTTTGGAATTACCTATTTAAGATTAAATACGGATTGTCAAGAGTTAGCCTATGTACTCAAGCCTAATGAAACAGAACCTCCAAAGTTTTTAGTAGATGCTTTAAAAGAGGGTAATCGAGTTCAAGATATATTTACTAATAATTTTAAAACTGGAAGAACTGGAAATGAAATTTTACTAAAGTCATTAGACGAAGCCAAAGCTGAAGGATTGCGTCCAGCAATCTATACGCATCCTTTGGGAAGTTATGGACATTCTTCTGGCCCAACAATTGGCATGTGGGACTCACAAGGAGGTGTAAAAGGAGCAGGAGATTACCCCTTATATGAAAACACAGTATATGCCATAGAATTAAATACGACAGTTACTATTCCTGAATGGAAACGCGATATAAGAATTATGCTTGAAGAAGCCGGTTTTTATGGTAAAAATGGGCATCGCTATGTTAATGGTAGACAGACTACATTACTTACCATACCTAGAGTTAAAAATCATCAAGGAAATTAAAATTATGAAGAAGCAATTAACAATACTATTATTATGTCTTATTTTTTCTGTAAATGCTCAAAAGTCTGTTACGGTTTTTTGGGATGCATCTTATTCTTGTTTAAATGATGATATAAATGATAAAATTGATTATTTAGATAGTTATCTTTTAGAAAATAATATTGACACTATAAAGCTTATTATTTTTAGTAATGATATTATTAGCTCCAAATTTTATAATACACAAAATAAAGAATTGTTGATTGCATCATTAAAGTCAATTAACTATGATGGAGTAGCGATTTATAGTAATTTAAAGTTTGATGATAACACACCACATTCTTACATGTTATTTGGGGATTGTAAACAAATTTTAGATAAGTTTTCTCCAAATAATACCAAGCCGTTAAAAGTAGTATCTAGTAATAAAAAATGTAAACGAGAATTTATATCACTTGATTTTACAAAAACAAGTTTTGAAATATTAGATAATGATTCTAAAAACACTGTAGCTTTAAAAGATAATATCATTAATGGAGTAGTAGTAGACGAGTTTGGTCTTGCTGGTAATGTTAGTGTTGTTAATAAGAATAATAATGAAGAAGTAATTAGTGATTCTGATGGGAAATTTAAACTTAATGCCAAGGAAGGAGATACAATTGCTTTTAAGGATTCTAGCAAAAAACTTGTTCAAGTAGTTGTTAGAAGTAGTAAGGAAATGGAAGTGTATTTACCAAACGATTCAGAAAGTTTAGATGAAGTCTTAGTAACTGCCAATAAAAAGAAAACTCATGATCTTGTTAGTGTAGGTAGTGTAAAGATAAGAAGAAATCAATTAGGCTATGCAGTTGACAATGTTTCTGCTGAAGAACTAAATACCAAAGGAACTTTATCCATGAATGAAGCAATTTCAGGTAAAGTAGCTGGAGTACAAACAGGTAATAAACGGGCTAATGAGTTTGGACAATTTATAATTAGAGGGTTTAATAGTTTTAACAATACGAATCATCCATTAATAATAATCGATGATATTCCACTACCAGTTAGTGGAAAGTTTGGTTCTGAAAAAGAAAATTATGATTTTATCGATCCTAATAACATTAAAAACATTACTGTTCTTAAAGGATTAGCAGCTACAAATAAATATGGAACTCAAGGGTCAAATGGTGTCATTTTGATTACCACTAAAACTGGAGGCACAGAAATTAAAGAATCTAAAAAAAGATCAATAGGTACTACAAAAACATATCAAGAGGATGCATCTACTCTAATTTTTGAAAGTGAGTTTGAAAATTATAGATTGATTTTTAACTCTTTAGATGATGATAAAAGCAAGTATGAATTCTATATTAATAACAGAATTAATAGTCCACAAACACCACAATTTTTTCTTGATATTGCTCATTTTTTAAAAAACACCAACCCAAAATTGGCTTCAATAATTGCAACCAATGCAATAGAAATAGATCCTGATAACTCCAGTGTTTTAAAAGCTACAGCTTATTTACTACAGGATTTAAATTTAAATAAACACGCAATTTTAATCTTTAAAAAGCTTTTGGATTTAAAGCCTAAAGATGCACAGTCCTATAGAGATTTAGCAATAGAGTATCAATATGCTAATGATTATGGAAAAGCCATAGAGGTTTACAAGGATATATATAATTCAAATAAGATTAATAGTAGTGTGAATTTTTCTAATATAAAAAAGAGTATAGATTTAGAATTTAATAATTTGGTGTATACTCAAAATATTTCTGCTCCTAAAATTAGAAAAGGAAAGAATTCACAGTTTAAAAAAAGAATTGTTTTTGAGTGGAGTGATCCTGATCTCTTATTCGATTTACAAATAGTAAATCCACAAAAACGTTTTTTTACTTGGTCTCATTCAATAGAGAAGAATAGTCGTAGAATAAATTCTGAAAAAGCACAAGGTTATTTTATTGAAGAATTTTTTATTAGTGAGTCTGATAAAGGAAAATGGATATTTAATATTAAGTTTTTAAATAAAATAATTCCAAAACATATTGTGCCATATATAAAAATTACTGTCTACAATGAATTCGGTAATACAAATCAAACAAAAAGTATTAAGCTTATTAAAATGTCTCAACTTGGAGAAAACCAAACAGTATTAAATTTCAGCATTTAGTTTCTTTTGAAATTTTATAAAACCAAAAAGCAGCTATAAAGCCAAGTACTGTAAAGGCACTCATTACCCAAAACGTATTTTGTAAACCAACCGCTCCAGGATCTGCATCTAAAAAGTAACCCATTAATGGTCCTGCAAAAATATCAGGAGTATAACCTGCAATAGAAATAAAGCCTACAGCTGTACCAGTTACTGCTAGAGGGATTTTTGCTTCCTCTAGAGTAGCGAAATATAAAACTCTAGCAGAATAAACTCCTAAGGCCATTGTGCCAATAGAGAAAATAAAAAGTAAAGTAGAGTTATCATTGATTATTCCTGAAGCAAAAATACAGCTTGTAATCGTCATCAATAAAAAACCAATAACTATCCACAAGGATGCTCTTGTCCTATCTGCTAATAGTCCTATAGTTACTCCTATTATTGGACGCATGTATAATAGGTAAGTGCCTACCTTTGCAGCTTCAATTTTATTATAACTCATAACATCTTCTGCATATTGACTAAACAAATCTGTCATTTTATAGGCAAAATAGGCACACAAAATAATCACCATTAACAACCACACAGATTTATATTGCATTACCTTTTTAAAGTTATTAATAGTAATAGACTTTGATTTATTGTTTGAGTTCTCTTGAGATGAGTTTAAAGTTTTCAAGAAGAAAAATACAAGAATCGAAATTATACTGACTGCTATTGATGTGTAGATTATAACTTGTTTAAAGGCTATTCTTCGTTCTTCAATTGAGGTTAATTCTATGTCTTTAGTAATAAATAAAGAAAATACAAGCACTCCAAGCGATCCAAAGATTGCAGCAACTAAGCCACGACCACCATCTAAAAAACCAAAAGCTATTCCTTGTTTATTATGTCCTCCCCAAATTCTTGTTGCTTTTATCATTGCTGCCCAAAAGAGAAATATGGTAGTAAAACCCCAAAAACCATATAGTAAGTGTAGATTTGAGAGTTCGGGATACGTTGCCAAATAAAAACCACCACCTGCTGTTAGTAGCAAAGCCACTGACATTAAAACATGAGGTTTAAATTTATCGGCTAAAGGCCCTCCAAATAGATAAGAGAATAGTGCGACCAAACCATAAATAGAGAAACAACTTCCTAATTCTGTTTGCGTGATTGTAAATGATTCTAAAAAAGTGGTTCTAAAAATTCTAACTAAAACAAAAGGAAGTAAGAAAACAGCTTCTCCAGCTAGAATTAGTAGAAGGATTATATAGACAGGATTCTTGGTTTTAGTATCTAACATACTAAACCTGTAAAACACCCAAGTTAAAAGGTTTTTCTATAGGAGCGTGGTTGGCAGCTTCTATTCCCATACTTATCCAAGTTCTAGTTTCTAGAGGATTGATAACAGCATCTGTCCAAATTCTGGCAGCTGCATAATAAGGCGATACTTGATTATCGTATCGGTTTTTTATTTTTTCAAAGAGTTCTTTCTCTTTGGCTTCAGTAATTTTTTCACCTTGTTTTTCTAGAGAAGTTTTTTCAATCTGTAATAATACCTTTGCTGCAGATTTACCACTCATTACAGCTAATTCAGCACTTGGCCAGGCAACGATTAATCTTGGATCATATGCTTTACCACACATAGCATAATTTCCAGCGCCATAACTATTACCAATTAAAATGGTAAATTTTGGAACAACAGAGTTGCTCACGGCATTCACCATTTTGGCACCATCTTTAATAATACCACCATGTTCTGATTTACTACCTACCATAAATCCAGTTACATCTTGTAAAAACACTAATGGTATTTTCTTTTGATTACAATTGGCAATAAAACGTGTGGCTTTATCCGCACTATCATTATAGATTACACCTCCAAATTGCATTTCACTCGGTTTTGTTTTAGCACCTTTGGTTTTTACTAATTTACGTTGATTAGCAACAATACCAACAGCCCAACCATCAATTCTAGCATAAGCAGTTATAATGGTTTGTCCGTAACCTTCTTTATACTCATCAAATTCAGAATTATCAACAATACGTTTGATAATTTCTTTCATGTCATATTGATCAGCTCTTGATCTTGGCAATATTCCAAAAATATCATCAGGATTTTCTGCAGGTTTTTTTGGAGTTGTTCTATTAAAACCAGCTTTATCATAATCACCAATTTTATCAACAAGTCTCTGGATAGTTTCTAAAGCGTCTTTATCATCTTTAGCTTTGTAATCTGTAACACCAGAAATTTCACAATGTGTTGTTGCACCTCCAAGAGTTTCATTATCTATGCTTTCACCAATGGCAGCCTTTACTAAATAACTTCCTGCTAAAAAGATACTCCCTGTTTTATCAACAATCAATGCTTCATCACTCATAATAGGTAAGTAGGCTCCACCAGCAACACAGCTACCCATTACAGCAGCAATTTGTGTAATTCCCATACTGCTCATCACAGCATTATTTCTGAAAATACGTCCAAAGTGTTCCTTATCAGGAAAAATTTCATCTTGCATAGGCAGATATACTCCTGCAGAATCTACTAGGTAAATAATAGGAAGACGATTTTCAATGGCGATTTCTTGTGCTCTTAAGTTTTTCTTTCCTGTAATAGGAAACCATGCACCAGCTTTAACAGTAGCGTCATTAGCTACCACAATACATTGTTTGCCTTTGATATAACCTATCTTAACAACAACACCTCCAGAAGGACAGCCACCATGCTCTTTGTACATATCATCTCCAGCAAAAGCGCCAATTTCGATAGACGGTTTTTTTGAATCTAAAAGAAAATCGATACGTTCTCTAGCCGTCATTTTCCCTTTAGCATGATGTTTTTCAATACGTTTTTCGCCTCCACCAAGTTTTACTTTGGCAAGTCTTTTTTTTAATTCTGAAAGTAGTAATTTATTGTGGTCTTCGTTTTTATTGAAGTTCAAATCCATAGTTGTCTAAATTTCCTACGAATTTACGAAACCCTAAACGTATTAAAAAGTGAATATTTTGTTAAATAATATTACATGGAAATATATTCCTTGGAATATAAATATATTTATCGTAAATTTGTACTATAAAATTAAATATATGAAAACAATTATAGCATTTGCAGGAAGTAATAGTAAGAACTCAATTAATAAACAATTAGCGGTTTACGCTGCGAATCAAGTTGAAGATGTAAAAGTTGAAGTTTTAGATTTAAATGATTTTGAGCTTCCGATTTATGGAATAGATTATGAAACGGAGTATGGAATACCTGAAAACGCACAGAAATTTTTAGATCATATCAAAATTTCAGATGGTATTGTATTGTCATTGGCAGAACATAATGGTGCTTATGCTACGGTGTTTAAAAATATTTTTGATTGGATGTCTCGAATTGATGGAAAGCTATGGAATGACAAGCCAATGCTATTGATGGCAACTTCGCCAGGAGGAAGAGGAGGAGCAACAGTTTTAGAAATTGCAAAAGGGCGCTTCCCTTATATGGGTGGAAATATTGTAGGTGCCTTTTCTTTACCATCTTTTGGAGATAATTTTCAAAATGATAAAATTATTAATGAAGAATTACTAGCTCAATTACAAGAAGAACTAAACCAATTTCAAGATAGCTTATAATTAATGGGAGATTTAGCTAAAGACATCAACTCAAAATTTGAGAATAACAGAATCAAAGCACTATTAAACATTATATATACTGCAAATTGGATTACAAGTTGTCAGAATGAATTTTTTAAGGATTTTGGAATTTCACCACAGCAGTACAATATATTGAGAATATTAAAAGGAGCCGCAATTCCATTAAATGTACAAACAATTAAAGATCGCATGTTGGAGCGTGCTCCTAATGCAACACGACTTATGGATAAATTGTGTGCTAAAGAACTCATAGAACGTATTCCTTCTGAATTTGATAGAAGAGTGGTTCAGATTAGCATAACATCTAAAGGTTTAGATTTATTGAAATCGATCCCTTCAAATTTCAACAAAGATTTGTTGAAAAATTTAAATGAAAACGAAGCAAAGCAGTTAAGCGATTTGCTCGATAAAATGCGATAGCATTTTTTTAATTAATTATTTTCCATGGAAAATAATATAACTACAATTATTATGAAACTAAATACAATAAAAAGAGCAGGGAAGAGTCACTTCGTACATATGGGACCAATACGTTTACGTCAGCCTTTTCCAACACAGCATATTGAAATGGTAGATCCATTTATTTTGCTGCATCATTATGGTCCTTATGAAATTTCAGAAACCAACAACCCCTTCGATTTAGGGCCACATCCTCATAGAGGATTTGAACCTGTTACTTTTCTAGTTCAAGGGGAACAGTTACACAGAGATTCTTTGGGAAATGAAAGTATTGTAAAAGCTGGAGATGTGCAGTGGACAACTGCTGGAAGAGGAATTGTACATGCCGAAGGTCCAACGAAAGACTTGGTTAAAAAAGGAGGTACCATTGAAGGAATTCAGTTATGGCTCAATTTACCTTCAGAGAAAAAGATGATACAAGCAAACTACCAACATGCAAAAAATGAAGAATTTAATGTCATCACTTCTGAAGACCAAAAGGTCAAAGTGAAGATTATTGCAGGAGAATTAGACTATAAATTTGGAAAGATAGCAACTCAAACGGCTGTTAATGCCTTTATGATTGAAGCGAAATCAGGAGGAACAATCAAATTGCCTTACAGTAATGCGCATCAAAGTTTGTTGTACCTACTTAAAGGGAAAACTTTAGTTAACGACGTTGAGCTTTTAGAACTAGATAAAAATCAATTTATGGAGTTCCAGCAAGATGGCGAAGGCATTTCTATTCAGGCAGAACAGGATAGTATGCTACTATTCTTATCTGGAGAACCAATTAAAGAAGCAGTTGCGACTTACGGACCATATGTCATGAATTCACAAACAGAACTATTGGAAGCTATGCGAGATTACCAAATGGGTAAAATGGGATTTCTTCCAGCAAATTAATAACAAA
Source organism: Flavobacteriaceae bacterium NBU2973 (assembly GCA_026162565.1). Taxonomy (GTDB): domain Bacteria; phylum Bacteroidota; class Bacteroidia; order Flavobacteriales; family Flavobacteriaceae; genus JAOEIQ01. Next base: position 89,580 of record JAOEIQ010000002.1, read on the forward strand.
TAAATAATACTATTATGAAAACTATATTGCATAAAGCAAACACTAGAGGATACGCAGATCATGGATGGCTAAAATCACATCATACATTCAGTTTTGCTAGTTATCAAGATCCAAATCGTATGAATTTTGGAGCACTACGTGTATTAAATGATGATGTGGTTAAACCAAAAATGGGATTTGGAACACATCCTCATCAAAATATGGAAATCATTTCAATTCCTTTAGAAGGTGCACTTTCTCATAAGGATAGCATGGGAAATAAGCGTGCTATTGAAGTAGGTGAAGTTCAAGTAATGAGCGCAGGAACTGGGTTAACGCATTCAGAATTTAATGACAGTAAAACCGAAGAAACCAATTTTCTTCAATTATGGATCATTCCAGAAGCTATGAATGTTGAGCCTAACTATGAACAACGTAAGTTCGATTCAGAGGAAAAAATAAATCAGCTGCAAACGGTCGTGGCTCCAAAAGATAAAGTTGAAGGTAATGCACTTCCTATAAGTCAGCAAGCGTATATTTACAGAACAACTTTAGAATCTGAAAAGATACTAGATATTAAACCTAAAAATCCTTCAAATGGGATATATACGTTTGTTGTTGATGGTAAGATACAAGTTGCTGATGAAACACTAAACAAACGCGATGCAATTGGCGTATATGATACTGAAAATGTATCAGTTAAAGCTAACGAAACATCTGAATTGGTAATTATAGAAGTGCCAATGAATTAAGCACAGATTTAACTTAAGCATCCTTATTTAAGGATGCTTTTTAATTAAATTCATAATAATTATCTTCAATACTTTTTTCTATAAGTAAAAAGTTTGGATCAATTACAACCTTTGAAGGTTTGTTTTTAGTTTTTAGTTTTACTTTATTTTCTATTGATTTTACTCCAATGGTTTCAATTTTTAAAAGCTTATTTTTTTCATCGAAAAAACCAATTTCTAAAAAATCATTAAAGGTTTTTACACTATAATCATTTGTGTTTTTTAAATATTTAAAATCAATTTCCACAGTATTATCATCATAAGCTACAGAATTTAATTTCACTTCATGAAACGTTATGTTTTCAAAGTAGTCTTTTACTATATATTGAAAAGGCTCTGGAGTATGTTTTTTAATAGTATTTAATAAATCTATTGAAGTAGGATAAGGTGCATATTTGAATTTATAATCGTTTAAAAACTCTTTCAAAATTTGATGCAGTTTTTCTTTTCCTAAATAATGACTCAAGGTGTTAAATGCTATTGTTCCCTTACCATAAGCTAAATATTGTTGTCCAGACTTTACTAAATACAAAGGAGGTTCAGAATTGGTTTCACCAGTTCTCCCTTTTAGATAGCGTTCATGCTGTATTTTTAAAAACTCTAAAGCTTTTTCTTTACCAAATTGCTGTTCAAAGATTTTAAGAGAGAGATATTCAGTTATACTTTCACTCAACATGATAGCACCAAAAGCATCAGCTGGCACTAATTGATTTCCCCACCATTGATGTGTTAATTCATGTGCAATAGTATAAAATGATATGTCAAATTTATCATGATTAGTTGAGTTGGCAATAAAACGCATTTCTGATGTTGGAATGCTATTCGCCATTACTGAAGCATATGTGCCTTCTGTAATAGGAAATTCCACAATTCTTGCTTCAGAAAATTGATAGTCTCCAAAATATTTAGTGTTATAGTTTAATGCTGCTTTTAAACCATCTTTCATACTTTTAAGATTATACTTATGATTTTTATTATGATAGATTTCTAAATTTATTCCTTTATAGATTTCTTTTTCTATCTCAAAATCACCCGAACTAAAGCTTAATGAGTTTTTAATTTTTGAATCTGTTTCAAACTCAAAGTAGTTTCTGTCATTTTCTTTCCAATGCTTTACTAAATAACCAGGAGCAATGGCAGTTTGATTTTTTAAGGTACTTATGACTGTTTTTAAATTTATAGCATCAGAATCCTGCGAATAATAATGTTTATTTTTTGCTGTACTATCTGTAGGTGATTTATTACTAGAATTTAAAAAGTAACCAATTCTTGGAAGAATATCATTTTTAAAAAAAGTGCCATTATTTAATACATTTGAGTTATTTTCAAAGAGCGTATTTTCTTTATTTTTTAGGGTAAAACTTAATTGTAAGCTGTCGTTTGGTAATAACGAGTTTTTAAGTTTTAAAACTGAAAACTTAACATAAGCATCTTCATCAATTATTTTTGAAGGTTTACTAATTGAAAAATCTGTAGTTTCATCAAAGCCAGTTTTTACAAGTAAAGTATCAATTGCTTTTTTTGAAGTATTAACAAGTGTATAGTTCCCTATAATGTTTAATGTGTTAGATTCTGGATAGATATCAATATTTAAATTGATATCTGTAATTTTTGGCTGATTTTCAATAGTAGCATATTTAGCATAATCAGTTTCAAATTTCGCAAACGCTTTATTTCTTTCTTTTGATGATAATTCGACACTTTTTTGTTCTTCACTATAAATAGAAAAACCAGAAATTAAAAAACCAATTAAAGAAATTCCCAAAGCAATTTTAGCTCCTTTAGTTAAATTTTGTTTGCTAGATATTATTCGCTCTTTAAAAGATTCATTAATACCACGATGCCATATTAGATATGCTATGATAATTAGTAAAAAAGCAAATGCCAACCAATAAAATTTGACTAAAAGGTACGATTGTAATAAATGTCCATATCCATTTAAATCTGAATACTGCATTGGTTCTGAAAAATTAAATAGTAACAGGCGAGTTTTGATACCTATTTCCTTTAATCCAGAAATGCCAAACCAACCAAGCAGTAAAATAAATATTCCTAAATAGGTGTTTCTTATAATTGAGTGCACAAATATGGATGCTAATGCCCAAATTACCAATCCGCTAAATTGGACTATAAACAAATGAAACAGGTATAGGCCAATTTCAAAATGATAAAAGTTATTATAAATCTGAATAATAATTCCAGATAGCATCATGACTAGTAATAATAAAGCTTGCATTTTAATGATTGCAATGACTTTGGATGCTAATAAAGCAAAATTACTAATAGGTGTAGCGTCAACTAATTGATTCATACTAGAATTTTGATCTTTATGCACTAGCATTCCAGAATAAATAAATGTCAGTAGCATAATAATTGTTGTGAAAAAGAAAGCAGGAATCGTAAGGATAATATTTGTAACTGGAAGAATGGTCATTTCACTATTATTTGTCACTTTTCCCACAGCAAATAAGAGTGCTAAAATTCCAAAAGCAATAATTATATAAAACATCCAACTTTTTATGATGGTTAGAAAATTCACATTAGATAATAACCATGAATATTTTAATTGTTCTTTTTTAGAAAAATCATATTCAACCTTTGGAAAGGATAGATTTAAAAGCCTCTTAATAGGTTGTTTTGTTTTATTTTTATTCGTTTTCTTTTTTAATAATGATGTAATAGGTAGTTCTTCAAAAGCAAATTTTTTATATGTGTAAATAAATATTATAGAAGAAATTGTCAACCAAATAAGTCTATTGTAAAGTACGGCCCCTAATACAGGTATCATTAAATTATTTTTATCATGTAATGGCCATAGTTGTGTCTCATATATAACAGCATTTTGCCCAAAGGGATCAAGTAATGCAATTAATTGGCCACTAAACATATTTTCCGTTATGTTCTGAATAAAGAATAAGATTATTAAGACTACAAAACCTACATAAATATTTCTAAAATAAGTTACTACTGCAAAAACAATTGCTCCATGGAACAATAAGTTTGGTAGGATGAAAATAAATAGAGCTTGTAAGTATCCGTAAATATTAAAAGTACCAATTTTTGTTTCATGTAATCCTGGAACGTGTTCAGCTGCTATCATAGCTAGACCAGCACAAAAAGCAATTATAAATACTAGTAGTAATCCGCTAAAAAATTTACCGTATAAGTAATCAGATTTTTTAATTGGGTAACTATATAAAACCGAATGTGTATTGTTTTTGTAATCTTTGTATATGGTCGCACCAATGATTGCTGGTAATAAAAAAAGCATTAGTTTACCGAAATATTGAAGCATATAATTAACTTCAAAAGGCGAATTAACAAGTCTTTCTATCTTCTTGGATGTTGGAACAGGATCAAACAGTCCTGCTGTTCCAATAACAGATAAAAAAGCAATTCCTGTAAAGACTATTAGATATAAATAAATAGATGGTTTTTTTAACCAGTATTTTAGTTCGTACCAAAATATATTTCTAAACATAATTTCTGGTTTTAGTAGTTTTTTAGTGCAATAAAATATACATCCTCAAGGTTTGGTATTGCGTTTTTAAATTGTTCATTTGGTCTTTCTTTAGAAAACACTCTAATGCTTAATGAATTATCTTCGTTATAACTCGAAGAAAGTACCTGATAAGTATCTGTCATAGATTGTAAATCTGATTTATCTATAGCAGTTGTCCAAATAGAATTTTTTATTGTATTTGTGGCTTCAGAAGGTTTCGTTTTTTGCAGAATACGTCCACCATTCATAATTGCCATATCAGTACACAATTCTTTTACATCTTCAACTATATGCGTGGAGAAAATTACTGTATTTTCATTACCTACTTCACGCAATACATTTAAAAAGCGATTACGTTCTTCAGGATCTAAACCAGCAGTTGGCTCATCAACGATAATAAGTTTTGGATTATTGAGTAATAGTTGAGCTATACCAAAACGTTGTTTCATACCTCCAGAATAGCCACTAACATGTTTTTTTCTCACATCATATAGGTTAGTTAGCTCCAAAACATGTTGGACAATTAGTGCTCTATCTTTTTTAGAGGAAATACCTTTTAGTATTGCAAAGTAATCGAGTAGGTGAACAGCTGATACTTTTTGATATACTCCAAACGATTGTGGCAGGTATCCTAAAACTCGACGTAAGCTCATTTGATCTTTTAATACATTAATATCTTGAAATTGTATAGAACCAGAATCAGGTGATTGTAATGTGGCTATAGTTCGCATTAACGAAGATTTTCCTGCTCCATTCGGACCTAATAAACCAAACATACCTTTGTCAATAATTAGATTTAGATTGTCTATAGCTTTCGTGCCATTACTATACGTTTTTGTTAAATTATTAATTGATAAGTTCATAAAGCTAATTTTAGTTGATAAATTGTATAATTGATTTGCAATAGTTGTTTTTCATTTCTTTTAATTCTTTCAATTCATTTTCATTTAATGCAGGTGCTATTTTTGAAAATGATTTATGCTTTAATAAATCGTCAACTTTTAATTGACACATATAACCTTTTAAGTAGATTTTGCTTAATGGTATATAATCCTTTGATGCATTTACAATTGAAAAAATACTGCAAAAAATAAGTTGAAATAATAATCTTTTCGTCATATATGTTACACGACGAATATTCTTGAATGTTACTGTTTATAGGTGGTTTAAAATTAAACTGGGTGCTTTTTAAGTTGAATGAGGTTGATTTAAAGTCTAACGATGTTACAAAATGAAGTTCTAATCGTTTAATTAGTATAATTAAACCAAACCAAAATGAATATCAAGCAGATACTATCTTTTCTTTCTATTAAGGAATATTGGTTGCAAGTAGTTATATGGACACTATACTTATTGAGCATTAATGTTAAATGGACAGAAAGTTGGATAGCTGAAAGTTTTTTGCCAGAAGCTGTTGCACCACATACAGCTTTAGCAGTACCAATTATTTTTATTACTAACGTTTTTTGGTTAATCCCTAAATATTTAAATAAGAAGAATTGGTTTCATTATATCTGGCTGTCTTTATCCTTACTTATAGGTTTTGAACTGATTAGAACATTTATATTTTCTTTAATATCACAAGGTGATAATTCTTTTACAGAAGCTTTTAAATTAGAGTTATTTGGAGAGAATAGTCTGATTTTTGGTTTATTAAATATATTGATATTCTATGCTATTTTTTATTCGTTTGTTTATAGATTTACAAGAGATTGGTTATTAAATAAGTCTGTAATTGAGAGGTTGCAGTTAGAAAAACAACAACTTGAGTTTAAATCTCTACAAATTGTTGGAGTCCCTGAATTGAAGACTACAAATTTATCTTTAACTAATTCGACTACAGAAATTAAAAAATCTACGAAGCAAACTTTGTCAGTAAAAAAGCGTAATGGCATTTTTATCTTAAAAGTTAAAGATATAGTCTTATTTCAAGCTCAAGGAGATTTTGTTTTTGCTTACGATAAGTATGGTAATAGACATATGATTAATGAATCTCTTAAAAAAGTTAAGGAGCAAATTTGTCAGGATTCATTTTTTCAAATTAATAGGAGCGAATTAGTTAATTTTAATTTTATAACTAGTTTTAATTCTTACACCAAAAACAGGCTAGAAGTTTCTTTATTAAATTTCCAAGAACCTATTTATACATCTAATAGTAGAACTCCAGATTTTAGACTTTGGATAGAACAACACTAATTTTAAGTAATACTTATAACTTCAATCTATAATCCGTAATAATTTACGATATTTGTCTTTCGACTAACTATCAAATAAATTACGATTTAGATTATGGCAATGAATAAAAACACAGTGTTGGCTTGGGCTACCACTATAATGATAATTGTTGGACTTGGATTAATAGCGTTAGGCGCTTTTAGATATGATGATGTTGCAGGTTGGGGATTTGCAGCTGTAGGAGTTGGCTTTTTTGCTATCGCTTGGGTGTTTAATGCTTTAAAAGGTAGAGTATAATGAGTGATGACAAAAAGATAATTTTTTCAATGTCTGGTGTTACCAAGACGTTTCAGAGTGCTAATACACCAGTTTTAAAAAACATCTACTTAAGTTTCTTCTATGGAGCAAAGATTGGTATTCTTGGTCTTAATGGTTCCGGAAAATCTACTCTTTTAAAAATAATTGCTGGAGTTGATAAAAACTATCAAGGTGATGTCGTGTTTTCTCAAGACTATTCTGTTGGGTATTTAGAACAAGAACCAAAATTAGATGAAGATAAAACAGTTATGGAAGTGGTTCGTGAAGGTGCCGCCGAAACCGTTGCTATTCTTGATGAATATAATAAGATAAACGATATGTTTGGATTAGAAGAAGTTTACTCTGATGCAGACAAAATGGAAAAACTTATGAATCGTCAAGCTGAACTTCAAGATCAGATTGATGCCGCCAATGCTTGGGAATTAGATACCAAACTTGAAATCGCCATGGATGCATTACGTACTCCAGATGGTGATAAAAAAATTAGTGTCTTGTCTGGTGGAGAGCGAAGGCGTGTAGCTTTATGTCGTTTATTATTACAAGAGCCAGATGTGTTATTATTGGATGAGCCGACTAACCATTTAGACGCAGAGTCTGTACATTGGTTAGAACATCATTTAGCACAATACAAAGGAACTGTAATTGCTGTTACTCACGATAGATACTTTTTAGATAATGTTGCTGGTTGGATTTTAGAGCTGGATAGAGGTGAAGGTATTCCATGGAAAGGAAACTACTCATCTTGGTTAGATCAAAAATCGAAGCGTTTAGCACAAGAAAATAAGTCAGCTTCAAAGCGTCAAAAAACACTGGAACGTGAGTTAGAATGGGTTCGACAAGGCGCAAAAGGACGTCAGACCAAACAAAAAGCACGTTTAAAGAATTATGACAAGCTCATGAGTCAAGATCAGAAACAGCTTGATGAAAAGTTAGAAATCTATATACCTAATGGTCCGCGATTAGGAACCAATGTTATTGAAGCAGTTGGTGTTGCTAAAGGTTATGATGATAAGTTACTATATGACGATTTAAACTTTAATCTTCCGCAAGCAGGAATAGTTGGTGTTATTGGACCAAATGGAGCAGGTAAAACCACTATTTTCAGAATGATAATGGGAGAAGAAACTCCAGATAAAGGAGAGTTTATAGTAGGAGACACTGCAAAGATTGCTTATGTAGATCAAAAACATTCAAATATTGATCCAGAAAAAACGATTTGGCAAAATTTTAGTGACGAACAAGAGTTAGTCATGATGGGAGGAAGGCAAGTAAATTCTCGTGCTTATTTAAGTCGTTTTAATTTTTCTGGTAGTGAACAAAATAAAAAAGTAAACCTTCTCTCTGGAGGTGAACGTAACCGTTTACATTTAGCAATGACGCTTAAGGAAGAGGGTAATGTATTACTTCTAGATGAGCCAACTAATGATCTTGATGTCAATACCTTAAGGGCTTTAGAAGAAGGGCTTGAAAACTTTGCTGGATGCGCAGTGGTTATTAGTCATGATCGATGGTTTTTAGATCGTATCTGTACACACATTTTAGCTTTCGAAGGTGATAGTCAAGTATACTTCTTTGAAGGAGGATTTAGTGAATATGAAGAAAATAAAAAGAAACGTCTTGGTGGTGATTTAATGCCAAAACGTATTAAGTATAAAAAACTGGTTAGATAAGCTATGTCTGTTCGAGCGGAGTCGAGAACTATGTCCAAGTATAAAAGCCAGCAAAAGCTGGCTTTTTACTTTATTTAGAATCTCTATTTGGATACCAATCTAATTGAATAACTTTAATCTCTGGATTAGCATCATTTACAATATCTTTAAACTTTCCAACATCACTCAAACCTTTGGTTCCTCTATAGTGATAAGGGTAAACCTGTTTTGGTTTAAAATCTAATACAGCACTTGCTGCACTTTCAACAGTCATAGTATATGGTAAATTCATGCACACAAAAGCGATATCTATATCTTTTAGTTTACGCATTTCTGGAATATCTTCAGTGTCGCCAGAAATATAAACTCGCTCGTCACCAAGAGTTAAAACATAACCATTACCGCGATCTTTGGTATGAAATTTTAATGCTTCTTCTCTTAAATTATACATTGGTATCGCTTCAATATTAATTTTAGTGTCACCAATTTCTAAATCTATACTCTGAAAATTAGAAACTACAGAAGCCTTCTTTTTTAATGTTTCTGTTAGTTTTTCTTTTACTGCGATTGGCACTATTATTTTTGAATTATCATTTGATATGGCCTCAAGAGTTTCATTGTTTAAATGATCAGCATGAATATCAGTAACTAATATCAAAGTTGCTTTTTTCTGATTTTCAAAAGCTTCAGCTCCACCAACTGGATCAATATAAAATACAATGTTCTTATATTCTAATACTAGTGTACCATGAGATATTGGGTTTATGGTTACTTCGCTTTCGGTAGTATTTATTTCAGTAACCGTAGATTCTTTTTCAGAGGAATCTTCCATTGCTTCAATCTCATTAGTAGAATTGGTACTTTCAGTAGTCTTTCTATCACTTAAACAATTTGTAAAAAGCAGTAAAACAGAAAAGAGTAAAAGAGATATTTTTTTCATTAGTTCATGTATTTAGTTTTTATATGGAAATAGATAAATGTCCATTAATGACTCTCCTTGATTTAAAATTTACTCTAAAGATACTAACTAATCAATGGTGAAAAAAATGTGTAACAAAATTAGTATTTATGCTACTTATAATTTGTAGCAAATCTTACTTTCAGAAATCATTTTTTTTACCGAAATTGCTATTCTTAACAAAATTTGAACAATTTACTATTTAAAACACAATACATATGTCTGACGATTTTGATTTATTAGAGACTAACTCACAGGAGAAAACAGAAAAAGTTGATGTTAATTGGGGAAAAGCCATAGACCAAATGAAGTCTAAATTGGCACAAGAGGATGATCCTGAAAGTCGTCAAAAAATATTAAATGCTACATTAGATAATGTAGTAGATATGGCTGAAAAAGATCGAACGACTCTTCTTGATGCGATTAAAGATTTAACAGATTACCAAGATGAAGTAGGTATTATTTTCGAAGGATTTTCTGCGCTTAATAAAGAAGAGCAAAAAATTATTGATGATGCGGTTAAACGTTTAGAACGAGCTAAATTAGAACTGGAAGATGCAGAAGCAAAACCAGATACATTTTGGAATAATCTTTTTGGTAGAAAAGGAAAAATTAAGCGTGCTCAAGAAGAATTAAAAGCGGCTCAAAAAGAGAGGTCTTCTGCCGATAATAAAGCAAAAGCTATGTTTCAGCAACGTATTGAAACGGCAGATGTACAAACGTTATTAAATGAGTTGTCATTTAAGAGTCAAGCTGCAGTAAAACGTTTAAAGGATCGTGAAGTTGAGATTAAAGAGGTTGAGGATCGTTTACAAGATGCTATAGTTGAAGCTAGCAAGAATCATACAAAAGCTTTAGAGAAAAAAGCTGAAGTAGAGGATAAGCTAGAAGCGCATTATGCTTTGTTAAAGCAAGCAAGACAAGCTTTAGAGGATGTTGCAGATAAACAATCTACTGAATATTCTGAAGCGTTAGCAAAAGTTACAAAATTAGAGCAGGAAGTTGAAGAGTTAGAAGGGCTTAAAAATGCCTATACAACTTTAGCTGCTTCTAAAGATAGTTTTGTACACAAGCATAACTTAACAATAAAAGTATTAACATCTTTACGTAGTAATTTACAAACACATCGTGCTAAATTAAAGTCTGATACAGACGAGCGTCTAAAATACTATGATGGTTATGTTGTGGCTTTAAAAGCAAGAACTGACCAGGAATTTGCTGCTATTTTAGAGCATTTAGGTGTAAAAACTGATGAACATATTGGAGAAACATTAGCAGCTATGCATACAGCAAGTGCTAAAGCACGTCAAGAAATGATGGATAATATTCCAGTTCATGAAAAAGTAATGCAAGGAGTTTATGGTAGCTATGCAGAAGCCTTACAAGAAATCCGTGAGAAGGATATTGAAATCCAAAAGAATTTTGCAGATCGCTATGGTATAGATATGAAAGCTATTTTCGAAGAATATTATAAAGCTGATGCTACAGCTCCTTCTGGAGGAGGAGATGATGCCTCTGGCGAGCCAGATGCTAGTTCAGAGCCTGAAGCTAACGATGACGATTTATTAGGATAAAATTATTTGGGCGTTACCAAGACTCTCATTTTATGAGACGTCTTGGTCAGGCTTTCCGCTTAATCTTTTCTGTCATTCCTGCGAATGCAGGAATCCACAAAAGGATATCGCTACAATCCTTAACGCAAACTAGTTTACATGGAGAATTTTTTGAGGAAAATAAAATTAATAGATGACTTTTCATTCGAATTAAGAACTACAAAACATGAATTTATTTCAGCTTTGAAAAGTAATATAGATGAAGCAGATATTGATGGATTCTTCTCAACTGCTTTTGAGACGTTTTCTTCCAGTAAAAATCTATTTAAAGGTAAAGTAAGTCATTCAGGCTTTAGAATTAGAAAACGAAAACGTTTTTTTGATAGACAATTTGCATTAGCAAGAGCTACTGGTAATTATAGAGAAAATACAGATTCATTATTGGTTCATGGTACATTGAATGGTTGGAGTAATTATATGTTTTTGTTTTTTGGAATAGCTGCATTGTTTTATTTAATTTTTATTAGTGCATTTATTTTTGGAGAAATGGATGATCCATTAAGTTTTATGGCTTTACCATTTATTCTTATCCATGCAGCTTTCATGTTTGGCATACCTTATTTTGCTATGAGAAGTGGAGTTAAAAAATTGAAACAAGATATAGAACGTGAGTTTCATTTTATAATTAGTAAATCTAATAATCTAAAATGATTGTAACACCTTTAGATTCAGCACAATTAGACTCTAAAGAGCAATATGTTTTCTATCATAAAATGGTGGATTTTGCTCTTAAAGAGCTTATAATTGGTGTACAGCATCAACAGTTATGTAATCAACAAGAATTAGCACTTTTTAACCAATATTGTAATCTATTAACTTATACTATTGAGTCTATGCGTATTAAATATATGTATGACGAAGAGGATAATATGAAAATAGATTTAACGGATTCTGGTTTCCCTAATTATTTGGAGTTTCGTTATTTATTTAACGATTTAGAATTACGAGATCAGCATATTAAGCGATTACCTAGTCTTAAACGATTACAGGATGATTTTCTAGACACGCTTATGCGTCGAAAAGAGCATATTAGTAAACGTAAACTCTTTGAAGCTTCATCTATAGCGTATTATACATCTGTAAAAAAAGAATACATTTTCAATCGTTTTGTTCAAGGTAAAATTTTGGGAGTACCTAAAAATCTGAATTATGATACAATGACAAGTTGGAGCTTTTATGATGTATCGCTAAATAGACCATTTATTTGCTTTATGTATTTTAATCATGATAAGGATAAAATCCTTGATTATAAAGATGAAATTTATGATACTTTAAAGCAAACAGCAGATAGAAAAATGCCAATGGATGCTATGGCTTACGCAATAGATAGACGTTTAGGTAAACTAAAACCAAAAGTTATTAAACGTATAGATTTAGGGCCATTACATAACGTATTTGCAAAAGATGAGCATGAGTTAACACATGCTGTTTTAGATAGTATAACTAAAAAGGAAATTCCTTTAGAATCGTTTGCTATGTCTTTTACAATAGACGAAATACGATCGAGTGGTGAAATTAAAAAGGGAAGCTTTTTTTCAAAACAAATTTTTCAAAAATGGGATAATCCAGTTAATGAAAAATATGTTTTTGCGCCACACAGAATTATACAAATGCTGTATAATAAAACACCAGAAGTCATGAATAAGCTGGCTAAAGCACCTATTCAAGTTTCTGATTTAAAAATTGATAATACCTAACGTCATAACGAGGAGAGAAACGACGTGGTTATCTCTTAAAATAGAGAGATTGCTTCACTTTGTTCGCAATGATGAAAACAAAAAAATATGGAACACAACTCAACATTTCCTATAAAACAAAACGAGTTAGATATGCTTCGTGATGAAGCAACCTCTTATATAAAAAGTATTCAATGGGAACAAGGTGAACGTGCACGAAATAAAGATAAAGATGCTCAAGATGAATCTATTTTATTGTATTTATCTAAAGCAAAAGGGCATGGAGGAACTGATGTTACCTCTGTATCTAAAACTATTTTAGGTTTAAAAAAGCGTCTATTACCAGAATCTGTTGCTCTACCAATTCACTTAAACAATACCTTGTATGCAGTTCAGGAAGGAATAGGGCTTGGTCTCTGGATTCGCGATAGCTACTATGACGCTTCCGGTTTATCTACTTTAGTAGAAAATAAATCTGCATTAGATACAGCAGGAAAACGTGAGTTTGAAAGTAAAATGCATACAGCAACGGCTTTTATGTTGTTTTCTATCGCCTACAAAATTTTAAATGATTTAAAACCACTAGCTTCCGATGATTTAAGTGTTATGAAACAGAAGTTTGCTGGTATTCCAGAGGTTTCATTATTGACACCTCTAAAAGGTATTTCTTGTAATTTGTTTTATTATGATAAATATTTAGATCATCCAGATATTGTAAAAACTGACAAAGATGTAATTGACTTTACAGTTGTATATTTTGAAGCCTTAATTGATGAAATTCAATTGCGTAAGAGTTCGCTTGAGTACACAGAAACCATTACAGATAGAGCCTATAAACTAGAAAATTCAGATTTTGCGATTGATGGTTGGAATAATGTGTTTTCTGGTATAGCAAAGAGTGTAGAATTTAATCAAATTCAATTTGAGCAAATTGTTGGTAATAGAGATGCCAAGCATTTTGCTAGACGTTTAACAGAACGTTTATTAAGTTACGATTTTGAAGCCAAGAAAAATCCATTTCAAGAATTAGGAGGTTTTATGCCTGTTTTTATGGGTTATGGTATTCCAGGTACAGGAAAAAGTATGTTAATCGCTGCTATTGCAACGCGATTAAAAGAGCATAGTGAGAATTTAGAAATTCCGTTTTTGTTTCACCCAATGCCAGATACAATTGTTAGTACGTTTCAAGGAGGTTCTGCTGAAAAAATGGTAGAATGGATGAAACCTTTACAAGATCCTACGAGGCTCATATTTGCACCAATCGATGATGCAGAAAACAATTTGCAAGAGCGTACAGCTCAAGGTGTTTCTGCAGGTGTGAAAGAAGTTATAGGTGTGTTTTTAAGATATACAGAAGGAGCTTATGCTGTTAATTATGGTAATAGTTCGGTTGGTTTATTTACCAATTTACCAGAAATGCTTGATAAAGCAGTTATTTCTCGTGTTCAAGGACGATTTAAAATTGATGGTGCACGTAATGAAAAAGATTTTATAGATCAAGATCATTTATGGTGGCGAAAACTAGAGGAAACAATGCCAGACTTTGTGAATATGAGTAATCCTAGTGATTATAAGTATTTAGATGCACAGAAAGTTGCAAAAAGTTTAGGTGATATTTTACAACAATCTGAAAAACCTTCTGAAGAACGTGTTTTAGAAACTTTTGATAGAGTAGAGAAAAAGTATAAAGATAGCGAGCACATGTTTTATGCGCATTTATATACAGAGATACAAAAGATATTTCCTTTCTTTTCATCACGTGATGTTCGTAATATTCAAAAAGCAGTGTCTTTGCGTCTAACGGACTTTGATTTAGAACGTGATTGGTTTGAAAATCCTGAAACGTATTTTAAAAAGGATTACAAAACTAAATATGGAATGCTACAAGAATTAATGCGAGCTAATATGAAAGGACTCGATTTCTCTGATATTAGACGACAAGAAGTTGTTCGTTATTTAGATAATGTGGCAACAATTGCTGATACTGACTTTAAACGTAAAGTTGATGCTCGCGTTAATCAATTAAATATTGAAACAGAAGCAAGAAGAAAGTTTGATAAATAATTTTAAAAAAAGAAAAAAATATTCTAGAAGTTAAAAAGGAATTTAAAGGAGACAATGCTCAAGAATGGTCTATTCCTTTTTATCATGTTTCTAAATAGTAATTAAATGATTACCGCTTTTGCGGAAATAAAATGCAAAAATTAAAAGACGCAAATTTATATAGAAGTGAACTTATTCCAGTAAGCGGAAAATTGGTTGAGCGTTACAATGAATGTCTTTACACTTTGGGTTTTGAAAAAACAAAACTCAAGAGCTTTACTATAGATGGTATTGGTTGGAGTCCTGAAATTGCTGAAGAAAAAAATAATGTCAACTATTTAAACCATGGAGATGCCAATCCTCATGGAATTATTATTTCTCCTCTTCAAAAAGGTAAACCAGTATATGTACCTTTTCATTCGTTTGATCGCGATATGATGAAGTTTATTTTTAAAACCTATGGTGCGAAAATTAATGATATTACAAGAGATTCCGCAATATGCTTAGATTTCGACCAAGATATTGATGCTTTTTATGAACCATTAGATTTATTGCGTTACGATACAATTTCTATTGGTTTTAGATTAATTAATGATCTCAATAAAAAACAAGAAGAACAGTTTGCGTTAATCGAAAAATTTAAAACGGGAAATAATTTTATAGATGAAGATATTCATCAACTCTTATTAGATTCAGCTAATGCATATGGAGACTTACGTAATCGTGATTTAAATCTAGAGAACATCAATTTTAAAACAGATTCTTTTTACACTAGAGCTTTCAAAGGAGTTTATGTATTAAGAGACTTCATTTCAACCATCATTGTTTTTGAAGATGAAGAGGCTTACAAAGAAGCTATAAAGGATACGCATCATGATGTTTTAATTTATCATATATCTCACGATCAACTAATAGATAAATTAAAAGACCACTTAATTATAGACTGTAATCTTGAAAAAGTAGTAAAAACCAAACGTTACGAGCGCATAAAAAAATATGAATTATCTAAACATCTCAATGAGCCTAAACATCCCATTAGTGAGATTTTAGATAATAAAGCTTTATTTAAAAGTTACTTAAATAGAATAGATGTGTCTAATCTAAAAAAGGTAACTGGAGTAGAGATGTATCTTGAGAGATTAGAGCGAAGTAATGCGTTTAAAATAAGTGATTTGGTAGATACAGATATGTATCATGCTTTGCATGAGCCACATTCCTCTTTGGAAGTTAAACATCAAGATTTAATATGGAAACTTCTAGTTAATGTATCACCAAATGATGTACTATTTACCTATTGGTATGACAAACAACAGTTTTATAACGATTATAAAAACTGGGAACCTGGTTTGCAAGATTGGGTTATACAAACAATTAGTAACAATATTTAACTTTTTTAGACTAACTTTATAGTAACACACAATACTTGAAATCATGGGACTAGAAATTATCGTATTTATTGCAGCAATATTATTTGGTATTTTGCTGTATTGGAGAGAATCTAATGGAAATGGCTTATATAAATTTGTTAATAAATTAGTTAATAGTAAAGAGTTACAAATGAAAGATTCTGACACTAAAGGCTTTGTTTATAAACAAGCATTTTTACCACGTCTGGTTTATGTAGTGGCTTTATTCTTATTAATAGCTGTTGTTTTACAGTTTTTAACACCTTTTAAAATTTTTGGTAGTTATAATGGTACGTCTATGTTTGCATCAAGTATAGTTGGAACGTTAATAGGTACTTATATAGCTAATTTCGTTATTAAATCTGGTGTTGTTATAGAAGAAAAATCAGATTCTATAGAAGATATAGTAAGTGATGTAGTTGAAAAAGGGAAGGATATTGTAAACGAAGTTAAAGATAAAGCTAGTGACGTTGTAGACGATATTAAAAGTCGAACAAGTTCAGCTTCAGATGATGTTGCAGAACAAGCAGATGAAGCCGTAAAAGAATACGATTTAAAAGATAAGAAAAGCGCTAGAGAGCGATTGAAGGATAAAGGCTTAATGTAATAGCTTGTCATTCTGCGCTTCGACGCAGATCCTGAAGTAATCTCGATAGTTATCGGGACAGGATGACAAAAAATTAAATAAATCATTAAACAGATTGCCACAACTTTTTTCAAAGTTTCGCAATGACATAATTATATCATGATAAAATCATACTGGAAAAAAGGGACCAAACAAAAAGTAATAATTAGTATACTAACTTTAGTAGTATTAGCATTACTGTTTTTCTTACGTGATGATTACCAACCAGCATTATTGTTTGTTCGTAAATACATTTTCCCAATACTATTATGTGTTTTGGTCTTATTTTTTGGTTTGCGTAAGTTTCGAAAAACACCTTCAAATGGCAGACGATTTGTAATTCTCGCTGTAATGGTTGTGTTTTTTGGGATTTTATATGTTGTTGGTTGGCATTTTAAAATGTACGATTATATGCGAACATATAATGTGTTTAACGATCTCAACAAAGTAGAAATAAATGAATTACCACTAACGCAAAACGAACGTATACAACCTTTGCGTAATATTTTTTCTATGGCTAACGAAAGTGTAGGAGAGACTTTAGACGTATCATTACCGCACTTGGTTAGAATTGGAGATGAGAACAAATGGACCATGGCTATTCAACCATCTGAAAAGTATATCATGCAGCGAATTAGTGATAATACTGAAGAAGTTTTTTCTGTATCTAGTACAACTCCTTTTCCACGTTTCTCTAGTGAAAATAGAATTCCAGTAACATTTTCTATTGGTGAATCTTTAAAATTTAGTAGAAATACATATAATGCGGTTGTGCAACGATTAAATCCTTGGATGTTATTTAATTACGAGCCTGGTGATGTATTCTACATGAAAGATGACACCAATAAATGGGTTCAAGTAGTTAGTTTAACACGTTACAAAGGTTTTTTCTTTCCGTATCCTACATTTGGAGGTGTTGTTGTGATTCAACCAGGAGAACACGATTTTAATGACTATCTAGAACGTTTAACTATTGGTAAGGGACAATATATTAGTCCAGAAGAAATGAAAGATTATCCTTTTCTACAACGTCAAAACACCTTAAGTGAGGATGTTTCTAGACTTCAGGCGGAATCGCTAAAGTTTTTAGGTGGATTCAGCGATCCTTTACCTTGGAATAAAAAAACAGCTGTAAAAATTCCTGAATTAGAAGACGACCAAAACCAACAGCCTTTTGTTACTGATTTTGATTTTTCTGATAGCTCATCTGGTGCTTATAGTGGTTTGTATCATTGGTTTGGTTTAGAACCAGTAGGAGATGAACGAACCAGTTTAAGTTATAGTGTATTTGTGCCTTCTGACGGAACAGATAAACTCTATTATTATGACCATGCCACTAAAAAACAAGGTTATGCTGGCGTATCTGCGATGCCATTAAAAGTAAAAGAGTCTCGTAAAGAGTTTGATTGGTCTGTTAATAAACCTGTTGAGTTTAGACCTTATATTAAAGAGATAGCTGGTAGAAAGCGTATGTTCTTTTTAGGAACCGTTTCAGCAATTAGCGATAAAGTAGAAGGACAGTTTGATGGATCTGCAACTCCAGATTTAGCACTTATAGATAGTGAATATCGCGATGTAGTTTGGATAGATGCTAAACACCCAAGTCAATGGGATAAAAACCTTTACGATCAATTAAATGAAGCATGGCGATCTAGCGAAGGTATTGGTGAGTATTATATAAATGAAGTAAAACCTGTAGACGATGTAGATTACACTGACGCAACAGAAGCACGACGTATTTTAGACTCGCTAAAAGCTGTAGTCGCTAAAGATGATAAGCGTAAAGAGATAGAAAGACTTCAGCGTCAAATAGACTCATTAAAAAATCTAGAAAATTAAAAGTTATTATTATGAAATTAGGAGCTTTTTCAATTAGCTTAAGTGTGAAAGATATTCATGCTTCTAAAGAATTTTACGAAACATTAGGTTTTAAGCAATTTGCAGGTGATATAGAGCGTAATTATCTTATCATGAAAAATGGTAATGCATTAGTTGGTTTGTTCCAAGGCATGTTTGAAAATAATATCATGACTTTTAATCCTGGATGGAATGAAAGTGCAGAAAAGCTAGACAGTTTTAATGATGTTAGAGAGATTCAAAAACATTTAAAAGAACATAATATTCCTATTATAAACGAAGCTGATGAGTCTACTTCTGGTCCAGCAAGTTTTGTTATCACAGATCCCGATGGCAATACTATTTTGATTGATCAGCATGTTTAGTTTTTATTTTAAGTAGATATTTTATGGGTTATATGGGATTTGGTATGCGAAAAGAAGTTTATTCTCGTAAACCAAAAAAACCTTTCATAAAACTACGCAAGTTATATGAATCGGAAATTTCTAAAGAAAAGAAACAAAAAATAAATACTGAATCAAGATTCACAAAAGAGGAAGTTGAAATAGTTAAGTCAAGAATCAGAAGAAAAATAAAAAAAGAGAATATTAGAGATAGGATATTGTATATATCTATTGTACTTATTTTATTTTCATTATTATTTTTTATTTAGTTTTTTAACGACTTCTTAATACGTTTCTTTTTCTAGTTTATATACATTGCGTTTCAGCAAATTGTTAATTAGTGAACGCAAGACTTCTTTTTAAATACATTTTTGATGTCAATATATTCTGTTTGGCATTTTGTGTCATTTGCTTATTGCTATTTGGTTTTTTATGGAGTATTGTAATGTTTCCAACTATTGGGCTACTACTTGGTTTAATTGCTTTTAGAGTTTTTAAAAATCAAGAATATTATACATATTATAATTTAGGCTATACTAAACAAGCCTTGGCCATTAGTGTGTTTGTTTTTAATATGTTCATATCTCTAATTCTATTAGCCTTTTATTTCATAATAAAACCATGAGGCAACTTCAAATTACAAATGTCTCAAAATCCTTTAGAGATATAAACGTTTTAAACCAGGTGTCTTTAACTTGCAATACCACAAATATTATTGGTTTATTTGGTAGAAATGGAACAGGTAAGTCCACACTACTAAAAATAGTTTTCGGTACCGTAAATGCTGATACAATATCTTTAAATTACGACAAGAAATCTATTCTTGTAAAAAAAGTAATTCCCTCTCAAATAGTTGGATACCTTCCTCAAGAAAGTTTTTTACCAAAACAGATTAGAGTTAGAGATATCGTTCCAATGTTCTTTCAAAGAATTGAAGATCAAGAACTCGTGTTTTATGCACCAAAAATTAGAACTTTCGATCATAAACGAGTAGGTGAGTTGTCTTTAGGACAGAGACGCTATTTAGAAGTGTTGCTTATTGGAAATTTAGAACATCCTTTTTTATTTCTGGATGAACCGTTCTCCATGATTGAGCCTTTATATAAGGAAGAGATAAAAAATACGTTAACAAAGCTTTCAAAATACAAAGGCATTGTGATTACTGATCATTATTATGATGATGTGTTAGACATCACTAATAAAAACTATTTGCTAAAAGATTCAAAACTTCACCAAATTCAATCTAAAGAGGAACTTATAAAAATGAATTACTTAACTAAAAACTCTAACTAAATTTTTTGCTCAACTCTTCAACTACGCTTTCAGTAGTTTTATCTTTAGTTTTCCTATTTATAACAATAGGTTCAGAAACACGTTGTGCACAATTACTAATCGTACAGCGTTCGCAAGTGACACCGACTTCTTGTTCTTGTAATTTAGGATCGTTTAAAAAGGCTATTTTTCTTTCTAACTGCTTATTGACTAATAAACCAATACTAATACTTCTGTAATGATCTTTTTTAAAAGGATCCTTTGTAGCAGATGATACAACTAGGTATTTATTAGTTGTTTCTGGGTAATTAGAAATTTGAATATCAAAAATATGATCATCATTAGAGTCTGTAATAGTATTTAACGTTTTAAGACTAACCCAACGTCTACAATAATGCTCATTAACTTCATTAGCACGAGGAGAATGATGATGTGTTAAATGTAGTTCCTTTTTTAAATGGAACTTCTCACTTCCTTTTTTATGAGTGAATCTTAAAAAGAATAGATTCTGTAGATTGAAATCTTTTGGAAGAATATTGGTTAAGCGTTGATAAAACGACTCTGGAGACGCATTGTATGAGTTTATTGCAGTTTGAAATTGAGAGCTATTAAAAGTGGAGTCACTAAATAAAGCTTCTAATTGATTTGTTAGAGTTTGCCTTGGTATGAGTAAAGCACCTGCAAAATACGACGCGTAAAAGTTATTTAAAACTTGATCAAAATTATCGAACTTAATCCAGGAAAAGGTATACAATCGCTCTGTATAATCTAAATAGTTATACGCTAATTCTTTTGCATAAATAAAAGCTCTTTGCGCATTATCTATATGTTTGGCTAGCAACAAAGTTTTACTTTTTGGGATATATACAGATCGTAAGTTATCTAACTCGTCATGCTTTTCTAATTCAGTTTCATTAATAGTATATCCAAACTCTTCAATTAAAATATCTTCTAAATCTTTAGTAGCAATAGGTTTGTTTAAATCTATTTGATAGGATTTGGCAAAGTTTAATACGTGTTGTTCTATATCATCAAAATAGTTGTTATTAGCCTCTTGGAAACTTCTAACAGATGCTAAATAAAAACTTTCTCTGGTAAAGTTATAATGTTGTGCAATCTCTATTATCGTACTAATAAACGCATTAACTTTGGCTGGAGCATTTGCTACAATATCTATTAAGGTACTTTCTTTTATACCAAATAATTCTAGAGGTATTTCTTTTAATATTTTTGATTGTAAAATATCACCAACTGGAGCCAAATTCTTATCAAGCTTTAGTGATACCAAATTATCATAAGGAACATCTAATGCTTCAGATAATGTTGCAATTTTATCTGTTTTGGGGTATTTCTTTCCTTTTTCAATTTCATTTAAATACGACTTTGATAAACCTGTAAGCTTTGATAAACCAAATAAGGATAGCTTTTTATCAGTGCGAATTTGTTTGAGCTTTAAACCAAATATGAGTTTAATGTATTGTTCCTCCATAAAACAAAGGTAAAATAATTTGCGGAAATCACAATTTAAACGAATATTATAAAAATAGCGAACGTTCGCTTGTTTTTGTCATTTTCATGTTTTAATATTGTAGAGATTAAAAAATTTATTCATGGAATACACGATAGAAGTTCAACAAAAAGTTCAGTTTAATAGAGAAGTAACAAATTATTATCCTGAAATTTTAACAGATGAAGCATTAGAGTTTTTAACGCTTTTGCATGAGCAATTTAATGCTAAACGTTTAGAATTATTAAAAAATAGAAAAGAGCAACAACTAGATTTTGATAACGGAATCTTACCTGGTTTTCTCAACGAGACCAAAGCTGTTAGAGATAGTAATTGGAAAGCAGCTTCAATTCCTCATGATTTACAAGATAGACGAGTAGAAATAACTGGTCCTGTAGATAGAAAGATGGTGATTAATGCTCTAAACTCTGGAGCTAAAACCTTTATGGCAGATTTTGAGGATAGTAATTCACCTACTTGGGCTAATTGTATAGAAGGACAACAAAATTTAAAAGATGCCAATACTAAAACAATCTCTTTGTTTGATGGTAAACGAAATAAACAATATTCTCTTAATGACGATACAGCTGTTTTGTTAGTAAGGCCAAGAGGTTTACATCTAAATGAGCGTCACATTTTAATAAATGATGAGGAGACATCAGGAAGCTTGGTAGATTTTGGATTGTATGTTTTTCATAATGCTAAAACATTATTAGAAAATGGATCAGCTCCATATTTTTACTTACCTAAACTAGAGCATTATGCTGAAGCACGTTGGTGGAATGAGGTATTTGTCTTTGCTCAAGACTACTTAAATATTCCACAATCTACATTTAAGGCCACTGTTTTAATTGAGACAATTACAGCAAGTTTTCAGCTTGACGAAATTATTTATGAACTACGTGATCATATGGCTGGATTGAACTGTGGACGTTGGGATTATATTTTTTCTTTCATCAAAAAGTTTCGAAATCATTCAAATTTTATAGTACCAAATCGTGATCAAGTAGGAATGACAACTCCTTTTATGGAAGCGTATTCTAAACGTGTCATTCAAGTTTGCCATAATAGACATGTTCACGCAATGGGAGGAATGGCAGCACAAATTCCTATTAAAAATAATCCTATTGCAAATGAAAAGGCCATAGAAAAAGTAAAGACTGACAAAATACGTGAAGTGCATAATGGTCACGACGGAACTTGGGTTGCACATCCAGCATTGGTTAAAGTTGCTCTGGATGTTTTTAATGAGCATATGCCTCAAGCAAATCAAATTGATAAAAAAATAGATACAGTAACTATCACAGAAGCAGATTTATTGGAAGTACCAACTGGAACTATCACAGAAGCTGGAATACGAAAAAATATTAACGTTGGTATTTTGTATTTAGAAGCTTGGCTTCGTGGTTTTGGAGCAGTAGCACTCTACAATTTAATGGAAGATGCAGCAACAGCTGAAATTTCTAGAACTCAAATTTGGCAATGGCTTAAACATGAAGCGAAACTTGTTGATGGAAGATCTTTTAATACACAATTGTGGAATGAGTTATTTGACGATGAAGTTGAAAAATTAATTACCGAAATTGGTAATGAGAATTTGCCAAAAACTAAATTTAAACTAGCTATTCAACTGTTTAAAAATCTCATTGAAAAAGAAGAGTTTGATGAGTTTTTAACTCTAGAAGCTTACAAATATATATAAACAAAAAACCCTGCGAATGCGGCAACATTCAACAGGATTAATATTAATAAATTAATACTTACATCAAAGTTATGAAAAATTTACAACAAGTAAATTACAGTTCTGTATTAGAGACAGTACAAAACCTGAAGCAAAAATTTGGTAATTCTTGGAACACCATTGTACCATCTAATGCAGCTAGAATGGCAACTCAAAACCAATTTAAAACAGGATTGGATATTGCTAAATATACAGCTCGTATTATGCGAAATGATATGGCTGAATATGATGCAGACTCTTCTAATTTCACACAATCACTAGGTTGTTGGCATGGATTTATTGCGCAGCAAAAAATGATTGCTGTAAAAAAGCACCATAAAACTACTAACAAGCGTTATTTATACTTATCTGGTTGGATGGTTGCAGCTTTACGTTCTGAATTTGGACCATTACCTGATCAATCTATGCACGAGAAAACTGCTGTTCCAGCGCTTATAGCAGAAATTTATGATTTTTTACGTCAAGCAGACGCAATAGAACTAAACGATTTATTTAGACGTTTAGAAAATGGTGAAGATGTTCAAGATCAAATAGATAATTTTGAAACACATATAGTTCCAATTATTGCTGATATTGATGCAGGATTCGGCAATGAAGAAGCAACGTATTTATTAGCAAAAAAAATGATTCAAGCTGGAGCATGCGCTATTCAAATTGAAAATCAAGTGTCTGATGCAAAACAATGTGGTCACCAAGATGGCAAGGTAACAGTGCCTCATGAAGATTTTATAGCTAAACTAAATGCAGTTCGATACGCCTTTTTAGAATTAGGAGTAGATGAAGGGATTATAGTTGCACGAACAGATTCTGAAGGAGCTGGATTAACTCAAAAGTTACCAGTAAGTAAAGAACCAGGTGATTTAGCATCAAAGTATTTAGATTTTATTCAATGTGAAGCTGTTACTCTAGATCAAGCTACTAATAATGATGTACTCTTAAAACGTGATGGTCAATTAGTTCGCCCTGTTCGTCTACCAAATGGGTTATACAAATTTAAAGACGGTTCAAACATTGATCGTGTTGTTTTAGATTGTATTACTAGTTTACAAAATGGCGCTGATTTATTGTGGATTGAGACTCCAACACCTCATGTTGGTCAAATTGCACATATGGTAAATAGAGTAAGAGCAGTTATTCCTAATGCAAAATTAGTTTACAATAATTCGCCATCTTTTAATTGGACGTTAAACTTCCGTAATCAAGTATATGAAGAGATGTTAGAAGAAGGTGAGAACATGACAGAATACGATAGAAATAATTTAATGGATGCTGCATATGATGGTTCAGAATTATGTCATAGAGCAGATGAAAAGATAAAAACATTTCAAATAGATGCTTCTAGAGAAGCTGGAATTTTTCATCATTTAATTACATTACCAACATATCATACTACAGCTTTGCATATGAATGATTTAACTAAAGGTTATTTTGGTAAGGATGGTATGTTAGCTTATGTAAAAGATGTGCAAAGACAAGAAATTCGTAAAGGCGTATCTTGTGTTAAGCACCAAAGAATGGCTGGATCTAATTTAGGAGATGACCACAAAACATTTTTCGCAGGTGATAATGCATTAAAAGCTGGTGGAGCTAAAAACACGTCAAATCAATTTAAAGATTCTGAAGTAAAAACTGAAGAGGAAACTGTGGCTATGAGTGTAGCAGTTTAAACTAATGTTTTAATTTTAAGTATTATTGGTTAGTGAAAACCCGTAAGTATTGTATTGTACTTATGGGTTTTTTATTTTGAATTCCATCTTTATATCACTGCGTTTATAAGGAGAATTTGGCTCAACAGGAATCTCTATAAATCCATATTTTCTGTAGATATATATAGCGTTTTCTAATATGCGATTAGAGTAGAGTATAAGCGAATTAAAATTATGTTGTTTAGCAAAATCTATACAGTGCTCCATCAGTTTTTGCCCAATCTTTAAACCACGATATTCTGGTGACACGGCCATTTTTGTTAATTCATAAATATTTCTTTCTTTCATAGGCATTAACGCAACAGTTCCAACAACTTCTCCTTTATATTTGGCAAAAAATATATAACCTCCTTTTTTTATAATGTATGTTTCTGGTTTACTTAAAACTTCTTTATCGTACTCCTCTACATAAAAAAATGTTTCTAACCATTCTATATTTAGGTCATAAAAATGCTTTTTTAATGCATCTTTATAATTACATATTTTTAATTCATTTCTATCGGTTTTCATAATTTCTTAAGCTATTGAGCAAAAAACGCTCTTCGGAAAGTTTATATTAAAATAAATTTAAAAAAGTTAGGATTTAGCTCTTATAAAATCAGTGATTAAATAGGTAATAAGCTTACCTATTTTGCTTTCATTGTTCTTTTTAGGTGAAGCTTCACAGATGTGTAGATAGGCAGCATTATCGTCTTTAGCAAAATAGCTAACAAATTGTCTTGCTTTAGAAACAGAAAAACCACTTGGCGTTTGTGCACTACTTGATATATTTTCTATGGCATCGCAATCTATTTCTATCCCAAATGGCTTGTCATTAATAAAGCCCAAAGCTTTATTCATTTCAGAGCTAAACTTGAGTTCTTTTCTAATCTCTAAAGCTTCATACGTATTATAGCGAATTGTTTTCTCTTTTTTTATTTTATCAAAAATTGATTGGGAAGTGTAGTTTTCGTGTAAACCAAACACAAAATAATTTTTTAAAAACCCTTCAGAAAAAGCGTAACTAAAACCATTGCCACTATGCCTTCCTTCTTCATTTCTAAAATCTGTGTGTGCATCAAAATTTATAGCATTAATTGGTTTGTTAAGAGCTAGAGAGGTTCCTTTTAAATTGCCATAGGCATTATTGTGACCGCCTCCAATGATTATCGGAATCTTACCAGCTTTAACGATATCGTGAACTATTTTTGCGACATAAGTATCTATTTTGGTTACTATTTCTCTAGCTGTTTTTATGTCTTTAGATCTATTTTGATCTAATCGTTTAATAGCTTCTTGTTCTGTAGAAAAATCTAAATAACCTAAAACTGCAACCTTTTTAGCATTGTTAAAAGTAGAGTTTTGGGTATTTAATAAAAATTTTATTGTAGCTCCCCAAGCGTTATAAGTTCCTGTTTTCCCGTAGTTTGCAAACACACCAATATCTTCTGGAATACCAAATATTACATATTGAACATCTAAAGTTTGAAGTTGCTCGTATATACCTTGAACGTTAGATATTAATTTAACATGTTCTCCAAATTTTGATTCATCAGGCCTTTTATTTACTAGGCTTTTTAAATCTGATTTAGTGAATATTACTAATTTTTCCATTAGTGATTTTAGTTGTTAAATTATAAAAGTACGTTTTTTAATTAGTTTGTAAACAGATAAAAAAAATTATTATTGACAAGAATTACGTTTTTATAAATTAAACTAAAAACAAGTAAATTATGGAAAACACAAAAAATAACATTGGATTAAAAGTTGCATTAGGTATTGCTCTGGCTTTATTTTTAGGAACTGTATTTTATACATCTAAACTGTATAATGACAAAAAAGAAAATGAAGCACAATTAACTGAAGAGAAGGCTTTAGTTATGAAAGATTTAACTGCTATGTCTGCGCAATATGATTTAGCTATTGGTGAAAACGAAGTTGCCAATCAAAGAATTGTAGAAGCTAAAGAAAGAATTCAAGGTTTATTAGACTCTCTAAAGGTATCAGAAACTAATGTGAGAAGTTTATGGAGATATAAAAAGAAGTATTTGGCACTTCAAGATGAAATGGATATTATATTAGCAGAAAACGATAAGCTAAAAGTAGAAAATAAGTTATTAGCTTCATCTTTAGATAGTACTCGAGTTCAATTAGAAGAACGTGCCATGTTTACAGATTCGCTATTAGTACAAAATACTGAACTAGCTGGAGTTGTAGAAGATGCATCAAGTTTAACTATGTTAGGATTAAAAGGATTTGGAGTTATTGAAAGAAGCTCGGGAAAATTAATACCAACTGAAAGAGCTAGAAGAGCAGATAAGATTAGAGTTTGTTACACAGTTCCTCAAAATAAATTGGCAAAGTCTGGTGATACAGAGTTTTATATTCAAGTATTAGACCCAAAAGACAATGTATTAGGTATTAATGAGCAAGTAGTATTCGATGAAGGAATTAAAACACTTAACTATAGTATGATTAGTAAGTTTAACTATGAGAATTCTAGTTTAGATGTTTGCGAATTCGTTGCAGCGAATGGAGATGAAAATTTTGAGAAAGGACGTTATGTAGTGAACGTATTTAATAAAAATGAGCTACTATCTACTAGTACGTTTACATTAAAATAAATTTGATATAAAATATATCAGGTTTTAGGCGAAAATCCGGAGTCAATGAACAGCTTCGGATTTTTTTATTTATAAACTTTTCCAGAAATAATTACCGAATCTATATTATTATCTCCAAAGGCATAAGGCAACGTATTATAACTAGGTACAGCTTTAGTAATAATTACATTTGCTTTTTTTCCTTTAGTAATACTTCCATAACTATCAGAAATTCCCATTGCATAAGCGCCGTTTATGGTTGCAGCATTAATCGCTTCTTCAGGAGTTAGCTTCATCTTTATGCAAGCAGTACTGATCACAAAGTTCATATTGCCACTTGGAGTTGACCCAGGATTATAATCGGAAGCTAAAGCTAGAGGTAAACCAGCATCAATAATTTCACGTCCTGGAGTATAGGGAATACTTAAAAAGTATGAGCAGGAGGGAAGTGCTACAGGCATGGTCTCACTGCCTTTTAAAGCAGTAATATCGTCTTCATTTAATTCTTCAATATGGTCAACTGATAGTGCGTTGTATTTAACTCCTAATGAAACTCCACCAAATGCGTTAAACTGATTAACATGTATTTTAGGTATTAATCCAAATAGTTTTCCAGCTTTGAGAATTCGTTCAGATTGCTCTATGGAAAAATAGCCTTTTTCACAAAAAACATCTATGTATTCTGCTAAATTTTCCTTGGCTATTTCAGGAAGCATTTCGGAAATAATCAAATCTACATAAGCATTAGGATTATGTTTAAATTCTTTTGGAACAGCATGAGCTCCTAAAAAAGTAGCTTTAATTGGGATTTCAAAATTTGCTGCCAAACGTTTTATCACACGAAGCATTTTTAATTCGGCATCAACCGTTAGTCCATAACCAGATTTAATTTCTATGGCTCCAGTACCTAGGTGTATTAAATTTTTTAACCTATCTGATGCTTGCTTATATAACTCATCTTCTGTTGCATCTTGAACTTTTTTAGCCGAATTTAAAATACCTCCACCACGATTGGCAATTTCCTCATAAGTAAGTCCATTAATGCGATCTACAAATTCTTGAGAACGATCACCATCATAAACTATATGCGTGTGTGAATCGCACCATGTAGGCATTACAATTTTTCCAGTTGCATCAATTGTCTTGTCAACATTAATTTCTTTTAGATCTGACATAGGGCCATAATCTATAATCATATCGTTTTCAATACGTAAATAAGCATTAGAGATTGAGGGTAAACTATTCATTTCTTTTCCAGAAACTTTAGAAATCTTGTGGTCTCTAATTTGTAGTAATTGCTTAATATTTGTGATTAATAATTTCAAAGTTGAAAAGCTTTTTTCAAAGGTGCTTATTTTTTTGGGAATAAAAAAACGCCAACTTTTGGTTGACGTTTCTGTATGACTGAAAAAGTATATCAACTCTTAACAAATTTGAAGCTAGAGTTAATACCTTTAAATTTTATAATATACATTCCAGACTTTAATTGAGAAATATTTAGAGACCTATCTATAGATAATTCTTTTTCTAAAACTTTTTTCCCCAACACATCGTAGACTGAAACATTAACAGTTTCTAAAGTATTGCTTCTAAAATACAGTTTGTCACTAGCTGGATTAGGATAAAATCCAATGTCTTCAGATTGAAAAGAAGTATTACTCAATGTGTATTTTTCGTTTTCAAACCAGCTTACTTGATCATCATTAAAAGCACAACTTGCAATATCTAAATCATTATCATTATCAAAATCTGCAACTGTATAAACATAGGCTTGACTTTGTGTAGCATCTATTACTTGTTCTGTTCCATAAGTACCACTGCCCAAATTTCTAAACCACACGATATCATTACCAGCTCCAGCTGTTCCGCTACTTAAAACAATATCTTTTAAGCCATCGTCATCTAAATCATGATGTTGAGCAACAGAAGGATTTCCAATGGAAGTTGTAATTGCAGTTTCGGTATATCCACCCATTCCATCTTCTTCGATCCAATAAAAGTTTCCAGCTCCTGAAGTGACGTTTAATTCAGTAAGTAAAATATCTAGATTTGTATCACCATCTAAATCCTCGAAAGAGGCATTAAATATGTAGTTTTTTCCAGTTGTTATAACATCTCCAGCAGTAAAACTTCCTGTGCCATCATTTAAAAATATTTGAGCTATATCTGTTGCTCCAGCAAATTGAGCGTTTGTAATAAGGGCATCTAGATCGTTATCTCCATCTATGTCTTTTAAATTAACAGATCCTGGAGCACTAATAGTATTGTCGATAGTATTAGGTCCTGTAAAGTTTCCAGAACCATCATTAGAGAACCAAACCACTTGACCAGAATCATAAGCTGTAACTGCTACATCAATTGTAGTGCCAGTGTCTATAGTTCCTGTAGCTATACCACTTGCTCCCATTACAGATGAAGAGATAGTTTGTTCGGACCCAAAACTACCTGATCCATTATTTGCAAACCATACTAATTTATCGTTTGTATAAGCAGAAGCTAGTAGGTCTAGAGATGAATCATTATTCAAATCCACTAATTTTAATCCACCAATTGCTGATAATGTATTGGTAATCAAAGTAGGCGTATTGTCGAAAGTACCATCACCATTGTTTAAGTAGACTTCAATGGTATTTCCAAAATTAGTTCCAACTACTATATCAATAAAAGCATCACCATCTACCAAACCTGAAGTAATAGTAAAAGGAGCATCTCCAGTACTATTAATAAGTTGTTTTGCACCAAAAGTAGTTTGAGCATTTATAAAAAGTGTAATGCAAAACACTGATAATAAAGTAAGTAAAGTTCTTTTCATATAAATAGATTTGTTTATGTAAATATAAAAATATATTTCAATTTAATGCATTTAATCGGTATTTAAATACATTTTAACCTTACTTAAGACTTCCAACCATGTCTTCTGGTTTTACCCAATTATCATAATCTTCTGCAGTTACATAGCCAAGATTGATAGCTTCTTCTTTTAAAGTAGTACCATTTTTATGTGCAGTATTTGCTATTTCTGCAGCTTTATAATATCCTATTTTAGTGTTTAATGCCGTAACTAGCATTAATGAATTGTTTAACAATTCTTTAATTACTGCATGATTTGGTTCAATTCCTGCAGCACAGTTTACATCAAAACTCACACAAGCATCACCAAGTAATTGTGCAGATTGTAATATGTTAGCTGCCATCATTGGTTTAAATACATTTAGCTCATAATGTCCTTGTGTACCACCAACTGTTACTGCTACATCGTTACCCATTACTTGCGCACAAACCATTGTTAAGGCTTCACATTGTGTTGGGTTTACTTTTCCTGGCATAATAGAACTTCCTGGCTCATTTGCAGGAATAATAATTTCTCCAATACCAGAACGAGGACCAGAAGCCATCATTCGTATATCATTGGCAATTT
The DNA here is from genome assembly GCA_026162565.1 of Flavobacteriaceae bacterium NBU2973. Classification (GTDB taxonomy): domain Bacteria; phylum Bacteroidota; class Bacteroidia; order Flavobacteriales; family Flavobacteriaceae; genus JAOEIQ01. The sequence goes on from JAOEIQ010000002.1 coordinate 120,781, forward strand.
TATTTAGTGATACTGCAATTTGTTTTAAAGCACCATGTGTTTCTACAATCGCATCATGAGCAGCTAATGCTTCAAACTTGTTTTCGGCAGTCACAAACGGTAATCCAGTAAAATCTGCAATAAACTCACTTACTCGTTTAGCATACCCTTTTGGTGTATTTAAACCTGTACCAACAGCTGTTCCTCCCAAAGCCAATTCTGCTAGATGTGGCAACGTATTTTCTAAAGCTTTTAAACCATGATCTAGTTGCGATACATAACCAGAAAATTCTTGACCAAGAGTTAGAGGTGTAGCATCCATTAAATGTGTACGACCAATTTTTACAACTTCTTTAAAGTCGTTACTTTTCTTTTTTAATGTATCTCGTAATTGCGCAACTCCTGGAATAGTAGTTTCAACAATTTTTTTGTATGCAGCAATATGCATTCCAGTAGGAAAGGTATCGTTAGACGATTGCGATTTATTAACATCATCGTTTGGTGCAATGGTTTTCTCGCCTTCACCTATTACTTTGCCAGCTAACTGATGCGCTCTATTTGCAATAACCTCATTAACATTCATGTTACTTTGCGTTCCAGAACCTGTCTGCCAAATAACTAATGGAAACTGATCGTCATGTTTACCTTCTAATATTTCGTCACAAACTTGTGCAATTAGGTCACGTTTTTCTATGGCTAACACACCTAATTCACAGTTGGTGTAAGCAGCAGCTTTTTTAAGATATGCAAAGCCATAAACAACTTCTAAAGGCATAGATGCAGAAGCACCAATTTTAAAATTATTACGAGAGCGTTCTGTTTGTGCTCCCCAAAGCTTATCTGCAGGAACGTTAACTTGTCCCATGGTATCTTTTTCTATTCTATAGTCCATTTCAAGGATTTATTTTGTTGATTTTATGCTTCTGCAAAATTACAATATTCCTAGTGTTTACTTAAACTAAAAGGTAAAAATTAATCAACTAGTTGTTAATAGTTTTTTATTGAAAATGAGATAATTAATTGATTTGTCATTTTTTTAAGAATACTGTAACAAAGTAATTTTTTCTTTCTCTATAAAGAAAAAGTTATGAGAATATATTATTTCATTTTTATTTCTATTTTACTAAATCTTAAGATTTATTCACAAGAAAAGAAAGAATTTAAGATTTTAAAATCAGTAGAGACATCTCCATTAAAGGATCAACAATCATCAGGCACTTGTTGGAGTTTTGCTACTACCTCTTTTATTGAAACTGAAGCGATCCGTTTAGGCAAAGATGAAATTTCACTCTCGCCAATGTTTTACGTTACACCAGCTTATATGGGAAAAGCAGAAAAATTTATTGACAAAAAAGGGGAAAGTTGGTTTGACGCAGGCGATTTAACATTTAGCGTTTTAGATGGTTACAAAAAATTTGGAGCAATACCAGAAGAAGTTTACAATGGTATCATTGAGAAAGATTGGCAACATGATCATGTGGAAATGGATAATCTACTTCGTGAAATGGTAAAGTCTATTGGTACATCTGGTTATGGACGTATAAAACCGTTTAGCTGGAAAAAATCAATTAAAGCAGTTTTGGATGCATATTTAGGAACTATACCTAATGTTTTTGTTTACGAAGGAAAGCTCTATTCACCTTCTTCATTTGCAAGGGAGTTTGTTGGTATTAATCCAGATGATTATATAGAAATTACCAGCTATTCCCACAATGACTTTTATAAAATGTTCGTATTGGATATTCCTGCGAACTGGAATTCAAATAAGTATTTGAACCTACCTATTGAAGACTTTGAAAGAGTGATTGACTCTGCTTTAGAATCTGGTTACAGTCTAGCTTGGGATGGTGATGCATCTGAACCAAACTTTGATTTTGAAACTGGATTATTAGAGTTGACCATCGGTGAGGAAGAAAATCCTGTCACCCAAGAATTAAGGCAAACAACTTTTGAAAATAAAACAACAACGGATGACCATAATATGCATATTATAGGTAGTGCCGAAGACACTCAAGGAAACCTATATTATTTGCTGAAAAATTCCGAAGGAGATAATAAATTTGGAGGTTATATATATATGTCAAAAAAAGCAATGTTATTAAAAACAATTTCAGTTTTAGTGCATAAAGGTGCAATTCCTAATGACGTTAGAGAAAAATCTGATTTTTAATAAGCTGTTAATAAATCTTACAGGTACTATTGTAAATAAAAATGGATTACTTTATCTTTGCCAAAACGTAACAAAATAACCACATGTTTGAATTTGATCAATATTTAGGATTTTTAGCATTTTTAACCATTTTAACGATTGGGTTTTGGTTAATGATATTTTTGTTAACCTTTGTTATTCCTTACTGGATTGGAGGATCGCTTATTGAGCGTTTAAAAGAAATTAGAGACGAGAAAAAAGCCAAGCAAAATAGCTAGGTTTTAATATACATAAATTAAAAAGGGAACCAATTTGGTTCCCTTTTTTGTATTGTTATGTTACAGAATGCCAAGTCTCCAACATTTACGGTCAGGATTCTCGCAATGACAATTACTATTATGGTTGCCCTTCAAATTCGCCATCTCCACCCTCAAAGCCTCCACGTTGTCGCTCACGTTGTTTCTTTTGGTTAAATCTGTAAGTAAACGATAAATTGATAGTGCGTTCACGCCATTGAAACTCGCTATACTGCTCAAACGTATTTGGTATAAAAATATCGCTCATACGCTTTCTGCTATTAAACACATCGTCTACATTTAGAGCTATAGATGCCTTTTCGTTAAAGAAATCCTTGCTAAACGCAAGACTCATGGTGAATATACCTTGGTTTCTAGCTTGTGCTGTTTCTGTTGGACCTCTATAGAACAGACGTGTTTGCCAATCTACTTTGCCTGGAAGCGTTAGTTTATTGTTGAAGCGAATAAACCAGCTTAAGTTTTCGGCATCTAAACTTTGTAACTCGGTTTCACCCTCTGTTACCAAATTAAAGATGTTAAAATTACCATTCATATTCCATTTTCTGGAAGGACGATAAGTAAGAGTTAACTCACCACCAATACGCTCGTTACTTGCTATGTTTAGTGGTGTACGTAAAGTTACAGGTACTTCTTGTCCATCTAAAATAGTGATTTGGTCTGTAGGAATTGTTACAAATGTGATAACATCTGTTGTTCGCTGAAAATACACAGATGCATTAAACGTTAACTTCTCAAAACGTTTTAAGTAACCTAAATCTATCTGGTTAGAAAAAGCTGGCGTTAGAGCTGGGTTTCCTTGAAATAAATTTGTTGGACTTGATCGAGACGGAAACGGATTTAAGAAAAACGAACGTGGACGACTCAAGCGTCTGTTATAGCCTAGTTGAATACTTTCTGTATCACTAAACTCATAGTTTAAGTTAAGTGTTGGAAACCAAGCATCAAAATTATTACGTTGCAAATTGTTCGTTTCTACTTGATTTATAAATAATCGGGTTGTCTCATAGCGCAATCCAGCTAAAAATGAAAACTTATTAATCTTATTTCCATATTGCGTATAAAAAGCATTTATGGTTTCTTTAAAATCTAATACATTACTTGGATCTGTAATACCACCTGCTGCTAATTCCTCTAATGTTGGATTAATAAAAATAACATCATAATCAGAGTCTAGTTTGTTAAAGTCACCTCGATAACCTAGTTCAAATTGACTGTCTTCACCAATAGGTAATACATAATCAGTCTGTATGAGGATTCGGCGTTGTGCTTCTGCTGTACGAACACTTTCAGTTTCGATTCCATCTTGAAGAATTAGCGAAGATTCTACTTCGTCACTATCTTCAAATTGAAAATCAAAAGTTAATTTATGACCTGTATCATTAAATTGTTTATCTATGTTTAAGGCATATTGAAATGTGCGATCATTTTCTATTTCTGGATCTAATCGTAATCCTTCTTCGATAGTACCATCAATATCACGTTGAAATGTCTGGTTCAATGATGTATTGTCATTATCAGACGATCTGTAAAATATACTATTGGTTATTGAAGTTGATTCGTTTACATACCATTCAATACCAAAATTACTATTGAAGCCTTTGCGTATTCTGTCGAATTCGGTATCCTCTCTCAAAAAGTCACCATTTACAACATTTCCTGATTGATCTTCTACAAAAAATTGTTGCTCACTGAATGAATTCCCAGGTCGTTCCCTATAGTTATAACCAGTATTAGTAAAAATATTGATATCACCAGTACGATAATTTAAGTTACCATTAACACCAGCTTGCCATGGAAAACCTGTATTTATGGTAAGAGCACCATTTAAACCTTGTAATTTGCTTCGTCTAAGAATGATATTTAAAATACCTCCGCTACCTTCGGCATCGTAACGTGCTGAAGGAGATGTAATTACTTCTACACGTTCTATAGATTCTGCAGGCAATTGACGTAAAGCATCTGTTGAATTTAATCCAACTAATCCTGATGGCTTTCCGTTTATTAAAATACGAACATCATCGTTACCTCTGAGCTGTACATTACCTTCTACATCCACAGATACGGAAGGTACATTGTCAAGTACGTCACTTACTGTTCCTCCACGAACTGTAAGGTCTTTACCAATATTATAGATTTTTTTATCGAGTCTAATGTCTACAGTTGTTTTTTCTGCAATAACTTCTACTGCTTCTAATGATTCCACATCTTCAGCTAGAGAAATAGTACCTAAATTTTCATCTGTAGTAATTTGTTTATTAGGTAAAGATTGTGTTTTGAAAGAAATAAATTCTATAGTAACATCGTAAATTCCAGTTGGAACAGGAATACTAAAATTACCATTAACATCTGTAATACCTCCAGTTATTATTTTGTTTTGTTGTTTACTAAAAAACGCAATAGTCGCGTATTCTAATGCTTGACCACTCTGTTGATCTATTACTTTTCCTGTTATTTCAACTTCTTTGCTTTCAGAGCTTTGGCTAAAAGAAAAAGCTATAGATACAATGGTAAGTATAATGGTTAGTGTAATTTTATTCATTAAAAAATTTTTTTGAACAAAATTAGTTTATAGAATCATGGCTATAGGTTAAAGTACTGTTAAACAACAATGGATTGTTTAGATTACTTCAAGTGTTTATGTTAAAGTCTTGTTAGGAAGAATATCGAATATTTTTTTTGCTGGTTTTCCAATTACTGCTTTATCTCCATTAATAATAATTGGCCTCTCAATTAAGTCAGGATATTCAATCATTATTTTAATGAGCTCATCTTTTGAAAACTCAATACCATCATCTAATAAATGTTGAAACTTATCTTTCCAAAATTTAGATTTGGTTCTAATTAATTCAATTGGGTTAATGTTTAATAAATTTATAATTTTAATGAGCTTTTCTTCTTCGAGAGGTTTGTCTTGATATTTTATTACCTGATGGTCGTGTTTACTGGTTTCAAGTATTTCTAAACACTTTCTGGAGTTTTTAGAATTGGGATTGTGGTAAATAACTATCATTTTTAGGGAAAATGGGTTAGTTTATTAGCTACTAATTAATTTTACAATACGTTCAATTGGTCTCCCAATTTCGGCTTTTTTTCCTTTAATAACAATTGGACGTTCAATTAATTTTGGATTTTCATGCATGATTTTTACAATAGCATTGTCACTCAAATCTTTACCTTTAAAATTTTCTTTCCAAATAGTCTCATTTTTTCGTACTAACGCAATTGGCTCAATATTTAAAAAGCTAATAATTTCCTCTAATTCACTAATAGAAGGAACATCTTCTAAATATTTAATAATCTCAAATTTTTGACCAGATTTTTCTAAAACTTCAAGAGCTTCACGAGATTTACGGCATCTATTATTATGATAAATTTTAAGCATTGATTTTAGTTAAAAGTTTAAATATAATTTTGACTACAAACTACAAACTACAAACTACAAACTACAAACTACAAACTACAAACTACTGACTATTGTCTACTTGTCCCATCATCATGAGATAGGCTTTTAAAAATGAGTCGATGTTACCATCCATTACCGCATCTACATTTCCAGTTTCATGAGCTGTTCTAACATCTTTTACTAATTTATAAGGATGCATAACATAATTACGGATTTGGCTTCCCCATTCTATTTTCATTTTTCCAGCTTCAATATCATCGCGTTGAGCCATTTGTTTTTGTAACTCTATTTCATACAGTTGCGATTTTAACATCATCATTGCTCTAGCTCTGTTATCGTGCTGCGAACGTGTTTCAGAACATTGTATTTGTATTCCTGTAGGCTTATGTAATAACTGCACTTTAGTTTCTACTTTATTAACATTTTGCCCTCCAGCACCACTAGATCTAGCAGTAGTGATTTCTATATCTGCTGGATTTATGTCAATTTCTATGGTATCGTCAACTAAAGGATAAACATATACAGAAGCAAAACTTGTGTGGCGCTTGGCGTTACTATCAAAAGGGGAGATACGAACTAATCTGTGAACACCATTCTCACCCTTTAGCCAACCAAAAGCAAAATCTCCATCAATCTCTAAAGTAACCGTTTTAATTCCTGCTACATCGCCTTCTTGAAAGTTGAGTTCTTTAACCTTAAAACCATTTTTTTCAGCATACATTAAATACATTCGCATCAGCATACTTGCCCAATCACAACTTTCAGTGCCTCCAGCTCCAGCAGTAATTTGTAATACAGCACTTAAATTATCGCCTTCTTCAGACAGCATGTTTTTAAACTCTAAATCTTCAAGGTGATTATTAAGTTTTTCGTATTGAGAAATAACTTCTTGTTCTGAAGTTTCTCCTTCTTTAAAAAATTCATAAAGTATTTCGAGCTCTTCAAGGTTTGTTTTGGCAGTATTAAAATCTTTTACCCAATTTTTTTTGACTCGAAGCGATTTCATAATCACTTCCGCATTTTTAGAATCGTTCCAGAAATTAGGATCAAAAGTTTGTTCCTCTTCATTTTGAATCTCAATAAGTTTAGCATCTATGTCAAAGATATTGCCTTAAGGAAACTAAACGCTCTTTAAGGGCTTTGATATTATCTTGTGTAATCATGTATTGTTTGAAGTTTCAACAAAAATAGAATTTATGTCTTCTTTTAAAAACTATTCTGCCATATATTTTATAGATTTATAACATTCAATTTTCAATCATTTATAAACCAATTACAATGAAACGTTTTTTACTAATTATCTCCTTATTTTTCTTTACTCATTCGAGTTTTGGTCAGCCATTAAAAGATAAAGAAACTACTAATTATACTGGTTTTTTTAATTTTTATTATGAAGAATCTCAAGACAAAATTTATTTGGAAGTCGATAAAGTAGATTATGAGTTTTTATATGTAAGCTCTTTAGCAAGTGGAGTAGGTAGTAATGATATTGGTTTAGATAGAGGACAACTTGGAGGAGAGCGAGTTGTAAAGTTTATAAAAGCTGGTAATAAGTTATTATTGATACAGCCAAATTTAGATTATAGAGCTATCACTGATAACGAGCTTGAAAAACGAAGTGTTGAACAAGCCTTTGCAAAGTCTGTGTTGTTTGGGTTTACTATTGTTGAAAACAATAACGGCAAATATATTATTGATTTGACCCCTTTTCTAATGCAAGATATGCATGGTGTTTCTAATAGATTAAGTGATAATAAACAAGGAAGCTATAAAATTGATAGCGGTAAAAGTGCTCTTGCTTTAGAGCGCACAAAGGCATTCCCTAAAAATGTTGAGTTTGAAGCTTTATTAACTTTTTCAGGTACAGCTAAAGGCTATAATATAAGGAGTGTGACACCAAATTCATCGAATGTTAGTGTAATTCAGCATCACTCATTTTTAGAATTACCAGATAGTAATTATAAAAAAAGAGAGTTTGATGTTAGAAGTGGTGCTTTTGCTATCTCCTATTTAGATTATGCAACTCCTGTACAAGAGCAAATAAAAAAACAATACATTGTTAGGCATCGATTAGAGAAAAAACAAGGCTCTAACGAAGCTAAAGAACCTATAATATATTATTTAGATCCCGGAACACCAGAACCTGTTCGTTCGGCTTTATTAGAAGGCGGACAATGGTGGAATCAAGCTTTTGAGTCTATTGGTTATAAAGATGCTTTTCAAGTAAAAATGTTACCAGAAGACGCCGATCCAATGGACTGTCGCTATAATGTGATTCAATGGGTTCATCGTTCTACTAGAGGTTGGAGTTATGGAGCTAGTGTAGTCGATCCTAGAACTGGTGAGATTATAAAGGGTCATGTTAGTTTAGGAAGTTTACGTATTCGTCAAGATTTTATGATTGCACAAGCACTTATGAATAAACCCTTTGCAGAGCGTGATGATAATTATGAACCAATGTTAGAATTAGCTCTGGCAAGAATTAGGCAATTAAGTGCGCATGAAATTGGTCATACATTAGGTTTTGCTCATAATTTTGCAGCAAGTACAAATAATAGAGCTTCGGTTATGGATTATCCTCATCCTAAATTTTCAATTCAAAACAATACAATTGATTTTAGTGATGCTTATGCTACTGGAATAGGTGAATGGGACAAAGTTAGTGTGGCTTATAGTTATTCAGAATTTGATGATAATATAGATGAAAAAGTAGCACTTAATAACATACTAGATGATGCTAATGAGCGAGGCTTGCGATATATATCTGATTCTGATGCTAGACCACAAGGAGGAGCTCATGCTTTAGCACATTTATGGGATAACGGTAAAACGGCTTCTGAAGAATTGAACCATGTTTTAAAAGTTAGAGATATGGCGATTAATAATTTTTCTGTTGATAATATAAAGAGTTATGAACCATATTCTGTTTTAGAAGATGTATTTGTTCCACTTTATTTTTTCCATCGTTTTCAAACAGAAGCAGTTTCTAAAGTAATTGGAGGATTAGATTATAATTATGCTGTTAAAAATGGAAATCAGTTTACTACCAAAACAGTAGAAGTATCAAGTCAAAGAGCAGCACTTAATTCAATTTTAAAAACAATTAATGCTGAAACACTAGCTATTCCAAAAGAAAAATTAGATTTATTTCCACCAAGAGCATACGGTTACTACAGAACTCGTGAATCGTTCAAAGGTAAAACTGGTGTTGCTTTTGATGCATTGAGTGTTGCGTCTACAGCTAGTGATATGACTCTTAATTTATTGTTGCATCCTGAGAGAGCAAACAGATTAATTCAACAAAAAAGTTTTGATTCTGATCAGTTAGGTTTATCAGAAGTTTTAAATACTGTTATTGAAAATAGTTTTGGACTAAAACATAAAGACAATTATTTAAATGAGATTCAACAGATGATTAATGTTGAAGTATTACAGCACATCATGAATTTGGCAGTAAGTGATAATTCCTTTTTTCAAGTTAAGGCAGAAGCTAATGCTGCTGTAAGCGCTATTTCAAAATTACTGTATGATAAAAAGAAGCCTTTAAAGTATGCAAGTCAGTATGCTGCTATGATTAGAAAGTTTAACGAAAAACCAGAATTATTCAAACTAAAACCAACTCCAAAAATTCCTGATGGTTCTCCTATTGGAACTACTAGTTGTAATTTTAATTAAAAATCGAAAATGATAATAGATTTAAGAAGCGATACAGTTACAAAACCAACTCAAGGTATGCTTGACGCTATGTTAAGCGCTCAAGTTGGAGATGATGTTTATAAAGAAGATGAAACTGTCAATAAACTTGAAAAGAGAATTGCAGACATGTTTGGTAAGGAGGAGGCTTTATTTTTCCCATCTGGAACTATGGCAAATCAAACTGCATTAAAATTACATACTAATTTAGGTGACCAAGTTATTTGTGATAAATATGCTCATATTTATAATTATGAAGGAGGAGGAGCCTCATTTAATAGTGGGATATCTTGTAAATTAATAGATGGTCATCGAGGCATGTTTACTGCAAGTCAGGTAATTGAATCGATTAACCCTCCAGATTTTTATCACAGTCCATTAACTAAATTAGTTGCTGTTGAGAATACTACCAATAAAGGAGGAGGAGCTTGTTGGGATTTTGATGAGTTAAAATCAATTAAAGAAGTTTGTAATAATCATAATTTAGGCTATCATTTAGATGGAGCAAGATTATGGAATGCTCTTGTAACAAGAAATGAAACTCCTAAAGACTACGGCCAATTATTTGATACCATTTCAGTTTGCTTAAGTAAAGGACTTGGTTGCCCAGTGGGTTCTGTTCTTGTAGGTGATACAGAGATAATGCAAAATGCCATTAGAATTAGAAAAATATTTGGCGGCGGAATGCGACAAGTAGGTTATTTAGCAGCAGCAGGATTATATGCTTTGGATCATAATATTGATAGATTATTACAAGATCATATAAGAGCTAAAGAGATTGGAGAAGCCTTACTTTCCTTATCAATTATAAAAAAAGTTGAACCTATTGAGACTAACATTATTATTTTTGAACTAGAATCTCATGTTGATGAATCTTCCTTTGTAAACACCTTAAAAGAAAATAGTATTCATATAATAGGAATGGGCAATAATAAACTTCGAATGGTTACTCATTTAGATTATACAGATTCTATGCATAATAAGCTTTTAAGTTTTTTAAAAAAACTATAGTTATTTACAGAATTTTCTTTCATTTAATTAACACACTTTGTCGTTAATTTATTACCCTTTATCGAATTGTTAAAGTTTTCTTAATATAGAAATTCGTTTAAAGTTTTGCAAATCGTTATCTTGTAGGTAGTTAGCACTACACACTAATTATTAACCGTCAAAATTTCCTAATGTGACTTTTAAAAATATTAGTGTCTTAAAAACAGATTAACAAAAGAGTTTAACCATTAAAAACAAATTTTTAAAATGAAAAAAATTTTACTAACAGTGTCTGCTGTTGTAATAAGTGCTTTTGCTTTTGCACAAGACTTACCAACAAATCCAGAACCAGGAAAATGTTACGTTCGTTGTGTCACTCCAGATGTTTGGGTGAACCAAGATGTAACAGTACAAGTTACACCAGCTTATAAAAAATTAAGAGTAACTCCAGCAAAATTTACTACAGATAATATTACAGTCGTGTCCAAAGTTGCTGGACAGAGCCTCTCTGTAGTTCCTGCAGTTTACGAAAAGCAATCTTTTGATGTAGTAACTAAAGAAGCTTCACAGCGTCTAGAAAAAGTTCCGTCTCAAGTATCTTCAGATACAGAAGTTGTAACAGTAAGTGAAGCTAGTTATAGTTTAAAATTAATTCCTGCAGTTTATGAGAACAGAACTTTTGAAGTGGTAACACAACCTGCTTATCAAAAATTAGTTATTGTACCAGCAGTTTATGAAACTAGAGATGTTGTGATTACTGTAAAAGAGCCTTCTCAAAGATTAGAAGTGATTCCTGCAAAATGGGGAACAGAGACATTAACATACAAGAAAAGAGAGTATGGGTCTTCAATCAAAACAGTTCCTGCTAGTTTTTCTACAGACTACGAATCTATTGAGATCAAGCCTGCTACTGCTAAATGGGAAATGAGTGATACGCCTGCTGCAGATTGTCAATCTTCAGATCCTAACGATTGTCGTTACTGGTGTTACAAGAGTATTCCTGCTCAAAACGTCACTGTACCTGTTCAACGTTTATCTGCTGATGCGTCTTATGTAAGAACTCCTGATTGCGACGATAATAATAATGGTGGTAAACCATGTGGTGAAGGCACTTATACCAAAACAGTATTATTAAGTCCTGCTACTACTCGCGTTATTGATATTCCAGGTGAAACTAAAACTATCAAGAAAACGGTGATGGTTACACCTCCAACTACGAGAGTTGTTGATGTTCCTGAAGTAAGAGAAACCATGACAAGACGAGTTATGGTAACTCCTCCAACTACTGAAAGAATTGAGATTCCTGCTGTTACTAAAACAGTTAAGAAAACGATTATCACTAACGAGTCTACACGTACTGTAGATATTCCTTCTACTTCTAAAACTTTTTCTAAAACGGTTATGACTACGCCTCCAACTACGAGAGCTACAGATATTCCTGAAGAAACTAAAACGTTAAAGGTTACTCGTTTAGCTGAAGATTCTAAAGTTATTGAAGAGACAGTACCTTCTACTACTAGAACAGTAACTAAAGAAGTATTACAAACTAAAGGTGGTTTAACAACTTGGAAAGAAGTTGATTGTAAATTAGTTGAGTATAATGACCTTAACATCAACTGGAATTTAGGTTCTGCAACTTTAACAGCTGCTGCTAAAAGAGAAATCGATGCTAAATTATTACCAGTATTAGCTCAAGGAGTTTCTGTTGAGATTGCTTCTCATACAGATTCAAGAGGATCTAAAGCGAGTAATGAAGCATTATCAGAGAGACGTGCTCAAGCTGTAACTAATTATTTAATTTCTAAAGGAATCAACCCGAGTAGAATTACATCTAATGGTTACGGAGAAAACCGTTTATTAAACAGATGTTCTGATGGAGTTTCTTGTACAGAAGCTGAGCATTTAGCAAACAGAAGAACACAATTTAGAGTTATCAATCAGTAATTAGATTTCTAAACTCTTTTATATACAAAAAAAGGAAGCTAAACAGCTTCCTTTTTTTATTGAGTTCTGTTTTTATTTAAACATATCCAAACCCGGAATATTAGGCATACCTTCTTTTGCCACTGCTGCTACTTCTGTTTCATGAACATTAGTTGCTCGTTCAATAGCTTTGTTTAAAGTTAGTATTAAATAATCTTCGAGTTCTTCAGTATCGTTTAATAAACTTTCATCAATAGAAATAGATTTAATTTTTCTATTTGCAGTTATGGTTACTTTTAACTTTTCATCAGAACTTTGTTCATCAATTAAAACAGAATCTAATCGTTTTTTTGTAGCTTCAACTTTTTGTTGGGTTTCTTTTAATTTACCCATCATTCCCATTAAGTCTCCAAACATATTTTTATACTTTATTTTTTTACAAAATTATAAATAACAAATCATATATAATAAACTTTGTAGAATTAGCATTAATACTATTTTTGTTTCAAATATTATATTAATGAAACCACCAGTAGCTAAAAAGATCCCAGTTAGACTAATAAAGCATAATCATGTGAGAGTTGATAATTATTTCTGGTTAAATGAAAGAGAGAATCCAGAGGTAATAGATTATTTAAATAAAGAGAATGAATATTACAATCAATCAACAGCACATACAAAAGAATTTCAAAAAGAATTATTTGAAGAGATAAAATCTCGTATAAAGGAGGATGACGAATCGGTGCCTTATAAATATAATGGTTATTGGTACCTAGTTAAGTTTAAAAAGGGTGGTGATTATCCTATTTATGTTCGTAAAAAAGCGAATCTAGATGCTGAAGAAGAATTATTGTTTGATTGTAATGAGATGGCTAAAGACTATACATACTTTAATCTAACAGGATTAAGTATAAGTCCAAATAATAAGTTGGTTTCTTTTGGAGTTGATACAGTTAGTAGAAGACAATATACAATCCAGATAAAAAACCTGGAAACCGGAGAAATCTATTCTGAAAAAATAGAAAACACTACTGGAGGATCTACTTGGGCAAATGATAATGAAACATTATTTTATACTCGAAAAGATCCAGTTACTCTTCGTTCATGTAAAATATTCAAACATAGATTATCAAGTGAGGTTGAGAATGATGAATTGGTGTATTTTGAAGAAGATGAAACCTTTACAACTCATATTTCTAAGAGCAAATCAAAAAAGTTTCTTACAATAAGCTCTCAAAGTACTGATAGTACAGAATACCAAATTTTGGAGGCTGACAATCCTAGTGGTAAGTTTAGAATTTTTCATCCTAGAACAGATAAACTAGAGTACTATATTTCGCATTACAACAATCATTTTTACATTCTTAATAATGGCAATAAGTCTACTAATTTTAAATTATCAAAAACATTAGAAAATAAGACAGATTTTTCTAATTGGAGCGATATAATACTTCATAGAGAGGACACTTTATTGGAGGATATTGAGATTTTTAAGAATTATCTTGTATTAAATGAGAGAACCAATGGTTTAAATAAAATTCGAATCATGTCTTGGAATGAAAATGAAGATTATTACTTACCATTTGATAGCGAGACTTATACTGCATACACTTCAACAAATGTAGATTTTGAAACGGATGTTTTGAGGTATAATTATAACTCATTAACAACTCCAAATTCTACTATCGATTTCAATATGAAAACGAAAGAGAAAACTATTATGAAAGAACAAGACGTGTTAGGCGGTAAGTTTAATAAGGAAAACTACATTGAAAAACGAATTTGGGCGACAGCAGATGATGGTGTTAAAATTCCAATATCGATTGTTTATAAAAAAGGAATTAAAAAAGATGGTAATACTCCTTTATTATTGTATGCATATGGATCTTATGGATCTACTATAGACCCTTATTTTTCTTCAATACGTTTAAGTTTATTAGATAGAGGTTTTATATACGCTATTGCTCATGTTAGAGGTGGAGAATATCTGGGAAGAACGTGGTATGAAGGCGGAAGATTACTCAATAAAAAACACACATTTACAGATTTTATAGCTTGTTCTAGATATTTGATTAAAGAAAAATATACCTCACCAGAACATCACTATGCTATGGGAGGAAGTGCAGGAGGACTGTTAGTTGGAGCGGTTATTAATGAGGCTCCTAATTTATACAAAGGAGTCATTGCAGCTGTTCCATTTGTAGATGTGGTCACTACTATGCTTGATGATACTATTCCTTTAACAACTGGTGAATATAATGAATGGGGGAATCCTAATAAAAAAGAATATTATGAGTATATCAAATCATATTCTCCATACGATAATGTAGGTGATAAAGAATACCCAAATATTCTAATTACTACAGGACTACATGACTCTCAAGTTCAATATTGGGAACCAGCAAAGTGGATAGCGAAATTAAGACAGTATAATAAAAGTGATAACAAAATGTTTCTAAAAACGAATATGGAGACTGGTCATGGCGGTGCATCAGGTAGGTTTGAAGCTTTAAAGGAATATGCCGAAGAATTCGCTTTTTTGCTTAACTTGGAAGGTATGCTAAGCTAATCAAAAAAAAACCGTACATTTGCAAGGTTTTGGACAATTTTTTTGATAGATTAGTAGCAATAAATAGCATTTATGAAAGACAGTATTCAAGCAATTGACAATGTGTTAGATCTAATTGGAAATACACCTCTTGTTAAATTGAACAGGATAACTCATGATTTTAAAGGAAACTTCTTTGCTAAAGTAGAAGCTTTCAATCCTGGACACTCCACTAAAGACCGAATTGCATTATACATAATTGAAGAAGCCGAAAGAAGAGGTATATTATCTCCAGGTGATACGATTATTGAAACCACTTCTGGGAATACAGGATTTAGTATTGCCATGGTTAGTATAATTAAAGGGTATGATTGCATTTTAGCAGTAAGTTCTAAATCCTCTGGTGATAAAATAGACATGCTAAAATCTATGGGAGCAAAAGTT
This sequence comes from Flavobacteriaceae bacterium NBU2973, assembly GCA_026162565.1. Taxonomy (GTDB): domain Bacteria; phylum Bacteroidota; class Bacteroidia; order Flavobacteriales; family Flavobacteriaceae; genus JAOEIQ01. Next base: position 136,227 of record JAOEIQ010000002.1, read on the forward strand.
TATGTCTGTCCTGCACATGTTAGTGCTGATGATCCAAGATCATATTATCAAGTTGCCAAACGAATTCATGAAGAAACAAAAGGTTCTGTATATATAAATCAATATTTCAATGAATTAAATATTGACGCTCATTATAATACTACTGGACCTGAAATTTGGAAACAAACCCAAGGGAGGATAACTCATTTAGTTGCTTGTAGTGGAACAGGTGGAACCATTTCCGGGACTGCCAGATTTTTAAAAGAACGAAATCCTGATATAAAAATAATAGGTGTCGATGCTTATGGTTCTGTGTTAAAAAAGTATCATGAAACTCGTGAGTTTGATGCTAAAGAGATTTATCCTTACAGAATAGAAGGTTTAGGAAAAAATTTAATACCTACTGCTACAGATTTTGATAGTATAGATATGTTCGTAAAAGTAACAGATGAAGATAGTGCTCATACAGCCAGAGAAGTTTCTAAAACCGAAGGGTTATTTGTAGGATATACAAGCGGAGCTGCTATGCAAGCTCTAAAACAATTGGATGAATCTGGTGAATTTTCTGAAAACGACAATATTGTAGTAATATTTCCAGATCATGGATCACGTTATATGAGTAAAATTTATAGCGATAAGTGGATGGAAGAGCAAGGTTTCTTTGATAGTAAAACAGAAGTTGCCCAAAATATCCAATATATAAAGTAAATAGTTACTAACTAACCTTAATATGCCTGTAACTTATTTTATAAGTTATGGGCTTTTTTATGAATGTTATAAACATAGCAAAGTGCATAAAAATTAATGACTATTGCTGTATAATTCAATTTATTATATAATTTTGTCCCAAGAACTAAACTAAACTAAAATTAATAGCAGAAATAAGGATATCATTTAGATTAATTGATTGCAATTATTTCATTTATAAAAGTAATTATTACACATGAAAGATCTTTTCGATAAAATTTATAAAGATAAAGGACCATTAGGTCGTTGGGCTTCTCATGCAGAAGGGTATTTTGTATTTCCAAAACTAGAAGGGGAAATAGCAAATAGAATGAAGTTTCAAGGTAAAGATGTAATTACTTGGAGTATTAATGATTATCTAGGTTTGGCTAATCACCCAGAAGTCAGAAAAGTAGACGCAGAAGCTGCTGCTCAATATGGATCTGCATATCCAATGGGAGCTCGAATGATGTCTGGTCACACAGATCTTCATGAGCAATTACAAAATGAACTTGCTGAATTTGTAAATAAAGAGGCAGCATATTTATTAAACTTTGGATATCAAGGTATGGTGTCTACGGTTGATGCTCTTGTTTCAAAAAATGATATCATTGTATATGATGTAGATGCTCATGCTTGTATTATAGATGGAGTTCGCTTACATATGGGAAAACGATTCACATACAAACATAATGATGTAGAAAGTTTAGAAAAGAACTTGGAGAGAGCAACAAAAATGGCTGAACAAACTGGAGGAGGAATTCTTGTTATTTCTGAAGGTGTTTTCGGTATGCGAGGCGAGCAAGGTAAATTAAAAGAAATAGTTGCCTTAAAAAAGAAATTCAATTTTAGACTCTTCGTTGATGATGCTCATGGTTTTGGTACTTTAGGAGCAACTGGAGCAGGAGCAGGTGAGGAACAAGGTGTTCAAGATGATATTGATGTTTACTTTGCAACCTTTGCTAAATCTATGGCAAGTACAGGAGCTTTTATTGCTGGTGACAAAGAAATTATTGATTATTTAAAATATAATTTACGTTCTCAAATGTTTGCTAAATCGTTACAAATGCAACTAGTTGTAGGTGCATTAAAACGTTTAGACATGTTGAGAACAATGCCTGAGTTGAAACAAAATTTATGGAAAATTGTTAACGCACTTCAATCCGGATTAAAAGAGCGTGGATTTGATATTGGAACAACTCAAAGTTGTGTAACTCCAGTTTACCTTAAAGGTAGTATTCCTGAAGCGATGGCTTTAGTTAAGGATTTAAGAGAAAATTATGGAATATTTTGTTCTATAGTTGTATATCCTGTTATTCCTAAAGGATTAATTCTTTTAAGAATGATACCAACGGCAACGCATACTCTTCAAGATGTGGAAGAAACTTTAGAAGCTTTTTCTGCAATTAGAGAGCGTCTTGAAAATGGTACTTACAAGCGATTATCAGCTTCTGTAATGGCAGCTATGGGAGAATAATTTTAGACAATATTATAAAAAAAAGCCACTGCATTTCGAGAACCTCAATGACCAGTGGCTTTTTTTTATGCGATATCTTTTTTAAAAGTACAACGTCTTTTATGAGTCACTGGTTTAAAATTTTTCCATAGTTGTTGTATAGCAACATTATCATCTAATTCTGGCCCTCTGATACATAGTTCAATCTGTTTCTCTTTAAAACTCTTATAGAATTCTTCAAAAATTATTGCAGTTACGCCTTTGTTTTGATATTCAGGTAAAACACCAATTAAGTAAAATGTAACAGTTTTAGCATGTTTTTTTGCATGTAATAAATGTCTAAATCCAAAAGGGAATAATTTACCCTTCATTTTTTGCAAGGCTCTGGCATATGAGGGTGTTACAATACCAAAAGCAATGAGTTTATCATCTTTATCTAAAACAAACTTCACATATTCAGGATTTAAAAACCCGATAAATTTTTTCTTAAAATATTCTTTTTGATCATCATTAATATCTACAAAAGACGATAGTACTGAATGCGATTTAGAGAAAACATCAAACATCTCATCTGTGTAAGGTAAAATCTCTTTATTGTTTTTAAAAACTAATGATTTTAATTGGTAGCGTTTTTTTATTAGTTGTTGTATTCTAGAAAAGAATTCGGGTTTAATATTCTTAAACTCCATTTTGTTTTCAGAGTAGGATTTGGCAATATCATATTCTAATGCCTTAAAATGTGAAGCATAATAAGGTTGATTATGCCAGGTAATCATATTACCAATTTCATCAAAACCTTCAGTTAAAATTCCTACTTTATCAAGGTTTGAAAATCCAACAGGACCCTCAACATACTCTAAATTATTTTCACGACCAATTTCATGAATTTTGTCTAATAGAGCTTCAGTAACTTTGATATCATCAATAACATCAAACCAACCAAAACGCATTTTCTTTTCGTTTTGCTTATTAACTTCTATCCAATTAATAATAGCTGCAATACGACCTACAACAGTATCATTTTTATAAGCCAAAAAAAATCGTGCTTCAGCATCTTTAAATACAGGGTTAACATTTTTGTCAAATGTCTTTAATTCTTCAGAAATAATAGGAGGAACCCAAGATTTAAAATCCTTATTGAGAATAAAAGGAAACTTTACAAACGCTTTTAAATCTTTTTTAGTAGTAATTTCTTTTACTGTAATCATACACATGTATCGACATTAAAATCCTCCGTCATCATCATTAAAATCGGTATCTTCCTTTTTTGCTTTTTTTGCCTTTTTCTTTTCAGATTTATCTTTCTTTTTCTCTTTTCTACCTTTTTTACGGTTAGCTTTTCTTTCAGCTTCCTCTTCAGCAGACTCGCCGTTATCTTCTTTATCTTTATGGAAATCAAAACGATAGGATGCTCCTAAAGTAGCATTAAAAACTGATGGAGTATCCTTGGTATTTAAAGTTATTGCTGTATCCAATTGAAAATCTGGACCAAATAAATAGGCGCCTCCAAATCTAAATAGATTATCAGAATAATCTCCTTTTATACCATGCGCTTCAGCAAAAATGGCCCAATTGGGATGAAAAGAATGAGTTAAAGTAACTATATATTGAAAGTCTGAAGCGTCTTTTCCAATTCGGTCTTTAATCAAATTTATTACAAAAACCCAGCCTCCTGCAAGATTATTTTGAGTAGCAATCATGACCCTCGGACTAATCCCGCTTTCTGATCCCGATTGAGCAATTGGTGCTACATATGGAATATAAGGATTGTTTTTACTATCAATATGGACGCCTGCGTAGACTGAAACTGCAGGAATTAAAGATTTCCATTTAAATTGTCTATTAGCCTTCCAGCTATATAAATTTGGCTTGTCTTCTTCTGCATTTTTATAAGGGTCATAAACCAAATATTTTGCACCAATAGCTAGATTTCTAAAATTAGAACGTTTATTTTCTTGGGATCCAGCCGTAAAATTATTGTTGGATACTCTATCATTTTGATAAACACCTTCTATGTTAATCTCCAATTGCTCAAATAATAAACCATAACGAGCTGCAAAATCAACACCAAAACCAGACACTTCATAGTTTGCGACACTATGATCTTCTTTCACAATATAAGGTCCAGCTTCAAATTGTAATACTCCAGTACCAACTGAAAAGGCGCTTCTTGATGTTCCGGGACGATTAGAATTAATTACTTCAGTATATTGTGCAAAGGCGTTTAAACCAATAAAGAGACATAATGTAGGTAGTAAACTCTTTTTTATAGTTTTCATAGAATGACTGTTTAAAATCAAATATAGATATTTTATTATTTTTTTATGACTTTTAAACGTTTTTTAAGTTCTGATAATTGTATTTTTGAATAATTTATTACATGTTGTAACAAGCATCTACAATGGGATTATTACGAACAATATTAATTATTTTACTTGTTTATTATGGTGTTAAAATTTTGACCAGAATTTTTGCGCCAATACTAATGAAATCTTTAGTCAAAAAAGCTGAAAAGCGATTTGGTCAACAATTTGGAAATCAGCAGTCTTATCAGCAAACTCCAAAACAGGAAGGAGAAATTTCAATAGACAAAATACCAGATCAGCAAAAATCTTCAAACAAAAAAGTTGGTGAATATGTCGATTTTGAAGAAATTGATTAACTTTCAAGCATATTCATTTACTTAAATTACATGCAGCAATATTTAAAAAGAATCCTACCACACGTTTTAGTTTTAGTAGGATTTGTTGTTATTTCATTAGTTTATTTTAGTCCAGTTTTACAAGGTAAAAAGATTTTTCAAAGTGACATTATGCATTACATTGGTGAAGCTAAACAGCAAACCGATTTTAGAGCAGAAACAGGAACTGAAACATATTGGACTAACAGTGTTTTTGGAGGCATGCCAACCTATCAGCTTGGTGCAAAGTATCCTAATAACTGCATTAAAATGTTAGATTTAGTTTTACAGTTTTTACCTCGACCTGCTGATTATCTATTTTTATATCTACTAGGTTTTTATATTCTTTTATTGTCGTTAAAAGTTGATTATAAACTCGCCATATTAGGAGCTTTAGCTTTTGGGTTTTCTACATATTTAATTATTATTCTTGGAGTTGGTCATAATTCTAAAGCACATGCCATAGCCTATATGCCGTTAGTTTTAAGCGGAATTGTACTTACATTTAGAAAGAAATATGTTTTAGGGTTTATACTCACAACAATTGCGATGGGATTAGAGCTCGTTTCTAATCACTTACAAATGACGTATTACCTCTTATTGTTAGTTATAGTACTTGGAATTGCTTATTTGATAGATGCCTTTAAAAAACAAATGCTTCCTCATTATTTTAAGTCTGTAGGTGTATTAATACTTGCTGTTATTTTGGCTATTGGTTTAAATGCTACTAACATCATGGCCACTAAAGAGTATGCTAATGAGAGTATGCGTGGAAAAAGTGAACTTACTATTAATCCTGATGGTAGCCCGAAGGAAGTATCTTCTGGTTTAGATAAAGAATATATAACACAATATAGTTACGGTATTCTGGAAACCTTTAACTTATATATTCCTCGTTTTATAGGAGGAGGAAGTTATGAAGATGTTGGTGAAGATTCAGAATTCTACAGTTATAATATTCGTCAAGGCGCTTCTCCTATTCAAGCTAAAGAAATAGTTAAAAATACTCCTACTTATTGGGGAGACCAACCTATTGTTGAAGCTCCAGCATATGTTGGTGCGGTTATTTTGTTCTTATTTGTATTAGGAATGTTTTTGGTAAAAGGTCGTTTAAAATGGTGGCTTGTTGGTGGTACAATTTTATCATTGTTACTATCATATGGTAAAAACCTAGAATTTTTAACCAATTTCTTTATTGATTATGTTCCGCTTTACAATAAGTTTAGAGCAGTCAGTTCTATACAAGTAATTTTAGAGTTGTGTATTCCAGTTTTAGGAATTTTTGCTTTAGTTCGTTTATTTAATGATTATGAAAAAGATGAAGCAAAGTTAAAGGCTCTAAAATATACAACTGCTATTACAGCAGGATTAGCATTAGTATTCTTATTATTTAAAGGTGCATTGCCTTTTATGGATTTTACAGGAGTAAACGATGGCTATTATCGCCAGAACTATGGACAAGAATTTATAAGTGCTATTAAGGATGATAGAATAACAATGTTTAATGCAGATACTATTAGAACACTAGTTTTAGTTTTGTTATCTGCAGGAACAGTGTATTTATTTTTAAAGCAGAAGCTATCTGAAAAACTTGTTATAATAGTATTTGGTGCTTTATTACTATTTGATTTGGTTGGAGTAGATAGACGTTATGTAAATACAGACAATTTTGTATCTGCTAAACAAGTTGATAAACCATATGTTGCTAATCAAGCTGATCAACAAATACTGAAAGACAAAGATCATTTTAGAGTACTGGATTTAACTGATAGAGCAGCAAGAGCATCTTATTTTCATAATTCGTTAACGGGATATACAGCTGCAAGACCGAAACGAATAGAACATATTAGAGACTTTCATATTAATAAAGGCAACATGGAGGTTATTAATATGTTAAACACAAAGTATTTTATTCAACAGGATGAAAATGGTGTCTTTGCACAACAAAACCCATCAATTAATGGTAATGCTTGGTTTATTGAAAATCTAAAAGCAGTTAATTCACCAGATGAAGAAATTTTAATCCTTGACAGTTTGCAAACAAAAAAAGTTGCTGTATTTGATGCTTCAAAAATCAATAATTTAAAACCTCAAAACTTTAAAAAAGATTCGCTAGCTTCTATTGTTTTAAAGGACGTAAAACCAAATTATTTAAAATATGAATCTAATAATGCCTATGATGCTTTTGCTGTTTTTTCTGAAAGTTATTATGGAAACGGTTGGAATGCGTACATAAATAATGAATTAACACCTCATTATAGAGTAAATTATATGTTACGAGGTTTGAATATTCCTAAAGGGAATCATACAATAGAATTTAAGTTTGAACCCCAAGTTGTAAAAACAGGTAGCGCTATTGCTTTAGCGAGTTCTATTATTTTAGGATTAATACTTTTGGTAGGTCTATATTTCGAATATAAAAACAATAAAAGTGCCTAAAAAAGCACTCATAATAGCTTATTATTGGCCACCAGCTGGTGGACCAGGAGTGCAACGCTGGTTAAAGTTTGTTAAATATCTTCATCAGTATGATATTGAACCAATTATTTATGTACCAGAAAATCCTAACTATCCGATTACTGACAATAGTTTAGAGGCAGATATTCCAAAAAATTTAGCCGTAATTAAACAACCAATTAAGGAGCCTTATAAATTTGCTAAACTCTTCTCCAGAAAGCAGACAAAAAGAATAAGTTCTGGGATTATTTCTGAAAAGAAAAAACAATCGTTTACAGAAGGTATTATGCTTTATATCAGAGGTAATTTTTTTATTCCTGATGCCAGAAAAGCCTGGTTAAAACCATCTGTGAGTTTCTTATCTAACTACATTGCTACTGAAGCTATAGACACAATTATTACAACAGGGCCACCACATAGCTTGCATCTTATTGGAAGAGAACTTAAAAGAAAAATAGGAGTGAAGTGGCTAGCCGATTTCCGTGATCCTTGGACAACAATAGGTTATCATAATAAACTAAAGCTAACAAAAAGGTCTCAAGAACGACATAAGAGTTTAGAGAAGTCAGTACTTAATCAAGCTGATAAAATTATTGTAACAAGTTTCACTACAAAAAAGGAGTTTGAGGAATTAACAAGTAAACCTATTGCAGTAATTACAAATGGTTATGATGTTGAGAAATTAGATACTTCGATTCAAATAGATAAACAGTTTACTATTTCACATATTGGCTCTTTGCTTTCAGAGCGTAACCCTAAAATATTATGGGAATCTTTAAGTGAACTTATTGTGGAAGAAAAAGATTTTGCTCATGATTTTCAATTACGACTAGTTGGAACTGTTAGCGAACAGGTTATTAAAACTATTGAAGATTATAATTTAAAATCGTTTTTATCTCTTACAGGTTATGTTAGCCACTCTGAAGCCATAAAACTGCAAAGACAATCTCAAGTATTATTACTTTTAGAAATAGATTCAGAATCAACAAAATGCATTATTCCTGGTAAGTTATTTGAATATATGGCTTCAAATAGACCGATTATTGCAATCGGACCTAAAGACTCCGATGTAGAGAAAATTATTAAAGAGACTAATACTGGTCAATATTTTAATTATCAGGATAAAGAGTCTCTTAAAAGTTTAATTTTAGCTTATTATAAATCATACAAGTCAGGGCAACTGAAAGTAAATGCGATTGGTTTACAGGCTTATTCAAGAAAAGCCCTAACAAAAAAATTATCAGAAGTTATTAAATCCTTATAACTTTACAATATGGGAATAGTTCAAGATCAATCACTAAAAAACACCATTGTAACCTATATTGGTTTTGTATTTGGAGCTATTAACACCTTATTTTTATATACTAATTTTATTAGTGATAATTATTATGGTCTTGTAACATTTATTCTTTCTACTGCTTTAATTCTAATGCCCTTACTGGCATTTGGAGCTCACAATACTTTGGTAAGGTATTTTTCATCATTTAAAACCAAAGATGGGCTTTATAGTTTTTTAACAATGATGTTATTTATGCCTTTGGCTCTTATAATTTCAATAGCACTTATAATATATTTCTGTTATAACCCTTTAGCAGATTTACTTTCAGGAGAAAATGCAATAATCAAAGGCTACCTCTGGCATATTTTTGCTACAGCTATAGCGCTTTCTTATTTTGAGGTCTTCTATGCTTGGTCCAAAGTACATCTGCAAAGTGTATTTGGAAACTTTATGAAAGAAGTTTTTCATCGTATCTGTATTATGCTATTACTTTTTGCAGTCTATTTTAAATGGATTACTGTTGAACAGTTTATAAGCGGAATAGTAATAATCTACTCAATTAGGATGATAATCATGATGCTGTATGCTTTTAATCTTCGTTTGCCTATATTTAAATTTAGAAGGCTAGATAAGTTTAAAGAAATAGTACAATTTTCTACTTTAATAATTATTGCTGGATCTGTATCTGTACTGCTTTTAGATATTGATAAGTTTATGATTAGTCAGTATATAAAAATAGAAGAAGTTGCTTACTATGGAGTAGCAATTTACATAGCTTCAGTTATTGCTGTGCCATCAAGATCAATGTTGCAAATTACGAGCCCTTTGACTGCTAAATTTATTAATGATGATGATTTTTTAAGTTTAAAGTCTTTATACAATAAAAGCTCTTTAAACCTATTAATAATCAGTGGATTAATATTTGTTTTAATTATATCAAATTTACAAGATTTATATAGAATTATACCTGAAGAGTTTAGTGGTGGATTTTATATTGTATTAATGGTTGGAATTGCAAAATTGTATGACAACTTTTTAGGTAATAACAATTCAATTTTGTTTAATAGTGACTATTATAAAATAGCATTGATACTAGGTGTATTTTTAGCTTTAATTACTATTGGATTTAACATGTATTTTATTCCGAAATATGGAATTGAAGGCGCAGCTTTAGCGACATTTCTAGCTGTACTCATTTATAATACTGCTAAACTCTTATTTGTTAAATTAAAATTTAATATGATGCCATTTTCTGGCAGCACCCTAATAGTTTTGTTAGTTACAGTGGTACTGAGTTTTGTGTTCTATTTTATGAAGCTTCCTTTTCATGCCATTATTAATATTGCTCTAAAGGGAATCATTACAGTAATATTATACATGGTTATTGTCTATAAGCTGAATTTATCTGAAGACATATCTAATATTTTAAATAGGTATTTGAAGCGATAGACACCGTATAAATGAGAAAATCCCACGACATTTGCTTTGAGGCAAACTATTGTCGCAGGACTTTCTAACTAACCAACCAAAATTTTTATAGACCTTTCCTTGATCTAGATGAACGAGAAGCTTTACTTGTTGTTTTTCTACTTTGTGACCTAGTACTTACAGTGGATCTCTCCGAAGTTCTAGAGCTTCTATTCTGAAACGTTTTAGAACTTCTATTATTTCTTTTTTGAGCCACTTTATTTCTTGTAGATCTCTTATTAATTGTTGCTTCTGGTTTACCTCTTTGAGAGCTAGGTCTATCTACTCTGGGTTTTCCTTTTGTAACAGCATTATCAACTCTAGATACTTTAGGTTTTCCTCTATTAACTGTACTCGTATTAGGTCTAGTATTAGGTCTAACTCTATCAACTCTTGGCTTTCCTCTAGTAACAGTTTCAGGTTTACCAAGTCTTGAAACTCTAGGCTTACTTCTGCTTACAGTTTGATCTCCACGGGATATTCTTGGTTTTGCTTTTGCAACGGCATTACCACGTCTTGGTGTTGCAGATTGTCTGTATCGATCACTTCTTGAAGCTTGAGCAACATTATTTCTTCTACTTGCATTATAACTTCTGTTATATCTTGGTCTTAAGTTGTCTCTGTAAGGTCTGTAATAGGTGTGCCTTATAGGATTATAAAACTGTCTGTAAGGTCTATTATATACTACACAATAATCTATAACTGGTATTGCATAAAATCTATGCCAAGGTCTGTATACATAACTTCTATTGAAGACGTTTATAAATCCAGAACAGTAATCAAATCTGTTAAACCTGTTGTAGTGAACAAATAATCCTCCAACTCTCGCAATGCGTCCAAAATTATTATATCTAATATTTACGCTTCCAGCTTGAGTAATTCGACCGTAAAAATCATAATAAATAGGAACATTTTCTATTTGTACTACCGCTCCAAAATCATCGTATTGAACATAAGGGTTATAATTAAAACCAGTATTGAAACTTATGTTTACATTTCCAAAGTTTGCACCAACGCTAAAGTCTGGTCCAAAAGCATTTACATTAAAATCGAACTGACCATCTGGAAAAACAGCAAACTCTATACCTTGCTCAACAAATATGAAAGAATTACCATAACCTCTCGCAAAGTTTCTTGATGCATTATTATCTAAATCTGCTTTGGTGGTTGTGCTTGCAATAGCAGTTGTTCCTGATAGGAGCAAACCTGCTAAAATAAATACTAATTTCTTCATAATTGTTTGTTTTATAATTGATACACTATACCATAAACAAACAGCGTGCCATAAATCGAGTTTTGAATATAATAATTTGATTTTCAATTAATTAAATTTATTAACAAAAAAAGAAACCCCTCAAGCAAATGCTCAAGGGACTCTTCAACTAACCAACCTCCATTTAATTCTAAAGAATCAGAACTTTAATGGATTTTATAAAATTCAAATCAAAATTTATTAATCGTCATATTTTTTGTGACGCTTTTTCGTTTTTTTATTACTCCTATAGTAAAAATCATCATCGTCATCATACCAATCGTTATCATAATCATCAAAATGATTTATACTACATTCTGGAGTATCACAAATTCCACATCCTTGATTACTAAAGTTAACATGTCCAGTAGTTCTAATTATTTTTCCCCAACGATTATATTTTACATGTAACCCTCCAACTTGTCTTAATTGTCGATGACGATTTTTATCATATTTCATATACACACTTCCTGCACGCTTAATACGACCGAATCTATCATAGTTAATAAATATATTTCCGATACGTCTTACTTTTCCGTCATAATCATGAGTAATTAATACACCTCTTGATGTTGGAGTAGAGTAGTGCACACGTCTGCCAGGAGTACCAAAAGTTGTGTTTATAGATGCTCTTCTTGTTCTTGGTCTATATGTTTGATTTCCATAATTGGTATTAAAATCAAAGCTACCATCAGGAAAAATCATAAACTCAACACCACGCTCTACAAACAAAATAGGTTGCATTTCACGATAGCGTTTTGTAATATCTAATCTTTTTCCTTTGTCTGCAGAAGTTGTTTCTGCTAATACTGATACAGGTGTTAATCCCATTAACAAGCCTGCAAATAATAATACTAGTTTTTTCATAGTATAAGGTTTTAAGATTTATGCCTACTCATTTAGCTTTTCGGCTTACGCTATTTGTATTGAATAAAACAATGAATATGCCAAAATTATAACTAGCTTATTTACAATAAATTACATTTCATTTTTTTCGATTATTAAATAGTTGCGGTAACAAATTGTTCTAAAATCAGTCTTATTAATAAAATGGTATTTGTCTAATCAGCAGTTTTGTATCATTTTTATTATTTTTATAAAATCAACCATCATCATGTCAGAGAACAACTCAACCAATTGTTTAAACTGTGAGGAACCTTATGAAAAAGGTTTTGCTTTTTGTCCGCATTGTGGGCAAAAAACAAATGAAAATCTTACTGTAGGTGTATTATTCTATAATACAATTAGTAATTATTTTTCGTTTGATGCTCGTTTTTTGAAGAGCTTTATTCCATTAATGTTTATGCCAGGTACATTGGCAAAACGTTTTATACAAGGCAAGCGTTTATTATATTTGCATCCTGCGCAGATGTATTTATTTATATCAGTTGTATTCTTCTTTCTCTTTTCATTTAGTGTTAGAAAGCAGGTACAGAGTATTGATGAAAGTTTAGCCAAAACATTAGAAAAGGAAAAAGTTGTTGACACTATTACTGACCAAAGAGTAAAAGATTCTATAAAACTTGCAAAAGCTGAAAGAAAAAGAATAAAAGATTCTATTACAACAGCTACCGCTCGAAAAGCTTTAAAAGCTAATAAATTATGGACAGGAATGAATGATCAGCAAATAGACTCATTATTAGCTACCGAAAAATTTAAAGACAATAAAAATAACTTTGGAACAAGTTTCAGTTTTGATGAAGAGAAAATTGATTCTCTAATTACTGCTGGTGCAACTGATAATGAAATTTATAGAGAAATGGGCTTGAAAAAGGATGATAGCTTCATTAAACAGAGGCTTTATAAGCAAGCTTTAAAATTTTATAAAAAAAGACAAGGAGGAAGCATTTTACAGGCTTTTTATGACACGATTCCTATTGCAATGTTCTTCTTATTGCCAATATTCGCTTTTATATTAAAGATATTTTATTTTAATAAAGGACGTTATGCACACCATTTAGTGTTTAGTTTCTACTATTTCTCGTTTTTATTTACTGCTTTTAGTATAATACTTGGAGTCAATATGATTTGGGATATTCCGGATTGGATTGATTGGCTGGCAGCATTATCGACTTTTATATACTTATATATTGCCTTAATTCGATTTTATGGTCAAGGTTGGTTTTTAACTTTTATAAAAGCAAATGTAGTAACCTTTGGATTCTTAATATTTGTAATTCCTTTAACAGCTACTATACTTGGTCTATTTGCGTTTTTGTTTTATTAGCTATAATTGGTCAATGAATATATACTTTATTAGAGTTTCTTTTTTTCTATACTTTATAGAATAGCTATTTCAAATTTAATTCTGCCTCAATTGATTGAATCAAATCATTTGATGCTGCTCTCATTCCTTGCATTCTCTCAATACTTCTTCTTGCTACACGTCTGGCTTCTAAAAAATAAAATAACGCATCTGTGTAATGTTTTGATGATGGATCTTGTAACCAAGGGTGTTTTTTTAAAGCTTCAGATTTGTTTAAATAATAATCTGATCGAAATAACCGCCAACCATATTTGCATTCAAAATTAAGATCATTAACTTTTTTAACTTGAGCATTATGATAAAAATCTTCGCGTTCTAGTTGCTTATAATACACATTTATTTTAGTGATTAGCGAGTCTGATCCAATATTATACAATTTACCAGTATTTTTGATTTCTTCATAAACCGAAGTGTACAAATTATAAGCACTAGAGTTAAAGAAATTATTGTCATTCATATAAGCTATACGCTCATCATTAAGTTTAACATGATGACCACTATTTAAAAGTCTTATAACTGAATCTAATCGCTTTTCATTTTCTGTCACACCATAGTGCTTTACAGGAGCATTTTTGCTAAACTCAATGAAATCTAAACGCTCAATATTGAGGTTTACTTCTTTTACCATTCTACGAAGTAAATTGTCATTCATTTTATCGGTAGATTTTTTGTTATAAAATGAATTGATCTGTACAGCTATTAATATTCCTATAACCACAAGAATAATTTCACCAATGGCATATTTTAAGTATTTGCCAGTTTTGTTTTCTGAAATAAGCTGTTGGCGAATTTTACGAAAGAATTTTATCATTTCTATTTGGTTGGTAATCAAAGATAGCGAAAAAAGAAAGGTGTGTTTTAAGTTGAATAAAACTATAATTTATCTTTCAAATAAAAACCAGTAATAGAATTCGGATTTTCTATAATCGCTTCTGGAGTTCCTGAAGCAACAAGATTACCACCATTTGCGCCACCTTCTGGACCTAGATCTATAATGTAGTCTGCACATTTAATAAGCTCTATATTATGTTCAATTACAATTATAGAATGCCCTTTAGCAATTAAAGCATTAAATGAAGTAAGCAGTTTTTGTATATCATGAAAGTGTAAACCAGTAGTAGGTTCATCAAAAATAAACAAGGATTTTTCTTGTCTGTTACCTTTTCCTAAAAAGGATGCTAATTTTATACGTTGTGCTTCACCACCAGAAAGGGTAGAAGAGCTTTGTCCTAAAGTAACGTAGCCTAAACCTACGTCTTGAAGCGGTTGTAATTTACCTTGAATTTTAGTTTGTTTGGTTTTAGCAAAAAAGGCAATAGCATCATCTATTGTCATACTTAAAATATCATGAATGCTTTTGTTTTCAAAAGTGACTTCAAGTACTTCTTTTTTAAAGCGTTTGCCTTTACATGTTTCGCATTCTAAATGCACATCTGCCATAAATTGCATTTCTATGGTAACTTCTCCTTCACCTTTACATGTTTCGCATCGACCTCCATCTACATTAAAACTAAAGTGTTTGGCTTGATAATTACGAATTTTACTTAACTTCTGATTTGAGAACAAGGCTCTTATATCATCGTAAGCTTTTATATAAGTAACAGGATTAGATCGAGATGAACGACCAATAGGATTTTGATCAATAAACTCAATATGTTGAACATTACTAAAGTTTCCTTTTAATTCGGTAAACTGACCCGGTTTATCTCCAAATCCTGTTAATTTTTTTTGAATGGCAGGAAACAAGATCTTTTTAACTAAAGTACTTTTACCACTTCCTGAAACACCAGTTATGACTGTTAACATTTCTAAAGGAAGCGTAACATCTATATTTTTTAAATTATTTTCTCTAGCTCCAACTATATCTACATGATATTTTGATGTACGTCTTTTTTCAGGAACTAATATTTCAAGACTTCCATTTAGGTATTCAGAAGTTAGAGAGTTAGAAACTAGAATATCATTATACGTCCCGCTTGCTACTATATTTCCACCAAAAGTTCCAGCTTCTGGACCAATATCAATAATTTCGTCTGCAGCTTTCATGATATCTTCATCATGCTCAACAACAATAACTGTATTACCTAAATCACGTAGTGATTGTAAAACAGTAATTAGTCTCTCTGTATCTTTGGGATGTAGTCCAATACTTGGCTCATCTAATATATACATAGATCCAACTAGACTACTACCAAGAGAAGTTGCCAGATTTATGCGTTGACTTTCTCCACCAGATAGCGTATTAGAACGCCTATTTAGAGTTAAATAATCAAGACCAACATTAGAGAGAAAACTTAAACGATTATTAATTTCTTTTAATAACCTTCCAGCTATTTTAGTCTCATATTTATTTAATTTAATATCATTAAAAAATTCAGATAAATTTTTCAATGGCATTTCAACTAAATCAGTAATCGTTTTTCCAGCAATTTTTACATTATTCGCTTCTTCACGTAACCGCTTACCATTACAAGTTTTGCATTTAGTCTTCCCTCTGTAACGAGATAGCATGACACGGTTTTGAATTTTGTAAGCTTTAGATTCCAGTTCTTCGAAGAAGCTATTTAGACCTTCAAAATAATCATTTCCAGTCCATATAAGTTGTTTATGTTCTTCACTTAACTCAAAAAATGGTTTGTGAATCGGGAAATCAAATTTATGAGAGTTATTTACTAATTGATCACGATACCAACTCATACTGTCTCCTCGCCATGGAAAAATGGCATTTTCATAAACTGATAACGCAGTATTTGGTATAACTAAATCTTCATCAATTCCAATTACATCACCATAACCTTCGCATTTTGGACAAGCTCCATAAGGATTATTAAAACTGAATAAATGCGTATTTGGTTCTAAAAATGTAATACCATCTAATTCAAACTTATTACTAAATTGTCTTTGATTGTTATTAGATAATTTTTCAATAAAGCAAGTACCTCTTCCTTCAAAAAAAGCAGTTTCTATAGCATCTGCTAGACGATTGTAAAAATCGTCATCAGTTTGAGTAATGATTCTATCTACAACTAAAAATATAGATTCTATGGATTCATTAAAAGTATTAGCCTCCTCAATTCTAATTACTGAATCGTTAAGCTTTATTCTGGCATAGCCTTGTTGTTGTAATACGTTAAGCTTGTCTTCTAAAGTACGTCCAGCTTCCAAAATTATTGGTGATAGAAGTAATAATTTTTCATGTTCATCAAACGATTTTATATAGGTTATAACATCTGTAGTAGTATCTTTTTTTACTTCGTTTCCTGAAACTGGAGAGTAGGTTTTACCAATTCTCGCAAAAAGTAATTTTAAATAGTCATAAATTTCTGTAGTTGTCCCTACTGTTGAACGAGGATTGGTTGAATTTACTTTTTGTTCAATAGCAATTGCAGGTGCAATACCTTTTATATAATCAACCTTTGGTTTGTTTAATCTACCTAAAAACTGTCTTGCATAACTAGATAAACTCTCTACATAACGTCTCTGCCCTTCAGCATATAAAGTATCAAAAGCCAAACTAGACTTTCCGGATCCAGATAAACCAGTGATTACGACTAATTTATTTCTAGGTATAACAACATCAATATTTTTGAGATTATGCAATTTAGCACCTTTAATAATGATATTTTGTTTAGGATTTACCTCTGTAATATTAGTAATCATGCGGTTTTTATCTGAATAATCTTGCAAAGATACTAATAGAAATTCAGCTTAAAAAATGAAGTATTGTACAATAAATTGTTAAAATATGTTATATTTTTTTGCATTTTAGGAATGATTGTTGTTATATTTGGTATATATAACCACATAAATACAGCATTTGCCTATAGCATAAAAATACTTTTAAAAATTTTGAACCCCAAGCAGTACTAAAAGTCTGCATTTTAAAAGTAATGATTATGCGTAAAGAACTTATTTCAGATGCTACTCTTGTTAGTCACTATATAAATGGTGATGAATCTTCTCTAGAAATACTTATTAAAAGACACAAGCAAAAAATCTATAGCTTCATCTATTCAAAGGTATTTGATCGTGATGTTGCTGAAGATGTTTTTCAGGATACCTTTATAAAAGTTATTAAAACACTTAAAAGAGGAAATTACAATGAAGAAGGAAAGTTTTTACCTTGGGTAATGCGTATTGCACACAATTTAGTAATCGATCATTTTAGGAAAAATAATCGCATGCCAAAGTTTGACAATGGAGGCGAATTTAGTATATTTTCAGTATTAAGTGATAATGCCCTAAACGCGGAGAAAACACTTATTAAATCTCAAGTAGAGCATGATGTAAGACGCGTAATAGAGGAATTGCCAGATGACCAGAAAGAAGTACTTGTTATGCGTATGTATAATGACATGAGTTTTAAGGAAATTTCTGAAAAAACAGGCGTAAGTATTAATACTGCATTAGGAAGAATGCGTTATGCATTAATCAATATGAGAAAGATAATAGATAAACATAATATAATTTTAACCAATTAATACAATAAAGAATAATTTTCGTCGTTAGCTTAATATAGAACCAAAAAATTAAGTAAATGGCAAAACTTTACTCTCGAAAAAAATCCGAATCAAAAAAACTTAACCCGAAGGACGAAACTGTAAAGTTTCTTCTGGATTACTCTAAGGCTTTAAGTGTTATAAATTGTAATAAATTGAAGTTTGAAGCACTTCTAAACTAAACTTTGAAAAAGTCCTGATTAGTCTCAGGACTTTTTTTTATGATAATCATTTATTACAGATTGCCTGCCAATAGTTTTAGTTATAATATCTTTTTCTAAATTCCAACCTCTCGCTGGAGAATATTGGCGACCATACCATATAATTTGAAGATGTAAATCATTCCATAATTCTTTTGGGAATAAACGTTTGGCATCTTTTTCTGTTTGATCCACATTTTTACCATTTGTTAAATTCCAACGATACATTAGTCTATGTATATGTGTATCTACTGGAAATGCTGGTATACCAAATGCTTGAGACAACACCACAGCTGCAGTTTTGTGACCTACAGCTGGTAAAGCTTCTAATTCTTCATAAGTTCGAGGAACTTTTCCATCATGTTTATCTATTAGTATGTGTGATAATCCATGAATACCTTTACTTTTCATTGGCGATAGGCCAACAGGTTTTATGATATCCCTAATTTCTTCTACAGAGAGTTTTATCATATCATACGGATTATCTGCTCTCTCAAATAGCAAAGGTGTTATTTGGTTTACTCTAACATCTGTGCTTTGTGCAGACATTAGAACTGCTATGAGCAGCGTGTATGGATCTTTATGATCTAAAGGAATTGGAATTTCAGGATATAACCGATTTAAGGTTTTTATAACAAATTCAACTTTTTCTTGCTTATTCATTCACGTATCTTTGTAAAAAAATCAAAGTTAATAAATATGAATACATTAAAAGTAGGCGATAAGGTTCCAAATTTTACAGTAAATGATCAAGATGGAAATCCTGTATCGTTATCTGATTATAAAGGTAAGAAGTTAGTAGTATTTTTCTACCCAAAAGCTAATACACCAACTTGTACAGTAGAGGCTTGTAATTTAGGTGAAAATTATGAAGCATTACAAAAGGTAGGTTATGAAATTCTAGGTGTCAGTGCTGATTCCGAAAAGAGACAGTCAAATTTTAAAAATAAATTTAATTTTCCATATCCTTTATTAGCAGATACTGAAAAAGAAGTAATAAATGCTTTTGGAGTTTGGGGTCCTAAAAAATTTATGGGTCGCGAATTTGATGGTATTCATCGCATTACTTTTATTGTTAATGAAGAGGGAGTAGTTGAGCGTGTTATAGATGATGTAAAGGCCAAAATCCACGCAAATCAAATATTAGAATCATAAAAAAAAAGCGACTGGTCATTGAGGTGTCACACAGGGCTTGTCGAAGTGTTCTCAAAATGCAGTCGCTTTTTTTATTTATTAAAACTATTGTAAAAATCTTCGGATCGTTCTTCTTCTTGTTCATCTTCGTTGTGGGAAAATAAGTTTTGATCTTCTATCAATTTAGCAATTCCTTCTGGTAACATTTCTTGCCAACCGTCTTCGCCATTAGCAATCATACTTAATACTTTTCTTGAGAAGATATCTAGAATTTCAGGATCATAATCAAAAATATCAAGTACCTTTCCGTTATACTTAAAGAACTTATAGAGCTCTTTCATTCTTGGATGCACTTTTACATTATTACTAGTTATAATTTCACCAGTTTCTCTATGCTTCATTGGATATAGATAGACCTTTAAGTCTTTAAAGAATAATTTACCAAAGGCTTCAAGAATACCTCCACTTAAATGACGATAATACTTTTCATCAAAAATATCGACTAGGTTATTAACTCCCATAGTTAATGCCATACGCTCTTTAGTATAATTTGAGAAATATTCTACTAAACGATAATACTCTTGAAATTTAGATATCATTACATTATGACCAAGAGAGCATAACAATCGTGCACGATCCATAAAATCTTGCTCATCTATTTCTCCTTCAGCACGTAGATTAGATATTGTGATTTCAAATAACACTACGGTTTTGTCAACATCTACTTTATTTTCACGAATGAATATGTCATAAGATTTTTGAAACATATCCATGTTAACTTTTGTAACTGGCCTAAAACTTCCACGAAGTGCCAATATATTTTTTTTGTAAAGTAAGCGAGCTGGCAATATATTGTTACCATCTGGTCCAAAAATAATTGCTTCTGTGAATCCGTTTTTAATAAGCTGCAAACTCATTAATCTGTTATCTACTTCGGCGAATTGAGGTCCTGAGAAATTTATAGTATCAATTTCAATTTTATCTTTATCTATGTGATCGTATAAATATTTTAGAAGTTTTTTAGGATGGTGATATTTATAAAAAGCACCATAAATAAGGTTAACACCCATAGTTCCTAAAGTTTCTTGCTGCATTCTTGCATCAGTCTCATGAAAACGAACATGTAGCATGATATGATTATAGCCTTCATTAGGATTGACTTGAAACTTAATACCAACCCAGCCATGACCCTTGTACTTTTTTGCAAAATCTATTGTTGCAACAGTATTGGCATAAGCAAAAAACATTTTATCTGGATGTTTTTCTCTAGTAATTCTATTTTCAATTAATTTTATTTCGTGATCAAGCATTTTCTTTAAACGCTTTTCTGTCACGTAGCGTCTATCATCTTCAATTCCATAAATGGCATCACTAAAATCTTTATCATAAGCGCTCATAGCTTTAGCAATAGTTCCAGAAGCACCTCCAGATCTAAAAAAGTGCCTAACCGTTTCTTGACCAGCACCAATTTCGGCAAACGTACCATAAATATGGTCGTTTAAGTTAATTCTCAATGCTTTAGCCCTAAGAGAAGGTACATTTTCTATTACTTTATCTCCTTTGTGAACAATTGCCATTCTGTAAGTTTTTTGTTTATACAAATTTACACAATTAGTCTTTTTTTGTATAGCTATTTTACATGTTTTTATCAATTAAAGCTTTAAATTTCTTCTTTAAAAAATAAATTTCTACTTTAAATATTATGAAATTTATTTTTACATCAGTAACCACTAGGTTAGTAAATAATTTTTTAATTCAGAATTTCTAATTTTTTGAATTAAAAAATCATGTACTTTTGATAAAATTTAGCAGCATATTGAAAATTACTTTTTTAGGCACTGGAACTTCTCAAGGTATTCCTATTATTGGAAGTGACCATCCTGTTTGCTTGAGTGATAATCCAAAAGATAAACGTTTACGCGTTTCTATTTTAGTAGAATGGGATGTTAATAGTTATGTTGTTGATTGTGGTCCAGATTTTAGACAGCAGATGCTTTTGAATAATGTTTCTAAAATTGATGGTATTATTTTTACTCACGAGCACGCAGACCATACTGCTGGTTTAGACGATATTAGACCGTTCTTTTTCAGGCAAGGAGATTTTCCTATTTATGCTCATAAGCGTGTTATTAAAGCGTTAAAGCAGCGTTTTAATTATATTTTTACTACTAAAAATAAATATCCTGGAGTCCCTAATATTATTACAAATCGTATTAAAAACAAACCTTTTGAATTAGGAAATATGATTATAACTCCTGTAAAAGGATTGCATTATAAACTTCCGGTTTTTGGTTTTAGATTTCGTGATTTTGCATATTTGACTGATTTCAAAACCGTATCTAAAAAAGAGAAATCAAAGCTAAAAAATTTAGATGTTCTAGTTGTTAATGCTTTACGAATAAAACCACACATGTCTCATTTTAATTTAGAAGAAGCTTTAGCATTGGTAGATGAGATAAAACCAAAAAGAACTTATTTAACGCACATCAGTCATCATTTAGGGTTTCATGATGATGTACAACAAATTTTACCAGAAAACGTTTTTTTAGCTTACGATAACTTACAAATCACATTATAATTATGAAAGCTCGAATTTTTATGTATCTATTTATTTTTACGGTATTGTTAGTTATTTTTCAATATGTGAATTCAAAAAACATATTAGATAATTATGAAGAAAAATTAGATAGATATGAAGCTAATGAGGCAGAAATGACTAAAAAATTTATGGCTTTAGAAGATGAAAACCTTGATCTGTTATATTTTAATTTAGAAAATAATGACGATGCCTTAAGTTATTTTGAACGAGATGGTTACAAAACAGATGAATTAATCCCTTTTATTAAAGACCAACTAATTAGCTTAAATGAGTATAAAGGTGATGAACACCCATTAGTACCTTATGCTTCTATGACAGAAGGAAAAATTTTAGTTAATAAAATTCGTATGCTTAATCATAAATGGATAATAGCAGATTTTTCAGATGGACAAAATTGGGGAGAATTGTTATTAACCTATGAAATTGATGACAAAAAAGAATTAAAATTTAAAGTTGTAGATCATTTATTATATCCTCCTAATAGTTATTAATAAGTTTTTAGTGTAAAACCAAAAGTCAGAAATTGATCCTCTTGATCTTGACCCTGAATTACAATACTTTCAAAAGTATGCAGATAGTTAATTTTAAAGTTTAAAAATTTCCACAGAGGAAATTCTAAACCTAAATCTGCTTGCCATCTGTAATTATTACCTTCTTCCAGTGAGGGTTGAAAATAACTTTCGTGATTAATAATAATTTTATCTTTAAATAAGTAGTATTTACCATTTACCCAAATAGTACCTCGAAACGTATTAATTTCATTATTGTCATTATACTGACTTTTGTTAAAAGTGCTTTGCTCAAATCTTGTTTGTTCATATTCACTAGATACTGATGCTTTTAACCAATTTTTATTTTTATTTAAAATTTGAAATGTTACACCAGCTCCAAATAATGATCTAATATCGATTTCTCTTCTAAAGTTAGTGCTCACAAACCCCAATACAAAAGGGTATATTTTTTTTTCAGGATTTATGTATAAAAAGTTTAAACTTAAAATATCTTCATCAGCTTTTTCTCTTCCAAATTCTTGAAATACATAGGAGTTTTGGGTTTTAAATACCCAGTTCTTCCATGGTATAAAACTTAATCCAGATTTTGCTCTAAATATTTTGGTTTCAACATTTCCGCTTTGCCAAAAACCTGTAAGTGATAAATCAGCTTTAAATTTAAGAGAGTCAACTTTACTCTCATTTATCTGCGCTGAAAGTAATATTGGTAAAAACAGTAAAGAAAATACTAGTTTTTTCATTTTTAAGGAATTATTCAAATTCTATCTTTTAGCCAATCTTTAAAAGCGTAAAAATTTTGTGGTGCTACACCATGACCAACTGGAAATTCTGAATAGATATGCTTAATGCGTAATGCATCCAAAAATTTAGGTGCTTGTCTAGCCCAATCTACAGGTATTACTTGATCGACACTCCCATGAGAACAATAAAAGTCTAAATGGTTAAAATCTTTAGATTGAAAACTGTCAACTAACAAATCTGTATTTATATAACCACTTAAAGCAATTATATTTTTTACTTTTTCAGGATACGTAAGAGCTACAGAATAACTTAAAATTGTTCCTTGACTAAAGCCTAATAAATTTACATTATTGGAATCAACAGGATATGTTTTAACGGCTTCATCAATAAATTTAGCAATCAAATCTCTAGATTCTTTAGCTTGTTCAGTGTCGCTCCATTTTCCTTGCTCTGCATCAAAATTAATTGCATACCAAGCGTTACCAAAAGGCTGCATGGCATAAGGTGCTCTAACAGAAATAATGAATAATTCTTCAGGCAATTCTGAAGCAAATGAAAATAAATCGTTTTCATCACTTCCGTAACCATGACATAAAATTAGTAAAGGTGCATTCTCTGTGAGAGATGATTCGCGAATAATGTGATATAATGATAAGTCGTTTCTTGGAGTCAAGATTAGAGTATTTATTTTAGAACTACTTTTTTATTAGCGATAATTCCATAAACATAACCTTTCATTTTAGAACCTTTAAAGATGGCATTTTTAGATTTAGAAGTTATCTGATCATTACTAAAAGTATAACTTCCTTTTGGGTTGAATAATGTTAGGTTAACTTCATTACCTTTTTCAATAGAATTCGCTTCTATACCAAAACGTTCTTTCCCTCTCGTTAGATAGTCAACGGTCTTTTTTAATGAAAACGAATTGTGTAAAGCTCCAAAAGCAGATTCTAAACCAATACTACCATTTAAAGCATAGTCAAACTCTACTTTTTTATGTTCTATGTCTATAGGGTTATGATCACTTGTAACCATATCAATTGTTCCATCATTAAGCCCCTCTATTAGAGCTTCAATATCAGTTTGCGATCGTAAAGGAGGTGTTACTTTAAAATTAGTATCAAAAGTGTTTAGCGATTCGTCAGTTAAAAGTAAATTATGAATCGCTACACTGCAGGTAACATCCAATCCTTTTGCTTTTGCTTCCCGAATTAACTCTACACTTTTAGCAGTTGAAATAGTTGGAATATGTAATTTTCCGTTTGTATATTCTAATAAGAATAAATCTCGAGCTACTTGTAGTTCTTCTGCTAAAGCTGGTATACCTTTTAGACCAAGCTTTGTGCTAGCTAAACCCTCATGCATAACCCCATTTCTAGCGATAGAATTATCTTGAGGAAATGCATAAACCAGACCGTTGAATGTACTTGCATATTGCAAAGCAATTTTCATTAGATTGGCATCACTTACAGGTTTTTTATAGTCAGTAAATGCTATTGCTCCAGAAGACTTCATATCATACATTTCGGCTAATTCTTCACCTTCACTAGCTTTAGTAAGAGCTCCTGTAGGTATTAAAGTAACTGCATTGCTTTGAGCTTTTGATAAAATAAAGCTTATATCAGAGCTTGAATCTATAATTGGATTACTATTCGCATTTAAAATAACTGTAGTAAATCCAGATTTAGCAGCAGTGTGTAAACCGTTAGCGATAGTTTCACGCTCTTCATAACCTGGTTCACCAAAACAAACACTACTATCAAACCATCCTTGGGATATATGTAGGTTTTCTAAAGAAATCTCTCGGTAATTATTTGTGTTTTTTATGGAACCAGCTATTTTGCTGATGATACCTTTTTCGATTAAAATATCTTGAGTCTTGTTATGAAATTTACTCTTTGGATCAACAATCGTTGCGGATTTTATGAGAAGATTCATAGGTTGGTTTTAATCTTAATTTATATTAAATGTAGCGATATTAGTTTGTAATTTATTGATTTACAAATAGTTGATTAACGTTTCATTTAAAATATTTTAGTATCAATAGCTCTAATAATAAAAATACTAGCGCAAAAATAACAAACCATTTCCATAGCTCGTTAACTTTTGCATCACTTTTTATATTAGTAAAGGTATTTATAAAGGATTCACTGACTGAAACACCTTCAAAATTATCAAGGTTTATATAACTTAAATCACTTTCGTTTCTATTAAAATTAAAGCTAATATTGTTAAATTTTTCAGTATCATTAACAATGGAATAAACACCTGATTTATTGAGCTCATCATTAATAATCAATGACACCTTATTTGAATAGGTTTGTTGCTGTGGGATAAGACTAATATCTTCATTTTCTAGTTTAAGTATTTCATCCTGACGCATAGTTATAGGAACATCAACCTTATTTTCGTTACCTATAGTATAATATAGTTTTGGTATTTGTAGGCTTTGTCTACCAATATTATAAAGTGTTGGTACTATAAGAGGTGAGTTAATAAAATTAGAGTTCTCTTTATTTAATGGTGCTGTAAAAACATATAAATTATTACTAGCATTTAATAAAGGGTTGCCATCTTCTAATTGCAGAACTAAACCAGAAGTTTGCTTATTAACAGCATAATATTTTTTGACTTTTGGATATTGAAAATTACTAACTTGTTTATCGAAAACACCTTGATAAAGCGGATGAGAATAGTTAATTTTTGTAAGTTTCTTTTCAGCAATTTGTTGTTTAATAAATCCAGTATAATTGAAATTGGTAAACAATTGATTATAAGAATTTAATAATGATTCTTCTGAAGGGATTATTAATACGCTTCCACCATTATTTTTAAAGGATACAAGTGCATTAGTTAATGAGATTGGTATGTCTTTTAACTCATTTAAAATTATAAGGTTTTGATCTTCAATAACGTTATAATTAAGAGTATTAGAATTAGAAGCAAGATATTCGAATTCATCATCTGTAAAAATGCGTTTCAAATAACTATCTGAAGCATTATTAATACTTAATACTTTAATTTTTTCAGTAGTATTTATATTGAAAAAAAACTCATTATCAAATTCTAATGATGTATCATCTATTACAATTCGCCCATTAATTGGAGTATTTCTAGCAATGGAAAAAGTTGCTTTAGCTTCATCGTCAATAGTTACAGCGGTTTTTGCTAATAATTCTTCATTATTAATTAAAGAAACAGGTAAGTTTTCAACTGTATTTCCTTGGTTTTTTAGCAGTACTGTTAGCTCTAATGTCGACGATTCTGTTTTTGATATGTATAAACTGTCAATTTGAATATTGTTACTATTTACAGGTACCATTTTTACAAGATGCAAATTAAATACACTGTCTCTATTAATTTTTAAGTTCTGCTTTTGCTGTTGAAAATCTGATACTAAAATTAGATTTTTGATAGATGTTGGATCATCTGTAAAAGCTTTTCTCCCCTTTAATATTACGGAATTATAATCTACTTGGTTGGGTGAATTTGAAACCTGAAGAAGATCATTTTTTATAGATTTAGTTGTAATGTTTCTGTAAGTTTCAGAATTAGTAAACAACGTAAATTCTTCACTTTCTGGAATTACACTTAATATATCTTGAACTGCTCTTTGTAATAGTTTACCTTTAGCTCCTTTTGCCTGTGTACTAAATGAATTATCTAAATAAATAACAGTTTCAGACTTACTATTATACGTATTGGTTTTTGCAAAGTAAGGTTGTGCAAATGCTAAAATAATTGCTCCTAGCAGTAATAATCGAGTGGTTAGAATTAACCATTTTTTTATTTGCGAACTCTTTCGTGTTTGTAAAGTAACAGCTTTTAAAAATTTCACATTGGTAAAAGCTTCCTTTTTAAAACGTCTTAACTGAAATAAATGAACCAGAATTGGTATAAGCAGTAGGAGTAAAGCGTAAAGAATTTCTGGGTGTTTAAACTGCATTCAGTAAATTATTATTTAATTGTAAATATAGAAAAAGCCTTAAGATTATATACAGAGCTTAAAACTTATTTAACAAAAGAAAAAATAATCAATCATTGATTGCTTTTCAAGTTTAGAAAAGTAACTTTTTATGTACAATTGGGCATCCTCATTAGCAACCGTAACAATACTTTGAGGATTATCTAATGCTTTTAAAGTTTCAAAATTGAATAGCTCTTTATTGTAGATATGCTTACCAATTTTTTTGGGGTTATCACAAATCCAAATAAAGTCTATATTATTCTCAATTAAACGTTTTGCAATAGTTTTCCCTTTAAAACCAGCTCCCCAAACTGTTAGTATTCTAGATTCATCAAAATCAAGTTTTAAAAAGTATGTCAATTTAATATCTAAAAAATAATTTTGAGCATAGTGTTCATGTGTTCGAGATGTTCTGGTTGGATAATCTCTCCAATAATGCAAAACTTGATTACAAGGAATACAGTTATAATTATGCTCATAAAACCTAAAGGTTAAATCGTAATCTTCTGGATAATCATTTGGATTAAATGCATCGCACTCGATTAAATCGTCTCTATGCAACATCCAGCAAGGTGAAGGGATTACACACTCTTTATAAATTTCAGAATAATTAGTTCCAGTGCTTGTTAGTTTATTAAGCCATTTTTCATAGCGATCGTAACCATCGCTTATTCCTACGTTACTAAAGTATTTTACTTGACCAATAGCTACATGTTGTTTTCCATGCATGATTAGGCTATTTAGCATGACTTCTAATTTACTATTAGTCATAATATCATCACTATCCATTCTGGTTATATAATCGCCTCTAGAGTTTTTAAAGGCCATTCGTAGTGCTTCAATAATGCCTTTGCCTTCATTATGAAATAATTGAAACCTTGAATCTTTTTTTGCATAACTACCAACTAATTTATTGCTAGAATCTGTTGAATGGTCATTTATAGCCAACACTTCCCAATTAGAATAACTCTGATTGATTATCGAATCAAGACATTCTGTGAGATACTGTTCTGTATTTTTAAAAGGAATTAATATACTAACTAGAGGCTCTTGCATGCAGCGAAGATAGTAATTCATCAATTTAACAAAAACTTATGTTAATAGTTGTAACAAGAGTTTATTTTTGCGAGACATACAAATAAACTTTTTTTAGATGAAAAAAATAGCACTAATATTTGGTTTTGCTTTGATTTTAGCTTCATGTGGAACTAAAGTAACTACAGATGATTTAGCGATTAGTAATCCAATTAATGTTACTATAGATTTAACCCAGGTTACTGATGATAAAGTACCAGTAACAGTAGATCCAGGACGTTTTACAACAGAAAGCGTCACATTTAGGTTACCTAAAGTTGTACAAGGAACCTATTCTGTAAGTGATTTTGGAAAATATATTGAAGCATTTAAAGCTGTTGATTATGATGGGAATGAAATAGCAGCTACCAAAGCAAGTACGAATACTTGGATTATAGCTAATGCCACTAAACTTGATAAAATAATGTATTTAGTTAACGACACATTTGATCAAGAAAAAACTGGAGGAATAGGAGAGGAAGTACCATTTTCTCCTGCTGGTACAAATATAGAACCAACTAATTATGTATTAAATCTTCACGGTTTTGTTGGTTATTTCGATTCTCTTAAAAACAATCAATACGCGCTAGATATGATATCTCCAGATAAATTTGTGAGATCATCAGCTCTACAAGAACTCAAATCTGAAACTAAAGATGGTAAGACCATAACTAGTTTTTTTGCTCCTCGATATTTTGATATTACTGATAACCCAATGTTTTATGGAGAGTTAGATGTTGAAGAGTTTATGGTTAGTGATATTAAAATTGTTTTAAGTGTGTATTCGCCAAATAAAGTGCATTCAGCAGCTGGATTAAAGGAAACCATGTATAAAATGATGCAAGGTCAAAAAGCCTATTTAGGTGACATTAATACCACACCTCGTTACGATATCTATTTATACTTATCTGATACAGAAAAGGAGGATTCTGCAAAAGGATTTGGAGCTCTTGAGCATCATACATCAACAGTAGTTGTATTACCTGAAAATAGTACAAAAGAACAACTAGATGACTCTATGATAGATGTGGTTGCACATGAATTTTTTCATATCGTTACGCCTTTAAGTGTACATTCTGAAGATGTGCATTATTTTGATTATAATCAACCAACATTTTCAAAGCATTTGTGGATGTATGAAGGTGTTACCGAATATTTTGCACAACATTTTCAGGTTTATGAAGGGTTAGTAACTCCAGAGCAGTTTTATAAAACCATGTTACAAAAAATTAATACATCTCAAAATCAGTTGGACGATAGTATGAGTTTTACTAAAATGAGTGAAAATGTATTAGACGAACCATATGCTTCACAATACTACAATGTATATATGAAAGGAGCACTTATAGGTATGTGCATTGATATTTTGATGCAAGAAGAAAGTAATGGAAATAGAAGTATGTTATCACTTATGAAAGAGTTATCTGCTAAATATGGGAATAGTAAACCATTTGTTGATGATAATTTAATTGCTGAAATTACTGAAATGACTTATCCTTCAGTTGGTGAGTTTTTAAATACACATGTCGTTGGTGAAACGCCTATAAATTATGAAGACTTTTTCTCTAAAGTTGGATTAGGTTTTGCTGAAGGTAAAACAGAAACTGGCTACATTATGAATGGCGCTAATATTATTGTTAGTGCAAACCCAATGAATCAAACAATCTTCTTTACTGAAGAAGTTGCAAAAAATAGTTTTTGGCGTGACAATGGAGCAAAATTTGAAGATGTTATCACTGAAATAAACGGGAAGAAAGTGACACTTGAAACAGCTAATGATATATTTACAGAAGTCTTTGGGTGGAAACCTGGACAAGAGATAGAAGTAAAATTATTACGAGGTGAAGAAGAGGTTGTTATTAAAACTATTACAACGCAATCCTATACAATAGGAAGAAGTTTAAAAGCTTTACCTGATGCAACAGAAGCTCAAATAGCTTTACGTAATGCATGGTTAAAAGGTTAATAATCTTCTCTAAATAATAGCAAAAAAAGGCTGTCTAAATAGTCAAAAAAATCAAATTGTCAGGTCGAGCGGAGTCGATACCTACTTTGTATTCTAGATGTTAAAGATCTCGACTCCGCTCGACCAGACAAGAATACTTACTTTTCAGACAGACTCTTTTTTGCGCGAACATTATTAGTATTTAGCAGCTTTACCCTTAGCTGACGACTTGACAATAAACTCACGTAAATCATCATTAGCTTTTATTAAATCTTCTTTGCGTAAATACATCATGTGTCCACTTCTATAACCTTTAAAATACATACGATCTTTCATTTTTCCACTCGGATCAATCTGTGACATAGAGTATTTAGCAGCAAAATAGGTTGTAGCTCCATCATAATATCCAGACTGTGTGAGTACTTGTAAATATGGATTTTGGGCCATTGCTTGTCGTAAATCCTCTCTAACCTCATTATTTTCTCTATCCCAAGGATGTACAGGACCAAACATGTTATATTTTACGTCAGTTTTAAAGTTTAAATGTTCACGTAAATAATAGTTTATTGCAGGCGTAAAAGAGTGCAACCAGGAAGTCAATTCAGCACTGTAATCTGGCCCAGAACCAGCTTCAATTTTATCAATTCCTAGATAACGAGAATCCAATCGACCAATTGTTTGTCCAGTTTTATCACGTAATAGTTCTTTCCAGAAAAATTGTGTTGGTACATCTAAATTATGCTGTAAAATAACTTTAGAGTTTAAACCAGAATAATAACTCATTTTTTCTGCCACACTTTTACGTTCAGAATCAGAAATAAATCCACCTTTTGCTAAAGCTGGCATTAAAGTATTTATAGCAAAATTTTCTGCTTCAGGTAAAACGTCTAACAAATCTTTAGATTGTAGAGCAGGAGGTAGCATATTGTGATGCCATGCTGCTGCAGTAAAATATGGCAAATTTATAGCAGAATATTCAGGTTGTCCTGTACTATATAATTTATAATCTGCTGGTGATACCATTATAACACCATTTAAATACATCCATTGACTATTTTGTAATTCTAACGATAATCCCATGACACGTGTTCCTCCATAGCTTTCTCCTATAATGTATTTAGGTGATTCCCAACGATTGTGTCTACTTACAAAGGTATTCATCCATTCTGCTAAATATTTTGTGTCGGCATTAATACCAAAAAACTTCTCTCTGTCAGGCATTTTCCCTTCTTTATTAGGAATTAAGCGTGAATAACCAGTATTTACAGGATTTATAAACACAATATCAGCAACATCTATAATAGAGTAGTTATTTTGTTTTACACCATAAGGTTGAATAGGATACCCTTCATCATCAATTTTTAAAATTTGTGGTCCAGTATACGCTACGTGCATCCAAACTGAAGCAGATCCTGGTCCACCATTAAATGAAAATAGTATTGGTCGTTTAGCTCTATCTTTAACATTATTCCTAGTATAATAGGTATAGTATAGTGTTGCTTCAGGGTTTCCCATTGTATCCCAAAGTGGTTGTGTTCCAGTTTCTGCAGTATATGACATACTCACACCTTTTATGGTTGTATTATGTTGTGTAATAACCATAGTATCTATTGGAATGGTAAGTTTTTGACTAAAAGAAAACAGGGTAGCAAAAAGCAAAAGAAACACGAGCTTTTTCATTGTAAAAATGTTTTGGTTGTTAGTTAGGTTTAAAGATAAGCAATGCTATTGAAACTCTATGTTAAAAGCCTTCAAAAACTCCAAGACCAAACAACGCAAAGTCATATTTAACAGGATCAGAGGAGTCTAATTTTCGTAGTGCTTTATCTAACTCCAATAAAGCCTTTCCATCGTTTTGTTTACGCTTTAATAAGCCGAGTTTTCTGGCTACATTTCCAGAGTGAACATCCAAAGGGCAAGACAGTTGAGCAGGAGAGAGGCTCTGCCAAATACCAAAATCAACTCCAGAATTATCATTACGAACCATCCAACGTAAAAACATGTTGATGCGTTTAGCAGCTGAATTTTTTAAGGGATCACTCACATGTTTTTGAGTTCTTGATACATGATCAATTTCAAAAAAGACTTTTTTAAATTCATGTATGCTTTTCTGGAGTGAATTGTTTTCTGTATTCTTTGAAAATATTGATTCTAATCCATTATGATTTGTATAGATATGCTTGAGGCTTTTTATAAATTGAATGCAGTCTAATCCATTGAAAGTTCTATGTACAAACGATTCTAATTTTTCTAAATCAGGTTCTTGATGATTCATAACAAAGTCATAAGGTGAATTATCAAGTAGTAGCATTAATCGTTTAGCATTATTAATAATGCTTTTTCGATTTCCCCAAGCTATAGTTGCTGTTAAAAAACCTGCAATTTCTATATCTTCTTTCTTTGAAAATGTATGAGGTACTTGTATAGGATCGCTTTCAATAAATCGTGGATTATTGTATTGAATAACTTTGGCATCGAGAAACTCTCTGAGTTCTTGTTTGTTTAAGCGTTTTGGCAATTTTTATTATTGAAGTAAATTTTTCTAAATAATCTTTCCATCAACCATAGTTAGCTTTCTATCAGCCATATCTGCTAGCTCTTTGTTATGAGTAACAATTACAAAGGTTTGTCCAAATTCATCACGCAATTTAAAAAAGAGATTATGCAAATTCTCTGCAGATTCACTATCAAGATTTCCCGAAGGTTCATCAGCAAAAATTACTTTCGGATTATTTACTAAAGCTCTAGCTACAGCAACACGTTGTTGCTCACCTCCAGATAATTCACTTGGTTTATGATTGTAACGATGTGATAAGCCCAAAAAGTCTAAAAAGCGTTTAGCTTGAACTTCAGCTTCAGATTTACTTATGCCTTTTATAAAAGCTGGTAAACATACATTTTCTAAAGCTGTAAACTCTGGTAATAATTGGTGAAACTGGAATATAAATCCAATATTTTCATTTCTGAATTTCGCGATAGCTTTATCAGTTAGTTTGGTAATGTCTGTATCACAAATTGATAAGCTAGATACTTCATTTTTATCTGAAATATCAAGAGTTCCTAATATTTGTAAAAGTGTTGTTTTTCCTGCTCCTGAAGCACCTACTATAGAAACTATTTCACCTTCATTAATCGATATATCAACGCCTTTTAAAACATGAAGGTCATCGTAATATTTATGAATATTTTTAGCACTAATCATATGGAAGCTAAAATACTATTTTAATATCAAAAAGCTCTAGATGATTTATACCAAAATTATAATACTCTAGGGAAGTCATTTATTTCATTTCCACGACTAGACAATCTATCTATAGTATTTTGTTTATCTCTTCTTTTGAAAATACTTCTTATACCATTATAATCTATAAAGTATTGCAGTCTAACGGATAGTATATGCTGCATATCTTGCGCTAATAAATTATCTAGACTATCAAAAAAGCTATCTTTTGATTGTGAATTTTGATTGAATAACTGGTTTCTATATAAAGCAGTTAAAAAGCTTCCTGGAGCAAATTGCCAAGAATAGCTTAAATCTACATTCCAAGTGCTAAAATTTACATTTGAATCTCCTAAACCCAATTCATCATAAGTACTAGGAGTTTTCAATAATCGTCCATTGTCTAATAGTAAATACGGATTTTCTTCATAATCTACCGTAGACCAATAATTTCTGAAAGTAAGGTTTAATGAATTAAAAGGGTTAAAATTATAACTACCAGAAACGCTATTAACAATTGTTTTTTGGTCACGTTGCCCAAATATTGATGATCCAGAAATACCGTTAGAATTATTAGCATAACCTCTATCTTTAATGGCATTTTCATAATTTAATGAGTAGGAAACGATAAACTTATCATTAAATTGAAAACGAGGACTCACACCAAACCAATAGTTTAAATAATCTTCTCTACCTTCTTCAAACAATTTAGCTCCTCCGATGTTCGCATCTATAGCAAAGGGTTTATTATAATTTGTAGACACCCAAACATTAGCATTCAATCTATTTTCAAAAATAAAAAAGCGTTTGTTTTCGAAATCACGAGGTTCGAAAAAGTCATATTGTTTTCCCATTTGGTAGTTGATATTTCCACCAAAATCCATCAATGTTTTTTTAACGTTTCCGTAGACATTTATTCCACCATTCATTCCAGTAAATGTACTTGGTTTGTATAGTCTTCTGTAATTATACCAAGCGTTTACTCTAAAATTATTTAGTTTTTCAGTAGCTTCAAATATTTGGTACGAAGCATCTACACCAAAATTGTTAAAGTTATTTCTAAAGTTTAGACCAAGATCATTAATATCAAAGTTTTCGTTAGAAAATCTATGGTCTACACTATAACGCCATTTTCCGTGTGCCTTTCTAATTAAAATAAAAGAACTTAAACCAGTTTCTAAGTTATCTTCTCCTGGAAGGTTTCTGTTACTCATTCTAATATTACCACGGATATTGTAAGTATTACGTTTATTAAAAACATTAGCAACAAGCGCAGTTACATTAGCATCTCTAAAATCACTACCTTCTCTTATAACATTAGTATTAACTAAACTAACTGAAGAGTTGCCATTAAATAATTGATCTACAACAAAAATATTATAGTTAGTAAATGGCTCTACAGTTTCTCTACGGCTTTCTCCAGTATCTGTATTTCTAATTGTGGCGTCAGTTTTTTCGGTTATGGCATTAAAGAAGCCAATTCCTAGTCCTTTTTTAGTTCTACCAGATACTTTTACTGCATTCAATACTTTTACTTCGCTTGGATAATCAATAAGCTCTTCATTTCCAGCAACATTAACACCTCCAGTTGGAGCACTACCAACACGTCTAGAAAAGAAAAGTCCACCTTTATTAAAAAGATCTACACCTTCGGTAAAAAATTGTCGCTGTTCATTAAAAGTTTGTTCAAAGGGTCCAAGGTTTAAAAATAAATTGTCAAATCCAGCTTGACTAAAGTCTGGAATTAATGTAGCATCTAGTGTGAAATTTTCTGTTATTCCGTATTTCACATCCATACCTAAATTGAAGTCTGGTTTGTCCATGTTATCAAATACAGTAGATGCAAAAGGATATAAATTTAATCTCACAGGAGGATGTATGTCTTTTATTCCTTTTAATTCACCATGATATAAGCCAATATTTCCTTTAGTAGGATCTAACGGGTTCCATGTATACTGCTCATTATTTCGTCTAAAGCGTCTATGAAACTGTAATCCCCAAGTTTCTACATCTGTTGAAAAACGTAGTGCTCTGTAAGGAATTTTCATCTCAACTGCCCAACCATCATCATTAATTTTTACGTCACTATCCCAAACTGCATTCCAGCTAAAGTCTTCACCATTGTTTGGATTGGCAACAGCATCTGCTTGAGTTCCTGAAGAAAAGACAAAAAACTCGGTGTCGTTTTGTGCATCGTTATTTGGATTTAAAACCACCAAAAAGAAATCTGATTGCCCAAAATTATCACGACTAGTAAATTGTTTGGCAATTAGTTCAGGATCATCATACATATATGCAGCTACATAAATACCAGAATCATCATAGGCCATTTTCACAACAGTTTTAATATCCTCTGTTGCTTTAGTTCCCATATCTGGTCTAAATTGTATAAAATCTGTTGCTTCTTCAGCATCTTTCCAAACGGCATCATCTAAAACACCATCGATTTTTGGAGCATTGTCTGTTCGCTTTATGTTAAGTGATTTTTTTTCTTGAGCTACTATTGTTGTCGTAAAGAAAAGTAGTAATAAGAAGATTGATTGATTGATTTTCATTATAATTGATTGATGATTAAAATAATAAGCTTTGTTATTAGAGACAACAAAAAAACAATAGTGTTACACTTTAAAACAAAACTAGTTCGCTTATGCTTTTAAAACTCCTAACTAAACGTTAAAAAAAGCTTATGATTGTTAATGTTGCCATGTTTTAGAAAATTTTAGAGATAATATTTTTTAGTTACTTTTACTTAAATTTATTTCTATGCCTTACAAAAAACTTGAAGAATATAATATTGACGTTACAGATCATATAAAAAAACACTTCGAAACAATTATAGAAGAATTGGGTGAGGATAAGAATAGGGAAGGACTTCTAAAAACACCTGAACGTGCGGCAAAAGCCCTTCAATTTCTTACACAAGGTTATGATTTAGATGCTTCAGAAATATTAAAGGGAGCTATGTTTGCCGAAGATTATGATGATATGGTAATTGTAAAAGACATCGAGTTATATTCGTTGTGTGAACATCATATGTTACCTTTTTTTGGTAAAGCTCATGTGGCTTACATTCCAAATGGTCATATAGTAGGATTAAGCAAAATACCAAGAATTGTAGATGTTTTTGCTCGGCGATTACAAGTACAAGAGCGATTAACTCATGATATTTTAGAATGTATTAATAATACATTAAAGCCAAAAGGTGTTGCTGTGGTTATTGAAGCTTCTCATATGTGTATGATGATGCGAGGTGTACAAAAGCAGAATTCTGTAACAACTACTTCTGGATTTAGAGGCGCTTTTGAGACTATTGAAACTCGTACAGAATTTTTAAAACTCATAAGTTCTGATCTGTCCTGATGTAACAAATAAGATGCTAGATATACTAATAAAGTGTCAGGATTTCTTGGCACTTTTTTTGTACTGTAAAGTTCAAATAATATAACCCTTATTTACTATGAAATTTTTCACAAAAAATAAATATAGATTATTAGCATCGAGTATTATACTTGATGCTATAGGTATGATTCCGTTTATAGATTTACTTTGGGCACCACTTTCTGGATATCTGATGGCTAAACTTTACAAAGGCAGTACAGGACGATTAGCTGGTGCTTTTACGTTTATTGAAGAGATTATACCAGGAACAGATTTTATACCAACCTTTACTATTATGTGGTTTTACACTCACATTTTAATCAATAAACCTGAAGATACTATTATAAATGTAAACTAAAAAAGCGCTCATTAGAGCGCTTTTTTAGTATATAATACCTATAGTTATTGAACTACTACATTGTTAAAAGTAACAGAAATATCTGTTTCACCACCTGCATTAGTAATATCGCCTTCACTAACACCTGCAGCATCTTTAGCTGGTTCGTGACGTAAGGTAATTGTCACACTACCAGTGGTTGCAGAACCAGTAGCTACAGTAAAAGCTAAACCAACTGGGTTACCATCCCCATCAGAATCAGCGTAAGCAAATGTGCCTATGTTAGATGAAAAGAAAAATTGGTGCTCATCATCCTCTTCTTCTATTTCTTCCGTTATAGATTCAGCTGGTGACTCTGTTTCATTTAATAAATCTAAAGTACCATTGTATGTGGTATTAGCTGTAAGATTTCCTGAAACATCAGATGTTATAGTTCCATTTAAATCTCTGAAGGTCATAGTAATTTGAGTTCCGCCACCTTGAGGTGTTAATCTAGCTATTAAAGTCGTTATAACTTCTTCTTCATTTACTGGAGTAGGACTATCATCATCATTAGAACATGAAGAAAAAGTAATCATTGATAAAATTAGTATGGATAAAAATTTAATTGTTTTCATTGTTTAATTGTTTTAAAAATTTAGTTTTAATTGTAATTGTATATTTCTTCCTAAATCATCAGCGAAATATCGTAACCTGTTTAAATAATTACGATAGGAAGTATTAAATATATTTTCTATTTGTAAGCCAATTGTAAATACGTTTTGATTTTTAAAATCAAAATCTAACGAACTTCTAAAATGCATTAAGTGGTAACCTGGAGGAGGAGTACTAACATCTACTAACAC
Organism: Flavobacteriaceae bacterium NBU2973; assembly: GCA_026162565.1. Taxonomy (GTDB): domain Bacteria; phylum Bacteroidota; class Bacteroidia; order Flavobacteriales; family Flavobacteriaceae; genus JAOEIQ01. The sequence continues at coordinate 174,240 of JAOEIQ010000002.1, forward strand.
AAATTCGTTTCTAGAAGGAATAAACACTTCAAAATTATTATCTGGAAATTCGTTTTGTCTAAATACTGCTTGACTAATTAAATTAAGATTAAGATTATTCCATTCTGGCTTATTAAACGAGAGCTTGGTTTCGGTTTCAAATGGAGGCATATCTATTAGTGCTCTACTATTTGATACATCATTTCCTTTTATAAATGAGGATTTATTACTCAAAACCCAGTTACTAGAAATTTTATATTCTCCAGTAAAATCTATTCCAAATAATGTAGCATTTGTTTGTTTATATCCCCAAATAGGGAAGTAGCCTCTTATAGTCTGTTCCGAGCCAGTTGGCTCTATGTATATAAAATCATTAATAAGGTTCAGATACGATTCTAAAAGCAATGAAAATTGCTTATTCTTATAATTATAAGTTGTAGAAAATCGATTCGAGGTTTCTTGATCTATTCGTAAATCACCGAGTTCTATTCTAGCTGCCGAATGATGTAATCCATCACTAAACAATTCTGCTGGATTAGGAGCTCTATTAGATAAACTATAATTTACATTTATGGTATTATTCTCATTAATATTAACAAATAACCCTAGAGATCCCGAAAGATTATGATAATCAAATTTTGGATTGGTTAATAATTCTGTTCCAAAATCTTCTAGTATTATATTTGAAAAATCTTGGTTATAACCTAATTCATTCCAACGATTTGACTCATAAAATTTTTTTGCGTCATATCTATTAAAATCATAACGAAGACCAGCATTTAATAATGTTTTATTAGTTAATCTTAAGGTAGAAATAATAAAGGTTCCAAAATCGTATCTATCATAATCTGGGATGAGTCTTCTAACACCAGTTTCAGGACTTGCGAAATTATTTTGATAACTACCAACTAAACCAATATTAAAAACGCGCTTAATATTATTGTCTATTTTAATATTTGCTTTTAATGAATGTGTAGTTAATTTTAGATCCACAGCAGGAATCTCATCTCTATTACCACGCCTTAAATCAAATTCAAATCGACGATTATTTTGAAAGTCATATTGCACATTAAGTTTCCCTAATGATTGTAAACGTTTGTAAAAAGTTACTTTAGCTAAATGATGCTTAATCTCTTGCTTTGGATTGTTTATATCGTATGAAAAATCATCTATTGTTAATGGAATATCACTAGAAATAGCTCTTTCGAAATCCTCAACATTTCCTAAATGCGAAGCTCTTAAAATTCCAATTTCATTATCAATATAACTATAAAATATATTGAATCCTTTTTCAAAAGTTTTATAACCAGAATTAATGGAAAAAGATTTAGAGTTTAAACCAGTATTAGTTAAATTATAGTCTGGTGCCTCAAAATCTCCAAAGCGTTTAATACTGGCTTGAGCTGAAGCATACCAGCCTTTTTCATAGGTTTTAGTTACCGAACTACTGGTTGAATAACCACGACCATTTGTTTGCCCATTTAAAAGGACTTTACCATAGATAGAATCTTTTAAAACTACTTTTGTTGGGTTAATTATTACAGTTCCTCCAATGGCATCTCCTCCAAACTCTAATGCGTCTGCACCTTTAATAACTGAAATGCTTCCTGCTGAATTAATATCTATATTTGGTGCATGTTCAATTCCCCATTCTTGATCTTGAAGTCGTACACCATTATTCATTATAATTATTCTACTACTATGTAAACCATTAATTACTGGTTTTACAATTGCGTTACCAGTATTAATGGAAGACACTCCACTAACTTCTTTTAAAGCATCACCTATGTTACCACTACTATACTGTTCAATTTTGTTAGTTGTTATAAGTGTCTCTTGACTAGTAAGAGTGTTTTTTACTGTCTCTCCTTTTACAGTTACTTCATTTAATTCTTCAATGTGATGTTCCATTAGGACTTCTATAACTGTATCATCATTAACAGAAGAAGTAAACGTTTTAGTTTCACAGTTTAAGTGAGAAACAGTTATAGTATATTCCCCTTTACATAAATCTGTAAAAGTAAATACTCCATTAGAGTTACTTGTAGTATGTTTATTTATTTGCTCTATATAAATAGTTGCATCTTGAATGTTGGTGCCGTCATGAAAATCCTTGACAGTTCCAGTTACTGTTAATGTGCAATCTTGCGCACTAATACAACTAAATATTAAGCAGAATAGTAAGCTTAAATATTTCATTAAAAAGTTTTAGTAGAAAATATAATTTTATATGTATTGTACTAAAACTTGAGGCGGACCACGAAGAGAAAAATTTAGTGGCTGATGACTATTTAGAAAATTATAATAAGAAAAGTTTTGTTCTATATCTATGTTAACAAACTCTGATATATCATGATTAAATGTAATGAAGTATTGGTTTGTTTTATTAAACTTATAAAACTCACAATCTAAATCTAATTCATGAAAATGGTCAATAGAATTTGTTTTACATACCTCATGTTTATGATTTTCAAAAGCATGATTAAGTTTTATAGCAGATGGAAGAAGTAAACTTGCAACTAGTGTTAAGGTAAAAACCTTGAAACTAATATGTTGTTTGTAATTATTCAACGTCTTTTAAAAATCTTTTAAATCCTATTCTGCTTAACATTTTTTTTACAAAATTCCAGAAAAAGGAATATTGACCAAAAATCCATCCAAAGAAAACCAATAAAAATTGATAAACAATAAAAACTAACAGAATTTTAAGAACATAATAAAAGACAATTTCAATATTTCCATTAAAATTCTCTTTTACAATACCTAGATAGGTCAATATTGGTTTTGTAACCAGCATAGAAGAGGAGCCAGTTATACCAAAAACAATAAATATAATTAGAACTTGCCAATTTGAGGAAATTCCCCAACGTTGTTTTAATTTTTCCATAGCTTCAATCTATGGCAAAGATATTAAATTCTTGGAGTGAAACCTGTTAATCGTTGTTTATATTGTAACTGAAAGTAAATAAAATAGTTGTAAAGTTTATAGTTAACTTCATAACCATAATCAATATTTGGGTTGTAGTCTATTCTCATTTGATACAGGTTTGGATCGTATTTATAAGGATCTAAAACCCGTTGATTCCACGAGACCACATATAAGTGATTTCTATTCTCCATAAATTGTTGAGAATAATAGCCTTCAGGTCTAGCAGTACTATCTAACCAAGCATTAAAGCCTGGTTCAATAATTATTATTTGATAATTTGATTCTTCATTACCAATTCTAACAGTATCATTAGCTACTTCCTTTACTACTTCATTATCAGTATTTGAGATTTTGTCTGTTGTTTTACAACTAAAGATTCCAATGCAGATAATCAGGATTACAATTAAATTTTTCATAACCAACCTTTTACTTAAAGATACAAAATCTATTCCAAAAAAAGTTCTTATTAAAATAGCTTTAACAAAAAAGGCCGAACATAGAGTTCGACCTTATTTTATAAAAGTATCAATTTCTTTATCTTCTACCAAAGATGCTTCCAAGTAGACCACCAAGACCTCCTTTTTTCTTCGCAGAACCTAATACCATTCCTGCAACATCATCTACAACACTTCCATCTCCATCTGCATCAAGTATTGACTCTAAAAAGCTTTGTTCTTTTTTAGCAGAACTGCCTCCTAATAAACCTCCCAATAAACCTCCTAAATCTGAAGCTTGAGATACATTTTGCTGACGAGATTGTTTACCTAAAACACCCATAAGTATTGGAGCAGCTACTTTCATAATTTGAGCTACAGAACCTAAATCCATACCTGATTTTTGGCTTAATACTTGTTCAACACCTTGTTGTCTGTTTCCTAATACATGACCTAAAATCTTTCCTCCATCTTGAGTTACCTCTGAGTTTACTCCACCTTTAAATAAATCTCCAAGATTATCTAAAATACTGCCGTCGTGTTTGCCTTTTAAAGCTCCTAATAAACCTTCTGCTCCTTGTGGAGTAGAAGCATTTCGTTCCATCGCTTTCATTAAAACTGGGAATGCCATAGTTAAAACACTGCTAGTTTTATTGGTATCCTGTCCAGTTGAACCAGCTACACCATTTATAATCGTTTTTCCTAGGTCGCTACCTAATAAGTCTAAAATTCCTGACATAATAATTTGTAATTTTAATTTAGTGTTTAATCAAGATTGTTAAGATAAAAATTATTTTAAGATTAGAAAGAGAATGCCTAACAATTTAATTAACAATGGCATAAAGATTGTAATTAGGTTTATATAACTATTGCATGAAACATAAAGTAAACAGTTTTGTCCCTAAAAAGAAACATGCTGTAGAATTATAAACTACTTTCTTATTAGATGTTAAGGAAGTAGTTTTTTTAAAACTTTTCTTTAATGATATTGGGTTTCTTTTCTTCAGAATCTCTTTTTTGTCTTCCTGGAAAAATTAATGATGTACTAGCAAACGAAGTTCCAAAATTTACATTGGCATAATACACTTGACTTATAGCACTTTCTGCTTGCTCTTCTGATAGCTCTTTTAAAGGATGCGTAAAAACAGACCATAATATATCATCTGAAATTGCATACTTAACATCAAGAGCTGTATGAAAATTTGCTGATAAGCTTAATGTCTTTAATTCATCTGTTAATTTATAACTATCCATTATAGGAGAGATTATACGCATGCGATTATTAGTTGAATCTGTTAAACAGATGAGAAGGGTTTCTTTGATACTGAATTGCCATCGACCATTAGTACCTTGAACACTATCTGAAACAGAGGTAATAATATTAGCTAATGTTTCATTAGTCATGTTTTGAGAACTGCTAATTTGAAAGCTAAAAATAATAACAGGTAATAATAGAAACTTTTTCATGCTTGTGTATGTTTCTATTTAAGACGCTTATTTATTAGATACATAACAAAAAAGGCTCAAAAAATATATTTTTGAACCTTTAAGGTATTTTGAAAACTGATACTATTTATTCTGTAGCTTCTTCCATTGTGTGATACACATTCTGGACATCGTCATCTTCTTCAAGCTTTTCTAGTAGTTTTTCCACGTCAGCAGTTTGTTCTGTAGTAAGCGTTTTTGTAACTTGAGGAATACGCTCAAAACCGGAACTTAATATTTCAATCTTGTTGTCCTCTAAATAACTTTGAATTTTACCAAAACTCTCGAAAGGTGCATAAATCATTACGCTATTGACTTCATTCCCATCGGCATCTTCATCGGTGTCCTCAAAAATTTCTTCTACTCCAAAATCAATTAATTCCAATTCCAATTCTTCTAAATCTAAACCTTCACCTATAATTTTAAAATTACATGTATGATCAAACATAAAAACAACAGAACCAGAAGTACCTAAACTACCATCACATTTGTTAAAGTAACTACGAACATTGGCAACAGTTCGTGTATTATTGTCTGTAGCAGTTTCAACAAGAATTGCAATTCCATGTGGTGCATAACCTTCAAAAATTACTTCTTTATAATCACCTTGATTCTTATCACTAGCACGTTTTATAGCTCGCTCAATATTATCTTTCGGCATATTCACCGACTTTGCATTTTGAATGACTGCTCGTAAACGCGAATTGCTGTCTGGATCAGGACCACCTTCTTTTACAGCCATGACAATATCTTTACCAATACGCGTAAAGGCTTTACTCATTGCTGACCAACGTTTCATTTTACGTGCTTTACGAAATTCAAAAGCTCTTCCCATTTTATAATTTTAAGTTTTAATAATTTATGATGAACGCAAATTTAAAAAAATATAGTTATTAGAATTAGTCTTCCGGCTCAACTATATATTCGATAGCTTCTGCCAGTTTAAAATCTTTAATAGTAACACCTCCAGCATCGTGAGTAGACAGTGATATGGTTAAAACATTATACACATTTTTCCATTCTGGATGGTGATTTAAAGCTTCACACTCAAAAGCAATTCGGCTCATAGCACTGAAACAATCTTTAAAATTTTCGAATTCAAACTCCGCATGAATAGCATTGTCATAATATTCCCAATCTGGTAATCGTAAGAGTCTTTTTTCTATATCTTGTTCAGATAATTTTTCCATAATTACAATACAATTAATGAACCCTACAAAATACTACTTTTAAGGACATCTTTACTTTTAATTTGTAAATTTTTTGGTAATACATTATGCTTTGCCAAAACTGCTAAATAACGATCATCATTAGTCGTGTAGACTTGTTTGTAGATTGGTTTGTAATTACCTAGCGATTCTACTATTTCTTTTATAAAATCATCATGATGTACTAAATCTGAACTTCCTAGATGAAAAATACCCGTTTTATTTCTGTTAATGATATAGTGAATTTGTTGTGCTAATTTATCTTCTGTTGTTACATTTATAATCAAGTTTGGAAACACTTCAATAGCAGTTTTTTCTTTTAAAGCCTGTTTTATATCTAGAACTCTTGGAGAATTAGTTCCCATAACCATTGGGATTCTTAAAATAGCCCATTTAGCTTTAGGTAAACGCATGATAGCATTTTCTATTTTAATTTTAAAGTGTCCATAAATACTATTGCTAAACGTTGTATCGTTTTCATAACTTGGATACTTACTGTAAGCATCAAAAACATTTGAAGATGATAAAAATAGAAGCTTACATGTATTTTCTTTTACATACTCTATGATATGTTGATGTGCTAGAATTTGCGCATTAAAATTCCCACGAAGTGTAGAAATAATTATAGAAGGTTTTATTGCATCGATAATTTCATAAATATCATCTTCGTCTATATTATATTGAAAGAAATGCTGATTGTTTTCAAACTCTTTGTTTGATACGTTATAAGTGCCAAAAGTGTTGAAGTAGCCGTACAATTCTTTATACAGCGCTTTACCTATAAAGCCACTTGCTCCAATAATGAGTATTTTATGTTTGCTGTAGTTCTTCTTCATTAATCAATCTGCAATAAAGCACATGTTACTCTTTATAAAACGGTAATTTTACTACAGTAGCAGGTATGGCATTTTTTCGTATTTGAATATTTATTTTACTACCAACTTCACTGAATATTTTTGGTACATAACCTAAACCTATTCCTTTTTGTAGCATCGGAGACATGGTTCCAGATGTAACATTGCCAATTATATTACCATTGTTATCAACAATATCATATCCTTGACGTGGAATACCACGATCATCTAATTCAAAAGCAACTAATTTTCGCTCTGGAGTACGTCGCTTTTCATCTTCTAAAGCTTCAGAATTTGTAAACGATTTATTGAATTTACAGACCCAACCTAAACCAGCTTCAATAGGAGATGTAGTATCATCTATATCATTTCCATAAAGACAATAACCCATTTCAAGACGTAGCGTATCACGAGCTGCTAAACCAATAGGTTTTGCTCCAGCTTCTATAACTTTATCCCAAATTTGTTTTACCTCTGAATTCTTGCAATAAATTTCAAACCCACCACTTCCAGTATATCCAGTAGCAGAAATAATTACATTTTCGATTCCAGCAAAATCTCCAACTTCAAAATTGTAAAATTTTATAGCTGATAAGTCATGAGATGTTAAAGGTTGCATTGCTTCAACTGCTTTTGGTCCCTGAATAGCAAGTAGAGAGTAATCTTCAGATAAATCACGCATCTCAGCACCAACATCGTTTTTAGAACTAATCCAATTCCAATCCTTTTCAATATTACTAGCGTTTACAACAAGCAAATACGTTTCGTCTTTAACTTTATAAATAATTAAATCATCTACAATTCCGCCATCATCATTTGGCAAACAACTATATTGAGCCTTGCCAACAGTTAATTTTGCAGCATCATTACTACTCACTTTTTGTATTAAGTCTAAAGCATTTGGTCCTTCTATTAAAAATTCGCCCATATGACTTACATCAAAAACACCAACATTATTTCTAACAGTTTCGTGTTCTATGTTTACACCTTCATATTGTACAGGCATGTTATATCCTGCAAAGGGCACCATTTTTGCACCAAGTGCTTCGTGAGTTGCTGTTAAAGCTGTATGTTTCATGCTGAAATAATTAATTTTATGATGAGCAAATCTACATAATTTTGCATCAAATTGTTTATAAAAGTTCTGTTAAAAATTGAAAATAGCTTTCATTATTTATGTAATTTGAAACCCTAATTTATTATTATTATGAAAATCCATTTGCCATTATTTTTCTCCTTGCTATTTGTTATTGCAATCAATGCTCAAGAACACTTACCTACTGATTATTTATCTAAAGAATTTCATAAAGATAGGAGAGAAGTATTACGCAGTAAAATGCCAAAAAATAGTGTAGCCATATTTTTTGCAAACCCAGTTCGAAATCGTGCAAATGATGTTGAGTATGTCTATCATCAAGATCCTGATTTTTATTATTTAACCGGTTATAAAGAGCCTCATTCTGTTTTGGTAATTTTTTCTGAAAATTATACTGATGTCAATGGCAATACTTATAATGAAAAATTATTTGTTCAAGAAAAAAATGCTCTTTGGGAAATGTGGACAGGAAAAAGACTAGGAACAGATGGTGCTAAAGATAAACTTGGTTTTTTAGTAACAGACAATGGTAAAGAGTTTTTGAAAAATGGAATTGATTTTATGAGTTTTGAAAAGGTGCTATTCAAAGACTTTTTTGATGATTATAGAGATAACAAAAGAAATTCTGCTGATTTATATAGTTTAATTCAATCGTTTAAGAATCAAGTGGGCTATAATCTTGTTGCTAATGTTGAATCTGATGATATGCAAAAAGAATTAAAGCAAGAAGGGAGTTTACAACAACGCGCAAATATGGATACAAAAAGTATTTTAACGATGATGGCAGAAATGCGCCAAATTAAAACTCCAGATGAAATGAAGCTTTTAACAAAAGCTATTAAAATTTCTGCTCAAGGACAAATTGAGGTTATGAAAGCTATGAAGCCTAATATGAGTGAAACAGAAATTCAAGGTATTCATGAGTATGTTTATAAAAAATATGGCAGTGAATATGAAGGCTATCCGAGTATTGTAGGAGCTGGCAGTAATGGATGTGTATTACATTATATTGAGAATAGTAAAACCACAGTAGAAGGTGATTTAGTGTTGATGGATCTAGGAGCAGAATATCATGGTTATACAGCAGATGTGACAAGAACAATACCTTCTAACGGAAAATTTACACCTGAACAAAAAGCAATCTATGATATTGTTTATGAATCACAAGAAGCCGGAATAAATGCTTGTTTGGTAGGAGAGGGTTTTTGGGTTCCTAATCAAAAAGCTAGAGAAATTATTAACAAAGGATTGGCAAAATTAGGTATTATAAAATCTGAAGACGAAAAGCATAACTATTTACCTCATGGCACATCTCATCATATTGGATTAGATGTTCATGATCCTGGAACTTACAGAGAGTTTGAAGCTAATATGGTTATTACTGTAGAACCAGGTATTTATATTCCAGAGGGTAGCCCTTGTGATGAAAAATGGTGGGGAATTGCAGTACGAATTGAAGATGATATTTTAATCACAGATAATGGTCCTATTAATTTATCTGCTGATGCACCTAGAACGTCTGAAGCAATTGAGGCTATGATGAAGTTACCGAGTCCATTAGATAGTTTTAAGTTACCTAAAATTGATTAGTTACCACCAAACCACAAAACATTTTAATAGTTCACCATTTGGTTTTTTAATCCAAATCATCGGAGAAGTTTTATTGTTTAAAATAGGATAGAGATGCTCAATAAAATCTTTATAACTTTTCCAATCTACATTGGTATGCACTTCTAATAACCAATCTATTTTTTTAAGTACATAAAACTTACAATCCTTAAAGTCATTAAGTTGTTCTTTGTTAAGGTAAAAGCCTATAACACATTCTTTATTTATTTGATTATAGTTTATTTCCGTTTTATTATATGGTATAAATAACTGTGCTTTAAAACAGACTTTTTGTTCAATAGATTGAGGTTTAATATTTAGTTCATCTAATAAAGGTTTTGTATGCTTGTTATATAGTAACGGAAGCTGTTTATTATCTAGTTTATCTAATTTTTGTTTTAGGCTATCTTTCCTATTTGGGCCTATCCAATAATCAATTTCGTAATCACCAACCGTTTCATCATATAAATAAAACTTGTAGATAATTTCTAAATGAATCGGCTTTTTATCTTTGAGAAATAAGCAATCTAATTCGCCTATCGTTAATGTATCATTTTGAACTTGATAATTTTCAACTAATAATTCTATTGTAGGATCTTGTTCTAATTGAAAACAAATAAACCGTTCAACTAGTTTGCCAAGTCTCAAACTTTTTTGAGGATTAATTTTTAGTTTATAAATGCATGTGTCTAATTCATATTGACTCAAGCCAATAACAGTATTCCCATGCCATAGACTAGGAGTACAGATGATACCTCTGTAATGCTTTTCAAAATCACTTTGATCGATCATAAAAATTATTTATACATATTGTAAAAAAAATAAATAAAAATATATGAAATAAATTATTCAACTTTGTAAAAATAAATACAACAATATTATGGAAATAAGTTTTTTACAAGATAGTTCATTACAAACAATCACAAATAAAAAGGTTAAGGTTGCGGTTGCAAAAGGAGATGGTATTGGTCCAGAAATTATGGACGCAACTTTAAGAATATTAGAAGCAGCTGGAGCGAATATCGAACCAGAATTTATTGAAATAGGAGAGCAAGTTTATTTGTCTGGTAATACTTCTGGAATTAAAGCAGAAGCTTGGGAAATTATTGATAGAAATAAAGTAATACTCAAAGCTCCAATTACAACTCCACAGGGTAAAGGTTATAAAAGTTTGAACGTTACTTTAAGAAAGTCACTAGGAATGTACGCAAATGTTAGACCAGTTAATGCTCTACATCCTTATGTACAAACTAATTTTCCTAATATGGATGTTGTTGTAGTAAGGGAGAATGAAGAAGACTTATATGCTGGTATTGAACATCAACAAACACAAGATGTTATACAATGTCTTAAGTTAATAACTCGACCAGGTTGTGAAAGAATCATTCGTTATGCATTTGAATATGCAAAAGCTTATGGAAGAAAGAAAGTAACCTGTATGGTTAAGGATAATATTATGAAATTAACTGACGGTTTATTTCATAAAATATTTGTTGAAATTGCAGCTGAATATCCTGAAATAGTTAACAATACTCAAATCATTGACATTGGTGCAGCTAGATTATCTGCCAACCCAATTGATTATGATGTTATAGTTACTTCAAACTTGTATGGAGATATTATTTCTGATATAGTAGCTGAAATAGCTGGGTCTGTTGGAATGGCTGGATCTGCAAATATTGGTGCTAACGTGTCGATGTTTGAGGCTATCCATGGATCTGCGCCAGATATTGCTGGGCAGAAAATCGCTAATCCTTCTGGTTTAATTAATGCTGCGATAAGTATGTTAGCTCACATAGGTCAAACTGATACTGCTGATAAAATAAAAAATGCTTGGTTAAGAGCTATAGAAGATGGTTACCATACAGCAGATATTTATAAAGAAGGTGTTAGTGTTAAAAAAACTTCTACATCAGAATTTGCAGATGCAGTAATTGATAGATTGGGTTTATCGCCAGAAACATTAAAATCAAGTAATTTATCAAAAGGTGGCGGACAAATTAGAATTCCAGAATACATTCGTAGAGATGAGCATAAAGAATTAGTTGGAGTAGATGTTTTTATAGACTGGAAAGGATCTAGTCCTGAAGAAATAGGCAATGCATTAAATAGAGTTAACGCATTTAATTTAAAGCTTAAAATGATTACTAATAGAGGTGTAAAAGTTTTTCCTAACGGTTTAAAAGAAACGTATTGCACAGACCATTGGAGATGTCGTTTTGTATCTATTGATGCAGAAATAGAAATTGGAAAGCCAGTTTATAAAGTTATAGAGTATGAACAAGTTGTTGAATTATTATCAAAGTTATACCATTCTGGATTTGATGTAATTAAAACTGAAAATTTATATGAATTTAACGGCAAGAGGGCTTTCTCTTTAGGACAAGGTGAATAAAAATATTATTTGGTTGGTTGATAGTAGAATTGATTAATAGCACTTTGAAATTCTATTTTAAAAAACACCTATAATTAGTTAATTATGGGTGTTTTTATTTAATAAATAGGATGCTAATTCATTATATTCTGAAATTTTAATTGAGACTTTTTTACCATTCATGACAGACTGTATTTGCCTTGGTAACTTTTGTTCTTCTTTAATAACATCTTCAACTACATCTAAAAACTTAACAGGATGCGCAGTTTCAAGAAACACACAATGTGCATTAGGATTTTCTTTTAGATAAAATTTGGCACCTAAATATCCAATAGCTCCATGTGGATCTGCAACATAATGATGATTGTTGTAAATCTCTTTCATAGCAGCTTTAGTTTCTTCATCTGTAAAACTAAAAGAGGATAAGTTATTTTTTAAAGTTTCAAAATCACTTTTATAAATCTCTTGTATGCGAATAAAGTTACTTGGGTTTCCAACGTCCATGGCATTACTAATAGTTTGTACTGAAGGTTTTGGGTTGTAATTTTCAGTTTTTAAATAAGTAGTTACAACATTATTCTCATTATTTGATGCTACAAAGTGTTTTACTGGTAGACCTAATTGTTGTGCCATCATTCCTGCGCACACATTACCAAAGTTTCCACTTGGTACAGAAAATACAATATTATCATACTGATTATAGAGTTGTTTATACGCAAACATAAAATAGAGTAGTTGTGGTAACCATCTAGCAATATTTATGGAGTTCGCAGATGTAAGTTGCATTTTACTAGTTAAGTCTTCATCTAAAAAAGCACGTTTTACCATATCTTGACAATCGTCAAAAACACCATCCACTTCTAAAGCTGTGATATTTTGTCCAAGAGTAGTTAGTTGTTTTTCTTGAATATCACTTACTTTTCCAGAAGGATATAATATAACTACATTTACTCCTTTTACTCCTAAAAAGCCATTAGCAACAGCTCCACCTGTATCTCCTGAAGTTGCCACTAATACTGTTACTTGTTCTCTATTGTCCTTATTAAAATAGCCCAAACATCTGGCCATAAAACGTGCACCAACATCTTTAAATGCCATAGTTGGTCCATGGAAGAGTTCTAAAGTTGAAATATTTTTATTTAGTTCTACAACTGGGAAATCAAACGATAATGTTTCGTTTATTATTCTCTTTAATTCGTCTTTTGGTATTTCAGGTAGTACAAATTGCTTGAGAGCTTCAAACGCTATTTCTTGATAGGTGAGTTTATCAATATTTTCAAAAAAAGATTTAGGCAAAGGTGTTATAGATTCTGGAAAATATAAGCCTCTATCTGGAGCCAATCCTTTTATGACGGCATTTTTAAAAGTTGTATTTGGTGCTTTATGGTTAAGTGAATAGTAATTCATATTAGTCTATTATTTTAACGCCTTGAGGACTTATTTTGGAATTGAAAATATTAAAATCAATTCCTGTTTTAGCATAGAGGCTTTCCATTTCTTTCATCACTTTATCTGCGATTACACTTCCTTTACTTAAAGCGAATATAGTTGGTCCAGCTCCAGAAATTCCTGCACCTAATGCACCAGATTGTACAGCAACTTTTTTTACAGAATCAAAATGAGGAATTAATGATTTTCTAACTGGTTCTACAACAACATCTTGAAGCGATCTGCTTATTAAGCCATAATCGCTAGTATACAATCCACTTATTAACCCTCCAACATTTGACCACTGTGTGATCGCTTTTTTTAATGGGATTTCTTTAGGTAAAACGTTGCGAGCATCTTCAGTTTTAATTTCAATTTGAGGATGTAAAGCAGTTATATAAAGATCATTTGGAACAGGAAGACTGACAATTTCCAGAGGATTATAACTTCTAATTAATACAAAACCTCCATAAATTACAGCAGATACATTATCTGCAATTTGCGAACCACAAGCAGCTTCTTCTCCTAGCATTGCAAATTTTACAAGTTCTGTTTTTGTAAACGGATTTCCAAGCAACTCATTTATTGCGAACGCTGTTCCTGCTGCACTTGCTGCGCTAGAACCTAAACCACTTCCTGGTTTAAAACCTTTATATATTTCTATGTCAAATCCAAAATTTAAGTTACTAGCTCTTAACATGGCTTTTGAAACAGTTCCAACTAAATTTTTATCAATATCAAGAGGTAGATCGGCACCTTCAATTGTATTGATAATTAATTTAGAATCATCACGTTTAGTGAAAATCATTTCATCTCCTTTACTATCCAACGCTAAACCGAGAGCATCAAAACCACAAGATACATTAGCAACGGTTGCAGGAGCAAATATGTGAATTCTTTGTTTCATATTAGTTTTTTGCTAATCTAATGATATCTGCAAAAAGTCCAGAGGCAGTTACATCAGCACCAGCACCAGCACCTTTTATAATCATTGGTTGTTTAGGGTAGCGATCTGTATAAAACATAACAATATTGTCTTTACCTTCCAGATTATAAAACGGATGATTTTGAGGTATTTCTTCTAAACCAACTTTAGCTTTTCCGTTACTTAAATTTGCTACGTATTTGAGTCTGCAATTTTTTGCTTTTGCAGATGCATACATTTTTTGAAAATGTGCTTCATCATTTTTCAATGATTCATAAAACTCTGAAACCGTTTTACTTTTCAAGTTATTAGAAGTTAAAAATGAATCGTTACTAACATCTTCTAGACTCATATCAATCCCGCTCTCTCGAGCAAGAATCAGTATTTTTCTTGCAACATCAATTCCGCTCAAATCAATTTTTGGATCTGGTTCTGTATAACCTTCTTCTTGAGCCTTTTTAACTATATCATGAAATGTATTGGTATCATTAAAATTATTAAAAACATAGTTTAATGTCCCTGATAATACAGCTTGTATAGAATGTATTCTATCTCCTGAATTTATTAAGTGATTTAATGTGTCAATTACTGGCAAACCAGCACCAACATTTGTCTCGAATAAAAATGGCGCATTGTATTTTCTAGATAAACCTTTTAAATTTTTGTAATTTGAAAGCTCACTAGAACAGGCAATTTTATTACAGGCTACAATGGCAATATTGCTTTTTAGATAGTCAGGATACATATTTGAAATCTCATCATTTGCAGTAACATCAACAAAAATACTATTGCGCAAGTTCAAAAAATTTATGGTTTTTAAAAAACCAGAAAGGCTTGCTTTTTCTCCATTTTTTAATTGAGCTTTCCAATCTTTTAAAGGAATGCCATTTTCATTAAAAAGCATCTTCCGAGAATTTGACAAACCAATAACTCGAAGATTAATATTTAATGTTGTTTTTAAATAGTGTTTTTGCTGTTTTATTTGTTCTACCAGACGCTCTCCAACATTACCAACTCCAGTAATAAATACGTTTAATTGTTTTGTTTTTTCTTCAAAAAATCGCTCATGTAATGTATTTAAAGCTTTTTTTACATCCTTTTCATCAATTACGGCTGAAATATTTTTTTCTGAGGCTCCTTGAGCGATAGCTCTAATATTAATATTGTTTTTTCCAAGAGTACTAAACATTCTGCCACTAATACCTTGATGACTTTTCATATTATCTCCAACTAAAGCGATAATTGATAAATTAGTCTCTACTAAAATGGGATTAATTTTTTTTAATGCGATTTCATTTTTAAAGGTATTATCTATTGCAAGTTTTGCTTTTTTAGAATCAATCGAATTAATACCAAAGCATATAGAATGCTCTGAAGATGCTTGAGTTATCAAAATGATATTTATTTTCTCATTTGCTAATGTTTCGAATAAGCGTTTAGAAAATCCTGGAATTCCAACCATTCCATTACCTTCTAAAGTTAATAATGCAATAGTATCTATATGACTAATACCTTTTACTGCTGTTTTGTTGCCATTTTTTGTTTCAGAAATTAATGTTCCAGTTGCTTCAGGTTCCAAAGTATTTTTGATAATTATAGGAATATTCAAATCCAATACTGGCTGTACAGTTGGAGGATATAAAACTTTAGCACCAAAATGCGATAACTCCATGGCTTCTTGATAGGATAACTTTTCTATTGGGAAGGCATTTTTTACTACTTTAGGATTAGCAGTATACATACCACTCACGTCGGTCCAAATTTCAAGCTGATCTACTTTTAATGCAGCAGCAACAATTGCAGCTGTAAAATCGGAGCCACCACGACCAAGGGTTGTTTGTTCACCATCTTTAGAATTAGCAATAAATCCAGGTAGTATTGTTATTTGTTGTTCAGCGTTGCTGAAATAGTCCTTAATATTTTTATTTGTTTGTTTATACTCTACTTCTGCATTAGTATAATTGTTATTAGTAATTATTAATTGTTGAGAGTTTTTTCGCTGTACATTCAGTTTACGGTCAAGCATTGTTTCCGCAATAATATAAGACGATAATAATTCACCGAAACTCACTAATTTATCTGAAGTTTTTGGAGACAACTCATTGATAAGGTATATGCCATCTAATAAATCTTTTAATTCTTTTAACTTATTTGTTATAGCATTTTGATTGCTTTTATTTTGCTTCGGAATTAATTCTTTTACAATATCGAGATGCTTTTTCTCGATGGCAATAAATATTTTTTTATATCCAACATTTTTGGATTTTGCTAAATGGCCAGCCTCTAATAATTTATCTGTAATACCACCAATAGCCGAAACCACACATATAATTTTAGACTGTTTAGAATACCTATCTAAAATTTGTATTACCTGATTTATATTTTTTGCGGAACCAACTGAAGTTCCTCCAAATTTTAAAACTTTCATTTTAAAAGTATTTAATAATCAATATTAGTTTTTTTAATTGTATGAATACAATATGTAAAGACGGAAGTAAAAAAATTTAATAACCCAAAAGGGTAGTCGTAAACAAACATGTATAAACAGATAACAATTCTAAAGATTGAAATTGCGCTAAAGCTCTGTTTATTTTTTGAATGTTTTTCATATACACTTTCAAAAGTATTATTTTTACTCAAATAAAAAAATAAATCACCTACTTTCAGATAAATACATGAAAATATTCGCCAAAGAACAAATATATCAAGGAGATAAATTAACGTCAGAACGACAGAACATTTCATCTACAGATTTAATGGAACGTGCTGGTACACAAATTTTTAATTGGATACATATGCGAATGCAAGGTGCCCAAGTGCCTATTCATTTGTTTTGTGGAATTGGTAATAATGGTGGAGATGGATTGGTTCTGGCAAGGCATCTCGTAACTCATGGTTATAACGTATTAACCTATATTGTTAATTGTAGTGACAAGCGTTCTAAAGACTTTTTAATTAATTACGATCGTATAAAAAACGTTACTAAAGACTGGCCAATACTTTTAAGTTGTAAAGAGGAATTTCCTGAAATTCATCGTGATGATATAATCGTTGATGCTGTTTTCGGTATTGGTTTAAATCGTCCGGCAGATGATTGGGTAAAATCTTTATTTATTCATTTTAGAAATACAAAGGCTTTTACACTAGCAATTGATATTCCTTCTGGATTATATACTGATAAAATTCCTGACGATGAAAATGGAGTGGTTTGGGCTAACTATACCTTAAGTTTTCAATCACCAAAACTAGTATTTTTTCTCCCTGAAACTGCAAAATATACTCAACAATGGGAAGTTTTGGATATTGGGATAGATCCAGAATTTTTATTTACCACTGAAACTCAAGTAGAGCTCATTGGTAAGCATGAAGTACTACCAATTTACAAACCACGAGAAAAATATGCTCACAAAGGTGACTTTGGACATAGCTTGATAATTGGAGGAAGTTTTGGTAAAATGGGTTCTGCATTACTCGCAAGTAGAGCTGCCCTTCAATCAGGCGCTGGTTTAGTTACTGCATATATTCCCATGTGTGGATATGCAATATTACAATCTGCTTTTCCAGAGGGAATGGTCATAACAGATAGTGATGAGCATATTATTACAAATATAAAGTTTGATATTGAACCAACTGTAATTGGTTTTGGTGTTGGAGTAGGTACAGCAACAAAAACTATTAATGCATTTGAAACTTTTTTGAAAGCTAACAAATCACAATTAGTAATTGATGCTGATGGACTAAATATCTTATCCAAGAAAAAGGCTTTATTAAAGCTATTACCAGAGTCTACTATATTAACGCCTCATCCTAAAGAATTAGAACGTTTAATTGGTAAATGGCAAGATGATTTTGATAAGCTCAAAAAAACGCAAGCTTTTTCAAAAAAACATAGAGTTATTGTAGTTATAAAAGGTGCTAATAGTATTACTGTTTTTGGAGATAAATTATATATCAATACAACTGGTAATCCCGGGATGGCAACTGCAGGAACAGGAGATGTGTTAACAGGAATAATTACGGGCTCACTATCTCAAGGATATAATCCATTAGCTGCAACTCTTTTTAGCGTGTATTTGCATGGAAAATCCGCAGATATTGCTATTCAGGATTTAGGGTATCAAAGTTTAACTGCCAGTCATGTCATAGACTATTTAGGCGAGGCTTATATAGACTTATTTAAACAACCCGAACAACCACAAGTTGAAGAGGAGGCAGCTGAAGATCAATCATAAAAAAAGGCACTCATTTGAGTGCCTTTTTTATCTAAATATTGATTGTATGGTTATATTTTTAACGAGTCAAATAAGGCTCTTAATTTTGGACTTGATGGTCTAGGTGCATCAGCATTAACAACATTCCCAGAAGGATCAATTAAAATAAATCTTGGAATACCATTAATTTCAAATCCTTGAACAAAATCTGATTTCCAACCCTTATCTGAAAGTAACTGTGTGCCTCCCAATTCTTTTTCGATTACCATTTTTTTCCATCCTTCTTTTGCAGCATCTGCATCACCTTTAAAACCTCTTCCGTCATCAACAGAAATACTAACAAATTCAATGTTTTTATCATGATAATCTTTTTCAACTGCTTTTAGTGAAGGAATTTCTCGAATACAAGGCCCACACCAAGTTGCCCAAACATCAACATATACATATTTTCCTTTTAAATCTGCCAACGATGTTGTACCACCTTTATGATTCTCAAAGTTCTCAAAGTTAGGAGAAGGGTTTCCAATAAACTTTGCAAATTTTGCTGCTCTAGCTTCAGATTGCTCTTTGTAACCTTGGTAAGATTTTAAAATATCTGCTTGAAACGACTCAAAACTTTTGGTTTCATTTGATAGCAAAGTTGAATCTAAATCTTTAGCATTATTTAAAAACGAAACAAGTTTAGAATGAATTTTACTAGTTTCTGCTTTGAAGTCATCTTCTTCCATATCAAAAAGACTAGGAGGATATAGGGTTTCTTCCATCAATGCTTTTTTAGCTAAATAATTACTAGACTCCGAACCATAGCCAGCATAAGAAATGGTTTCGTCAAATTGCTTGGTGTCTAGGGTCATAGTAATATCATAACCATTTTTTAAATACATACTACTAGATTCATTGCCATCGTAAATACCATAAACGCCAGTTTCAACCTTTAGAGTATCACTAAAAGTTCCATCGTCATTTACTTTAATTGTTTTTGAAAAATTGCGACCTTGATACACATATAGAGAGTCACTGTTCATATCAGTGATTTTTCCAGACAAGGTTACATAGTCTTTTAGTTCTTCTTGCTTCTCACTTTTACATGAAAATATAGAAGCGACCATAAGCATTATTATGATTTTTTTCATATTGTTTTTTATTTTTAATTATGATCTCAAAAATAAAGAATTCAAAACTTTAAACAACATATTATGGCTATTTATTAACATTGTTTGGTTTTTATAAAGTGAATGTAGATTTTTGAGCTGATTAAAAACATCTAATGGAAGAGTACCATATTATATCATCGGATTTTTTAGATTTAAAAGCTATTAAATCTATTTTAGATGACAACAAATTATTAAAGCTTGGTGAGGACGCTATTAATAAAATTGTAAAATGCAGAAGCTATCTTGATGAAAAAATGGCATCACAAAGCCTTCCGATTTACGGAATTAATACTGGTTTTGGATCGCTCTGTAATATTAAAATATCTAATAAAGATTTAAACCGATTACAAGAAAATTTAGTTAAATCTCATGCCTGTGGTACTGGTGACTTAGTTCCTGTAGAAGTTGTTAAGTTAATGCTGTTGTTAAAAATACAATCATTGAGTTATGGTCATTCAGGAGTCCAGTTAGAAACCGTTAATAGATTGATTGATTTTTTTAATAATGATCTCTATCCATTAATATACACACAAGGTTCTTTGGGAGCATCTGGTGATTTAGCTCCTTTAGCACATTTGGCACTTCCGTTAATTGGAGAAGGAGAAATGTATTACAATGGAGAAGTGTTTGACTCTAAAAAGATTTTAGAACGGTTTAATTGGAAACCAATACAATTAAAATCTAAAGAAGGCTTATCCTTATTAAATGGAACACAATTTATGAGTGCTTATGGTATTCATTTATTATTAGAAAGTTATAAGCTTTCATATTTTGCTGATTTGATTGGTACCATATCTCTTGAAGCATTTGATGGTAGAATAGAACCATTCAATGAGTTAATACATTTAGTAAGACCTCATAAAGGACAGTTAAAAACTGCTGAACGAGTTAGAGAGTTTTTAGAAGGTAGTCAATTAATTAGCCAAGCTAAAGTTCATGTTCAAGATCCTTACTCATTTAGATGTATCCCTCAAGTACATGGAGCCTCAAAGGATACTCTAGATTTTGTACAAAATACATTTTTAACAGAGATAAATTCTGTAACAGATAACCCAAATATTTTTCCTGATGACGATCAAATAATTTCTGGAGGTAACTTTCATGGTCAACCTCTTGCATTAGCATTAGATTATTTAAAGATTGCTGTTTCAGAACTCGGTAATATTTCTGAAAGACGAACCTATCAATTAGTTTCTGGCTTACGTGGCTTACCTGAATTTTTAGTTAGCAATCCTGGTTTAAATTCTGGATTGATGATACCTCAATATACTGCAGCGAGTATTGCAAGTGCTAATAAACAACTGGCCACTCCTGCTAGTATAGATTCAATAGTATCGTCAAATGGACAGGAAGATCATGTAAGTATGGGAGCCAATGCAGCTACTCAAGCATTTGAAATAGTTAAAAACTTAAAAAGCATACTTTCAATTGAATTATTAAATGCCTCTCAAGCATTATTTTTTAGAAAACCTTTGCAATCTTCACAGTTTATAGAATCCTTTTTATCAGCTTACAGAGCAACGGTCGTGTTTGTTGAAGAGGATAAATATCTTCATAAAGAGATAAAAGAAACCACTATTTTTATTAGTAATTTTTCGTTGGAAAGTGATTTGATTTTTTAATTTAACTCGTTTTTAACTTTTCGTCTAACTACAAAAATACTAGTTAAAGTTCCTTGTGAGAATAGTATTTATAGTCTAATTTTGGATTATGATTCAATGTGTAAACTTTGGATTATCAAGAACATAAAAACATAATAGCAATTTTTATGTTCTCTACACACAAAATAAAATTGTTTAATAGCACAACAATTTAATTGATTAATAGCGCATTTATTGACCTGTGAGTATGTTTTATACTTACTATTTATTCAAAATTTCAGTATTAATTTATTGTCTTTTTTGAATATGTTTTTTGTTTAACAAAAAGCACATTTTTATGAGTTTATAACTCCCAGAGTTACTAAATAGTGTTAAAATAATTTTAATTAATTCTAAATGTTATGTTTATGAGCAATTTTACCCAAGATGAGAGACCTGCCTGTCGCAGCTCTTTTGTCATGAATTTAACGAGTTGCTGTAGCAAACTTTTAAAACAATCTAAAAATAACATGTTAAGCTTTTTGCTTCCCATGTTTTTGTTGTTTTCTGTAAGTACGTTACAAGCACAAAAATTACAAACAGATCAAGAAAGAAGTGTTTTCTATGAGGTTTGTTTAAGTCAAGCCCCAGAAGGGTTTACTGAAGAGCAAGTTGAAGCAATGGTGGAAGCCGCTTTCAATTGTTCTAAATTACAAGTAACTAAAAATGTTGTCACTGTTGGTGACGATTGTTTTTGGGAATCATTCCATTCATTTACAATCGAAGGATTTGATGAGTGTGAAGGAATTTCTGATGTAATTAAGTATTATTATCAAGGTGGAGACAGAACAGCTCCTGAATTAACAGGAACTTTACCTCCAAGTGTTGATAATATTAACTTATGTTTTAGTATGATACCTCCAGGTCCAACTGCAGAGCAAATAGGTATGCAGTATACTGACAACTGTGGAGGACCAATAATGGTTACTAAAACTGGCGAGCCAACTGAAGATAGTGATGATTGTTCTTGGGAAGTTACTTACACTTATGTTATTAAAGATGAGTGTGGTAATACCGTTGAGCCTGAAGTAAAAATCACGTACACAGGAGGCGATAGTTCTGCACCTACATTAATAGGTGAAATTCCAGCAGATCAAGATAGCCTTAACCAATGTTTCTTAGATAAAGAACAAGGGCCTACTGAAGCTGAAATCGCTGCACTTTTTACAGATAATTGTACAACAATTACAGAAGCTAACGTTGTTAAGCAAGAAAATTCTAAAGGTAATGATTGTAAGTGGTTAGCAGTATATACGTATACAGTAACTGATAATTGTGGTAATTCATACCCTCCTTTCGAGATTATGTATTCTGGTGGAGACTATGAAGCACCTGTTTTAGATCCAGCTCCTGCAAATACGACAATTTCATGTATCGATGAGTTTAATCCACAAGCTATTCCTGCTTTAGGATGGACAGATAACTGTGCTGGAGAAGGTACTGCACCAGGTATACCTGACTTTTCAGGACTTGGTTTACCTTGTGCTGGTGGAGAAGTTGTAATCAGATGGAATTATACTGATCCTTGTTTAAACCCAGCTGAAGAAAGAGTACAAGTAATTACTGTATTACCTGCTCCTCAAGCTCAATTCCCTCCAGTAGAGAATACTTCAATACTTTGTGAAAATTTAGATTCATATGTACCACCTGTATTAACGGTTAGTAATAACCTTGATTCTATGGTATGTTTAATCGAAGCTGAAGTAGAAGGTACTTGGTCTTTTGATGAAAACTGTGGAACATTTACTGTTAGCTATTCTTATACAGATGCTTGTGGTAGAGAATCTACAACATCTTTTGACGTAGAAGTAATCGATAATACTCCACCTTCAATTGAAGCTCCTGCTGCATTCAAAGCAGAGTGTGATGAAGAATGGGCGTTTGGTGACCCAACTTTCTCTGATAATTGTGATGAAAATCCAACATTAGAGATTGTAAGTACTGTTGAAAATTTAGATGATTGTGGATTAGGTACTGTTACACGTACTTGGAAAGCAACAGATTCTTGTGGAAACTCTGCAACAGATTCTCAAACAGTATATATAGAAGATAACACGAATCCTACTATTGAGGCAGGAAGTGCTTTTAAAGTAGAATGTGATCAAGAAATCGTTTGGCCAGAACCAGATTTTTCAGATAACTGTGATGACAAACCAGAATTAACTATCGTTAGTACTGTGGCAAATCTTGATGAAGATTGCTACACTGGAACTGTAACACGTACTTGGAAAGTAACGGACTGTGCTGGTAATACAGCTACAGATTCGCAAACAGTTTATATTGAAGATAATACTGATCCAACAATTACCGCTGCAGATCCAAAAGACGTACAATGTGATGAAGAGTGGTCATTTGACACACCTGAATTTGCTGATAACTGTGATGAGAATCCTACATTAATGATTGTAGGAGAAGATGTTGCAGATTTAAACGATTGTGGATTAGGTACAATTACTCGTACTTGGAAAGTAAGCGATTGTGCTGGTAATACAGCTACTGCATCGCAAACTGTTACTATTTTAGATAGTACAGATCCTACCATTACAGCTCCTGACGATTTTACTGTTGAGTGTGATCAAGAGTATGCTTTTGGTCAGCCAGAATTTGGTGATAATTGTGATGAGAACCCAGTATTATCAGAACCAGTAGACACACCAGATTTAGATGAGTGTGGTTTAGGTACTGTAACAAGAACATGGACAGTTACTGACTGTGCTGGTAATACAGCAACAGCTTCTCAAACGGTTACTATAGTTGATACTACTGCTCCAGTGTTTACATCTGTGCCAGAAGATTTATTATTAGAGTGTGATGAAGAAGCACCAGTAGAAATGGCTACAGCAGTAGATAACTGCGATAGCGATGTTACTGTTACTTATGCAGATTACGATTTCTATACACCTTGGAAAGCTTTTGTAAGTGGAGATGGTAGTGTAGACTTAACAACTACACCTGATGGATTTGTAGTAACAGGTTCTAACCAAGGTACTTTTGGTACTCCATGGTTAAATGTAGCATTTACAACTGTGAAGGCTATGAACATTAGCTTTGATTTTGACTATGTTAATAGTGACGACTTTGGTGGTGGATGGGATGACCTTGTAGCCATTGTTAATGGAGAAATTGTAGCGAGTTTAACAGATTCTACAAATGGTATAGGAAGTTTTGATTTACAAGCAGGCGATGTATTTGCAATTGGTATATTCAATCCTTCTGATGATTGTTGTGGTGGAGCTACGGTTACTGTAAGTAATCTAGTATATACTCCAGCAGAATTAGAATGTCCAATAACAAACTGCTTTATTAGAGAGTATAC
This sequence comes from Flavobacteriaceae bacterium NBU2973, assembly GCA_026162565.1. GTDB lineage: Bacteria > Bacteroidota > Bacteroidia > Flavobacteriales > Flavobacteriaceae > JAOEIQ01. The sequence goes on from JAOEIQ010000002.1 coordinate 198,881, forward strand.
TGCAACTGATTGTGCAGGTAATAGCTCTTATGCATCTCAATTTATATTCTTCCAAGATACGACTGCTCCGGAACTTTCTGGTGTTGGAGAGTCTTTCACAATAGAATGTCCAGAAGCTCCTGTATTTAGTGAGCCTACTGCAACAGATAACTGCGATGCAGAACCAGTAATTACTTTTGCTGATGATGATAAGCGTGATGAGTGTGGTTTAGGTACTATTACTAGAACTTGGACAGCGACAGATGCTTGTGGTAATACATCTAATGCATCGCAAACAATAACTATCGAGGATAATGAAGCTCCTGTAATTAGTGGAGTTGGAGAATCTTTCTCTGTAGAGTGTCCAGAAGAGTGGGCATTTAGTGAGCCAACGGCTTCTGATGCTTGTGATAATGGCGGAGATAACAGTATTAACTTTAATGCTTCTGCTCCATTTTTAGCATTCATGGATGTTAATGGACCTTCAGGAAGTTTTGCTCAAGGTTGGGGTGTAGCAGATGCTGTAGCTATAGTTAATACAGGAGATAATACTCTAACACTTAAGCCTAACAGAGTTAATGATACAGGACCATTCTGGTTTACTAATCCAACTGATTTATTTGGAGAAAAAGTAATGACAGCCAGTACTTTTGTTCAAGATGAGTCTTTAGCAAATACAGCTTTTACTTTTGTAGGTAATGTATCTGGTTTCTCATTAGATTCTGATTATGCTGTAACAGTATTTATTAGAGTATTCCAAGCAGGTTTTTCTAACTTATTAGAAATTAGCGCGCCTATTTCTTCAACTGGAGATTTTTCTGTAACCTATGATGGTGCTTATGAAGGTGCTGCTATTGTTCAGTATGGTTTCCAAATGGTTGGAGCTAATGTTAATCCAGGTGCTGAGTATAATGCTGATTACGATGCATTAGGTAGTGTAGTGATAACAGCTGCTTCTTTAGAAGAGAGTCCGTATCCTACATTAACGTTTGCTGACCAAGATAATAGAGATGAATGTGGTTTAGGTTCTATAACAAGAACTTGGACAGCTACTGATTGTGCAGGTAATACTTCTAACGCATCTCAAACAATTACAATTTTTGATAATACTGCACCAGAAATAACAGGTGTAGGAGAGCCTTTCACTGTAGAATGTCCAGAAGAGTGGGCATTTAGTGAGCCAACTGCTTCTGATCTATGTGATTTAGGAGGTGATACAGGTGGAGGAAATCAATCTGTAACTGAAAACTTTGATGGGTTATTCGCTCCAACATTATTTGTGGATCAAAACACGCCAACTAATGATTATTTCAGTTCACCTTATGTAAGTATGACTGCTGGTACATGGGAAGTATTAGATAATTCTTCTTTCGATTGTCCATTATTAAGTAATCCTAATTCTTTAACTTGGAATACTGACTGTTGTACATCAAATAATGCTACTATATCATTTACTACTCCAGCTTCTAATGTAGGATTTACTATAGCTGGTAATACAGAACTTCAAGTGACTGTTAACCATAGTGGTGGTTCTAGTGTTTATAACTATAATGGTAATGGAACAACAGGTAATGCTATATCATTAACTGAAACAGATATAACAAGTATTGATTTATTAGTTGTTAGTGGTTTTGCAGGTTGTTTAGATGAACTATCTTTCAGTGTAAATGGTGGTGGATCTAGCGTAACCTTAACTTTCGCAGACGATGACCAAACAGATGACTGCGGTTTAGGTACGATTACACGTACTTGGACAGCAACTGATTGTGCTGGTAACACAGCTAATGCATCTCAAACAGTAACTATTATAGATATTACAGCTCCAGTAATTACTGAAGTTGGTGAGTCATTTAGTGTAGAGTGTCCAGAAGAATGGGCGTTTAGTGAGCCAGTGGTTTCTGATACTTGTGATGAAGAGCCTTCATTAACTTTTGAAGATGATGATAAGCGTGATGAGTGTGGTTTAGGTACGATTACTAGAAATTGGTTGGCTACAGATTGTGCTGGTAATACAGCAACAGCATCTCAAACAATCACAATATTTGATGACACAGCTCCAGAAATAACTGGTGTTGGTGAGTCATTTAGTGTAGAGTGTCCAGAAGAATGGGCGTTTAGTGAGCCAACTGCTTCTGATGCTTGTAATACTGGCGGAATTTCATTCAAGTGTTATTTTAGTGAAACAAATAACCAAACAGGTGATGTAGATTTTACTGGTTCAACAGGTCAAGATGCTGGTGGTTATGATATTTTCCCTGGAGGTACTTCTAATATACCTGGAACTTATTCATTAGCATTTAATTCTAATCTTCAGAGATGGGAAGTTATTTACAATAGTCAATTAGTATTATTTGTAAGTACAGTAACATCAACTTCTCCGTCATGTGATATGGCTGATTGGTCTCCTCTTGATACCAGTTGTGTATTATTAGAAGTTACTTGTTTACCAGGTTCTCCTGTTTCATTAACTTTCGAAGATGATGATAAACGTGATGAGTGTGGTTTAGGTACGATTACACGTACTTGGACAGCTACTGACTGTGCTGGAAACACATCTAATGCGTCTCAAACGGTTACTATTTTTGATAATACACCACCAGTATTCAACGAAGAATTACCTGGTCCTGTAACCTATGAGTGTCATGAAGTAGAGCCTATGGCTGTATTAACTGCTACAGATGCTTGTGATCCAGAAGTAGAGGTTGTTCCTACAGAAGTAAGAACAGATGGTAATTGTCCTAACAATTATACATTAACACGTACTTGGAAAGTATCTGACTGTGCAGGTAATACTGCAGAGCACGTACAAATCGTTACTGTACAGGATACGACTGCGCCTACATTAAAAGATGGTGCAGAATTACCAGAAGGTGAGTCTAACTTAAACTTATGTTACGATCAAATGCCAGAAGGGCCTTCTGAAAGTGATATTGCTTTACTTTATGAAGATAACTGTGGTGTAGTAATGGTATGGAAAGATTCTAAACCGTTAGGTGATGATTGTGACTGGGCAGTAATGTATACATATACTGTTAAGGATGATTGTGGTAACGAGTTAGAACCATTTAAAATTTATTATAATGGTGGCGATACAGAAGCACCTCAATTAAATGATGGCTTCTCTTACCCAGATCCTATTACAGGAATCAAAGACTGTAAAGATTTTGCTCACGATGCACCAAAAGCAGATGACTATAGTGGTTATTTCTCTGATAACTGTGGTAGTGTAACTATCGGTGATCCAGTAATGGATATGACTGGTGATGATTGTTCTTGGACAATTACGTATACTATGACAGTAGTAGATGATTGCGATAACTATGCAGATCCTATTGTAGTATCGTACAGTGGTGGTGATGATATGGCGCCTGAGTATCAAGGAGGTCTTCCAACTGGTGAAAACCAATTAAACCTTTGTTTCGATGAAACATACGAAGGATTAGGAGAACCAACTGAAGCTGAAGTAGCGTTATTATTTACTGATAACTGTGCAGAACTTACAGCAGAGAATATTACTAAAATCCGTAAAGAGTATACAGATGAGGAAAACCCTAACTGTAGCTGGATAGTAGTATTTGAGTACTATGCAACAGATGCTTGTGGTAACTCTTCAGAGATACTTAAAGTTAACTACCAAGGAGGTGATACAGAAGCACCATCTCAAGATAACTGTGTAAATGAGACTATGACTCTTAAAACTAGTAACGGATTTGCTTGTCCTGCAGAAGCTGGTTTCTCATTAAGCGTGGGAGATTATATCTATGCAGATGATAATACATGGTCTGTTGCTGGAGTGCCATTATCTCAAATTGGTACTATGGTACCTTGTTTCTCTGATAATTGTACAGCTAACGAGGATATTAAGTATACTGTAACAGCTGTTGATACTCCTGATTTTGGTGGAGTAGACGTTTGTCAAACGACTATGACGATTACATTTGATGTATCTGACGAGTGTGGTAACACATTCTATGATTTCGTTTGTACGTTTATTATAATTGATGACGAAGCTCCTATCATTGAGTGTCCTACTGAAGTAGTTGATTTAGGATCTAATCCTGAATTAGACGCTAATGGTATCCCAACGGCTGTTGCTACGAAGCTTGGAGCTTATGATGAGTGTCAAGGTCAAGTTGATGCTGATTTTGATCCTGAATTAGATGAGATTGCTTCTAGCACTATTCAAGAATTTAATTCATTTAGTATTACTTGTCAGTTTAGTGATGGAAGTACTGCTATTAGTGCATTCACTGAAATTTTAGGATTTGATGATAATGGTAAAGCAATATTTGCTACTGGAAGTGTTAATACTGCTCAAGAAGTTGAAATGGCCTATAATTATACATCTATGCGATGGGAAGTTCAACTTCCAGGTGCTAATTTTATTCTATGGGATTCATCAGCAAATGACTCGGCTTATCCAAGTTGTGATTTAGCAGATTGGGCAGATAATAATACTAATTGTACGATCATTGGTGTTGATTGTGATTTTACCGACACTACAGATTGGTCTTTAGATAGAACATTTATTGCAAACGATGGTTGTAATAACACTAGCGAATGTGTTGTATCTTATATATGGACTACTGGTGAGGATAATAGTTCTCAATCATCTCAACCTAACAATTCTTCTCAAACAGAGACTATAGAAGAGCCATTAACATTTAAGGCGTACCCAGTACCATTTGATAAAGAAGTAACAATTAGTTATGACTTTAACTATGATACAGATGTAAAAGTGGAGTTATTTGATACGAAAGGTATTTTAATTAAAGACCTATCAGCTAACAGACACTTACAAGGTACAACTAGCAAAACTACAATTGAAATGTCAGGAATGCCAAATCAAATGTACTATGTTAAGGTTACTACTAACAGAGGTTCTGTAACGAAGAAAATTATTTCTAAACAAATTAGACGATAATTCTCTAAAACTATAAACCTTAAAAGGGCAGCCATTTGGCTGCCCTTTTTATTTGCTTAATACTATAATCAATTATTATAAACAGTATAATAAAATATTATTGTCATACAGAAGGCGCGTAGCAACTGAAGAATCTCATTATAATAGTATTGTAGTCTAAATTGCAATCAATAAAGTAAAAAGCTTTAGTTTGATAAACTAAATGTTATCAAACTAGATCTTGAGAAGATGGAGGGTTTTTATAAATAGATTTTGCCCAATCAATAGCATCAGATAGTTTATCAAAAATCTCAAAAGGTTTTTGCAGAAACAATCGTTCGATTTCTGCATTGGCAGCTGATAAAGGCACTTTGCCAACTACTGCGAAGCCTATTAAGTTTTTAATTTTTGAAGTTTGGGTATAAATTACTGGATCTACAGAATAGGAGTTAATTCTGTGCGTGATATACACAAAGTTTTTATTACGATAATACGTGTCAGCTAAATTCACGAGTATTTGGTTATGAGACGATAGTAAATGAAACCCTTCGTTAATTTCTACTACCAAATACGTATCATAAATATAGACCGTACAAAAGTCGTATTTGAGTATATCTGTCATATATTTTAGGATTAATGACACCTTAAGGTACAAAAAAACTCCAACCTTAAAAAGTTGGAGTTTAATTAATTTGCTTTTTTAACGCTTTTTAAGCAGTCTTTTCTGACTTTTCTATCTTGATAGTCAGTTCATTAGATTTCGCATCTAAATCCATATGTATTTTATCGCCTTCTTGAATCTGTGAGTTAATTATCTCTTCCGCTAAAGCATCTTCTATATATTTTTGAATAGCTCGCTTAAGAGGTCTAGCCCCATATTGTTTATCAAAACCTTTGTCAGCAATGTAGTCTTTTGCTTTTTTAGATAGCTTTAACGTATAACCTAAATCATTAATTCTGTTAATTAATTTTTTAAGTTCAATATCAATAATCTTATTAATATCTTCTTTTTCAAGCGTATTAAAGACTACTACATCGTCAATCCTATTTAAAAACTCTGGAGCAAATGCTTTTTTAAGCGCATTTTCTATAACACTTTTTGCATTAGCATCTTCTTGAGCTTTTTGTGCTGCAGTACCAAAACCAACTCCAGTACCAAAATCTTTAAGTTTTCTAGCTCCAATATTAGAAGTCATTATGATAATCGTATTTCTAAAATCTATTTTACGCCCTAAACTATCAGTTAAATAACCATCATCTAATACTTGTAAAAGCATATTAAATACATCTGGATGTGCTTTTTCAATTTCGTCTAATAGTACAACAGCATAAGGTTTACGTCTCACTTTTTCAGTAAGCTGACCACCTTCTTCATAACCAACATAACCAGGAGGTGCTCCAATTAATCTAGAAATGGCAAACTTTTCCATATACTCGCTCATATCTACACGAACCAATGTGTCTTCACTATCAAAAAGTTCACGAGCTAATACTTTGGCTAACTGTGTTTTACCAACTCCTGTTTGACCTAAAAATATAAATGAACCAATTGGCTTATTAGGATCTTTTAATCCAGCTCTATTTCGTTGTATAGCTTTAACTACTTTAGCAACAGCTTCATCTTGACCAATAACTTTTCCTTTAATCAGTTCTGGTAAATTAGCAAGCTTATTACTTTCAGTTTGTGCAACTCTATTAACAGGAATTCCTGTCATCATAGACACGACATCTGCCACATTATCTTCTGTCACTTCTACACGATGTTGTTTGGATTCTTCTTCCCAAGCTTCTTGAGCTTCAGCAAGATCTTTTTCTAAACGTTTTTCATCATCACGTAACTTTGCAGCTTCCTCATATTTCTGTTTTTTTACTACAGAATTTTTAGTCTCTTTTACTTCTTCTAATTGACGCTCTAATTCTAAAATTTGTTTCGGTACATCTAAATTGGTGATGTGTACTCTAGAGCCAGCTTCATCTAAAGCATCAATGGCTTTGTCTGGTAAAAAGCGTTCGGTCATATAACGATTGGTAAGCTTTACACAAGCCTCAATAGCATTGTCAGTATAATCTACATTGTGATGCTCTTCATATTTACCCTTAATATTATTGAGTATTTCAATAGTTTCTTCAACAGATGTCGGCTCAACTATAACCTTTTGAAAACGACGCTCTAAAGCACCATCTTTTTCAATATACTGTCTATATTCATCTAGAGTGGTAGCACCAATACATTGTATTTCACCACGAGCTAGAGCAGGTTTAAACATATTAGAAGCATCTAAACTGCCTGTAGCGCCTCCAGCACCTACAATGGTATGAATTTCATCTATAAAAAGAATAATATCATCATTCTTTTCTAATTCGTTCATTACAGCTTTCATACGCTCTTCAAACTGACCTCTATACTTGGTTCCAGCAACTAAACTTGCTAAATCAAGGGTAACTACTCGTTTATTAAATAAAATTCGAGATACTTTTTTACTAACAATTCTATTAGCTAATCCTTCAGCAATGGCAGATTTACCAACTCCAGGTTCACCAATAAGTAAAGGATTGTTTTTTTTGCGTCTACTTAATATTTGTGAAACACGTTGAATTTCTTTTTCACGGCCAACAACAGGATCTAATTTTCCTTCTTCAGCTAACAAAGTAAGATCTCTACCAAAATTATCTAGAACAGGAGTTTTAGACTTCTTAGTACTTTTTGATCCAGATTGACTGAATGGATTTTCTTTTTCATTGCCTTCGCTTAAACCGTCATCATCTGAAAAAGATTCTGCTTTTGGTTCTATATAATCGTTGTCTTCGCTTGATATCATATATTTAAATTGCTCTTTAACATTATCGTAATCTACTTTTAACTTATTTAAAAGTTTTGTTGTAGGATCATTTTCATTTCTTAAAATGCACAGTAATAAATGTGCTGTGTTTATGGAGGTACTTTGAAATAACTTCGCTTCCAAAAACGTCGTTTTTAATGCTCTTTCTGCTTGTCTGGTTAAATGCAGATTCTTCTTTTCGTTAGAAGTAATTGTGATATTTGGATTAGCAGGACTCAATATTTCTACTTTTCGTCTTAAATGATTTAAATCGATATCTAAAGCATTTAAAATGTTTATCGCTTTTCCATTACCATCACGTAAAAGACCAAGCATGAGGTGTTCAGTCCCAATAAAATCGTGACCTAAACGTAAAGCTTCTTCTTTACTAAATGCTATAACATCTTTTACCCTTGGTGAAAAATTATCGTCCATAATTATATCCTTTCTGCATTAAAAATAATAAAAACAATAGTATAATGGCAAAAACTATACCTTAATTACTTTTTGTTTGTAGCTAATTGACAAAAAAAACTTCATATTCGCTATAATTTTAACGATATACTTATTAACGAAAACTAGTATCAAAATTGTTAATAAAAAAACTGAAAATACTGCACAGAAGCTACAGTAGGACTAGCAAAATTAGTATATTAGCTCGATTTGAAAACCTACAAAAATTAACATAAAAATTTATGGCAGAAGGAGAAAAACTCATTCCAATTAACATTGAAGATGAAATGAAATCGGCTTACATTGATTATTCAATGTCAGTCATTGTGTCACGTGCGTTACCAGATGTAAGAGATGGTCTTAAACCCGTTCATAGACGTGTACTGTATGGTATGCATGAATTAGGCGTTAGATCTAATACAGCACATAAAAAATCAGCTAGAATTGTTGGAGAAGTTTTAGGTAAATACCATCCACATGGTGATACATCAGTTTATGATACAATGGTACGTATGGCTCAAGAGTGGAGTTTACGTTATATGTTAGTTGATGGTCAAGGTAACTTTGGGTCAGTAGATGGAGACAGCCCTGCAGCAATGCGTTATACAGAAGCACGTATGCGTAAGATTTCTGAAGACATGTTGGCAGATATTGATAAAGAAACGGTTGATCATAAATTAAACTTCGATGACACCCTTGAAGAGCCTACAGTGCTTCCAACACGTATTCCTGGTTTATTAGTTAATGGTGCTTCAGGTATTGCGGTTGGAATGGCTACTAACATGCCTCCACATAATTTATCTGAAGTGGTTGATGGTACCATTGCGTACATAGACAATAATGATATTGAGATAGATGAATTAATGCAGCATATTAAAGCGCCTGATTTTCCTACTGGAGGTACTATTTATGGATATGATGGTGTAAAAGAGGCTTTTCATTCTGGAAGAGGGCGTATAGTGATGCGTGGTAAAGCCATTATTGAAGAAGTTAAAGGACGAGAATGTATTATTGTTACTGAAATACCTTATCAAGTTAATAAAGCAGATATGATTAAAAAAACTGCTGACTTAATTAATGATAAAAAAATAGAAGGTATTTCTACAATTCGTGATGAGTCTGATAGAAAAGGAATGCGAATAGTTTATGTACTTAAACGCGATGCTATACCGAATATCGTTCTTAATAAGTTATTTAAATACACTGCTTTACAATCATCATTTAGTGTTAATAATATTGCATTGGTAAACGGTCGACCTCAATTATTAAACTTAAAAGAGCTTATACATTATTTTGTTGAGCATAGACATGAGGTAGTAGTTAGACGTACAACTTACGAATTGCGCAAAGCTGAAGAACGTGCGCATATACTTGAAGGACTAATTATAGCATCAGATAATATTGATGAAGTTATAGCTTTAATCAGAGCATCTTCTAATGCTGATGAAGCTCGCGAAAAATTAATTGAGCGTTTTAAATTATCAGAAGTTCAAGCTAAAGCGATTGTAGAAATGCGTTTGCGTCAGCTTACAGGTTTAGAACAAGATAAGCTACGAAGTGAATACGATGAAATAATGAAAACTATTGAGGATTTAAAAGATATTCTTGATAAGAAAGAGCGTCGTATGAACATAATAAAGGAAGAGCTTGAAGTTGTTAAAGACAAGTATGGAGATGAGCGACGTTCTATAATTGAATATGCAGGTGGCGATTTAAGTATTGAAGATATGATCCCAAATGAGAAGGTAGTAATTACAATATCTCACGCTGGATATATAAAACGTACATCTCTTTCAGAATATAAAACTCAAAATAGAGGAGGAGTTGGACAAAAGGCCTCCACAACTAGAAGCGAAGACTTTTTAGAACATTTATTTGTTGGTACTAACCATCAATATATGTTATTCTTTACTCAAAAAGGAAAGTGTTTTTGGATGCGAGTTTATGAAATTCCCGAAGGAAGTAAAACATCTAAAGGTAGAGCTATTCAAAACTTAATAAATATTGATCAGGAAGATAAAGTAAAGGCTTTTATCTGTACTCAAGATTTAAAAGAAGAAGATTACATTAACAATCATTATGTAATTATGGCAACTAAAAAGGGACAAGTTAAAAAAACATCTTTAGAACAATACTCTCGTCCTAGAACAAATGGTATTAATGCCATAACAATAAAAGACGATGATGAGTTATTAGAAGCTAAGCTTACAACTGGTGAAAGCCAAGTGATGTTAGCTTTAAAATCTGGTAAAGCAATTCGTTTTGAAGAAGCTAAAACACGACCAATGGGTAGAAATGCTTCTGGTGTTAGAGGGATTAAACTTGCCAACGAAAAAACAGATGAAGTAGTTGGTATGATTGCTGTTAATGATATGGATAGTAATATTCTTGTAGTTTCTGAAAATGGATACGGAAAACGATCAAGTTTAGAAGATTACAGAATTACTAACAGAGGAGGAAAAGGTGTAAAAACTATTTCCATTACAGAAAAAACAGGTAATTTAGTAGCAATTAAAAATGTAACGGATTCTGATGACTTAATGATTATTAATAAATCGGGAATAGCCATACGCATGGCAGTAGAAGATTTAAGAGTTATGGGTAGAGCTACACAAGGAGTTAAATTAATAAACCTAAAAGGATCCGATTCTATTGCTGCAGTTGCTAAAGTAATGCATGACGACGAAGATGTTGATTTAGATGATGATGGAAATATAATAGTATCTGAAAAGTCTGAAAATAGTGATCATAATCAAGATGGCACAACTCTTGATATTAATGAAGACGATAAATAATAACACTTATAATTAAACACTAACAAAAATGAAAAAACTCGTATTAATAGCATTAGCTTTTTCTATTGGTTCATATTCTTTTGCTCAAAAGAAAGAGATTAAAATGGCTGAAAAAGCTATTAACAAAAGTAATTATGCAGAAGCAAAAGCTGCAATAAATCAAGCAGAAGCGTTATTAGCTTCTATGGATGATAAAACTAAAGACAAATTTTACTTATTAAAAGGTCAAGCACTGTATGCTAATGGAGCTGGGTCAGATGTCGATATTGACACTGCAATAGAAAGTTTAAAAAACTTACAAAATTCATCTGAAGCAAATGAGTTAACTAAATCTATGGTTAATACTTTTTTAACTAAAGGGAATAATGCCTATCAGTCTAGTGATTTTAAAACTTCTTCAAAATATTTTGAACGAGCTTATCGAATTTCACCTATTGACACTTCGTATTTATATTATGCTTCATCTGCTGCTGTAAATGGAAAAGACTTTAATAAAGCATTAAGTCTTTATGAAGAGTTAAGAGATATGAACTATACAGGTATTGAAAGAGAGTTTACTGCTGTTAGCGCCGAAACTAATCAAGTTGAAGTATTTGATAATGAACAAATGCGAGACTTATCTGTTAAAGCAGGGACTCATTTAAAACCTAGTGATAGACCAACGGAATCTAAAAATGCAGAAATTATAAAAAACATTGCATTGATCTATACTCAAAATGGAGAGAATGATAAAGCAGTAGCTGCTCTCAATGAAGCAAGAAAATTAAATCCTGATGACACAAATTTACTGCTTACAGAAGCTAATGTTTACTATAAAATGGGTAATACCGATAAATTTAAGGAGCTAATGGAGGAAGCATCTTCTAAAGACCCAAACAATGTTGAGCTTTTATATAACCTTGGTGTAGTATCTGCTGATTCAGGAGATGCAGAAACAGCAAAAAAATATTACAAAAAAGCTATTGAAGTAGATCCATCCTATTCTTCAGCTCAAATCAATTTAGCTGCTCTAATTTTAGCTGATGAAAATAATATAATTGAGGAAATGAATGGTTTAGGAAGTTCTGCGGCAGATGATAGACGTTATGAAGAGTTACAAGTTAAAAGACAAAACCTTTATAAAGAAGCAGTACCTTATTTGGAGGCTGTAATGAGCCAAAACGCAACCAATCTGCAGGCTGCAAAAACACTAATGAATATATATAGTGCAATTGGAGAGGATGATAAGTTTAATGCCATGAAAGCAAAAGTTGAAATGTTAGAATCTGGTAACTAACAGTCGCAATAATTATATAAAAAAAGCGCTAATTATAATTAGCGCTTTTTTTATATAATTTTTTTTATCACTCGCAATTTATGAGTATGTAAACCCTTATCTATATTATAAATACCTGAATGATCTAATCTGTCAATTCTCACTTTACCATGCGCATGAATAATATAATTATCTTTCATAATTATACCAACATGAATAATATCACCTTCTGAATTATCAAAAAAAGCTAAATCTCCAGGTTCACTTTCCTCAATAAAACTCAATGCTTCACCTTGAGTAGCTTGCATAGAGGCATCTCTTAATAATTTATACCCATTAAGTTTATAAACCATTTGGGTAAAACCCGAGCAATCAATACCAAAAGGTGTTTTTCCTCCCCAAAGATAAGGTGCATTTAAATACATAAATGCATTCTCTATAATCTTGCTCTTATCTTGTTTTCCAGAAATTTTAGATCCATCAAAAGTATGTTTTAATAATTTTAAACCATTAATTGAGGAGCCTAATGGTACAGAATATAAGTTTTTACTCTCGTCTTCAACAAACTCTACTAAATCATTTGATAGTAAACTTTCAGAGTTATCCAGAGAGTCATACTCTTCTTTTAAAATCTCTTGATATTGTTTATTATCAACCCAGCCTTCATATTTGTCAAATGCTAAACGAATTCTACTCCAAGATTTACGTTGCTCAAGAACCTTAAAATGATCTCCATACAAAACTTGGGATATTAATTCACTTTTATCAGATGCTTCAGATCGTAATGGAACAATGCTTAAATTACAAATTCCGTATTGCATTAAAAAACTATTAGTTACGCTCTAAAACTAGTGCAGAAGCTCCGCCACCACCATTACAAATTGCAGCAGCACCAATTTTTGCATTATTTTGTTCTAAAACATTTAATAAGGTTATCAATATTCTAACTCCAGAGCATCCTAGAGGATGACCTAATGAAACTGCTCCACCATTTACATTGACATTTTTATCATTTAAGCCTAATAGTTTCATATTAGCTAAACCAACAACAGAAAAGGCTTCGTTGAATTCAAAATAATCTACATCATTAATAGATATTCCAGCTCTATCTAATGCCTTTGGCAAAGCTTTAGCAGGAGCAGTTGTAAACCATTTTGGTTCATGAGCTGCATCTGCATAACTTTTTATTGTTGCTAGTGGTTTTAAACCTAATTCAATTGCTTTTTCTTTACTCATTAGTACCATTGCTCCAGCTCCGTCATTTATGGTCGACGCATTAGCAGCAGTAACGGTTCCATCTTTCGTAAACGCAGGACGTAAAGTAGGAATTTTTTCCATTTTTACATTAGTATACTCTTCGTCTCTAGAAACTATAATTGGTTCTCCACGTCTCTGTGGTACTTCAACAGGGACAACTTCATTATCAAATTTTCCAGCATCCCAAGCAGCAGTAGACCGTTTGTAAGATTGAATTGCAAACTTATCTTGATCCTCACGAGAAAACTTATATTCAACAGCACAAGCATCAGCACAAACACCCATGGCATTTTGGTCATAAACATCAACTAAACCATCTTTTTGCATACCATCAATTAAAGTTATAGGTCCAAATTTAGTAGAACTACGAGCATGCATATAATGAGGAATTAAACTCATATTTTCCATTCCACCAGCTACAACTACATCTGCATCTCCTAATTTAATAGCTTGAGCAGCTTGCATGACAGCTTTCATTCCAGAAGCACATACTTTATTTACAGTTGTACAAGGAACAGTATCTGGAATTCCTGCATAAATAGCAGCTTGTCTAGCAGGAGCTTGTCCTGTACCAGCTTGAACTACATTACCCATTAAAACTTCTTCAACTAATTCTGGCTTGAGATTTATTTTATCAAGCGCTCCTTTAATAGCAATAGCTCCTAATTTGGGAGCAGGAATTGTAGATAATGATCCAAGAAAACTACCTATTGGTGTTCTTGCAGCAGATACAATTACAACTTCTTTATTCATTATATGGGAAATTTAATTTTGAGAGTACGAAATTAATCAATTTTAGAGGATAATGGAAGTAATGAACTATATAAATGAATTTAAAAAAGAATAGTTTTTACTACATTTGATTAGTTACATAAATAAATGAAAGATTTCATTAATAGTTTCTATAAAAACCATTCTCTTATTTACAAGGTGCTCTTGTTTATAAGTGCAACTTTTTTAATTGTTTACCTATTTCCAAAACGCGGAAAATTTAAATATAATTTTGAAAAAGGAAAACCTTGGCAATCTGAAAATTTATATGCTCCTTTTGATTTTGCTATAAAGAAAACTACCGAAGAGTTAGATGAAGAAAAAGAAATAATCAAGAGAAATTCTATTTTATACTTTTCATTAGATAGTTCTATTTTTAAAGAAGTAAATGACAACTACGCAAAAGATTTTAAGTCATTTTTTCCAGATTCACTTTCAAAAACTCAAACACAAGGTTTATTTAAGTCCGGACAATCGCTCTTAAGTGATATGTATAGTTTAGGTGTTTTGGATGATAATTATGATTTTGATAATGATAAAGTTGTTAAAATTCTGAATAATAGAATTGAAATAAATACGGCTACTTTTAGCGATTTAATTAATCAAAATGTTTTAGGTCAACACATTGATAACTTTATAAATAATGTTGGTCTACAAGAATTTAGTAATAATTATAAAGCATTGTTTTTTGAAATTGTAAAGCCCAATTTACAATTAGATAAAAGCTTAACAGATAAAGCTTTAGAAGATGCCATAAGTATTATTTCTCCTACCAGAAGTAGTGTAGAAAAAGAAACTTTAATCATATCAAAAGGAGAAGTAGTAGAGGGAGATCAGTACAACATACTTAAATCTTTAGAGTCTGAATACAAATCACAAACCTGGAATGAATCAAACTATAACTGGATTATTACAGCTTATACAGTATTAGTTTCATTAGCATTATTAATGCTCTTATTGTTTTTACGAAAGTATAGATTGGATGTATTTAATAACAATACTAAAGTAACATTCATATTTTTCAATATCATTATCATTGTTTTAATCACCACTTTAATTGTAAACTATAATTCACAATACATTTATGTAGTTCCAATTTGTATTCTGCCATTAATTTTAAAAGCCTTTTTTGATGCCAGACTTGGTTTGTTTGCTCATGTTATTACAGTTTTATTATTAGGATCTATTGTACCTAATAGTTATGAGTATATGTTTTTGCAAATAATTGCTGGTATAGTTACTATTTTAACTGTATCTGAGTTATATAAAAGAGCAAATTTATTTATATCTGTAGGTCAAATTACTTTAATATATATAATTGCCTATTTTGCTTTTTTTGTGATTCATGAGGGGACTATTGAAACTATTGAATTAGAAACTTTTGGGTTATTTATCCTAGGAGGTTTAGCCACATTATTTGTACAACCTCTTATTTATGCATACGAAAAGATATTTGGTTTGGTGTCAGATGTATCTTTATTAGAGTTGTCAGATACGAATTCTAAATTATTAAAAGAGCTTTCAAATAGGGCGCCTGGAACTTTTCATCATTCACTTAATGTAGCAAATCTAGCTGAAGCTTCTGCTAATGAAATAGGAGCTAATGCTATGTTGGTTAGAGTAGGTGCGCTTTATCATGATATTGGTAAAATGAAAAACCCTGAATTTTTTACTGAAAATCAAGCTACAGGTACAAATCCACATGATGAATTATCCTCTAAAGAGAGTTCTAAATTAATCATCGACCATGTTATAAGAGGAATTGAAATAGCTAAAAAAAATAAGCTTCCTGATCGAGTAATCGATTTTATTAGAACACATCATGGTACGAGTACAGTTTATTATTTTTATATGAAAGAGAAGTCAGTAAATGACTCTGTTAATGAAACAGATTTTAAATATCCGGGACCAAAACCTTTTAGTAAAGAAACTGCAATTTTAATGATGTGCGATAGTGTAGAAGCTGCTTCAAAAAGTTTAAGAGAGCCGACATCAAATAAGATTGATGATTTTGTTGAAAATATTATCAACAAGCAAATGGATAACGGACAATTCTTAAATTCTAATATTACTTTTAAAGAAATACAATCTATCAAAAAAGTGCTAAAGCGTAAACTAGCAAACATTTATCATTTGCGTATAGAATATCCTGAATAATTATTTTAAAAAATTGAATAAAATAGTTGCGTTCTTTATAATGAAAAGTTACATTTGCATCCGCAATTTTATTGCAAAAGTTCTTTAAATAAATAGGAGAGGTGCCAGAGTGGTAATGGAGCAGATTGCTAATCTGTCAACGCGTAAGTGTTGCCTGGGTTCGAATCCCAGTCTCTCCGCTATTAGATAACCAATTTTCGGGGTGTAGCGTAGCCCGGTTATCGCGCCGCGTTTGGGACGCGGAGGTCGCAGGTTCGAATCCTGCCACCCCGACAAAAAGCTTAAAACTATTTTGTTGAAAATTTATTTTCATGAAAAATTAATTAAAGCTTTTGTAAAAAGCCTAGCTTTTTGCAATAACTCTTTCAGGATCAGTTTAGCTAATCTTGTAATTGGTGTTAAGAAGGTAAGTCAACTTGCCAGTTGATTCCTTCGTGAAAAATGTCTAGTAGACATTTTTAAAACATTCGGTCCGGTCGCGTAGCTCAGCTGGATAGAGCATCTGCCTTCTAAGCAGACGGTCACAGGTTCGAATCCTGTCGCGATCACTACAGCACTATAACAAATAGTGAAAAAACCTTGCAAACTATATGATTTGCAAGGTTTTGTAGTTTTTAGGCTATAATAAAATTTGACATTATTTCATATGTTATGATTACAAATCGGTTAACAAATAACTTTTTGAAAAAGTGTTAACCGAATAAGCTATAAAATCTTGTTTTTCAAATAGTTGATTTGACTTTCGTCTTTAAATAATGTTTAATTAAAAGACGTCAACTATGAGAGCTCGTTCAACATTCTCACTTCTGTTCTGGGTTACTGCTTCAAGAACAAAAAACAATCAAGTTCCAATTTACGCACGAATTACTGTAAATGGTAAAAGGGTAAATATCAGCCTTAAGCGTAAGGTTTTTATTTCTGACTGGGATTCTAAACTCGGTAAGGTTAAAGGAAACAAACAAAACGCTAAACTGTTAAATCAGTATTTAAACCAAATTCGTAATAAAGTTTACGAAGCATATGAGGAATTATTAAGCGAAAACAAATTAATCACTTCCCAAGCTATTAAAGCAAGATTTTTAGGAGAAGATGAAAAATCCAGAAGTTTAATCGAGTTGTTTGATTATCACAACGAATTGATGGAGCAAAAGCTTCATAAAGATACTATGAAGCATTACAGGACTACTCAAAAATATCTTAAGCAGTTCCTGGTAAAAAAGTATAATACAGATAATTTGTTTTTAAACTCACTAAACTATGCATTTATAGTAGATTTTGAATATTACTTAAAAGCATATCAACCAACAGACCACCAACGTAAGATTAGTAATAATACAGCTATGAAACATTTACAGCGGTTACGAAAAATGGTTACAATGGCTTTTCATTTAGAGTGGATAGATAGAGATCCATTTGTTAGGTTTAAATCTAAATTTGAAAAAAGAGAAAGAGAATTTTTATCTACTACTGAACTACAATCATTAGAAGAATTCTCAAGTGAAGTAAATCGTATAAATATTGTAAAAGACTTATTTATCTTCAGCTGCTATACAGGTATTTCATTTATTGATATGAATGGTTTAACCAAAAATAATATAGTTAAAGGAATTGATGGTAATGATTGGATTGTAACGAAAAGACAAAAAACTAAAACGCCAGTTAAGATACCTATACTTCAACAAGCAAAGGAATTGATAATTAAGTACCAAGACAATCCAAGAGTAATTACCGCTAATAGTTTATTACCTATTTTATCCAATCAAAAAATCAATAGCTACCTAAAAGAAATTGCAGATATATGTGGGATTAAAAAGAATTTAACCTTTCATATGGCAAGACATACTTTTGCAACTACAATCACTTTAAGTAACGGTGTGCCTATAGAAACGGTTTCTAAACTACTTGGCCATAAAAAAATAGCAACTACCCAAATATATGCTCGTGTGATAGAAAAGAAAGTAAGTGAGGATATGCGAAAATTGAGTACAGCCTTATCTCAAAATAAGATGAAAAGAACTATAAATAATTGAATTAATAATACAAGTTTAGAAATGGATACCGCAAAATTAAAATAATCGCTAAATAGATGTCAAAACAATTAGTTTTGTAATAGTAACAGAACAAGGTCTACTTATTAATCGTTCGCAATCCTTTTTTGATAATATAAGCCGTCTCTTTAGTTGGTGATTCTTTTTCCCATTTACTACAAATAGATTTTACCCAATCAGGTTGAGACTTACTGGCGTCATTAAGCCAATTACTTACGGAATCACGTACATATTTTGAGGCATCAGATTTTAATGGTTCAATAAGAGAAATTCCTTTTTCTGGATATTCTTGAAAAGCTTGAATTTTCTTTGTCCATACACCGATAGGACGTAAAGACTCAACTGCAAAACGTCTGATATTCTCATCTTCATCTTTTGTCCATTTAGACAAAATATCAATAGCAGTATCTAGGTCTTCAATCATTCGTTCTTTACTAGCAAAAATAACAACCTCTCTTACACCAAAATGAGTATCTGCTGCGTAAGGTTTCATAGCATTAATTAAATCTGCGACTGAATCAAAATGAGTACTCTCTGCCCAACAAGACCAACATCGTACTAAATCTGATGTATACTCTTTTAATACATCATATATAGAATTATCTGAAGTTAGCAATCCTAAAGTTTGACCTATCATTTTTGTATTACTATTGGCTGTAGGCTTCTTTTGAGCATTTACAGCAACCTCAAAATCGGAATACCAGTTTTCTTTGCTTAAATCTTTTAAAACTAATTTTAGAAGTGACAACTGGTCTGTTGCCAACCATTCCATTAAATTTCTAGTTTCTATCAAGCCTTTATTCAAGTATTCGATTACTTCTGGATTAAGGTCTTTTAAGCTTCTTGCGCCCTTTCTGTTTTTAACATGTTCTGGTATCATAAGTTTTTTTTTCTTGGTTTCGGAATATTCCCAATTAAATCACTATTGTCTTTAATAAGTTGTGCTATTTGTTGAGCACGCTCTTCAAAATTAGGTTCATCTTCGTGAAGCAAAAGCCACGTTTTTATTTTATACGTTTCTAAATGTCGTAATTCAGGAATCAATGTTTTTAAAGCTTCGTGATGTTCAGTTTTAGTACCTACCCAAATGCCATTATCTACAGGGTTTTCTTTTTTTTGTCGTGTAGCCAAAATAATTTTATTACCGTAATAAATAGCCACATTGCCAAACATTTTCTTTGTTCTAATTGGTAATGGATAAAGAAACTCTAAAATAAAATCGTGTGGAATCATTCTATATTTTCTTCAAAATTAAATCGATTTTTATATTTTACTTTCCCATTCACTACAAATTTCAAAGATTAATTGTTATTCTAACTACATTTGTATTAATGACAAAAAGACTTGCCATATTACCACTTCAAACTAAAAGCGCGAATATTAAATTCTTGGTTCCTATTATTCAAGAAGTGCTAATATCTAACATTAGTGCTGAAGCATCCTATGTGGTTATTTCAAAAGATTCAACAAATACAAGTTCAGAAACCAGTTCTGATTTAAAGATTGTAGGAAAGCAGCTTAATGCTAATTATTTGGTTACTGGAAGCCTTTCAGAGAAAAAGGGTTTAATTGAAGTAACACTTAAATATAATAACCTCAAAAAAGATAAACAGAAACAAGTAACATTTAAAGTTGATAAAAATGATTTATTCAAATTAGGAGAGTTATCACTAACGCACCTTAAGAAAATGCTTCGCATTTCTAATGATGAGATTGTAGTTAATGCTAAAATTCAAAATCCTGAAATTCATCAACTGTACGTTCTAGGTAATTATCATTTTAATAGATGGACACAAGGCAATGTAAAATTAGCAGTTGAGTATTATGAAAAAGTAATCAATGCCGAACCAGACTTTGCGCCAGCATATCTAAAACTCGCCAAATGTCTGGTGTTTCAGGCAGGTCGTGGATATGAACTACCCAAAAACGTATATCCTCAAGCAAGAGAACGGATTGAAAAGGCATTGGAAATCAATCCAAACTCTGGAGAAGCTATTATCGATAAAAATCTAATTGATTTTTTCTATGAGTTGGATTGGACTAATATTTACAACAGTATAGAAAAAGGTTTAGAGAATTATGTTGATGCTAGTGAAGCCTATCAACAATTATCATTTTTTTGGTATGGTTTAAAGGAATATGATGCTTCTTTAGATGCCTTATATTCTGCATTGGAATTCGACCCAATATCCACAAGTATTCTAAATATGATAGGCGATGTACAATTGAGTGCAAAAAGATATGAAGATTCTGAAAAAACATTCTTATCTATTTTAAAGATGATACCTAATGATAATTCCTCTTTAGAAAATTTAATGTACCTAAACTCATTACAAGGTAGCGAACGTAAAGCGACTTCTTATTATAACAAATTAAAAAAAGCACTTCCGAACAGTCTAGATTTTACACCAAGAATGGGGTACTTCTTTGGAAAATTTGGAATGGATGATGAAGCAGAATTGTATCTGAAATATTTTAGAGATTTATCAAAAAAAGAACCTAATAGAGTACATCATAATTACTTTGCACAGGTATATTCTGGTCGTAATGATTGGGAACAAACAATGAATTATATTGAATGTGGCTGGAGAGCGCGTACCGGAATTCTCTTTATCCTTACAGACCCACAATTAGAACCTTTATATAAATGGAAACGTTACCAGCAACTAGTTTCTGAAATTAAATTACCTCAAGACGTTGAGGATAATAACTATATCACGCTACGTACAGATATTAAGGAAACACTTCGTATTAATCTAAACACATTGCTCTTTCTTAAAGCAGAAGACAACTATACAAGACTCTATTTTTTCCAAAACTTTAGATTAGAACAGAAATTAGTCCGTGCAACCTTAAAAACAGTAACACCGCAACTGCCCGAATATTTCTCTCGTATTCACAAATCGTATATCATAAATATGCATCAACCGTTTCAACTATTTGGCAACGCAAAAAAAAGATATATCACACAAAATCAACACGATACAGAGATTCCCGTGAGTCGAAGTTTTGATGTATCTTCATTAGTTATTGCTTAAACGTTTCCCGTTTACTTCAAAAAATAACTTTCTTTTTATTTCCTTTTCCCATTCACTACATAAAAAAAATTGAGACACTTTCTGTATACATCTTTGTATTGTAAATAATTAATAACATATAAAATACAGTAAAATGAACCGTATTAAATTTTTAACAATGACACTATTGTTGGCCTCGTTTACAGCGTTTGCCTCTTGCGAAAACAACAATAAAAAACCAAAAGTAGTAGCAGAGAATACTACTGAACCTGTAAAAACTGAAGTAAAAAAAGCAGACATTACTTTTAAAACAGGTAAACTTATTGAAGTAGCCTTACTTACTGTAAAACCAGATGGACAAAAAGCGTTTATGGAAGAATACTTTCCTAAAGTAATGCCAGTAGCAATGCCTTATGGAGCGAGACCTATTGCAAGTTTTGCAGTTACAAAAACTGTTATGGGAAACAAGCCTAACCAGATGGTTGTTTTCTTTGAGTGGGAAAGCCTAGAACAAAAGCGTGCTTTTGAAAGGAATCCTGAATATTTAAAGCTTCGAAACATCAGAGACAATGCGCTTTCTTTTTTAAGTCAAGGCTATTTTCAAGTTGAAAAAGATGTCACCGTAAACCTGTCTTCGGACAAAACCTATGACTTTGCAGGCATTTTTATCAACCCTGAAAAAGCTAATCTACTTCAAGAATATTTTCAAGCAGTTTTACCTACAGCTTCAAAACCTGAATTTGGGTACACACCAATTGTAAATCTTAATCCATATCAAGGTGCAAATGACCAAAACTATCATCCATCAGTTATTGCTTTTGCAGAGTGGAAAGGTGGTGTAGATTCTCAAGAACGATTTGAAAAAACAAAAGTATTTCAAGACAATGTCGCTAAACGAAGTGCAGGAGCACCTTATATAGATGTATTTCACATTGTACCAATACTATAATCAATATTTGAAACAATAAATAAGAAAAATGGAAACATTAGAAAAGAAAAAAACAGTAAGAGGGTTTGATTTAGAATTACAAGAAAACCCATCAAAAGAAGTGCAAGCCGTATACGATTGGTATAATGAAATTTTTCAGTTCGTGCCTAATCTTGGAAAATTGTTGAGCAATTCAGACGCCGCATTGTTATCATACACGCATATGCAATGGCATCTTGAAAAGTTGGGCAATTTAACGCCAGAAGAAAACAATATTGTACAATTGACTATAGCCGTAGAAAACGAATGTAAATATTGCACTGCTGGGCATACGCTCGCTGGTAAAGTGCTTTTCGGTTCTGCTGAAGAAGACCTAAACGCTTTACGTAATGGAACTGCATTAAGTAATGAAAAATTCAATGCATTACACGAGTTTGCAAAGGCAGTTTATAGTACAAGCGGACGCGTAAGTGATACTGTGCTTGAAAACTTCAGAAATGCTGGTTACAACAATGCACAGGCTTTAGATGTCATCACTAACATTTCGGCTAAAGTATTATCAAATCTCGCGAATCAATTGGCCATAAATGAAGTGGATGAACCAATACAACCTTTTGCTCAAGGACTTGAGGATTTTTCTTCAAACTATAGGTAAAAACTACAGCTAACTATATTTAGAAATAATAGTGATTTGAAAAAAAATCAAGTCACTATTATTTTTTATTTTACTTTCCAATAAGTAGTGATTTTCGATACAATCCTAAAATACACACGCAAAACTATTTTAAAATGCCATAAAAAGTAATCATTTAAAAAAAATAAATACAAGCTCTAACTAATTAAATCGAAGAACTCACGCGAGAGTTATATGCAAAATGGTAATATACTTTTCAATTTTACGTAATGGCATCAATATGGATTTATTTAATTTAGTTTAACTTTCCAATTTAATATGATATGGATTATAGTGAGAATGCTGTTATATGATTGGTCATCTTTAATTCTATTTAGTGGTATTATTAATGCCATTATAGCAATAGTTTTTTTAATTAAAAATAGTAGCCGCTATAAACCTAAATATGCGTTATGGGTTAATGTGTTTTTGTTTTGTGTTATATTAATTCTTTTTGAGAGAATTATTAGGTTTTCAAATTTAGAGACTCACTATCCTAAACTCTTATTTATTACAAGTCCCTTATTCTTCTTTATTCTTCCTTTGGTTTATGTGTTTCAAAATCAGTTAAATGGTAAGGTCAAGTATTGGTATGTGCATTTTATTTTTCCGATACTAATGCTGTTATTGTTTATGCCAACTATTTTAATGAATGACAATGATAAGTTGAATATGTACCATGAGGATGGCATAAATGACCCAATTTGGATAGTACTATTGTATCTTTTGTTTGCCATTTATTATTCTGCCAAAACCTTTATAGCTAATAAAAAACATAAAGTCCATTTGCTGAATACGTCAGCCAATAATGATATTGAGTTACAGCTATTTTCCAATCAATTGGTTTTTTGGGCTAGTATATGCATCATTGCCATTCCAGTTTCATTATTGGTACAATATGCTGATTATAATACTGAAGTTTTAGACAAATGCTTGTTCATTATCTTTTCCTTAATTCCACATTTTATATTGATTTCTATATTCAACATTAAAACTCTCGAAACCGCTAACGAGATACAAATTGAAGAAAAGCAAAGGAGTGTTATTGAACATGAGAATCTGAATACTTCTAAATCTGAACTTACTGCTTTTATGATGAAACATCAACCTTACTTAAGTCAAGATTTGGACTTGCAGACATTGGCTAATTTGATAGGTTGGAATAGGTCCAATCTTTCTATGGTTATTAATAAAGGCTTTCATAAAAACTTTTATGACTTCATTAATGAATATCGTCTCGAAGCTGTTGTTGAGAAATTGAATAACGGTGCCCACAAAGAGTACTCATTAGATTATATTGTTAGCGAGTGTGGTTTTAAGAGTTATGTATCGTTTTACAGAATCTTCAAAAGAATAAAGAAAACGTCACCAAAGGAGTATTTAAAGCATCTGAAAAATCAATAAATACATTACACTGTATCTCGTGTAATGTTTAAAATTCTTTAGAGATAATTAGTGGTAATAGATTTGTGATTTGAAAAGAGTCAATCACAAAACATATGCGTACACTTATTTTAAGTTTATTTCTAATTACCTATTCCAATACTGTTTTTTCTCAAGATATAAATGAGAATGCACTAAATGAAATCAAAACTAAAGCCCAAGAAACCCACTCTGATGCCATTATTATAATCAAAGATGGTAAAACAATTTATGAAGATTATTTCGGGAAAGAAGAGAAGCCAATATATATTGCTTCAGCAGGTAAGTCTTTAGTAAATCTTGCCATAGGGAAACTCATAGACAACAAGCAGCTAGATTCGTTAGACCAACCAGTTTATACCTTATTTCCAGAATGGAAACAAGGAAAGAAAAAGGATGTCACCATTCGAATGCTTTTAAACCATACTTCTGGCATTCAAAATTATCAAAATGCTGGTATCGAATTAGAACCAGCGCCCAATTACAAAGTAAAAAACATTATTGATTTAGCTCTTGCTGCAGAACTCACAAATAGTCCTGGAGAAAATTTTGATTATAACAATAAAGCAGTAGCCTTATTGGGTGGCATAGTTGAAAGAGCATCAGGAAAACGTTTTGACCATTTTTTTGTGGATGAATTCTACAAGCCCATGGACATAGCAGATTACGATTGGGTACAAGATGAAGACGGAAATCCAACAACTCACGGTGCATTTTATATTAAGGCATCAGACTTTATAAAATTTGGCGAATTACTCTTAAACAATGGCATATACAATGGCAAACGAATCATTAGCGAATCATGGATTGAAGAATCCTATAAACAAGGCCAAAAATTTGACCCAAGATTTGGATTGCTTTGGTGGCGAAAACCTGCTTTTGAGAAACGAATTATTGATGATAGCATTTGGAAATCTTGGAAATTTGCCAATGTCAATAAATCTTTTCTTAAGAAAATGAAACCTTTAAAGAATAAACTCTATGAAAACAAGAATGATTTCTTCAAGGATTTAAAGGGAGTATTTGGTGACCAATGGAGTAAGACTCTAAATGAAAGTTTAGGCAGAGATTTGTTGTCAAGCAAACGAATTTACAGCAATGACATTGTTGCGTATTATGCTGATGGATACAGAGGAAATTATTTAGTCATTATTCCAGAAAAAAATATCGTTGCAGTACGATGTGCCGACCATGAAGGCTTTGATTACCAAACTGATTTTTTTAGGGGTTTTGTGGACTTGGTAATTCAGTTATAAACTAAAACAATTAAAATCATATCACAATGAAAGATTATCTATTGATTATTAAGACAGAAGGAAGCGTTTGGACTGACCTCACACCAGAGCAATTACAAAAACATATGGAACATGGTGGAGTTTATATAGGAAACCTTATGAAAGAAGGAATCTTAAAAAATGCCAATCCTATTGAAAAATCGGGCAGTAGAATTGTTACAGAAAATAATGGTATTCTTAATGATGAACCTTTTAACGACGATAAGGAATTAGTTGCAGGTTTTTTCCATAGCACTGCAAAAGATATAGATGAGGCTGTTAGCATTGCAAAAGAAAACCCAATTTTTAATGATATATCTACTAAAATTGAGGTACATCCATTAATGCCAATTGGAGGAAACTAAATATGAATTCAAACGATAATTTTAATAGAATAAAATGAGCTTTAAACCTAAAGCGAAGCGATTAGTCAAGTTAATTCGCGCTATTGAAATTTTGTCATTATTGTTTGTGGTTCTGCTACTGTCAAGCTGTAATACTGAAAATAATAAAGCAGAAAAACAAGACGACCCAATTTTAGCCTTACCCTTAACTTTTCATACGGGCTATGATAATTTTAAGCCATCTTATAAACCATTACTTTGGAAAGACGACATTAACTCTGATGCTATTGAAGGTTTTTACAAAGACACATATAAAAAAATAGATGGTATTTCTGATGAATGGAAAGATTTTGGAATTAATAGGATTCGTATAGTTAACCAAGGACAATTTTTTTATCAAAACTTTAAACAAGGAAAAATAAGTCCAGCATTTTATACGGCAATGATGTCGGCCTATGAAGAATTAGACTCAATCAATAATCTGTACTCACCAAAAGATTTGAAGAGCAGCATTACTTTAGTTATCTATAGAGATAAGAACGACGAGCTATTTTACAAGATAGATACAAATCACGATAATTCAGTAAGAGATGAGATAGCCAATAGGGCAGTCGCAATAGATTATTCAGATTTAAATTTACAAGCAAAGCGTATTGCCCATGATATTTGGTACGAAGTATATAAATCAGATTCCATTCAAAAGGTAAATACTAAAATTGCGGTCTATCTTTATAAGGATAGAACTTTGGCTTATAATTTCCCTACGCATGCAAGTGCAAAGTTAGATACTTTGGAATTTAGTCTTAACCATGGATTTTTTAGTCCAGGGTTTAAATACAAAACAGATATAACGTTTTTTGATACAACAATCGATAAAGACATTACTGTAAAAAAGAATGATTACTTTAAAATTGACAATGGCACTACATTCAAAAATCTTGGTGTTAGAAATAATCATTTGTATTTATATAAAGTACCTGCTGATTCAATCATTCATTCGGCGGAAGTAGGCTTTTACCCACCTGAATTAAATGAAGCGAATTATTTAACAAAAGACTCGATACATCTTAAAGATTTTAAAGGCAAATATCTTTACCTGGATTTTTGGGGCAGTTGGTGCGCACCTTGTATAAAGGAAATTCCAAATTTAAAACATACTTATAAAAATATTGACAAATCTAAAATTGAGTTTTTAGGTTTGGCTTATGATAGTAAAACTGAAGATTTATTAATAAAAGCATTGGAGAAGTACAAATTAGAATGGCCGCAGATTTTAATGTCAGAAGATTTAAAAAAAATGTATAACATAAGTAAGTTTCCTACATCTTTTCTATTAAACCCCAAAGGAAAAATTATTGCCAAAGATTTAAGGGGCGAGCATTTGTTTGATACACTCAACTATTATATAAGAAAATTATGAATTTACAGAACATCAAATGTTTAAACTTAATCATTTGTTTAATCATGATTTTGCCAATCAGTGCACAAAATGAAGACTTCAAGAACCTTATAGCACCCGAAGAAATCATTGAATATGCGTTTGAAAATCATCAAATTGTGATGATGAATGAAGCACATTATGGACAAAAGAGAAATATTAGGTCACGTGAGATTGGTAAAGCTATTTTACCGGTTGCCCATGCTAAAGGAGTTAGGCATATCGCCATAGAAGCTTTAGGAACTGATACAATGTTTGTAAAAGAGGCAAATCTAACAAGGAAAGTTCCAAAAGTAAATTATAAATATGGTTATCTGATGCAACCAGAAATGAGAAATTTAATTCAAACGGCATTAGATTTAGGTTGGACACTTATTATGTATGAAGCAAACCTAAAAGACAAACCAAGCTTTGATAAAAATACTACAGAAGGTTCAAACTGGAGAGAAAAAGAGCAAGCCAAAAATTTAGCAAAGGCGTTGAATAAGTTAGAAGAGAATTCAAAGTTGCTGATTTGGTGTGGAAATAGCCATAATAGTAAAGAATATGGAGAAACGCCCATAGGAAAATTATTCCCCATGGGATATCAATTTTGGCAACTGACAGGAATAGAGCCTTTTGAAATAGACCAACTTGTAACGATTGGTATAAATCCTCATGATAATTATGACAATAATAAAAAGTTTCAAAAATGGGTACATTACATTGAAGAGCTTCAAAAATCTAAATATGGAACCCTTGGGTTTTTAGATAAAAAACAGAACAAAGCAAGTATTATTTCTCTATACAATAAATTAGAATAATCTATGATAGAACAATTATCACTAACATTATTAATTTTAATAGGTACGTTGCCTATTATCCTCATTTTTAAAGAGAATAGAGTCAAACTAACTCAAAATATTGGGTTGGCGTCACTTTATCATATGGTGTATGTGGCTTTAATATTCGTGCCAATTGTATATACCTCATTTCAAATACCAATCACACAGCAAAATTGGACAGGAAAGCTCTTGGCTATTCTGTTTTCTATAATGTTTTATTTCGCTACGCGTAAGCATTTTAAAGAATATGATTATGTTTTATCTCTTCCTAAAAAGAAGTCCCTTTATAGAATACTGGTGGTAGGTTTGATAACACTTTTTATGATGTCTACATTAACTATAGTATTTTCAAAAAGTAAGGACTTAAATTTGGAAGTTTTATGCTACCAAATGACCATGCCAGGTTTAGACGAAGAATTATGGCGAGGGATTTTACTTGGACTATTAATGACTATAACCGGAAGTAGAAGATTTAAATTTGGACATCCAGCAGTTTGGGCAACTACATTAATTTTTGCACTTGGGCATTCTCTTTTTCTTCAAGACTGGGAATTTGCATTTACTTTAGATGCGTTTATCATTACAGGTATTTTAGGCTATATTTTAGGTTGGATGACCTACTACTCTAAAAGCATTTTACCAGCTATTATTTTTCATAATCTTATGAATTTTTCCACAAACGCACTTGAAATGCTGATTTTATAACTATTCTACTACGATTTAAAAATATATCCTTTTTCAAGTGGGTTATAAAAACTTATCCGTACAAGTTAGAGAATAATAATCGGAGTTGATTGTAACATTAGCACTTATAAATTGTCTTGATTATATAAGTAACTGTTCATTTAAACTATATAGCAAGACACTCGTTTGCAACTACAACCACTTTAAGCAATGGTGCGCCTATCGAAACGGTTTCTAAACTACTTGGTCATAAAAAAATAGCAACTACTCAAATATATGCTCGTGTGGTAGAAAGAAAAGTAAGCGATGATATGCAAATCTTAAAAGATAAGTTTTCAAAACAAACTAATAATGCCAAAATAGTGTAGCTTTTATAAAAATATCATTTTTTAAATTTATCATAAAATATCATATATTTATCGTTTATCAATAAATATTTATCTATATTTGCATCGCAATTAAAATATTATTTAAAAAAATGAAAGCAAAAACTAAACAATTTTTACAGGTTATGAAAGTCCTGACTTGGGCTGTATTTCTTGGTTTATGCATAAAAACTGGAGCTATATTATATACATATTTAGTAAGTATTTTTGGTAATACAGCAGCAGCTAACAACTTATACATGGGATTAGATTTGTCTAATCTAAAATCGTATGATGCTACTCATTACTCAACATTAGTTTTACTAATAATTATTATATCAGCTATAAAAGCTTTTATGTTTTACTACGTAATCAAAATTTTCATGAATATTAATTATGAAAGCCCTTTTAGTAAAACTGTAGGTTCTTTAATTAGGAAAATAAGCTACACAGCTCTAACTATTGGTTTATTAGCATCAATAGCTGCAAAGTATAGTCAATGGTTAATTGACAAAGGAATTAATCTTCCTAATGTATTGCATTATGTATACGGTGGCGCTGAATTTATATTCTTTGCAGGTATACTGTTTATTATTTCCTTGATTTTTAAAACTGGGATTGAGTATCAAGAAGAACTAGAAGAAACTGTATAAGCTATGGAAATTATTGTACACCTAGATGTTATGATGGCAAAACGTAAAATGTCACTTAACGAATTATCAGAAACCGTAAATATCTCATTAGCTAACTTATCTAAACTTAAAACAGGTAAGGTAAAAGCAATTCGCTTTAGTACACTCATTGCAGTTTGCAATGCTTTAGACTGTCAACCAGGAGACATTTTAGAATTTTCAAAAGACAAACATTAAAAATTAAATCATGAAATCAAATACGAATAGTTTAAATCACTCAAATATGTTTAAAATTATGCGCATTACTATTTTAACAATGGTAATAATGCTAACATCATGCAAAGAGAATAAGGTATCCGCTCAAGATAAAACCACTTCTAAAATAGAAACACCAAAAATAGACATTCATACTGCTGTAATAACTGATAATAGAAAAGTTGTAAAGCAGCACATTGAAGCAGGTACTAATATTAATGAAAAGGAAAAAATGGGTGGCTCAACACCTTTAATTAGTGCAGCATTATTTGGAAAAACAGAAATAGCTAAAATGCTTATAGATGCTGGTGCCAATTTAAACATTCAAAACAATGATGGCTCAACGGCGTTAATTACTGCTGCATTCTTTTGTAGACCACTAATTGTTGAAATGTTACTAAATAAAAAAGCGGATATGTCTTTAAAAAACATTTATAAACAAACTGCTTATGATGCTGTGTCTGGTTCTTTTGAGAGTGTAAAACCATCATACGAAGCTCTAGGTAAAATGCTACAACCAATGGGTTTAAAATTAGACTTTCAATACCTCGAAAAGACTCGACCAATAATAGCTAAAATGCTTAAATAACCAATCAGATTTCACAGTATTATGCTAACAGATATCAATCCAAAATTACCAATGCGCAATAAATCCATCACAAGAAATTATTATGTAAATCAACTGGGATTTCAAGAAATAGGTGATTATGGAGGGTATTTAATGGTTAAAAAAGATAAAATAGAAATTCACTTTTTTGAATTTAAAGCGCTTGACCCAAAGGAAAATTATGGGCAAGTATATATAAGGGTCAACGACATCGATAATCTTTATCAGTCATTTCTAGAAAGGAAAATTAAAATTCACCCAAACAGTCCATTAGAGTCAAAACCTTGGGGACAAAAAGAATTTGCTTTACTCGACCCAGACAATAATCTATTGACATTCGGACAATCCATTTAAGGATAGAAAATGACTAGAAGATACGACATAGATTGGTTGCGTGTAATTGCTATTGCCCTATTGTTGCTATATCATGTTGCAATTGGTTTTCAAAAATGGGGATTAATGATTGGCTTTATAACCAATGATACTTCAATTGATGGCATATGGCCACCAATGACTATGCTTAATGTTTGGAGAATACCTCTGCTATTTTTCGTGTCTGGTATGGGTGTGTATTTTGCTATACAAAAACGTAATTGGAAACAACTTTTAAAAGAAAGAAGCATACGTATTTTCATACCCTATGTATTTGGCATACTAACTATAGTTCCAATACACATGTATCTTATGAAGAGGTACTACAATTTTGAAATCAATTACAGTCCAAATCCAGCACATTTATGGTTTTTAGGTAACATATTTGTATATGTAATACTACTATTACCACTATTCAATTATCTAAAGAAGCATTCAGAAGGGAAATTAGTAAGCTGGTTAAAAACTGTTTTTAGTAATCCTTTAGGTTTAGTATTAGTAACAGTAATATTTGTTATTGAAGCGTTATTGCTTAAACCAAGTATTTACGAAATGTATGCCATGACTTGGCATGGTTTCTTTCTAGGTTTTATTGCTTTCTTTTTTGGCTTCTGCTTTGTATTAAGTGGTGCTGCATTTTGGAATATGATTTTAAAATGGAAATGGTTGTTTTTGGTGACAGCAATTGCCCTTTATGTATATCGATTACTTAAACCGCAAATGCAAGTACCAACTATTCAAATAGTTATTGAATCTAATCTTTGGATATATTCAGTTTTTGCATCTGGTTATAAATACTTAAATAAATCAAGTAGTACATTAAGCTATTTAAGTCAAGCGGCATATCCAGTGTATATCATTCATATGATTTTCCTTTATCTATCCTCGCTAGTCATTTTCCCATTAGAGATTAATGTGTATTTAAAATTTGCTATTGTTTTAATCGCAACCTTTTTAGGAAGCATGATTTTTTATGAATTTGTGATTAGAAGAATTTACATAATCAGACCTCTTTTTGGTTTGAAAAACATAAAGCATAAATAAAACCTAAAACATAAATAAATATGAATATTCAAAGTATAGTATTGCGAAAAGTGATTTACGGATTTGTTATAATCATGTTAGTATTAATGTCATCATGCGCTAATAAAAAAGACAATAAAAAAGAAGAATCATCAAATGCATCAAAAGTTAGTTTAGTTGATTCTATAATGAAACCAATAGACAATTTCATTTTACAAAAAATGGAGGAAAACAAGGTTATTGGTTTAGGAGCTGCAATAATAGTAGATAAAGAATTGGTTTGGTTAAAAGGTTTTGGTTATGCAAATAAAGAAAAGCAAATTCCTTTTACATCAAATACAGTAATGTGTATAGCATCAATTAGTAAAACATTTACTGGTGCAACTATAATGAAAGCTTTAGAAGAAGGATTAGTTTCTTTAGATGAAGATATAAACACTTATTTGCCTTTTAAAGTTGTTAATCCAAATTTTCCAAACGAGAAAATAACATTAAGACATTTAGCAACGCATACGTCTAGTTTAACAGATGATTACGATGTATATGATAAAACATATAATTTCAGCAATAAAGAATCTGAAGCACTAGGAGATTTCTTAAAAAGCTACTTTACACCAAAAGGAAAAAATTATTCAAAAAAGAATTTCCTAAATAAAAAACCTGGTACTTACAGAGATTATTCAAATATAGCAGCAGGATTAGCAGGTTATATCATTGAAGTGCAAACTGGTAAAAGTTTAAATGAATATGGTAGTAACAAAATCTTTGAACCTTTAAAGATGAATAATACTTCGTGGTCCTTATCGGAAACTGATTTGAATAATCATTCCATACAGTATGAAAAGGAAAAAGATTCAATTAAGATTATTCCATTGTATAGTTTAACAACATATCCAGATGGAGGTGTTAGAACTTCGGTATCAGATTTATCAAAGTTTTTTATAGCTCTATTAAATGAAGGAAAGTATAAAGAGACTAGAATATTAAAACAGGAAATAGCAAAAGAAATGTTGAAGTTTCAATTTACAGAATCCTACAAACCAGAAAATATCAATTTAAAAGAACCAAATAAGAATTCTGGAATCTTTTGGGCAACTAAAAGAGATGTAACATTAATAGGGCATGGTGGTAGTGATTATGGTGTAAGTACAGATATGTTTTGTGATATAAATAAAGAAGTAGGTATAATAGTATTTAGTAACACTGGAGAAGCAGATACCTATGATATTTATAACGAACTATGGAAGTATGGTAAAATGATTAGAAATTCAAAAAAGTAGAATACTATTATTTGAAAGCTTATGATAAAATAGTAGAAGGACTAGATAGTCATTTAGAATTTTTAGAATCTGAAACAGAAGATGTATTAACAAAAGCTGAAGAAGGAATCAAAATTGCTAAAAAAGCATTACTTCAATTAAGAAAAGTTGTTACAAATAAAGACCTTAAATCAAGAGAACAAGAAATAACCATATTCAAAATAATTAAACCCAAAATATATAGTAGGTTAATTTACTATGTAAAACTATTTAGTATAGAAAGTAAACGACCTAGAGGAAGCTCTAAATCTCAAAAGAAATACCTAGACTATGAAATTAAGAAACTGCAAGATTATTTTAATGACAACCTTGAGTTTTATCAATACTACAGAAGAAGTGAAACATCTTTAGATAATCAATACTTTATTAGAGGTAAAGAAGATATTAGATTACACCCAGATAATTTCCATTTTTTTATTGATGAAAAATTCTCAACAAGTCATGATTCTACTGTAGCAACAATAATAGCTTATGATATGCTTATTGTTTACCTACAAAAAGAAATAGAACTAATTGAAAATAAAAACGGAATGGAAACAAGTTATAATGCTTTTCAAAAGCAATCCAAATTATTTTGGACTGGTAATAAAACAGACTTAATAGAACTTATTTACGCGCTACATAGTTCTGGCGTTATAAATAGTGGTACTGCAGATATTAAAGAAGTGGCATCAGTATGCGAGCAAATGTTTAATATTAGTTTAGGCGATTATTATAGAACCTTTTTAGAGATACGTTCAAGAAAAATTAATCAAACTAAATTTATTGATAAGTTAAAAGATTCGCTTACTAATAAAATGCTAGAATCAGACGAATAAAACACCCAACTTGGGTAGTATTAAGTGCAGGTTATTTTCAAATAATTTGCACTTTTTTAGTATAGCAATTTTGAAATAGAAACCACAAAGAAACTCAATATAACTCATTAAAAATGAGCAGATAAAATCACCCAACTTGGGTTTTACTTGTGAATAAACTTCAATAATTCACTTCATCTTTGCCTAACGAAAGTCAAATTACATTAATGGCTGCCACTGATAACGAGAGTTTGATGTGGTAGCTATTTTAACCTTAAAAATTTAGTTATGGCAGCAACAATTATTACTACTGAAGATTTACAAGAATTTAGACACGAACTATTAAATGATATCAAAACATTACTTGACACTCAAACTACTTTCAAGCAAAAGAAATGGCTCAAGTCACCAGAAGTTAGAGAGCTATTGAGTATTTCACCAGGAACATTACAAAATTTAAGAATTAATGGAACACTGCCATATACCAAAGTAGGCGGTGTAATCTATTATGACTATGAGGAAATCGTTAAGGTAATGGAAGAAAATCGAATTCATAATAAGTTTTAGATGTCTTGGCAGAAGTTAATTATATCACACACCTCAACACCATATTCCAACATTTTTTAGAAGACAATCGGTTAAATCCAACACATATAAGTTTGTATATGGCATTATTTCAGGTTTGGAATAGTACGCGATTTCCCGAAGAGTTTTTTGTAATACGAGATGAGGTAATGAAACAATCTAAAATTGGTTCTAAATCTACCTATCATCGTTGCTTAAAAGAGTTACATAAATATGGTTACATAAAATATGAACCTTCACACAATCCATATAGAGGTAGTAAAATTAAGTTAACCAAAAATTGGACAAGCTCTGGACAAGTACTGTACCAACACAGTCCCAAAATTGAGACAACCACTGGACAAGCATTGGTACATATATATAAACATAATAAAACAGGAATAAACAATATAAACAGCTCAAACAAAAAATTTAAAAATTCAGATAAAGAAGATTTTGAAAACCAAAGCAAACAAAAAAATGCCTGCACCGAGCGCAGTCGAGGTGTCCCAAATATGGACAACCTTAAGGTAAGTAATGACAAAGATTATAACGAACCCCTTTGAGCGTCGGATTCATAACCCGGAGGTGAATTTATATCGTCGGGCTCATAACCCGAAGGTTAAACGTAATTGTCTTCCTGAACTTGATTCAGAATCTCATAAATAAAAAAATGAAAACCAAAACACCACATATAATTACTGAAAAAGGTATAGACTACCAATTAGGAGAATTAAACGATAATTTCATAAAATATGATTTCGATAAAATTTTAGCCTATCTCAATGTAAAAGGAAAACTATTGTTCGGTGATAGGTTTAAAATTTACAATGAAGATGAGGTAATACTTTACAAGTTGTGTATTTATTTCATTAAAGACTCTGAAGCTTGTAAAAAACAAAATATAGATATTGACAAAGGTATTCTACTAACTGGACCAGTAGGTTGCGGTAAAACAAGCCTAATGAAATTATTGCGCCATATAGTACCACATCATAAACCGTATAAAATCATTCCTTGTAGAAATACAGTATTTAGCTTTAATCATTTGGGTTATAAAACGATTGAAGATTATGGCAATGATAAGTTCTATTGTTTCGATGATTTAGGTGTGGAACCATCTGGTCGTCACTATGGTAAAGACTGTAATGTAATGGGTGAAATCTTGTTATCTCGTTATGATTTATTTCTAAAGAACAAAATAAAAACCCATTGTACTACCAACCTTAATGCACAAGAATTAGAAGCAAGATATGGCAATCGAGTACGCTCTAGAATGCGTCAGTTATTTAATTTGATTGCTTTTGATAAAGAGAGTAAGGACAAAAGGAGCTAATCATTCTCATTTGCAAAAAATCTTTATATATTTATTTGTCTCTTACTTAAAAACTCTTTTTAATTTATGATTCACTGCCTAATAGACACTTGTAGCTTAATCAATCTTTTATCTAAAGAAGATAGTTTGTTGGATTTGGAAAATCTAAAGTTATGGCAAGAGAAAAATGAGTTGATGATATTACTACCTGAAACTGTAAAAGATGAGTGGAATCAACATAAAATCAAAGAAAAAGAAAAATACAGGCAAACTGTAAATACAAAATTTAGACATACTCGTGAAATATTAACGAACACTAGTTTAAGTATACCATGGAGTTTTCGTGAAATGGTTTATGGTAAGATTGAGACAAAAATTAATGCGGTAGATGATTTACTTGAAAAAGCAAGTGAAATTCCAATAACTACTACCGTTAAAGCTTTAATCCCTGATAGACAGCTTTTAAATAACGATAAAAGAAAAGCACCATTTCATAATAAAATTGATAGTGTAAAGGATGCTTATATAATATTTTCAACATTAGAATACCTTAAAGAGAAACAAGCTAATAAATTACTTTTTATTTCAGAGAATAAAAATGATTTTGGTAATCCACAAAACAAAGACAGGGAGATTCATCCTGACATCTCAAATGATTATCCGTTTATTCAAATCGATTATTATTCAGATATTTTTTTCGCTATAAATGAATACAAAAAAGAAATGCCTGTTTTACAAGTGTCACAGCCACATGCAATTAAAGATAATGAAGAGGCGTTAAATCAATATAGTAACAAAGGGAAGATTTCTATTGATAAAACCGAACCACTACTTAATCAATTATATTATTATTTAAAAATAAGATTCGAAGAGATTAAAATTTTACCATCTTATCTTTTTATAAGATATTATCCTTTTGAAAATGGAGCTACATGTTATAGAAATGATTTTGCATTAAGAAATATTAATCCAGAATTGTTGGAAGTACTTAAATCATTTGAAATAATTGATAGAAAATTAATAAACAATTTTAAATCGAGAAATGATTATAATAAAGCGTCTTTCATTTTAAATACGTTAAGCAGAAATCATATTTTTTACTTGCATGGTAAAAAGCGTGAAGACTTTAGGGATATTCGTGTTCATAGTAAACAACAAAAACTTAATTTGATTGATAAATATATTCAGTTCAAATTTATTGAAGTTTACACGGAATTAGATAAAGAACATTTGTTTAATACAGTAGATGAAAACCTAAAAGCAGGATATTTTTATTACAAAATAGGAGATTTAATAAAATCTAAAGATTGTTTTTTAGAGGCTAGAGAATTGGCTCTGAAGGAAAAACAGGAAGTAACACAATTAATCTGTAATCATAATTTACATCATTTAGCTAGGTCAATTGAATTTAGATATTGGAAGCTAGAAAATAAAAATTCTATTGTAAAAAAACTGAAGAATATTGATAACCGTCAAACTAAAGTATCAGCACATAACTTAAAGATTAAAGATTTAATTGTTGACAATTCCTTCTTTACAAACGCACAAATTAAATTACAAACACTCAAAGAAGAAATAGTTGATACGTATCAAGGCTATTTAAGAGGGTCGAGGAGTTCAAATAATTTTGATTGGGAAATCTTTTACCAATACGCAACATTGCATCAGTTCTTGAGTAAAAACTATATAGTTTATGAACATTATTCGGATTATGATGATGTAATTAATAGTTTGGGAGAGTCTGTGTTTGCATCGTTTGCAATAAAGAATGGAATGAATAAAATTAATCATTTAGATGATTATACTTTGTTACATTTTGTTCATTATGCAAAAACAAAAGATTTAGAAAAGTTTTACAAAAGGTATCATTTGTCGAAGCTCAATTATTTGAAATCTGAAGACGAAGGAGAGGATATCGTAAATCTGTTCCTTAATTTTATATCTAACAACATTAATGAATTAAAGACTTTGTTAAAACAACAACCAGAACAGGTTAGTGACAAATTTTGGAATGATTACAATAGGTATTTTACCAACTTACTTTTTTTATGTAGTATTCTAAAACTTGAAAAGGGAATAGTAAAACGTTTATCTGTTGCTTTGATTGAATTTTTGGATAAAAATTTAAGTTGGTTGTGTCACAAATCAAATGAAAATAGTAAATATATCTATCACTTTTTTATACGACAGCAAGAGTTTATTAGACCAGGAATTATTAAAAGGGTATTATTCCTTTCGTATAAGCATAAAGATTTTTTTTCGGAATATTTAAATTCAGAGCTTGTTGATTCATGTTTAGAATTAAAACGAAAAATTAAAGTTACAGATATTCAACTATTAAAAAAGATTATTCCTAGTATTCAAAATAGAATTTTTGAAGATGGAAAATTGAATTATTATAATGTCGTAACCCATATTTATCCTCTTCTCAACTCTAATCAAAAAAAGATTTTTTCTGATTTTTATCTAAAGATTCTAGAGGATAAATTCAACTATTATCTCTTTTATATACTAGTTGTTTACGATGTCTTTGATATTAATGAAAGTGATTTTTTGAATAAATATATAAATAGTATTGACTTAAAAAACGATGTAGAACATAGAAGTAGGGGCCTTTTAGAAAAACCAACGTTTAAACGTTACAATAAAATAGATAGTTTGCTAAATATGTGGTTTAAATACGATTTTGATTTAGAAGACCCAAGAGTATCAAAATTTAAAAAAATTAATGACTATTATAATTGGCTATTGGATTTAGAAGGATTTGATTATGATAAGTTTGATATTGATTGGCTAAATGAGTTTGGTACAAGATTTTATTATGCTCATTTCAGAAAATCTACTACACTTAAAAGCAAAATTAAAAGCATTTTAAATGAAGATTTTGATATTAAGTTGAAGAAGGTTTATTGTGACATCTATAATTAAATCCCACACAAACCAAAATCCAGTTTGTTGCCATAGCAAAAAGTCTCTGTCTTTTGGTTTATTCCGCTCGCCATCGCTTCACCAAAGCTATGTTACATAATACAAGTTATAGTAGCAAAACACTGTTTGTAGGTTTTGCTACGCAAGTTTTAATTGTTTCGTAGCTATAACTGGTATTATGTAAAATATCAGCTAGCCTTTGCGTCAAAATAGAACTTCAAATAATATTTAGTACCTTTATAGGAACTTCCTTTAAGACATATTAATTAGCATAAGTAATTATATTAATTTAAATCAATATGATCAAGAGGTATTTAGGCCATAAAACTAAACGATTTTCTTTTCACAATGGCCAAGAAGAAACAAGCTATGTAGCAATATTTGGAGATGAATTTGAACTCGATCCTGCTCAAAATAATACAACGTCTAAATTTCGAGATGCTGTATATAGAGGAAGACAAGGAAAAATAAGGTCTAACACTACATTTCTCAATCATAAAGAACTGGAGTTTTATTTCCTTGATATAGGCCAGAGAGATGCAGCTTTCATTACCACACCTAACGACACTAAATTATTAGTAGATGGAGGACTTTATGATAGAGCTCTAGGATTTCTAATATGGAAATATAGATTAGACCAACCAAATAACAGCGTTACTATAGACCATCTTTTTTTAAGTCATGCAGATGGGGATCATGTACAAGGGCTTATTCCTTTACTACAACACCCTCGAATTACTGTGTCTAATATTTATCATAATGGTATTGCACTCTATGAAAGTGGTCACAATGAAGAATTGGGTACTGTAAATAATAATAAGTTAACAACATTACATGACTCTATTAATGAATTGGATAATGCTAATCTTAAAGACGATTATCAAGATTGGGTAAATGCTGTAAAAGCATCTGGAGCTAATTATAAACGATTAGATGCTAGTGATGGTTTTATTGATGTAGGAGACAATAGTCTTAAATTCGAAATTTTAGGGCCAATATTAAATTCAGATGGTACCTTAAATTGGTTTAAGAACAAATCTCATACTATTAATGGGCATTCTTTAATTTTCAGGATCGATTATAATCACGTAAGAAGCTTCTTTTCTGGAGATCTTAATATTGAAGGTAGTAAACACATTTTAGATGTTCCAGGTAACCAATTAAAAGTTAATGCCCATATTTTTAAAGCACCTCACCACGGTAGTCATGAGTTTTCACAAGAATTATTATATGCTATAAATCCAATGGTATCTGTGATATCATCAGGAGAGGTTCCAGATCATGGGCATCCTAGAGCAATATTTTTAGGAGGATTGGGTAGAGCAGGACGTGGTTCTGAACCTCTTATATTTTCAACAGAGTTATCAGCTTTATTTGTCGATGCTGGTGATCCAGAATCGGTTGACCATGCAGATAATACTGATACGACCATGGAGGGATTGGACTTTTCAAATTCTTCAGCTAATCGAGAGGCTAGACAAAGATTTAAAAAGCTTTTATCTGGTATAATTAATGTTCGAACAAATGGAGAAAGAATATACTCATTTAGAAGGGTGCAAATGGGATATCAATGGGAAAGTTACAATCAAAAGTTTTCAAATTAACTTGCCGTACATGTTGTAGATAAGTTATATACAGGGACTGAAAATCCTTGTGCCTCTTTTCCCCACCACCCTTTCAACGGTGTAGCCTACAGCAATTAGTAATGTTTTCCAAGTACTTGCGGTAGGTAAAAGGCTAAAGCGTCTGTTTAGAAGGCAGTCGGTCATAGCTTTCACCAACCTCTGCACCGCGCATAAAAAAAGAGCATTATACTAAATGCCCTTTATTTATCTTTTCAACCGCTTCAACATTAATAATTACTTCCGCCTACGACACTTTGCCCCAAGAAAAGAAAAAAGTAACTACACTTCTTCAACAGGTGCTTTAGGTGCGTTTGTTTTAACAGAATCGATGCCATTTTCCATTCCAGAAGAACTTTCATACATCTCACTAGTACCAATAACTTGCCCATTACTAGCCTTAAGATTAAAATAATGCTTGCCGTTACTTGAAGTTTTTCGTTTAAATCTACTATCTATTTGCGAATTAGTTCTAACAGACTCGATACCATTCATACAATTGGCTTTAGTGGTGTATCCCTCACTAGCTAATATTTTTTGACCATTACTTGCTTTTAATCTGAAACGATATTCTGATTTAGCGTCTTGATATACTTCGAATTTTCCCATAATAATATTTGATATGTTTTGTATCTAAATATACTAAAAAAAAGTGCTTCAAATGAAGCACTTTAGATTATGGTTTTCCTCTTTTCCGAATCCTCTTATGAATACACTTAACTAAAATTGAAACTATGTAACTAACGACAGCCCCAACAATTGCCAAAACAACGGTAGTAATTAAATCTTCAACACCAATATTCACAATTGATGAAAAAAAAGTACCACCAATAATGGCAGATTTAGTGTTGCTATCCATCGTTGGCTGTATTGTCGTCTGCATTTTCCTCGTCTTTAATTACAGCTTGACTTACTGCGGTGGCCACAGTTCCCGCAACTGTTATATAAGTTGCAATTTTCACAACCAAAACAGGCATCGCAACTGGTGCAGCAATAATAGCACCACCTGCAGTAGCTAAAGCAATACCAATGTTGCGTAAAGTTCTAAAGAATTTAGGAGTTGGTTTTTTATATCGTTCTACAATGTTCATAATTTTGTGATTTAATAGTTAATAAAATGGTTTCTTTTCTATCTTTAGCTTGATACACCAAAGACAATAGTTTTTGCATAGCATTTTTAGAGTAAATGCCTTTGCCTATACCACTCAAATAAGTTACTGGAGCAATACACCCTTGAAGCTCTTTTAAGGCATCATTTGCAGGATGAAACAGAATGTAACTTCTGCCTTTTACAGCTTTTAAAATCAAGTGATATTTAAACCGTTTTGAAAAACGTGGTTCAACTTCATACTGTCCTTCAGGAATGCAAGACACATTTCGCTTGTTATTTTTCCAGGGTAATTCTATGGTATGGCAAAGGAATGTTTCAGAGCTAAAGAGAGTACCATTGGTACCCTCTTTAAAATACGCTCTGTAAAGTGTCAATTCCATAATTATGGAGTATCTACAGTCACAACAGCTAAAGCGTTGTAAGCACCGTTTTTAAGCGCGTACATTTGTCCGTTTACCTCTTGATAAAACTCAATGCCTAACACTTGCACAACAGGCAATGTTGAGTTAGCTGTTAAAGCTGCTGTCAAATCAATTGGAGCAGTATCGACAGCAGTATAAGGCAGAATTGCCGTTTCGTCATTTTCAAACGTTGAGGTTTCATTGGCGAAATCCAATTCTGTAGCACCCATAACCACTTTAAAGTGAGTTGTTCCTGCAGGAGCTGCAATTCTAACAACAGGAGAAAAGGCTGTTAAACTTAAAGTTGCCTCACCAGAAACTCTGTCAAAAGCCTTGGTAAATGCCGCAAATAAGGTTGAGCCTAACTTACCATTCAAATTGAATTCAAAGTTTTCCAATAAGCTTAAATCACCATCTTGTAAGGTTCTTAAACCTCTTATATTTGTCGTGTCGGTTTTGGTAATCGCTACAAGCGTTTTGGTTAATCGAGAAACTACACGTTTGTCTTTTGCATTTTGCAAAAGCACACGAATCGCATTTCTCAATAGTTTACCACCTTTACCAGCACGTCCAAATTCAGAGCCATTTTCACGTGTTCTCTGAAACGCAGGATCATTTGCAATACGATTTGCATCCA
Organism: Flavobacteriaceae bacterium NBU2973; assembly: GCA_026162565.1. Taxonomy (GTDB): domain Bacteria; phylum Bacteroidota; class Bacteroidia; order Flavobacteriales; family Flavobacteriaceae; genus JAOEIQ01. The sequence goes on from JAOEIQ010000002.1 coordinate 241,870, forward strand.
CGCCACCTTTTTCACGTGCAAGGTGTCCATCAGAAGTTTTGTAAAAGAAAATACCACCGATAGTTCCTTTTAGTTTAATAATTCCAGTTTGCTTTGCCATAATAATTCGTTTTTTGATTAATGAAATCAAATCACGTAATTTTATGGCTCGTTGTTAAAAATCCAATTCCGTTTTCGGTTATCCATTCCGATACAACCAAAAACGTCATTAAAATATTGATAACACTATCGTGTTGTCAACATTTTAACAACGCATCATCATCACCATAAAGTAAAACAATGAAGTATGTTTTAAGTATAGATGAAGCATACATAGTGTATTATGAATACGAAAAGAGCTTGCATATACCCAAAAGATATTCAGCGTATCACAGGACGCAGTGAACGCTATGGACGCAAGTTATTGAATGATATAAAGAACTTCTTTGGAAAAGAATCTTACCAATTTATTACCATAAAAGAATTTGCCGAATACAGTGGTATTGAAGAAGAAACAGTAAAACAATATATTACTGATTAATCATAATATTTGAGCCTTTTTAGCTTGAATTAATGAGGTTAAAAACGTAAATTTGTTTTAGGATTGAAAGTCAAATTTATTTGAATAATATCAAATAAAAATTTTGCAATTCGGTTAACATAGTTTGTAACAAGTAGTTGAAAACCAATAAATACAAGCGATTGAGAATTCTAATATGTTCCTGTCGCGATCACATTAAGCCATTTCAACATGACGGGCTTTTTTGTTTGAATGAGATTTGAACTTGTTTCATAATCAAAATGAAAACAAAAATGAACAAATTTATGATTTCTAGCTTTTCATTTAGACTACGGAACGCTATCATGAAATACAATCGTGTTGCGATCATGAATAAATAGTTCGATACAAAAAACGCCAAGTTTACTTGAGTATTTTTTTGCTTGAGCGATTTTCAAAGCAATATTGTACCTATAAAAGTTCAAATTTATTTGATTTTAATAATAATTAAAGTTGCTTAATATATTAATACTTGATAGGCAAATTAGCAAATGTAAATTTTAGTACTGTAATGTTTATTATATTCTTTAGTAATAACTTAATTTAAGTTTAATAGTGCCAAAACATACAATGGCACTAATAACAATTAAGAAAAAGGTAGTTTTGCTTTTTATTGGTGCATATGAATTTAGATATTATTGATATTATTTTACTATTGGGAATAAGCCAAGGAATTTTCTTGTCTATTTCTATTAAACTAATTAATAATAAGAACAAAGACGCTAACAATTGCTTATCATTATTATTGTTAATTGCTACAATCATGTTGTTCTGTAGATTTGCTGCTTTCAGGATTTCGCAAGAATGGGTTTGGCGTTTTGGTATTTTAATTGACACCTCAATATTTGTATTTGGTCCACTAATATATATGTATTCAAAAAGGTTAGTAATTAATACTAAAGAACCTTATAAATTAGATTGGTATCATTTTATAATGCCTTCAGCTCATTTAGTATATTACTTTTGGACGCTATCTTTTTCTTTAAAAGATTTCAATACTATGTATTTTTCTGGTAAGCTAAATTGGGGTTTTTTTTTAGTACAAGCTTTCGGTATAATCTCGCTAACGTTTTATTGGTTTAAAACATTTTTTATTGTAAAACAGTATAAAAATCAAGAAGCTAAAGAACTGTCATTTATCCAAACAGTCTATAATTATTTAAGAGTATTATTAATAACATATGGTATTTGCATAGCTGCTTGGTTTGTTAGTTTTATCAGTGCAAATTTCTTCGGTAGAATATTGAATTTTATTAGTTACGACATTTTATGGATATCGATACCCATTTTCATATATGCCATAGGGTACTATAGTCTTAAGCAGCCGGAGATTTTCAGAATTACCCCAGCTATTGAAAAAGAATCTGATTCCAATCGTTTAAAACCAGAACAAATTCGAAAACTTCAAAAAAGCCTAAATTACTTGATGAATGAAGAAAAAGTTTATACAAATCAAGACTTAACTCTAAAATATTTAGCGTCAAGATTAGACTCCTCAATCAATGATCTGTCTTGGTTACTAAATCAGGTTTATCATGAAACATTTCGAGATTATATCAATAGATATAGAGTTGATGCATTTTTAGAGAGAGTAAAGCAAAATAAACATAAATCACATACAATATTAAGTTTGGCATTTGATGTAGGATTTAATTCAAAATCTACATTTAATAGAGTTTTTAAATCAAGGATTGGAAAAACACCAAAGGAGTATTTAAAAAATAAAAAAGTAGCTTAAAGTTGGTATCATTGTAAACAATGGGGCGACTGCAATGGGTATTGAGGGTAGTTTAGCAAGAAAATTAAATCTTGTATTATGTATAAAAAAATTACACTTTTTGCTTTTCTATTTTTCATTGCAGTATCATTTTCACAAACAGTCTCAACTGTTACAGATGGTAACTTTTATGACGGTATTGGACAAGACTCACACGGGAATATTTATTGTTCTGATTTCTTTGGAGATTCTGTATATAAATATGATACCAATGGAAATGTAACAACATTTAAAAATGGATTTACCAACCCGAATGGGGTTGATGTTAACGAACAAGACGAAATATTTATTTGTGAAAATGGAGCAAGTACCATTCATAAATACGATACTAATGGCTCATTAATAACATCTTACACATCTGGTGTTAATGGCCCAACAGGTATAAGAACAATAACAGGTACAACTAATATGTTATTTGTAGAGTATGGAAATAATACATTAAAGCGTTTAGAGCAAGACGGTACGGTTACTACATTATTTTCTGGATTTCCTTTAAATGGTCCTTCAGGAATAGCATTTATAAATGGTGAAACGTACATATCTAATTTTAACGATAGGAAAATCATGCGATTTGAAAACAATATGATGATAATGATAACCCAACTTCCAGCAGATGGACCAAATAATAATTTTCTTGGCTTTTTATCTGCATCGAATAGTCAATTATTTGCTACACAATGGGGAGCTCATAAAATTTATTCAATAGACCCAACAACAGGAAATACAAGTGTATATGCAGGCTCAACAAATGGTATTACAGATGGTGATATTTCAGTAGCACAGTTTAGCTTCCCAAACGGTATATATGCTGATGTAGAAAACAATATACTATATGTTTCAGAAGCTGGTACAAATAACTTGCGTATTATCGAAAATGCCGCACTTTCGATTGATAGATTCAATTCTAATTTAATTGATTTAAAACTTATAACAAATAATCAAAACGATACGCTTAAAATAACTGCAAACCTAAATTCTAATAAAAATATTTCTATAAAATTATTTGAAATTACCGGAAAAGAAGTGTTAAAAAGAAACTATACAAATACCAATACCTCGTTTAATGAAACAATCGGTATTGAAAATTTGAGCTCTGGTATTTACGTACTTTTATTCTCTCAAGAAGGACAAATAATAAGTAGGAAAATCATCATTTAAACTGTAAGAAATGAAAACTCAAAAAACATATTTTATTATACTTTTTCTAGTAATTGCTAGCTTATGCTTCGCTCAAAATGAAAGTAAATCAATCAACATTCCTGATTTTTATTTGGAAAATGCAATAAGAAGCTATTTAGACAAACCTACAGGTAAAATAACACAAGCAGATTTGTCATCACTTGAGCGCTTGGTAGCTGTTGGAAGAAACATAACCAATTTACAAGGACTTGAACATGCTAAAAATCTTACATATTTAAGATTAGATAACAACAAAATAGTAAATCTAAATCCAATTAGTCAACTTATAAAGCTGGAGGTTTTAAGTGTAAGCGGTAATGAGATTGTAGACGTTTCAGCAATTAGCAATCTTATCAATGTAAAATCACTGTATATAGATAGAAATAAAATTTCAAGTATAAATAGCCTTTCCACTTTAGTAAATATTAAAAATTTTATAGGAGATTTTAATCAAATCACAAATATTAATGCTATTAAAAATTGGAAGAATTTAACGCATTTTAATATGGCTTTCAATCAACTTAATGATTTATCGCCATTTAAAGAACTTTCAAAACTAAAAGGCATTTGGATTATAGAGAACAAAGTAAGTGATCTTACACCAATTGCTCATCTTATTGACCTTGAAATGCTAATTCTTGAAAAAAATCCTGTTAGCAGTATTGAACCAATAATAAGTCTCAAAAAATTAGTGCAGCTTAATTTAATGGAAACTAAAGTTAAAGACTTTGGTACATTATCTAAACTACCCAATGTCGGTGTATTGGTATTAAGAAATAACAAAATCAACAACATTAACTTTTTAAAAGATATGCAAACTATAGAATGGCTGGATATTAGGGATAATGATATAGATGATATTTCGGTTTTAAATACATTACCAAACATCAAAAAGTTATTTATCTCAAATAACAAAATAAAATCTATCCTACCGCTTTCTAAAATAGATGGATTACGATGGGTTGCTATGGAAAATAATGAAATAGACACTTTATGGCCTATTTACAATATGGCTAGCCTTACTGATATAATGGTTTATGGTAATAATTTTGACAGTAATAACAAACAGTCTAAATTGAATAAAACAATTGTTGATAAATTTAGAAATGAAGGTAAAAACATCAACACAAATACTGTAGAAATCGGTTCAATTTATCAATTATATCCAAGTAGAAAATACTAATCAATACCTCTATATTGTAATAAATGAAGTAATTAAAATTATAAACAAAACACGCACTTAAATAATTAATTCCTCAAAATAAAATTAAATGAAACAGTTAAATAATCATTTTAAAATAGTAATAGTTTTAATCTTTCTAATGTGCCAAACAGCTTACAGTTGCACTGTAGTAAGTGTAATCGATAAATATGGACAAGTATGGAATCTTAACAACGAAGATGGTCCCTATGGTGTCGCAAATTTTTTAAATGTGTTCCCGAAAACGCAAAATATAAAATATGGCTATTATACGCTATCGTATTTTTCACCGGAATTAGGCAAAGGTGGAGGTATACAAGGAGGTATGAATGAAGCAGGACTAACGTTTGACTTTAATGCAATAGATGCAGTAAAAGGTTTTGACCCTTTAACAAAAAAAGCCTTTCCAGAGGGTGATAACGCCATACTACCTCATATTTTAGCGAATATGAGTACTGTAGATCAAGTGGTGGAATTCTTTTCTAAATATTGGTTTCAAAATGGTTTCACAGGTGCTCAAATGCATGTTGCGGATAAGCACGGTACTTTTGCAATGATTAGTCCTTCAGGAATAAAAGTCCAAACAAAAGGACAACCCTTAATTTCTACTAATTTTGATATCTGTGGCAACGAAAGTGGTGCTTCTTGTTGGAGATATCCTATTGCAGAATCAACATTGAAAAATGACGAAATTAATCTTTTAACTTTGATGGATATTGCCTTGGAAACAAGACAAAAAAATGGGTCTACCATGTACACCAATATTCAAAATCTATCAACTGGCTATATTTGGCTATTTTCTAAACACGACCCAAATGTTGTTGTGAATACAAATATTAATGATTTACTTAATAAGGGACAAAAATCATACACATTTAGTGATTTAGAGTCCATAACTAATTCACGACCTAAACGCATTTGGGAAAAACCAATACCTATTTCCATATCAGATCAGATTAAAAACAAATATACAGGAACTTACAATAACTGGTTTGCCGGTGATGTTGTTGTAAAGAGCGTGAAAGAGGGACTAGAAATTTTATTCGCAGATGGTAATAAGGCAGTCTTTCAACCAATTGCGGAAAATAAGTATGCGCTATTAGATGCTGATGTGCAAATTGAATTTTTGTTTGATAAGAAATCTAATCAAATGGCATTATACTTATACGAAAATGGATATTGGTCTTTTAAAGCTTGGATAAAGAAATAGCATTGTAAATAATTTATGATTAAAGAAAGTATGAGAAAATATCGATTATACTTTATTATTTGCTTTTGTACAATTTTTACATCTTGTAAAAATGACATTGCATCTAAAAATAAAGAGCAATTATTTACGCTTCAAGGAGAAATAACAGGAGTAAAAGATAGTGTTCTATTCTTGCTAAAAAACATAAAATCGAATACTACGGTAGATAGTGCTTATGTATTAAATGGAAGGATATCATTAGAAACCAAATTAGATTCCAAATTTCCAGAAGATTTACTGCTTATTTCTCTTTTTCCTGAAGTAAAGTATACAAAACTTCTTGTTAAAAATGAAGCTGTAACATTTAAAGCTGATATTAAAGATTTTCCTTGGAACATAGATGTTATTGGCTCAAAGCATCAAGATAATGCAGAAAAATTCAACAGAATAATGCATCAAAGGCAAACATTAAACAGTGAGTTAATCTCCAAATATGATTCTAATAAAGAGCTGTTAGCAGAAAAAACAAAATCCTTATCAGATTCACTTGACAATGAAATGGTTAAACTAATAAAAGAGAACTTTAATGGTTATGCTGCACTAATTAATTTTAAACACTACAAGAAGAGGTTTTCAAATGAAGAATTGGTTGAACTTTATAGTAGTTTGAATAATGATTTGAAACAGACCAAGTACGGAAAAGCTGTAAAGTTGCAAAGTGAGTTTCCTAATCCAAAAGTTGGTGATAATTACTATGATTACAAAGCAGTTAATCAAAATGGAGATACAATATCACTTTCAAATATCAATAATAAATATATACTAATACATTTCTCCTCTCTAGCCTGCTACGGAAGCCAGTTATCATTGCCAGACCTAAAAGATATTTATAAATCTCACAAAGGCAATTTAGAAATTGTTTCAATATCTACAGATGTTAACAAAGAACAGTGGCAAAATCATGTTAAAAGAGATTCTATTCCTTGGCAATATTTATGGGATGGAAAAGGAGATTACAGTGATGCTTTTATTAAGTACAGATGTACAGGAACACCAGACTATGTTTTGCTGTCTCCAGAAAAAATAATATTAGAAAAGTGGTGGGGTTATGGGAAAGGAATTTTTGATGAAAGAGTTGTAACTCATTTAAATTCGAGTCAATAATACTAATTTTTAGGCTCAAATTAGACTAATTACTTTTTAGCACAAGAAATTACATATCTCTTATCAAGCCAATTAGTAGTAAAAAATAAATAGACATCTCCACCATCCATAATTTTAAACTTTTTTTTGATTTGATCGACACTTTCAGGGAAGTTTCTTGTTGAAATATTGGCCTTCGTCAATTTTAATGATTTGATAATTTTCTTGTTATAAGGTAATACCTGAATAATTTTAAAAGTTCTTCCAGGAAAATTCTCTATTAAATTTTTACTTGTATATAAGTGTGTATGCTTATGTAATTTGAATACATTATATCTTTTGGCTATAGATTTAAATGCACCAGATTTTAAAATTGAGGAGTTAGGTTCATACAAATAATCAAGCGGTTCATTATAGTCTACTTCAACTTGAGATTCAGTTAAAAGATCAAATGAGAAACTCTCAATACCGTCACTTTTTATGTTGATTGTTTCGATATTTACAGTATCGGTAAAATTATTCTCCAAAATCCAGAGTAATTCTTTTACTTCATTATTTACAGAAACTACATGAACTTTCTTTACACTTTTTAATTCTTTAAGACCAATAGAAATATCTAATAAAGGAGACGTTTTTATCATAATGTTATTAGAATAATCAAATAACATTTCTAAATGATCTGGAACATTAGGAAGACAATCTTTTAAAAAAAATACTTTTCCTTTACTGTCATGTCGCCTAGATGGATCTATAAAAATCCAATCGAATTTTTTTGAGGTACTTTTTAAATATGCTAATCCATCTCCTGTAAAACAAGTAACGTTTGTAATATGTAATTGCTTGTAGTTATGATTTACAATTTCTGAAAGCTTACTATTTAAGTCACAGTGAATACCCTTTTTAAATTGTTTAGAAAAGTAATACGAATCAATACCAAAACCTCCTGTTATATCTATAACAGACTCACCAGATAATAATGACGCTTTGTATTTAGCAGTTTCTTCAGACGAGGTTTGCTCAATATTCAGCTTATTTGGATAATAAATATTTGGAGCAGAAAACCAAGTTGGTAATTTTTTTTGGCACTTTTTTTTTGCTTCAATTTGTTCAATCAGATCTTGAATAGTAACATTTTTAAAAGGAGAACCCTTAAGTATAATCTTGGTAAGATCAGAATTTAAATGAGAATCTATATACTCTTGAATTTCAGGATTTAGAATTGAAAGATTCAATTTATAGGTCTTTTGTAAGGTTCTTTACAATTTTATTATCAGAAAGAAATTCTTTTAAAATAACTTTTATTGCAGTATAAGCTGGCACAGCAACAATTAATCCTACGATGCCAAATAGTATTCCAGCAATAAGAATCACTAAAAATATTTCTAATGGATGTGATTTGACACTTTTAGAAAATATAATTGGCTGACTAAAAAAGTTATCGATTAATTGCCCAACTATAAAACCAATCATGACATATATAGTTTTAGGTAAAATAACATCACTAAAACTCTCTCCTAGATTACTACTCATGGTTAAAACTAACATTAAGAAACCTCCAACTAATGGCCCTACGTAAGGAATTAAATTTAATAACGCACACAGGAAGGCAATTACGACGGCATTTTCAATTCCAAAAATTAATAATACTATGGTGTATATTATAAATAGAATAAGTATCTGAAAAATCAAACCTACAAAATATCTAGACAGCAAATCTTTAATTTTATTAGACGAATTTTTTAATCGCAGTTCTTTTTCATCTGGTACAAAGGTCAACACACTATTACCAAATAACTGACTGTCTTTTAAAAAGAAAAACGTTATAAAAAGTACTGAAAATAACCCAATGCTAAAGCTTCCCAATCCACTAACAAACGAATTTAAAAAATTTGGTATTGCGGAATAATCTAACTTTGATAATAGGTTAGAGTCTTTAATAGATTGTTCTACATCTATATGTTGTAGTTCAAAATAGTCAACGATTTCTTTGTATAGAGACTCTACATTTCCTTGTAATTGATTGATATCTAATAAGGCTAAATTCTGACCTTGTTTGGCAATCAATGGCACAAATAAGCCTACTAAACCAACAAGTAATCCAAGAAACAAAACCATAGTCGCAATAACAGCTATGGTGTTTCTAAACTTAAGCTTTCTCCGTAAAAATGAAACGATTGGTCTTCCAATAAGTGATATAACTGCAGCTATGGCAATATAAACAAGAACCGATTGGATTTTATACAGAAAAAATAAAACCAATAAAACACCTATAATAATTGATAGTGCTTTTAATATTCCGTTGGAAATAGTATTAGAATTCATACAGTAAATATATAAAACCTATTTGAGTAGTTGTTTAGTAATTTCATACAAAGCAATATTTGTTGCTTGTACAACGTTCATACTACTATTTTGACCAAACATATTAATATGAATAATAGCTTCAGATAGTTTTAAAATAGCATCAGATACACCAAAGTTTTCATCACCAATAACTAGAGTTATAGCTTTATTTAGAGGAAACGAAAATGTATCAATCGGTAAACTAGAATCTGTAATTTCTAGTGCTACAATAAAGTTATTTTGTGTTTTTAATTTTTTTACAATTTCTATAGTAGATTCCTGTATTTCATAATTAACAACCTTTTCTGTAGCACGAGATGTTTTCGTCATTTTTCTGCCTAAAGGAATGGATTCGCCACAAAAAATAAGTGTATCCACTCCAAAGGCATCAGCAATTCTAAACAAACTTCCAATATTTGGTGCATTCGTCACGTTATCGCAAACTAATGTGACAGGGAATTTTCTAGAAGTAAATTTGGTATTGTAGTGATTGAGTTGCAATTAAAAAGAAAATTACTGACAACTTATTAATAAATGATTAATACCAGAGCAATCATGATAAGAATGAATATTTGCAGTATTATATTTAAATGTATTACTGTCAATTTTTGCTAATGGAGTTAGAGAAAAAATAATAATCAATAAAAAAACTAATAATTTTACAAAAACATTATTAGTTCCTTTTTCAGGAATATTAAAATTAAATTGATCAAAAGATTCATTATTCATAATAGTAAATATACCATTTAATTCTCAAAAGCATATTTAACAATATTAGCTCCCATTTTTAAAGCTTTTTCTCGTACTTCTGGTGGATCGTTATGTACAGCTTCATCTTCCCAACCATCTCCTAAATCGCTTTCAAAAGTAAAGAGTAAAACCAATCTGTTTTCATGAAATATGCCTAAAGCTTGTGGACGCTTGCCATCATGTTCATGTATTTTTGGTAAGCCTTTAGGAAAGTTAAAAGCACTATTAAAAATCTCATGATTTTGAGGAATTTCTACTAAATCGGTATTCGGAAATACTTTTTTTAGTTCTTTAGTGATATAAGGTTGCATTCCGTAGTTATCATCTATATGCAAAAAACCACCAGAAATTAGATAGTTACGCAAATTTTCTGCATCAGTTTCACTAAAAAACACATTTCCATGACCTGTCATATGCAACAACGGAAACTGAAAAATATCAACACTACCAACTTCTACTGTTTGTGGTTTTTGTTTAATGGCTGTATTGATATTTTGATTACAATAGGCAATTAAATTTGGTAAGGCTGTTGGATTACTATACCAATCGCCACCACCTTTATATTTTAATATGGCTAACTCTTGAGCAGATGCTATGTTTATTGTTAAAAAAATAATAAACGTACAAATTGCTGTAAGCATTTTATAGGTCTTCGTACTAAATGTCATATTCCAAAAATAAAAAAGAATTGCTATGCAAAAGATACTTTTAACGTTTATTGTGATGTTAGTTTTAAACTTTCAACCAAAAACTTACGAACCAGTTGTAGTTTTAGAATTATTTACGTCTCAAGGTTGTTCGAGTTGTCCAGCTGCTGACGACTTATTAGGTACAGTAAAAACACATTACAATTCTAATGTTATTCCATTATCCTATCATGTGGATTATTGGAACTATATTGGCTGGAACGATCCCTTTAGCAGTAAAATCTTTACACAAAAACAACGAGTTTATAATAATAAATTTAGTAGTCGCTCCATATACACACCACAAGTTGTGGTTAATGGTCAAGAGCATTTTGTAGGTTCTAGAGAACATACTCTACAATCTAAAATTAAAGAGTATTTAAATATCTCTAGTAGCAATCAAGTTGTTTTAGACGCCAAACAAACTTCAGAAAAAGCGATTGCTTTTAATTATACAATTAATGGTGATTTAAAGGATAAGTCTTTGCGTATTGCTCTGGTAATTGAAGAACGCATCACGTCTGTAAAACGTGGTGAAAATAGAAATAGAACACTAAAAAATGCTAATGTTGTTGTTGCTGAATCACATTTTGATTTGGATTCTAATTCAGGAAACGGAACTATTACTATTCCTGATTTAGTTAAGTCTGACGATGAATTACGATTAGTAGCAATCATTGAAAACTCTCAATATGATATAACTGGAGCTAGCCAAGTAAAATTATAATTCGTTTATAAACGCTACAGAATGACAAGCTACAATGGCAGCTGTTTCGGTTCGTAACCTAGTGTCGCCCAAAGCAACAGGTTGGAATTTACGATTAGTTGCCATTTCTATTTCTTTAGAGCTGAAATCACCTTCTGGACCAATTAAAATCGTCACATCTTGATTTGATTTCAATTCGCTTTTCAACGATTTTTTATCAGTCTCCTCACAGTGTGCAATAAATAATTGTCCTGTAAAATCTTGATTTATAAATTCCTTAAAGGAAATTGCTTCATTTAATTTTGGTAAATAGGTTTGAAGTGATTGCTTCATGGCAGATTGCAGAATCTTTTCAAAACGTTCGTGTTTAATAACTTTACGCTCACTGTGATCGCAAATAATAGGAGTGATGTTATCAATACCTATTTCTGTTGCTTTTTCTAAAAACCATTCATAGCGATCATTCATTTTAGTTGGTGCCACTGCAAGGTGAAGCGTGTAACTTTTTTTAGGCTTTAAATCTTTTGAAACTATAGTTGCAATACAATTTTTAATATCAGCTATAAGTATTTCAGCTTCAAACAACCAACCGTTTCCATTGGTTATATGCAAGATATCACCCACTTTTTTACGCAATACTTTTGAGATATGTTTACTTTCTTCTTTAGAAAATGAAAACTGTTCTGTTGTTTCATGTATTTCAGAATTGTAGAATAGTTGCATAGCGAGTTATTAGTCAATCAAAATTAATTATATAACTCGAACATACAAGCATAAATTAATAAGTCCTTATGCATTTTGAATTTTCAAGTAAAAAAACCGTCAATTCGAGTTTTTTTCTGTCAGACTGAGCTTGTCGAAGTCAAAGGGAAAAGTACTTCGACATGCTCAGCAGAGCTATCGAGAATGAGGTTTTTAATGTAGAAATTCTTGTTTTCGATACATTCCGACGTTTACAGTCGGAACACTCAAACTGACGAATTTCACTGAAAATGTAAAATGCATTAATTAATAATCTTATTTTAGCTAAAACAATATCTATGAAGAAAGCCCTTAAATTTCTTTTAGCAGTAATTGCTATTCTTTTACTATTATCTGTAGTTTTTTATTATTGGGCTTCTGCAGCTACCTTGCCTCAAGAATCCTATTCTAAAATTATTAATAAACCGATTAAAGCAGCAATAGATCAAGATTCTATTTATAGTATTATAACTTATAATGTTGGGTATTTAAGTGGAATGACAAATAATAAAGCTGTAAATAGAACTGAAGAATTATTTAGTAATAACCTCAATCGATTAAAGCAGCAACTCAAAAATTATAATCCTGATATTATTGCCTTTCAAGAAATTGATTTTGATGCTGATAGGTCGTATCATGTTAACCAAATGGAAGAAGTGTCTGGTTTGGGTTATCCTTATGCAGCACAAGCTATAAATTGGGATGAACGCTATTTACCATTTCCTTATGGACTACCCAATAAACATTTTGGGCAAGTTATTTCTGGGCAATCTGTCAACAGTAAATATAAAATAGTCTCTCAAGAACGTCATGTTTTAACTAGAGTAGAGGACTCACCTTTTTATCGTGATGCCTTTTATTTAGACCGATTGGCACAAGTTGTAAAACTTACCATTGAAGATATAGAGGTTGTTGTAATCAATATCCATTTAGAAGCTTTTGATAAACCAACTCGAGATATACAAGCACAAACTGTATTAGACATGTACAATAGCTACAGACACAAGTATCCAACAATTTTGTTAGGTGATTTTAATAGTGATCCTAAAACTACTGATGCAGCTATTAATTTGTTTTTAAATTTGGATAATACAGGAAATGCTGCTTATAGAAACAATAACATAAAAAACACCTTTAATTCTGAAAACCCAACAGAACGTATAGACTATATATTTTATAACACCAATTTTATTGAGTATGTAGATGGCAATGTATTAGATAGTTTTGGTGATATTTCAGATCATTTACCAGTTGAGATGCGTTTTAGGTTGAAGAGATAATTTATTAATTATCATAACAGTTAACAGTAATTTACTCATATTAATTAATGGAAGAATTTGTAATAAAAGGAGATAAGGGAATAATAACTGTTGGAATTTTAGAAACTTTTGGTTTTCCTGATGAAACTTGTTTCAAAGGAGGATATGAATGCATTTTCGGAATTGATATTAAAGTCGGTTCGTATTCAGCTAATAGTAGTTTTTATTCTTCGACAGGCGAATTGTTTAAATTTTATGAAAAACTTAAAATGTGTCAATTAGAATTGAATGGTGATGCAGAATTTGATTCTTATGAAAAAAATCTAGAATTAAAAGTCAAATATGATTCTGGAAAAATTTTAATTTGTGGAAATTATCAAGAGAATTTAGCAATCGATAATAAATTGGAATTTGAATTCAATAGTGATCAGTCTTATTTCAAAAGCTCTATACAACAATTAGAACAGATTTTTTATAAATATGGAGGAATGAAAGGCGTAAAAAAATAAAAAAAGTCATTGTTTTTTACTAATAATTATTTCTTTGATCTAGCAAAGTAATTTCAAATCAAATCTTCAACCTAGCAGAAGCCGTTACATTAAATTCGGCAAAGTCTCCTTCTAAATATTTTAGATAACCAACAATAGCAATCATTGCAGCATTGTCTGTAGTAAATTCAAATTTTGGCACATAGGTTTTCCAACCAAATTTATGCTCTCCATCTTTTAATGCTTTTCGAATACCAGAATTTGCAGAAACACCTCCACCAATAGCAATATGTTTGATACCTGTTTGTTTACTCGCTAATTTTAATTTATCAATTAAAATACCAATAATCGTATACTGTATAGATGCACAGATATCATTTAAATTCTCTTGTATAAAATCAGGATTGTTATTGACTTCTCTTTGTACAAAATACAGTATCGCAGTTTTTAATCCAGAAAAACTAAAGTTTAAGCCAGCAACTTTAGGCTTGGTAAACTGAAACGCTTTCGGATTGCCTAGTTGCGCTCGTTTGTCTATTTCAGGTCCTGCAGGATATCCAAGACCTAAAATCTTTCCGCTTTTATCGTAAGCTTCACCAACAGCATCATCAATGGTTTCACCAATAACATCCATTTCAAAATAATTGGAGACCTTTACTATTTGTGTGTGTCCACCAGAAATGGTCATAGCTAAAAAGGGGAAAGGTGGTTTTTCAAAACCATCTTCTTCAATAAAATGTGCCAAAATATGTGCTTGCATATGATTGACATCTATTAATGGAATGTTTAATCCATAAGCTAATGATTTTGCAAACGACGTTCCTACCAACAACGAACCCATTAATCCTGGACCTTTCGTAAAAGCAATAGCATGCAAATCATCTTTTGTAATTCCAGCTTTTTCTAGAGCTTGATGAACCACAGGAACGATATTTTGTTGGTGTGCTCTAGACGCTAATTCTGGTACAACACCTCCATATGCTTCATGGATTTTTTGGTTTGCAACAACATTGCTTAAAATTTGTCCGTTACATATTACAGAAGCAGCAGTATCATCGCAGGAACTTTCTATACCAAGTATGTATATTTTTTGTGAAGCCATTAATAAACTTTAGGCATAATAATTGTTAATTTTAAAACAAAATAACGTCTTTTGTAATACGTTTTTTCGTACTTACAAAAGTAAGATATTCTCAAAGAAAACTTTAACTTTATTCGCGTATTAAAAAGTATCTAAAAATAGTATCAAAGTTGATAGCAATTGTATTGCTGTTATTCATCATTTTGGTGTTAATACTTTCTATTCCTGCAGTTCAAACGTCACTTGGTAAATACGCTACCAAAAAATTAAATGAAAAGTATAATACTAACATCACCATCAGTAAAGTTGGTTTACAGTTTAATGGTGATGTGGAGCTTAAAGGAATTTATGTAATAGACCACAAAGACAATAATCTCATTACAATTGATGAGTTAAACACGTCCATAATAAATGTAAAAAATATTTATGATGGTAAGTTAACGTTTGGAGATATAGATATTATTACATTAAACTTCGCTATAACAACCTATAAAGGTGAAACAGATACTAATTTAGATGTATTTGTAGATAAGTTTGAAGACGATCAGCCAAAAACCTCCGAGAGTGAATTTTTATTATCTTCTAGTGATGTGAGCATTTATGATTCTCATTTTTTATTAATTGATGAAAATAAAGAGAATCCAAAAAAACTAGATTTTGAAAATCTGAATATTAATGCCACCAATTTTTTAATCAATGGTCCAGATGTTAGTGCTAGAATCAATTCGTTAGCCTTTGTTGATAGTCGAGGAGTAGAAGTTACAAAAATGAAAACCAACTTTCTGTACACGCTTCAGAATATGGTGTTTAACGATTTAACAATTTCAACTCCTAAATCGTCACTCTCTGGTAATTTACGATTTGATTACGAACGTGAAGACTTGCAATTTTTTGAAGATAAAGTAAAGGTAACAGCAGACTTTAAAAACTCTAAAGTTGCACTAAATGAGCTAAATACGTTTTATAACGAATTTGGCACCAATCAAATTGTGACTCTTAATACTTCTTTATCTGGTACACTTAATAATTTAAATGCTACAAATTTAAGATTGCGTAACTCTAGTAAGACCATTATTAATGGTGACATTAATTTTAAAAACTTATTCAATTCTGAAGAGGATAATTTTGTAATGGATGGTGATTTTAAAAACTTATCGTCTAACTATTATGATTTACGTGCTTTGTTACCTAACATTTTAGGAGAAGCTATTCCATCGTCATTTAAGCGATTGGGAGATTTTAAAATTGTTGGGAAATCAATAATCACATCAAAAGACATAAAAGCAGATATTGATATTGAAACAGATTTGGGTTATATAGTGTCTGATATGGAACTTACCAAAATTGATAATATTGATAATGCATCCTATAAAGGTAATATTGTTTTCGATGAATTTGATTTGGGAGCTTTTTTAGAAGATCCTATGCTTGGAACCACCTCATTTAATCTCGATGTTGATGGTTATGGTTTTACCATGGAAAACCTTAATACGCAAGTTAAAGGAGAAGTCTATGGACTTAAGTATAATAATTATGCTTATAAGCTTACCAATGTCTCTGGAAATCTTAAAAACAAAGTTTTTAATGGTAAATTAACCAGTGATGATACCAACTTAAAACTAGATTTTAATGGATTAGTAGATTATTCTAATGCTAACGAAAATATTTATGATTTTACTGCCAATGTAGGACATGCCGATTTAAGAGCTTTACAGTTTGTGACTAGAGATAGTTTATCTGTTTTTAAGGGTAATGTAACCATGAACATGAAAGGTAAAACTATTGATGATGTTTACGGAACCATAGCGTTTAATAATACGCTATATAAAAATGAAAACGACTCTTATTATTTCAAAGACTTTTCAATAGAATCCCAATTTAAAGGTACAGTGAGAGAAATTGATATTAATTCTCCAGAAATAATTGAAGGGCGTTTACAAGGGAAATTCAACTTTAGAGATGTACAAAAATTAGTAGAAAATTCTGTAGGAAGTATTTATACTAATTACAAACCTCATGAGCTTGAACCCAATCAATTTATAGATTACAATTTTAAAATCTACAGTAAAATAGCCGAAGTATTTCTTCCAAGTTTAAAAATTGGAGTCAACACGACTCTTCGGGGCAGAATAGAATCTGATGCATCAGCATTTAAATTAAAATTAAAAGCACCTCGTCTTCAATATGATGAAAATTTTGCTGATAAAATAGACGTAACTATCGATAATAGCAATCCACTTTTTAATACTTATATAACTGCAGATAGCCTTTACACGAAGTATTATGCGCTATCTGAATTCGATTTTATAAATACCACTAAAAATGATTCTCTTTTTATAAAAACACAATTTAAAGGAGGACCTAGAAATGATGATGAGTTTGATTTAAACCTGTATTATACAATTAATACAGAAAACAATTCAGTAGTTGGATTTAAAAAATCTGATATTACCTTCAAAGAAAACGATTGGTTGATTAATAGAAATAGTAATAATCTTCATAAAGTAATCTTTGATAGAAATTTTAAAAACTTCGATATAAAGGAGTTTTTAATGAATCACAATAATGAAGCCATTACACTCTCTGGAGTCATAAATGACACTAGTTATAAAGACATAAAACTCGATTTTGAAAATGTAGATTTAGCCAAAATCACTCCAGAAATTGATAGTTTGGCATTAGCTGGAAATGTGAATGGTAAATTACATGTCCTGCAACAAAATGGTAGTTATTTACCAGAGTCTAATATTACCATTGATAACTTTGAAATTAACAGAATAAATTTAGGGTCTTTTAAAGCAGATATAAAAGGGAATCAGTCATTAACCAATTATGATGTAGATATTACACTAAAAGATGATGATACTAAATCCCTATCAGCAATTGGTAATATTGATGTATCCAGAAGTAAACCTACTATAAACCTAGATGTAAAATTCAATGATTTTATATTAAACCCTCTTAATCCATTTGGTGAAGGTGTTATAACTAATATAAGAGGTAAAATAGATGGAACTGCTCAAGTAACAGGAAGTTTAAATAAACCAGACATCAATGGTAATTTAGTACTCAATGATGGTGGTCTTTCTATTCCTGAATTAAATGTAGATTACAGTTTAGAGGATAATGCCTCAATTACATTGAGAGAGCAACGT
This sequence comes from Flavobacteriaceae bacterium NBU2973, assembly GCA_026162565.1. Classification (GTDB taxonomy): domain Bacteria; phylum Bacteroidota; class Bacteroidia; order Flavobacteriales; family Flavobacteriaceae; genus JAOEIQ01. Next base: position 260,106 of record JAOEIQ010000002.1, read on the forward strand.
TTTATTTTTAATACTGCTCAAATGGTTGATACAGAATATTACTCAAAATCTAAATTGAGTGGTTTTGTTAGTCATACTAATTTTTCAAATTGGGAATTAGGTTTAAAATTAAGCACAAATAGATTACTCATATTAAATACAGAAGATAGTGATGAAGCCTTATATTATGGAACTGCTTTTGTAAGTGGAGATGCTGAAATTAATGGGCCAACAAATCAGTTAACTATTTCTAGTGGAAATTTAAGGACAGAACCTGGTACAGAGTTTAAAATTCCTTTAAATAATGCTGAATCGTATGGAGATAATTCATTTATTCATTTTCTTACTCCTGAAGAAAAAATAGCCAGAAAAAAAGGAGAGGTGACTGTCGTGGAAGATGTATCAGGTTTAACTTTAGATTTTAACTTGGCTGTTACCGATGATGCTGAAGTTGAGATTATAATTGATAAAAACTCTGGACATGCCTTAAAAGGTAAAGGTCAGGGAGAATTATTAATAGAAATAAATACCAATGGTAAGTTTAATATGTATGGCGATTATATTGTGTTCGAGGGAACTTACAACTTTGTTTATGGCGGATTGGTACAGAAACAATTTATTGTGGAGCCTGGAGGTTCTATTGCATGGAATCAAGATCCTTTAAAACCAAATTTAGACTTAAAAGCCATTTATAAAACCCAAGCAAATCCTTCTGTGTTATTAGACAATCCAATAAATAGAAGTATTCCTGTAGATGTAGAAATACTATTATCAGGAGATTTAGAGCAACCAACGCCTAATTTTAATTTAGTATTCCCTAATGTAAATTCAACTATAAAATCAGAGTTAGATTATAGATTAGAAGATAAAGAGAATAGAGAATTACAAGCACTATCATTATTAACATCTGGAACATTTATAAATAGAGTGACTATAGGTCAACAAGCCATTTATGGTAATCTAGCAGAAAGAGCTTCAGCAATTATTAATAGTTTGTTTTCTGATGGAGACAGCAAACTTAAACTCGGTTTAGATTATCAAATTGGCGAAGTCACTCCAGAATATGAAACAGACGACAGAATTGGTCTAACCATTCAAACAAAAATAAGTGATCGTATTTTGTTTAATGGTAAAGTAGGAGTACCTATTGGAGGTGTTTCAGAAAGTGTTGTAGCAGGTGATGCGCAACTTGATTTTTTACTTAATGAAGATGGAACATTAACAGCTAAAGTGTTTAATAGAGAAAATAATATTAGAAACTTTGGTGAAGAGATTGGATATACTCAAGGAGTCGGATTATCGTATACAATAGAGTTTGATACGTTTAAAGAATTAATTCAAACGATTATTAAGGGTAAAAAACATGTGCAAAAAGAAGCTGAAAAAGCTGATTTAGAAACTGAAAAAAATAGAGATAAAGATTTAGTTCCTAGTTATGTGAAATTCAAGTCTAAATCCAATAATAACAACTAGTTTTTTAACTTAATTCTTCACAAAACTCCCTTAATCACTACGAAAACGTTATAGCTTTAATTTTCGTTAAATATTTATCAATAACTCTTTTTTTATTGTTTTCTTCAGTATTTTTACTAAAATATTAGAAGCTAAATGCCTAAAAAAATTAAAACAATAGGTGTTATGACCTCTGGAGGTGATGCACCTGGAATGAATGCAGCTATACGAGCTGTAGTTAGAGCTTGTGCATATTATGATGTAAAGTGTTTAGGTTTTTACAGAGGTTATCAAGGTATTATAGAAAACGATTTTATTGAGTTATCTCCTAGAAGTGTTAAAAATATCATTAATAAAGGAGGAACAATTCTCAAATCTGCACGATCAGATGACTTTAGAAAAAAAGAAGGTCGTGAAAAAGCTTATGAAAATCTTAAAGTCAATGATGTAGATGCGCTTGTATTGATTGGAGGAGATGGTACATTTACAGGAGGACTTATCTTTAGTCAAGAGTTCGATATACCAGTTGTTGGTATTCCTGGTACTATAGATAATGATATTCATGGCACACAATTCACGATTGGCTACGATACGGCTTTAAATACTGTTGTAGAAGCCATCGACAAAATTAGAGATACTGCGAGTTCACACAACAGATTATTTTTTGTTGAAGTTATGGGACGCGATGCAGGATTTATTGCTTTAAATAGTGGTGTTGGAGCAGGAGCTGAAGAAATTTTAATACCAGAAGAAAACATTGGTCTAGACTCTTTGGTCGATTCTTTAAAACGAAGTAAACGCAGTGGTAAAACATCAAGTATTGTAGTGGTTGCTGAAGGTGACAGAACAGGTAAAAGTGTGTTTGAATTAGCAGAATATGTAAAACAGCACATGCCTGAATATAACTCTAGAGTGACGGTTCTTGGTCATTTACAACGTGGTGGAAGTCCAAGTTGTTTTGATCGCGTATTGGCAAGTAGACTAGGAGTTAAATCTGTAGAATTTTTATTAGATGGCCAACGCGATATTATGGTTGGCATAGAGAATACTGAAATAATTGCAACGAAAATAGATAATATAACAAAAGGAAGTTATGATATTAATAGAGAACTATTAAGAATATCAGATATACTTTCAATTTAAAATTAATAACAAATTAAAGCTGTAAGATGGCAAATTTAAAATTAGGAATAAACGGATTTGGTAGAATAGGTAGAATCGTATTTAGAGCTACTGTAAAAAGAGATAATGTTGATGTAGTCGCTATTAATGATTTATTAGACGTCAATCATCTAGCCTATTTATTAGAGTATGATTCAGTTCATGGACGTTTTGATGGTACAATAGAAGTTAAAGATGGTAATCTAGTAGTTGATGGAAAAACCATTAGAGTTACTGCAGAAAGAGATCCTAAAAATCTAAAATGGGATGAAGCAGGAGTTGATGTAGTTGCCGAGTGTACAGGTATTTTTACCACTTTAGAAACAGCTAATTATCACATTGAAGCTGGAGCTAAAAAAGTAGTAATTTCTGCGCCTAGTAAAGATGCTCCAATGTTTGTTATGGGAGTTAACCATAATGAGGCAAAAGAGGCTGATACAATTGTGTCTAATGCATCTTGTACAACCAACTGTTTAGCACCAATTGCTAAAGTATTAGATGATAATTTTGGTATTGAAGAAGCATTAATGACGACGATTCATGCTGCTACTTCTACACAATACACTGTAGATTCTCCATCTAGAAAAAACTTTAGATTAGGAAGATCTGCTATGAATAATATCATTCCAACATCAACAGGTGCTGCTAAAGCTGTTGGTAAAGTTATTCCTAAATTAAATGGTAAATTAACAGGAATGGCTTTTAGAGTACCAACTGTTGATGTATCTGTTGTTGACTTAACAGTAAAATTAGAGACAGCAACATCATATGAAGACATTAAAAAGGTGTTTAAATCGGCTTCAGAAGGTGAATTAAAAGGCATACTTGGATATACTGATGAAGAAGTTGTGTCTCAAGATTTTGTTAGTGATGCGCGTACAAGTATTTTTGATGCTGAAGCTGGAATAGAATTAAATTCAACGTTTTTCAAAATTGTGTCTTGGTATGATAACGAGTTTGGATATTCAAACAAACTAGTAGATTTAGCATTACACATTAATAATTTATAATACATAATGCGATAGTATTGCTTAATGTACTATCGCATTTTTTTAACTAATCATGATACTAATAGTAGATAGTGGTTCTACAAAGTGCGATTGGATTGCTGTAGATAACAACGGTAATCAATTACTTGAAAAAATTAGAACCAAAGGTTTAAATCCAGCCATTCTTCCACAGAAAAAGCTAAAAAAGACTATTAAAAAAAGTACTGAACTTAAAAAACATAAAGACAGCGTCACACATGTCTATTTTTATGGTGCAGGCTGTGGTACACCCAATGCGAGAACCTTATTAAAAGTTGTACTTCAGGAGTTTTTTGTAAATGCACATGTTGAAGTAAGTGAAGATACGTTAGCAGCTGTGTATTCTACTATTAATACTAAAGATGAAGCAGCTGTAGTCTGTATTCTTGGTACAGGCTCTAATTGCAGTTACTATGATGGCGAGAAGTTGCATCAACGTGTGGATTCTCTAGGTTTTACGCTTATGGATGATGCCAGCGGAAATTATTATGGTAAACAATTAATAAAAGATTATTACTACAACAAAATGCCAGAGCATTTAAAGGTTGCTTTTGCTGAAAAATATAATTTAGAAGCAGATTATATTAAGTATAATTTATATAAACAACCCAATCCGAATGCGTATTTAGCGAATTTTGCAGAGTTCATGTTTTTAAATAAAGAATCAGATTATATAGTAGATATTATTAAATCTGGTTTTAGAGAGTTTACTAGAAATATGATTATGCAATACAAAGAGGAGCTAAAAACAGTTCCTGTACACTTTGCTGGTTCTATTGCCTTTTTCTCTCAAGATGAAATACGTGAGGTTGCTAAAGAATTTAATTTTACAGTAGGCAATTTTATCAGACGACCTATTGAAGGTTTAGTAAAATACCACATTAAAAATTTATCGTAGGTAAACTTTAGTTCGTATATATTCTATTTTCCTGTTCTGCTACTCTAATAAAGGTTGTGCGTTTAGTGAGTTCCTTTAATTTGGCAGCTCCAACATAGGTACACGTACTTCGTAAGCCTCCAAGAATATCTTTTAAAGTAGTCTCTACAGAACCTTTATAAGCAACTTCAACGGTTTTACCTTCACTAGCTCTGTATTCTGCAACACCACCAACGTGTTTATCCATTGCAGTTGCAGAACTCATTCCATAGAATTGTTTATAGTGTTTACCATCACGCTCAATTAATTCGCCACCACTTTCTTGATGACCAGCAAACATACCACCGAGCATCACAAAATCTGCTCCAGCACCAAATGCTTTAGCAATATCTCCAGGAATGGTACAACCACCATCACTAATTATTTGTCCACCTAAACCGTGAGCAGCATCAGCACATTCAATAATTGCAGATAATTGCGGATAGCCAACTCCTGTTTTTACACGAGTCGTACAAACAGAACCAGGACCAATACCAACTTTTACAATATCGGCTCCAGCGAGCAGTAATTCTTCAACCATTTCACCTGTCACCACATTTCCAGCTATGATTACCTTATCAGGATATTTTGTTCGTGTATGCTTTACAAAATCTACAAAATGCTCACTATAACCATTAGCAACATCAATGCAGATAAATTTAAAATGCGGATTAAAGCTTACAATAGACGCTAACTTTTCAGCATCGTTAGCACTGGTTCCAGTGCTAATAGCTATGTGATTTTCTATACCTTCAGGTGCATGAGATGAAAACACATTCCAGTCAGTAATAGAGTAGTGCTTGTGTACAGCTGTGATTAAACCTTTTTCAGCAAGTGCTAAAGCCATTTCAAACGTACCAACAGTATCCATGTTTGCAGCAATAATTGGTATACCTTCCCAAGTAGTGTTTGCATGCTTGAATGTGAATTTTCGTTTTAAAGACACTTGCGATCTACTTTTAAGTGTAGAGCGTTTTGGTCTAATCATCACATCTTTAAAGCCAAGCTTAATATCATATTCAATTCTCATAATGGGAAGTTTTGGTTACAATCAAAAGTAAAAGATTGTTCCAATTATTGATAAATTACTTATTAAGAATACCAATCTTTTATCAACAAATTGTTGATAGAGAATGGTATATATAAATTTTAATTATTGACTTTAAGGATTTAATAATTTAACTTCGTTTATAAGTACTAAACTTGTTTAAGTATTTGAAACTGAATTTATTTATGCATTACCAAACATTTGACACTAATTGAACTCTAGAACAAAATATATACTTCTAATTTTAGCTTCAATAGCTTGCGCATTAACTATTTACAATCACAATAATGAATTTACAGGAACAAGCTTTGATTCTTTCGAATTAAAGTATGCTAAACGGTTTTTCACAATTGGAATTTTGTGTGTTGGATTATATTTATTCTATAAAAATTGGCGGAAACTATTAGTCAAAGTTATGATAGGAGCTTTTGGAATAAGTTTATTGCTGAACTTATATATAGTTCCTAGAGTTTATAAAACTGTTCAGCTTGACAAAATATATTATGAATACTCTGAAATAGATACTTGTGAAGAAATGGAAAAACGATTTTTGACTGACTTAAAAAATGAACAAATCATTTATTTTCAGTTTGGAATTGGTTACGATATTGAATTAGCAAAGACACTTAAAGAAAAGTATAATATAGAATCTATCGGAATGGGTTGTACAATTCAGAGGGAAAAGGAATGTTACAATAAATTAGTTATTGAATATCTGACAGAAAAATACAACGATGAAATAATTAACCATTAAAAAACTAAATGAGTAAAAGGAAAATTATATTAATTCATTTAGCAGGATTTATTCTTCTTACTTTATTGCTCTTATTCTTATCTGAACCATTACTAAACAAATTTGCTGCTGGAATTCACAATGTCGGAATGTGGATAAATTTAATGGTTTTTGGAACTATCGGAATTCTGATTTTGACTATCATTTCGTGTATGATTTTCTTCAACCAGTGCAAAAAGAAAAAACGAATTGAGAAAATTGAGCTAACCGAAAACGGATTTGAAATCAATTGCGATCAAAAAATTATTAAATTCAAATGGTCAGATATTGATAAACTAACTGGGTTTAAAGTTGACCGATTTACAATTGATGATATTTGTTTAAAAATAGAGTCCAATAATAAAACTGCTTATGTGACAGAGGAATTCCAAGGTTGGCGTAATTTTATAAATAAAATGTTAGTTGAATTTCCTCAAATAGACAAAAACTGGGAAGGAATTATTGCAAATCCCGCGTTTGAAAGAAATGAAACTGAATTATATAACCGAAATGAAAACGTTGGATAATAGCGTTTATAGCTCATTGAGTTGAATTTCTGATCGGAAATTAAACTCGTTTTGCTAAATTAATTGCTTAAATACACAATGAAATCATAAACTTTACAGTTAACCAAAACCTCTAACTCCTAACGGCCACCATACTAATCTCTACATTTACAAACTTTGGTAAATTAGCAACTTCAACTGTTTCGCGAGCAGGAGCAGTGGCTTCATCTATATAGTTGGCATACACAGCATTGACTTCAGAAAAACTATGCATATCACTTAAAAAAATAGAGGTTTTTACCACATGATCAAAAGTCATGTCTGCTGCTTGTAATACAGCTTTCAAATTTTCCATGACTTGCGTTGTTTCTGCTGTAATAGAATCTAAAACCATATCACCTGTTTGCACATTAATAGCAATCTGCCCAGAAGTGTATAAAGTATTGTTTACTAAAACGGCTTGACTGTAAGGACCAATTGGAGCAGGAGCGTGTGGTGTGTTGATAATGGTTTTCATGTTGTAAAAAATTATAGTTGTCTATCTGGTTGTCTTCGTTGGTCGTATTTAATATCTTTTAATATGCTGGATTTTATACCAATAAAGAAATTCCAAGAGGTAAACTGCCCAAAAGGTGTCCAACTAAAATTCATACGCCAACTCAATAAGTCTCGAGTAAATGTAAATCGTGTGAGTGTAAAACCTTTGTTTTTTATATCGTAACCAGACGATGCACTAAACGACCAGCGAGGTGATAAATCTACATCTCCAGAAAACATAAGGGAATGAGAAGATATTTCATTCTGACGTCTGGAATTACTATAGTTTAAAGCGTAGGCCAAACGAAGCGACCATGGAATTTTATAATTATAGAGTTCGCTTTTTTCTTCTTCCTCATCTTCGTCGTCATCAGCAAAATTTCTATCGGCAAAGTCTTCGGGTTTTCCAAAAAGGTCATCGGCTCGTCCACCACTTCTAATAGATTCCTGTCTGGAGCGTTCATTCTGACTACTTCCACTGAAGGACTTACTATTAAACGAGTAACCTAACGTCAAGTTAGCACTTGTCATCCTAAACAGACTTCCGCCATTATCGATATTAAACTTATCGATTTTATTGTTATTACTATCAAGAGCATAAGGATCGAAAGTAGCTCCAAAATTCACATTAACTTTATCGTTAAATAATTGTGTTCCCCCCGTCATTCGCAATGGACTCCATTGCAAAGAATCACCAGCTAAATTATAAGCTGTAGAAAAGTTTAAATTGCTTAATAATGTGATCTTTTTGGGTTCGGTTGCTGTGGTATCACGATCACGTACTTTAGCTTCAAAATTATTACCAAGTGCTAAACCTATGGAGCTGGAAAAAGTTCGTCCTGGAGTTCCAAAAATCGAACCTTCAAAACGCGTAAAATCGACATCTTCAGGTGTTTCATTGTTTGCTGTTACTACTTCATAAGTATCATAATATTGATCGAAAGCTGGATTAATATTATAACTTATAGATGGTCGCATAACATGGCGTATGGCTTGTATTTTTTTGTCTTCTCCAAAATTGAACATACCATAAAGCGTTGTACCAACACTAGCATTAAAATTATACGTTCTAAAGGCATCAAATCCCTTTAGATCTTGAGTAACAATCTCTAACGACTCACTATCCTGAAAACGATTAATAGTATTAAATGTCCAAACTTCATTAAAACTAGCTCCAGCAGATAAACTTAAATATTTAAATAACTTAAAATTGGTACTTAATGGCACACTGTGTTGAAAACCTAATCTCGCATCATCAAACATTTCTTTTTTGAAAAAGAGCGAGTCTGTAGTAGTTATTCTGTTTTCAGCTCTAATATTATACTGTAAGTTTATGTTTTGAATAATACCTTTTTTAGCGCCTGTTTTTGGTGCAAAAGGAAAAACTCTACTAACACTACCTTGAAAAGTAGGTAAGGTCATATTAATCGTTTCAGTATTGGTATTTTGGGAATGTGTTGCTGTAACATTTAAATTAACTTGCGGTTCACCAGCAAACGTTTTTGAATAAGATATACTGGATGATAAGTTGTTGTTTTGAATATTAGAAAAATTCAATTGATTTAATGACTGCCTAAAAAACTGACTACTACCTAGATTCACAGAAGCCGAAAATCGTGAGCTAGGATTCGCTTTTGCATCTTGTGCATGAGACCATCTAAAATTATAATTAGAAGCAACAGCATAATCCGGAAAACCACGTTCGCTGGTTATAAGTTTTTCATACCTAAAACTTAAATTACCTGTAAACTTATATCGTGCAGCATAATTACTCTCAATACGTGTTCCGTAGCTTCCATTGGTATAATAATCACCTAAAACTGCTAAATCCACATAATCGTTAATAGCAAAGTAATAACCACCATTTTGAAGAAAATACCCTCTATCAGTCGAGCCACCATCTTGACCAAAGGATGGAAATATAACACCAGAAGTTCGCTTTTTAGTTAACGGAAAAAAAGCAAACGGTAACCCAATTGGAGTAGGGACATCTGCAATAAACATATTAGTTAAACCCGTTACTACCTTTTTTCCTGGAACAATTTTTGCCTTTCGAAGTAAAAAATAATACTCTGGATTTTCTCTATCTTTTGAAGTTGTAAATTTTGCGCGACGAACAAAATAAACAGAATCGTTTTCTTTTTTAGTGATTTCAGAATCAATATAACCACCACTTTGCTCGGTTCTAGAATTAAATATGAGCGCTTTTTTAGTATCAAAATTAAAACGGATAGAATCAGGCTCAACAACATCGCTACCTTGCTTAAAAATAGGCAATTGCGAATAGTTACCTAAAGAATCTTTTAAACGTCCAGCATACACTTCGTTTTTGCTGTAATCTATCACAATGATTCCAGCATTTATTTGTTTGTCCTCATAAATAACCTCTGCTTCGTTATATAGATAAATTTTTTGCTCTCTTTGATTGATAGATACATAATCAGTAGCCTTATACTTAATTTTATCGGTAAGCTTTTCCTTTTTAATAGGTGTGGAATCTTGCTCTACAGAATCTACTTCTTTTGTAGCTGGAGGTTCATTTAACAGAGTGTTTATATTAAGCGAAGTAATAGAATCTCTTTCAACTTTTGGCTTTATAGGTTCAGTTGGCTTTGGTAAATCTTGAGCGATGCCAAACATGTTAATAAACATGGTAAAACTTAAGGAGAAAAGTATTTTAAGTGTCTTGTTCTGCAACGCTTTTAGTGTATTTTTGTAAAAGTATGGCTCGGTTTTTGAAAAGTCAAAATTACTATTATTTTTTTGACAGCAATTTAATTTGAGAAAAATTTAGGACTAAAATAAAATCGAAGCCCAAGCCGTTACAATTTATATGAAAACGAACTACTTTTTACCTTTCGTATTATTTACAATACTATTAACATTTACTGCTTTTAAATCTGACGCTAAACCACCAAAAGCGGATAAATTTATCATCATGATAGATCCTGGTCATGGAGGACGAGATACTGGAACTCCAGGAACTAAACGCTACAGAACAACAGAGAAGGATATTGCTTTAGATGTGTCTTTGGCATTAGGCAAAATGATTACTGATAATATGCCTCATGTTGAAGTGTTGTATACGAGAACAAAAGATGTGTTTCCATCTTTAAATGATAGAGCGAATAAGGCCAATACAGATAAAGCTGATTTGTTTATATCGATACATTGCAATGCGCAACCAAAAGGAGGTTCTGCTTATGGTTCTGAAACCTATGTACTAGGAACCACAAAAAATCAACAAAATCTAGAAGTAGCAAAACGTGAAAATTCCGTTATCTTTTTAGAAGATAATTATGAAGAAAATTATAAAGACTTTGATCCAAATTCTCCAGAATCTATGATTGGACTCATTCTATCTCAAGAAGAATATTTAGAGCAAAGTATACAACTTGCTAATTATATTGAAACCGAGTTTCAGGTTAGTGCTAACCGTAAAAGTAGAGGTGTCAAACAAAACGTTTTTTATGTACTTGCTTACACCTACATGCCAAGTGTTTTAGTAGAATTAGGCTTTTTAACTAACAAAAAGGAAGAAGATTTTTTAAACTCCAAAAAAGGAAAAAATATAATGACTAAATCATTATATAATGCTGTAAAAAAGTATGTGGATGCTCGTGTTAAAAATGATACACAAGACATTGCAATTTTGGTTGATCAACCTTATGTTGAGAAGCCTTCAGCAGAAACAAGAATCATAGAGGGCGTTACCTTTAAAGTTCAAATTGCTGCAAGCTCTAAACAATTAGAAACAAAACCTTATAATTTTAAAGGGTTAAAAGATATCTCTAGAGAAAAGAATGGTAGAATCTATAAGTATTTTTATGGTCAAACATCAGACTATAATGTCATAAATACCTATAAAAACGAAGCTAAAGAAAAAGGCTATAAATCGGCATTTATTGTAGCGTATAAAGATGGGAAAAAAGTTTCGCTAGCCCAAGCCTTAAAATCAAAAGCAAATTAACTCCATTCTTTATAAATTTATTTCTAATTTTGTTTCTAACCAAATAACATCAATTTGAAGATTTCTAAAGAAGTAAAAACAGGAATATTAGCAATTTTAGGTATTATTTTATTTGTCTTTGGGTTTAATTATCTGAAGGGACAAAACCTTCTCGATTCATCACGCAAATTTTTTGTAGAATACGACCATGTTGGTGGCCTAGTTCCTGCAACTCCTGTTACTATCAATGGGTTAACTGTTGGTAAAGTAAAAAGTATTGGATTCACAGACGATGGCAGTGGAAAGTTGTTAGTAGAATTAATGGTTGATAACGACTTTCAGTTTTCTAAAAATAGTACAGCTGAATTATACGATACAGGCATCATTGGAGGTAAAGCTATTGCCATTATTCCAGCGATGGATAATGCAGAAGCTGCCAAAAACAATACCTATTTAAAATCAACAGTAAAAGCAGGTTTAACCGATTTAGTTACTCAAAAATTAAATCCGTTACAGGAGAAAATAGAATCAGCAATGGCAAGTGCAGATTCACTGCTCATAAATTTAAATGATGTTTTTGATGCTAAAACCAAAGCGAATTTAAAATCTAGTGTTGCTAATTTAAATTCAACAATTGCTTCATTTAAAACAACATCAGTGTCTATCAATAAAATGATTTCTGATAATCAAGGTAAACTGAACAACACACTAACTAATGTTGATCAAATTTCTAGTAATTTATCTAAAGTAACCGATTCTATAGCTCAAGCAAATCTTGGCAAAACTATTGAGGACTTACAGTCTACAATCTCTAATTTCGATAAAATGCTCACAAGTATTGAAGATGGAAATGGATCCATTGGAAAACTAATGAAGGATGAGGGTCTATATAACAATCTTGAAGGTGCATCAAAGCAACTGGAAGAATTACTTCAGGATATGAAATTAAATCCTAAACGTTATGTTCATTTTTCACTATTTGGAAAAAAGGCTAAACAATACGATGCTGAAGGCAACGAAATAAAAGATAAAAACTAAATATACTAAACTACCAAAATGGATTATTTACCAAACATATTATTTGCAATTGCATTAGTTCTAGGAATTGGTTTTTTCGCAAAAAATGTTAGAAAACTGATAAGAAATATCAAGCTTGGGCAAGATGTAGATGTTAGTGATAATAAATCACAAAGATGGAAAAATATGGCTATGATTGCTCTAGGTCAGAGTAAAATGGTTAAAAGACCAATAGCTGGTATACTACATATTGTTGTTTATATTGGTTTTGTTATCATTAATATTGAAGTTCTTGAAATTATCATTGATGGTTTATTTGGAACACATCGTATTGGATTATCAATACTTCCGCAATCTGTTTATGGTTTTCTAATTGGTAGCTTTGAAATATTGGCAGTTGGTGTGCTTATATCAGTAATACTATTCTGGATTCGTAGAAATGTCATAAAGCTTAAACGATTTTTAAGTAATGAAATGACAGGCTGGCCAAAAAATGATGGTAACATAATTTTATATTTTGAAGTTGTTTTAATGTGTTTATTTTTAGTAATGAATGCGACTGACACCTCGTTCCAAGAATTAAATTCGGGTAACGTTATTAGTCAATATATAGCGCCTTTATTTAACGGATTATCAGAAGGCTCCTTACACCTTATTGAAAGAGGAGCATGGTGGCTACATATTGTTGGTATCCTCATATTTTTAAATTATTTATACTACTCAAAGCATTTACACATATTATTAGCATTTCCAAATACCTATTATGGGAGTTTGAAGCCAAAAGGAGAGTTCAATAATTTAGATGCAGTTACTAATGAAGTTAAATTAATGATGGATCCAAATGCTGATCCTTTTGCTGCTCCTGCTGAAGGAGCTGAAGAAGAGGTTCCTGCAAAATTTGGTGCTAGCGATGTTCAGGATCTTAATTGGGTTCAATTGCTTAATGCTTACACATGTACAGAATGTGGTAGATGTACATCGTCGTGTCCAGCAAATTTAACAGGTAAAAAGCTATCACCTCGAAAAATCATGATGGATACTCGTGATAGGTTAGAGGAAGTTGGTAAAAATATAGATGCCAATAATGGAACATTTGTAGACGATGGAAAACAACTTTTAGGTGATTATATCACAAATGAAGAATTATGGGCATGTACCACATGTAATGCTTGTGTTGAGGAATGTCCAGTGAGTATAAATCCGCTGTCCATTATTTTAGATATGAGACGTTATTTAGTTATGGAACAAAGTGCTGCTCCTACAGAATTGAATAATATGATGACTAATATTGAAAACAATGGTGCTCCATGGCCATATAATCAAATGGATAGATTGAATTGGAAAGATGAATAATGAGACTATTTGCAGCTAAATATCTTCTCTTTATTATGTGCCTTTGTTGTTTTACTCTGGTTAATGCACAAAGTGGAGGTTATCAAAAAGATTCGTTGCAAATTAAAGTCTATTCAGTAATACACTATAAAGACAGTAAAGTAGAGTCCATAAAAATTACTAAAACGTTTTGTGATTATTGTTCTGAAAATCAATTAAATGCTTTAAAACAAGAAGCTTGGAACAGAGCGTATTATGAAAGATACAGTCCAAAGAATAGACTTGTAAATGGTAAGAAGAAACTGGCTTTGTACATACGCATATCTAAAAAAGATTTTTTAAATCTAAAAGAAGTAGAAGACGATACAACTAATTAAACTCTAAAAAAATGAGTGAGCAACTTAAAGTGCCAACAATGGCAGAATGTATGGCAGAAGGCAAGCAACCAGAAGTGTTATTCTGGGTAGGTTCAGCTGGAAGCTATGATGATAGAGCTAAAAAAATAACTAAAGCATTTGTTCGAATATTAAACAAAGCTAATGTAGATTTTGCTGTTTTAGGTTCTGAGGAAAGTTGTACTGGAGATGTTGCCAAAAGAGCAGGAAACGAATTTTTATTTCAAATGCAAGCAATGATGAATATCGAAGTTCTAAATGCTTATGAGATAAAAAACATTGTTACTTGCGATCCGCACTCCTTTAATTGTATAAAAAATGAATATCCAAGCCTAGGAGGTAATTATAATGTTAAACATCACACACAGTTTATAAAAGAACTAATAGATTCTGGTAAATTAAAAGTACAACAACATACCTACAAAGGAAAACGAATTACGTTTCATGATCCATGTTACTTAGGGCGTGCTAATAATGAGTATGATGCACCAAGAGTTGTTTTATCTACTTTAGATGCTAATCTCACTGAAATGAAAAGACACAGGGCAACAGCTTTATGTTGTGGAGCAGGAGGAGCACAAATGTTTAAAGAACCAGAAAAAGGAGATAAAGACATCAATGTATTACGTACAGAAGATGCTTTAGAGACTAATCCTGATATTATAGCTACTGGTTGCCCTTATTGTAATACCATGATGACAGATGGTGTTAAAGCCAAAGAAAAAGAAGATAGTATTACTGTACTTGATGTAGCTGAACTAATAGCAAACTCTTGACTCAAAAATAATAATCGCTAACCAATCTAAAATATTATGAATTATAAAATACTACTACTATTTCTTTTAATAACAGGATTTAGTTTTTCCCAATCTGCCTCTCCAGATTATGTAAAAAAGGCAACAAGTTTTAATATAGTTAAACCATTAAGTCAACAAAAACATGTTGGTCCTGATTTAACACCTAGAATGGTTAAAAATAATCGCTGGTTAAATTATCCAACAAACTTTGACACCTATCCAAAAGGAAAAGATATTCTAGCTCAAGAAAAAATGGGTTCAGCAAGCTCTCGCTCTTTACAGCCTATTATAAATAGAGACGCTGCAATTGAAGGTGTACACTCTGGAGCTGGTGTGCCTGATCCTACTGGAGCAGTTGGCCCTAACCATTACATTCACGCTTATAACTCTGGTTTTGTTATTTATGACAAATCAGGTAATGTGTTAATGGATCATAGTTCATTAGGATTATTGTGGCCAGGACAAACGCTTGGTGATCCAGTGGTCTTGTATGATAGATATGCTGATAGATTTGTTGTCACACAATTCTCTAATTCACCAAATGGAATATTATTCGCTATTAGTCAAGGACCTGACCCTGTTAATGATGGTTGGTTTACATATCAATATAATCTAGATTCGTTTCCAGATTATCCGCATTATGGTATATGGCATGATGGCTATTATTTTACAGCTAATAAAGGAGGAAATCATTTTTATGCAGTAGATAGAGATAAAATGTTAGTTGGTGATGCAACTGCCGAAATTCAGGCGTTTACGCTTCCAGGTATAGCCGCTAATCCAAATACTGTTTTTGCGCCACTTGCAATGAATTCTATTGGTCCAAATTTACCTGATGCTTCTTCACCAGGCTATGTAACATACTTGCAAGATGATGCTTGGTCTGGGAGTGCTGCAGATCATTTAAAAGTTTGGGAAGTTAATTTAGATTGGGATAATACGGCTAATTCACTAATTACAGCACCTATTGAAATCAATACCACACCCTTTGATTCTTTTACAGCAACCTTTGGTTCTGGTGAAGTTCCTCAACCGGGAACTGGACAAAAAATTGATGGAATTACTGGAGTAGTTTCATATAATTGTAATTATTATAATTTTGGAACACATAATTCTGTTACACTAAACTTTAATGTGGATGTTAATGCTGATAATAGTGTTTTAGGAATCCGATGGTATGAATTAAGAGTTGGAGATACAGGAGGTGCTTGGACCATAGAACAAGAGGGAACTTTTGCTCCAGATGATGGTGTTTATCGCTTTATGGGAAGTATGGCTATGGATGCTGACGGTAATATTGGTTTAGCCTACACAGCAGCAAACGAAAATATTTTCGCATCCTTAAGATATACAGGACGATATGCAAATAGTCCAGCAGGTGAAATGATCTTTAAAGAACAAACTATAGTAGATGGAGCTGGTAATCAAACAAACACAAATAGATATGGTGATTATGCCCACCTAACACTAGATCCTTCTGATGATAGAACATTTTGGTTTTCTAGTGAATATTTTTCTGCACCTAACCAATGGAGTACTCGAATTGCATCATTTAGAGTAGCACCATCAGAAAACAGCGATGTTGGTGTTTTAGCAGTCACTAGTCCAGAAGATGGAAATTTAGGTACTGCTGAACAAATAACGGTTCAATTAATTAATTATGGTATTGATTCGCAATCTAACATACCTGTTTGGTATCAAATAGATGGTGGTGCTATGATTATGGAAACATTTCCAGGTCCACTTGCATCTACTGAAACAGCTCTTTACACATTTACAACTACAGCCGATTTGAGTAATGTTGGTCAAACATATTCTATTGTAGCATCTACAGATTTATCAGGTGATGCTGATGTTACCAATGACCCTTGTTCTAGAACGGCTAAAAACTTGAGTCCTAATGATATTGGTGTTGTAAGTATTGATTCACCTGAAACTGGTGAAGGTTTATCTGCTGCTGAATTAGTAGAGGTTACAATCTCAAATTTTGGAGCAGATTCTCAATCTAATTTTGATGTAACTTATACATTAGATAATGGAACACCAATTACAGAACAAGTTGCCGGATCTTTAAATCCAGGTGAATCTATAATTTATACATTTACTGCAACAGCTGATTTATCTGTAGCTGGAGTCTATCAAATTACTGCAACTACTTCTTTACCTGGAGATTTTGACACAACAAACGATAGTGTTGCTAAAAATATTTTTAATGCATCATGTATTCCTGCTGCGATTGGTGATGGTAATCCAAATTCACAAGCAGGTTGTATTGTTGATGGTATTAAAAGATTCGTGCTTGGTACTATTGATGTAGATGATGGGTCTGATGGCTGTAATTCAACAGGATCTGTAAAAGGGTATGTTGATAGAACTAATTTATCGACAGATTTAGATAGAAGTACAGGTAATAATACACACGTCTTACAATCACAACATAACTGGACAGGTGGAGCTACTATTGAACGTTTATCTGTTTGGATAGATTTTGATGATAATGGTGTTTTTGATTCTTCAGAACAGTTAATAGTTGGTGAAAATTATTCATCTGCTGGATCACTAAATGATTTTGATTTAGTGATACCTGATGATTCTAATCTAGGGTCACATATATTAAGAGCTAGAAGTATTGATCCAACAGGTGTACCTGGTGATCCAAATGATCCTTGTGCAGATAAACAATTTGGAGAAACTCATGACTATATTGTTAATATAATTGATTCGTCTTTGAGTATTGATGAATTTGGTTTAAATAATTCTGAACTTATAGTCAATACTTTAGGTAATAGCAAGTTTGAAGTTATATTAAAATCTTCAACGTATACAGACCAATTAGTACTATCAATGCATAATGCTCTTGGTCAACGATTAGTTAGAAATAGGGTTAACCATGAAAATGGAGAGTATAGATATAATCTTGATTTAAATGGTTTATCTTCTGGAGTTTATATTATTAGATTAGGGAATGATTCTTATGGAAAAGTTAGAAGAATTATTTTAGATTAATCTTCATAAAATATCTTATAATCCTTGAGTTTTAATTAATTTTGAACTCAAGGATTTTTTAATTCATATACTTAATGTTAGTAGACTTTAAATCATTGCCAGAATCATCTAGAGTCTGGATTTATCAATCAAACCGTTCCTTTTCTGAATCAGAATTAGAAGACATACATTCAAAACTAAATACTTTTATTCAAAATTGGACAGCTCATGGTAGTGACCTTCAAGCTGGATTTATTATAAAGTACAGACGTTTTATTATTATTGGCCTAAATCAAAGTTTGAATACTGCAACTGGTTGCTCCATAGATGCCTCCGTGCATTTTATTCAGCAACTTGAAAAAGAGTATAATGTTGATTTAATGGATAAAATGAATGTATCATTTAAACAAGGTGAATATATCGCATATAAGTCGCTTTTAGACTTTAAAAAAATGGCCAAAGAGAAAGCTGTCTCTAAAAATACCATTGTATTTAATAACCTTGTTACCAACATCGCAGAACTAAATGAAAACTGGGAGGTTCCAGCAAGTGAAAGCTGGCATAATAGATTTCTAAAATAGACTTGTAATTAAAATACTTAAAACTTTTATATTTAAAATAGATTAGTCATTTTTACAACTTTCTAAAAAGAACAAGACTGACTATGGCTAACGAGATTTTTCTACTAAATATTTCCGGACAAGATAAACCTGGACTAACATCAAGTTTAACAGGTGTTTTAGCCAAGTATGATGCCAAGGTTTTAGATATTGGCCAAGCTAATATTCATGAAACATTATCATTAGGTATTATGTTTCAAATTGAATCTGGAAAAAAATCTGCAGCTGTTTTAAAAGATCTACTATTTAAAGCCTATGAGCTTGGTATTACTGCAAAATTTTCACCTATTTCTTCACAAGACTATGAGCATTGGGTTGGACTTCAAGGGAAAGATAGATATATTATTACAATACTCGGTGAAAAATTAGCAGCAGAACAAATTTCTGAAGTCACCAAAGTAATCTCTGAAAAGAATTTGAACATAGATTCTATAAAAAGACTAACAGGAAGGATTTCTCTAGAAAAAAAAGCAGATTACCCGAGAGCTTCAATTCAATTATCTATTAGAGGACAAATTGACAATAAAGCTGAATTTACTGAAAAGTTTATGAAAATATCTAAAGAGCTAAATGTTGATATTGCGTTTCAAGAGGATACTATTTACAGGCGTAATAGACGATTAGTGTGTTTTGATATGGATTCAACCTTAATTCAAGCAGAAGTTATAGATGAGTTAGCTGAACGTGCTGGAGTTGGTGATAAAGTAAAAGCCATTACTGAATCTGCAATGCAAGGTGAAATAGATTTTAATGAGAGCTTTATAAAGCGTATGAAACTTTTAGAAGGTTTAAGTGAAGAGGTCTTGAAGGATGTTGCACAAAATTTGCCGATAACTAAAGGAGCAAGAAGACTCATAGATACGTTAAAAAGCTATGGCTTTAAAACAGCCATTTTATCCGGAGGTTTTACATACTTTGGTGAGTATTTAAAAGATGAACTTGGAATTGATTATGTATACGCCAATCAATTAGAAATTGTAGATGGTAAGCTTACAGGTAACTATATTGGTGAGATAGTAAATGGTGACAAAAAAGCTGAATATTTAAAGGAAATAGCCAGAAAAGAAAATATTAATATTAGTCAAACAATTGCTGTTGGAGATGGTGCAAATGATCTACAAATGCTGAATACAGCTGGTTTAGGCATTGCTTTCCATGCCAAACCAAAAGTTAAAGATAACGCACAAAGTTCTATTTCTAGTATCGGATTAGATGGCGTTTTATACTTATTAGGTTATCATGATAGACATATTGATTTATTTGAATAAAACTCTTAAATCACTACTTAACAACTTACAATTCTTATAGGTTACAATGTTCATTAAGTAGTTTATAAATCTATCTTAAAGTCTTTTATCTTTTTTTTAAAAACACTATTTTGGCATAGTTTTCTATGTTAACCTATTGAATTTTAAAAGGCTTTACTCCTTATGCGTTATATACTCCTCATCTCTATTTTATGTACCTCACAATTCATTTTCTCACAAAATTCTGAAAATCCACTTTTAACATCTGATGTAGAAGCACAAGAAAAATGGGTTGATAGTGTGTATAATTCATTGTCTTTAAAAGAGAAAATCGGCCAATTATTTATGGCTAGAGCATTTTCTAATCAAGGTCAAAAGCATATTAATACAATAAGTAATTTAATAAATGAATATAAAATAGGTGGAATAATTTATTCTACTGGTGGTCCTATTCGTCAAGCGAGACTTAATAATCAATTTCAATCCATTTCAAAAACACCTTTATTAATTGGTATGGATGCTGAATGGGGATTAAGTATGCGACTTGACTCTACACATGCTTTCCCTTGGAATATGACTCTTGGTGCTATAAAAAACAATAAACTGATTGAACAAACAGGTCGTTATTTAGGTGAACATTGTAAGCGTATTGGAGTGCATTTTAATTTTGCTCCTGTAGTGGATATTAACACCAATCCTAAAAATCCAATTATTGGTAATCGATCTTTTGGGGAAGATCGCGATAATGTAACTGAAAAGGCTTTAGCTTTTATGAAAGGCATGCAAGATGCTGGTGTTTTAGCAAATGCCAAGCATTTTCCTGGTCACGGAGACACAGATAGTGACTCACACAAAACATTACCAACAATTAATTTTAATGAACAGCGAATTGACTCTGTAGAATTATATCCTTACCGAAAGTTAATAGATAATGGCTTATCAAGTGTGATGGTTGCTCATTTAAATGTTCCAGCTTTAGAAACGCGTAATGGACTTCCTTCATCACTTTCAAAACATATTGTTACAGATATTTTAAAGGATACTCTAGGGTTTAAAGGATTGATTTACAGTGATGCTCTAGAAATGAAAGGTGTTGCCGATTATATTACTCCTACAGTAGATGGTAATGCTGTAAATAGTTTAGATAAAGCAGGAGATATTGATTTAGCAGCATTTTTAGCTGGAAACGATGTCTTGTTAATTTCAGAAAATGTTCCAGCAGGAATTGATAAAATTGCTAAAGCGTATGAAAATGGAGTAGTAACAGAACAAAGATTATCACATTCGGTTAAGAAAATACTACAAGCAAAATATAAAGTCGGACTTAATAAGTTTATACCAATTGGAATAGCACATTTGACCAGTGACTTAAATAGATTAAAAGATAATATGCTAAATGAGGAGCTATTTGAAAACGCCATTACTGTAGCAAAAAATAAAAAAGAAATATTACCAATTCGTCATTTAGAAACCAAATCAATAGCTTATGTGAAATTAGGCGATGATGATGGTTCGTACTTTTTAAGCGAATTAAAAAAATATGCTAAAGTTCATGAAGTAAAAGCTGATAAATTAAATGAACTTTTAGAAAAATTGAAGAATTACAATACTGTAATTGTAGGTTTTCATCGTTCTAATGATAACCCATGGAAGAGTTATAAATTTTCAGATAAAGAGTTGGTTTGGTTATATGAAATTGCTAGAACTAACAATGTAATACTTGATGTGTTTGTTAAGCCTTATGCACTGTTAGATTTAAAAACATTAGAAAATTTTGAGAGTATTGTAGTTAGTTATCAGAATAGCAAAATCGCCCAACAAAAATCGGCTCAACTTATTTTTGGTGCAATAGCTGCCAAAGGAACATTACCTGTATCACTTGGTAATGATTTACATGTTGGTACAGGAAATACTTTTAATTCAATTCTACGTTTAGGGTATTCAACTCCAGAACGAGTTGGTATGAGTAGTGAAAAATTAAATCGAATAGATTCTATAGCGCAATATGCCATAGATACAAAAATTACACCTGGAATTCAATTATTAGTAGCTAGAAGAGGAAAAGTAATTTACAATAAAAATTTTGGTAAACATACCTATGACGGCAATGAAGAAGTTAAATTCGATGACTTATATGATGTGGCTTCACTAACTAAAATATTAGCTACATTGCCTTTAGTTATGGAATTAGAAGAAGATGGTATTATATCACTAGATAGTAATCTTTCTCAACTATTACCAGAATATAAATCTTCGAATAAAGCGAATATAACTGTAAAGCAAATGCTTTCGCATTATGCTAAATTGCGACCTTGGGTACCTTTTTATTATGCCACTTTAGATTCGGTTACCAATAAACCACTTCCTAAATATTATAGTAAAACTTTAAAAAAAGGGTTTAATATAAAGGTGGCAAATAATATGTACATGCGTAATGATTATAAGGATTCTATTCAAGAAATAATAAAAGAAACAGAACTTTTAAATACCTTACGTTATAGATATAGTGATTTACCATATTATATTTTAAAGAAATTTATAGAGAAGCATTACGACAAATCACTTGATAAATTAGTTCAAGAACATTTTTACCAATCTTTAGGCGCAAATAATACCATGTATAATCCATATAACAAGGTCAGTAATTTTAGAATAATTCCTTCAGAAATTGACGATTATTTCAGGTATCAAACAGTACAAGGTTATGTGCATGACATGGGAGCTGCTATGCAAGATGGTGTTGGTGGTCATGCTGGAGTGTTTAGTAATGCTAATGATGTAGCCAAAATTATGCAAATGTATTTGCAAAAAGGGTATTATGGAGGTAAACGATATTTAAAAACTAAAACTTTAGATAAGTTTAATAAATGTCATTACTGTCATAAAGATAATAGAAGAGGTATAGGTTTTGACAAACCACAATTAGGTGAAGATGGTCCAACCTGTGGCTGTTTGTCCATGACTAGTTTTGGTCATTCTGGTTTTACCGGAACTTATACTTGGGCTGATCCAGAAGAAGAAATTGTATATGTATTTATGGCGAATAGAACATATCCTACTTCTAAAGGAAAAAATAGATTATTACGAGAAAATATTAGAACTAATATTCAACAATATATTTACGAAGCTATTATAGATTAAATATGCGAATAGGAATTGTTTGTTATCCAACATTTGGAGGAAGTGGAGTAGTTGCTACCGAGTTAGGATTAGAGTTGTCAAAACGAGGTCATCAGATTCATTTTATTACTTATAAGCAACCAGTAAGATTAGAATTATTGAGTAATAATGTACATTACCATGAAGTCAATGTACCAGAATATCCTTTATTTCATTACCAACCTTATGAATTAGCTTTATCTAGTAAGCTAGTAGATATGGTAAAACTTCATAAAATTGAAGTATTACACGTTCACTATGCAATTCCACATGCTTATGCAGCTTATATGGCTCAAAAAATGCTTCGTGAGGAAGATATCTACATACCAATAGTTACTACACTACATGGAACAGATATAACCCTTGTTGGTAGCCATCCATTTTATAAACCAGCAGTTACATTCAGTATTAATAAATCTGATGCTGTTACCGCTGTTTCAAAAAGTTTAAAAGAAGATACATTACGCTTATTCGAAATAAACAATACCATAGATGTTGTCACAAATTTTATTGATTTAAGTAAGTTTGAGCATAACTTCACTGACTGTCAAAGAGATATAATGGCATCTGATGATGAAAAGATTATAACGCATATCAGTAATTTTAGAGAGGTAAAGCGAATACCAGATGTGATTCAAACTTTTTATAATATTCAAAAAGCCATTCCTGCAAAACTCATGATGGTTGGAGAAGGTCCAGAAAAGGAACCTGCAGAAAATCTCTGTCGTAAACTTGGTATTGAGGATAAGGTTGTATTTTTTGGAAACAGTAATGAAATAGATCGTATTCTATGTTTTTCAGATTTATTTTTACTGCCATCTGAAACAGAAAGTTTTGGTTTATCTGCACTAGAAGCTATGGCTTCAGGAGTTCCAGTTATTTCTAGTAATACTGGAGGTATTCCAGAAGTAAACTCTAATGGATTTTCTGGTTTTTTAAGCAATGTAGGAGATGTAGATGATATGAGTAAAAATGCCATACACATTTTAAAAGATGCATCTCGTTTAAAGGAGTTTAAAGCCAATGCAAAAGTTCAAGCCAATGAATTTAGTATTTATAATATTGTACCTAAATATGAAGCTATTTACGAACGCGTTTTAAATAAATGTACTTTTGTATAATGATCAAATATTTTCTTATATGTTGTCTATTATTTAGTTCTTGTAAGACTACCCAGAGTGAAACAAATCACTCTATTGAACAACAAGACGTGTCTTTTGAAGTAATTTTAGAATCTGCAACTGATGGTAAAAAAGGGCATTCTTTAGAAGTTATAAACACAGCTTCTCAATTAGCTGAAGTATATAATATACTTAGCAAAACAATAGAACCGAAACATCAAATTCCTGAAATTGATTTTAATTCTGAAACAGTAGCTGCGTTATTTTTAGGAGAAAAAAATACTGGTGGCTATCATATAGTACCAATGGAAGTAATAAATGAAAATGATACAACTATCATTAAGTATAAAGAAATTTCACCAGCTCCAACAGATATGGTTACGATGTCTTTAACTCAACCATTTTGCCTAATCAAAATATATAATCCCAAAAAAGAAATTGTTTTTAAAAAAGTAAAATAATTTACTTTTTATATCTTTCTGATCATTAACCAACTTTTCTTAAAATGAACAGAAAATCCTTTTTAAACTTAAGCACTCGAGCTGCATTATTTTTAGGTGTGACACCCTCGCTAATTGCCTGTAAAGACGAGTCTAATGCAACTATAGATACCGATAAAGCTTCAGAGTTGTTAGCTGTTTCAAAAGCTTTGGGAACAGCAGTTAATTTAAAAGTAGATCCAATAGGCAAGGTACGAGTAGGTATGCTTGGTATGGGGAATCGTGGCAGTGTTCTTATTCAAATGTTTGAATATTTGATAAAAAATAATCACGCAGAGATTGTAGCACTTTCAGATTTAAAAGAAGATAAAGTTAATAAGAATAATGACTACTTAAAAACAATTCAACCTTCAGGTGCTGATCTCTATTTTGGAGGTGAAGATGAATGGAAAAAAGTAGCCGAAAGAGATGATGTAGACTTATTAATTATAGCGACTCCTTGGAATTACCATACAGAAATGTCTATTTATGGCATGGAAAATGGTAAACATGTTGCTTGCGAGCAACCAATGGCTATGACTCTTGAAGATTGTTGGAAACTTGTTGAAGTAGCTGAGCGTACCAAAAAGCATTGTATGTATATGGAGAACTGTTGCTTTAATGGTGAAGAGCTTTGGGTTTTAAATATGATAAACGAAGGTGTTTTTGGCGATGTTAATCATGCTGAAGGAGCCTACATACATGATTTGCGCAAACATATGATGCATGAGACCTACTATGAAGATCAATGGCGTATAAAACACCATCAAACTAAAAATGGTAATTTCTACACAGGACATGGTTTAGGGCCAGTAAGTTTTTATATGGATATTGGTAGAGGCGATAATTACGATTATTTAGTGAGTATGAGCTCTAAAGAGCAAAGTTTGAGTCATGCCGCAAAAAAAGAAAATTTCTGGGCAAAAGAATTTGCTTGTGGTGATATGAATACAACCTTAATTAAAACCAAACTTGGGAGAACCATAATGCTACAATTTGATACGCATACTGGACGACCTTATTCTAGATTAAATACAGTAACAGGAACAAAAGCTGCCCATCAAGGATACCCTTCTCGTTTGTATGTGGGTCATGAAGATCTACAATGGGGACATAGTTGGCTAAAAGACGATGAATACAAAGATTATAGAGAAAAATACGACCATCCATTATGGAAAAAACTACGAGAACAAATTGATGCAAATGCCGTTGGACATGGAGGTATGGATTTTGTTATGATTTACAGACTAATTCGTTGTTTAAATCAAGGATTACCTTTAGATATTAATCTTTATGATAGCGTATTATGGAGTGCTATAACCCCATTATCAGAACTATCTGTTGCAAATAATAGTGCTAGTACAAAGGTTCCAGATTTTACTGGAGGTACTTGGGAAACACCAAGAAAAAATGAGGTGTTAAGAGATATTATTTAGAAAAATAGTTATTTGTAATATCAGTTATTTGATCAAACTTATCAGAGACATCTTTTAGAAGTGCAAATTGATTTTTTGCCCTTATTAAATTATGATTTTGATAACTTACTTTATAGTATATATTACCATTTAAGTAATCTGTAAAAAAGCGTAATCCCATTATAAAGATCATTGTTTTAACCGCTAATGGCAAGTATTTAATTTCGACTTCTGATAAAATATCCTTTGTATAAATTGAATAGCCATCACAAAATGACTTATAAAATTCAAGGTTAATTGTAACTAAACTTAAATCTTGTTCATCTTCTTTTGCTGTAGAACAGATTGAACGAATGGAGTCTCCAAAATCAAAATGAATAATTCCTGGCATCACTGTATCTAAATCAATAACAGCAAGCCCCTTGTTATTTGAATTAAAAAGTATGTTAGATAGTTTTGTATCGTTATGAGTTAATCTCAACGGAATTGTTTTTGCTTCAATCAATTTTGAGAGTTTACACATCTCATTTTTAGACTCTAAAATGTAATTCAGGATATCTTCAATTTCAGTAATGCTAACTTTTGTTGTTTTAAGAGCGTCTTCAAACTTTAAAAATCTAGAAGGAACACTATGAAAATCCTCAATAGTCTCAGAAAAACTTTGAGCATCAATTTGAGATGTTTGTTTTACAAAATCTCCATACAGTTTTCCAGCTTCAAAAACAATATCTTTATTATCAGCAACATCAAATGTTTTAGAGTCTTCTATAAAAGTCATTAAATTCCAATAATTACCAGACTCATCTTTAAAAGCTATAGAATTATTATAGGTTTCAATAAAATTTACAAAATCATAATTTAGACTGTCAATTCGCTTATTAAAATACGTATTGAGTAGCTTCTTGTTTTTAATAACGGAATCTATGTTTTTAAAAACATTAGTATTAATTCTTTGCAATACGTATTGTGAGTTATCATTTGTAGCAACTAAATAGGTGTCATTAATATGTCCAGATTGAAATTCTGTAAACCTAAAACATTCAGAATTTACTTTAAAATTCTTTAGTATTGTATTTATAGTATTTAAATTTACCATAGTACCTTTGGGTAAACACCTTTATCTATAAGATTATCAATTTGATTTGAAACACTTATTACATCTTCTTTATAGGTAACTCCAAACCAATTTGAGTTAGTTTTTAAAACTGTAAATATCTGATTAGTATTAATTGCAGATTCAACAACTTTAGTGATGTAAAATTCTGAATCATCATCATTATAAGTGTCTAAAAATTGAACAAATTCTTTTTCAGCTATATTTAGAATTTCAGGACTAAATCCCCAGAAATTCATGGATACTATTGTATCAGCTTCAATAGGTTTGACGAAATCTTTCTCAATATAACTAGTTTTGTTTTCTCTTTTAGTAATTTGTTTTCTTTCTATTATATGTTTCAAACTCCTATCTGAAGAAAAATAACATTCTCCTCTTGAAACAGTTCCGTTATCAGACAACGTTTTATCTAACTGATATCCAATTAAATAATTAGAATCACTATTAAATAAATTATCATGCATTTGTTTAAATGCCTCTTTTCCATAAAAATCGTCAGCATTAATAAGAGCAAATTTGTTGCATACAATATCCTTTAGCATTAGTAATGCATGACCAGTTCCCCAAGGTTTCTCTCTATTAATTAATTTATATGCTTTGGGAACTTTATCAACACCTTGAATAACATATGTTACAGAAATTGAGCTTGGTAGAGTAGATGTATACTTTTGCTTAAATACATTAAGTATATCGTCTCTTACTATAAAAACGATGTTATTAAACCCAGCATCTATAGCATCGTATATTGAAAAATCAAGAATTGAATACTTATTTTCAGTGAAAGAATATAGTTGCTTTAATCCACCAAACCGTGAACCAAAACCAGCAGCCATAATTGCTAGTGTCTTTTTTTGCATGGCCTAAAAATAAAAAAAGCACCTTAATCAAGGTGCTTTTTAAATGAGTTTATTTGTATTTAAAATTGGTAGCGAATACCAAGTGCGATATCAAAATCTAAATCATCATTAAAATCGCCGAAACCAAGTTCAGGTCTGAAGTCTAGTGATAATAATAATGGTATATCAAAATTATATTCAATACCTATGTCACCAGCAACAAATAAGTCTGTTTCACTATCATCTACACCAGCAGGAACATCATCTATGCTGTAGGATACTAAACCACCTCCAGCACCAACATACCAGTTAAAGTTTCCGTCAAGTGGCATAACCCATTGATATAAACCTACTGCACGAATAGCACTATAATTTTTACTATCTCTCCAACCAAGACCAAATTCTAAACGATTAGAATCGTTTAAAGCTCTTTGGTAAGATACTTCTGCTCCAAATCCATCACTGTCTCCTAAACGAAGTCCAATTGCGTTTTTAGAAATATTTTGAGCTTGTGCAGTAAAAGCAAAACCAATTACTACTAATGATAATAACAATACTTTTTTCATATATACATGTTTTAATTAATAACTATAATAATATACGTTAATAGTTTATTTAAAGACTTTTAATTAAAAACGAAGTTACTAATTAGTTAGTATACTATTTAAGATTTATAGACTTTTTTACAGATTTATCAACTATTGTTATCGCTGCAATTATGTCGTTCATATCTTTTTCCTTTAAATCTGCATCTGCATGAAACGGAATCAACTTATCTTGGTTGTAATTATATAATTTCCATCGTTTAAATTGATACTCAAGAGCCGTAAAGTTTTCTACCCAATCACCAGAATTTAAATAGGTAGTCTTACCAAATTTATTTTCTTTAGTTATAATTTTTGGCTGATGAATATGGCCACAAACAACATAATCAAATTCATTTTCTATAGCTAATTCTGTTGCTACATTTTCAAAATCATTAATATATTTTACAGCCTTTTTAACACTATCTTTTATTTTTTTAGATAATGAATATCGCTCCTTACCAAATTTTAATAAAAACCAATTAATTAGTCTGTTAAGTAAAATCAGTAGGTCATAACCATAGCCTCCAAGTTTGGCTAACCATTTTGCATTCTGAATAGAAAGATCAAAAACATCACCATGAAAAAACCAGGCTCTTTTTCCATCTATGTTTAATACTAATTTATCTACTATTGAAATATTACCCATTTTAGTTGGGCTGAACTTGCGAAGCATTTCGTCATGATTGCCAGTAATATAAATTACTTCAGTGCCATTTGCAGCCATATCAATAATCTTCTTAATCACTTTAAGATGAGAAGAAGGGAAATAGTGCTTACTAAATTGCCAAATATCTATTATATCGCCATTTAGTATCAATTTTTTTGGTGTTATACTGGACAAATAATTTAATAATTCTTTAGCATGACAACCATAGGTTCCTAGGTGGACATCTGAAATTACTACAATATCAATTTTTCGCTTAAGCTTCAAAGTATATGAAATAGATTTGACAGTACAAATAACCTATTTGCATGTTATACAAATATTAAGCTCTAATTAATTTACTAACAGTAAATTGTTATGAAATAGTTACCAAACTACATGTGATTTAACCAAAGTATTAACAATTCGATTTTTCTTTTTTAAAGATTAGATTTACATTAGCGTATTAATACATAATATTAGTAGTTTATGCCAGGAAATAGCTTTGGTAATATTTTTAAAATAACAACTTTTGGAGAATCTCATGGAGAAGCTTTGGGTGGAATAATTGATGGTTGTCCATCAGGAATTGAGATAGATTTTAAAGCTATTCAAAAAGAAATGATTCGTAGAAAACCTGGTCAATCTGCAATTGTAACCCAACGCAAGGAACCGGACGAAGTTCGATTTTTATCTGGTATTTTTGAAGGTAAAACAACTGGAACTCCAATTGGGTTTATTATAGAGAACACCAATCAAAAATCTAAAGATTACTCGCACATAAAAGATACATACAGACCTAGTCATGCAGATTATGTTTACGATCAAAAATATAAACATCGCGATTATAGAGGTGGTGGCAGAAGCTCGGCGAGAGAAACAGCATCACGTGTTGTAGCTGGAGCTATAGCTAAACAGTTATTATCGAATGTTAAGATTAATGCTTTTGTGTCGTCTGTTGGAGATTTATTTATAGATAAGCCTTACCAAGAACTTGATTTATCTAAAACAGAGAGTAACATTGTTAGATGTCCAGATCTTGATACTGCCGTAAAAATGATAGCAAAAATTAAGGATATTAGAAAAGCTGGAGATACAATTGGAGGCACCATCACTTGTTTGTTACAAAATGTACCAATCGGTTTAGGAGAACCTGTTTTTGATAAACTGCATGCTGAATTAGGTAAAGCCATGTTATCGATCAATGCCGTAAAAGGTTTTGAATATGGAAGTGGTTTCTGTGGAGCTAAAATGAAAGGTAGTGAGCATAACGATTTGTATAATGAAGATGGTACGACTAAAACTAATTTGTCTGGAGGCATTCAAGGAGGAATAAGTAATGGCATGGATATATACTTTAGAGTTGCTTTTAAACCCGTTGCCACTATTATGCAAAAGCAAGACACTCTAGATAAAGCAGGAAATATTATTGAAATGCAAGGTAAAGGTCGTCACGATCCTTGTGTGGTTCCGAGGGCTGTCCCGATTGTTGAAGCTATGGCTGCTTTAGTACTAGCTGATTGTTACTTATTAAATAAAATATACCAATAATATATTATGAAAAAACTCGCATTACACTGGAAAATTTTAATAGGAATGGTTCTAGGAATAGCTTTTGGTTTCATCATGCTGCAAATTGATGGAGGTAAAGTGTTTGTTAACGATTGGATTAAACCAGTAGGAACAATTTTTGTGAAACTATTAAAGTTAATTGCTATTCCTTTAATATTAGCTTCGTTAATAAAGGGAATTTCTGATTTAAAAGATATATCCAAGTTTAAAAATATAGGTATTCGTACAATAATTATTTATGTTATGACAACAGTTATAGCAATTTCTATTGGACTTATATTAGTTAATATACTACAGCCTGGAAATGGTGTTTCTGAAGAAACCATTACAAAATTAACATCTACTTACTCGGAGAATAGCAGCGTAAAAGGTAAAATTGCTGAAGCAACAAAACAAGTAGCTAGTGGACCATTACAATTTTTAGAGGATATGGTTCCAGATAATGCCTTTAAAGCCATGAGTAATAATGGTCTTATGTTGCAAGTTATTTTCTTTTCTATCTTTTTAGGTATATCCATGTTACTAATTGGTGAAAAACGTGCAAAACCCTTAAAAGATATTTTTGATTCGCTAAATGATGTGGTTCTAAAAATGGTAGACTTAATTATGCTTACTGCTCCTTATGCCGTTTTCGCACTTCTAGCAAGTGTAGTTGTATCATCTGATGATCCAGATATTTTAATCGCTCTACTACAATATGCTGGAGTAGTTATTTTAGGATTGCTATTAATGATTGTATTTTATGCATCTGTAGTTGCTTCATTTACTAAAAAGAATCCTTTTTGGTTTTTAAAACAAATTAGTCCAGCTCAACTATTAGCATTTTCTACCAGTAGTAGTGCTGCAACACTTCCTGTTACAATGGAACGTGTTGAAGAACATATTGGAGTCGATAAAGAAGTATCTAGTTTTGTCTTGCCAGTTGGAGCAACCATAAATATGGATGGTACCAGCTTATATCAAGCAGTTGCTGCTGTATTTATTTTTCAAGCTTTAGGTTTAGATTTAGATTTTGGAAATCAGATTACAATAGTAATGACTGCTTTATTAGCGTCTATAGGTAGTGCTGCTGTACCAGGAGCTGGAATGGTAATGCTAGTAATTGTACTTGAATCTGTGGGCTTACCTGCTGAATTATTACCAATAGGTTTAGCATTAATTTTTGCAGTAGATAGACCATTAGATATGTGTAGAACTGTTATTAATGTAACTGGAGATGCTACGGTTTCTATGTTAGTAGCCAAATCTGTTGGGAAACTTGGTGAGCCAAAACCTAAAAACTGGGATGATAACTATAATGAAGTTAAATAAAATAGTTACATTTAATAGCCTATAACCTTATTAAAAAATTCTGAATTATGAACATCTGCTTTATTATGTATCCTTGGGAAGATATAGATCCTGAAAATGATACAAGTTTAGCCTTAATTAAAGAATGTGTGAGACGTGATCATGGTGTAGCAACTTGCACACCTTCTAATCTTACAATCAGAGATAGTGTTACAAACGCATTTTGTACTGTTGTTGGCAGAATGGATAAAGTACCCAATTCATTAAAAGCCTTTTACAGCAAAGCTAAACTACGAGAGGAAATGTTACCACTTGCAGGTTTCGATGCCATTTTTTTTAGAGCAAATCCTCCTTTAGATCCCATTATGCTTAACTTTTTAGATTCTGTAAAGGATGATGTATTTATTGTAAACTCATTGCAAGGAATGCGTGAAGCTAATAATAAATTATATACTGCTGCGTTCGGTGATGCGCATAGCAATATTATACCAAACACTCATGTATCTAAAAATAAGGATTATTTAGTTCAGCAAATTCGAGAATCGAAATCTGATAAAATGATTCTTAAACCATTAAATGGTTTTGGTGGTTCTGGAGTTATTTTGATTGAGAAATCTGCTATGAATAATATTAAATCCTTGTTAGATTTTTATATTACTAATGCAGATGGAAGTTCCAACTATGTTATACTGCAAGATTATATAGAGGGTGCAGACCAAGGTGATGTGCGAGTTCTCCTTTTAAATGGCGAACCTGTAGGAGCCATGAAACGAGTGCCAGGTAGTGACGATCATCGATCTAATGTTTCTGCTGGTGGTTCTGTACAAAAACACACACTAACTAAAGCAGAAAAAGCCTTATGTAAGCAAATTGGTCCTAAATTAGTAAATGATGGATTGTATTTTGTTGGTATCGATGTTATTGGTGGTAAACTTGTAGAAGTAAATGTCATGTCACCAGGAGGAATTACGTATATAAATAAAGTATACAAGCCGAAAGTTAGGGTGGAAGAGAAGGTTATAGACTTTTTAGAAAGTAAAGTTTTAGATAAACTTCAAGCATTTGATAGACGTTCTCGATTAAGAAAAACTGTTGAAGACGCTTAATGTCTCAAATAAAACTTGATAATCCAGTAGTATCTGTTGATTGGCTAAATAATAACATGTCAAACGATACTATTGTTATTTTAGATGCTACCATTAAAAAAGTTACAGATGACGTTACGAATAGTGATCTTGATGAAAAAATTCCGAATACTCGTTTCTTTGATTTAAAAAATAAGTTTAGCAATACAAAAGCGCAATTTCCAACAACCATTCCCTCTGAAGAACAATTTACTAAAGAAGCTCAAAAATTAGGAATTAATAACAACAGTATAGTTATAGTATATGATTCTAAAGGAATTTATTCTAGCGCAAGAGTATGGTGGTTATTCAAAGTTTTTGGTTTCAATAATGTAGCTGTTTTAGATGGAGGATTACCAGAATGGAAAAAAGCTGGTTTTAAAACAGAATCTGTTCTAATAGAAAATAAGGTTAAAGGTAATTTTATTGCTAGTTACCAAAATGGATTGATGATTTATTTTGACGAAATTAAAAAAGCAATTCATTCATCTAAAAGTATAATAATAGATGCACGTTCTTCTGATAGATTTAATAGTTTGATAAAAGAACCTAGAAAAGGATTGAGATCTGGTAACATACCAAAATCTATTAATTTACATTACGAAGTATTGTTAGATAATGGAAAATTAAAATCTGTAGCAGATCTTCAAACTATTTTAGATGCAGTTTATAAAAAAGATAGTAAATTTATAGTGTATTGTGGTTCAGGAATTACCGCTTGCATTGTAGCATTAGCTGCTGAAATTTGCGGATATAAAAACACTAGTGTTTATGATGGCTCTTGGACAGAATATGGAACATTAGTATTATAATAGTGCTATGCTGAAATTAACCATTCAACAAATAATTGATAAGATAAAGCGTGAAGAAACTTTTCATGCTGTCTCTATCGACTATTCCTTTACACTAAAAATTGATGATTATGTTCACTATGTCTGTGGAGCAGTACATGATGGGCATCAATTTAGAAAGGAACTCTGGGACAATTGCTTACATTCAGAATATGAGCGTTGGTATGAGGAAGATCCAGAAACTAAAAATATGGTAAATTCTCACCCAATTGTTATTGCTGGTATGGATTCGCGTTTTGAGTATGACCTCAATCGTGCACCAGAAACCGCTATTTATGTAGATGCTTGGGGAAAACAACTCTGGAAAAATCCACTTCCTACAGAAATGAAACAGAAGAGTTTAGATAAGCATGCCAATTTTTATAAAGTTGTTCACGCTTTAATAAACAAGATTGAAAGTAAGTTTGGGGTGTGTATAGTTTATGATATGCATAGTTATAATTGGAAACGTTGGGATAGAGAAGTACCTACTTGGAATTTAGGAACTTCAAATGTGGATAACATGCGTTTTGATAGAGAAATAGAATCCTGGAGGCACAGTTTATCTGAATTAAATTTACCAAACGGAATTAAATCCACTTCAAAAATTAACGACACTTTTCAAGGTAATGGATATTTTCTAAAATACATTACCAATACCTTTAAAAATACATTAGTTTTGGCAACCGAAATTGCTAAAGTTTATTGCGATGAGTACGAATATATCATGTACCCTGAAGTTGTTGCTGCAGTAGAAAAACAATTAAAAGTTAGATTACCCAAACATGCTGCAGAATTTTATAAAGCGCATAATAGTTAGAAATGATAATGAAAGAGAATAAAACAGCCACTCAAGCGCTATTTAAAATTGATACTTATATAGATCATTTGGTAAAACAAATTGAACTTTTGAGTTATGTAAACCCCACAAATATTGAAGAACAGAAACTTAAGTTTTTTAGCTCTAAATATTTAACAGATCCTGAATTTAATTACCCAGAAATTAATTTTGATCGATTTAGATTGCATAGAGAGTTATTTTCGCAATCATTAGAAGATATTGAAGATGAAGAAATTAGGCAACTTTATCAAGATATCATTTATGCCTATTCTGGTTTAATTCAATGTATAGAAACCATTGGAGAAGGGAAGAAATTTTATTACAACAGCTTACATTCTTTTGGAACTCCTACTGAACAAGATGTAGAAAATGCTAATTTTATTCTTCATTTTGAAGATGAAGATGAAAAAGATGATTTATTCTTACCAAAATATAATGCCTATGAAGCTGAGACTCATTTCAGAGATTATTCCAAGCGCTATGAGTTTACTTATAATATTAAACATTCTGATAAAATGAGTGCCATTGCTATGGTATTAAGTAATATTCAATGTTTAGTATTAAATAGTAATCACAACTATTCTGATAATGAATTAGCAGTATTGACCAATCATGAAATAGGTGTACATATGGTGACAACCATGAATGGTATGTTACAACCGCTTCGTATATTTTCACATGGATTTCCTAATTATGAGGAAACTCAAGAAGGTTTAGCAGTTTTTTCAGAATATATGAGTAATAACTTAACTGTAAGACGATTAAAAGAATTAGCTTATAGAGTTATTGCAGTCGATAGTTTAGCAAAAGGTTATACGTTTTCTAAAACTTTTAGATTATTACATAACCAGTATGACCTCAATAAAGAACAAGCGTTTTATATAACCGTTAGAGCTCATAGAGGAGGAGGTTTCACTAAAGATTACTTATACCTAACAGGATTAAAGAAAGTATACGATTACTACAAATCTGGTAACGATTTAAATGAGTTACTAGTTGGAAAAATAAGTTTAGACTATCTAAAAACTATT
Organism: Flavobacteriaceae bacterium NBU2973; assembly: GCA_026162565.1. Lineage (GTDB taxonomy): Bacteria > Bacteroidota > Bacteroidia > Flavobacteriales > Flavobacteriaceae > JAOEIQ01. The sequence goes on from JAOEIQ010000002.1 coordinate 295,889, forward strand.
AATTCGCTATCTCATAAAGGCTTTACTGTTCCAGCCAAGCATATTACTGATTCTTACTCAATAAACAGAAATACAAATAAAACTGTAGATTTTATATTAAGTAGTTTAAAATAGTGGTATTTGATAGATGTTTTTTGCATTTATCATTCTATTAACCAATAAACCAACCACTTACCGAAATTATTAAAGTACTCTAAATCTCTTAATTACCTTTACATAACCAAATAGAATGTGCTAACATTTCTTTTAAAAACGAAAGTTTTTTCAAAAATTTGGTTTTTGGTTAGTTAATGTTTTTATAAAAAAGCCTCTCCCAAAGAGGCTTTTTTTATTCTAAAAATTTAGTTTTTAATTCTGGAGTTGGAATCATGCAAGCATCTTTTTTTCCATACCATTTGTATCTGTTTTTGGCAACAAAGTCGTAAACCCAGTTTCTCATAAATGGTGGAACAATATAAAATATTGTAAGGATATTTCTTGGAAAACCTAATTTGCTGGCAATCGCAATAGCTGCAGACGATTTAATTTTTAAACCGTTTTCTTCAGAATATAAAAGTATGGAGTCTGTTTTAGAAGTATCTAAATTATAATGTTTTATTAACTGCTTACCAATAGCACTTTGCAACGGAGCAAACATAAAGGTATTGGTTTTATCATGTTTAATCACATAATTAATACTGGAGTTGCAAAGGTTGCAAACACCATCAAATAGGATAAGCTGTTTATGTCTTGGTAGCTCTTTAATCACCATACAAAAATACGACTATTTTAAAGAGTATTCAAGTATTCGTTCAGGTCTTGTTCTTTAGCTAAACCAAGTTTTTTCTTCAATCTATATTTAGATTTCAATACACTATCTGGCAAAACATTTAACATCGACGCAATTTCTTTGGTAGTTAAATTCATGCGCAAGAATGAAGCTAAACGTATTTCCTTTTCAGAAATGTCCTGAGCAATAGATTTAATTTTCTGATCAAAATTATTGTGCACTTCCGAGAAGTAACTTTTAAATACTTCCCAATCCTTATCTTCAGCACTTTCTTTTTTAAGTAACATCACTAATCGTCTGAACTCGACTTTAAACAGTTCTGGCGATTTTTTAATTTTTTCTAAATTCTCTTTCAGTTCTTGTATGAATGTATTTTTTTGTACTAAATGTAATGTCTGACTTGCCAACTCTTTCTTTTTAAAAGCTATTTCTTGCTTGTAAATTTCTTCCTGCTTTTCTCGCTCAATTTTATTTTTCTTAATCCGTTGTTTAAATCCAAAATAGATTAGACCTGCAATGACTAGAAATGAAAACATACCAATTCCATATAATGTTTTGGTTAGTCTATCATTTTTAGCTTGGGCATTTAACGTTTTAATTTCTTCGTTTTGGATGGCAATTTCAGCTTCTTTTTTTTCTGTTTCATAAGATATTTTTAAATTTTCTATCTCTTTATTATTAAAAGCACGTTGTAAACTATCTTTAAGTTTTACATACATTTTAGTGTAATCATTTGCTAATTTATACTTTTTAGTTTTTTCATAAAGTTCAATATAAGTTCGGTATACATCACGCTCGCCTATCTTGTTTTTGTCTTCTTTAGACAGTTTTAGAGCTTCTTCAAGATTATCAAAAGCTTTGGAATAATTACCCTCAGCAATTTCTACTCGTCCTAGATGTAATAATTTAAAACCAGATGGTCCAAATTGTTTAAAACGCTTGTCAAAAGCAATACCTTTTTCTAAATAATCTCTAGCTTTAGGAAAGTTTTCTTTATGTAAATTAATAATACCTAAATGTCCTAATCCTCTAGAATAATTACCTTTTAATCTATATTTTTCAGCTAATTCAACACCTTTTTCGAGATTAATTAATGCATTATCATAATCTTTTAAATTAAAATAAGTAAAACCTAAATCTATATATGCATTACTTTGATAAACAAAATCATCAGTTTCAATAAAAATTGTCAATGCATCATTATAAAATCTAATTGCTTCTTCCCTGTTGCCTCTTTTTTCTTCAATTTCACCCAATTGAATATTTATATCTGCCTTTCTATATGGTTCAGCTTTTATAGTGTCTAATATTCTTAAAGCTTTATAAGACTCTTCATAAGCTTTAGTATGATTACCTTTTGCATTAATTAATGCAGCTCTCTGTCCAACACCAACTGCATAATTTAGATAACTCTTTAGCTCTAATAATATACTATTGGCTGTATCTCTCATTTTTATTGCTTTATCAAGATCTTTTTCAGTTAATGCTTGTGAAGACATTGTTTTAGCGACCATTTCTTTAAAATCATGCTTTTTAGCATACTCTAAAGATTTAGCATAGTAATAATCTGAAGAATCAAGTTCACGAGTGATGTAGTAATAAGCGCCTAATCCATATAAAGCTCTATTATGAGATAATTTTTCACCAATTTTCTTTGAAATATTCATAGCATTTGTAACATGTTCTTTCGCTTTTTGAGGATTACTATAGAGTTCAGCACTATATAGTTTTTCATAGAGCTTTAGCCTAATTGAATCATGATTTGCAGAATTTAATTCTATGTTAAGACTATCAACTAGTCTCTTATTGTCTTGAGAAAACACACTGATGAATAGTGTTAAAAATACTATAGAAAATAAATTTTTCATTTTAAAAATGTTGGTTCTTATACTGAACTAAATTACTAAATATAATAAGCACTATCACTGTTTCATTCCTTGCAAGTTTTTATTAAGTCTATAATTTGTCTATAGAAAACAATCAAGCATTTCATATTAACTTATTGATTATTATTGTATTGCGTAATTAATACCTGGTGTAAGTCATATCAAGATATATAAATAATTCTTGTTTATGTCCATACTTTGTCCATGCTAAAAATTAGATTTTAGCTGCTTTCCTATCTAGTTTTGGACTATCGAACAATCGATATAATCAATTTTGTGGTGTCTTATTTTGGATAAGGCTGCAGACTTACCAAATTAAGATCACTACAAACATTAACCACAAAATTTTTAAATCATGAAAACAAGACTTTTTTTCAAAATCCTATTTATTCTTTCATTACTGCTTCAATTTTCTTGTAGTAGCGATAATGATGATGACAGTAACCAAGGAACTCAAAACAATGATATCTCTATTTCTGTAGATGAGTATCCTTCTAGCGGAACGTTCTTATCTGCAATAGAAACTGATTTATCTGGTGATGTATTTTTTAACATAACAAGTCAAACTTCTGGTCAAGCATTAATAATAACCAATGGACAATTAGCTGTTGGAGATTGGTTAGCATTTGACTATGAAACCAATCAAACCTTAGTAGCTGTAATAGAAGCAAGTAATGGCACTGACACAGAAACAATAAATGCCACAGTAACTATAAATAATGTCGATGATATTTGGGCATTTTTAAGTGGAGATACCAGAACTGCCTATGAAGATGCCTCTCTTGGAGACTGGGTTTGGATTCGAGAAAGTGAATACAATGACCTAGCAAACTACTTAACAGATACTTCTAAAAGTGGTGCTACAGATAACCAATTATTTTCTAACGTAAGCACAGAAAACTCAACTGCTGGCAGAACCATAGCGAATAATAATGATATTAATATTCCAGGCAATAATTATGTATTTGCTTTCAAATACTATTCTTGGTTTAATAATGTAAGTAGCAGTAGAGTTAAAATATCAAATAATGACTCTTCAGGACCATATCTGTATTTAGGTGATATGCTACCAGAGCACGATGATGAGTTTAATCATTTTGTATTAAAAGGTTCTAATAATCCAACATCCTCAGAATCTTTTATTGGTATGTATGCATCAGGTGGAGTAGGTGTAAAAGACATAAATGGAACATCTTATAAATGGCGAAATGGAGATGTGGAAAATTTAGATAATACAGCAGGTAATTCAGTTTACCTTATGCAAGGTTTGAGTACATCTTTAAAACAATGGGATTAATATCAATTCAATAATCATGAAAACAATATATAAAATGAACAAACAACCTTTACTGTCATTAATTATACTATTAACAGTGTGCTTCACTTTTAGCTGTAGTGAAACAGATGATACTGATGAGTTATCTGAAAACCCTGAAGCTGCAAGTATTAATGCCTACATTCTAGGACTTAACTATAGTCCGGAAGAACTTTTAAACACTCAAGATATTAGTGGTTCTAGCTTCCGAGATGATATAAATACCGAATCTATTGGAAGTAGTACTCCAGTTGAAGGTGTTGTAACGTCTTGTGAAAGAGTAACCTATGACTTAAAAACTAATTTCTCTGAAGTTTCAATTTTACAACCTACAGATGGTATTATTTATCCAGGAGCATTAGTTTATGGAGACGAAGTTTTATTAAATGATGGGTTACCAAATCCTATTACCTCGGTTAGTAGAGGACCAGCAACCTTTAGAATAAGTTTACCAGGTTTTGGAGACAATGGAAATATTGTTGTAGACAATCCTGAAAATACTTCAGTAGCAGCAGATATTGATAATGCATTAGAATGGTGGCACGACAATGCCTATCCTGATGGCTATGAAAATCTTGCTCAACAATCTTATGACAGTGCAATATCGTATTCATACGAACAACTTGGTTTAGATGTAGGCTTAAATATTGAATGGGCTAATGGATCAGTGCAATCTCAACTTGAATATCAAACAACAGAAACTAGTAGAGTGGCCATGTTAGTATACAAACAAATTTTCTATACTGTTACAATGGATAACCCATTTTCTCCAGCTAGTGTTTTTGGTAATGATGTTACTTTAGCACAAGTACAATCGGTTATAGATGACAATAGACCTCCAGCTTATGTAAAATCTGTATCCTACGGACGAATTATCATGTTTAGAATGGAGACAACCAATATGAATACAGATATCGATTTAAGTCTGGTATTAGAATATGCTAGTGGTGTTAATGCAAGTGGAACAGTTAATAGTACATATGATGAAATTCTAGAAGAATCTAATATAACCATTGTTACATTAGGAGGAAATGCAGAAGCAGCTACTGAAATATTTGAACCAAACGATGGTGGGCCAATATCAATCGGTGCTTTCGGATCAATTATTAGTGGAGAAAACGCTGTTTTCACGAGAAATAATCCAGGTATACCAATGGCATACACTGTACGCTATTTAAAAGATAATAGTCTTGCTAAAATGGGCTTTCAAACTGAATACTCTGCAGACAGCTGTGGACAGAATGATTTTGAACACGAACGCATTAAAGTAATTAATGACTTTACACAAAAAAATATTAGAGTACGTTTAACGTATCAAGAAAAAGATGCAACTGGAAATAACATAACAGTAGTCGGTAGTTGGGTAACAATTACAGATGAAGATCAAGATTTCTTTCAACCACCAAATGGTAGTTGGAATGTAGAAGTTGAGATAGAGTATTTCTTTTTTGGTTGGAATGAACTAGTCTCACAAAATCTAGGTTATTTATATAATGAGAAATGTTATCGAGCCTTTAATCCATCTGGATTTGATAATGCAGATTATGATAATTTATGCACCTCTCAATTATAGTTTATAGAAAATTTATTGATTAGCTTCCACTAACTCTAATAAATCAGTACTAACATTAGTAGTAAACAAGCCATAGTTAACTGTGGCTTTGTTTTTTTCAATTTTATCAATACTTCCAATTGCCTTACCATCATGCATACGAACACGATCTCCAATTTTTAAAATTGGTTTAGGTTTTTCAACTACAGCAACTTTCTTTTTTGCAGCTTTTTTTTGTTTTCTAATAACCTCTACCTTTTTTTCAGCTTCAGCTTTTAAATGCTTTTCTTTTGCTTTTTCTGCACGCTTTTGTTTGGCAGATATTTTTTTTCGCTTAGAGTTTTCGATTTGTACGAGCTTAAATAATTCTGCCATAAGCTCACGTTTGCGGTTATTATCAAAGTAGCGCTCTGCAATGTCATTTACTTTTTGACCGAGATAAATGAGGCGCTGATTACTATCATAGAGTTCTTGATAACTCTCTAACTTCTGCTGAATTTTAAGATTTGTTTCTTCTAATTTGTCAGCTTCACTTTGCTTTTTCTGCTCATTTACCTTCAGTGATCGTTCTGTTTTCTCTAATTTAGAACGTTCTTTTTGAAGTTTAGCAATAGTAGCATCAAAACGTACTTTAGAGCGTTCAATTTTCTTTTTAGCTTTATTAATTAGATTAAAAGGAATGCCATTTTTTTGAGCCACTTCAAACGTAAATGAGCTTCCTGCTTGTCCCATTGCTAGCTTATACATTGGCTCTAATGAGCGTTCATCAAATAACATATTAGCATTAATCATATGATCTTTTTCATTAGCTAATAACTTTAAATTAGAATAATGTGTCGTTATTATACCAAAAGCTTCTCGCTCATAAAATACTTCTAAAAATGTTTCTGCTAATGCACCACCTAATTCAGGATCTGATCCAGTTCCAAATTCATCAATTAGAAATAGTGTATTCTTATTACACTTCTTTAAGAAATAATTCATCTGTTTAAGCCTATAGCTATAAGTACTTAAATGATTTTCTATGGATTGATTATCTCCTATATCACTCAATATACGATCAAATAAACACACTTTACTTCGCTCATGAACTGGTATTAGCATGCCACTTTGAAGCATGACTTGCAATAACCCAACTGTTTTTAATGTGATACTTTTTCCTCCAGCATTAGGTCCAGAAATAACAATAATTCGATTCTCTTGTTTTAGCTCTATTGTCTGCGGAAACGTTTTTTCTTTCTTTTCTAAATTCGTTAAATAGAGTAGTGGATGGTATGCATCTCGAAGATACATACTTCGGTCTTCAGAAATCTCTGGCAAGATAGCATTCATAGATTTAGCATATTTTGCCTTGGCTGAAATAACATCAATACTCGTTAAGAATTTCTGATAAGTTTCTAATAATGCTAAAAACGGACGAATAAAATTAGTAACTTCTTTAAGAATACGAACAACTTCTTCTTTTTCTTCATAGAGTAGATTATTTAACTCACGAGTATGCTGTAAAGTTACTTCAGGTTCAATATACACAATACTTCCTGTTTTACTGCCTCCCATTATCGCACCTTTCACTTTACGTCTATACATAGCTTTTACTGCTAATACACGTCTGTTTTCTACAATAGATTCTCTGATATCATCTAAATATTCTAGATTATGGTAGGTGCTTAAAGCGGAAGTAAAACTGGAATTAATCTTGCCTTTTAGTTTATTGATACTCTGACGTAATTCTGAAAGTAGAGGAGAGGCATTGTCTTTAACATCACCAAAACGATCTACAATAGCGTCAATTTTTTCAATAATTAGTGTTGTCACTTCTATATTAGAAGCATAGATATTTAGGTTGGGATAATACTCTTCAAATTTTTTTAAAAACTTAATGATGTCGTTAACTGTTAACGATACGGAAACTAACTTCTTTAAGCTATGTGTTTCTAAAAAGGTATTCTCTATTTTAAGTAACTGTACTTCTTTAGTAATAGCATCAAATCCATGATTAGGAATTCTGTTGTCATTATAATACGAAGAAACATATTCGTTTGTAAGTTGCAAACTAAATAGCAAGGTCTCTTTATTTTCATAAGGAGTTATAGCCAATGCCTTTTCATTACCTAGTTTAGTAACACAGTACTCACTAACTTGTTGCAAAACTGTTGAAAACTCTAAATCCTGAAGTGTTTTTTCGTGAATGTTAATCATTCGTATAATTCCTGTTATCAATAAAGGACAGCAAAGTTACATATAAGAAATGAATTGATGAACTATGATTTTTATCTACAAATGAATATTTGTTTATTAGATGAATTAATAAATGACTTTTCATCAAAGTCACCAAACTTGTGTAAAATAGTAAAACCTGAACTTTTTATATAATGATCTAATTCTTGAGGGAAAAATAATCTCATATCTAAATTCTGAATAGAATGAAACTTTCCATTTATAAAATAATGCCACTCAATGCAATTAATTTGAGTATCACTTTGATATCTCATAATCTCTTTTAGTAATATTTGGCGACCATCGTCTGTTATATATTCTGCAACTTGTTTCAGTATGTTTTCAGATTCAACTATAAACTTAATATTCGGGTTAAAACAATCGAAAATAAATTGCCCATCAGGTTTTAGATGTTTTTTAACAGCCCAAAAAGCTTTAAAAACATCCTCATTTGTATACAAATGATGGACAGAATTAAAAGGGATAAATATTAAATCATATTTTTCTGATAAGTTTAAATCTCTAATATCTGCTTTTGTAAATCTAATACTCAAATTTTCATTATTAGCTTTTTCTAGGGCTTTGTCTAGCATTGAAGACGTAATATCCACACCATGAATAGTATATCCTGCTTTAGCAATTGGTATAGTAAGTCTTCCTGTTCCACAACATAGTTCGAGTATTTTTGCATTTTTATTATTTGGTAACCATCTCATATAGAATTGTAAATCAGAAAGATCAGTATTCATGCCATCATAAATATTAGCATCATAAATTAAATCACCTACTATAAATTCATTCATTTAAATTCCATTTTTATTTAAAATTAATAATTTATTTTTATACTATGAATGTAGCTATACAAGAAAGTTGGAAACCTCATTTGCAAAATGAATTTAATAAGCCATATTTTAAACAGTTAACAGATTTTGTAAAGCAAGAATATAAAACTAAAGTTTGTTATCCTCCAGGAAAACAAATTTTTTCAGCTTTTGATTATTGCCCATTTAATGAAGTAAAAGTTGTTATTATAGGGCAAGATCCCTATCATGGGGTTGGGCAAGCTAATGGTTTGTGTTTTTCTGTCTTTGATACCATAAAGCATCCTCCATCTTTAATTAATATTTTTAAAGAGTTAGAAGAAGATACTGGTAAACCTTATCCCAAAAGTGGTAATCTAGAACACTGGGCAAAACAAGGTGTATTACTATTAAATGCTACTTTAACTGTTAGAGCTCATGAAGCTGGAAGTCATCAAAACATAGGATGGGAAACATTTACAGATTCTGTAATAGAAATAATTTCTGAAAATAAAGAAGGCGTTATATTTCTACTTTGGGGAGGTTTTGCAAAAAAGAAAGCGAAACTTATTAATGGCAGTAAACACCATATATTAACTACTGGACATCCATCACCATTAAGTGCTAATAGAGGTTACTGGTTTGGCAATAAACATTTTAGTAAAACTAACTTCCTGTTGGAGCAAGCTGGCCAGAAACCTGTTTTGTGGTAGTGTAACGTTCTCTTAAAACAACAGGTTTTTTAGATTCTTTTTTCTTGGTAGTTTTATTACAACTAAAAGCCAATAACAAAAAATTTACAGCAACTAAAAAAGAAATAATTAGAGTAAAAGTTAATAGCATAAACTTGGTAAATTATAGGTTCGTTTAATTTGGTTATAGCAAATGTAAGTAATTTTACTTATTAAATGTAGTTAAAATGTTAAAGAAAACAAAATTTAACAGTAATTAAAGTCCTTAAAGTGAATAAATTAAGTCTTTATACTTTGCTTTAAATGGAATAATTTCAAGCTTTAATAATGTATCTTGAACCAAGTTTACAGTATCTTCATCAATGTTTGTTTGAGACCATTCTGTTAGGCTTAACCACTCTTGAACATCTTCTAATTTTTGATCATAACGATTCGCGATCATTCTGTCTATAGAAGGAATTTGTTTAAATTCTTCTGTAGTATTATTTATAATTTCTAAAATTGTTTTGACAATAGATTTATTATTCTTTAAAAACTCTTCTCTTACAGCAATAACAAAGCATGGCCAAGGTGACGGACAGTTTCCTATGTGTCTAAAAGTACCATCATCAACTAAAGGTTTGGTTGTAAAGCGTTCCCATAAAAAGTAATCAGCATCTCTATTGGTTAATCCTTTTACTGCACCATCCAAATTTCTAATAACTTCAAAATTTAAATCCTTATCTAAATCCCAATTATTACTTTCAGCATTGATGTAGGCCATTAAATGTGAGCCTGATCCATAGCGACTAATAGCTGCTTTTTTTCCTTTTAAATCATCAATTGTTTTATATTCTGAATTTGCAGCTACATGAATTCCCCAAATTAAGGGAGATTGCACAAAAGTTTGTACAATTCTAGTTTTATTACCAGCAATTATATCTTTTATAACACCTTCTGTAAGGATTACTGCTAAATCAATTTCCTCATCACGTAGAGCTTTACACATAGCTCCAGTGCCTCCATAATAATCTTTCCATCGTAAATTAATACCTTGCTCTTTATAAGCACCATCCTTTAAAGTAAGATACCAAGCTAAATTAAAATGTTCTGGAACACCTCCAATTTTAACATTTATCATATGTTAGGCTGTTAATTTGTTAAGTGTATATTCTATTAAATTCTCGACTAATCCTTTTGGATCATTACTAAACTCTCCTGTAGCGCGATTTGCTAAAATGGCATTCATTGAAATGGCTTTATGTCCTAATAATTTAGATAATCCGTAAATTCCTGCAGTTTCCATTTCAAGATTTGTAATAGCTAAACCATTATAATTAAAACTTGCTAGTTTTTCATTTAACGTATCATCCTGAATAGCCAATCTCAATACTCTACCTTGAGGGCCATAAAAACCAACATTAGTAGCAGTAAAACCTTTGTATGTACTATCAGAAGATAGTTTATCTATTAAACTTTGGTCAGCCTTTACAACATAAGGATCAGATTTAGCTGTGTACCAATTTGTTTGCTCAACTAATGCTTTAGATATATCTAACTCTTGAAATTGTTTACTATTATAAAAATGTAATAAACTATCAAATCCAGCAGCCATTTCACTGATTAAAAATGAATCTATAGGAATGTCTTTTTGAATAGAACCAGAAGTACCAATCCTTATAATATCTAGTGAAGTTAATTTGTTTTTAATCTCTCGAGTGTTAAAATCAATGTTAACAAGAGCATCCAACTCATTAAAAACTATATCTATATTATCTGTACCAATTCCAGTTGAAATAACTGTAATTCGTTTGCCATTAAGAGATCCTGTTTGGGTTTTAAATTCACGCTTTTGAGTTGTGAACTCAATAGTATCAAAATGCTTGGTAACTTGATCTACACGATCTGGATCACCAACAGTTATAATAGTATTTGCAACGTGTTCAGGTTTTAGATTAAGATGATAAATACTACCATCTGGATTTATTATGAGTTCAGATTCTTTAATCGGCATTAATAACTGTTTTTATAAGCTTATTTTCAGTTCTATTAAATTGATAAGCCAGTTTTTGCACGCCTCCAAAAACAACACGATCATTAATTTCTTCTGCAAAATTATGAGAACCTAATAAGGCTTCATGTCCCTTTCTGTTTAACTTTAATGAGTTTTCATCTTCATCAAAGAAAAGCGATAATTTATGTATAATTCTTTCTAACTGTGAATCACCAAAACCATAGTAACCTTGATAATTCAATATATATCCTAGTAAGTGATGTTTAGATTTGATATCCTGATTTTGCTCAAGAAGTTTAAGAACATTATACTCCAAAGTAGAAAGTCCGTTTTTAGAATCAGGAAAACGTTTAAGATGCGCTTTTAAGCAATTACTTAAATATTTAAATGACGATTTTTTTACAAGCAGCGGTTTGAACAAATTATGATCTTTACCACAATAGATAGACCACACATAGTCTGCTAAATCAATATCTTCTATATTTAATTGTACTCTATCGTCATAATGCTGAATAAGTTGGGCTTCATTTAATTCTCCCAAACCTTTTAAATCAGAAACTCCATGAATACGTCCACTACAAACCAAATATATTGGTAATTTACAACGCTTCTTTTTTAAGAGTGAGATTACAGCGCACATATTAATATGGCAAAATAAGTCGTACTCAAACCATAATAGTATTTCTGAATACACGCTTAAATTATCCAGTTTCTTTAATTGTTCAGGAAAATCATAAACCTCTTTTGAAACGTCATAATTTTCTGAAAGAAACTCATATCGTTTTTTAAAAAAAGCTTCAGAATCAATATTTTTAAGTGTAGGACCTTCACACAAAATCTCTTGCCAGGTTAAAAACTCACCTTTAAAATCTAACTCGTTAAGGTAATCTGTAAGTACACTACCATTAGTAATATGAAGTTTTGGTAAAGCCATATTAACCACCAACTCGTTTTACTAAAAAACCTTTATCCTTGAGTATTTGCATGATTTTATCTCGATAATCACCTTGAATAATAATCTTATCGTCTTTAAAACTTCCTCCAACACTTAATTTAGTTTTAAGTTCCTTTGCCAGTTTTTTAAAATCATCAGTAGCTCCTGTATAACCTTCTAAAATAGTTATTGGTTTTCCTTTTCGTTTTTCATACTTGCAGATAATAGGATCGTCTTGCAACCAAATATCATAAGCAGAATCCTTTTCAGATTCTGTTTCAGGTTCTGGTTTATGGTCGGGAAAAAGATGTTTTAATTGATCTTGTAAATCCATTTATGAGTCTACTTTTTAATCAATCCTAACTCCACTAAACGCTGATTTAAAAATTCTCCAGCAGTAATATCATCAAACTGTTTTGGGTTGTCGTCGTCAATACAACTCTCTAAAACATCTAATTTCATCTCGCTTATTGGATGCATAAAAAATGGAATTGAATAACGTGATGTTCCCCAAAGCTCTCTAGGTGGATTAATAACACGATGTATTGTAGACTTTAGTTTGTTATTGGTATGTCTAGATAGCATATCTCCAACATTAATCATTAATTCATCTGGTTCTGCAATGGCATCAATCCATTCGCCATCGTGATTTTGTACTTGCAAGCCACGACCTTGAGCTCCCATTAATAGGGTAATTAAATTAATATCACCATGAGCAGCAGCACGAACAGCGTTCTTTGGCTCATTTAAAATAGGAGGATAGTGTATTGGTCTCAATATGGAATTACCATTATGAATATAATTATCGAAATACGTTTCTTCTAAATCTAGATGTAAAGCCAAAGCTCTTAAAACATATTTAGCGGTTTCTTCAAGCTTTCTATATGTTTCTTTACCAACTTTGTTAAATTCTGGTAATTCTTTTACTTCTACATTTTCAGGATACTCTTTAGCGCGTTCTGGATCATCTTCAACATACTGACCAAAATGCCAGAACTCTTTTAAATCTCCTTCCTTTTTACCCTTTGCACTCTCTTTACCAAACGACACATAACCTCGCTGACCACCAATTCCTGGAATTTCATATTTACGCTTTTCTTCAACAGGAAGAGAGAAAAAGTTTTTTATTTCACCATATAATTTATCTACCAACTCATCATCAAGAAGGTGACCTTTTAAAGCTACAAAACCAATCTCCTCATAAGCTTTGCCTATTTCTGTAATAAACTTTTGTTTTCTATTAGGATCACCACTTAAAAAGTCTTTGAGATCCACACTTGGTATTCTTTCCATTTATATGTAGAATAATTAAATTTAAAAATTGCTAAACACAAAGTTAATCAAAATTGATTGTAAAAACTACTGCTAATAATCAAGCACTAAAAAAGGCATTTTAAGCACTAGTTTCAGGTAAATTTATTTACATTTGAAACGGTATAACTATGGAAAATGATAACTAAACAATCTGTGAAAATGCATTTCGATTACAGTAAGCATAAATTAACTAATGAGCAGCTTTTATTACTCTATAAAAATATGCTTAAGCCTCGATTGATAGAGGAGAAAATGCTTATTCTATTACGTCAAGGTAAAATTTCAAAATGGTTTTCTGGCATAGGTCAAGAAGCTATTTCTGTAGGCGTAACAATGTCTCTTGATAAGGAAGAATACATTTTACCAATGCATCGTAATCTAGGCGTATTTACAACACGAGATATTCCTTTATTTAGATTGTTTTGTCAATGGCAAGGCAAAGCTAGTGGATTTACAAAAGGTCGTGACAGATCTTTTCATTTTGGAACTCAAGAGTACAATATTGTTGGTATGATTTCGCATTTGGGACCACAACTTGGTGTTGCAGATGGAATTGCTTTGGCAAACTTATTACAAAAAAACAATAGAGTTACAGCAGTATTTACAGGAGAAGGCGGAACTAGTGAAGGTGATTTTCATGAAGCGTTAAATGTAGCTTCTGTTTGGAACTTACCAGTTATATTTTGTATTGAAAATAATGGTTATGGTTTGTCTACTCCTACAAACGAACAATATAATTGTGAACATTTAGCGCATAGAGGAAAAGGTTATGGAATGGAATCTCATATTATTGATGGAAATAATATTATAGAGGTTTATACTAAAGTATCAAAAATAGCAGATAGTATTCGTAAAGAGCCAAGGCCAGTTTTAATAGAGTTTAAAACTTTTAGAATGCGTGGGCACGAAGAAGCCAGCGGAACTAAATATGTGCCACAAGATCTTATGGATGAATGGGCTGCCAAAGATCCTATCAATAACTTCAAGGATTATTTGCAAAATGAAGGTATTTTATCTGATGAGCAGGATGAGGCATTTAAAGAGGTAATTACTGAAGAAATTAATGACAGTCTTAAAAAAGCTGCTGATGAAGAAGCCATACGTCCTAATTTAACTACCGAATTAGATGATGTATGTCAACCGTTTAATTATCAAGATTTTAAACCAAATAATACTACTGAAGAAATACGTTTTATAGATGCTGTTTCTGAAGGTTTAAAGCAAAGCATGGAACGTCATGATGACTTGGTTATCATGGGACAAGATATTGCAGAATATGGAGGTGTTTTTAAAATAACCGATGGTTTTGTAGAAGCGTTTGGTAGAGAACGAGTTCGCAATACGCCTATTTGTGAATCTGCTATTGTTGAAGCAGGAATGGGTTTATCCATTGCTGGAATGAAAAGCGTAGTCGAAATGCAGTTTGCCGATTTTGTATCCTCTGGTTTTAATCCTATTGTTAACTATCTGGCTAAAGTACATTATCGTTGGAATCAAAATGCCGATGTCGTTGTACGAATGCCTTGTGGAGCAGGAGTAGGAGCTGGACCTTTTCATAGTCAAACAAATGAAGCTTGGTTTACTAAAACTCCAGGATTAAAAGTAGTTTATCCAGCATTTCCTTATGATGCTAAGGGATTATTAGCTACTGCCATTAACGATCCTAATCCTGTTATGTTCTTTGAGCATAAGGCTTTGTATAGAAGTATTCGTCAAGAAGTACCAACAGATTATTACACACTGCCATTTGGTAAGGCATCGCTTTTACAAGAAGGAAATGACATCACTATTATTACTTATGGAGCAGGAGTACATTGGGCTTTAAACACATTAGAAAATAATCCTGCTATATCTGCAGATTTATTAGACCTACGAACTTTACAACCATTAGATACTGAAGCGATTTTTAATTCTGTAAAAAAGACAGGAAAAGCTATTATATTGCAAGAAGACTCCATGTTTGGTGGTATTGCGAGTGATATCTCCTCATTAATAATGGAAAACTGTTTCGAACAATTAGATGCACCAGTAAAACGTGTGGCAAGTATCGAAACACCAATTCCATTTATTGGCCAATTAGAAGATCAGTATTTAGCTAAAGGACAATTTGAAGGTGAATTAAGAAAGCTTTTGGAATATTAAAGATGTCATTCAGAGCATAGCAACGAATCTTTAAATTATAGATTCCTCATGTCACTGCGTTCTTTCAGAATGACAATCAAATTTAACCTTCAGATTGAATTTGTTTAGCAATTGCTTGACACTCATCTAATACACGTAATAAGTTTCCACTCCAAAGCAGACTAATTTCTTCTTCAGTATAGCCACGACGTACTAATTCTAGAGTAACATTAAAGGTTTCTGATGCATCAGACCAACCTTCAATTCCACCTCCACCATCAAAATCACTACTAATACCTACATGTTTCAATCCTATTTTATCAACCAAATAATCTATATGATCTACAAAATCGCCAACATCTGCAGCAGGAGGAAGGTCTGTCATTGTTTTACTTTTCTCATCAACTATTTTTCTCATCTCCATATATGTCTCAATATAAGCTTCACGTTCAGCTTCTGGCATACTTCTAATCTCACTTCTTTCAACTAATTTTTCACCTAAAGAATCCATAACAATGGCTTCAATCTCTTTCAGCTTTTTATTACGTGTTTCAAATTTTTCAGTATTCAAGTACGATTTAAAAGCTACGGTCTGCACGACACCTCCATTTTGTTTCATCAACTCTAGCTGTTCATCATCTAAATTTCTACTGTGATTACACAAAGCTCTAGCTGATGAATGAGAAGCAATAATTGGCGCTTTACTCAAGGCAATCATTTGCTTCATCGCTTCTTTTGATGGATGAGAGACATCGATCATCATGCCATATTTATTCATTTCTTTAATCACTTCTTTACCTAAATCACTCACACCATTATGTAACCAAACGTCATCTGATTCTCCAGTATTACTATCGCACAACTGACTATGTCCATTATGAGATAATGACATGTATCGCGCTCCTAAATCGTAGAACTTTTTTACGTTACTGATATCTGTTCCAATTGGATAACCATTCTCAATACCAATCATGGCACCCTTTTTACCTTTGGCAATTATTCGTCTTACATCATCAGAAGTAGTAGCCAATTCAATATCGTTTGGCGCAATGTCATTACATAATTTATGAATGGCATCAAATTTAGACATGGCATTATCATAGGCTTTTGCATAACCAGATTCTGTTAAGGAATCTTGACCAGTGTAAACAATAAACCAAGGCACATCTAAACCACCTTCTTTCATTTTTGGTAAGTTTACTTGATTGTCTAGACGCTGACTGTAGTTAATAGAGTCTGTAAAGTTTTTGACATTAATATCACAATGTGTATCTAGTACAATAACACGATCATGTATGCCTTTAGCTTTGGCTATTAATTGTTCTTCAGAGAGTGTTTCTGATTTCGATTCGTTACAAGAGTTTAACATAAAAAATGACAATAAAAGATAGAATGAGCACTTTAGAAGTTTCATAATACAGTGGTTGGTTAATAGATTATAAATATACTAATTAAAAGTGTTCGGACTAATTACAAATTTAGGCACACTTCTTGTGAAAGTTTTAGCAGAAATTATAGACAATATTAACAGTACTAATAATTTCTATTAGTACATTTGTATATCGATTGCTTAAAATGAAAAACTTATTTTTTGTATTTGCTTTACTGTGTTTTGCTTCAAATCTGCAGGCTCAAATTGATAGTCAAGAATCGTCTATCACTATAGCAGTGGAAGAAAACGACAATTCTAATACCACAACTCCTTTACCACAAATTGAGAAACCTAACTCAAATGTTGGTTTAAGCAACACCAACGAGAATACGATTAATGGTATATCTGTAAATCCCACTAATACCGATTTAAGTGAGAATAAAGAATTTTCAATGGTTTACAAAAGTGAGTTAATAGATCCAGGGACAATTTTTGAGAAAAAGTGGGCTAAAGAAAAAAAAGATAAGTCTGTAGAACCAAAATATCTTGGAGACCAACATCTTGGTGATTTTAGAAGTGATGGAAAATTTGTAACAATTGTTTGTAGAGATCACCAATTTCCTGATGGAGATCGCGTTCGTATTTATGCAAATGATGATGTTATACTTCCAAATGTTTTGCTTTCAACTTCCTACAAATCGTTTAAATTAGATTTACATCTAGGCTTTAATAAAATAGATTTTCAAGCGCTTAATCAAGGTGAGTCTGGACCCAATACGGCAGAACTTATCGTCTATGATGATAAAGGTAAGATCGTATCATCAAACGAATGGAATTTATCAACAGGTGCTAAAGCAACCATCGTAGTTGTAAAAGAACACTAATGCTAAATTAATAAGCCTATTATATCTAAAATGATTTCGTACCTTTGCAAAAACGATACTTTTGCAACCTTTTTCTAACGAAATTTCATCTCAATTACTACCCAAGCGACTGGCTATAAAATTGACAGCTCAAGGTGAAAAAAGTGTGCTTCAAAAACACCCTTGGGTTTTTTCCAACAGTATAGTTAAAGTCAATAAAGATGGTAATTCTGGAGATATAGTTATTGTATTTTCAAAAAATAAAAATACCGTTATTGGCATTGGTCTTTATGATCCGAAATCGCCGATTAGAATTAAAATGATTCATTTTGGAGATTCCGTTACAATAGACGATGAATTCTTCCACGCTAAAATTAAAACTGCTTTTAGCAAAAGAGACCAATTACTAAAGACTAATACCAATAGCTATCGTTTATTATTTGGTGAGAATGATGGATTTCCTGGGTTAATTGCTGATGTTTATGCACATGTTTTAGTTGTAAAGCTATACTCTGAAATTTGGATACCGTATCTAGAAGTAATTTTAAAAGAATTAATTGCTGTTACAAACTCTGAAGTAGTTGTTATACGATTAAGTAGAAACCTTCAAAATTCAAGCAGTATTACTTTACAAGATGGAGAGATTGTTTATGGAGAATTAGATAATGAGGTCGTCAATTTTACAGAACATGGCGTTCAGTTTTCAGCCAATGTTGTTAAAGGTCATAAAACTGGTTATTTTTTAGACCATAGACACAATAGAAAACGCGTAGGTGAGTTAAGTACAAACAAAACTGTATTAGATGTTTTCTCGTATGCAGGCGGATTTTCAGTGCATGCGTTAGCTAATCAAGCGAAAGCTGTAACAAGTCTAGATATTAGTGCTCAAGCTCTTGAAATTGCTAAAAAAAATGGTAAACTAAACACCTATTCTGGTGTACATAACATAATTGTTGGTGATGCTTTTGAAGAACTTCAAAAGCTAATTGACTCAAAACAGTTTTTTGATGTTGTAGTTATCGATCCTCCAAGTTTTGCAAAACAACAAATAGATATAAAAATTGCCAAGAAAAAATATGCGCAATTAGCCAAATTAGGTTGTAAATTAGCGGCAAAAAATGGCATACTTGTTTTAGCATCTTGCTCATCGAGAGTTATTGCCGAGGATTTTTTTAGTATCAACACTTTCAATCTAAAACAATCTAATAGAACTTTTAAAACCATATTGAAAACCACACACGATATAGATCATCCTATTAGCTTTAAAGAAGGTGCTTATTTAAAGTGTGGATACTATCAATTTATAGATTAATTAATGATAAAAATAAAGGAAGAAGACGTAGTAGAAGAAAAAATTGGTAAAGACCTCTATGCTTACCAAAAAGGAGCCATCAGCAAAATATTTAAAAGTTTTGATGAAGAGGCTGAAAACTACCATTTACTATATCAATTACCAACAGGAGGAGGGAAGACGGTTATTTTTTCTGAAATAATTAGGCAATACCTCAAAAATCATGATAAGAAAGCACTTATTATGACCCATCGTATTGAGTTGAGTAATCAAACCTCAAAGATGTTAACCGAATTTGGAGTGGTCAACAAAAAAATAAATAGCACAGCAAATCTTGATGATCAAGATGAGTATTCATGTTTTGTGGCTATGGTTGAAACATTAAATAATCGCTTAAACGAAGATAAGCTAGATATTACCAATGTTGGTTTAGTGATTATTGATGAAGCCCACTACAATTCGTTTACAAAGCTATTTAAGTTTTTTGAAAACTCCTTTATACTTGGTGTTACGGCGACGCCTTTAAGCTCCAATATGAAGCTTCCAATGAAAAACAATTACAATGAGTTAATTGTAGGAGAATCTATTGCTTCATTAATTGAAAACAAGTTTTTAGCACGAGCCGAAATCTATTCGTATAATGTTGGATTAACCTCATTGGTTGTTGGATCTAATGGTGACTACACCGTAAAATCATCTGAAGATTTATATACAAACTTTAATATGCTTAACAAGTTAATGCAAGCATATGAGGAAAGAGCTAAAGGAAAAAAGACGCTTATTTTTAATAATGGTATCACCACATCGTTACATGTTTACGATACCTTTAGAGCAGCAGGTTATCCGATTGCGCACCTAGATAATACAAATTCTAAAAAAGAACGTAAAGCCATTTTAAAGTGGTTTAAAGAAACACCAGACGCTATTTTAACATCTGTTAGCATTTTAACTACTGGATTTGATGAACCTACTGTTGAAGCTATTATATTGAATAGAGCTACAAAATCTCTAACGCTATATTACCAAATGATTGGTCGTGGTTCCCGTGTTTTAGACAATAAAGACTCCTTTACGGTTGTAGATTTAGGAAATAACTTTCATCGATTTGGAACTTGGGGAGCTGATCTCGATTGGCAAAAGATTTTTAGATATCCCGATTATTATTTAGATAAATTACTAGATGACGAAGCCATTGAAAGTAATTTTGTTTACGAAATGCCAGAAGAATTACGAGCTTTGTTTAGTAAAACTGACGATGTAACTTTTGATGTTAAACAAACCTATGTTGAGTCTATTAAAGCTGGAGAATCTTCTAAAGTTGTTTTACAACGTTCTATAGAACATCATGCGAAAATCTGTATAGAAAATAGTGAAGATGTCTATGATGCATTAGATTTAATGAAACGTTTAGACGATTCTATTGATCATCGTATTTTGCGCTACAGCCAATGTATTAGTAAAAGTACGCATAACTTTATTGCTTGGTTAACTGAAGATTACAAGCGTAAATTACGTGCTTACATTCGTGAAAATTTTGATCGTGTTTTCGAAGATATTTTTGGTCATCCTCCAATAGAAGAATAACAAGTAAAATAATATATATGTCTTCGTTTTTAGATTTAGGAGTACAAAAGCAGTATGTAAAATCCTTGAAAGAATTAGGTATAAAAACACCTACCGAAATTCAGGAACAAGCCATACCTTTACTACTACATAATCAAACTGATTTTGTTGGATTAGCTCAAACTGGTACAGGAAAAACAGCAGCCTATGGCTTGCCTGTTTTGCATAAAATTGATACTAGAAAAAACCATGTACAAGCGTTAATTTTATCTCCAACACGTGAGTTGGTTCAGCAAATAAAAAAACAACTGTTTAAGTTTACTAAATACAATGACTCAAAAATATTTTGTGAAGGCGTTTATGGAGGCGAAAAGATTGATATCCAAATTAAAAACTTAAGCCGAACGACTCATATTATAGTCGCGACTCCAGGACGATTAGTAGACTTGATTAGCAGAAATAAAGTAGAACTAAAACATATTCATACTTTGGTTTTAGATGAAGCTGATGAAATGTTAAGCATGGGTTTTAAACATGATTTAACAACTATTTTAAAAACCACTAAAGGCTCAAAAAACACGTGGTTATTTTCGGCAACTATGCCAGAAGATTTAAAGGTAATTGTTAAACGTTACATCAGTGATAATTCTATACGTTTAGAGGTTAATAGAAACAGCTTAGTTAATGCTAACATCTCACATTACTTTGTAGAGACGTCTATTCAAAATAAAATGGACCGTTTGGTAACACTTTTAGAGCAAAGAGAAGAGGAGAGAGGCATTATATTCTGTAGAACTAAAGCTGGAACTCAAGCACTAAAGCATCAATTAATTCAGGAAGGTTTTAATGTGGATGCTCTTGAAGGCGATATGCCTCAAAAAGAACGTGAAAAAGTCATGCGTGCGTTTAAAAATACGAGCTTGCAAATTTTAATATCTACAGATGTTTCTGCTAGAGGAATCGATGTTAATAATCTAGGATTTGTCATTCATCATCAATTACCAGAACATTTAGAATATTACACACATCGATCAGGTAGAACAGCGAGAGCAGGTAAAACAGGGGAGTCTATAGCACTCGTATTACCAAATGAACTACATCGCATTCAAGAAATTGAAAAAGCTCTAGGTATACAGATTAAACAAAAAACGTTATAAAACGTTAAAAATTAAAAGGCCGTAAATAGCAAATCGCACCAAACGTAGCGATCCATAAATCATAACATTATTAAATGGAAACTTAATCAGGCCAGCAGCCATACAAGCAATTGAAAAGGGCAGAGGCAGTAGTGCTCCAGCCATAATTAAAAAACCACCCCATTTTTTTGAGTTTTTTAATTGCTTCGCCATTTTCACTTCTAAATAATTATGCACAGAAGGGATTTTAGTAAAAAACCGTCCAATCCAGTAGGAAATTAAACCACCTAAATATGATAGTAAAGCTAAAACAGATAGGTAAACCCAAGGACTAGATAGCTTGCCAGACCAAGCAATAAATATTTCTGGCGGAATTAAACCTAATAAGGTTTCTGATATAAAAAATACCGATAATACTCCAGGAATTGGCAACACTTCTGTTAGTTTTACCAATGAAGCATTAATATCGTAATAATGATTAACTATTAAGATAGCAGCAATTAAAACAACCACATAAGGAAATACTTTTTTTACTGATTGCCAGACAAAGGCATAAAAACCAGTATAACCGTAGTATTGATGTAGTAGTTGCAAACGAGATTTCCCCGTTTTAGATTTCGATTTAGGCTTCATTTTCTTAATAGCAATTTTAAGAATTACAAATATAAGCCTGTAAACACCCTTATAAAAGAAATTCTTGACAATTAAATGTTAATTAACAATTTGTCGTTTAGATAAATAGAATATTACAATGCAATTTAATTAATCAAAAAAAACCTTGATAATTAAATACTATCAAGGGATTTAAAAACTAACACTACTATAGTATTTATTAATGTCTAAAAGCATAGTTGCTACCAATTGCTAATTCTTTTAATAAATTGTTTAGGTACTGTAATTTTCTTTTCAAGAATTCTTTAATCTTTTTCATAGTCTTAAATTTTAATTAAACAGTCTCTTTATGTATTAGACGTATTACTTACCAAAAGGTTGTGCCTATATATGCTAAAGTTTTACTAAATCTTTTAGGATAAGACATGTATGATATTTTAAACTAAATAATTAGTTTTAACTAATTATTTAGTTATATTTGTTTTATGAAACATTTGCAATCATTAGTATTTATTCTATTAATACTTATTAATACTAGTACTACAGTAGCACAAAACGTAAAAGAAGATCCTAATCTGCAAGCTGCATTTCAGGCTCATGGTGCATTAAAGCTTACAGAAGCTAAATCTTATTTTGAAACAGTAGCACAAAATAGAGAAGCATCTAAAAAAGATCGTTGTGAGGCTTTAAGACAACTTGCATTATTAGAATGGAAGCATTACAGAAATTATAACACTTCTATTAATCTATTAAAACAAGCCGATAGCATAGGAGATTATAAATCTGAAACACATTTAGTACTATTACGAGTAGAAGAGGAATCAAAAAATTTTGAAAAAGCCCTTATCGCTGGTGATAAGGCAATAGAATTAGCAAAGTCTAAAGGCGATAAGAATTACTCAAAATATAAATTCTCTAAAGTAGTTTTAAGTCATGCTACTAGCCAATTTTTAGCTAACAACCCTATAAATAACCAATTAGTTACTAAAGCAAAACTACTATTAGAAGAGGTTTTGAATACTAATCCAACAAATGTAAATGCTGCAGATGTGCTATTTGGTTTATCGTTACTTCAAAAAGATGGAGCTAATGCTCTAAAATCCTGGTTGGCTTATTATAGATTTAATACTCCTGAAAGTGCTTATAAATATTTACAACCAACAGCAATTAAACTAAACAGATTATTAAACAAATGGAATTCTGAAACACTTACTAATTCAGAGGAAACTGAATTAATTAAAGCCATTGGCAGTTCTAGATTCTATAAATACGTAAACATTTTAGCAAAGCATTTTAATAGTAAGGCAACGCCAATTATAGAATATGCAAACTATATGAAAGATATGGAGGCATTAACAAACAACTATTACAGATTAGTAAGCATTGATAAAGCTGACTCTGGAGACTTTTTAAATTCTATTCGATTAAAAAATGAAGCGTTTTACAATACCATTACATCTGATTCTGATACACCATTTGAGCCCAATAACTTTAGAGACTTATTACGTGAAAAATTTGGAACTGTATTAATTGTTTCTAGTTCAAGTGCCTCAAGACAAGTAGGATTAGTATTTGGGCATATTGTTAACGAGCGTATACGAAACATAGAACAGTATGGCCATAGTGCAGATTTCACCTTTACCGAATTAGATATGATGATTTCTAATGGTTATCCAAGTTGGTTTTGGGAAGATAGAGGAGCAGGAGGTTATGCGTTAAGAGGTGGCTTTTTAAGAATAAAAACTATGTTTAAGTATCTAGCAATTAGTGCTTGGGAAAAAGTAACCGACTCTGTAAAGCGTCAAAAAATTGAGCAAAGTATACAAGCGAATTTATTAGAATCTGATTTACAAACAGATATTAAAGTTATACGAGCAGCTGTAGCAAAAAAAATAGAATTAGATGCATTAGATGCACTATATAAAAAGCTTGTCTCTAAAGGTTATAATGGTATTGAACTGCAATTAAAATTTATAGAGCAATATGAACTATATAGAGATAATGCTACCATGTTTGCTCACGAAGGTAGACATTCTATAGATAGAGTTGTGCTTGGAGATCAATATAGAGCACTAGGCTCTAAGTTAATTGAATACAGAGGTCGCTTATCGCAAATAGCATTTAGTGAATCTCCAAAACTGGAATTGGCCAATATGCTATCTGGAGTATCATCAACACCAACTGGGCAATCTAATAAAATGATTATCGATGTTATTGAGAATTGGATTATTAATAATGTAAAATCTATAACAGATTATAACACTAAACAATTACCATTAGCACAAATTTATAAACTAACAGACGCACAAATTATTTCTGCTATACAAGCAGTAGATCCATTTTATATTGACTTTATAAAGAATTAAAATTTAATATTTACATACGAATATAGAGTAGACATCAAAATATTATATTTTACATAATATTAATTATAGAACATTTATATAATTTACGTAATAGCGTATGTAATGCGCTATTTGATATAATCGTGTTATAATTCTTTAGAATTATAATATACCGATTATGTGCAAGTAAATTATATTTATGTATATGTTACGATGCTGCCTATAAATCGTGTTATAGTTCTTTAGAATTATAACTCATACGATTATGTCAAGTAAATTATACTAGAAACTTAATTTATACTAACTGCGTATAAATTGAATATTCTGTACAAAGATCAAGAAATTATTTTTTAAACGATTCTCATGAACTTGCCACAAGAGCATAAATTTTAAGAAAAATAAAATTCTATGCACTTGTTATATTTAGAACTTCAATTAATCCTTTTTTTAATGTTTCATTATCTTTTGTCTTGAAACAAAAGAAACAAAAATTCAAGGCTGCATATAATTTTGGAAACAATTAACGGCTCACTCGCTATATTTTAGGAAACATTGTAACTGGTTAACATTGCTATGAAATCCATTTTATAATTAAAACTCTTAAGAAACTGTATACTAAACCCCTAAAATATTGACGCTCATTTCACCTATTGTTTTACCAAAATTATATGAGGCCAAGAAAATTATAAACTAAACATTGAATTTATTGATTCTTTCAAAAAAGTGTAAAATCCTTTACTTTTCTTTTTAAGCAACGAATTCTCATACTTAATTCTGCTGTTTTCAGCAACTAAATGTTTAATAATTAATGACTTATTTGTATCATCTGCACTACCAATTATGTCATTAGAAATTGCACAATCTTTTCTGCAATTAGCGTCAAAATCGAAATCTATATTTCCTGTATTGAAATCCATTTCTTTTGGACCATAATAAATTCCTCTAGGTTTCAAAATCAAGGATAAGAATTGTTGTATTTCCATTCCTGCCAAACTCAAACTAAAACCAAAAACATTTTCACCTCTATTAATAAAATGATTTTTTGGTAAGCCTTTAATATAATTTGGATTATCCAATTCTCCAGACATTTCCAATGCAGCATCTTCGGGTTTATATTGCCCTAAACATTGCATACAGATTCTTTCAGGACCTATTGTGTGAGCCTTCCATCTTGCTTGATCTATATTTGATAAATCTTCCATTGGATTTGTATCAATTCCACCATCAATTACTGGAATTAAATTCGCAAACGACAAGCAATCTAAAGTGTATCTTGGTAATGGCATGTCTACACAAGAAAATAAAACATCGCAATCTAGAGCTGCTTCTTGTCCTTCTTTTTCGGTAATACTATATGGTACAGCAATAATGGTTAAACCCGAAATGAGTTCGGTTTTTAATAGACGCTCTTTTTGAATTTGTACTTTATATTTACCAATATCAGCTTTATTTATTGCTAATAATCTATCTAAATTTTTCAACTCAACTAAATCAAAATCAATAAGCGTTAAATTCTTAACACCTGTTCTCAAAATAGCTTCAGCTACTATAGAACCAACACTACCTAAACCTACTATTCCAATTTTTAGTCTAGAAATTTCTTGTTGCTTTAAATCTCCCCAAGATGAAATAGTCCGTTTAAACTCTTCTCCGAAACTAGACTTTGGAAAAATATCATCGCAGAAATAGGTTTTTAGGGACTTCCCTACTACCCTTATCGATTCACACCAATATCGCTCATATGTATTTGGAGCTTCTTTTATCCAAAAGCGTGCACTCCAATAATTATCTGTTCCGATTGTCATTCCAATTAGAGGTAATCCCGTAACTGCCTTAACTCTTGGAGCTAACATTTTCTCTGCTTCTATATCGTCAAAACTCATTCCTTGCCAACCTGGATAGGGATGACTATGAATAAAACAGATTCCTAAATTATTAGCTAAAGCATAAGACGTTACTTTATCAAAGTAAGATGAATTAAAACTTACATTTCCATGTACATTTCTGTCCTCAAATTCTGGCAAAATCACTTCATTAATCACTCCTGTTTTTCTAGATTTTCCAGAAGATAATTTATAAAAAGCAAAGCATAAATCTTCTTGACCATCCTCTCTAATGAGGTGTTCAAAAAATATCCTATTGACATTTTCTGTCATGGTTACACTATACTTCATTCGAAATCTAATAAAGTTCTTAAGAATGCTAAATAATCATCCGCAGTCATACCAGAAGTCCATCCTCTAAAAGGTCGACTCCAATACTGATATTCTGGTGTCGGAACTTTTCTATCATGTATTCCTCCAAAAGGATGAGTACCTCCACCACCTGAAATTGGAAGTAAATGCGGTTTAATATGTGGACCTGAAGGTGGTAACAATGGAAATTGTTGACCTTGTAAAGCTATTTCAATTTCTTGACCTTTAAACCTTCCTAAAGGAACGATAAACTTGAAGCACACAAAGTTATTTGTGTGCATCCAAGTTTCGAGTCCTTTGCTTTGCAACTGACTCATTAACTCTTGATTTCCCATAACTACGAAACAGTTGTAGGTTCAAGTTTACAAGAACTAAATTTTAAACCATTTTTAATGGCAATTTTATGTTCTCTATCATTCTTGTAACTAATTTCCTTATGTCCACTAATTTGTTTTAAATAAAACCCATTGGCATTTTTTCCAGCAGCAGTTAATATTTCATTTGGTGTCATGAAACATTCATCAACTTCTACAGGTTCGTCATCTACATAAATTATTAGCTTCTTATAAGGTTTGGCAAAAAAACCTTCAATTCCAGCTCCTTTTAAATCAATTTCTTCATCTAATTGAACTGGTTCGAAACCTTTTTCGTTTACCTTAATTAATAATTCGTAATCTTCTACAGGCAACAAATTTGCATTTTCTAAAATTTCTTTTCCTGTAATAATTGCGTTAACAGTTTCAAATTTCTCTCTGTTAACTTTGTAAATAAAATTTTTCATTGTAATAATTATATTAAATATTAATGTTCTCATTTATTCTAGCAGTATGAGAACTGTTACTGCTTTGACGTTCCTGACAACAAAACTTGTGTAATATTTAAAAAATCATTACCATTGTAGTACAGTACAAAGGGAGTTATAAGGTGGATAAACCTTATATTATAGAGTCCGTCAAAACTTTAAATCCCATTTTATAATCCAATTTATTGTTCAAGCAATAGATTGGATTTTTTTATTTAATTATTTATCCATTATTGGTTTAAAAATTATACGAGACAAATATAATTAATAATAATGGTTAAATAGATTAAACTTATTAACATTTATGCAGATTATATGTTAATATAAAATAATTAACAAATTTGTTAATTATTATTAATATAAGTAAACTCTTAATTTGTATACTATATATCATAATTGATAATATTTTTTTTATAAAAATATAATTAGTTATTAACATTTTAATGAATTACTAATAATGTTTTACTATATTTGCAGTCTTCAAAGCGGTCAAAAAAAATATGTCAAAAAACAATATTCATCCTGGTCTGATTCTTAATAAGGTATTAGAAGACAAGGGTTTGAGTCAAAAAGAACTAGCCTCAAAGATTAATGTCGCTCATTCTTTATTAAACAATATTTTAAAAGGAAAACGAAATATTAATGTTAATATCGCTATTTCTCTTGAAGCTGCTGGATTAAATAAAGCAAGCTATTGGTTAACTAAACACATGGAATATCTTTTATACCAAGCAAAGAATGATTCAAGTGTTAACAAAAAGAAAGAAGCTATAGAAACTTGGGATATAATAGAGAAAGAATCTTTAATACCATTAGATTACTTTAAAAAACATGTTAACATAAATTCTTCTGACGATTTACAAACTGTTTTTGATATATATCAAGTAAAAAACATTCAAGAGTTAAAGGGTGTTCTTGATAATTATAGTCTTACATACTTTAGGAAATCTACAAAATTTGCTGAAAGTCGTAATAATGTAATTGCATGGTCTTTATTAGCCGAAATGAAAGCTAGTGAAATGGTAGTGAAGACTTTTGATAAGTCCACAGAAAAAGCACTAATAAAAGAACTTAAGAAGTGTTTTAAAAAAAATAAAAATACAGTAATAAACACAAAACACATACTTGCAAATCATGGTATTAAGTTCGATGTTTTAGATAGACCTCAAAAGACTCCTGTTGAAGGTAAATCTTTTATTTCCGGAAAAAACCCAGCTATATTTTTAAGTTTAAAATATAAAAGGTTAGATAATTTTGCTTTTACCATTATGCATGAGTTGGGTCATGTGTATAAACACCTCACGAAATCTAAATATAAAGGAGCTAGTTTCTTCATTAATAACGCTAATATGAAATTAGAAGAGTTTGAAGCTGATAACTATGCACAAAATAATTTAATTGAGCTTGATATATGGAATGAGTTCTATATGTCAAATGAGGAGTTTGATGATGAAACAATTATTGAGTTTGCAGATAAATTAAATATCCATCCTGGAATAGTTAGAGGTCGTATTTGTTTTGAGAATCCAGAATACTACAGAAAAAGAACAATTATTAATAAAATGAATATTTTATCTTAAAAACCAAAAAGACTTTTTTCTTTTTTTCTTTGTTCTTGTAAAAGTCAAATCTTTAGATTTAGCAAGTAATTCAACTCTTTTTATCCATTTTTCTCTTAAATCTGGCCATGCAATTTTTAATTCAGAATCTTCAGTATAAACAATTCTGTTCCCTGGATTTTTTTTATCACCAGCATTATTATAATTACCTAATGGAGTTAGGTCTTTTTCTAGTCTATTGATAGGTTTACCTTGTTCTATATCAAAAATTGATTTATCTGTTTCCTTCGGGAAATTTATTTTTCTATTTTGAAGATTATCATAATATACTTCAAGTCTCATTTTCTCACTTAATAAGTAGAGATCATAAAAGTCTTTTTGGTGTCCTCTATCAGCTGCAGCTAAAAGTTTTAATGCTCCAATATCTATATCACTAATTAACCTTATTCCATCCTTTACTTCGTGTTTATGTAATAGTTTAAGATTTTGAATAATATCAAGCTTTATAGATTCCTTTTTTAATGTAATTTGGAGCCATGCGAATTGCTCTGAATTAAAATTTTGTTTATTAATTATTACGTTTTCAGAACCAAACTCTTTTTTAATGTATTCACAAATTAAATTAAGCTTTTCTGTACCTACAATTGAAGTAGAAAATAAATCAATATCTGTCGACTCTCTATGATTATATTTAATTGCAAGATTTGTTCCACCTCCTAAAAGAAAGTCTTTTAATAATGGTTCATTCATAAGTTTCAGAATTACACTATATAATTCATCTGAAACCCCTTTTTTAAGCATATTTTAGATTGGGAAG
Source organism: Flavobacteriaceae bacterium NBU2973 (assembly GCA_026162565.1). Taxonomy (GTDB): domain Bacteria; phylum Bacteroidota; class Bacteroidia; order Flavobacteriales; family Flavobacteriaceae; genus JAOEIQ01. The sequence continues at coordinate 326,037 of JAOEIQ010000002.1, forward strand.
ATATTTTTTAAAACCCATAGGATCTAATCCATAGCGACTTGCCACAAATTCAATATTTTCATTGCCAAAAATTTCAGAACTGTTTTTAGCATATGATTTAATTATGTTTTTAGAATATAATTTTTCTAAATTTTCTAAATTTTCAATTTTATTCATATGTCTAGACAATACTCTTTGGATAATAAAATCTTTATCTCTCTTTATAGATAAATCTTCCATTTTAACATCCCAAAACATTGCATGAGAATATAAGTCAGATAATCTGTATTTACCCGATTTAAAATTATTTGATATGTTGAATAAAATATTCATTTGTACAAATATACTAATAATTTGATTCTCTTTAATGAAAAATTCAATTATTCGATATATTACATAATTATCAAAAAGCATTCCAAATCAGCAATTTATGACATAATATCAATTGTCATTCCACACACATTACACTACTCTCCTATTGTCGTTTCGTGTAAAGAGTGTTCCATTAACTGTAGTAATGAAACTTTTGGAGTAAAATTTTTAAAGAAACTGTAGTAAGAACTTTTCGCTTTTATCCAAAGCACAAGTTACCCTTCGACTTCGCTCAGGATAAACTCCACGCAAGTACATTATAGTGCAACTATATTAATTTACGTAATAGCGTATGCAATACGCTATTTGATATAATCGTGTTATGATTCTAAAGAATTATAACACGTAGGATTATGTCAAGTAATGAGTAAAATTTTATGAAGTGCATAATCTCTAATCCTGATAACCACCAAAGAACTTAACTGGCGACCAAGCTGGAATAGGTTCTGGTATATCTGGACTCAAATTCTTAAAATCGTCTGCACCATAAACGATCTTTCCATTAACTATAGTTAATACTGATTTAATAGTTTTTATTTGTGATTCTGGAACCGAAAAATAATCGTCTGAAAGAATCGCTAAATCAGCATACATTCCATTTTCTAAAGAACCTTTAACGTCCTCTTCTTTAGAAACCCAAGCACTGCCTTTTGTATATAAATGTAGAGCTTCTTCTCTACTCAACTTATTTGATGAGTTACTCAATTGAAAATCACCTACTGTTTTACCACTAACCAACCAATATAATGCTGGCCAAGGATTATAACTTGCAACTCGTGTACCATCAGTTCCTGCTCCAATAGGAATTCCCATGTCCATAATTTTCTTGACAGGTGGCGCTTCTTCAGCTTTTTTTGCTCCATATCGTTCTACAAAATATTCGCCTGCATAGGCCATCCTTGCTTGAATAGCAATACCTCCATTTAAAGATTTTATCCTTTTAAGTTCTCTTTTGGTGACCGTTTCAGCATGATCAAACAACCATCTCTGTGACGCTAATTTTCCATTTGTTTCAGCATTTACCTCTTCAAACACATCTAACATGTTTGAAATAGTTTCTCCATAAGTAGCATGAATTCGGAATGGCCAACCTTTGTCTACATGTAATTTCACTATTCGTTTTAAATCAGATCGCCAAGTAGGCCGATCTTCAAGCATTGGTTGAGGCGCTAAAAAATTTTCATAATCTCCGGCACTCCACGCTAAAAATTCTCCACCTCCTTCTAACTCATAACCATGATCTAAATGAATCTCACCATTATGACCAACCTCATTAGTTGCCATCCAATCTTGAAACTCTTGATACTCATCACCTTTATTTTGTGGAAACAAATAGTAAGATAATCGAATAGGCATTTCCCCTTTTTGGGCAAGTGACTTTGTTCCTGAATAGTCTTTTGGAAACTTGTGTCCTCCTCCACCTGCGTCAATTCCAGAGGTAATACCAAAACTATTTAGTTCTCTATAAAACTGAATAGTTGAGTTAATCATTTGATCTTCAGTTAGTGAAGGCAATGCTCCTATACTCATATACAATATTGTTGGATTAGGTTCAGCGAATAAAACTCCTGTTAGTTTACCATTTTCGTCTTTTTCAAACGAACTTCCTTTAGGTGCAATAGTTTTTTCATCAATTCCTCTTGCTTTAAGTCCAGCTTTATTTAGCCAACCTCTACTGTATAGAAATGAAATGAATGTTGGCACATTACCTGTTGCGCTCTCAATTTCTTCCATCGTAGGAAATCTATTTTCCTCAAATTGATAAGGACTCCAACCACCAATTACGCGAACCCATTGTCCTTCAGGTGTTCGCTTGGCTTGTTCTTTTAGCATTTCAAGTGCACGTTTAAGGGAAGTAACACCATCCCAACGTAATTCAGAATTATAGAAACGACCACCTCGTGTTAAATGTAAATGACTATCATTTAAACCTGGAATAACTGTTCTGCCTTTTGCATCAATTAATCTTGTAGTCTCAATTCTGTATTTCAACATATCTTGATTTGTACCAGAGGCCAATACTTTTCCATCTCGAATAGCCAATGCTTGTACAATAGTTTGCTTGGTGTCCATTAATGCAATGTTTCCATTTGTAATAATCAGATCAGCTTCAAAAATTATTGATTCTTTTTTAGTATCATTCTTACAACTAATTAATAATAGTAATAAGATAATATGTGCTATGTTTTTCATTTCCTTGGTTTTAGTTAATTTGTATTTTAAGTTTGATGATTTTACCTTCTTTGTCATATTTTAAGTCACCAAATTCATGATCAAATAAGCCGTTTAAGTTATTTCCCGAAGGATCAGCTAATCGACTATTAATGTAAAGTTGGTAGTCACCATTTTCCCATTTATGATGAGGTATGAAATGCCATGATTTTTCAGTATTAGTAATTTCAATTTTACCATGGACAATTTGATTATTTACGTCTAATACTTGAATTCTATTTTTAAGTGACATCATGTCTACTGCATCAGTAAAATCAATCTTCAAAGTATCATGAGTTTTAGGTTTTGGCTTATGAATCTGCCATAAACTTATGTCTGGTGACCTCTTGTCTTCAGATTCTACAATGAATGTTTTGGTATGCGCATTTTTCATTTTATTTCCATAAATATCCTGAAGGTGGTCAATAGTTAAATGATACGTTTTATTGGGTTGTAAGGCTCTACCATAACTTTCATGAGCTAGTAATCCTGTTTTTACTCTAGCTGGATCAAAAATGATAGTTAATTGAGTTTGTTCATCATTCCACAGTTCATATACGTTATTAAAAATGGCTCCTTTTATTACTTCCCCTTTGTCGTTTGTAAGTGAAATGTGTTCGAGGTTATTAATCGTTTTCATTGGTTGAGAAAACTGAATATACATTCGTAATAGATTTTCTGGTAATTTATTTGAAGAAGGATATATTGCTGTTACTACAGGACTTTGAAGATTCTTATCTTGAAGAGAAAAATACTTGATATCATTTTTGAATTGAGCCATATACTCAACATTTGAAAGCAATGGAAACTCTGGTGTAAAAACTAACTCACCTATTTTTTTGTCAAATGATCCTTTTATTATTATGTCTTCACCCTTTTTAACTGAAGACAAAAGATATATAACTGGAGTTGCATCTTCAAACGGTATATTTTTAAATACTACAGATTGTTTAGTAACAATAATATTGTTCTCTTGACTATTGGATGAAATAGAGACGAATAGAACTAATAAATAAAGAAACAATGTGCGTTGCATAATAATAAAATTTATAGAGCAGATAAGACTTCTTACCTGCTCTATTGTATCATTTAATTTTTGCGCACTAATTCAGGATAACCTTCAATAGGTTTTACCATATTATGGAAATCTTGCCAAGGTTCGGTTTCAGTGTATTTATAATCAGGGAATTCATATTCACTATCAAAATTGCTTAATCGGAAATAAGCGCCTTTTAGTTCTGATACTAAATTGACACTTCCAGAATCTATATCACGTTCTAGTGAAGCGAGCATCATCACATTTTGTTCTGCGATATGCATGGTTCCAGACATTGGTACTGGAAAAATTTTTGTCCCTTCAGGACCCATAGAAAACCCTTTCATTCCATCACCTTTATTAGATTCTGCAAAATCTTTTAAGGAAATTAGACTTGCACTACGTTCCTTATTAATTATTAACAGTTTTCTATCATAAGAACCATCTTGCTCTTGGGCTGTAAATGTGATCATATCTATTGGAGTATTTCCGTAACCTAATTCAGCTATAGTTTTAGCTTTGATATGGTTACCTTCCTTTATCTCTGATGTAGGAATGCTAACTAAAGGTGTACATGTATAAGCTGCAATTAAAGTAGACTCTCCATTAACTTCTTCAAATGTCATCGTTCTAATTGGTGCTCTTGTTTCATTTTGAATATGTACAGCATGATACATCTCTATACCTGCAACAGCTTCTTGTTTATCTGAAAATGGATATGCTATTTTTCGGAGTGTAGAAGCAAATTCACCGTTTGTTAATCCAGCAACATAAACATAACCATCGTGATAGTCTATATCTGTGATGTTTAGTCGCTCTGAAGGCCTTCCATATAATTCAAAATCATCTGTTCTGATGTTTTTAATCTTAATTTGAGTCATTTTACTCAAATCAACTAAACTGATATTTCCATCTGAAGGGCTTACTTTAACTATTACAGATTCAGCATCTGGAGCAAAACCTCTTTTTACAGAAATATAAGCTTCTTGAGTTTGAGGATGCACTTGCATATCATTAAAAATCAAGTCAGACGCAGAAACACCTAAAGTTTTAGCAATACTTCTATCAATACCATTTAAATTAAATGCCACTGGATCTTTAAGTTCATTTCCTGATGTTTCGATAGCATAAAGTATACCTGTTTTACTATCACCAACAAATAATACATTGTTGGGACCAAAAGCCATTACTGAAGCTCCTGGTAAGGTGTTATTGCTTGATGAATTTGTATTTACAATTTCATTTGGATTTGGTCCTGCTGTTTGTTGTGCTTTGCAACTTGTAAAACACAATACAGCAACTAACATAATTGATAATCTTCTTATTGTTTTCATTTTTTGAATATTTATTGATTATTGATTATTGATTTAAAATTTATAACTCATAGTTGGTGCAATATGAAATATGTTATCACCACTTCCGCTCAACTTTTGAAAGTCACCAGCAATGAAATAGCTAATGTCCATATCAAAAGATAAATGACGATTCAATTCATATGAAGCTTGAAAACCAAACTGGCTTCCTAAATCTCTTTCTGTAATACCATTAGATGGTCTACTAAGAAACCTTGGTGGTCTGTATAAACCATCATTCTCTGAAGCTCTCCAGAAAACTCCCCATTCAACATATAATTTCAAGTTTTCTAACGGTGTTGCACTTATCGAAGGATGAATTGAGATTAGGTTTGCTGGTGTAATTGTAGCAGCAAGACTGTAATATGCAGGATTTACAAACAAAGGGTTAAACGTATTTAGCTTCTCATCTCCCAATGCTCGATCTCCACTGGTATATTCTAATTTTAATCCTGGATTCCATTTCCAAGATGAATTTATTAGCTTGTAATGCCAGTTACCTTCGAGATTAAACGCACTTATTGTTGCATTACCTATCTTTCCAAATTGGTAAATTGCTTCAGTATTATAGGTAAATCGTTTTCCAATCTTTCCAAAACGCCTTAAACCAATAGAATGTCTGCTTTCTTTTCCAGAGACATCATTGATGGTAGAGTTTTGATTTTGATACCCTAAATAATATAACTCATTCATACCGTTAAATCCCTTTATTTTAAATTGATTATATAATCCCCATAGTTTAGGATTTAAAGCGTCTCCATCAAATAGAGCAAATTGATTATCAAAGGCAAAAATTGTTGGTCTTACCTCTTTACTATAAAAAGCTTGGATGTTAGTATTACCAGATTTAAAAATGGTTCTTATAGCATCAAATGTTCTTCTGATATTTGGCCCTTCTCTTAAACCTACTAAACGTGCCGAACCATAGGCTAACTCTTGTCTTCCAGCTAGAACAGATAAATCTGCATTTGATTTTAGTTTGAAATCTAATTGCAAAAAGGCTTGATGAATGTCTATTTCATCATTTTCAACAAATTCTCTTTCATGACTAGTATAACCATGATATAACTCGGTAAAAACTCTAAAGTTTTTTCCTAAATGTAAATCTGTATGAAAAGCCAATCTCTGCGAATAGAAATCCTGATCCACATTTTCTTCCCAAAATCGATTTGAATAATGCTCGAAACGTGTTCTTATTTGTCCACCTAATGATAGGTAAATGCTTTTCTCTTTATTTAAAGAAATGAATTTGAGAGGATCTGACCAATCCCTTTCATAAGGATTATCATTCTTTAAATAGTCATAATTTTCAGACGCTCTAAATAAGCTATATCTAGGAGGCTCATCATATTCACCATCATTTTCTTGAGCGTTTAATGAATGAAAGCTTACAATAAAAGTTATCAATGAAAAGTATCTTATAATGTCATTCAATTTTATCATAGTTATTATTCTTTTATATTTTGCTCAATTTTTTTTTCTGGAACAATCCAAATTATTGCGACTATGATATAGCATAAAACAGCCATCCAAGAGTTAATGAAGCTCAAGATCAAACCAACGAGATATAATACTGTAGAAATTTTTCCTTTTAAATTTTTCCCAATGATCTTTCGTAAAGGAAAATTATCATCGTGATAATGAATTATAACTGTTTGTAAAATAAAGTATGCAACTGCACTCATTAAAAGAATAAAGCCGTAGAATGCAATTGGTCCAGATTCAAGATGGTTCTCTCCTACCCAAGATGTTGCAAATGGAATCAAGGATAACCAGAACAATAGGTTAAGATTAGCCCAAAGAACTTTACCATTTACCTTTTCTGCTATTTGGAATAGATGGTGATGATTATTCCAATAAATACCCAAGTATACAAAGCTTATAAAGTAACTTATAAATATTGGTAACAGTGGTAATAAAGATTCAATGCTAATCTCTTCTGGTGCTTTTAATTCTAATACCATTATGGTTATTATTATGGCTAATACACCATCACTAAATGCTTCGAGTCTATTTGTTTTCATTTTAAATATGTTTCAAACTATTGTTGTTTTAAACAACTATTAATATAAAAAATTTAAATTTCTACTTTATTAAGTATTCTAAATAATTCTTTTGCATCTTCTTTAGAAATATTTGTTTCAAAATAATCATTAACTGATGCTTTAGCGGCTTTATGTATTTTAAAAAATTCCTCTATACCCAAATCAGTAACGTTAATATCTATTTTTCTTCTGTTATCTGGACAAGTACTTCTAGTTACAAATTCTTTCTTAACTAATCTATCTAATAAGCGCGTTAAATCAGGACTTGGAACAATCAACTTATCTTTTAATGTTTTAGCATCCATTGGTGAAGGATGATTTCTTACTAATTGATTTAACACATTAAGTTGAGCATGTGTAACTCCATACGCGCTTAATGTTTTTTTTAGTTTAACATCTACTTGACCGCTTAATTTCAAGAACTTAAAGTATGCCCTAGCATGCCAATTCTTGGATTCATTTGAAAAATATTCTTCGACTTTCATTAAACAATAGTTGTTTACAACAACAAAAGTAAAGAATTATATTAAATATTAAAAATAATTGATAAATAAATCATCTTCTAAACTATTACATTCCCATGATTAGAGGAAATAATCAATTTGACCTCTTAATGAAAAGATGCTCCAGAAAAGAAATTACCAAATTTTAATACGTTCCTCTTCTGTTCTGTAGTTTACTTCCCCAGGTTTTACATTAAAAGCTTCATAAAACGGCGTGAAATTCATTAAAGGGCCATTTACACGCCAAATTGGGGGCGAATGTGGATCTGTAGCTACATAATTACGTAAAAATTCATCACGTGTTTTTACGCGCCAAATATTAGCAATTGATAAAAAGAAACGTTGATCTGGTGTGTAACCACCAATTTTTGTAGTGTCTTGTCCTTGTTCTGTCATTTTAAAAGCATCATAAGCAATAGCAATTCCGCCATTATCTGCTGTATTTTCACCAACGGTTAAAGCACCTTTTAAATGCACACTATCTAACACAGTAAAGGCATCATATTGTTCAATAATCTGGTTGGTTTTAGCTTTAAATTTTTTATAGTCATCATCTGTCCACCAATTTTTAACATTGCCATCTTTATCGTATTGCGCACCTTGATCATCAAACGCATGTGTAAATTCATGACCAATTACCATACCTATACCTCCATAATTCACAGCATCATCAGCAAATAAATCAAAATAAGGTGCTTGTAAAATACCAGCCGGAAATACAATTTCATTTAGCGATGGATTATAATAAGCTGTAACTGTAGAGGGTGTTGTTCCCCAGCGATCGCGATTTGGCGGTTTATGTAATTGGTTTAATTGGTATTGATAAGCATCTTTACGTAAGGCTACGACGTTTTCAAAAAACTTATCGCGATCGATAGTAACATCGTATGTTCTCCAAACATCTGGATACCCAATTTTTTTATTAATAGCATAGAGTTTATCTTTTGCTTTTACTTTGGTGCTATCACTCATCCAATCTAAATTATCAATACGCTTTTCTAATGCTTTTTGAAAATTATTTACCAAATCTAGAGCACGCTTTTTAGCATCTTCATTAAAATAGCGCTTAACATATAATTGTCCTAAAGCAAAGCCGATTTGTCTATCCACTCTCCTAACCATACGTTTAGTCCTCGATTGTTGAACAGACTGACCAGACAGTACTTTTGAATAGTTAAAAGCAGCATCCTGAAACGGTTTGCTTAAAATACCATCATGAGACCCTATTGAATTGGCTTTTAAATACAGTTTCCAATCTGATAAAGGAGTCGTCTCTAGCATACTATTCAACCTTTCATAATAGGCTGTTTGACCAACATCAACAGAATCTACCTCTGCTCCTAGCGTTTCTAACATCGATTGCCAACCCATATTTTTTTGATTAGCGTCTAAATCGGAAACAGCAAGTTTGTTATAGTTATCCTTAATAACACGACGTTGGATTCGTGTTTTATGAGATTCGGCTAATTGCTTTTCTATAGCATATACTGTTTCGGCATGAGCTTTTGCATCTGTATCACCAACTAATTCAAAAATGGTAGTTAAGTACGTTTTATAAGCATCTTGTATAGCTGTTACTGAAGCATCGTCTTTAAAATAATAATCGCGATCTGGTAAGCCCAATCCTGTTTGAGAAAAATGTAAAATATTAATCGTACTATCTTCTTGATCTGGAGAAATATAAGGACTAACTAAAGAGTAATCGCCAGATTTAATTTGCGTAGCCACAAAGTTCATTAAGGATGGTACATCTGAAATAGCATCTATACGATCTAAAATAGGTTGAATAGGTTTGATACCACGATTATCAATGCTTAAAGTGTCCATACCAGAAGCAAAAAAATCACCTACTTTTTGCTCAATACTACCTTTTGGATGTTCTTGTTGAGAAACCTCTTCTAAAATATTTTTTAATAATTCTTGCTGCGGAATGTTTAAAAATCGGTAAGCTCCTACTCCAACCTGATCATCAGCGATAACAGCATTATCCATCCATGTTTTATTAACATGGCTAAAAAAATCGTCACCAGGTTTTATAGTTGGATCGATTCCATCAAAAACTACAGGTTCAGGATTATTGTTGTTTGCAGTATCTGAATCTTTTTTACAAGATGCCACTAAAAAAAGTACTAGAAGAAAAAAATGGTAAGGCTTCATATTATTAAGGTGTTGGTTCCTCAAATATAAAGATTTAAAGAGCTCACTCCTTTTAAAATTGTGTTAAGACAAAAATTAAACCAATAAGGTACATAAGTAAAATAATCGAAGTCCTTTACAGTAAATTGTATGTTTTAAGTTAAAATTTGTCCATTTCATACTTTTTATTCAAAAAGCAATAGCTCTATAGTAGTAATTTTTGTGCTTAAACTTTAAAAGTTAATAAATCAGTCATTAAACAAATAATTTTAATAGTATGAAAAAAATAGTTTTAGCATTAGCTATATTCGTAACGTTTCAAGCCTATTCACAAACAAAATCCATTTTTCGCTATGCTTGCGATGGTAATATTGAAAAGGTGGACTCTTTATTACAAACGGTGGATATAAATACAAAGAGTGAGAACAATTCTAATTTATTACATTTTGCCACTTATTGTAAACAAGAAAAACTTTTCGATATTCTAATAGAGAAAGGAATTGACATTAATGCGAAAAATAACTTTGGAGATACGCCTCTAATGTATGCTGTTTTAAGAAGAGATGTTAAAACAACAAAAAAGCTATTACAAAAAGGTGCTGAAGTAAATACTATAAATAAAGACACTTTAACGCCTTTGTTTAATGCTGTGCAATCTGATAATAAAGAACTTGTAAATCTTCTTTTAAATGCGAATGCCGATGTTAATTTAGGTACTTCACTACTCCACAAAGCCGTATTAAATAATAGTTTAGAGGTTTTAAAAAAACTAATTACTACTACAAAAGACATTGAAATTAAAAACGATTATGGCAACACGCCTCTAGCATTAGCAATAAGAGAAAACAATCCAGAAATAGCCGAATTTTTAATTACTCAAGGTGCTGACATAAAAAATGTGCCTAAATACGAACTAAAGGGCTCTTATTTAGGTCAAAAAATACCAGACAGTATACCATTATTGTTTGCTAAAGGTTTTATTAGTACTGAAAACTTTGTGCATAGCCCAACGTTTTCATCAGATGGTAATGAGATGTATTATACTGTTGAATCTTGGCGTTATCATGCAGGAACTATATTTGTAACTAAACAAGAAAATGGTGTTTGGTCGCAACCAAAACCTGAAATGATTGATGGCGATTATAGAGAAATAGATCCCTTTTTATCATCCGATAATAATACCATGTATTATTGTACAGATAGACCTTTAGTTGAAGGAGATTCTACTCGTAACAATTGCGATATGTGGATGCTAAAAAGGGAGCAAAACTCATGGAGTAAACCAATACATCTTGGTAATAAGGTAAATAATGTAGAGCATCATGATTGGTTTCCAACAGTATCTAGTGATAGAACATTATATTATTCTACTGGACCAAATCGGTCCAGTAATATTGTACTTTCCCAATTAAAAAATGGCATCTATCAAGAGCCTTCAGATTTAGGAACAGCAATTAATTCTGAAAGTAGAGATTATGACCCAACCATAGCACCTGATAAAAGTTTTATAATTTTTTCGTCCAATAGACCAGGTGGATTTGGATCTGTAGATTTATACATAAGCTTCAAGGATGAATCAAATAATTGGACTAAAGCTAAAAATATGGGATCTGTTATTAATACAAAAGAAATTGAGTTTGCTCCTAGAATATCTCCTGATGGAAAATTTTTATTTTTTAACAGAGGAGCAAGTATTTTCTGGGTGTCTATGCAAAGCGTTTATAAATTAAAAGATTAATGTTTTTATAATACATTAGCGAAAAATCAAGCTCGTGAAGAATAAATCAAGTTATATATGGCACATAGTGGTAGCAGCAATTGTTATTACCTTACTCGCAAATATTGGTTTATTTAATCATTTTCATAAGCTCCATACCATGCAAGATCCAACTCCAGAAAGTTTAGAGCAATACTATTTTACTGTTAGAATTGGTTCGGTTGGAGTAGTTAGCGAGTTATTAATGCTAATTATTTTTGCCTTTTTTAATTATTCATGGAAAGATAAACTATTTAGTAAAAATAATATAGTACTAATAATAGTGAGCAATGTAATAATACTATCTATTTTTATTGCCTTGGATATGGTAATTTTTAAATATGTAGTTAAAACACATCCAAATTTAGTGCTTAATTGGTTTTACTTAAAAGATTACTTAATTAATCATTCTTTGGTTTTAACTATTGCCATCGTTGCTCCTTACATGCTATTAAAAATGGAAAAGACTAGAGAAATGGAACTGAATGTTTTACAACTAAAAGAGGAAAAGTCCGTAGCAGAACTATCTGCTTTAAAAGAGCAGATTAGTCCACATTTCTTCTTTAATACATTAAGTACTTTAAGCACCATTGTACGAAAAGATAGTAAGGAGGCTAGTCTCGAATTTATTGATGATATTTCGAGTACCTATCGTTATTCGCTATCCTCTACAAAAAAAGATTTAGTAACACTAAAAGAAGAGCTAGATTTTATAAAATCGTATGCAGATTTACTACAAAAACGTTTTGGAAAAAAGCTGAAAATTCTATTAAACGTTAGTGCAGATAATAATGAAGCTAATATACCTCCAATGTCAATACAACTACTAATAGAGAATGCTATACAACATAATGTTATTACAACAGAAAGACCCTTAAATATAAGTATTTATAATGAAGAAGAATTTATTTACGTTACAAATAGTTTGCACGAGAAAAAAGAAGTTGAAAGCTTTGGTATTGGACTTATGAACCTAAATAATCGTTTTAAACTTATTGCTAATAAAGAAATTTATATTGAGAGAAAACATAACGAGTTTTTAGTTAAACTGCCACTTTTAAAATGAATGTAGTAATTATTGAAGATGAAGCGAGTGTAGCACAGAATTTATGTGATTTATTATTAGAAATTAATCCGCAGATTACTGTTTTAGTTGTTCTAGAAACAATAAAAGATAGCCTTAAGTGGTTTAAACAAAATACAGCACCTGATATTGCTTTTTTTGATATTAAAATTGCTGATGGAAGTTCGTTTGAAATTTTAGAAAAAACACCTTTAAACTTTCCAATAATTTTCACAACTGCTTATGATGAATATGCTCTAAAGGCCTTTAAATACAATAGTATTGACTATCTATTAAAACCAATAAATAAATCTAAACTAGAAAAGGCTTTATCAAAATATCAAAACCTATACACTCAAGATAAAATAATTCTTGATAACAATTATAAGTTAATTGAGACTCTAAAAAAGATAAAAGAGTCAACTCACAAAAACATATATAAAAGTTCTTATTTAGTGAATTATAGAAATCAATTAATCCCTATTGACGTCAATACTATTGCTTATTTTTATTTGGAAAACAAAATGGTTTACTGTAAAACGATAGACAATAAAACTTATAAAATTTCAAAAACATTAGAAAAATTACAAATTGAACTAAATCCTGATCTTTTTTTTAGAGCGAACAGACAATTTGTAGTTTCAAGAATAGCTGTAAAATCGGCAACTTTGATTGCTAACAGAAAACTCAAAATTAACTTAAAGCCTGTATCTTCAGTAGATGTTATTATAAGCAAATTAAAAGTTACTGATTTTAAAAATTGGTTTAAACACTAAAGTCCATTTAAAAAATAGTGAGTACTAACCTAACATCTTTTCAAAAAATATAAAAAACCACTTCAAAAATTGAAGTGGTTTTTCAAATTACACTGTTTAATTAGGGGATTTTTTTATTTTGAATTACAACTACTAAAGTCAAGTATAATATCCTTTTTGGCTACTAATAAATTACCTTCTTTTTGTAATTTCAAAATTCTAGAAGGATCACTTTTTTTAGCAATTTGTCTGCGACATCTTTTAGTAAGCAACGGATCATCATCAAAAAGAAAACTAGCTATTTCATAAGTTTCTTTGGACGGTTCAGTTATTCTAGGAAATAATTGCTGTAATTGGTTGTAGCGTCTATCGTTTCCTGGCAAAAAAGTATAAATTGTATACTGTCCGTTTTCATCTGTCTTAATAGAAGCGTTATGGTATACATATTTTTCACCATTATCTTTTCTAACATCAAAGTCACCAAACTCATTAGCTTGCTCAATATATAAAACAACATCACTAGCTGGAGTTACACCATCACTTTTATATATCGTTCCAGAAATTTTAATCTTATTGTCTTTTGACTCATAATCAGGAATAGTAGCAACATTAGTTAGATCTTGCTGTGTATAACCAGAAAATGATAAATCATTAGTTACAGAAGTTTGTGCACTTAAAGCATACGTAGAGATTAATAGTACACAAAATGATAGGATTAGTTTAAAATTTTTCATGGGGCTAAACTTTTAAGTTTTCCAAAATTCATTGATTTTAAGCTAATTCTATTTTTTTTAGTACGAAATGCATCTTTTTTTGATTAACCGTAAAAACCTGCAAATAATTACGATAAAATGATAGTTTTTCATCAAAAAATATAGATGGTATTCTATAAAATTCAATTGAAAAATCAGTTATAAAAGCGATATGTTTTTAAACGAATATATCTGCTTTTAATCTATATTTTAAACACTTAATCCGATATTTTTGCATTTCAAAGTGAAAAATAATTTGTAAAATTCCTTGTTTTTGTGAAATATTTATATAGATTTGCTTTACCTAGATAAAACTAAAACCTACAAAATGAGAACCAAATCTACCCTACTTGTTGTTATGTTCCTTTGCGCAATTAGTCTGACTTTTGCTCAAAAAAATAAGAAAGCAATGAGTATTATTACTGGAAAAGTTAGTATCAAACAATACCATAGTTTTGAAGAATTAGATAAGATGCCCAAAGGTAAATTACTTGATTTATATATAGAACGTATTGAAGTCATAGTAAATATCTTGCCAAATATAGCTTTTGCTACAAAACCAGGTATTACTATGACAGATCTTGGAATTCCTGAAACGAAAGAAAATATTAAAGCGCTAGAAAATAATCGTGAAGCATCAGTTGAGTATTTTGATAGTACAGTAGAGTTTCAAAGGACTATACTGCCCTATTCTGATTCTCGAGATTTGATATCTGCTATACTATTTTATGAAGACACTTTAAAATCATTACACACTTATAACGATTTTAAATCAGATTAATAATCAACTAACTAAAACTAATGTAGCCTTAACCTAACAGTTAAGGCTTTTTTATTTTCCCATATGTCGTAAAACTATTTTTATCAGAATAATCTTACTTTTTATTGTAATTCAACGATAATATTTGCGTTTCATAACTATATATTATATGTTTGATTTGTAGATACAATTACCCAATTAATCTAAAAAAACGTAACCTACTATGAAAAAAATTACATTAGCTACTCTATTCATTTTTATTACTTTATGTAGCTCTTCAGCACAGCAAGAAAAAGGTATTATTGGCTATAACAATTGGTTAAATCCTTGGACAGAATTTAGACCTAATCAAACAGATTATGGAAAGCCGACTCAAATTATAAGTGGTAATATCACAAAAGACACGAGACTACTCAAAAGAGAGATATATTTATTAGTTGGAGATGTGTTTGTAACGGATAGCACTACTCTAACTATCGAACCAGGAACAGTTATAATTGGTGATTTTGATACAAAAGCATCTTTGGTTGTAACCAATGGCTCTACTCTATATGCACAAGGTACTAATACAGATCCTATAGTATTTACATCAAGTAAAAAAGTAAAAAAACCAGGAGACTGGGGAGGCATATTTGTTCTTGGTGATGCGCCAACCAATCATTTTGGAAACATGTCCTCATTAGAATATGGTTTAAAACCCAAATCGAATACTGATATAAGTTATGGTGGTAAAAATCCTGATAGCTTTTCTGGTGTAATCTCTCATGTTAGAATTGAATATGCTGGAAAAAGAACAAAACGATATGGTTATTATAACGGTTTAACACTTGCTGGAGTTGGAAAAGAAACTGTAGTCGAAAATGTTATGGTTAGCTACTGTAAAGGAAACTCATTTGCAATTTTAGGAGGTAATTTATTATTAGACAAAATGGTGTCCTACAAATCTCATATTAATGATTACAAATTTAATTATGGTACGCAATGTGAAATTATTAACTCATTAGCTATTAAATCACCATATATATCTGGTTCAGAAAAATCTAGATGTTTAGTCATTTCAAATCATGACGATGTTGAAGACACAGATTTTAGTAATAATCAAACATTAGTTGAATCAGAAAACCTAACCCTTATAAACTTAAGTAATGATTTAGAATATGATATTAAAATTGGACTGGTAAACGAAGCCATTTTTGTTGATGAAGACTCTGCATTTTCAACTGATAAAAGTGTTATTTCTGGTTTTAATCCAGCTGTAATTTTAGATAGTAAAATTAAACTTAACAATAGTAATTTAGAGAACATTCAGTTTACTAGATCTTATTTTAATAACTGCAATGGTAATATTTTTAAAGAAGGCATAACAAATAATGATGATTTAGAAAACTGGTATGGCAGTAGAGCATACAATAATGTCTATTCTAAAGGACAAGATTCAGAAACATTTATTAATGCTAATGATGATAGACGACCGGATTTTAGATTAAAAATTAATGGAATTATTGCCTCAACAGATGATGATGACTAAAACCCCAAATTAAACCCAAATAGAACGTAACCTAAATATAAACTTATAGACTAAAATTACTCAAACTTCAATGCTTTCTTTAAAAAATGCACATACATTCGTATTGGGCTTTTGTTGTTTCATTATATCACAACATTATATCACAGCTCAAATTGTAATTGGCACACCAAGTCTTGGCTTTAGTCAAGCATGTGCTAGTGATACCTTTAATTCTTATGATGCTACTTTTGTATTTTCTCCAGAAAGCGGAATAACTAGTTCAAATCAATTTATAGTGGAACTGTCAGATGCTGATGGAGATTTTTCCACTCCTGAAGTTATATATACTTCAAATCAAGGAGAGATTACAACTAGTCCAGCAACTATTTCATTTTCTATTCCTACAACCACTGCTGGTGAGAACTATAAAATTAGAATAAAAAGCACCTCACCTGTTGCAACAAGTACTAGTTCTACTGCCTTTGCAGCTTATTATAAATTACAAGATTCACCTTTTACAATCAATAATTTAATTGATACAGCAGTTTTTTGTGCTGGAGCCAGTTATATCTTAACTATTGATAATCCCGGTAATAACAATAACGATTCACCTTTAAATTACCCTAGTCTTACATTTAATTGGTTTAAGGAAACTGGACCTACAACATCAGTTTTTATTGCAGAAGGTGAAACTTTAGAAGTCAATGAAGAAGGAACCTATTTTGTAGAAACTAACTATGGGACTTGCACATCTAATTCATTTTCTAATCGAGTAACAATTACTGAAGTTGTATCTGGCGAAGCAGATGCAGGTATTTCTTCTAGCTTAGGAAATCCATACTGTCCTGGATCAGGAACAACCAGATTAAGTACTATAGACGGAATTAGCTACCAATGGTTTAAAGATGGTGAAAGTATTGAAGGCGCTACAAATCAAATGTTTGAAACAAACGAATCAGGAATCTTTTCTGTGCTAGTGGATTTAGGAGACTGCTCTGCTGTTGGGTCTATAGATCTAATTAGTGAACTATTTGATGCTTTTATAGATGTAGATAATGACAATGAAATTGAAGAAGGAGAAACATTAACAATTCAAGTAACTGATACAGCGACCAATCCAGAATATCAATGGTTTTATAATAACACACTTATTACTGGAGAAATAGACGATAATTATACAGCTTCAGAATTTGGTGACTACAAGGTAATCGTTTCTGAAACAACAGGTTGTATTGGCACAAGAGAGTTTGAATTCACTATTTCAGAAGAACTAGATCTATTTCCAGATGTAGAAAATATTCCAAATATAGTTAGTCCAAATGGCGATACTATAAACGATACTTGGATTCTACCAACTAAATATGTTACTGGTACTAATACTGAAATACTCATCATGACTAATCAAGGAAAAGTTGTTTATAAAACCAATGATTATTTAAACAATTGGCCACAAAGTGATTTTAAAGTTACAGGAGTTAATCAGGTGTTTTACTATGTAATTACTACTGAAAATAATGAAAGAAAAAAGGGAACAATAACCATCATACGATAGCATGAAAATTCAATTATTGGTCATATTATTTTGTATGTGTATATCACAACTAATCTTTTCGCAAGAAGAGAATGGTGTGGTATCTTACAATTTACCAATAAGAAATTCTCTAACATTTAATCGTTTTGTAGTAAATCCAACATTCAGTTTTGTAAGAGAGCAGCATAAATACATAAGTGTATACAACAGACGCGAATGGGTTCAATTTGACAACGCTCCTATCACCTATTTGGCTAGTTATTCTGGAAGGTTTGCTGAAAATATTGGTGCAGGATTAGGTGTGTTTCAGCAAAATTATGGTGTACTCACAACCTTTGGTGGGACACTAAACTTTGCATATAATGTAAATTTGGATAGAGACAGTAATTTAACTTTTGGTGTTAATATTGGAGCCTATAAAAGCGGATTAAATTCAGGAAATGTCGTTACTAATTTTGATGATCCAGCCTTACAGAATATACCAGACAACTTTCTATTAACTATAAATCCAGGAATAAACTATGGTTTAGCCTTTATCGATTTAGGCTTTTCTATAAATAATTTAGCACTTTACAATTTAGAGACATCATCTATAATTGAAGATGATTCAGAGCAAAGTATACAAGCACACATGCTTTATACAGGCTATATGGATAGTCGAGGCTTTTTTGATGAAAGTAAATTTACTGGTTTAATCACTTCAGACTTTACTCAAGATAAAACAATTATAGCTGCAATGGCAATGCTTACAGTACCTAAAGGAATTTGGGCACAAGTAGGATACAATACACTATATGGTATTTCAGGCGGAATAGGCTTAAATATCACCTCTCAAATTGCTATGGAATATAATTATGAAAAAGCAATAGGTGATTTAGCAAATTTTGGATCCTCACATACTATAACGCTTGGCTATAGATTTAAAAATAATAATTACTACGATTACAGTAATGCTGATGAGGTAACAGGATTATTTGAAAGTAATAAACCAATACTAGCACGATCAAGTAAAACTAAATCGAACCCAGAATTACGTGCAAAAAGAAAAGCGGAGATAGAAGCACAACGTCTAGCAAAATTAGAAGCGAAACAAGAAAACGAGACTCAAGCTAAACTTGTAGCAGAACAAAAAGTAAAAGAAGAAGCTGAAGCACAAGCTAAACTAGTAGCAGAACAAAAAGCTAAAGAAGAAGCTGAAGCACAAGCTAAACTAGTAGCAGATCAAAAAGCTAAAGAAGAGACTGAAGCACAAGCTAAACTTGCAGTTGAGCAAAAAGCAAAGGAAGAAGCTGAAGCACAAGCTAAACTAGTAGCTGAACAAAAAGCTAAAGAAGAAGCCGAAGCGCAAGCTAAACTAATAGCTGAACAAAAAGCTAAAGAAGAAGCTGAAGCACAAGCAAAACTAATAGCAGAGCAGAAAGCTAAAGAAGAAACTAATGAGCGAGCTAAAGAAGAGATTGCTCCAGAGTCTAATACTCAAGCACCTAAAGCCCTTAATGAGTTAACAAATGAAACAGAAGCTATTGGTGAGTTACAGAATCAATTAATTCAACAATATAAAGACATAATTGATATTAAAGATCAAGATTTAAAAGATTTAAAAGAAGAAAACGATTTAAGTGAGCAAGGTATTACAGTAGAACCAAAACCATTTAAAAGTATATCTGAAGAAAATAGACGTCTTTTAGCAATCAAAGCAAATTTAGATGCTGCTATAGAAGAACGTAGTAAAAAGATCAGTGAACTTAAAAAACTGTATGACGATAGTGTAGATGAAGTAGACACAATAGTCCTGGATGAAGTGTATGTTTATTACAGAAACAAAATAAATAAGCTTGAAAACGAACAATTAGCAGCCTTAAAAGTTAGAGCGCAACTAGAAAAACGATTAGAGCAAATTAATGTAGCAACTACGTTCGAGCGTAACAGACGTATTAAGCGAGCAGCTTTTGATAACGAACAAGATCGTTACTCTCAAGATAGAGCAACTCTAGAAAACATTAAGAATACAACAGAAGTTTTAAATGAACCACTGACAGTCAATGAATTTGATTTTGGTGAAGAACGAACTGGTAATATTCAGATAATAAAGAATATTAATACTATTGAAAGCGGTTATTACTTATTGCTTGCAGTTCATAGTGATATAAAGTCTAGAGATGAGTTTGTTAAGAAAGTAGTAGCCTCTGGAGGTAAAGATGTAGACTTCTTTTATGATGCAAGTACGAGTAAGTATTACATATACTATTCAAAATACAGCACTATACAGTCTGCAAATCAAGGACTTGAATCAAATAAAGACGAACCATATAAGCAAAAAATGTCTCTAATTAAAATAGAGAATTAAATAAAAACATTAGGCAACTTCTTCTTTCAATAACTGCTATTTGAGAAAGAAGATTATAAAAATATATATTATGAAAAAACCTACTTTTTCTAGAATAGCAATCACAATCCTATTTATTATAATAGGCTTGCACTCATACTCTCAAAACTATGTTCCTTTTACACCAAGATTTAATGAAGATTTAAAAGGAGATATTGTTCTAATCGGTAATAATATACTTGGGCCAGATAATAATGCCTTTAATGATGATAGTGTTTACAATCACAACGTAAATATGCAATATATTGATATAGATGGAGATGCATCAACTTTTAGTTCATCTAGCGCCGATTTAGAAATACCAAATCCAAATTGTTATAGAATAATACATGCCAGCTTATATTGGGGAGCTGTAAATCCAGGAAGCGCTCCCATAACAGAAGTAAAAATTAAAGGGCCAACTGGAGCATATAATGATATTACAGGAACTATAATATTTAATGCTGGAGGCAGCTCAATTGATGGTGGCGATAGTTTTAGTTATGCGTGTTTTGCTGATGTCACCGCTTTTGTTACTAGTTTTGGCTCTGGATCAGATTTAGGAACCTACACAGTGGCAAATGTATCGTCTGCTGAAGGTGAAACTGCACAAAATGATCCTTTTAATGGAACAGGTCATTCAGCTGGTTGGTCATTATTTGTGGTCTATGAAGATCCTACTCTACCTGGAAAATCAATTACCAGTTTTGATGGATTTAGTGCTATTAGTGTTCCTGGTGGCAATCCAAATTTAGATATTCCTGTTGATGGATTTAGAACTGTGCCTGCTCCTGCACCAGTTAGAGCAAATTTTGCTTTTGCTACACTAGAAGGTGATAGTCCAATTTTAGGAGATCAATTATTATTAAATGGCACTAACTTATCAACAGTAGATAGACCAGCAACGAACTTCTTTAATAGCTCAGTAACACAATTAGATGCAACACCAGTAAATAATAGAGTACCAAATAGTACAAACACTCTTGGTTTTGATACAGGTGTAATTGCTGTACCTAACCCAGGAAATTCAATAATAGCAAATGACGCAACAAATGCTGTAATAAGTCTTGATACCGAAGGAGATACTTATTTTCCTTATTTCTTTGCCTTTGCTGTAGAAATTATTGAACCAGATATTGTACTAACAAAAACTGTGGAAGACGATGCAGGTAATGACATTGGTGGACAACTGGTTGGACTTGGTTCATCTTTGAATTATGTTATTGGTTTTCAAAATGTTGGTAATGATAATGCTACCAATTTTCAAATACGAGATATATTACCAATTAATATTATCTATAATCATCCAACCGATTTAATTTTGCCTTCAGGAGTTACTGTGGCAAGTTATGATCCAACAACAAGAGAATTAATTTTAGACATTGAGGATTCTTTAGTTGAAGAAAACGATCCCCGTTATGAGATTAGAATTGAGGTTCAAGTAGTAGATGAGTGTAATCAATTAGCTGATGCCTGTTCAAATATTATCAATAATCAAGCATTTGCAACTTACAATGGCTTTTTTAATCCTACTTTTCTTGTTACAGATGACCCTAGTTTAAATAGCAATACAGGTTGTTTATTAACACCTCAAGCAACTAACTTTTTAGCAGATTTAGACTGTACTTTTATAGAGGAAATTGTTCTCTGTGGTGATAGTGTTGATCTTACTGCTGCAAATGGATATGATTCTTATTCTTGGTCTACAAGTCCATCAGGAACTCCTGTTATAGGAACTACACAAACCATAACCGTAAATGCAACTGGAACCTACTATTCATTTAATACAGCAACAGCGCCTTGTCAATCTATAACGCAACAATTTGATGTTACTCTATTTGGTGGTAACACTACTAATCCTGTAATTCCTTTCGCAGATGAAGTTGTTATCTGTCCAAATGATGGAAAAGAACTACCAAATATTTTCTTATGTGGAGCAAATGATTCAAGAGAAATAATTACTAACATAGCTGGAGTAACTTCAATAATTTGGGAACAATTAGATGAGTCTAGCTGTCCTGCAGTTTCTGATCCTGATTGTGCTAATGAAGATGCTTCTTGTACTTGGAATGAAGTTGCTACAGGACCAAGTTATATTGCTAATACTTCTGGACAATTTAGATTAACTATTAATTATCAAGGTGGTTGTTTTGAGCAGTTTTATTTCAACGTCTATCAAAATGTGTTAAATCCAACAGTTACTGCAACAGATATTATCTGTACGACTCCAGGATCAATCACAGTAAATGATGTACCAAGTGGTTATGAATTTAGCTTAGATAATGTTAATTATCAAGCAAGTAATGTTTTTACAATTAATACACCTGGAACCTACACTGTTTATATTAGACAAATTGGTGTATCAACAAATCCTTGTATTTTTTCAGTTCCAGATGTTCTAATTAGAGCTCGTGATTTTACTACTGACGTAACGGTTACGCAACCATTATGTTATGGAGATAAAGGGAGTATTCAGTTAGCAGCAAATGATGTGGAACCACAATATTTCTTTTCAATATCTCTTGGTGGAACTTTAGTAAATAGTGTTGGACCAATAACTGAAAATACATATCTATTTGATAATCTAAATCCCGGAGTCTTTACAGTTTTAATTGAAACTGAAGATGGTTGTACACATACAGAAGATGTTGAAATTATTGAACCACCTTTATTAACTGTAACTGCTGCATTAACGAATCCACTTACATGTAATGATGGAGAAATAACTATTTATCCTGAAGGCGGAACTCCTCCATACTTTTATTATATAAATAGCACTACAGATTTTCAAACAGTACCAGAATATACCGTTACAGCTCCTGGAACTTATGATATTTTGGTTATAGACTCTAACAACTGTTCTGCTACTACTAGTATTATAGTTGATGAAGTTCCATCACCAGAATTTACAGTCGCTACAACAAACATAGATTGTGCTGGAGATTCAAACGGAACCATAACTTTCAACGTAACCAATACAAATGGTAATACTCTTCAATTTAGTATAGATGGAGGAACAACTTTTAGTAGTTCGTCAGTTTTCACAGGTCTTACAGCTGGAGATTACAATGTAGTTGTTCAATATTCTGTTGGGAATTCTGTTTGTGTAACAGACCCACAAACAGTAACTATTACATCAGTTGATGCTATTTCTGGAACTGCAGAATTAACTTCAGATTATGATTGTAATGGTACAGGAACTATTACAGTTACTGGTGTTACTGGAGGAACACCTCCTTATAGCTATAGTATTGATGGAACAAACTTTCAAGCGAGTAATATATTTTCAAATTTAACAGCTGGAACCTATACAATCACAATATTAGATAATAGCGATTGTTCTTTTATAACTAATGAAATTACTCTAGATGCATTAAACCCTCCAACAGATATGGAGTTTGATAATACTCCTATAACCTGTCCGGCAAGTACTTCAGATATAACCATAACGTCAGTAACAGGAGGAGTTGGTACTTTAGAATATCAAATTATAGCTCCTGCATCTGCAGTAACAGCTTTTCAAACTTCTAATGTTTTTATTGGATTATTACCTGATACTTATACGTTTCAAGTAAGAGATGAAAATGATTGTACGTATATTGAATCATATACTATCAATCCAATTCCAACTCCAACAATAGCTATTGTTTTAACAGAAGGATTGGATTGTACTGCTTCACCAGATGCAATTATCACAGGAACTATAACTGGAACAGCTCCATACACCTATTCAGTTTCTATAAATGGAGGTGCTTACACTTCCTTAGGAACTACACCAAATACATTTACTTATTCTACAAATACAGCTGGCACGTATCAGTTTCAAATTACTGATGCAAATGGTTGTATTGCTGAATCATCAATTATAACAGTAGATGCAATTTCTCTACCTGAATTAAGTGCTATTGTACAATCACAACCAATACTTTGTAATGGAGACTCTAATGGTGCTATTGATATTACTATCGATACGACAGTTGGTGTACCTCCATTTACCATTAATGTTTTTAACACAACTACTAGTACTGATTTTGGGACTCAAACTTCTGGTTTACCTGCTGGAACTTATAACATTACAATTACAGATGCATTGTCATGTTCAACTACAGAAACAATAACACTAACAGAACCAGATGCCATTAATTTTGATTTAAGTAAGGTAGATATTACGTGTAATAACCCAGGAGGTTCTTCTTTAGGTTCTATTACAGTTGAAAACGTAACCGGAGGAACAACACCTTTTACGTATTATATATCAAATAATTTTGGTGATGTTATTGCAGGTAATCCATACAATGCAACAACAAATGAAGACCACACTTTCAACATTATTAATTTTGGTGTTTATACTATTACTGTTGTTGATGCCAATGGATGTAGTCTATCACAACAAATTACTATGGCATCTCCACCAGAAGATTTAGACATCAATATCAATGTTACGGTGCCAGATTGTGCGTCTGGAGGAACAGCAGAAGTAACTGCAGTATCTGCTGTTGGTAGTGGTAGCTATGAGTTTGGTATTCTAGAATTTAATACAATACCTTATACATCAACCTACTTTCCACCAGATACTCCAGGAGGAAATACAAGGACATTTACTAATTTAATTCCTGGTGTTGTTTACACCTTTGTAGTCCATGATTTAGTAACTGATTGTTATTTTGTTAAATCCGCTGATGCGCCTATTGATCCTGCATCTACACTGACATCGAGTGTAGTTCCGAATAACGTTTCTTGTTTAGGAGATAATGATGGAAGCGTAACATTTACAATAGATAATTTTGATAGCACTACTACATCAGTTGACTATTCAATCTATACGGCTTTTGATAACCAATTAGTAGATGGACCAACTAATTTACCTGTTACGTTTGGAGTGCCAGAAACTGTAACTACTCCTAATCCAGGAACATTAGCTCCTGGCCAATATTATTTAGTATTTACTGAAAATGGAACTGGTTCGTTTAATGGTTGTAATTCAGCATCACAAATATTTGAAATATTAGAATCAGCTGTCCAATTAGACTTAATAGTCTCAATAGATCAAAATGCAAATTGTAACGCAAACTCTGGAGTTATTAGTGCTATAGGACAAAATGGTACACCTCCTTATCAATACCAAGTAACTACCACTCCTACTGCTCCATTGGTTACAGATCCAAATTGGAATACTACTAATGTTTTTAATTTAGATTCAGGAACCTACTATGTGCATGTTATTGATGATTATGGTTGTATTATTAGTAGTCCTACTCAAATTTTACCAATGGATACATCACCTATTATTTCTGCTACAGTAGCTGATTCATGTATTGTTACAGATGGAAATTTTGAAATCGATGTTACTTTAAATACTCCAGGAGTAGCGCCTTATAGCTATAGTATTGATGGTGGAACTTTTCAAACATTAACAGCGCCATTTACTATATCAAATTTATTTTCTGGAACTCATACTATAGAAATACAAGATTCAAACGGTTGTGGAAATTTAGTATCTGTAGATATTTTAGCTCCTACTGATATTTCTGCTGATATAACAACTTTAGCAACTTGTAATAATGATGATGGAGAAATAACATTGAATCCATCTGGAGGATCTGGTTCATTTACATACACTATTAATCCAAATCCAGCATCTATCTTGATTACAGGTAATGTTATCACTGGAGTGCCTTCTGGTACTTATATTATTACGTTAACAGATACAGTTACATCTTGTACAACTGATGTTTCTATTGTTATGCCAGAAGCTTTGGAGCCTAATATAAATCTTACACCAACAGCATCAATAATTTGTTTTGGAGATAATTCAGGATCATTTGAAATCGCTATAAATGGTTATACAGGAGCTTATACATACGAGGTTTTTGATACTACAGGAACTTCTGTTACTGGAGTAATTAATACAAATACTTCAACTAATCCAGTAACAGTTAATGGAATGCTAGCTGGTACTTATACAGTTGTAATGACAGAAACAGAAAGTCCATTCTGTTCGACTTCAGGAACCGTTGTTATTGCTTCACCAAATGAAGCATTAATGCTTACAACTACTGAAACCTCAAATGTAACTTGTGATAATAACAATGGTACAATTGTAGCAATCGCTGAAGGTGGTTGGGGAGATTATCAATATGAACTTACTGGAGATGCTACAGTTCCTTTTTCAAATAACAATACATTCTCAAACTTATCAGCTGGTAATTATACAGTAAACGTAATAGATGCTGAAGGTTGTATTGTTTCTTCAAACATCATATTAATCGAACCAAATCCAATTGATGCTACCTTTACTCCAAGCACTACAACATTAGCTTGTTTTGGAGATCAAAATGCCTCAATAACAATTACTAATGTAACTGGTGGACAAGGTTCAGAGTATCTATATACTTTAAACACTATTTTACCAACTCCAAGCACATCTGGACCACAAACATCTAATGCGTTTAATAATCTTGGAGCTGGAACCTATTCTGTGACTATTACAGATAGCTTCAATTGTATATCAACATCTAATGATATAATCATTCAAAATCCAAGTATTGTTGAAGCAGATTTAGTATTAGAAAGTTCTCAAACATGTTTAATAGAATCTACACTGACATTAAGTGCTACTGGAGGAACTGGACCATATGAGTATAGTGATGATAGTTCTTTCATTACGATATTAGGAAATTTTGCTACTTCTATTAGTTTTTCTGTTCCACCTGGATCGTATGAATACTATGTTAGAGATGCCAATGGTTGTATTTCAAATGTGTCTAATGAAATTACTATTGATCCATTACCAGAACTGACTATAAATCTAGAGTCTGAAAACCCAACAATTAATTGTACTGGAGATAATACTGGAAGTATAGTTGCTTCAGCTGAAGGTGGATTAGGTAATTATATTTATACACTTCAAGATACAATGGGAAATACCATTACAGCTACTCAAAACTCTCCTGGCGTTTTTACAGAATTAGTTGCTGGTACGTATGTTGTAAATGTAGTAAGTGGCGATTGCAACGAAGACTCTCAATCTATAACCATTACTGAACCAAATACACAACTAACAGTAAATTATAATATTAATAATATTACATGTAGTGGTAGTAACGATGGGTTTTTAGAAATATTGGCTACTGGAGGAACTGGAATAATTAAATATGCCATTTCACCGCAATTAGATCAATTTTTTGAAACTAATATTTTTGAAAATTTGGCACCAGGAAACTACGATGTAATTGTTCAAGATGAATTAGGTTGTTATGAAACATTTAATTTTGATATTACAGATCCTGTTCCAGTTATTTTAACTATTGTTGCTGATTCCTTAATTGGTGAAACTTGTGAAGGAGAAGCAGATGGCGAATTCAGTATTGAAATTTCTGGAGGTACTTTACCTTACAGTGTGAGCTTGGATAACGAAAATGGTCCATTTACAACTGGAACTGCTAATCAAACAGTTTTTGACTTTACAAATTTAGTTGGTGGTGACCATATAGTTTACGTTAGAGATGCAGAAGGTTGTGAATCGCAATGGAATATTACTTTCCCAGACTCAACCAGTTTTAATCCAATATTAGAAATAGAATATGTTTGTGTTGATGATATTTTAAGTAATGTCGTTACAGTTCTTATAGAAGGTGATAATGTAAACCTTTCAGATTTTGAATTTTCTTTCAATGGAGGCACCTATCAAGACAGTAATATGTTTGTGGATATTGTTCCAGGAACAGATTACTATATAGATGTTAGACATACAGATGGCTGTATTCAACCAACAGAACTTTTTGATATTGAAGATTATCAGCCGTTAACTCTTGAACTTATTGAAGGCAATGAACCTGGCGAAATAATAGCAAATGTAACTGGAGGAGTTCCTCCATATCAATTTACACTTAATGGAGAAGATCAAGGCAGTAATAATGTATTTATAGTAACCGAAGAAGGCACTTATACAGTTACAGTTACAGATAGTGCTAGTTGTTTTGTTGAGGCATCTATAGAAATTACAATTATAGGACCATGTATACCTAATTACTTTACTCCAAATGGTGATGGCATACAAGAAGGTTGGGCTCCAGGATGTATTGAAGACTTCCCCCAACTAACATTCGATATTTTTGATAGATATGGACGTAAAGTTGCTACGTACAGAGCAGGAGAATATTGGGACGGTAAATACAAAGGAAAAGAGCTACCTACTGGAGATTATTGGTATGTAGTGATGCCGAATAGCCCATTATTAGAAAAAGAATACGTCGGACACTTTACCCTCTACAGATAAAAGCCCTAATTAAAAACCTACAAGATGAAAAAAATCACACTCTATATATTTCTATTTTCTGTCTGCAGTATTTACGGACAAGAATTAAACCTACCTGTTTTTACACAATATTTAGCAGATAACGATTTTGTAATTTCTCCAACATTTGCAGGAATTGGTGATAATTTAAAAGTAAGGGCCAATGGTTTAACTCAATGGGTTGGTATAAAAAATGCACCTGATAATCAAGCGATATATGCTGATTTCAGAATTTCTGAACGCTCTGGAGTTGGATTATCGTTTTACAATGATAAAAATGGTAATACAGAACAAAAAGGAGCAAAATTCTCTTATGCACATCATTTAACTTTAGATTATACATCTAAACAATTTTTATCACTTGGTCTTTCATATAACATAAATAGTTTCAGAATAGCTATTGAAGATTTTGATAATGGTGATGGCACTCCAATTGTAGATCCAACAGTAACAGATGATAGAGCAGTTACCAATACAAATTTTGATGTAGGTTTTTTATATCGCTATGAAAACATGTACTTAAGTTTTAATGCTAATAATATTTTGAGTAAAGATTTAGATTTGTTTGTAGATCAAGAGCCAGGAGATTTATTAAACTTTCAAGTATTTTCTGGTATGGTTATAACGCCTAAATACAATAGAGATATTGAGTTTGAGCCATCAGTATTTTATCAAATGTTTTGGAGTGATAAACGCTCTAGCACAGATGTAAACTTACGTTTTAGAAGTTATAATAGAGATGGAGATTATTTTATGCTAGGTGGTACGTATCGTTTTTTAAATGATCAATTTTTTAAGCCTTTAAATATCGGTCCAATGGCTGGCTTTATGAAGCATAAGTTTTACATTGCTTATTCCTATCAATTTACTATTAATGATCTGTCACCTTATAATTCTGGAACTCACTCTGTAACAGTTGGTATTGACTTTTTGCAAGGTGCAAGTAATTGTGCTTGTACAAGAGGAACAAGTTATAGAAAACATAAAAATGATGGTAATAATAGGAAAAACTAATAATTCACCTGTTAATAAGTCTAACAATACATTAACAAAAACTAACGTTAATAATAACTAAATTCGCAAAACCTAAAACATTGCTGATTAGTTATTAGAATGAAAAACTTGTTATCCCTCATGCTATTTCTTTTCTGCATATTTGCTATTGGGCAAAATCCTATTAAAGATATAGTTGAATTTTCTGAAACTTTAAAACCTGTAATTCAAGATACCATAGAAGTAAATTCTGAATCCATTACAGAAAATATAGTAGACTTGAAATCAGAATTTTGGGATCATTTAGTTTACAATCCTTTTAAAGAAGTAGAAATAATATTTCCGTTAAAATTAGAGTTTAAAGATTCCACTTACTTCTCTCCTATTGGAAAACAAAAAGTAATCACATCAAGATATGGTTGGCGTCGAGGCAGAGCACATCGAGGTATTGATATTGACCTTATAACTGGAGATAGTATTTTTTCGATGTTTGATGGTATTGTTAGAATGTCTAGATATTCTAAAGGTCATGGAAGAACTGTTGTTGTTAGACATTATAATGGACTGGAGACAACTTATGCGCACTTATCGAAATATGGAGTAAAAGAAAACGACACTATTAAAGGTGGTCAATACATTGGTAATGGTGGTGTTTCTGGTAATGCTAGAGGCAGCCATCTACATTTAGTAGTTAATTATAAAGGTATACCAATAAATCCAGAATATTTATTTGAGTTTAATGATACAAACAAAATTAGAGCTCAAGAAATCTGGATAACTAGAAAATGGACGCGACCAATTGCTCACAATTCAAGAAGGCAAAGTAAAATTAAATTGCTACAAACTGAAGAAGAAGCGCTACAAAGCTTAATCAAAAAGCAATCTATTTATGTCGTAAAACCTGGAGATACCTTATCAAGAATATCAAAAAGAAATAATGTTTCCATTGCAGCTTTATGTAAAACCAATTCAATAAGAAGAAATTCTGTAATTAGAGTTGGTCAAAAGTTAGTCATAGAAAATTAAGATTAAAAGGTAATTCTATCGTTTATAAGTAACCCTAAATCCAATAAACGAATAAAAACTCCAATAAACTAACAATTTTTTTAAAGCTGTATATACTTCATACATTGTATATAGATTCCCTCGTCTAATAAACTATTATGACATGGAAACAAACTTCGCTTTATTCAATCAAATAAATAGTATATGTTACTGGTTATTAATCAGTAGTGACTACAGAACTAATGTAATACTTGATGCAGAAAAAGACACTTACAGTGTTGAAATTAAAAAATACGGAATCGTTTTATACGAGAATTGCATTGAAGGATTTAGTAAACGAAATCCTCGTTTTTTACAATATGAACTAGATGCTATTGTAGCTGGTTTATTACATATAAAACTGAATGTAAATAAATCTGCTTAAACTATTGCAATTCTAGTTTGTAACCTACACCATGAACATTGGTTAGCTTAATAGATTTATCATCTTGTAGTTTTTTTCGAAGTTTAGAGATATATGTATCAAGACTTCTGCCAACTATTACGCCATTATCTTCCCAAACCCTTTTGGTTAGTTCATCACGCGTTATTATTTGATTAGGACGAGACACAAAAATCTCTAAAATCTCACATTCTTTTTTAGATAGACTTATCTCTATTGCAGATTTTACAAGTTTATTTTGTTCTGGAAAAAATTTAAAACTTCCTATTTCATGACTTGCCGCAGAACTTTCTTTATCAATAGCTTGCTTCTTCTTATAAAAATATAATAGTAATAAACTGATTATAAATAGTATATATAAATGAAAAAGTATCTTTTTGGTTAAGGATAATGGTTTAACATCAAGAAATTTAACTTCAATTCTGTAACAACTAAATGGTAAAACTCTACCTGAACATGGCAAAATAGATTTATCACTTTCAGAATTTATTTCACAACTATAAGCGACTTCATTATTCTCACATTGAATTACCTCTATCCTATAATTTTCTGGTAAAGCCGAATTTTTAAAACTTGTATCAATTATAGACACTAAACTATCAGGATCAAAAGCTAAACTTGAGCCAAATTCTAAACTGTATTTATAATTACCAATCTTTTTTACAGGCAACACAAGAGATGTTGAATCCTGAGCAGATAATAAAATTTTATTTCCTGCATCCCTCAAAGCTATTTTTGTAACATCAGAAAAATCGTCATTCGCATCATTACAACTTACAGACAAAGTCAGAACTGATATAACAAAAAACAGAACTAATAATTTTATATCAAGGTATTTCTTCATAATCTGCTGTAAATAACATATAATTTTATGACATTTTACAACTCTTGACACATCTTTTACATTTTTTTGACACTTTTAAAAGTACTTGGTTCTAGTTTTACTCAAAATTAATTATCAAAAAAACGAACACATGAATTTTTTAAAGAATAATCACGAACGCCTTATAAAAAATATAAGTAAAATGAGTAAAAAAAATATAATATTACTAGTTATTGCGATGTCAGGTATTGTAAATTCTTATGCACAAGAGACGTTAAATATTGACACATCTAAAAGCGACATAAAATGGTTTGGAGAATACACTTTCTATTTTGGAGGTCACAATGGAACTATTGATTTTAAGGAAGGTTATTTTATAAAAACTAACGATGTTATTACAGGAGGAGAATTTGTAATAGATATGAATTCTATTAAATGTCTTGATATAGAAAACGAAGAAGGAAAAGAAGGCTTGGTGAACCATTTAAAAGACCCAGACTTTTTTGATGTAGCAAATTATGAACAAGCAAAATTAGTTATTACGAAAGTTGAATACCATAATCAAACTGAAATGCGAATAGAAGCCGATTTAACGATAAAAGGAATAACGTTACCTATTAATTTTCGAGCTAAAGTAAACTTTAGTAACAAGCAAATGACCACACGTTTTAAAATAGACAGAACTCGTTGGGGCATTAATTACAATAGCAACATAAAAGATAATGCTATTTCAGATGCTATTGGGTTTGAAGTGTTATTAAGTTTATAAATTTACATTATGAAAAAATCACTCATCATTCTTATTATTCTCGCTACATCTCTAATTAGAGCACAACAAGAGCATACAAAAGAAATTTTTCAAGTAGATAGTACTTGGTTTAAGGAATCTATTAAATTTCCCATAAACTTTGCAAAAGAAATCCCTTATCAAGGTCACGCAGAATTACGTTTTGCACCTGGATTTACTAAAAAAGATAGCCCAGAACTTTGGTCCTATATTTGGGCTTGGGTAATTACAAATAAAAAAGAGTTTACAGAAACAGAACTCGAAAAAAATATACAGCTTTATTTTGATGGCTTACTCGGACTCGATCCAGAACATCATAAAAACGTAAAACAACAAACTAATGCCGTATTTTTAAAAAGCAAAAACAACAAATATGTTGGCAAAGTCAAAACTTTTGATACACGTTACACCAATCAATCATTAACTTTAAATATAACCGTTGAAGAATTGTATTGCCAAACAACAAACAACATAATTTTAATATTTAGATTATCTCCTCAAGATTTTGAAAGCAAAGTCTGGAAAGTATTAAATAAAATTACTCTTAAAACAGATTTCTGTGATAACTAATAGTTTAAAAAACTATATGCTTACATAAATACAACCATTCTATTTTAAATTAGCATGCCAACTCTCTAATGGTTGTATTTGTATATTCCCTATGCATTTTTTCGATTATTAATTTATAGATGGTTATTATTCAATTTCAAGAAAAAACTTATTGTCTTCAAAAACATATTTTAAGTTATTATTATTTTGATATTTTAAATCTGCTGTTCCAGGACTTAAAATCAAATTATCTATTGTAAAACTAAACTCTATGCGATTATTTATTTCCTTTATTTCAACAAACTCTGTTAGATACAAATCTTCTTCATTGGCTTCTACATCAAGTGTACCTATATGCTGAATTTTATCCTGTTTAAAAATAAATACTTCTCCTCCAAAGGGATATTCAAAAGCCATTTGGCAGATAATGATGGTTTTGTCCGAAGCATTGCTTTTAAAAAAATGGGGTTCAAACAAATAAGCATCACCAATACCATGCGATTGGTATGACATGTTATTGTTTTTATCTAATAGCAGTAGTCTGTCGCCCCAATCGGTTTCATTATCGGGTGCTACTATTTTGCCGTCTTTGGGTTGATAATTTCCAGAAATAATTTTAAAAGCATCTAATTGAAAGGCATTATCAACATCAAAATTTGGTAGTGAAAAATTGGATATTTTTTCAGGTTGAAATTCAACATATTTGAAAATTTCTTCATCTGTTTGCTGCGTATTTAAATTATGTCTAGATGCATTTTTATATGTTTCTTCTTGATACTTCTTACCATTATATTTTAATACTGATAGGCTATTTATTAGGGTTTTATTATCAACACAATCGCTATTTTCATCTTCTAATGTTTTGGTATTTGTGTTTTCATGAATAACCATAAAATTTTTGAAACGGTTGGTTGTTTTATCTTTAACAATAAGCGCCTTTTTTTCTTCTAAAAATTCACCGTCACAGTCACCATCCCATTCACCTCGGTAACTTTTAATTTCATAATTATTCAAGATTTTTTTAAGAGCATTACCAGATTTAACGAATAATGACAAGGTTTCGCTTGAGTAGGGATTTACTCTAGATGAACCCATAAAACTAACACGAATACCAAAAGCGTTACTGTTTTCTGACAATGGGTAAGGGCTTGTATCAATTTGAATGTTTTCTAAACGTATCGCATCCGAAGTCCAATCGTTAGTTTTAGAAGATTCAAAAAACCTGTGCATGGTTTCGCCAGAATTGCCGTTTATAATGAGGATGTGGCTGTTTAGCTCAAAATACATTACGCCTTCATCCACAATTTCAGGAATAACGATAATATAGTCATCTGGATTATCGGTATGTGGTTTGCTTCGTATTAAATCGGTTTTTACATTTAATATGTTGATTTTTAATTCTTCTAATGCCAAGGTTATCATTGGCCAATTATCAATGCTATTGTTGAGATATTTGGTTTCTATTTTTTCTATTAATCCGTTAGGTTTTAGCTTAAAAGTTTCCTGCTCTATTTGTGTAATATTGTCGTATAATATATTGCTGGTGGTTATATAATCTTGTGTAATTTTTGACTCTATTCTGGACATACTTTCAGCAATTTCATCATAAGCAACTATTTGAGAGCTGATAATATTGCCGTTTTCCTTATAATTTATGAGTACCGTTTCCATTTCATGTTCGCCTTTTGTTACAGTAACCACAACGGTTTTAATATCTTTAAAAAGTTCTAGTCGATAGGCGTTTATGGCTTTAAACATGTAGTTTTCATCATAATACTCGGGGTATATTTTTTCTAGCATCAGGGCTTTGGCGTCTATGTTTTTGTAATCTTCGGGTTCAATAAAACTGTCGAAGTTTGTGGTTTCCAAAAGTGGTACTGTCTTTACTGGAAAATCAGCTACATTAAAGATGCTATT
The DNA here is from genome assembly GCA_026162565.1 of Flavobacteriaceae bacterium NBU2973. GTDB lineage: Bacteria > Bacteroidota > Bacteroidia > Flavobacteriales > Flavobacteriaceae > JAOEIQ01. The sequence continues at coordinate 360,972 of JAOEIQ010000002.1, forward strand.
TGCGCTTGCTTCAGCATTGCTTTCATCTATTGTTTCGTTACTTGTACTTTTAGCGTCTTCAACCTCAACAGAAGTTTTTTCTTTAGTACTTGATACTTGCTCCTCTTTTGTATTCTTACAAGCGATTAATAGAATTAGGATTAAGATATAAGTATGTTTCATTATTATTGTGTTTAGTTTTTAATTACTCATCAATAGTCAATTTTTCTCTATTTTGAATGTATTGCTTCCTATTAAATTTCAACATTGATGTTTGAATTTGAACAATACTATCTTTTGGGTTACAATCGCCTGTATGGTCAATCTGGTAATTAGAATGAATTTTAGTTTCGGTTACCAAAATATTATTTAGGCTATTGGTTTTTTCTGGGCTCATACTCAATTGTCGTTCTATTCGCTCAAAGTGAGCAGAACACGTGTCTATGTTTACATTAACCTCTCCTACCGATTCGTAAATGGTAAAGTTATCTACTACCTTTTTTAAAGATTTATTGGTTTTTGTATATAGAGACAGCTGGGTTTCGTTGTATGGATTTGGCTGCGAACTACCTCTATAATGTACCAATATTGCAAAAGCCTGATGTGATTTTTGTAATGGATAAGCCGTTGTATCAATTGCAATATAGTCGATAAAAATAGCATCCGTACTCCAACCTGTTTGTTCGGCATCTTCATAGTATTGATGGGTTATTTTTCCTGTTTTATTATTTATAATGAGTAGATGGCAATTTAAATCATATACCTCTTCGTTTAAGATTTCATAATTCGCTTCTGTAATTAAAGCAATACTTTCATCTGGGCTATCTGGAAATGGTTTTAACAATACATCATCTGGTGTTAATTCTTCTTTGTTTAAGTGTTTTAATACGTTGGTTTTTAGTTGCTTATTGGAAAATACAGAAGTACCATAAATTGCTTTTGGTTTTGGCGCACAGGATGCGATGATGATTACTAAAAAGATGACTAACAATCTCATTGTTTTGTTTTATGGTATCCTTTGAGGTTTAACATAGTTTCGGTTTTTACGAATTCTCCTTGTTCAAAATAATCTATGTTGCCACAATATAAAGCACTATCGGTTTGGCAGTTTTCATAATAAAACTCTGCCAATCGATACTCGGTATACATGCCCAATTCTTCGGACACAAAACCGCCTAAATCTTCTTCCTGGTCTATAAAATAACCAGTACCTGCTTCGGCAATAAAACCGAGGGTAAAACCACCCAATTCATAAAAATAAATGCCGTTTTCTGTTTTATATGCTAATGGTTTACCGGTTTTATACTCGGTTTTTAGGTGTTCTGCTATTTTCTGTTTAATTGCTTGATGCACTAAACCTTGGTCTTTTTCAAGGTGTTTTACAAGATATAAATTGGGATATACCTGACTTTGAATAAATTCCATCTTTACAAAAAAGAGTTGGTTGATGGTAATTACTAAAAATCCAAAAGTTAAGAGCATTAAACAAAAAACACTTCTGGTTTTTTTGGCTAAAACCCATCGCAGTAGTTTGTATAGCAGGTATAAACTTGCTAATGCTATTATTAATAGTATGATAATGAATAGTATGGACATTTTTTGTTTTAACTCTTATATGCTGTAATACATTTTCATTTTTAAAAAATTTCTCTACCAAAGACTTTAGCTTTAATCAAATTAAGTCTAACCATTTTTCAAGGATATAATGTAAAGCTATAACTATTGTGACTACCAACACTATTAATAATACTCTTTTAGTAATTATTGATGTTCTGGATAACTGTTGTGTTTTTATTATTTTTCTATCTATTAGAATAAAAAGCAAAGCTATAAAAACACCTATTAGCGCACCAATACCTACTGTGCCATATCCTAAAAACACTTCTTGAATAAAACCAAAATCAGAATCAATAGTTTGATGCGGTTTTAACAACAAAAACATATACCCAATGCCAATGATTAAGGCGAAAACAAACCATGGAATATAGTTGCGTAATAGTTTTAAGGCTCTCATTTTTAGTCGATAAGTATTTCTTTTTCCATAGCATAAAATGCTTCTTCTCGTCCTGGAAAATGTATGTTGCCTCTAGTAATATAGTCTCTATTTTGATATAACTTAATGGCTTTTAGGTTTTTACTAAATACATCCAATCTTATGGTATTGCACAACTGTTTTTTGGCAAAATCTTCGGCAAAATTCATTATTATGCTGGCATATCCCTTACCAAGTTGTTTTGGATGTACAACTAACCTATGAATGACCAATGCCTTGATATTATTAAATTGCCAATTGATGGTTTGATAAGCTTCTTCCTGTTGGTGGCTTAAACAGATGGCGCCAATTATTTTAGTGTTACTTTTTAAAACATAGAGTTCTTTATTTTTTAGGTCATTTTCGATAATGGCAAGGGTTGGGTAGGTTTTAATCCATTGATAAATCCCATTATTATTTAGATGTTTTCTTCCTTTTGAATACAATTGGAAAATAGCTTCGAGATCTGATAATTGTCCTATTTCAATGATTGGCTGATGAATTTCTGCGGAATTAGATATGGTATCGTAAATGAGTAATCCTTGATGCTGTTCGTTTAGTTGCCCAACACATTCCCCATTTTTATTCCAGATGGCGCTATGTCCATTACTCACAAAATTATCGCAATAACCAACAGCATTTGCCATTAAAATTGGTGTACTGTACTGCTTTGCCATTGTTGAAAAATAAGCATAGGCCTTATCTGTTCCTTTTTTTGATTTGGCTACGCTAGCGATGTAAATAGTGGCATTATTTTCTTTTGCCTTTAGAAAGTGTTCTTCTTGCAATGTTTCGTAGCATATCCCTAAAGCAATTTTTTGTCCCTTAATTGTTAAAAAAGGTTGGTTTTTACCACATACAAAAAAGGGCAACTCATCATCATATAGCAAGGTTTTAGAGTATATCGTCCGTTCTTTATTGGGACTAAAAATTAGCATACTAATATTAATACCATCATCGGCAAGTGTTGGCATGCCTTCTCCAATGGTAATTTTACCTTTATTTGCTAATGCCTCAAAAGGCTTAAAAATACTGTGTTTAATATTTGTTGCATATTTTTTTGCCGATTCGGGTTCGTAATTGATAATGGACAATTCGGGAAAAACAATTATATCAGCATTTAAATCTATGGCACACTTAATTTGGTTCAAGTGATTTTTGATATTCACTGGGATATTTCCTTTTAAGGATTGTATTTGTGCTACACAAATTTTCATAGTGTAATATATTAATATTTGCCAATAGCTTCCATTTGGCAGGTTTTATCTCTATTGGTTTCATCTGGCATCTCATTTAATTTAAAACTTTTATACGCGCTCATGTTTAAACCCTGTTTAACGTTGCACATATAAACAAAAGCATCCTCTTGATTGCTCGATTTTGTTTTATAAATGGTGTGGGTTAGTATCCAATTGCTATTCTTAAAAGAAACATAATAAAGAGCTTCTAAAAAACCACCATCAGGAAATGCGGTAAAAATTTCAAAACCTGTTTTAGTAGGACGAATATCTTGAATTTGATTGCCACCATCTTGCGAAAAATTAGTGGTTTTTAATACAAATTTGTAATTATTACCTTCATTTACAAAAAGGTAGAGCTCGTCGCCTTGGTATGTCTCTGCACTTACTACTTTGTCTAAAACACCATCGTTGTTAATGTCTATATCTTTTATAAAATAGTGTTCTGTACCCTCAAAATCTGAAAGTTTGGGTTCTACAATAGTAGTATTTTCATCAAAAATTGGATCCGGATTTTCATTATCATCATAAAAATCGGTTTCAAACAGTTCTTCGAGAATTACTTTCTTTGAAGGACTTAAAAGCGAGGCAAAATTGGTGTCGGGTTTTGGGTGTGGTCCATTAAAAAGAAAAAACAAAACAGATTGTGCTTCTGCATCGCTCAAATTATTTATTAAGTGAGACTTGTTTTGTTTTTTGATATATTTCAAAACCTTGTCTTGCAAATAATTCACTGCATCAGGCTCCCAACTACCATGTTTGCAAAGTGCTATAAGCTTGTTTACGTATTTAGGATATTTTTCTATGAGATCAAACCAATAATCAACATAACTATTGGCATCGTTGTACAGTTCTTGCGGTTTGTCCTCTACAAAATCCCAACCAAAATAAATTCTATATTCATCAAATTCTTTAGGGAATTGATGTAAAAATTCGGCCTCATCTTTAGCCAAATAGCTTTCCTTTAAATTAAAAGCTGTACGCTCTTTGGCTTCTTTTTTATTGGGCTTACAAGCAGTAAATGCTAAACTCAACAAAAATAAAACACGCAGAAACCCTCTAATGTGTTTCATGGCAACACAGCTTAAGCTAAAGCCTTACTAACGGCTGTTTGCAGCTCGTTAAAAGCATTTTTTTGCGGTCCTGCCATAATACCGCCCACAATTTTACTTACAATAATTTCAATAATATTTTTATGGCGCTCGCCACCATGGCCAAAATAAGCGTTCATTACTTTGCTTGGTACAATGTAGCTTACTTTGGCATTGTTCTCGCCAGTTAAATAAACTTTTACACCATGCATTCCACTTTTTTTAAGTACTACGCATTGCTCCATTTGGCCGTTAACATCTGTACGTTGCTCCCAAATATCATACTCTTTAGTACAAGCATAATCGGTGTTTTGTTGTAGACGTTTACAAATCGCATCTAAAGAATTATAACTAGTATTAATGTTCATAATTGCTTTCATAATTTTGTTTTTAGTGGTTTTAATCTTCCCAATAATCTGTTATTAGGCTCTTATAATGTTTTTCTAGAGGTTTATTTTCAAGATTATTCGCAAGCCAGTACAACAATAAGTATAATTCGTATCTAAACAGGTTTTCATTGTTAATAGTATTGGATCTTACAGTTTCCATAAACTGTTGTATTTTACCGTCTTGATCTTTGTAATTATATAAGTGAACTAAATCAAAATAGTATTGTGCTAAAATCAAATCTTGAATAAATGGTGATTTTGAGTTTAGTTCATTCATATACCTATTTAATTCATCTTCTGAAGCGCCCCATTTTGGTGATATAAACGAAAAATAGTTTAAGTGCAACTCGGCATCATTAGGAAATTCTTCAATAGTTCTTTGAAAAAGTTGATGCGTATTTTCTCTATTGACCTCTATAGCCTTATAAATTTTCAATAAGGATGATACGCAATTGTTTTTGTAAATAGTGTTATTTTGGTCAACTTTTAAAAGAACTGCTTCGGCTTTTTTTAAGTAGCTCTTAAAGGTATTTTGGTTTTGGTTGGATACAGTGTCAATGGTATCTCTACCTCTAACTTCCCAAGCTTTATGAATCAATTGATAACCCTTTATGATTTTTGGTAAATCGTTATTTGGTTCCTTTGCGAGCCACGCATCGCTTATTGTAACATCGGTATATTGTCCAAGACTTTTAAAGGCAAAAGCGCGATAACTAGCATTCAAACTTTTTAAGGTTTGCTCTACATTATGATACTCACTATTGTTAAAATAGCCTATTAGCTGTTTTAACTTTGGATTATCGAGATGGCTTTGCATCTTGAATTTATATTTCCCTCTTCGATTTAATAAATTATCTATTGGACTAAAGATCCCATACTTATCTAAAAAGTACAGTACTCCAAATCCTGCTAAAATCCATTTAGCGATTGCGTATTGGTTAAAAAAATCTAACATAAGTATGGTGTTTACCTTGCTAACTAATTGTTATTATAATTTTAATTTTCAAGACTATTTTGATTATACATTTTATCTTGTCGTGCCGATACCAACTTGAGCATAACCTTTTATCACTAATACAAAAAATATAAAACTTAAAACACCTCCATATTTAGCCATAATAATTATTTCTAGAAAATTTTAATTATTAAAAACTAACAGAAATAATACTGCGTAAAACATTACTAGAAATAGTTCTAATTTATATTTGTTAAATCGCCTTATCATTGTGTTCTATTTGAGTATGACCTTTTTAATTAAAACACCTCTATCAAAATTTAATTTCAAAACATAAATACCTTTAGATAAAGAAGCTGTAGAAATTTTAATATCAGTTCCTGAATTTACTTTAACACCATTAATGCTATAAATAGTGTAATTTTTTAATGTTATTAGGTTACTAGATATTATTCTAATAAAATGAGAACTTGGACTCATTTCTAACCTAACACTATCTTCCAAAACAAATGCCTCATTATGCAAAGTAGATGCAGTCCAATTAATATCATCGATACCTAAATTAGCGAGGTCAGTAGATGTAATCACTATCTTATCAACATCGTCAAAACTTGAATTAGACGAAAAAACACTGTTAAGCCCACTAGTTGTAAATGCTTGACTTCCAGTAGAAATATTATTTTTAAATCCTTCAATAGTCAGTGAATATTCAAAAGCAAAACAACCAAATACATTATCAAATCGTAAAGTTCCTAAATCTATTTCATTACCACTAACTGTTTCTATAGTCCAAGTGGTTGCAGAAAATGTTCCAGCAGTGATATGGCCTAAACCAGAACTACTACAACTATTTTCTTGTGTAACGTATCTATGCTGTGTAGCTGGATTAGTATTGCCAGAAATTGTAAATAAAAAGGTCTCTCCATTATTTGCTATAGTGTATGGATTTCCTAAATTTTGACTATTGCTATATCCTTGATCATCAAAAGTGATAATTTGCGCTATACAAGGTATAACGCAAATTAACATAGTTATAAGTGTTAGTGCTTTTTTCATTTAAGTAATTAATTGATGATTATTTTTTTTGAGACAGTGCCTCTATCAAAATCAAGTTTTAAAATATAAATACCTCTAGCCCAAGTTTCAGTTGATATACTATTTGTATAACCTGTAGCTATTTTGGCACCAGTAAGCGCATATACTTCATAATGTTGTAATTGAGCATTGGCATGAGTAATAACTTTTATACTACCGTCTGATGTGATGATTTTAACAGTGCTAGCTAAATCAAATTCTTCAATACTTAAAGCATCTTCAGTTACTGAATTAAAACCTGTCCATAAAGCTCCTGCATCTGTTACGTAGGCACCAGTTGTTCCAGGTGGAATGTGTAAATTAATGTTGCCGCGTGGACCAAAAGTATCATTTGTGCCTGTTATTATTGTTGGTGGTATAGTTGCTAGCGAAAAAACATCAGTTAAAGTTGGATTGTTACCAAAGGATATGAAACCAATATCTGTAACAGTATTTGGTATAGTAACACTCACTAATTGATTTTGACTAAAAGCAAGATTACCAACACTAGTAACACTAAATACTTCGTTACTATAGGAAACATTAGCTGGTATACTAACTACAGAACCTCCAGCCATATCATAATCAATTGCTTCTACTTCATTAGGTGAGAGTGACGTAATTTCATAAGTGATAAAATTATCGACAAAGGTATCACCAACTTGAGCTCCTCCAGATTCAGTAATCGAATTAAAACCTGTCCAACCATTAGCAAGGTAATCATTAGTCGTTCCTACCGGAACAGTTAAATCTATTCCACTCCTATCAGCTGCAAAAGTGTCTTGGCCACCATTACCAGGTGTTGTTGTAATAGCAGGAGGTGTAGTAGCTAATGAAGTGATAGTTGCTAAAAAACTGCTCATAAAAGCTCTCATTCCTATACTCGTTACAGTACTTGGTATGATTACATCATTAAGTTGACAATTTAAAAAAGCATCATTTCCAATACTGTTTAAACCTTCAGGTAATGAAACACTCGCTAATTGATTATTATTTAAAAATGCATTATTGCCAATAGATATAACGTTGTTGGGAATTGTAACACTCGTTAATTGATTAATGGCAAAAGCATTATTACTAATACTTGTGATACTATTTGGGATTGTAACACTTGTTAGCGCATTATTCTGTAAAGCACCAACTCCAATACTAGTAATACTATTTGGAATAACAACACTGGTTAATCCATTACCCAAAAGGGCAACATTACCAATACCGGTTACATCATATGTCGTGGCATTATGAGAAATTGTTGTTGGAATGTCAACATCAGTTCCGCCGGAAATATAATCCTTGACCTCAACTGTTGTTGAAGAGGTTACATTAAATTCCAAAGTATTGTTATTATTGTCGAGTGCTGTAAATGTTTGAGAAAACCCGATGAAAGAAATACATAGGGCAATTAGAGTAAGTAGTTGTTTATTCATGATTTAAGGTTTTAAAAATTAAATTCTGGATCGAATATATTTTTAGATGACAACAAAAGCATCAGTAAATAGTACTTTGTGACAAAACCTACATCAAAAAGTGACAAAGCCTAAATATCATGTTTACATAATAATAAGCACAAAAAACAACTCTAAAATCTCTTTGTTTACAAGGCTTTGTGACGAATACTATTAAAATAGTGATGAATTCTAAAATGCGCATAATAGCTCTAATTATAATAATAGTACCTTTGCTTAAAACCTATTGTATTGAAATTTATAGCCTACTTATTTTGTTTACTTTTTTGTCTTCAAATTGCTTATTCACAAGACTATATTTACCAACATTTTGGTGTGGATGAAGGGCTACCGAGTTCTGAAGTTTATGATGTATACCAAGATAAATTAGGGTATATTTGGTTTGCTACTGACAAAGGTTTATCACGTTACAACGGTTACGAATTCGAAAACTTCACCACCAAAGATGGCCTACCCGGAAATACCATCTTAAATTTCTATCCTCAAATTGATGGTCGTGTGTTTTGTTATGAATACCATAGCCAAAGTCTTTTTTATTTCCATGAAGAATTCAAAGGATTTGTCAATTACTCCTATAACGAAGCACTAAAAAAACATCTAAAAAAAAGTGTCGTTGTAAAAAACCTCATAATGGATACTAACCAAACCTTAACTATTTCTGGATACCATTTAGAAGGTTATATAGAAATTGATAAAGATGGTGTTGCAAAAACATATTTTAATAAAGACACGTATGAGACTTCCAAAGATTCAAGAGATGGAGTGAACCTTGGTTTGCTACGAAAAAATAATTTCTTTTTTTATGTAGAACATAATTATCCTAGCTCAAAGGATGTTATGTTTATTAACATTAAAAAAAGTGTTACTGGTCGCATGGATTTTGTAACACTAAATGATAATAAAACAGTCTTTATCGATTCTCAACTTGGTATATTATCTAAAGATGGTACTGTAGTCTATGATGAAACTGAACAATATCCAATAGGTATTAAAAAGATAAATAGTGAATCGTTTTTTGTTGGTTATTATAGCAAAGGTGCCGAAATTAAGAATGTTTCAGGAGATGTAATTTATTCATTTTTACCTAATAAATCGGTTTCAAATTTTTTAATAGATACGGAAGAGAGCATTTGGTTCACAACTTTAGATGATGGTGTTTTTTATATAAAAAACCCAAACATCAAAACGTTTACAGAACAGCATATATCATCAATTGTAAAAGACAATTATGAGCAATTATTTCTTGGCTTTGAAAATGGTAATATAGGGCAAATAAAAAATGATTCAATCTATATTTCATACCATGGGTTAAGCAGAAATGCATCCATTGTAGAATTTGACAAAACCAATAACCTCATATTTGGTTATGGCGATGGCTATCTCAAAGACTATACTAATAATTATCTATCTTATAATCTTGGTGTAAACAAACTACCAGAAAATATACACGACAGTTTATTGGGCTCTTCGGGAACTGGATATCATAAGCTTGAAAATGATATTGTTAAATTCAGAAAGATTAACAATAGAGTTAACGATGTGTGTTTATATAATAACCAACTATTAATAGGTACATCCTCTGGTTTATTCGTTGAAAAAAATGACTCTATTCTAAAATTTCAGCCAAACGCAATGCTTGCCTCACGAATTGACGATATTGACATAAGTAACAATAAGAAAACTGTTTTCATGGCTACTCAAGGAGAAGGTGTAATAGTTTTCAATAATAGTATTTATAGTGTCAATACTAAAGATGGTTTAACAAGCAATATAGTTAATGAAGTTCACATTGAAAATGATTCCATAGTTTGGGCATGTACCAACACTGGATTAAATAGAATTGTTTTTAACCCAAATAAGACATTTAGTATCACAACTATTACAAAAGCTGATGGTTTATTAAGTAATGATATTGAAGATGTTGAAATAATTAATGATACCATTTGGGTCGCTACAAAAAAAGGTCTGTGTTTTTTTAACAAAGATGTTTTAAGGCAACAAGAAACTTCAAATGTTCAATCATTAACATTGAAAGAGATTTCTGTAAATAACAAACGAATTTTTGATAATAATATTCGTTTAAAACATGATGAGAATAACATTGATTTTAAACTACAAGCCATTTCACATAAAAATACAGATAATATTGTTTATTCGTATCGCTTAAAAGAAATTGACACCGCTTGGTCTAGAACTACAAATAGAGTCATAAATTTTCCATCCTTATCATCAGGAAATTACACCTTTGAAGCTAAAGCGAGCATATTTGACAACCCAAATGAGCTTATAACTTCATATAGTTTTAAAATATTACCGCCTTTTTGGAAAAGTTGGTGGTTTTTTGGACTTTGTTTCTTCTTACTTACTGGACTTGTTTATGTGTTTTTTAGAGTTCGTGTATTAACCTATAATCAAGATGTTTTTAGAGAATTGATACGTTTAGCTATTAAACGTCTAAAACGAAAAGAACAATTTTACAAATTCAGGTCTAATGGCGAGGACTTTAAAATTCCGACGCATGATATCTTATATATCAATTCTCAAGGAAATTATTTAGATATCATCACAAAAAAGAAAACCTATACAATTCGTTGCAAAATAGGTGATTTTATAGATTCTGCACCAGATGCATTAGAGTATTTAAGAGTACATCGTTCCTACATAATCAGAATAGATCAAGTAACTAGTAAAGGGAAAAATTGGGTAACCATTAAAGATCAAAAAATACCTGTTGGTGAAACGTATTTAAAAGAATTAGATAAAATTCACTTTTAAAACTTCTAACGTTTATTTCGCTTATTATAATTTTTATCACCTCTAGTTTTAGGTTTTTTGTATTTAGCTTTTATTTTTCTTTGGTAAGATCCACCTTGGTTAGTTTTACTATTCTTTTCTGATTTTTCATGAAAGCTAGCACCTATTTCAGATTCTGCAGGTAATTTTAATGGATTGTTACGTTCCTTAATTTTAGGTTGCTCATCATAAGTAAGCTGTTTTGATATCTCAACTGAATCTGGAATTAACAACTGTTTAATTTCCATTTTCATGAGTCGCTCAATCGCATTTTTATAGTCAACTTCTTTGTCTGTAAAAAACAAAAACGAATGTCCTTCATTTTCAGCACGTCCTGTTCTACCAATACGATGCATATAATTCTCTGGAAAAATTGGCGTATCAAAATTGATAACATGAGAGATTTCTTTTAAATCCAAACCACGAGCCATAACATCCGTAGTGACAAGAACCCTCTTCTCACCTTTATCAAATTGATTGATAGATCGTAATCTGTAATTTTGAGTTTTATTAGAATGAATGACACAGGCCTCATCTTTATAAAATTCTTGAATAGCATTAAACAGTAGATCCGCAGATCGTTTGTTAGACACAAAAACAAGTACTTTATGATATTTATCATTATCAGCAAGTAAGTGAACTAACAAATTTACTTTGGTATAAAAATTTGTTACAGCATAACAGCTTTGAGAAATATTTTCTAATGGAGTACCACTAACAGCAATAGAAATTTTTTTAGCAACTTTAAAAAAATTAGATATAAGTAAATTAACATCATCTGTCATAGTAGCAGAAAACATAATGTTTTGGCGACGTTGCGGCAATAAGTCAAAAATATTACTTAACTGAAACCTAAAACCCAAGTCCAACATGACATCTACTTCGTCAATAACTAACCTTTTTATAGATTTTAATTGCAATGCTCTACTAACAACTAAATCATACAATCGTCCTGGTGTCGCAACAATTATATCTTGACCCAGAGCAACTTCAGCTTTTTGAGTATTAATATTGGTTCCACCAAAAACTCCAATAACACGGTTGTTAATGTACTTACTAAATTTTTTAATCTCATCAACTGTTTGAACCACTAATTCACGAGTCGGCACTAAAATTAACACTCTTGGATGTTTTTCTTTTGAAAATTTTAAGCCTTGTAAAATAGGTAACATATAAGCAAATGTCTTACCTGTTCCTGTTTGCGCAATACCAACAACATCTTTTCCAGAAGATATTACAGGAAAAGCTTTGACCTGAATAGGTGTTGGTTTTTCATAACCTAAATCAGTAATAGCATACTGTAATTGTTTGGATATTTTAAAATCTTCAAAAGATTGCATGATAATAGGTATTTAATGCAAAAGTAGCTATTACTCTCAATTCTATAAATAAAAAAGGCGTAATTAAAAATTACGCCTTAACTATAAACTTAAAAAACTATTTATAAAGGGTTTCCATAAATATCTAATTCGATAACTGGTTTTCCTAATTTTTTAACCTCACTTAATTGTGTTTCTTTATCACCTACAACCAAATAAATCATATCTTTTTCTTGTAAGTAAGTATTTATAATATTCTTGTAATCTTCTAAAGACATATTAACCAACTCTGCTTGATCTTTTTCTGCGTAATCTGAAGGCTTATCGTATTTACTCATATTCCTCACCATTCCTAGTTTAGCACCTAAACTCTCGAAAGCTCTAGTATCTGCCTTTAGTAATTTATTTTTAGTAAGCTCCACGTCAGCTTCAGTAAAATTTTTAGAATAATCCTGTAACATGTTTTGAATTATTTCAAGCGATTTTAATGTAGCATTTGCTCTTACACTGGTTCTAACAGCAAAAGGAGCTATTTCTAAACTATTACTGAATCCTGAATACGCACCATAAGTGTAACCTTTTTCAATACGTAATGTTTGAAATAGACGTCCACTTGATCCTCCTCCTAAAATTTCATTGGCAAAATCTAAATTATTAGCATTATCATCTGTGGCAGATAATACTAATTTACCAATCATAATTACTGATTGTTTAGATCCAGGAACATCAATAAAATATAAGTTTCCAGCTTTAGAATCTGTTGGTAACTCTTGATTAGCTATTGAAGTAGTTTCACCCGCAAAATCATTTAACATACTAACTGCATCTATTGTTCCTTGCTTATTCACAGCACCAGCAACATGGATTTTAGCTTCAGATGCAGATAAGTTGTTATAATAAGCTTTTAAGTCGTCAACAGTAATATCCTTTATAGTTTCTAAAGTTCCAGAACCAGGAATACCAAACACGTGGTTATCCCCATAAATTAACCTATTAAAAACTAAACCAGCTATAGCATTTGGGTTAGCTTCTCGACCTTTTAAACCTGTTTCAAGAGCAGATTTTAATCTATTAAACTCTTTTTGATCCCAACGCGGTTCTAATAAAATCTCTTTTACTAAAGCCATGGTACCTTCAAAATTCTTTGCTAAACAAGAACCTGTAATATGAAAATCTTCATTAGCACTATACATACCAATATTTGCACCTAATAAACCAATGGCTTCTTCTAATTCTGCTGGTGTTTTTGTTGCTGTACCTTCCATCATTAATTCACTTAATAAACTCGCAACACCTTCTTTACCTTTTGGATCTATTAAATGACCTCCAGGAATTGTGATATCAAACTGCACAAGTGGCACTTCGTTATTTTCTATTCCAAAAACCTCCATACCATTATCTAAAGAAGCCGTCCAAACCTCAGGCGATTTAAATAATGGAAGTTCTCCAAATGCAGGTTCGCTCCTATCATAAGTACTTGGCGTTTTTTCATATTCAGCTTCTTCACCTTGACCGACTTCTTCATTTGCAACATTCTGCTTTACTTCTTCAATCCAAACAGTAGCTTCTTTAGCATCATTTACTGCTAAATCTAGTTGGCCTTTTGGTACAACGCTAGTCATTACATAATTTTTTTCTTTTATGTATTTATTATACACACGTACAACATCTTCTGCGGTAACAGCTTCAGTTAATTTTGCAGCTTTTGTTATATAACTAGGATCACCATTAAACTCATTATCTTGAACTAATTGAAATGCTTTATTTAAAACTGTGCTAATACCTTGATACAATCCTGTTTCTAATTCAGCTTTAATTCGTTTTAAGTCATTTTCATTAACACCATTTTCTTCAAAACGTTTTAATCCTTCATCTATAGCAGATTTCAAATCGTCTAAATCTGTTCCTGCATTCGCTCTAGCTCTAAAAACAAATTCTCCAGCGATCTCGCTACTGCTTTGATAAGAGCTTATGTTTGGTGCTAACTTCTTCTCTTCTACAATTACTTGATATAAAGGTGCGTTTTTGCTACCAGAAAGCAACTGACCTAAAACTTGTAAAGGATATACGTCAGTATTGTATTCTTCAACAGTCGGTAAAACCATTCGTAATTCTGGCAGTTTAGCAAAATTATCTTCAAAATAAAGTGATTTGCTATTTTCAAGAGTAACTGGCATAGGTTCTAAAGGTTCAACATCTGGACCACTAGGTATTTCACCAAACCATTTTTTTACTAATTCTTTAGTCTCTTCAATATCAATATCACCAGCTATTACCAATGATCCATTTTTTGCACCATAATATTTTGCGTAAAACTCTTTAACGTCATCAATGGTTGCAGCTTGCAGATCTGGTAAAGCTCCAATCACAGTCCAACTGTAAGGATGCCCTTCAGGATATAGGTTTTTCCTGATAATCTCGTCAGTATAACCATAAGGCGCATTATCGACACGTTGACGTTTTTCGTTTTTAACAACTTGCTTTTCACGTTCTAAAGCAGCTTCTGTTACTGTATTAATCATATAGCCAAAACGATCTGAATCTATCCAAAGAATTTTTTCAAATGCATCTTTAGGCACAACCTCATAATAAACCGTTCCATCAGTCCAAGTTCCCCCGTTTCGACTTCCTCCCCATTCAGGAATCATTTTTCTATTGGCACCAACAGGCACATTTTCAGAGTCATTAAAACTCATATGCTCAAAAAAGTGAGCAAATCCTGTTTTCCCTGGTTTTTCTCTATTAGAACCTACATGCATCATAGTAGCCACAGCAACAATAGGATCACTATGGTCTTCATGTAAAATAACTTCGAGACCATTATCGAGAGTAAATTTTTCGTAGTCAATTTTGAATTCTTTCTCTTCTGAAACTGACTTTGAGTCATTAGAGCAAGAAAAGGCAAATACTGCTCCTATGAGCACAAATAGTTTGAAATTTTTCATATTTGATCGATTAAATTAGCTTCTAAAGATACTTAATCCAAAGAATTCTATATTTAAACGAATGTTAAAATTTTAACTTCCATTTTTGTGTTTTTTTTACTTAATTGCAGCCTATTAATCAATTGAGCCTCAATATGAAAAAAATTACTTTGCTGATTAGTTTGGCAGTATTTTCATTAATACCAACAAACACATTCTCACAACATTCCATAGCTAGAGAATGGAATGAACAACTACTAGATGCTATTCGGTCAGATTTTGCAAGACCTACTGTGCATGCAAGAAACTTATTTCATAGCGCTTCACTCATGTATGATGCTTGGGCCATCTTTGATAATACAGCCCAAACAGTATTTTTAGGACGAACTTTTGGTGGATTTAATATTCCATTCAATGGAATAACTACACCCACAGATGTTGCTGCTGCAAGACACGAAATTATTAGCTATGCCATGTTTAGATTATTAAACTATAGATTTGCAAATTCTCCTAATGCTACTACTACTCTCAATGAATTAGAAGATTTCTTCACTAACGATTTAGGCTACGATGAAACTTTTACATCCACAGATTATGGTACAGGATCTTATGCTGCTTTAGGAAATTACATGGCAGGCAAAATGATAGAATTTGGTAATCAGGATAAATCTAATGACCAAAATGATTATGCGAATTTAAATTATTCTCCTTCTAATGACCCTTTAGTTTTAGAGTTGTATGAAGACAATACAGATATTAATCCAAATAGATGGCAACCTTTAGCATTTGATGTATTTATAGGTCAAGGTGGAAATGTTTTTCCTCTTAATACACCAGACTTTTTAAGTCCTGAATGGGGAGAAGTAACCCCATTTAGTCTCAAAGTTGACGATTTAACAATCTATAACGATCCAGGGTATGACTGCTACGTTTATAATGATCCAGGGCCTCCAGTTTATATTCAAAACTCTAATGAAGATGGAATTGATGACCCTTATAAATGGCATTTTGCGCTAGTTGCAGCTTGGTCTTCACATTTAGATCCTAGCGACAATACAATGATTGATATTTCTCCAGGCTCTATTGGAAATTTTGATAGTTCTAACTTCCCAGAAACATTTGCTGAATATCAAGCATTTTATGACTTTTTTAATGGTGGTGATGCAAGTTCTGGACACTTATTAAATCCACACACGAATGCGCCATACGTACCTCAAATGGTAAAACGCGCCGATTATGCTAGAGTATTAGCAGAATTTTGGGCTGATGGTCCTGATTCTGAAACACCTCCTGGTCACTGGTTTTCAATTATGAATTATGTTAGTGATCATCCATTGGTTGTTAAAAAACTAAATGGTCAAGGACCAACACTTTCAGATTTAGAATGGGATGTTAAATGTTATTTAGCTTTAGGTGGTGCGATGCATGACTCTGCTGTTGACACCTGGGGAGTTAAAGGTTTTTATGATTATATCAGACCTATTTCAGCTATTCGCTACATGGCAGGAAAAGGTCAAAGTTCAGATGCCTCTCTACCAAATTATGATCCTCATGGTTTACCATTAATTCCTGGTTACATCGAATTGATAGAAACTGGAGATCCACTTGCTGGAGATAGCGATGAAAATGTTGGTAAAATAAAAGTGTATGCTTGGAAAGGCCCAGATTATATTGCAGATCCTACAACTGATATTGCTGGTGTTGATTGGATTTTAGGTGAGCGTTGGTGGCCTTATCAAAGAGCTACTTTTGTGACGCCTCCTTTTGCAGGTTATGTTTCAGGACACTCTACATTCTCAAGAGCAGCATCAGAAGTGCTGACATTGTTAACAGGAGATGAATTTTTCCCAGGTGGAATGGGAACTTTTGATATACAACAAAATAACTTTTTAGTCTTCGAGCCAGGTCCATCTCAAGACATGACACTTCAATGGGCTACATACAGAGATGCTTCTGACCAAACAAGCTTATCAAGAATTTGGGGTGGAATTCACCCTCCAATTGATGATATTAGAGGAAGAATAATTGGCGAAAAAATTGGTGTTGAAGCCTATGACAAAGCTCTAACTTATTTTAATGGAGAGACCTTAAATAATCCTGTTTTCAATGAAACTGAAACGGTTTCATTATATCCTATTCCATTTAAAAATGAATTAAATATTTCCTTAAACTCAATTCAAGCGAGTAAAATTGATATCTATAATATTTCTGGTAAACTAATCCTATCAAAAATTATTTCTAGCAATACGCAAACATTAGATATGAGTTCAATTGCTTCGGGAATGTATTTTGCTAAAATTTCAGCTTCTAACAATGACATTATTGAAGTGAAAAAAGTAATAAAAAAATAGAACAACTTTAAAGCATGTAGTATTTTTGTAATCCAAAATTAATATTACATGCTTTCCTTTTTTAACACCTTCAGAATAGTAGCTTTATTAGAAGGTTTATCGTATATATTGCTTTTATTTGTAGCCACTCCTATTAAGTATTTATTAAATGATCCTCAATATGTAAAACTATTAGGAATGCCTCACGGCTTACTATTTGTGGCTTATGTAGCATTTGCAATATTATTATCTAAAGATATGAAGTGGAATTCTAAAACTCTAGGTATAGTATTGTTAGCGGCAGTAATCCCATTTGGGACTTTTTATGTAGACAAAAAGTATTTAAGAAACATGTAACTAGTTTTTCTTTAGTCTATTACTTACAAATTCAATTTTAGTTTTTCCATGTGGAGTTGGTTTACCGTCATCTCCCATATTAACCATAATAATATTATCGACAGTAATAATAAGTTCTCGTGTCATTTTATTACGTACTTTACAATTTAAGGTAATGGACGTTTTTCCAAACTTTGTTGCGATAATTCCAATCTCAATAATATCTCCTTTTTTAGCAGAACTTAAAAAGTTAATTTCACTCATAAATTTGGTAACAATTCGCTTATTCTCAAGTTGAATTATCGTGTATAAAGCTGCTTCTTCGTCAATCCATTGTAATAATCTACCGCCAAATAAGGTTCCGTTTGGGTTAAGATCTTCTGGTTTAATCCATTTTCTAGTATGAAATCTCATTTACATTAAAGTTTGTTGTGAGTCGTCATTAGGTATTTTTAAGTAATAGCCTAATTTCTCATTAATTTGTTTAATTAAGTATGCTGACAATAATGGTGACTCTTTTTCAATATTTTGATGAACAAAAAAATTAATCTATTTACGCCATTATCCTTCCACAATTTTAATCGCTCAACCCAATCATCTAAACGTGAATAATCACTTACATGATTTGCACCAACATATCGCACGAATGCTCTAGAATTGGTTAATCTCATATGCATAATATCTCTTCTACCTGCACTATCCACAATAATATTTGAAATATTATTCTCTTCTAAAAGCTGATATAAATCATTAGCTATAGCATCATCATTATACCAATCTGTATGTCTAAATTCTACTGCTAGTGGAATTTCTTTTGGCCAGCTCTCAACAAATTTCACTATACGATCAAAATCTTTTGGTGCAAAATTAGTATGCATTTGTAAAAAGACACATCCTAACTTTTCTTTGAGATTAATAGCACCGTATAAATAATTATCTAAAACAGGTTTAATATCATCGTTTAGTCGTTTCCAGTGACTAATCTCCTGATTGAGCTTTGGAAAAAATTGAAACCCTTCAGGAGTTTTATCGTACCATTTCACAAATTGTTCTGGTGGAAAAATTCTATAAAATGTAGCATTCAATTCTATAGAATTAAACTGTCTAGAATAATAATGGAGTTCATCTTTAGTACCTCTTGGATAAAAACCCTTTAAATCAGATTTATTCCATTTGGCACAACCAACGTATATATTTGGAATAGTATCATCTTTAACAGCGTTTAACACTCTTAATGTATCAGGATGATCTTGTGGTAATGTAAAATCTATAGTTTCAGGATTATCAACACTTCCAAATTTCATAATAAACAGTTTAGTCAAAGATACACATATCTATTAGTATTATAAATTTTAAAAAAGACTGTAACAATTTCTCCTTACTATAGTCTAACTTTTATCAATCACAATACTAGACAAAAATGAAAACATTGAAATTATTATGTATTGCTATTTTTAGCTTTACATCAATTACTACTCTAGCTCAAACAGCTGAAGAAATTGTTGACACGTATATCGAAAATATTGGTGGTCAAGACGCTTGGTCAAAAATAAACTCCATGACTGCAACTGGAGTTGCAAAGCAAGGCGGAACAGATTATCCTTTTGTGGCAACTTATATGAAAGATGGGAGAACACATATTGTAATCGATTTACAGGGACAAAAATATGTAGTTGAAGCCTTTGATGGTGAGACTGAATGGGCAATGAATTTCCAAACTCAAAAACCTGAAGCTGCTGATTCTGAGTCATCCATCAACTATAAAAATGACGCTAAAGATAACATAGCAGATTCCTTTTTAAACTATAAACAAAAAGGCTATTCAATAGAATTATTAGGCAAAGAAGTTTTTGAAGGGACAGATTGCTACAAAATTAAACTAACAAAATCTCCAGCTATAGTAAATGGAGAAGAGATAGATAATATAGAAATGTATTATTTCGATACAGAAAATTTTGTACCATTAGCAATGGAAGCAACCATTCTTACAGGTCAAGCTAAAGGTGCAACAGCTCAAGTATTATTTAGTGATTACCAAGAAGTAGACGGTTTGTATATGTCTTTTTCGCAAACCAACAAATTTAATGGACAAGTAGGTATGGAAATGTCTATCGAATCTGTAAAATTTAATACTGAAATAGATGAAAGTATCTTCACAATGCCAGAAAAGGTAGGAGAAAAAAAGAATTAAACTTTATTTCAAATAAGTTGTAACAATTTCATATTTTGTATGACTAACTGTTAAATTATACACTACAATAAACTATTATGAAAAAAATTAAACTTGTATTAGCTGCATTTATTATTACGTTGTCTACTAGTATTAATGCTCAAACAGCTGATGAAATTGTTAGTAATTACCTAGAAGCAATAGGTGGAACAGAAAAATTAATGGCTATTACTGGAACTAAAATGGTTGGTGATATCAACGCTCAAGGAATGAAAATTCCATTAGAAGTAGTTGCCATGAAAGATGGAAGAATGTACGTTCAAATAGAATTTCAAGGTCAAAAAGTAAAGCAATTATTTTCTGATGGCGAAAAAATTTATGTTATGAATATGATGTCGCAATCTGTAGAAGAAATGCCTTCTGAAGAATCAAAAATGATGATGGATGAGTTTAAAGACTTTCCTAATGCATTTGTAGACTACAAAGAAAAAGGATACGCTATTGAATTAGTTGGTAAAGAAACAGCTGAAGGTACAGAATGCTTTAAAATAAAATTAACTAAAAAGCCTTTTACTATAAAAGGTGAAGAAGTGCCGAATGTAACTTTTTATTATTTTGATGCAGAATCGTTTGTTCCTATTATGACTGAACAAGAAGTACCATCTGGACCACAAAAAGGACAAGTTATGAAAACACCTTTAAGTGACTATGCAGAAGTAGATGGTGTTTATTTTCCATTTACTACTAGTATGCAAGGTATGCCAATGACTTATACTGAAATAGTTATAAATCCTGAAGTGACTGATGCTGATTTTGCAAAGCCAGCTGAAGAAAAAAAGGAAACTGAAACTAAAAACTAAATATAATTTCAAACAAAAAAATCTCTTTATTAGAGATTTTTTTGTTTACATACATATCTAATCAATCAACAAATTTAATATGAAAAATTCAAAGAATTTTCACGAATACTTTTACAATAAAATTGTGATGAGTAATAAACAATTGTTTTTATTAACAGCAATTTTGTGCTCTACATTTTATGTAAACGCCCAAGAAAATGAAGCCGTTAAAAGAGGAAAAGCCTTATTCGGCTCTATGCAAGCTAGACATATTGGTCCAGCATTAATGAGTGGTCGTATTAACGATCTAGAAACGCATCCAACTAATTCTAAAATACTTTATGCTGGAACTGCTGGTGGTGGAGTCTGGAAATCTAACGATGCAGGAACTACCTTTAATCCAATTTTTGATGATTATTGTCAATCCATTGGAGCTGTAGCTGTAGATCCAAATAATCCAGACAATGTAGTATATGTTGGTACTGGTGAAACTTGGACACGTAACAGTGTTTCTGTTGGTGATGGACTTTATAAAACTACAGATGGAGGAACAACCTGGAAAAAACTCGGTTTCGATAAATCTGAACGCATTGCTAATATTGAAATAAACCCAAATAATTCCAACGAGATCTATGTCGCTGTATTAGGAGCTCTATGGTCTGATAGTGATGAGCGTGGAGTATACAAATCAGTAGATGCTGGAGAGACTTGGGAAAAAATATTATACATAGATGAAGCTACTGGTTGCGCAGATTTAACTATGGATCCAAATAATTCAAATGTATTGTATGCATCTATGTGGGAATTTAGAAGAACTGGATGGTCTTTTAATTCTGGTGGTGATAAAAGTGCTTTGTACAAGTCTACTGATGCTGGTAAAACATGGAATAAAATCCACAATGGATTTCCAGAAGGAAAATTAGGTCGTCTAGCGATTGCTGTGGCACCCTCAAATTCTAATATACTTTATACAGTAATTGAAGCAGAAGAAAACGACCGTAAAGGGTTATATAGAAGTGAAGACGCTGGAAACAGCTGGAAACAGTTAAACAATGATTTTGGGATTACTGTACGTCCTTTTTACTTTTCAAGGATAGTAATTGATCCAAAAAATCCAGACGTAGTAGTAAAAGGTGGTTTGTATGGATCTATTTCTATAGATGGCGGAAAAACGTTTAAAAGCATGGGTAATATGCATGCTGATATTCATGATATAGTTTTCGATATCAATGATTCAGATAGATTATATGCTGGAACAGATGGTGGAGTTTATCGCTCATGGAACCAAGGTACTACAATGGAAATTGTAGAAAACATGCCGTTATCACAATTCTATCATATTAGTGTTGATAATGAAGAACCATATAATATTTATGGTGGTTTACAAGATAATGGTTCTTGGTATGGTCCTTCCTCCTCTCCTGCTGGTATTAATGCAAGTGACTGGCATTCAGTTGGATTTGGAGATGGCTTTAGAGTTTTAAAACACCCAACAAAACCTATTGTATATTCTGAAATGCAAGGTGCGGAAAACGTTTGGAGATACAATACTGAAAAAGGTTTAGTAAAAACTATTCAACCTCTACAACAAGATGGTTATGCAAAACTCCGTTTTAATTGGAATGCGCCTATGGCAATTAGCGAACATCAACCAGATCGTTTTTATATGGGAAGTCAATTCCTTCATAAGTCTGAAGATATGGGAGATACTTGGAAAATTATTTCGCCAGATTTAACAACAAACGATCCAGCTAAACAACAACAAGAAGATTCTGGAGGTTTATCGATGGATAATTCTGGAGCTGAAAATCATACAACAATATTCACAATAGCAGAATCTCCAGTTAACGAAGAAGTAATCTGGGTTGGAACCGACGATGGTAATGTACAAGTAACTACAAATGGTGGTAAAAGTTGGACTAATACTACAGGTAACATAACAGGATTACCAAAAAATACCTGGTGTTACCATATTGAAGCGAGCGTTCATGATAAAGCTACGGCTTATGCTGTATTTGATGGTCATACAAGTGGTGATATGAATCCATACGCATTCAAAACTACAGATTATGGAAAAACCTGGACAAACATTATCTCTGATGATGTAGTTGGTTTTGTAAGGAATATTCAAGAAGATTATGTAAATGAAGACCTCTTGTTTTTAGGAACAGAATTTGGTTTATATATAACTACTAATGGAGGAGAAACTTGGGATAAGTTCACCAATAACGTTCCTAGTGTTGCTATTCATTTTATTGACTTGCAAAAAAAGACTAACGATTTAGTTTTAGGAACTCATGGTCGTGGTGTTATTATTATTGATGATATTTCACCATTAAGAGAGATTACTCCAGAAATGATGTCGAAAAAAGTACATTTCTTTAAAGATAATCCTACAGTAATGAAAGATGGAGGTGGTTTTGGTACTCGAGGTGGTGAAACAGAATTTGTTGGTCAAAACCCTTCGTCTGCTGCACAGATTAAGTACTTCTTACCAAAGCGTCATACGTTTGGTAAAATGACCATGAAAATTTATGATGAAGCTGGTAAAGAAATATCAACATTAGGACCTGGAAAATCAAAAGGAATAAATATTGTTAATTGGAGTTACATGATGAAGCAGCCAAAAGTAGCTAAAGGAAAAACCTTTGCACGAGGTGGTTTTGCATCTCCAAGAGTAAAAGCCGGAATGTATAAAGCTGTTTTAACTAAAGGTAAGGATACTTATGAGCATATGTTTGAAGTTGTTTATGATAAATCATCAGGATTATCGCAAGCAGATAGAGATGCCAAACATAATACAACTATGAAATTGTATGATATGACTCAAGAACTAGCACATCTTGTTTATGAGTTAGATGAAATTCATGGAGCTATAAAAGATTCAGATAAAAAATTAGCAAACTCACTTAATAGTTTAAAAGAAACATTAGTTATTACAACTGGAGACAATTATGTTGGTTCTGCTGAACCGCAATTACGTGAAAAGATGGCTGATTTATATAGTAGAGTTGCATCAAGCTATGACAAGCCCTCTGCTGCTGAATTAGAAAATTTACAGTTAATAGAAGGTCGTTATAATGATGCTAAAAAGGTTTTTATGAAACTTAAAAAGGAAGCTAAAATTGATGATTTAAAACTTAAAACATTTGATGAGTTTATAAGTGATTAATTAAAATCTATATTACTTTTATAAATAGATGTCATTTTGAGCGAAAGCGAAAAATCTCAATTATTATTTTAATTAGATTCTTCATTTCATTCAGAATGACATTTTTAGTGATGTTAATAACATAGTTAACAACAAAATATTTATATGTGATTAAGCAGAGTGGATTTGTATAAATTTAACTACAAATCTATGTGACATGACAAGAGACCACGACCTCAAACGTATTCGACCAGATTTCTCAACTACTACTATTAACGACCAAATGAGCCCAGACGAGCGCTTCCAAAATTTAGTGTTACGTCCTGTTATCAAGTTTCAACATGAGTTATTAATTGAAGCTTTTAAAAATTACATTGTTAAGCATAAAAATGTGTTTTGCGATTTGTCTTTAGAAAAGCGATTAGATTATATAGAGAATGCCATTCAAAAAGACATGAAATTTCGTAACTCACTAAAAGGAATAATCATTGGTGCTTTTACTATAGAAGAATACAAATTGTATATAAAAAACTCGTCTGCGCTTAATAAACGCATGATGACTATTGTAAAAGAGCGACTCTTAAGTCATATACAAGTATTTGAAAGACCAGATATTTTAAAAGCTGTTTAAAATTTTGATTAAGTTTTTTCGTCGTATTCGTAAAACGCTTCTTAATGAGAATAAATTCTCAAAGTATCTCATCTATGCTATTGGCGAAATTATACTTGTTGTTATTGGGATTTTAATAGCGCTTCAGATAAATAATTGGAGTGAAGAAAAAAAGTTAGCGAAAAAAGAACTGTATTTTCTTGAAGGAATTAGAAATGATTTAGTTTCAGATACAATGCAAATCAATCAACTAAAAAAAGGTGTACAAAGACGCTTAACTATGTATAAGCTAATTGATCCTGAATTTGCGTTAGATGAATTTGTTCAAGTAGAAATTGATACAGTTTTAAATTTTCGATTCCTGTTTAATCGTACAACCTCGTTTAGATCCAAAGCTGGAAGCTATAATTCACTTATTTCGGATGGTCAAAGTCAGCTAATTAGTGATAAAGTACTTTTTGATAAAATACAAGATGTCTATCAACATAGCGTACCATCGTTAGAAAGTCTTTATAATGATCTTAAACTAGTTGAATTAAATATAAAATCTAAATGGATCAATGAGCGTAGATACATACCTTATGAACACTATAAAGAAATTACTGATAAAAGACTTATTGCAGATCTATTTTCTTTACATGGAAACATTAGATGGTATGGTAAAACATTTCTATTACATAAAAATCAAATTACTGAAGTAATTTCAGAAATAGAAAAAGAAATTGAAGAAAGGAAAAATTAATGTATGACTAAATTCTTCAGAAAAATACGATATAACCTCATGGATAAAGGAAAAACAGGTAAGTATCTTAAATACGCTATTGGTGAAATTATCCTTGTGGTAATTGGAATTCTCATAGCATTACAGATAAACACTTGGAGCGAAGCACGTAAAGACCAAAAAGAAGAACTCATCGCCTTAAAAGATTTGCGTGAAGAGTTCAAGTCGAACCTAAATGATGTTGACAGCCTTATACAATTTAAGGAGCACCATATTAGCTTATGGGAAAACTATCTTACCACTGTAAGCAATAGATCACTTTCAAATGAAGAACGCTCCGTAATTAGACCTCGAATGGGTTCTTTAACCTACGAAATCTCTAATACAACACTTAATTCGCTTTTAACAACAGGTAAAATTGACAAGATCAAAAATGATTCTTTAAGAAATGTATTGACTAACTGGAATGATATGTTGAAATTCGACAGAATGCCTGAACAACTTCATACCGATTTTGTTCAGGGAGAATTTATAGATATTGAATTAAAACTCATGCCAAATGCCAGGTTACCCCAACTTTCAGGAATTAAAAATTTTTTCCATTCAGAATCTGAAATAAAGCAAATGCGATTAAAAGCTATTGATAATTTAGAGTATCAAAATGCTATGGAACACAGTTATCATATGCTGAAAATACAACTATGGGCTGGGAAAGGTTTAAAGGCTAAAATTGAAGGTGTTATTGACTTGCTAACTGATGAAATCAGCATACGTGAAGGGTTATAATTATGATTAAATTCTTTCGTCACATTCGTCGTTCACTAATCCAAGAAAATAAAATGGGAAAGTATTTTTAATACGCCATAGGTGAAATATTACTTGTAGTTATTGGAATTCTCATCGCCTTGCAAGTGGGTAATTGAAACCAAAAAAGACAAGAGTCTAATACTATACATTACTATTTAACAAAATTAGTTAAAGAGGTCGACCAGCAAATTATAAGAACTCAAGGTTATATTAAAGACCATGATAGCTTATCCAACGTGCAAAGTAGAACACTAGAAATTCTAGCTTCAAAAAATGAAGATGATATACCTGAACTTAAACAGAATATTGGCTCAATTGCTACTGCATGGAAATTTTTATACTCTTTAGAAACTTTTACCGAATTTCAACAACAAGGTTTGCTTACGAAAGTCAAAAATGAAGAACTCAAGCAATTACTTAAAAATTTAAAGTCACAATTAATAAGATTTGAAGCTGGTAATAGTTATATCGATAATCAGTACAATACTTTGATAGAGCCGTATTTTGCCAAGCATATTAATTACACTAACAACACACTTGAAAGATATAAAGAAGATCTAACACCTGGCGGAACACAAACAGACTATAAAAACACTATTTAATTCTTTGGAATTATGGAATGTTGCTACTTTTAAACAAGAAACAACCAATGGTGACATATATCGTTTAAATAATATGTTAGAGTTACTTAAAACCTTAAAATCTAGTTTAGAGCAAGAGCTACGATAATTATAACTTAAATCACCGACTCGCCATTTAAATCCGTTGTTAAAACATCACTCATATAGTCAAAATACGGTCGTATTGTTTTAAAAGCACTATTTACGTTAGGTATGAAATCTTGGCTCGTTACTTCTTTGTCAGTAAACTTTTTGGTGAAAATAAATTGTTTTTTACGGATTAAATCTATGGCTTTATGTTCTTTATCAAATCCTCTAGGAGCAGACTTTAGTTCATCACCTACAAGTTCTCCCCAAATAGATTTAAACGTTTTATCATTTATGATATCACGTATTTCTTGATCATCCATTTCAAATTCTTTGCGAATACGCATTAAATCGTTTTTTTCTGGTTCCCAAAATCCTGTAGCTATAAAGCTTTGGTTATTAGGTTGAATATGCAAATAATAACCACCTCTTAATCGTGGTTTTGTTCTATGAAACGAACCTCCAAAATGGGTTTTATAAGGCAGCTTGTTTTTTGAAAAACGCACATCTCGATAAATACGAAATAGCTTCATTTTATCAATTTCGTCATGTTGATTTAACAACTCAAAAAGTTGATTGTAAACCTGCTTCACTTCAGCTTCAATTTCCTTAAACTCTTTTTTGTTCTCATGAAACCAATCGCGATTATTATTTTTTTCTAATCGCTTAAAAAAATCGAAAGCTTCTCTTGGTACTGTTTCGTTCATAATATGTTAACTTTTATCCATAAAAATACAAAAAGCCTAGAGTATATCTAGACTTTTAATAAACTATTAGTAGTTAACTATTATTGAAGAATTAGGCTTCTTTTAAATCTCTTAATAGAGATAGTATAAATAATACTATAAATACAAAGAAGCATGCTTTGGCTAAACCAGAAGATGTTCCTGCTATTCCTCCAAATCCTAACAATCCTGAAATTGCTGCCATAATGATAAATGTCATTGTCCAACGTAACATAGTTTATAATTTTAACAATTAGCTACTGATAACTATTACTAGTTATTAGAAAATTCTTCTTGAAATTTTACAGGCTTTTCAAAAGCCAATTTATTGTCAAATTGGAGTGTACGAATTGGGAATGGAATATTAATTCCTGCCTGATTGTAAGCTTTCTTGATTACTGCAATAGCTTTACTTTTTGCTTTTAATTTTTCCAAAGCACTTTCAGAATCTATCCAAAATCTACACAAGTAATTAATTGAGCTGTCTCCAAATTCGGTATAATAAAATTCAACTTCATTTGCATCGTTTACTTGTTCAAAAGCATTTGCAATTGTTTTTTTAGTTAACTCTTCAACTTGATCTAAATCTGACTCATAACCAACACCACATTCTAGCATAACTCGCATTTTTGTGGTAAGCGAATAATTTTTAAGTGGGTTTTCGAGTATTGTTTTGTTTGGTATTATAACAATATTATTGTCTGCTTCTTTCAGTGTAAATTCTTTTAAATTCACATCAATAACTTCTCCTGCAAATCCATTAGTTTCTACCCAATTTCCAATTTGTATCTTTTTTCTAAAGGATAGAATGATTCCTGAAATTGTATTAGATAATGTTCCTTGTAAAGCAAGACCGATAACCAAACCTGCTACACCAGCACCTGTTAGTAATGATGTAAGAGTTTTACTTAAGTCTAAGATACCTAGAGCCAAAAACAACCCTACTATGACGACAGTAGTAGCTGATATTCTAGCTATAATATTACTTATTGATTGTTGCTGCACTCGTTTGGACACTAGCTTTAATACTAATTTATTCACATAACGAGCAGTAAAGTATGATGCTGTTAATACTATTAGAGCCAAAACTAAATTTGGAATATTCTCAATAAATGCATTTAACCAACCTTGCAATTTATTTGTTAATGCTGTAAAGGCTGTATTTAATTGTTCTTTCATTTTTAAATTTTAAGTGATTATAATTACTTTTCTGAATAATCAATACAACTATTTTACTAATGCACTTTTCAATTTATCTGTGGTCTTTTTTGTCCAGGCATCTAACATCCAACTAGATTTTTCTAATTGTCTGATATATGCTCCAATTAAGTCTATTGTACCTTCATCTTTAGCGTCGTTAGCTTGATTGATAGTAACAGACATTTGTTTTAATAAGATTTCATGATCGTTTAAAATTTCTTTTACCATTTGATCATCAGATTTAATAGAATCTGATTCTTTAAGCGATGAAATTTTTAAATAATCACTATATTGACTCTTTGGATGATATCGTAATGTTAAAATACGTTCAGCTATTTCATCAATTTTAGTTTGAGCGTCAGTATATAGCTCTTCGAATTTGTTGTGTAATTCAAAAAAGTTTTCTCCAAGGATATTCCAGTGGAAATTTCTTAACTTTTGATAATAAATGTGGTAATCGGCTAATAATTTATTAAGCTCAACTACAACTGGTAATAATTTTTCATCTTTCATATTCAAATAACTCATAATTATGTTTTAAAGGGTTAATTTTCGTTTTTACTACCTATAACATATATAATAGATGCACTTTGTCAAGTGCTTTAACAGCCTTTAACTCTATTAAGTTTTATTTAACATAAATTAAGTTAAATATGAATGAAGTTGTTAAGTGGTTTAACAGTTGAAAGACTATTCAAACTCAATTTTGTTTAGAATCAAACCAGAAGCAGGAGCAATATAATCCATGTGCTCATCTACACCTTCTTTTAAACTATTATCAATATAATCTAGTGTAACCTCTCCTCTACCAAGTTTGACCAAAACACCAACCATTAGTCGAATTTGGTTTCGCATAAACCCTTTTCCTCTCACTTTAAATATGTAAGTAGTTTCAGGAAAAAAATTAGCAGTGTAAATTGTATTTAAACTAATCTCTGAAGTTAAAATCTCTCTATTATACTCACCTGTTTCTTTAGCCTTGTAGCAATAATTCTTGAAGTTGTGTATACCTTCAAACAACTTAGCTCCTTGTTTCATAATCTCAATATCAAGATCATCTAAAAAAGTAGTCATTATTGGTGAGCAGAATGGATGAAACTTGTTTCCAAACCCAAAGAGATAAATATATTCTTTTACTTTAGAATGCTGAATGATATTAAAACCTTTAGAAACTTCCTTAATAGATAAAGCCCTAATATCTTGAGGTAAATTGTAATTAAATAGATTTAAAAATGAATCAAAATCATCTATAGGCTCTTCCAAAAATAACTCGAAAGCAGCTTCATTAGCCGAAACCATAGCATCTGTTCTTCCAGCAGCTAATGTTTTAAAAGACTTGTCTTCAAGGATATATTTAAACGTTCTGTCAATCATAAGATGTAATGTTTTCAAATTTGGCTGTTTTTGCCATCCATGAAAGCGATAACCTAAATATTGAATTTTAAAAACGTAGAAATATTTCTTTTTCAAACTATTAAATTTCAGTGCGAAAAATAGTTGAATTTAAAGCATCTATCAAATTTTTTATACATTGTATGTAGAAAAACTAACTAAATTTTAAAAATTATGACAAATTCAATGACAAAACCACCTGTTTGGTTCTGGATTGTGAGCATTGTAGCACTTATCTGGAACGGATTAGGAGTTATGGCTTATTTAGCTAGAGCTTATGCAACAGACGAAATGATTGCTGCTATGCCAGAAGAACAACAAGCGGAATTTTTAGCTGAACATCCTGCTTGGTACACTGCAGCATTTGCAATAGCTGTTTTTGCTGGTGTATTGGGTTCTCTTGCTCTTTTATTAAGGAAAAAATGGGCACATCCTCTTTTTGTTTTATCAGCTTTAGGAGCTATTGTTCAACATTTTTACCTTTTTACTAACGTAGAAATGACAGCAGGAAAAATAGTAATGCCAGTATTGGTAATTTTAGTCTGTGTGTTTTTAGTCTTTTTTGCTAAAAATGCAAAAGCTAAAGAATGGATATCATAACTAATTAATAGTATAATTTATAAAAGCATCAGGAATTCTGATGCTTTTTTTATTTTAGTATTTTAATTTATACGTTTGAAAAAAAGCTTTCCTTTTGATCCTTCAGTCAAGCACCACCTTTTAATTGCTTTGAGTTTAGCAATTTGGATATTTGTATTTTTATATTTTACAGAACCACTTGATGTAAACGAATTTGGCGATAGAGAAAAA
Source organism: Flavobacteriaceae bacterium NBU2973 (assembly GCA_026162565.1). Taxonomy (GTDB): domain Bacteria; phylum Bacteroidota; class Bacteroidia; order Flavobacteriales; family Flavobacteriaceae; genus JAOEIQ01. The sequence continues at coordinate 392,030 of JAOEIQ010000002.1, forward strand.
CTAATTTATTTACCAATTTATGGTGTTTTAGGTGCTTGTTTATATGTATTAGTTCTTCCTTTTCAATATTGGTTATATAAAAAGTATAAAAAGAATTGGTCGATATTTAGTGAGCTATTACTAATTATAGTCTTTATTCTAATTTCAATAGTTGTTTTAAGACTTTTCTATTTACATGTTATCATGGAATGGAATCCTAATGCCTATACGCTTTCGTATCATTTAAAGGCTATTATATTTCCGGCAATATTAACCATATTACCAATTGTAATAATTGGTCGTTTTTCTTTTGGTAAATACCACGAAAAAAAACTTGAAGATCAAAAAATCGAAATTCAAGGTGAAGGAAACTACGAAGGATTACGGTTATTACTAAATGATTTAATAAGCATTCAATCTTCAGATAATTACATTGAAGTGTTCTATTTAAGTGGACAAGTATTAAAAAAAACATTAATTAGAAATAAATTATCTGTAATCGAAAATACATTTCCACAACTAATTCGAACACATCGTAGTTATATAATTAATCCTTATCATTTTCAGTCTTGGAATATCGAAAAAGGAAAACATTTTTTATTACTTTCTCAAGAAATAAAAGTACCAGTTTCTAAAACTTATTTAGAGGCTCTAAAATCCGAATTAAATTTCACCACAGAGTAATATCATTTCACCCCAAACACCTATTATTATTGAATAAATAAGGTTTTAGATTATAAGTTTGTTCAAGAATTAATCACGTAAATTTTTGAATTATGAAACCTTTAATCTCATTTTTAGCAGTACTTTTTTTATCAATCAGTTATAGTTTTTCTCAAGAAAAACAAGAACAAGAAATTTTAATAATTGGAACCAGTCATACAGTTCCAAAAATTATAAAGCATAGCTACAAAAAAATACTGCGTCGTGCTAAAAAATATAATCCTGATAAAATTTTTGTAGAAAATCCAGTAGCTGATGATGAAGAAAGTTGGAACTATCTAAAAGATGGTTGGTCTAAAGGTTATCAACAATTCTATAAGCTTTCTGATTCCCTTAAAAAGTCATATGACTTTAATGAAGTTCAACATGACTTATTACTAAACAAAACATTTGAAGAATTAACCAAAAGCGAAATAGAAACATTGATAATAGATTTTGCATACTTAAGAGACAATGCTAATAATGATTTTTACGAATACATTTTAAAACATGGCATTAAAGGTGCTAAAAAGCCAACCAGACACGAAGATGGAGATGTTACCTATAAACTTGCTTTACACCAAGGTCATAGAAAAATAATTGCAATGGATTATCAAGCTATGAATGGCGAATATCATAAAGCATGGAGTCAATGTGAAAAAGATGGTAGCACTAATGGCGATAATACTATTAATAGAGAGCTCTACAAAAAAGATTACAATCGAGCTATAGTTCCAGCTATTCTTGGAAGAGCACAATTATACACTAACTCAAGAGCTTCTTTAAATAGATTACACAGTGGAAGTTCTTTTATGTATGTGAAAAATAAAACTAAAGCGTGTACAGATGGAACCAAATATTGGAGATTGCGTAATGAAGGTATGGTACACAATATTGCTAAAGATGTTTTGAACTCTGGATCTAAAAAAAACATTGTTCTTGTTGGAGCATCTCATGTAATAGGTATGGAAAAAGCATTTAAAGAATTATATCCAAATTTAAAAGTGAGACTACTACGTGATTAATGTCTATCTTTTAAAACTTTCACAACATTGTCTAGTGTAAATCCTTTGGCTTGCAATAGAATAAGATAGTGAAAAAGTAAATCGGCACTTTCGTTGAGAAACAACTCATCGTTAGTGTCTTTTGCTTCTATAACTATTTCAACTGCTTCCTCTCCTACTTTTTGTGCAATTTTATTGATGCCTTTTCTAAACAATGATGCTACATAAGATTTTTCATCTTCTTGATTCTCTTTTCTATTTTGAATAATGGTTTCTAATTCTGATAAAAACCCAAACGACTGATTATTAGATTCGTTCCAACACGTATCTGCTCCTGTGTGGCAAGTTGGTCCTTGAGGTTTTACTTGAATTAATAACGAATCTTTATCACAATCATTCTTTACAGATACTAATTCTAAAAAGTTCCCACTCTCTTCTCCTTTAGTCCATAAACGCTGTTTACTGCGACTATAAAATGTTACTTTTTTAGTATCCATGGTTTTTTGATAGGCTTCTTGATTCATATAGCCAAGCATCAATACATTTTTTGTGGATACATCCTGAATAATTGCTGGTACTAAACCATCATTATTTTTATTAAAATCTATTTTCATAACCTAACTGGTATTCCTTGTTTTTTTAATTCTTGTTTTAATTTTGGTATTGGTATCTCTCCAAAATGAAATACACTTGCAGCCAATGCTGCATCAGCTTTTCCTTTGGTAAAGGCGTCTTCAAAATGATTGATACTTCCTGCGCCTCCTGATGCGATAATTGGAATATTAACTACTTCTGATAGCTTCGTTAAGGCTTCTGTGGCAAATCCCGCTTTGGTACCATCGTTGTCCATTGAAGTAAATAGAATCTCTCCTGCTCCTCTTTGTTCAACCTCTTTTGCCCAATCAAATAAATCTAAATCAGTTGGAATCGTTCCTCCTGCTAAATGAACTTTCCAATTACCATTAATTTGTTTGGCATCAATAGCTACTACTATACATTGGTTTCCAAATTTTTGTGATAACTCGTTTATTAAATCTGGATTATTAACTGCTGATGAATTAATAGAAACCTTATCTGCTCCTGACTGCAGCAGAGCATCAACATGTTTAACAGATGAAATTCCTCCTCCTACAGTAAACGGAATATTTACTTGTTCTGCAACTTTTAAAACCATTTCTAAAGTGGTTCCTCTATTTTCTAAAGTAGCAGCAATATCCAAAAACACTAACTCATCAGCACCTATTTCTGCATATTGTTTTGCTAACTCAATTGGGTCACCAGCATCTCGTAGATTAACGAAATTAACACCTTTGACTGTGCGTCCATTTTTAATATCCAAACAAGGGACAATTCGTTTAGTAAGCATTGACGATGAATTTTTCGAGTTGTTTTAAACTTATTCTATTTTCATATATGGCTTTTCCAATAATAACGCCTTCGCAACCCATTTCTTGGAGTTTTGGTAGCTCATCGATTTTAGAGATACCTCCTGAAGCAATGAGTTTTATAGAGCTTGTCTCCTCGAGCGGAGTCGAGAGGTCTTTTTTGCTAGTTTGAGATTTCTCGACTTTGCTCGAAATGACAGAACACTCTTTTAATATTCTATTATACAATTCAAATGATGGTCCTTCTAACATGCCATCTTTGGATATATCTGTAGAAATAACATACTCAATACCTTTCTCTTGATAAGATTTAATAAAAGGAATAACCTCAAAATTACTCTCTTCTTGCCAACCAGAAACTGCTATTTTACTATTATTACAATCTGCTCCAAGAATAATCTTACCACTACCATAGTTTGCAATCCAGTTTTCAAAAACATAAGGTTTTTTAACTGCAATACTTCCTCCTGTTATTTGATTAGCTCCTGAATCAAAAGCGATTTTTAAGTCTTCGTTACGTTTCAGTCCACCACCAAAATCGATTTTCAAATTAGTTTTAGTTGCTATACCTTCTAAAATTTTGTGGTTTATAATCTGTTTAGCTTTTGCACCATCTAAATCCACCAAATGTAAATATTCAATACCTGAATCTTCAAACTGTTTTGCAACTTCAAGTGGATTTTCATTATATACCCTTTTGGTGTCATAGTCACCTTTTGTTAAACGAACACATTTTCCGTCTATAATATCTATTGCAGGAATAATTCTCATAAGCCTAAAAAGTTTTTTAGTAGTTGCTCTCCAGCTTTCGATGATTTTTCAGGGTGAAATTGTACACCATAAAAATTATCTTTTTGTAATGCAGAAGCATAGTCTAATTGGTAGTTGGTTGTTGCAATCATTTCATCACAAGGTTCAGCATAATAACTATGAACCATATACATAAAATCATTATCAATAATAGTATCAAAAAGAGATGATTTTAAATTAGAAATTGTATTCCAGCCCATTTGTGGTACTTTAACTGTATTATTAAATTGTTTGACATCAGTATTGAAAATACCAAGTCCTTCAGTTTTCCCTTCCTCTGAATAATTACACATTAACTGCATGCCTAAGCAGATTCCTAAAACAGGTTGCTGTAGTTTAGGTATAATTGTATCTAATCCTGATTCTTTGAGCTTTTTCATTGCAGAACTTGCTTCACCTACTCCAGGAAAAATAACTTTATCTGCAGCTTTTATAATATTTACATCTGATGATAATAAGGCATCCACACCAAGACGCTTTAAAGCGAATTGAATACTCTTAATATTTCCAGCTCCATAATCGATTATAACCACATTCATTAGAGAACCCCTTTTGTTGATGGTAATATCATTTTCTCTACATCGCGTTTTACAGCCATTTTTATAGCTTTTGCAAAGGCTTTAAAAATAGCTTCAATTTTATGATGCTCATTAGTGCCTTCTGCTTTTATATTCAAATTGCACTGCGCACCATCTGTAAACGACTTAAAGAAATGCATAAACATTTCGGTTGGCATTTTACCAATCATTTCGCGCTTAAATTCGGTTTCCCAAACCAACCAGTTTCTTCCACCAAAATCAATAGCTACTTGGGCAAAACAATCATCCATTGGCAAGCAGAAACCATAACGTTCTATTCCTAACTTATTTCCTAGAGCTTTTTTAAATACTTGACCCAATGCAATAGCAGTATCCTCTATGGTGTGGTGTTCATCTACTTCTAAATCACCTTTAACCGTAATCTCTAAATCCATTTGACCATGACGTGCTATTTGGTCTAACATATGGTCGAAAAATGAAATTCCAGTATCAATATTGCTTTGCCCAGTTCCATCAAGATTTAATGAAATTTCTATCTGTGTTTCGTTAGTATTACGTTCAATTTTAGCTGTTCGTTCTTCAGTTTTTAAAAATTCATAAATAGTTTGCCAATCGTTACTTTCGAGAGCAATAAAATCGTCTAACTCTCCTCGCTTAACTGTAATTTCATCAGTACCTAAATTGGTGTCGTCGTTTATGAAAATACCCTTTCCTCCTAGATTTTTTGCCAATTCAATATCTGTTAATCTATCACCAATTACATACGAGTTTGATATGTCATAATCATCTGAAAAATATTGGGTTAATAAACCTGTATTAGGCTTCCTAGTTGGTGCATTATCTTTTGCAAAAGTTTTATCAATGTACTGTTCCTTAAACTCTATACCTTCTGCTTTAAATGTATCTACTATAAAATTATGTACTGGCCAAAAGGTGTCTTCAGGAAAACTATCAGTACCTAAACCATCCTGATTAGTAATCATCACAATTTCAAAATCTAGCTCTTTAGCAATTCTGCTTAAATACTGAAAAACCTTTGGATAAAACGTGAGTTTTTCAAAACTATCTATTTGCTCATCTGCAGTTTCTTTTATGATAGTTCCGTCTCTGTCTATAAAGAGTACTTTCTTTTTCATTCTTAAATATTTTTAAGTTTATCTATTAATCGTTTATTTTCTATTTGTGTACCAATTGTAAATCTCAAACAGTTTTCACATAATGGTTGATTTGTTCTGTTACGGACTACAATTCCCTTTGCAATTAATTCTTGATAGCGTTTGTTGGCATCATCAACCTTAACCAATAAAAAATTAGCGTCAGAAGGATAGACTTTTTCAATCCAGTTAATCTCTGCTAATTCATTAGCTAATAATATTCGTTCACTAATAAGTAAATTAATTTGCCTTGTTGTTTGATATTGGTTTATTAGACCTTCTAATGCTCTTTGTTGCGTCAGCTCGTTAATATTATAAGGCGGTTTTATTTTATTCAATACTGAAATAATATCTGCAGAAGCATAACAAACTCCTAGTCGGATTCCTGCCATACCAAAAGCTTTAGATAATGTTTGCGTAACTATTAAATTTGGAAACTCTTCAAGTCTTGACAACCAACTTTCTTGATTAGAAAAATCGATATAAGCCTCGTCAATTACTACTATAGTATTTGTCTTTTTTAATAACCTCTCAATATTTTTAATATTTATTGTATTACCTGTTGGATTATTTGGCGAACAAATAAAAATAAGTTTGGTTTTTTTACTCGTATAACCGACTACTCGATTTACATTAAACTGAAAATCTTCATTTAACCAAATAGAACGTATAAGTATATCGTTTAAATTTGCTAAAACTTCATACATGCCATATGTTGGTGGCATGATAATAATTTCATCTTCTTTAGGTTCACAAAAGGCTCTAAAAATTAAGTCTAAAACTTCATCGCTTCCATTACCTAATAAAATATTATCAGTTGAAATGTTTTTAAGTTCTGATAACTTTTGCTTTAACAAAAGTTGTTGTGGATCAGGATAACGATTTACACCATTATCAAATGGATTTTCATTGGCATCTAAAAACACTAAATCACTTGAAAACTCTTTAAACTCATCACGTGCAGATGAATAAGGTTTCATAGCTTTTATATTATTTCTTATTAAATTATTTAGTTCAAATTTTTGATTCATAGTCTTTTTTATGGATTCCTGCCTTACTGACGTTAAGGTCAGCATAAATCGCATGAATAACAATCTATTTCATTATATTCTTTTTTTTATAATCTATCTTTTCAAATAGGTCCTAAAACTAGTTCAGTACGATTACTATAAGTCTTTAAGTCTTATAGTAATCGCATTTTTATGTGCCTGTAAACCTTCGGCTTCTGCCATTAATTCTATTGAAGGCCCCAATTTTTTAATGCCTTCAGCACTTATTTTTTGGAAGGTGATACTTTTTAGAAAACTATCTAAATTCACTCCAGAATACGCTTTAGAAAATCCATTAGTTGGCAACGTATGATTAGTACCAGATGCATAATCACCAGCACTTTCTGGTGTGTAATTACCTATAAACACTGAACCAGCATTTCTAATGTTAAATGTGAAATACTCTTCATGCTCTAAAGCAATGATTAAATGTTCTGGTGCATATGTATTAGCCAAATCGAGCATGTTGTACATATCGTTAACATAAATAAGCTTGGAGTTTTCGATAGCTTTTTCAGTAATAGTCCTTCTTGGTAAAGCATTAATTTGGTTTTCAATTTCTGAAGACACCTTTTCAATAAACTCTTTTGAATTAGACACCAGAATTACCTGACTATCTTCTCCATGTTCAGCTTGACTCAATAAATCTGAAGCCACATATGATGGATTTGCCGAATCATCAGCAATTACCATTAACTCACTTGGACCAGCTGGCATATCTATGGCAACTCCATATTTTGTTGCTAGTTGTTTTGCTACAGTAACAAATTGATTTCCTGGACCGAAAATTTTATACACTTGAGGTATAGTTTCAGTCCCAAATGTTAACCCAGCTATTGCTTGAATACCGCCAACTTTAATGACTTGAGTAATACCACAAAGCTTTGCTGTATACAATATTTCATCAGCAATTTTTCCTTCTTTATTTGGTGGAGTACATAATAGTATTTCGCTACAACCAGCGATATTTGCTGGCACTGCAAGCATAAGTACTGTGGAAAATAGAGGTGCTGTTCCACCTGGAATATACAAGCCTACTTTATCAATAGCTCTTTTTTCTTGCCAACACGATACACCAGACATCGTTTCAACTTCTATGCGATTTGTTTTTTGAGCAGTATGAAACTTTGTTATGTTAGCCTTTGCAGTTTGAATAGCTTCTTTTAAATCTGAAGATATTTTCTCTTCAGCTCGTTCAAACTCATCAATAGACACTTTAAAATTATCGAGAGTAACTCCATCAAACATCGACGTATATTTTAATATGGCTTTATCGCCATTACGCTTAACATCTTCAAAAACTAAATTGACTGTGTTTTCTATATCATCAACCGTTTTGGTTGGCCTTTCTAATAGTTTTGACCAACTATTTTTATCTGGATTTATATATGTTTTCATGTTATTTGTAATTCTAAAAATTAGATACTGAAACTAGTTCAGTATTAGAGAACCATGTTCTCTATTGGACAAACTAAAATGCCTTCTGCTCCATGTATCTTAAGCTCATCAATAACTTCCCAAAATTCATTTTTATTTATAACCGAATGTAAAGAGCTCCAACCTTCTTTTGCTAATGGCAAAATGGTTGGACTATTCATTCCTGGAAGAATATTTACTATTGCGTCAAGTTTGTCATTTGGTGCATTAAGTAATACATATTTGTTCTGTCTACCTCTTAATACTGATTGTAATCTAAATTGGATTCTATTTAGAATCTCTTGACAATCTTTTGAAATTTTTGGAGAAACAGCCAATACAGCTTCAGATTTTAAAAGTACTTCGACTTCTTTTAGCCCATTTTTGAATAACGTACTTCCACTTGATACAATATCAACAATAGCATCTGCCAAACCAATATTTGGCGCTATCTCAACAGAGCCATTAATAATATGTAATTGCGCATTAACTTTATTGTCGTTTAGAAATTGATTTACGGTATTAGGATACGATGTTGCTATTCTTTTTCCTTGTAAATCTTGGATAGATGTGTAAGTTTTTGATTTTGGAATAGCAATAGATACTTTACATTTAGAAAAACCTAGCTTCTCAATTACACTAATTTCTCTTCCCTTTTCGATCAATACATTCTCGCCAATAATAGCAGCATCTACAACACCATCTTTTAGGTATTGTGGGATATCGCCATTACGCAAATAAAAAACTTCTAAAGGAAAATTTCTAGCAGATGCTTTGAGTTGATCTTTACCATTATCTATTGAAATACCAATATCTTTCAATAGTTTCATGGAATCATCGTGTAATCTTCCTGATTTTTGAACTGCAATTTTTAATTTACTCATCGTGTGCCTGTGAAAACAGGTATCTTTTAATTAAACTTAATTTTAAGTTTGAGTAAATCTTTATGGAAAGTGTTATAAAAACAAAAACCGCTTGATTTACTCAAACGGTTTTAAAAATATCTTGGTTTTATTCAATACATTTTCAGCTCGCTTGAGTGCAAGTATGAAAATGATGATGATGAAATTGAATAAAATTCATTTTATTATTTGTTTAGACAAATGTTCAAAAAATAAAATTACAATTCCAAATGTTTAACAAAAATATTTATTGGTTTCCTAAAATGATTGGCATTCCAGATTCTCCAGAACCAATAACAATTACTTTACTATTAGGAGATTCAGCCAATTTATTAGTAGCCTCAATACCTTTGTCTTGAAGAATTTTATCTGTTAAAGAAGCACTTAATATCTTGTTTGCATCTGCTTTACCTTGTGCTTCTATTCGTTGTTTTTCAGCTTCTTTTTGAGCTGTAACTAATCTAAACTCATACTCCAGAGATTCTTGTTCTTGCTTAAGCTTACGCTCAATAGCTTGTTTAATTGTTGGTGGTAACTGAACATCTTCAACTAAAACTCTTTTAACAATCAGGTATTGTCCTGCTAAAAGTTTAGTAACTTCATCTAAAATCTCCTGTTCAATAACATCACGTTTACTAGAATACAGTTGTTCTGGTGTATAGCGACCTACAACAGATCTAGCAGCAGCATTAATCGCTGGATCAAGTAATTCATGTTCGTAATCTTCTCCTTTTGTTTTTATAAGCTTCCCAAGATTACTGTACTCTGGCTCATACCAAATGGTACCATTTACTTTAACTTCTAAACCATTTACTGAAAGTACATTCATATTATCAGAAACAGATTGTTGTCTTACTTTTCTAACAATCATCTCGTTCCAAGGTGCTACAATATGGAATCCTTCTCCATACGTTTTTTCTGTATTAATACCATCTCCAAAGCGTTCAAAAATCACGCCTCCTTCTCCTGGTCCAACAGTTACAGCCGATTTAGTAATTAAAATTAAAAGAAGCACTCCTACTATTAATATTGGTAAGCCAACTTTTGGTAATTTATCCATTTTTATATTTGTTTTTTAGTGTTAAATAAGTCCGTTATATTTTCTTAAAAACCATTCTATAGCAAGGCTTAAAGCTATTAAACCTAATAAGAATTTAAAATCTATTAAAGGTACGATATTTTTGTTACTCTTTTGAATAGTCGAAAACCGTTTATCATTGACCAAATCAGAAATCAAACTACTTGTATTATCAATAAAATAACTACTTGCATTGGTACTAGTAGCTAATCGTTGTAACTTTGTTACATTGGCATTCAAAAATTGTTGTTCAACATTATAATCTAATATTTTAATAGATCCTGAACGTGTTGATTCGCCATTATTTGCAGAAACAGTAAAAGTATATTCTCCAGCTTTAAGATTACTTAAATCTGATTCGTAATAATTATTTTTTAGAACTAATGGTTGTGTTATTACATCTCCAGTTTCATTATTTTTAAGTGATATGTTTAATGAAGCTTTAGCATCAAACTCATAATTTTTATTGAAGTATTGAGCAGTGATTTTTACATCTGAACTACCATCATAAAAGGAATCGTAATTTAAATTTAATCGACTCTTCCTTTTATTTGAAGCCAAATATTGAACGATTTTACCAATAAAGTCATCAAACTTATTAAATGATTTGTGGTTTAAATAACTTTGAGCTCGCCATTTCCATATATTTTCACCCAATAACAACGCTTCACGTTTATTTCCAATTTCAAAAGTTGCTAGTAAGGGTTCATCAGTAATAATACTATTTACTGTTTTGTAAAGAATAACATCATTTGTAGTATTAAACTCTACTTCCCCAAATTCTGAATCTAAAGGAGGAAATGAGCTAAAATCAAGATCATTTACAATAAAATTTGAATAATTAGTATTAAAAGAAGGTTGGTATTCTTCAACTTGATTTGTAATAGTTTGCGTAAAGTTTGTCTGCTTAGAGTTAAGCACAGACCACTGCGTTTGTGTTCCCGAAATTATAAACCTATTAGTACCAATGCGATTAATCTCATCAAAAACACTATTAAACTTATTATTTGGCTGATACAGTATAACTAATTGAAAATCATTAGATTTGTTAATATATTCGTTAGGTTTTATAATAGAAACACTTCGTTGCTCGTTGGTTTCAATTGCTTTTTTTAATGCACCTATATCTGGATGAATTATATCACTAATGATTGCAACATTTGTTTTTTGATCGATAACCTCGATAGCAAACTCTTTATAATTATTAGTTTTATTTTTTTCTGATTCTAAAGGTCTAATTTGAGCTCTGTAACTTCTGACGCCAACACTGTTAGCAGGCAAAGTGAAGTTAACTATTTTTGAATTGTTTTCTTTAGAAAAATTTATCGTCTCTCTGTAAACAGTTGAGCTACCTATCGTTACAAAAAATTCAGAATTAACTAATTGATTTCCATTATAAACCAAAATAGCCTCAACTGGAAATTTATTTTTTAAATACGCATATTTATTGACGTTTAACTGTTGAATCTTTAAGTCTGAATATGTAATAGTATCACCAATAATTACCGGAAAAATTGGATGTTTATACTTACTAGATGAAAACTCATAATCACTTCCCAACGTCTGATTACCATCTGATACTATTAGCATTGGAGCATTTGATGATTTATAGACTTGAGATAAATTAGAAAACAAACTAGAAATATTTGTTTGCTTTTCAGAAAATGTAATACTGTCTAACGACTCTGTATTCCTACCAAACTTATATAAATCTATATTAAACTTATCTGATAATTCAGATTCGTTTACTAACTGGTTTATTAAGCTATCAACTTTCTGGTCTTGATTTAAAAAAGAGATTGATTCTGAATCGTCTACAGCAATTACCAAATTAGGTTTTTCGTTATAATAGCTTACTTTTTCAAACTTTGGATTGATAAGTAATACCAAAATAGAGAAGACAGTAATAAACCTCAAAAATGCAAATAGTAAGCTTAATTTAGAATGCTGCTTTGTTTTATACTTATACTGAAAAAGCGCTACTAATAGCGCTATAACTCCTGCAATAATTATATATAAAACCGTAAGGGTACTCAATTAATCGATATGTTTGTTTATGTTTTCTTTTTTCTGAAAAAATAAAATAAGGTAGACAACTCCCAATAAAAACATGAGTATACTAATGTGGTATTTCTCTTCAATATAATAAGTATAAGCTCCTCCAAAGCCGAAGATTGTCCACAAAAGATTAGCAATATTTTTTAGTTTAAACATGGTTTAAGTTAGCATTCCTCCATCTACATTTAGAGTCTGCCCAGTAACATAAGCAGACATATCACTAGCTAAAAACACACAAGCATTAGCAATATCTTCAGGAGTTCCTCCTCGTTTTAGTGGTATGGCTGATCTCCATCCTTTTACTGTTTCTTCGTCTAATTTAGCTGTCATCTCTGTTTCAATAAAACCTGGAGCAATAACATTACTTCTAATATTTCTAGAACCTAATTCAAGAGCAACAGATTTAGAGAAACCTATAATTCCAGCTTTTGATGCCGCATAATTAGTTTGCCCTGCATTTCCTTTAACACCAACAACAGAACTCATATTAATTATAGAGCCTTTGCGTTGTTTAAGCATAGTTCGCTGTACAGCTTTGGTCATATTGAAAACAGACTTAAGATTGACCTCAATAACTTTATCAAAATCTTCTTCTCCCATTCGCATTAACAAATTATCTTTTGTAATACCAGCATTATTAACCAATATATCAATGCTTCCAAATTCTTCTAAAACAGCATTGGCTAATGTTTGAGCATCATCAAAATTAGCAGCGTTACTTTGATAACCTTTAGCTTTAATGCCAAAACTATTTAATTCTTTTTCTAATTCATTTGCTGCTTCTACAGAAGAGCTATAAGTAAAGGCTACATTAGCACCATTTTCTGCAAAAACTTGCGCTATTCCTTTTCCTATTCCTCTACTCGCTCCTGTTATTATGGCTGTTTTTCCTTCTAGTAATTTCATTGGTAATTTAGTATGATTAGTTAGTTTCCAGCCTTTGCTGGAATGACAATTTTAAAGGTTTTTTGATGTAAAAATCAAAAGTAATTCTATAAATTCAAATATAACAAATACAAGTTGCATCAAATAAAAAAACCTCACAAAATCTTGTGAGGTTTTTAACAATATTATCTGTTTTTTAGCCTAATACTTCGGCAACTTTCTTTCCAATTTCTGCAGGTGAATCTACCACATGAATTCCACAATTTCTCATAATTGCTTTTTTAGCTTGAGCTGTATCATCACTACCTCCTACAATGGCTCCAGCATGCCCCATTGTACGACCAGCAGGAGCTGTTTCACCAGCAATAAATCCAACAACTGGTTTTTTGCTTCCACTAGCTTGATACCATTTTGCAGCATCAGCTTCTAACTGACCACCAATTTCTCCAATCATTACAACACATTCTGTTTCTGGATCATTAATTAGCATTTCAACAGCTTCTTTTGTTGTTGTTCCAATAATTGGGTCACCACCAATACCAATTGCTGTTGTTATACCTAATCCTTGTTTTACAACTTGGTCTGCTGCTTCATAAGTTAAGGTTCCTGATTTGGAAACCACACCAACATTTCCTTTTTTAAATACAAAACCTGGCATAATACCAACTTTTGCTTCACCTGGAGTAATAACACCAGGACAGTTAGGTCCTATTAAACGAGCATCTTTGTCTTTTATGTAGTCTGAAGCTTTAATCATGTCAGCAACAGGAATCCCCTCAGTAATAGTAATAATAACTTTAATACCTGCATCTGCAGCTTCCATTATTGCGTCTGCAGCGAATGCTGGTGGTACAAATATAATTGTTGTATCTGCTCCAACTTTATCTACAGCTTCTTGTACTGTATTAAAAACTGGCTTACCTAAATGTGTTTGTCCGCCTTTACCTGGAGTAACTCCACCAACCACATTAGTACCATACTCTATCATTTGTCCAGCATGAAAAGTCCCTTCACTACCAGTAAATCCTTGTACTATTATATTTGAATCTTTATTTACTAAAACACTCATGTTTAATTAGAATTTTTGTTAAAAATAATGCTGTGCAAAAGTAATTTATTTACACTGCTTTTTATAATTTTTGTATGAAATATTTTCTAGATTTTATTTTCAGAAAATGAATGAGCTTCTAATGCTTTTTCATCAGTTAATTGACTAATCTCATAACATCTGTAGAGTTTACCATCTTTTACTTCCCAAATTGCAGTAAAATGAGCCATAGGGATTTCGTTATCTGGATCTTCGATAGTACAACCAAATAGCGTGTGTCTGCATGTAACAAAATTACCATCTTGTAATAAATGACTTATTTGAAAACGTAATGAATAGAAAGAATTGTTAATGCCTTTAAAAAAGGCAACTATTTCACTATAGTTTAAAACTTCAAAACCTTTACTACTATTCCAATGCATGATACAATCTTTATGGAAAAATTGCGGAATCAATGTTGGATCGTTTGCCAAATCAGATTCGTAAAAACTTTTAACTAATTGCTTTGGTGACATTACTTTTCTTTTATTTGTTCGATTATACTCGGAATTTTTTTAACATAAGCTAACTCTTTTAGCTTAACTCTCGATTCTTCTATTGGAGTACCAAAATAGCTTTTGCCGCCTTCAACAGATTTAGTAACACCTGTTTGACCTAGAATAACTGCCTTTTTACCAATTGTAATTCCACTATTGGTCCCTACCTGTCCCCAAATAGTTACTTCATCTTCAATTACACAACAACCAGCAATACCAACTTGAGAAGCTATTAGGCATTTTTTTCCAATTATGGTATCATGCCCAACTTGAATTTGATTATCTAATTTTGAACCAGCACCAATAGTAGTATCTCCAGTTACGCCTTTATCAATAGTACACAAAGCACCTATATCTACATGATCTTCTATAATAACACGTCCACCAGATTTGAGTTGATCAAATCCTGAAGGTCTATTCTTGTAATAAAAAGCACTAGCTCCTAAAATGGTTCCTGCATGAATAGTTACATTATTTCCAATAATGGTATCATCGTAAATACTGACGTTAGAATGAATCACACAGTTATTACCAATGGTAACATTATTACCAATAAAACAATTTGGTTGTATAATTGTATTCTCACCAATTTTAGCTGAAGAAGATATTGAAATACTTGAAGGCTTAAACGGTTTGAAATGATTGGTTAAGGTATTAAAATCTCTGAAAGGATCATCACTAATTAATAAGGCTTTTCCCTCTGGACATTCAACTTCTTTATTAATCAAAACAATAGTTGCTGCAGAATTTAGAGCCTTATCGTAATACTTTGGATGGTCGACAAAAACAATATCTCCATGCTCTACAACATGAATTTCATTCATTCCAAGAACAGGAAAATCATCTTGTCCAATAAAAGTACAGTCTATTAATTGAGCTATTTCTTTAAGAGTGTATTTTTTTGGGAATTTCATTATTCCTTAACACGTTCTTTGTAAGTTCCTTTTTCTGTCTCAATCTTGATTTTATCACCTTCATTAATAAACAAAGGAACATTGACAGTTGCACCAGTTTCTACAGTTGCTGGTTTAGTTGCATTTGTTGCAGTATTACCTTTTACTCCAGGCTCGGTATGAGTTACTTCAAGTATAACACTAGCAGGCATCTCTACAGACAGTGGCATACTATCTTCTGTATTAATTAAAACCGTAACTACCTCTCCTTCTTTAATAAGATCTGGAGCATCTAAAACTGCTTTTTGTAATTGTATTTGAGAGTAATCTTCTGTATTCATAAAATGAAAGGTTTCTCCTTCATTATATAAATATTGAAACTTGTGAGTTTCAACACGAACGTCTTCTATTTTATGCCCTGCAGAAAAGGTATTATCAATTACTTTTCCAGTAGTAACACTTTTTAATTTTGTTCTTACAAATGCAGGACCTTTACCAGGTTTTACGTGTAAAAACTCTACTACTTTGAATATATCGTGGTTATATTTTATACATAACCCATTTCTGATATCTGATGTACTTGCCATTTATTTAATTTGATTTAAAATATCCTTTCATTATTCCGCGATGAGAATTCTTTATAAACTGTAATATCTCATCACGTTCCGGAGTTGCTTCCATTTCTGCTTCAATCAAGTCTGAAGCCTGTGTGTTATTGTAATTTTTTTGGTATAGAATTCTGTATATATTCTGAATTTCTCTAATTTTTTCAGTTGAATATCCTCGTCTTCTTAATCCTACGGAGTTAATACCAACATAAGACAATGGTTCACGAGCTGCTTTTACATAAGGAGGCACATCTTTTCTTACTAATGATCCACCAGTTACAAATGCATGATTACCAATAGAACAAAATTGATGTACTGCAGTCATTCCAGCTAAAACTACATAATCTCCAACAGTAATATGTCCAGCTAAAGTACTATTATTGGAAAAAATACAATTATTACCTACCACACAATCATGTGCAATATGACAATAAGCCATAATTAAACAATTATCGCCAATTACGGTTTTCATTTTATCTGTAGTCCCTCTATTAATAGTAACACATTCTCTGATAGTAACATTATTGCCAATCTCTGCAGTAGTATCCTCATCATTATATTTTAAATCTTGAGGTACAGCAGAAATAACTGCTCCAGGAAAGATATTACAATTTTTCCCTATTCTAGCACCTTCCATGATGGTAACATTACTTCCAATCCAAGTTCCTTCACCAATAATTACATTGCTATGTATTGTTGCAAAAGGTTCTATTACAACATTCTTGGCAATTTTTGCTCCTGGATGTACGTATGCAAGTGGTTGGTTCATATATTTATTATTTTACTTTAGCTATTTGTGCCATAATTTCTGCTTCGCTTACTAATTTACCATTGGCATAAGCTTTAGCGTGCATTTGACAAATTCCTCTTCTTATAGGTTGCATCAAATCTAGTTTAAATATTAATGTGTCTCCTGGAACTACTTGATGTTTATATCTTACATTATCAATTTTAAGTAAATAAGTAAGATAATTTTCTGGATCTGGCACTGTACTTAAAACTAGAATTCCTCCTGTTTGCGCCATAGCTTCAATTTGTAATACTCCCGGCATTACTGGCGCTCCGGGAAAATGACCCACAAAAAAGGGCTCATTCATAGTAACATTTTTTATCCCAATTACATGATCTTCAGAAAGCTCTAAAATTTTATCAACTAACAAAAATGGTGGTCTATGTGGTAACATATCCATTATTTTATTGATATCCATTAAAGGCTCGGCATACAAATCAAATTTTGGCACATGATTACGTCTGTCATTCTTAATAATTTTAGCTAACTTTTTGGCAAACTGCGTATTAATATAATGACCAGGTTTATTTGCAATTACTTTTCCTCGAATTCTTGTTTTAATTAGAGATAAATCACCTATAACATCCAGTAATTTATGCCTTGCTGCTTCATTGGGATAATGAAGAGTAAGATTATCTAAAATTCCATTGGGTTTTACTGAAATACTGTCTTTATTGAAAGCAATTTTAAGTTTCTCAATAGTATCATCTGAAATCTCTTTATCAACATAAACTATTGCATTATTGAGATCGCCACCTTTTATGAGACCATGCTCTAAAAGGGTTTCTAATTCATGTAAAAAACTAAAGGTTCTAGAATCTGAAATTTCAGTTTTAAAATCTGAAATATGATTTAATGTCGCATTTTGAGTACCTAACACTTTAGTGCCAAAATCTACCATTGTTGTTACTTGGTACTCTTTGGCTGGCATGACAAGAATTTCACTACCTGTTTCTTCATCTATGTAAGAAATGACGTCATCAACAACGTATTCCTCACGAAAGGCATCTTGTTCTTCTATCCCAATACGCTCTAAAGTTTCAACAAAAAATTTAGAAGAACCATCCATTATTGGGGGTTCTGAAGCATCCAATTCTATAATAACATTATCGATATCTAAACCTACAAGTGCAGCTAAAACGTGCTCGCAAGTTTGAATGATAACACCATTTTTTTCAAGCATAGTACCTCTTTGTGTATTGGTAACATAATTTGCGTCTGCTTCAATAACAGGAGAACCTTCTAAATCAACTCTTTTAAAAGCAAAACCATAATTTACAGGCGCAGGTTTGAATGTTAGAGTTACATCTTTTCCAGTATGCAATCCAACTCCTTGCAGTTTACCGTCACTTTTAATGGTTTTTTGTTTTATTTCTGTGTTAACTATTGCCATTTACTTTTTTTTCTAAATCATTAATAGTTTTAGCTAGTTTTGGTAGGTTTTTAAAGTATACATAAGATTTGTTATAATCTCCATAAGTTAATGCAGGAGAACCTTGTAAAACTTCATTATCTTTTACATTTCTTCCTATTCCAGATTGAGCTTGAACTCTCACATTATTGCCTATAGTAATGTGCCCAACAATACCTACTTGACCTCCTATTTGACAGTTTTCTCCAATTTTTGTAGATCCAGCAATTCCTGTTTGAGCAGCAATAACAGTATTTTTACCAATTTCAACATTATGTGCTATTTGAATTTGATTATCTAGCTTAACACCTCTTCTAATTATAGTAGAGCCTAAAGTGGCTCTATCAATAGTTGTACCAGCACCTACATCTACAAAATCTTCTAATATTACGTTACCTATTTGTGGCACTTTACTGTACTCCCCTTTTTCGTTTGGCGCAAAACCAAATCCATCTGCTCCAATAATTGCTCCAGAATTAACTACACAATTTTCTCCAATAACACAATCTGAATATACTTTAGCGCCTGAAAATAATATTGTATTGTCGCCTATTGTAACATTATCACCAATGTATACATTAGGAAAAATTTTTACATTATCACCCAGTCTTACATTATCGCTTATATAAGAGAATGCTCCAACATAAATATTTTCTCCTGCTTTTACCGATTCCGATAAAAAAGAAGGATTCTCAATTCCAGACTTATGAAGCTTAATCTGATTATAATACTCTAATAGTCTAGAAAACGATTTATAAGCATCTTCAACTCTTATCAGTGTTGTATCAATTGAATTTTCTAATTCGAAATCTTTATTTACAATAGTAATTGAAGCTTTAGTAGTGTAGATATAAGGTTTGTATTTAGGGTTAGCTAAAAAAGTAAGAGAACCTTCTGATCCTTCTTCTATTTTAGAGAGTTTAGAAACTTCAATATCTGGGTTACCATCTACTTCTCCTTCTAATATACCTGCAATCTGCTGTGCTGTAAATTTCAAATGCTTATTTATTACTTATGTATAATAATCGCAAAAATAGAAAAAAATGTGTTATAGTTTTTGTTTAGGATAACACATATAGTATTTTGTAATTGGTTTTGCTAAAGTTTTAAGATTTAGTTGATCTGAAGCTTTAACAATATCTTCAACTTTACCATTTTTATATAGAATGTTTATATTTTGTTTTTTTAATTGATAGGCTTGATTAGAAATCTCACCCTTAAACACAAAGTAAGCAGCTTCAGCTTTAGAAATATTATATTTATTGATTAGTTTTTGTATATGCTCTGCAAAATTTTCGTCTTTAATTTTCTTCTTTTTAATTTTAATTTTTAACAAATCTCTATTAATTATCATATCACAGAGATTTCTTAACACAAAATCGTCGTGAAATTGCCAATGTTTCACAGCAGAAATTATATCGTAGTCATCTAATTGAGAAAATGATTCCAAATTGTCAAAACTAAAATTATTGAGAGAAACAGATTCACTTAAAAAATACTGCAGAGCTGGACTAGCATTCAACACTTCTCCTTTACTAGTTAATTGTTTAGCACGCTTTAAAACTCTAATTAATAATTGCTCTGCTACCAAACTTGTTTTGTGTAAGTAAACTTGCCAATACATAAAGCGTCTAGCGATTAAGAACTTTTCAAAACTATATATTCCTTTTTCTTCAACTACCAATTTATCATCCAAAACATTTAACATAGTTATTAAGCGTTCACTATTTACATTACCTTCAGCGACTCCAGTGTAAAAACTATCCCGTTTTAAATAATCTGCTCTATCCATATCAAATTGACCAGAAATTAACTGACATAAAAATTCTCGTTCATATTCACCTTTAAATATTTTAATAGCAAGCGTTAATTTTCCGTTAAATTCATCATTTAAAGCTTCCATAAAATGCAATGAAATTGCTTCATGTGAAACACCATTTACAATACTATGCTCCATGGCGTGCGAAAATGGACCATGACCTATGTCGTGTAATAATATCGCTACATAGAGAGCGATTTCTTCTTCTTCAGAAATAACTACTCCTTTAAATCGTAATACATTAACAGCCTTTTGCATTAAATGCACACAACCAATAGCATGATGAAACCTAGTGTGATGAGCTCCAGGATACACTAAATACGATAAACCCATTTGTGTGATTCTTCGTAATCTTTGAAAGTACTTATGTTCTATTAAATCAAAAATTAAAGAATTAGGAATAGTAATAAATCCATAAATTGGATCGTTTAATATCTTAAGTTTGTTCTTTGTGTGCAAACGTTATTTTTTTGAAAAATGATTAAACAAATATACATTATATGAATAACATAAATATTCTTTGGGTTGATGATGAAATCGACTTATTAAAACCTCATATTTTATTTTTAGAACAAAAAGCATATCAAGTAACAACCTGCCAAAGTGGAACAGAGGCGCTTGAAGTTATTGATGACAAAAACTTTGATATTGTGTTTTTAGATGAAAATATGCCAGGACTTACAGGTTTAGAAACGCTTCATGAAATTAAGGAACGTAAAGCCAATTTACCAGTAGTAATGATTACTAAAAGTGAGGAAGAATATATTATGGAAGAAGCAATCGGTAGAAAAATTGCCGATTATTTAATAAAACCTGTCAATCCAAACCAAATACTTTTAAGTCTTAAAAAGAATTTAGACCATTCACGTTTAGTCTCTGAAAAAACGACATCAAGTTACCAGCAGGAATTCAGAAAGATTGCCATGGATTTATCTATGGTTAATTCTCATGAGGAATGGGCAGATTTATATAACAAATTGACTTATTGGGAAATTGAGCTTGAAGATATTGAAGATGCAAGTATGGTAGAGATTTTAGAATCGCAAAAATCTGAAGCCAATCACCAATTTGGAAAATTCATTGACAAAAAATATAAAGATTGGTTTTCTCCAAATACAGATGCACCTGTTATGTCGCATACGTTGTTTAAAGATAAAGTAGTACCAGAGCTAGGAAAAGACAAACCAACTCTCATGATTGTTATAGATAATTTACGAATGGATCAATGGAAGGTTTTAGAGCCTATAATTAACAACCATTATAAAAAGGAATCTGAAGAAGCTTTCTACAGCATACTACCTACTGCAACTCAATATGCTAGAAATGCCATTTTTTCTGGGCTCATGCCTAGCGATATGGAAAAACTCTACCCAAACTATTGGAAAAATGATACTGATGAAGGTGGTAAGAACTTGTATGAAGCCGAATTTTTAGAAGCACAAATAAAACGTTTAGGTTTAAACCATTTAAGTCATGAATATTATAAAATATCTAATCTGCAATCAGGAAAAAAATTAGCTGATAATTTTAGAGGCGTTAAGGATAATGACCTTACTGTAGTAGTTTATAATTTTGTAGACATGCTATCGCATTCTAAAACAGATATGCAGGTTATTAAAGAGTTAGCCTCAAATGACAAAGCCTATAGATCGTTAACTGTTAGTTGGTTTAAAAACTCACCTTTACTCGAAATGATACAACAAGCTCAACAGCTTGGTTTTAAACTTATTGTTACCACAGATCATGGTACCATAAATGTGAAACATCCATCAAAAGTAATTGGAGATCGCGATACAAGTTTAAATTTACGCTATAAAACTGGGCGTAGTTTAACTTATGATAAAAAAGAAGTACACGAAGCAAAAGACCCAAAAGCTATTCATTTACCATCTATAACCATGAGTAGCTCGTTTATTTTTGCAAAAAGTGATTTGTTTTTTGCGTATCCAAATAATTATAATCACTACGTAAGTTATTACCGAAATACCTATCAACATGGAGGAGTTTCACTTGAAGAAATGATTATTCCGTTTGTTGTGATGTCACCTAGATAATTGTATTATTGCAACAAATTATTACTGCTTTGGAAATTACGTATACTTTAGAGCAATTAGATGAAGTTGCAGCCAGCCTCATTAAAGCCACAGATGAAAAAATTCTGCTGTTTCACGGAGAAATGGGGACAGGAAAAACAACGCTTATACAACAATTAATAAATGAACTTGGAGGTGATAAAAACCAAGTATCAAGTCCAACATTTTCTCTAGTCAATGAATATGAAGTGGCTGATGATTTAGTCTATCACTTTGACTTCTACAGAATCGATAACGAAGAGGAAGCTTTCGACATTGGAATTGAAGATTATTTAGATTCTGGACACTGGATTTTTATAGAATGGCCGAATAAAATTGAAAAAATATTGCATTTCATCGGAAAAAACGTATATTTGAACCGAAATGATGATGAAACGAGAACCCTAAAATTTAAAAAATAGATAAATTTAACCTAGCTAGATTTTAAGCTAAAAAGCTAAAAATCAATACGTTCAGAAAAATAATAGCCACCATTTTTATAATTTTTACGGAAAAACCGTAAGTATTGAGGTGTTTTTTAATTACTATTTAACATAGTATTAACCGCTTTTACACTGTAAAAAGTAGTGTTGTATTCTAACTTTGTAGATAATTAATTAATTAATCCCTTAAAATTATGAAAACTAAAAAGTACTTAATTGCAATAGCAATTTTCGGTGGCGTTTTATTTACTGCGCAAGCTACGAATGTTATTGACTTAGATGGACAACAAACAGTTAAAATCGACAAGAGAAAAGTCAAAATTCCTGGACAGAACCAATAGAAAGGAATTAATAGTAGGAACAGTAATAGCAACTTTTATAGCTACTACTCCCTACCTGTTTACCTTATGGGAAGGTGCTCCAGACGAGAAAGTCTGGGACACCTTTTTTGGTACTTACACAAGTAATTACTATGGTAGTTTCCAGATATTAGTTTGGACATTACTTGGTAAGGTCATACCTCTGCTTCTATTAATAATTTGGATGTTTACTTGTAGACATTGGTGGTATCATGCTTTAATTGTACCAATAGCAATGTACATTTATCAAGTAATGGAAATTTTGAATGATGAAATTACATTTGCTGAAACAAATCAAATTTTATATTTACTTCCAGTTATGGCAATTGTCATTCCTTCAATTTATTTAATTAGAGCTCAAATGTTTAATAAGCTAATTGATGCTGACAAAACGTTAGAAGAACTAGAGGAAGAATTTAAGATTAAGCCTAAATCTATTTTCAAAAAAGTTGGAGATTATTTCTAAAATTTAGTTAAGGGTTTTTTAAAAAAATTTGTAATTTGAAAATCCAAACTAAAAACTAGATGAGTAAATCAATCTCACCTTTTACAAAAGAGCAACTCTTACCTCAAGAAGAAACTTTAGAGATTTTAAAACAAAAAGGTAACCTATTTATTGGTATACCAAAAGAAACGGCTTTTCAAGAGAAGCGTGTTTGTTTAACACCAGATGCTGTATCGGCATTAGTTAATAATGGTCATCGTGTACTTATAGAACAAGGTGCTGGAAAAGGTGCAAACTTTAGCGACAAACAGTATAGCGAAGCTGGAGCCGAAATATCCAGAGATACCTCAAAAGTATTCTCCTGCCCTATTATTCTTAAAGTAGAGCCTCCTTCACTAGATGAAATAAAGCTTATTAATCCTCAAGCAATCGTGATTTCTGCTTTGCAGATAAAAACACAACACAAATCGTATTTTGAAGCTATGGCTTCTAAACGCATAACTGCTTTAGCTTTTGAGTATATAAAAGATGAAGATGGTACCTATCCTGCTGTTCGTTCCTTAAGTGAAATTGCTGGTACCTCATCGATTTTAATTGCTGCAGAGTTATTATCTAATGCTAATGATGGTAATGGTTTGATGTTTGGCAATATTAGTGGCGTACCTCCAATTGAAGTGGTAATTCTTGGTGCTGGAACAGTCGGTGAATTTGCAGCTAGATCTGCATTGGGATTAGGAGCTAATGTAAAAGTTTTTGATAATTCTATTACAAAACTACGTTGCATTCAAACTAATTTAGGACGTACCATTTACACCTCAACAGTTCAACCAAAAAATTTAATAAAATCTCTGAAACGATGTGATGTTGTTATTGGAGCTGTCAGAGGAAAAAATCGTGCACCAGTTATAGTTACAGAAACCATGGTTGAAAATATGAAAAAAGGCTCTGTAATAATAGATGTTAGCATTGATATGGGAGGTTGCTTTGAAACGAGTGAAGTTACAAGTCACAAAAATCCAACGTTTGTTAAACATGGAATAATACATTATTGTGTGCCCAATATTCCTGCTAGATACTCAAGAACAGCTTCTGTTTCTATTAGTAATATATTTACACCTTACCTACTTGATATTGCTGAAAATGGTGGTTTAGAAAATGCCATACGATTTGATCGTGGATTAAAAAATGGTTTGTACTTTTACCACGGAATTTTAACCAATAAGTCAGTTGCCAATTGGTTTGATTTACCGTACAGTGATATTAATCTTTTAGTATTTTAAATGACAGTTTTACAACGATTTGGCTATTATCTTGGTGGTTTTGCAGTAGGATTAATTATTCTAGCCTTTTTTTTAAGCGGAAAAAAAACATCCTGTGCATATGGTCCAAATGCTCGAGTTTTAAAAAATATATCTACAAAAGACCGCATATATTCTGAAAATGTTCAGCAACTACTAAATAATCAATCTATTGATACCTTGACCATTTCAAATATTTTAGAATATGGTCGTGTGAATTTTTCCAAAAGCAATACAAAATTGGATTCCTGTAAGATATACAACATCGAAGCCTCTTTGAATAATGCAGACTATGAGATGACTGTTGAAAATTGTGAAGAAAAATCAACAATTCTCTCTATTCAATAAAAAAGCCTGAAATAAATTCAGGCTTACTAACTAACTATCTATTTATCACCAGTTTTTTAGTGATTTCAGAATCTTTTGTCTTGAGTTTCACTAAATAAAGTCCGGAATTAAAACTTGATACATCTATTGTTTTCCTCACAGATTCACCATTCTGATTATCTAAATTAGAATTATAAACTTGCTTTCCTAGTAAGTCATAAACCAAAATACTAGACACTTCATACAATCCACTTAAGTCAATATGAGCATATGAAGAAGCTGGATTTGGACTTATTAAAAATTCGAATTCATTTTCATTTGGAGATGTTACAACTTCAGAACAATCTTCAACAGATACAGAAACCAATGCTTCATCACTAGAAAACTCATCTGATACTAAAACAGAATACACAGTATCTTGATCTGGAGTTACTATAATGCTTTGTGTCGTTTCTCCTGTACTCCATAAATAATTTTCACCTCCTGAAGCAGAAAGCTCAATGCTTTCACCTAAACATAATTGTTCTTCTGTTGAAGATACCAATGCTTCAACTGCTGGTACAACTCTAATTACTATTTCATCCATACTAGAGCAATCATTCTGAAACCCTTCAACATAAACTAATATGTCCTCTGATGGGCTAATGGCTATATTTGGATCTGTTGCTCCATTAAACCATAAATATGAATCTGCTCCATCTGCTGATAATGTTATAAATTGACCATCAGCTATTGTAATCTCTTCATCTCCATTAATTATATAAGTATCAGGAGTATCATTAACAACTACTAATACATCATCTGTATCTGAAGCATTTCCTTGTGTAATAGTAACTGTATAAGTTGTATTAGTATTTGGACTTACTTCAATACTTTGAGTGGTTTCTCCTGTACTCCATAAATAACTATCACCTTGTGAAGCCGTAAGTATTGTTGATGTTCCATCACATATTGCCTCATCATTACCTGCATTTGCTGTAAATGGAATAACTGTTACTATTACATCATCATTGGAGCTACAACCTTCAGATGAAGTAACTTCTACTGAATATGTTGTTGTTTCATTAGGACTGACTAGAATACTTTGACTAGTTTCTCCTGTACTCCATAAATACGTTGTTCCACCAGAAGCGGTTAAGGTTGTTGTTTCACCTTCGTTAATAGTCACATCATTTCCTGCGTCAGCGCTTGGAAGAGAATTTACTGCAACGACAACCTCATCAGTATCTGAACATCCTTCGGCTGAATTAACAGTTACAATATAAGAGGTTGTATTATCTGGACTAACTTGAATACTTTGAGTCGTCTCACCTGTACTCCATAAATAATCTGTTCCACCAGAAGCTGTTAATGTAATAGATTCGCCTTCACAAATTGATTGGTCGTCTCCAGCATTGGCGTTTGGCAACGGATTAACGGTTACAGTAACATCATCAGAATCAGATGCACTACCTTCGCTAACTGTTACAGTGTAGGTTGTTGTATCATTGGGACTCACTTCTATGCTTTGAGTCGTTTCTCCCGTACTCCACAAATAATCTGTTCCACCAGAAGCCGCTAATGTTGTTGATTCTCCTACACAAATTGATTGATCGTCTCCAGCATCAGCAACTACATTAGTTTCTGGAATAACTGTAACTGTCACTGTATCGCTTGAGCTACAACCTTGAGACGAGGTAACGTCCACTGAATAGGTTGTTGTTGTATTTGGACTGACTTCAATACTTTGAGTCGTTTCTCCTGTGCTCCATAAATAATCTGTTCCTCCTGAAGCTGTTAATGTAATGGATTCGCCTTCGTTTATAGTAACATCATTTCCTGCATTGGCATTTGGCAAAGAATTTACTGTTACTATAACAACATCTGTATCAGAACAACCTTCTGATGAATTAACTGCTACTAAATATGATGTTGTACTATTTGGACTAACTTGAATACTTTGAGTCGTTTCACCAGTACTCCATAAATAATTAGTACCGCCTGAAGCTGTTAAGGTTATAGACTCACCTTCACATATTATCTCATCTTGCCCAGCATCAGCAATTGGTAGTTCATTCACAGTAACTACTACCTCATCAGTATCAGAGTCTGTACTATTAGAAACTGTTACAGAGTATGTAGTTGTTATGTTTGGGCTAACCTGAATACTTTGAGTGGTCTCTCCAGTGCTCCATAAATAATCTGTTCCTCCAGAAGCTGTTAAAGTTGTTGTTTCACCAATACAAATACTCTGGTCTTCACCTGCATTGGCATTAACGTTTCCCGTCTCTTGAGGGACTTCAATAACAAACATAGGCGGATAAGAATTATTTTCATAATCTGCTAAATGCCAATTACTGGCAAAAATAACCTTGGTTCCATCTTTATTTGGGACTCCTCCTGGTTGATGTAAATAACCCTCTTCTTCATTACTATTATGCTTTGCAAACCTTTGAATAATTCCAGATTGATCTATCCTAATAGCAAATATTTCTCCAGAAGCTACATAGCCATTTTGATCATAATCACCGGGACCTCTTTGAACAGAAACATATGCCCAACCTGGTCTGTTAATATTTCGAGTACTTATATGTGTTCCTCTAATTCCTTTTTTACCAGCTTGCCCATCATAAGGAAACAAACCTTGCTTAAAACCATTATCTAGTCTTGTATAACCTAATGAATAAAATCCACTTATATTCTGATCATGAACCAAAACTTCATTTCCATCCATATCATATCCTAAATCAGCATGAGGATGACCATTCACTAAATGAACTTCATTTTCAAATTGTCTATTAAAAGATTTTATACCACTAGTTGGTCCTGATCCATTGGAATTATAGGATACGACAACAAATTCTCCTGACTGTGACATGGAAATCCAATCTACAGGAGCCGTTCCAACATTTTTCTCTCCTACAATTTCATCATTTAAAATATCGTAAACTATTAAGGTTTTATTACTTCCATTAATACCAATTAGAGCAGCCCATCTATCATCGTTAGATAAGTTTCCTTCATTAAAACCAAAGCTAACTTCTTGATATTCAGAAAATGTATGAAGCACTGTTGTTTGGTTTGTTAAAATATTCTTTTTTACAAAAGTTGAGTTGGCAGCAGAATCATAGGTATAGTTTGGGTCTGTATTACTCCAAACTGCTTTGACATATGATTCATATAATACTTCATAAGTATTAGCATCAATAATTTTTGACGGAGACCCTGATGTCATTATTAAAGTTTCATCTGCATTCCAAGGTCTATTTTTAGCATATCTATGTCTTAATTGAGAACAATCACATCCAAAAACAGTTTCATCAGAAATTCGTGTAACATGATTATTAGATAATGCTTCTGTAGTTGTTTCTAAATATCCAGGTAATTCAGAAATTTCATAATCTGTAAAGTCATATGTCAATACATTAATATCTGGTGGATAGGTTTGAGAACTTACATCATGGCCTAAGCAAAGACATAATAAAAGTATAATTGTAGGTTTTAAATTTCTAAAAGCTAGAAATTTCTTGCTATTAATTTTCATTTTGATTTGGGTTTGGGGCTAAAATGAGCGAGCAATATAAAAAAATATTTAAATTTTAACGTTTAAATACATTTTTTTTAGATATAATGATATTTTAAGTAAGTTTTAGACTACAATTACAAAATGTAATGAGTAATATATTGGTTAGTTTATACATGAAAATATACGTATGCTGATTACTAATTGGATGTTTAACTAATAATTTATTTTTATAACGATAAATTAAACTTGCAGTAATGTTATTACCTACATTTACTTTCTATTAAAACGTATCGAAAAACTAACTCAAAGTGCCAAAAAAAAATATTGCTTTTATAATAACAAGTTTGGAAAGTGGTGGTGCAGAACGTGTAGTAAGTGAGTTAGCTAATACTTTTATAAAGGACTATAATGTATTAATAATAACATTATATAAATGCAGCCCTTTTTATAAGCTTAATGAGGAAATCTCATTAGAATATTGTACAGAAAATTACAGTAGTGAAATAAGTGTATTTAAAAAATTTAATCTACACTATTTATTTAATAAAAAAATATACAAGTATTTACGCATGTATAAAATAGATATCGCAGCGAGCTTTATGTTTTCTTCAAATATTTATTCTTACTTGCCCTCCAAATTACTTAAAATTCCATTAATTATTAGTGAAAGATCTAATCCAAATGTTTACACGCTAAATAAATATAATAAGATCTTAAGAAAACTAATTTATAAGAGAACTAACATTTTAGTTGTGCAAACTGAATACATATGCAACTATTTCTCAAAGATTGTTAACGAGAGTAACATAGAAATTATTCAAAATCCTTTATCTATTGAATTGAGTAAAAAGAAAAAACCATCAACAGCAAAAACTAACACTATACTTAATGTAGGACGATTAGACTCAAATAAATCTCAAGACCTGTTAATTAAAGCATTTGCTAATATTGATAATTCCGCTTGGAAACTTGTATTTGTAGGTGATGGTGCTAAAAGGAAAGACTATGAAAAGCTAACAATAGACCTTGGAATACAAAATAACGTTATTTTTGCAGGCAATATTAAAAATATTGAACACTACTATAACTCCTCTAAAATATTTGTTTTTACATCTAAATCTGAAGGTTTTCCTAATGCCCTATTGGAAGCTATGTACTTTGAATTACCTTGTATTTCAACTAACTGTTCATCAGGGCCATCAGAATTAATTACAAATAAAAAAAATGGAGTTTTAATTCCTGTTAATGATCAAAGGCAGTTAGAAAAAGAATTAGAATTACTAATGTCTAAGCCAGACTTACAACTTGAGTATGGAAAAAAAGCTCACAAAAAAGTAAGTGAAAACAATAATATAGATGCTATTTATTCAAAATGGAATAATATAATACTTAAATTATTACAATAGACTTTCGTTTATGGAAATTACATCGTTAATACCTTATTTTGACAAAGAATTTGAAAATTCATATGAATTTACATTTACAGTATTTACTCCTGCCTACAATGCAGAAAAAACTATTAGTAGAGTATATGAATCTTTAAAAAACCAAACCTACACAAATTTTGAATGGTTAATTATAAATGATGGATCTACCGATAATACTGATTTAAAAATTAAAGAGATTATCTCTAATTCTAATCTTGAAATTAAATACATTAATAATGAAACTAATCAACACAAAATGGCCTGCTTTATTCAGGCAATTAATTTGGCAAGAGGTGAGTTTTTATTAACTTTTGATGCTGATGATTCATGTGTCAATGATGCTTTAGAAACTCTTTTAAATGAATATCAATCTATACCTGATAGCTTAAAGCCAAAAATTAGCGCTGTAACAACTCTTTGCATGAGTCAATTTGGACACATAATTGGGAATAAATTTCCTGTAGATCCATACTACAGCAACACATTTGAATCTTATAATTTAGATGGCATAAAAGGAGAAAAATGGGGTTTCACAAAAACTAATGTATTAAAAGGAGTAATGTTAAATTCGTATTTGTTTGGAAAAGGCCTTATCCCTGAAAGTTGTATTTGGAATCTTCTATCACATGAAGGCTACATAACTAAATATGTTAATAAAGTAACAAGAATTTATTATATAAATGAAGAAAACTCTTTAAGCTCTTTTGGAATAGAAAAGAGTGCATTAGGGACACTTTTAAATTCTATTTCTTCTGTTAACTGGTTTTATAAAAATTATCTGTTTAAAACTCCTCTATTTTTTTTAAAAAAAACGTACACTATTTTAAAGGCTACTATCTATGCTGATTATAGTTTAAAGGATATAATTAAATCTGTAAATTCATTACCAATAAAACTCATAATTATTGCTTTGTGGCCAATTAAAAAATATCTATAAAATTGAATCTAAATACGATAAAGAATACCATATTAAAACTATTAAATAATAGTATAATTAAAAATATAGGCATTGTTGCTCTCATATCATTAATTATAAGATTTATAGGTTTTTACAAAGATATTTTGATTGTAGACAAATATGGTCTCTCCGAATTTTTAGATACATTTTACATAGCTATATTAATACCAGGTTTAATCAGTGGCGTATTTTTGGGATCATTTCAAAGTGTATTTATACCCAATTATGTTAGTGAATTAAAAACTGGTAAAAATGCTGGTTCATTTCAGACCACTAGTGTTTTAATAACATTAGCAGTAGCTATTTTATTTTTAGTTCTAGCAATATTATTTACCGATATATATTTAGAGACTTTTTTTTCTGGACATACACCAGAGTATTACGAGCTCATAAAATCTCAATTTTATTTTGTTGCTCCTTGTATTCTTTTTTGGGGATTTTCTTCATTATTAAGTGGCTTACTCACCATAGAAGGCGAGTTTACCTATTCTACAATTAACAACTTGCTAACTCCTTTAGCTATCATTATTTGCATACTGGTTTTTGCAGAGCAATTAGATATATATGTGTTAGCGGTTGGCACATTAATTGGCAGTGTCATCAACTTTTTATTTTTACTATTTCATGTTTTAAAGAGGAAACTTTTAAAACTTGAAAAACCTGATTTCAAATCAAAAAATATTATCATTCTTTTTAAACAATTACCTGCGAAATTATCTTCAAGTTTATTGAGCGGAGTTAATCCATTAGTTGACCAATACTTTTCTGCACAATTAGTAGTAGGATCAGTCTCTGCATTAACATATGGAGCAAAAATACCGATGTTCTCAATAGGTTTAGTTGGTAATGCAATTGGTAAAGTACTTCTTCCCTATTTTTCAAAAAAAGCAATTGATAATCCTGTAAACACCTATAAAAAACTTCATAAAATTTTAGGTCTTATCATTATCACTACGACTGTAATAATGATAATTTTAATCATTTTTTCTAAACCAATAATCTCTTTGCTTTTTGAAAGAAACACATTTACAGCCGAAGATACTGTAACGGTTAGTAAAATTATGCAAATGTATTTATTGCAAATTCCGTCTTATGTATGTGGTTTAATAATGGTTAAATATCTAACAGCGATTAACAGAAATAATTTTATGGCTTTAGCATCTGTTTTAAGCTTGACACTTAATATCGTGCTAAATGTAATTTTAATCGAAAAAATTGGTGTATATGGTTTAGCTCTCGCAACTTCGCTAGTATCTATAGTGAATAGTATTGTATTGTATGTATATATTCGCTATTTAAACAGATCACCAAATGTTTAGTATAATTACACCTACTTATAACAGAGCTCATACTCTTGATCGTGTTTATACCTCTTTAAAAGAACAAACTTTTAAGCAGTTTACTTGGATTATTGTTGATGATGGTAGTACTGACAACACCAATAAATTAGTTGAACAATGGAAAACTTCTAATTCTAACATAAATATTGAATACCATTTATTAAAAGAAAATAAAGGCAAGCCATACGCTGTAAATTATGGTGTTAAGCATGCAAAGGAAGAATTTATAATTATCGCTGATAGTGATGATGCTTTTTATAGTAATACACTCAATGAACTAAAGAAAGTTTGGGAGAGTATATCAGATAAAAGCATTGCTGCTATATGGTCTCTCGTTGAAGATGAAAATCAAAATATAAAAGGAGATAAATTTCCTGAAAATCCATGGATAGTCGATTTTAAAGAACGCGTTTTAAATAGAAATAAACAAATTCAAGGGGATAAATGGCATTGCTGGAAAACAAATATTCTAAAACAGTTTCCTTTGTTTTATGATGAAGAATGTCATATCGGAGAAAGCCACACATGGAATGCTATAAATAGTAAGTATAATTTTTACTGTATCAATACAGTTTTTTTAACGGTTTATAATTCTCAAGTCAGCTTAATGAATTCCAAAAAGCCTAAAAAAATTATTGCAAGAGCAGCGTATTTAAGTTCTTATTATGGGCTAAGAGATGTTTCTATTAAAGATATGCTAAAATATAAGTACTATCGTTATCTTGCATTTATGTATATAAAATCTTTACCCAACTTTTCATCAAAAAAACTAAAACTATCTCTAAACAAAAGTTTAATTGCCAGCCTAATTTTTTTATATAGTTTGCCTAATAAAGTAATTCATAAACTATCATGAAGTTATTGCATTATTTTGTATTAGCATTTATTGTATTTGCCCTTCCTAGTTTCTTATTAGTAGTTGTGGGTGGTACAATAGGAAGTGCGAGTAGCTACTTAATGTTTATTGCTTTAGCTGCATATTATTTTCTTAATAAAAAAAGTAAACCTTTATTCCCATTTATCATGCTTGGTATAACTTATTATGCTATATCTAGTATAACATTTGTTGAGAATTATAATGATTACTTGATGGAGTTTATAAAGTATATTTTATTTGTAGTTGCTGGGGCAGAAATTGCAAAAAACACGAACAATAAACTACTTATTTATTTTCTATTAATTGGTGTATCGAGTATTATATTTCACGTGCTTCTTGGAAGTGAGTATGGAAGGTATAGCGGATTTTACATTAACCCAAATGGTGCTGGTTTTTTATGTATTATTGGCTATTCGCTTTGTTATAGCCTTTCTAACAAAAAAGCAAGATTATTATTTCAACTTATTTTTACAGTTGCAGGAATACTGACGTTTTCTAGAACGTTTATCCTTTTATGGTTAGTAATTACAATTATATCTGCAATTCAGAAAAAAGAAAATTTTATAAATCTAGGTTTTGGTTTTTTAATGTTAGTAATTCTCTTGAGTATTACTGCATTTTTAGACTTGAATACTGTAAGGTTATCTATGATAGAAAATATAGTATCTGGTAATATTTCATCTCCAAATTCCGGAATATCAACTGGTTCTCGTTTTGATAGTTGGGCTGTTTATTATGATGATATATTAGAAAACCCAATTTTAGGTAACGGATTTAAAGCCTTAAGTGGTATAGATGAGGTAAAACAAGGTGTTCATAATTCGTATCTAATGATTCTTGGTGAATCTGGAATTTTTCCGTTTTTAATTTTTATTGGTATTTACTTAAACCTATTATTTAAGAGCTTAAAAAAAATTGCATCAAACCCTGAATATTTATATTTATCAATAGTTCTCATTGTCCTATTTTTAGTATTCCATAATTATTTCACAAACTATATATTATTATTTGTGTCATTTTGGATTACTATTAATCTTAATAAACCTATTGAAGAAAAACCAATTTAAGATACTTATATGTGTGGCATTTACGGTTCAACCATAAAATATAATCAAGAACAGCTTCAGCAAAAGTTAGAGCGAACTAACTTTCGTGGACCTGATCAATTAGGCTTAAAAATTATAAAGCAAGACCTTTTTATTGCCTTTGGTCACAACAGATTATCTATTATAGATTTAGATCCGAGATCGAATCAACCTTTCTCCTATCAAAATGCTGTTCATATTGCTTTTAATGGAGAGATTTACAATTTTAAAGAGTTAAAAAAAACCCTATCTAAACTTGGCTATTCCTTTAAAACAGAGAGTGATACAGAAGTAATTTGCGCTGCATATTTAGAATATGGAGAAGATTGTATTAGGCATTTTAATGGCATGTTCGCATTTGTAATTTATGATGTTAAGAACAATATCTTTTTTGGTGCGAGAGATCGTTTAGGACAAAAACCATTGTATTATTACCATAATGGAAAACAATTTGAATTCTCAAGTCAAATCTCATCTATTCAATTGTTTCATAAAGATTTAAGTATCTCAAGAAACGCTATAAACAATTACTATGCTTGGGGAAATGTTCCTGATCCAATGTCTATTTTTAATGAAATTAAAAAGTTAGAAGCTGGTTATAAATTTACATTTCAATTAGATACAGGCGTTTTTAAAAAAGAACAGTATTGGGACATAGATTATAAAGGTGAAAATAAATTTACTGGTACGTTTAATGACGCCAAATTACGGTTAGACGAACTATTAAGCGATGCAGTAGAAAAGCGTTTATTTGCAGATGTTCCTGTTGGTGTTTTCTTATCAGGTGGTGTAGATTCGTCAATAGTTTCTGCATTAGCAGTAAAAACATCGTCATCTAAAGTAAAAACCTTTTCTGTAAAGTTTAATGAAAAAGGGTTTGATGAAAGTGCTTATGCTCAAAAGGTTGCCGATCATTTACAAACCAATCATCATATTATTGAATGTAATTATGATGAAGGTATTGATCTAATTGAAAACTTTTCTCACTTCTATGATGAACCGTTTTCAGATTCATCTGCAATTCCTTCAATGTTATTATCTAAATACACTAAAAAGGAAGTTACAGTAGCCTTATCTGGAGATGCAGGAGATGAAAACTTTATAGGCTATCATCGCTACGATTGGATAAGACGTGGTCAAAAAGCTATGACTATTCCATATACAATTAGAAAAGTAATTGCACCTCTACTTAAAGTAGCTCCTAATAATAGATTAAAAACTATTGCAACAATTTTAGAATTAAAAAATACAGAAGCTGCTTATTTAGCAGCAATGTCTGGAACATCATCTACATGGCATTCTTCAAAAGATCATCTGGAGATTTCTGAACGACACTATTTAGAACATAATCACAAAAACTTATTTGAACGCGTATCTGATTTCGATTTAAAAACCTATTTAAATTGGGATATCAACACTAAAGTAGATCGTGCTTCTATGGCTTACTCACTTGAAGTAAGAGCTCCTCTACTCGATTACAGAGTTGTGGAATTTGCAAGATCTTTACCTACAGAATATAAATACCATAATGGTGTAATGAAACGATTACTCAAAGAACTATTATACGATTATGTGCCTAAAGAAATTTTTAATAGACCTAAAGCTGGATTTACAATGCCTTTTGCTAATTGGTTTAGAGATGAATTGAAAGATTATGTTTTAGATGAATTAAGTAATCAGAATCTTAAATCATTACCAGGAATTCATGTATCTGAAGTTGAATCTAGAATTCAAGATCATATGCAAGGTAAAAGAAATAGCTACTCGCTAATATGGAATTTATTAGTTTTAAGACAATGGTTAACCAAAAATGGAAAAGGTTATTCTATAAAATAGCATGTCTAAACAAAAACCTATAAAAGTCCTATTTGTATTACCATCGCTTAAAGCTGGTGGAGCAGAACGTGTAATGTCCACAATTGCAAAAGGACTTGATAAAAATAAATTTAAAAGTATTCTCGTTGTTGCTGGTAAAAAAGAAGATGCAGTATACCCAACAGATAATCTAGAAGTTATTTTTTTAAATAAAACTAGAATTCTAAAAGCAATCCCTTCACTTTTTTGGCTAATATTAACAAAGCAGCCTAATATTGTTGTTGGTTCTATATCACATGTTAATAGAGTTCTTGCTGCAAAATCTGTACTGTTTCCAAACATCAAGTTTATAGGAAGAGAAGCTAGTGTTGGTAGTGTCATGAAACAATATTATTCAGAGCCTGATAATAGATTAGGAATAACTGTACCTTTTTTAAGAGATTATCATAAAAAGCTAGATGCTATTATCTGTCAGTCTCAAGATATGGCAAGTGATTTCACTAAAACTTATAATGTATCAAAAGACAAATTACATATTGTTAACAATCCTGCTTCAGATAGTTTAAACCTTAAAAATATAACAAAAAAAAACAGTGTTAAGCAACTTATAACCATTGGAAGATTAAGTAAAGAAAAAGGTCATGAGCGTTTACTCTACGTATTAGAAAAATTACAAATACCTTATCAATACACAATAATTGGAAATGGAAATGAAAAAGAATCCATTTTTGAATTAGCAGATAACTTAAATCTTACAGACAAAATAAGTTATATACCTTTTACTTCAGAGATCGAAAAACAGCTTGCTAAAAGTGACCTATTCATTCAAGGTTCTTATGTTGAAGGATTCCCAAATGCACTTTTAGAAAGTTGTATTGTTGGTACTCCAGTTATCGCTTTCAATGCTCCTGGAGGAACCAAAGAAATTATTGAAAATGATGTTAACGGTTATCTCGTTAATTCTGCTGAAGAATTTCAAGATAAATTAGAATACTCACTTATGAAAAAAGAGTGGAATCCAAAATTAATTCGAGAGTCTGTAATGAAAAAGTTTAATAGCGAAGATATAATCAGTAAATATGAAACTATATTTACAAATCTGATTAACAAAAACTAATCTTTAGATGAAACGAACATAAAGAAATTTAATGTTTAATTCACCTAACGTGATGTTTAAATTTCTTTATGAGAGAACGAGTTCGGCGAGTGATTGCACACGTTCTCAATTTTATAATTAACATGAAGTCAACTAATTACTAAAATTTAAACGTGTGAAAATATTACTGGTTCTTCCTAATGATTCTCTTGGTGGTGCAGAACAGTATCTAAAGATGATTGCTTCATATTACAATGAGCATGAGGTGTCTATTTTCTTTTTACAAAATAATAAAACTAGACAATGGGAAGATCTTAAAAGTACTACTAAACAACGTTATTTATCTAATACTCATGAATTACTGGGAGTTTTACGATTTGTGTTTATCATGCTTTTTAGCACTAAAAAATTTGATTATTCATTTACTTCTCACGTAAAAACAAACGCATATGTTGATGTTTTACGACAGTTAGGAATAATAAAGTCCAAATTTCATATTGCCAGAGAATCCACATCAATATTCTTAAGGTATAAAGGGCTAAAACTTAAATACTACAAAATTTTATACGCTATTGGTTACAAAAAAATTGATTTGATTATATGCCAAACAGATGTTATGAAAAATCAATTCGTTAAGTTCAACCCAAAAATATCTAAATCAACCAAATTAGACGTAATACCTAACCCAATAGATTTAAAAACCATTCAAATTAAATCTCAAGAAGAGTCAGGTGTTTATAACTTCGATTATATAGTCTCTGCTGGAAGATTAATCCCCGAAAAGGGGTTTGATGTGTTAATTCAAGCATTTAAAAGTGTAAGAGAGAGTTATCCAAAGTTAAAGTTAGTAATATTAGGATCTGGTAATGAGCTAGAGAGTTTAAAATCATTGGCAACTAATTTAAATCTGATAGAGCAAGTAGTCTTCGCTGGATATTCAGATAATGTATATAAACATTTTAAAGCTGCAAAATTGTGCGTTGTTTCCTCTAGAATTGAGGGATTTCCAAATGTGTTATTACAAATGATGTCTCAAAACACTAAAGTAGTTAGTACACTGTGTGCAGGTGGAATAGATTCAATCCCTGGAGTTTTCACTTGCAAAACTGACGATTCAAACTTACTTGCAAGCACTATAATTAGTTGTTTGTCTGAAGACACAAGTTCT
Organism: Flavobacteriaceae bacterium NBU2973; assembly: GCA_026162565.1. Taxonomy (GTDB): domain Bacteria; phylum Bacteroidota; class Bacteroidia; order Flavobacteriales; family Flavobacteriaceae; genus JAOEIQ01. The sequence continues at coordinate 430,311 of JAOEIQ010000002.1, forward strand.
AACAAATCTACCTTTAAAAACTATTTAAGTACAAGAAGTATAGACGCTTTTGTGAATACTGTTAACAATAAGCTTGAAGTCATTTAAAGATAATATCTGTATTTTAAAGCCTTTTTTTGAAAAGCGTATTATTAGTTATCATATTTGACATCTCTTAATCTATTATAAACCTATAACATGACTTTTTTAGAGACAGTTAGAAATAAATCTTTTTGGTTTCTTGATGCTATTAGAGGAAATCCTATTGGTAAGCATTATAAAGAAATAAAAACTGTTCTTGCAGATTATAATTCTGATGAAGCTCAAGCTATTATTGGCAATAACTTAAGTTCATTAATAAATCATGCTGCTTCCACTACACCTTTTTATAAAGATTATGAAGGTATTACTGAAATAAATAAGTTTCCCATAATCAGTAAAATTACCGTAAAGGAGCGATATGAAGATTTTAAATCTAGTACGTTTTTAGGCAAAAATAATTATAAAGTCTCATCTAGTGGATCTACCGGAATTCCTTTTGAGCTGTATCAAAATACTGAAAAACGAAACAGAAATGTAGCAGATTCTATAGTATTTGCAGAAAGAGCTGGAGTACCAATTGGTATTAAGGTTATTATTATGAGTATATGGAACATTGCAAAGAAGAAAAACTTTTTACTGGCTTGGATGCAAAATGTCGATATGCAAGAAGTTACAGATCTAAATGATGATGAAGTAAGAAGGTTTTTAATAAATCTCCAAAAAAAGAATAATCAAAAAGGGATTTGGGCCTATGCATCGGCATTAGATAATTTAGCGCATTACTTAAATACCAATACATTAGATATGAGCAATGCTAATGTAAATGCTATTGTAGCATGTTCTGAAAAACTGGACGATAATACCAAAATTAGTTTAGAAAAACATTTAAACACCTTTGTGTTATCTAGGTACTCAAATGCGGAAAGTGGCATATTTGCTCAAAAAATACAAAATGGTGATTCTACGTTTTTCATGAATCATGGAAGCTATTATTTTGAAATACTAAAATTTGAAGACGATACACCTCAAGACTATGGTAAACCTGGTCGTATTATCTTAACAGATTTGTTTAATTATTGTATGCCTCTTATTCGTTATGATACTGGAGATGTAGGTACTGTAATACTCAATAAAGATAATGTGCCTGTTTTTAGCAAAATTGAGGGTAGAAAACAAGATCTAATTTATAATACTAAAGACGAGCTAATTTCATCATTTGCCATTACTCATATAATGATTGGATTAACTCATATCAAACAATATCAGTTTATTCAAGAAGATAAAGGAATGTATAGTTTAAAGATTAATGCACCTTACCGAGAAGAGGATAAGCTATTTTTTATAAAAAAATTAAAGGATTTATTAGGTAATGATGCAACTGTAGAGATTGAATATATTGATGAAATTCCTTTATTATCATCAGGAAAAAGGCAAAGAATAGTGAGTAAATATGTTAAATAAACGTTTAGCCAAACATATGGTCTACAAAAAAAATCAGATTATCTAAAAAATTATATCTATCAAATTTTAAAGTGCTTATTTACATTATATTAGCAAAGCTATCAACAAATTTACTATAAAACCAAACATCATGTCACAAGAATTAATCAATCGCATTCAAACCTATCTTGATCATCCTTTGCAAGAGATTGAACATATTGAGACAATTACTCATAAAGATTTTCATCAAAACTATATGAAAAAAAATAGACCTGTTGTCATGACTGGTATGATGAACGAATGGGAAGCTTCTAAAACTTGGTCTCTAGACTACTTTAGAAAAATTGGTAAAGACAAAGAAACATTTATGTCTGGAGGCAATAACTTTCAAGAGGACACTAAATGGGAATATGGTAGTTTTATTGATTCTATAGACAGAATTGAAAATGCTGATAAAAACAATGAAAAAGGAGGTTATTTAATGAATCTCTCTTTAGTAAAAATGTTTCCGCAACTCAAAGATCACGTAGATTTCACCCTAATATCTAACTTTACGGTTAGACAATCTCTATCCTTTTGGATTGGACCAAAGGGAACGATTACTGGCTGGCATAACGATAGATTAGCAAACAATATACTAGCCCAAATTAAAGGACATAAATTAGTGTTTCTAGCTAGTCCAGATCAAGCAAAATTCATGCACAAAAGCGATAAATATGAGCCAGGTTCAGAGTTAAGTTTAGTTGATATGGAAAATTTCGACGAATCTAAATTTCCACTTTTCAAAAAGCATGCTCAAGTAAAATATGTTGTTTTAGGTCCTGGAGAAATGGTATTTATTCCAAAAAAATGGTGGCATTGTGTGTATGGTTTAGATTTATCTATTAGCTCTAATAACTTTGGCTTTTCAAACTATGACAACTTTAAAATGAAAGCCAATGAGTTTATTAAACGTAAGCTTCATAATCTAGGTCTTTATGGTAAAGACTGTGTTTGTCATTACTACGACGAAAATGGTAAGCGTAAACGCTACAAGCAAGTTTCGTAAATAAACTGTCTCTTCCAACTTTCAAACCATTAGCTAGTGAAAAAAATCATTCGTATTACAACATCTTCAGGGTCGTTAAAAGGATTGCTGAAAGGTCAACTTGGTTTTATGAGTAAGCATTACGAAATGATAGGAATAGCAAGCGGAGAGAAAAACCTGTCGCTTGTAAGTGAGATAGAAGGTGTCAGAACTATACATCTAAATATGACTAGAACCATTTCACCTTTTAAAGATGTAATTGCTGTATACAAGCTTTACAAAATCTTAAAAAAAGAAAAACCTTTTCTAGTACATACACATACACCTAAAGCTGGAATTATTGGCATGTTAGCTTCTAAACTAGCAAGAATACCAAACAGATTGCATACTGTAGCAGGAATGCCTTTACTAATTGCAACAGGATTAAAAAGAAAAGTTCTAGATGCTGTAGAAAAATTAACCTATAGTTGTGCAACACTTGTACTTCCTAACTCTTTGAGTATGCAAGACATTATTATTGATAATAAATATACTAAAAAAGATAAACTGAAAGTGATTGGTAAAGGGAGCTCAAACGGAATCGATACCACTATTTTTAATCCAGAGTTGTTTACTGATCAAGAAAAACAAAAACTAAAGAAAACGCTAAATATAACTGCTGATGATACCGTATTTGTATTTGTTGGCAGAATTGTAAAAGATAAAGGTATTAATGAGCTCGTCAATGCATTTGTAAAACTTTTAGAAAGCCATCCTAAATGCAAACTCATGTTAATTGGTCCCTATGAAACTAGCTTAAGCCCATTAGATAATAAAACGAACCATTTAATTGAAACTACAAGTAATATATTAAATGTAGGAAGACTCGCAGATGTAAGATTACATTTAGCTATTTCAGATGTAATGGCTTTTCCAAGCTATAGAGAAGGATTTCCAAATGCTGTATTAGAAGCAAGTGCTATGCAATTGCCAGCCATTGTAACTAATATTAATGGCTGTAACGAAATTATTACAGAACATAAAAATGGCCTTATCATTCCTATAAAAGATGAAAATTCTTTATATAATGCTATGATATATATGGTTGAACATCCTGAAAAGAGACATGAAATGACTAAAAATTCAAGGCGAAATGTGGTTGACAACTACCAACGTTCTTATATTTGGAACGAATTATTAAAGCTTTATAAAAGTTTAGAATAGATAATGTACCAATCATTCATAAAACCATGTCTTGATATTTCTGTAGCAATTATAGCATTTCTACTACTCTCTCCTATTTTTTTAAGCGTTTTATTAATTCTACTAGTTGTTAATAATGGAAAACCATTTTTTTTACAACAGCGTCCAGGATACAAAGAGAAAATCTTTAAAATCATTAAGTTTAAAACTATGAATGACAAAAAAGATAGTAATGGCGAATTATTATCTCCTGATAAGCGTCTTACAAAGTTTGGGCTTTTTATTAGAAAACGATCGTTAGATGAAATACCTCAATTAATTAATGTTATAAAGGGTGACATGAGTATTGTTGGTCCAAGACCTTTATTGATCAGATATTTACCACGTTACAATAGCACTCAAAGACAAAGGCACAATGTAAAACCAGGTATTACAGGTTGGGCTCAAGTAAACGGCAGAAACGCTATTAGTTGGGAGCAAAAGTTTAAATTAGATGTATATTATGTAAAACATTTATCCTTTATTTTAGACTTAAAAATACTTTTTAAAACGGTCTATAAAGTGATAAAAAAAGATGGTATTTACAGTATAGATAATGAAATAGTACCTGATTTTATGGGAGAAGAATTAACTAACAACAAATAGATGAATATCCTTTTTACTTGTGCTGGACGTCGCAACTACTTGATAAACTATTTTAAAGAGGCTTTAAATGGTAACGGTCAAGTTCTAGCTGCAGATATGGATATTACTGCTCCTGCTCTTGTAGATGCAGATATAGCTATAGAAGTTTCTAATATTTACTCTGATAATTATATAAGTCAAATTGTTGATATCTGTAAACAATATGCTGTAAATGCTATTATCTCGCTAAACGATCTAGAACTACCAATTCTATCAGCTAATAAAGCAACGTTTATAAATATTGGTGTTCAAGTAATAGTGTCTGACAGTAATGTTATTGATATTGCATTCGATAAATATAAAACTCACGAATTTTTAACAAGTATCGGTTTAAATTCACCCAAAACCTATATTTCGCTAAATGATGCTAAAGAAGCTATAAAGAATGGCGAACTGAACTTCCCTTTAATTGTAAAGCCACGTTGGGGAAGCGCATCTATTGGCATTGATTTCCCAGAAACATTGGAAGAATTAGAATTGGTTTATAAACTTCAAACCATAAAACTAAAAAAATCGATACTCAATACTGCTAGTGAACAAGATATAAACCACGCTATTTTAATACAAGAAGTGCTTAATGGTGATGAATATGGTCTAGATATCGTAAACGATTTTAATAAAAATCATTACGGCACTTTTGCTAAAAAGAAACTAAAAATGCGCTCTGGAGAAACCGACAAAGCAGTATCTATTATTGATGAGCGTTTCTCAAAACTAGGTAGAGTAATTGGAGAAAATCTTCAGCACATTGGTAATCTAGACTGTGATGTATTTCTCGTTAATAATCAGCTTTATGTTTTAGAGTTAAATCCTAGATTTGGAGGAGGTTATCCATTTTCACATGAAGCAGGAGTTGATATGTGTTCAATATATTTAGAGTGGCTAAAAGGAAGTAATAATACCAAACAATTTAATAATTTTAAAGCAGGTATTATGTACTCTAAATGTGATAGACTTTTAAAAATTAAAAAGTAAAATTAATCTTCTGTGATTTTTTAGAACCAGTAATTACGTAGCTATCCTTATTGTCAATTTTATAAACTTTCAAATTACTAGCAGGTTCTGGATTCGCAAATAAAAACGTGAAGACAAACTTTTTCAGAAACTCATAGGATTCATCATCATAATCAATTAGAACATCATTACTTGAAGGTGTAAAATCATCAAGTTTTTCAAAATCAAACTTTAGTTTAGAGTCGCCATTATTTCTTTTAAATACAAATAATAGTTTTCTGTACAGTACATTAAAGTTCTTTTTTCTTAAAAATAACTTCAATTTAAATACTAATTCAATACAATATGCAATAATAGTAGCTTTAAGGGATTTTGAATCATATAAAATATGGTAATCAAAATGATACTTGCGATTTCCCCATTTGTCTTTATAATCAAAATATCCCTTTGAAAAGTCTGATATTTTATAGTTGTTTTCAAAACACCATTCCAACAATTTAATTATCGATAATTTACCAATACTAAATTTATAGTAATCTGGATCGAAAGCAGTAATCGTCTCGAATAATATAGAGTCTGAATGAAAATTTAGTGTTATCCCAATTGGTGTATCTTCATTATAGATAATAAGAAATGACGCTCGTTTTTCTTTGAGCATTTCAAATACCAGTTCCTTATAATAGTTCCATTTTACAGGATTTAAATGATGGTAATTGGTTTGTTTTTCTGAAAACCTTTTGCTCAATAATTCGTAAAAGGACTTAAAAATGATATCAAATTCTACTTGAGAAATTTCTTCATTAATAAATGAATAGGATATATCAAAACAGGTTTCAAGTCGCCTTTTATTGGATCTAAATTCTCGTCTATTTTTAGAGCTAAATTGATTGTCAATATAAGTTTCTACATCATTAAAGGAGGAGATATCCATTAAAAATCCTTCATATTGAAAAACACTTTTAAGTCGCAAATTGGTTCGCGAAGTGTCTAAATCTTCAACATTAAAATACTCTGGAATATCATACAGTAAAAAAACATTATCCTTATAGTCACCTTCCTGATAATCAATACTATAAAATATGCCTTTAGTTAAATTTTTACCAACATTTATAAAAAGTGGCAAGTATTTAGACTTGTAAAAAGAGACGCCTTTAATACTTTTAAATACCTGCTCTGTACTGATAGCTTTAAAATGCTTCAGCCAGATTTGAGTGTAGGTTTTAGAAGAAAAAGGATTAGTCATTGTTACAAAACAAGATTTTAGATATTAAAGTTTTAAAATAACAAAGCGAATATATAAAAGACATCCAATAAATACGTAGCATTACATAAATTTAAACATGAAAAAACAGACTTTCTCTTTCACATCGTAGAAATAGGTTTTTCGTCGTATATATTTGAGTTTAAATAGACTATTTATGGATATTTAACTTGTAAAAGACTCCAAATCAACATAAAATAATTAGTGTTGCTTTAGGGTTTCATACTTTTTTTATGTTCCAAATCCCTCTGCAAACATAAAAATTGTGGTAATTTAGTTACGTAACAATTTGCCTATGGAGACAAAAATATGGTTATCCTCACCGCACATGAGTGGTAATGAGCTTCAATATGTTAATGAGGCTTTTGCGACTAATTGGATTGCTCCATTAGGTCCAAATGTCAATGCTTTTGAAAAATCCATAGAACACTATCTAGGTGAATCATCTCACGTGGCTGCTGTGAGTTCAGGTACTGCAGCAATACATTTAGCGTTAATATTATTAGGCGTTACAAATAATGATGAAGTAATTTGCCAAAGTAAAACCTTTTCGGCTTCTGCCAATCCTATTATGTATTTGGGAGCAAAACCTATATTTATTGATAGCGAAAAGGATACATGGAATCTCTGTCCTATACTTCTTGAGGAAGCCATTATCGATAGAATTGCCAAAGGAAAAAAGCCGAAAGCCATTATTGCAGTTCATCTTTACGGAATGCCATATAAAGTAACAGAAATTCATGAAATTTCTAAACGCTATAATATTCCTGTTATTGAAGATAGCGCAGAAGCTTTAGGAAGTACCTATAATACTATAAAATGTGGAACTTTTGGTGATTTTGCAATTTTATCCTTTAATGGAAACAAAATTATTACGACTTCTGGAGGTGGAGCACTTATTACTAAAAATGAGACGTTAAAAGACAAAGCTGTTTTTTTAGCAACACAAGCCAGAGATAAAGCTGTAGAATATTTACACTCTCATGTAGGGTATAATTATAGAATGTCTAATGTTCTTGCCGGAATTGGACGTGGCCAAATGGAGGTAATCGATCAGCGTGTTAACCAACGTAGAAAGAATTTTGAGTTTTATAAAACAGAATTACAACATATAGAAGGTATTACCTTTACAGGTGAACCAGAAGGAAACTTCTCTAACAGATGGTTATCAACTATACTAACTGAATCATCTAAAATGAGAGATGACTTACATAAAACGTTTGAAAAACAACATATAGAAACTAGACCGCTTTGGAAACCAATGCACCAACAACCTGTTTTTGCCGACTATCCAAAGTATGTAAATGGTGTTTCAGACGATTTATTTAATAGAGGACTGTGTTTACCAAGTGGCTCTAACCTTACTGAAGCTGACTTAGAAAGAATATTAAACTGTTTTAAATCTTATTTCGCTTATGCTTAAAGGTTTTCTTCAGAAAATATCAAACAGATATGCATCAAAATGGTTGGTTTTACTTTTTGATGCTTCGGTTGTTTTGGTAACGTTCTTTTTTGCCTATTTAATTCGTTTCAATTTTAAACTATCTTTTGATTTTGAAGTTTTCATCAAACAACTTCCCATAGTTTTTATAACGGCACTAATAAGTTTCTTACTAGTTGGTTCTCACAAAGGAGTCGTTCGTTTTACAGGGTTTAAAGATGTAGTGAACATTATAATTGGCGCCAATATTTTAGCTACAATTTTAATTTCTATAACCTACATAACTAGAAAGCTCAATTCTGATAGCTTTTTTAATCTTCCAGGTTCAATAATTTATATACACTTATTACTTAACTTCTTATTTTTAGTAGGCTTAAAGTTTACTATAAAGTCACTCTACAGGAAAATAGTTACAGAAGGACAAATAAAAACGCATGTCTTAATTTTTGGTGCAGGAAATTCTGGAATGATTACTTATGATGCTATTTCAGGAGATGCAAAAAGCAACCTAGAGGTTGTTGGTTTTATAGATGATAACCAAAGTAAAGTTGGCAAAAAAATAAACTTACTAAAGGTTCATAGCTTAAAAGATATTAACGAAAAGTTTATACAAAAACTTAAAGTTGACGAAGTAATTATTTCAATTCAGAATATTGAAGCTGCCAGGTTATTAGAAATTACAGGTCAACTTTTTGCTTTAAAACTTAAAGTAAAAATTGTTCCTCCAGTACAGCAATGGATTGATGGCGATTTAAGTATTGGCCAAATAAAAGAAGTAAAGATCGAAGACTTACTTGGTCGTGAACCTATTGAAATCACTAATCCTATTCTTGTAGATGAATATCAAAATCAAGTAATTTTAGTAACTGGAGCTGCAGGTTCTATTGGCTCTGAAATTGCCAGAAAATTAACAAATTACAACTTTAAAAAGTTAATTCTTGTTGATATTGCAGAATCCTATCTTTATGATATTCAGCAAGAGTTCAATCAAAAAGGTATAACAAATTTTGTGGCTATAGTTGGTGATGTTCGTGATAAAATTAGAATGAACCATATTTTCAACACACACAAACCCAAAATAGTATTCCATGCTGCTGCATACAAGCATGTGCCATTAATGGAAAATAATCCATATGAAGCATTAAGTGTTAATGTAAATGGAACTCGAAATATTGCAGACCTTTCTGTAAAACATAGCATCAATAAATTTGTGTTTATCTCAACAGATAAAGCTGTAAACCCAACCAATGTAATGGGAGCTACCAAACGCATAGCTGAGTTGTACGTAAATTGTTTAAAAGGAAAAGGACACACTAAATTTATTACTACTCGATTTGGTAATGTTCTTGGTTCTAATGGTTCTGTGATACCTCTATTTAAACGACAAATTGAATCTGGTGGTCCATTAACCGTCACACATCCAGATATCACTAGATATTTTATGACTATCTCCGAGGCTTGTCAATTGGTACTAGAGGCAGCAACAATGGGAAATGGAGGAGAAATTTTTGTTTTCGATATGGGAAAATCTGTTAAGATTTATGATTTAGCTGTCAATATGATTATTCTTTCTGGTTTAAAATTTCCAGAGGATATTGATATAAAAATTACAGGATTACGTCCAGGAGAAAAAATATATGAAGAGTTATTAGCTGATGGAGAAAATACTAAACCAACCTATCACGAAAAAATAATGATTGCTAAATCTAAACAGTTAGATATAGAAACCGTTGAATCTAAAATAATTACATTATCATCGGTTAGCGCTACGTCTCAAAATTTAAAAATAGTATCTCTAATGAAAGATATTGTTCCTGAATATGTGTCAAATAATTCTAAATTTGAAGTATTAGACCGCTAATCAACTAAAAAATAAACCATGAGTTTTAAAAATAACATCAATAGTCTGCTAATACTATTAGTAATTTTCATGCTAACATCATGTGGGCCAACCAAAAACATAGTATACTTTCAAGATGAACCTTTAAGCAATGCTGTTATCAATACTAATGATACAGAATTAACTTATAAAGTTGGCGACATGCTCACCATTAATGTATCTGGTCTGGATCCAGATGCAGTTAGGCCATTTAATTTACCTGTAGCGTCCTTTAGCACTCAAACTAATGCGCAACAAAATAATACGAGAATGCAGAGTTACTTGATTAATAACGACGGAACGATTCAGTTTCCAGTGCTTGGCGCCTTACAGATGAAAGGACTAACGAGAACTCAAGCTACAGATATGTTAACCAAAAAGTTGGAAGAATATCTGAAAAACCCAATTGTTAATATTCGATTAATAAATTTCTCAATTACTGTTTTAGGTGAAGTTAATAGACCTGGAACGTATACCATTAGTGACGAACGTATTACATTATCTGAAGCTTTAGGTTATGCCGGAGACTTAACAATCTATGGCAAGAGAAATAATATTTTATTAATTAGAGAACTAGACGGAGAAAAACGCTATGCAAAATTAGACCTAACATCAGTAAATATTGTAAATTCTAAAAATTACTATTTATCACAAAACGATGTTATTTACGTAGAGCCTAATAAATCCAAAGCACGAACCTCTAATTATACACAAAATAACGCCGTTCTTATTTCTGCCGTTGGAACTTTAGCAACTATTATTGCTATTTTAATTAGATAGTGTTAAGTACAAACAATCAATCATGGACAACAACACCATAAATAAAGATAATTTTAGAGACCTAATTGATATCTATGTGTCAAAATGGAAATGGATTGCTTTAAGTGCTCTTATTGCTTTAATATACGCTTATTCAAACTTAAGATATACACCAAATCAATACCTATCGACTGCCTCAATAAAATTAAATGAAGATAAAAGTGATAAACGTTTATCTGAAATTACTGCCTTACAAGATTATGGCTTATTCTCAAATAACAACTCTAATGTTATTGATGAAGTTCAAGTTATAAAGTCTCGCTCTATTATTACTAAAGTTGTAGAGGATTTAGGACTCAATATCAATTTTCATGTTGTTGGTCGCGTTAAAGACAAAGAGGTATTTATGAATCCGCCTTTAAATTTAAATTTTATTGCTAGTGATTCTGCCGTACATAAAATGGACACTACCTTTTATGTGAAAATTATTGATGACAATACCTTTAAAACCTCAAGAATTAATTCTAAAAAATTCTTTTCTCTAAAAAAAGAGGATGAGAGCAATACAAAAACATTTTCTTTTGGTGATAGAATACCAACCAGTATTGGTGATTTAATTATCACACCAAATTCAGGAGTTTATGGTACCGAGCCTGATGCTATGGTAAAAGTAAGCATTAGACCTGTTCCATTAGTCGTTGAAAGTTATCAAGGTCAAATAAAAATTGGTACAACTAAAAATTCTAGTGTTTTAACCTTATCAATCAAACAGCATATAAAATCTAAAGCTGAACTTATTTTAAATAAGCTTATTGAGAAGTATAATGAGGATGCCATTAATGATAAGGAACAAGTAGTTAAAGTTACTTCAGACTTTATAAACAATCGATTAGAGATTGTTTCAAGTGAGCTAGAACAAGTTGATTTAACTGCTGAAACTTTAAAGAAAAATAATAGACTATCCGATTTGGCAACACAATCTAGTATTTTTTTACAAACAGAAAAAGAGAACGAGCAACGCCTTGTCAACACTACCAATCAAATTCAGCTAATAGACTACATGAGTGATTATATTGCTGAAGATGGTCGTGATACCGATTTACTACCAGCAAATGTTGGTATTGAGGATAGTAACGTCTCTATAATTACTAAAAATTATAATGATTTAGTATTACAAAGAGATCGAATTCTTAAAAACTCTAGTGACAAAAACCCAACGGTTGTTAACTTAAATAGCCAAATTGAAGCTCTGAAAAATAATTTAGACCAGAGTTTAAAAAACTTACGCTCTTCTAGTGAGATTACGTTGAGTGCTTTAAATAAAGAAGATAGGCGTATTAGTTCTCAAATTTATTCTGCTCCAAAAAAAGAGAGACAGTTTAGAAATATAGAGCGTCAACAAGGTATTAAAGAATCGTTGTATCTATATCTATTAGAAAAACGTGAAGAAACTGCTATTACGTTAGGCATGTCCTCTCCAAATGCTAAAATTATACAATCGGCTTATACCTCGAGTACTCCAGTTGCTCCAAAAAGAAAAGTAATTTATCTAGCAGCATTATTAATTGGTTTGTTAATCCCTATTGCAATTATCTACGCTTTAGATTTATTAGACACTAAAGTGCATACCAAAAACGATGTATTAAAACTTGTAAAGGCACCATTTATTGGAGATATTCCAAAAGCTAGTAAACGCAAAAAACTGGTTGAAAAAGTAGATTACTCACCTAAAGCAGAAGCCTTTAGATTATTGCGAACGAATATTAACTTCATGCTTAAAAACAAAAATAAAACTGGTAAAACCATTTTTGTTACCTCTACTACAAAGCAAGAAGGAAAATCGCATACCTCTGTAAATTTAGCGTCGTCTTTTTCGTTTTCTGAACAAAAGGTACTGTTATTAGAAACTGACATTCGTGTACCAAGAGTAAACGACTATTTAAAAATTACAGCTAAAAAAGGATTAACAGATTACATAAGTGATTCTGACCTAACTCTAAAAGATGTGATTGTTACAGACAAAGACAATGAGTATTTACACGTCATACCTTCTGGAACAATCCCTCCAAATCCCGCTGAATTATTAATGAATGATCGCGTAACTGAATTATTCGATATCGTTAAAAAAGAATACAACTATATCATTGTTGATACTGCTGCTGTTGGTTTGGTGACAGACACGTTACTCATTAGTCACTTTGCAGATATGTTTGTCTATGTTGTGAGTGCTGATAATGTAGATAAGAGACAACTTCATATAGCACAAACCATGTATGAGGAAGGACGATTACCTAATATGGTTACTTTACTTAATGGCGCCAATAAAAAGAAAGGCTATGGCTATGGTTATGGAGCAGAGCCTAACAAGAAAAAGTGGTTTAAATTCAGTTAGAGTCTACGTCTTTTTTTCTCTTGCTTCAATAGATTAAGCTCTCTACTTGTTTGCCCTGCAACAGAGGTATTTTCTTCTGCACGGCGAATTAAGTAAGGCATCACATCCTTTACTGGTCCAAAAGGCACATATTTAGCAACATTATATCCATGTTCTGCTAGATTATAGCTAATATGGTCACTCATACCAAAAAGTTGCCCAAACCACACGCGATTATCACTTTTAGAGATCTTTAAATCCTTCATGATTTGCATTGCCAAATAGGAACTCTCTTCGTTATGTGTGCCAATAAAGACAGATATATCTTTTAAGTTATTAAGCATATAAGTCATACAGTCATTAAAGTTAGCATCTGTAGTTGCTTTGTCTTTACAAATTGGTGACTCATAACCCTTTGCCTCTGCTCTATCGCGTTCTTTCTCCATATAAGCACCACGAACTATTTTCATTCCAACAGTAAAACCGTCGGTTTTAGCACGCTTATGTAACGCTTTTAAATAGGCCAATCTATCCCAACGATAGGTCTGCAAAGTATTATATACGATTGGTTTTTCGGTATTGTATCGTCTCATCATGTCTTCTACTAAATCGTCTGCTGCATCTTGCATCCAACTTTCTTCTCCATCAATTAAAACTTCTACATCTTTCTCTTTTGCTAATTTACACACCTCATCAAAACGGTTTACTAGTCGTTCCCATTCTTCCTGCTCATCTTTGGTTAAGGTCTTTCCAGAACCCTTTTTTTCAAAAAGATAAAAACGTCCAAAACCAGTTGGTTTAAATACAACTATTGGCATGGCATCCTTCTCGTCTGCAAAATGAATCAGTTTTAATATCTTATCTTTCGCATCATCAAACTGATTGGCACTCTCCTTACCTTCAACAGAATAATCTAAAACCGAGCTCACACCTTTCGTGTACATTTTATCTATTACAGGCAAGCAATCATCTTCATTAACACCACCACAAAAATGATCGAAAACCGTAGAGCGTATTAAACCTTCAACTGGTAAGTTAGCTTTAAGCGCAAAGTTGGTAGCAGCTGTACCGATTCTAACTAGTGGTTGATGTGATATCATTTTAAACAAAAAATAAGCACGTTCCAGTTCTGAATCGTTTTTTAAACTAAAGGCTACTTCTGTATTATCAAATATTTTTTCTGATGCCATTTAAATGAGATTTACAACAAAAATATTAATAAAGATGATATATTTTTACCTAAAAACTACTTATTTTCACAGCAAAATTAAATTCGTGAAAAGCATTATTACTAAAGACTATCCCGTTCATTTTAACACAGAATGTTATACACATTTAAACGCATTTTTAAATGACAATACCTTCTCTAAAATTTTTGTGTTAGTAGATAGTAATACGCATGAACATTGCTTATCCTATTTTTTATCTCATTTAGAAACTGACATAGCTATTGAGGTTATTGAGATTGAAGCTGGTGAGATTTATAAAACCATTGATACCTGTACTGGTGTTTGGAATGCCTTATCAGAGTTAGATGCAGATCGCAAAAGCGTAATGCTTAATCTTGGAGGTGGTGTTGTTACAGATTTGGGTGGTTTTGTGGCGTCTACTTACAAACGCGGTATTACTTATATAAATATTCCTACATCTCTATTAGCTATGGTAGATGCCTCTGTTGGTGGAAAAACTGGAGTAGATCTTGGCGTGATTAAAAACCAAATTGGTGTGATTAATGTTGGCGCTATGGTTTTAATAGATACCCAATTTTTAAACACTTTACCTCAAAACCAAATGCGTTCTGGTTTAGCAGAAATGTTAAAGCATGGTTTAATTTATGATGAAGCCTATTGGCAACAAATGACCAATTTAAAATCCTTAACGCTAGACGATTTAGATGCTTTGATACATCGTTCTGTTGTTATTAAAAATAATATCGTTACAGAAGACCCTTTGGAAAATGGTTTACGTAAGACTCTAAATTATGGTCATACGCTTGGTCACGCCATCGAATCGTATTTTTTAAGCCATCCTGAAAAAGAGGATTTACTTCATGGCGAAGCTATTGCTATTGGTATGATATTAGCCACCTATATTTCAAATAAACTGCTTGATTTCCCTGAAGATAAAATGCACGCCATAAAAGCTGCTATATTAAACACATACAGTAAAGTAACTTTTGAAGATTCTGATTTAGAACCCATTATCGAGCTCCTTAAATTTGATAAAAAGAATTCCTATGGTAATATCAATTTTGTGTTGTTAGAAGATATTAGTAAAACTAAAATTGACTGTCAAGTTTCTAATGATCTTATTCGCGACTCATTTAAATATTACGCGTCTTAACTTGTTGTTTATTTTGATTAAGTTTCGTCAGTTTGAGTATTCCGACTGCAAACGTCGGAATGTATCGAAAACAAGAATTTCATATTAAAAAACCGTCAATTCGAGTTTTTTCTGAAAGAAAAAGTACTTCGACAGGCTCTGCAGAGCTATTGAGAATGAGGTTTTTATTTGAAAACTCAAAATGCATGAAGGGTCGCATCTTAACTAATTTTCTTTTAGATTTAATTTATTAAAAAGAAAATTTTGTAACTTTAGAATACGTATTGCTATTGATTAGAATAATTTCGTTGTAGTTCCAATTACTAACATTGTATTGAGATGAGGCGCATAATTATTGATTACAAAAAGTTGACACCAGACATTCTCAACTTACTGGTTACCAAGTTTCCTGATGGTTATGGAGATGATGATATTATTGTCTTCGATAACCATAAAAACGAAACTATTGAAGCTGTTCAAGTAGAAACTCTAGACACTATTTATCTGGTTAAAATAGGTAGTAAACTCCGCTACTCCATGGTAAATTATGAGAGTATAGAAGAAGATGATGACGAGCTAGACACAGCAGATACCAACGAGTTAGGTTTAGATGAAAATAAAGAAGAGTAAAAAGAGCCTACAAATAACGCTCTTGTAAAACATCTAGATGATGCCTAGTATGACCTACAATAATAAATCCTGTAGCTCTTGTAGACATATTACTACCACTTGCCATACCAATACGTTTAAGCATCGTCTCATTAAAACTTGAAAACAAAGCGATGGTTGCAGATCTAGTCGCAATAAAATCTTCTAGTAATTCATCTTTACGTCTCGTATTTGCAAAACTCTCTCTATTAAAATCATCCTGATCAAAACCTAATAGATTAATCGTTTCGTTTCTAGAAAAGCGTAAGGCTCTGTATGCAAACGCGCGTTCTGTATCAATAACATGTTGCACTAACTCTTTAATAGTCCATTTGCCTTCTGCATAATGATAATCGTATTTAGAGTCGTCTATAGATTGTAATATATCAAGTGTGTAGTTTAGGTTGTCTTTTAAATTATCAACAACGTTTAGAGAAGCTGACGCTTTATCAACATACGTTTTGTAGTAAGGGTTGTACTCTGTGTCTTTTAAATCTGATGTCAACATGGATGAATTAGGTATTAAAAAAGCCCTTAAAAAAGGGCTTGTAAATTATATTTCGTTAAAAATATGATGCATTAGTCGTTTTTTATCGTTTATGCTTTCTTCTAACGATATCATGGTTTCTGTTCTGTAAATACCATCAATATCATCTAACATAAAAATAACCTCTTTAGCATGCTTCGTATTTCTGGCGCGTATTTTACAGAAAATATTAAATTTTCCAGTGGTAATGTGAGCTACAGTAACAAAAGGTATTTGCTGAATACGCTCTAAAACAAATTGCGTTTGTGAGGTATTTTGTAAAAACACACCAACATAGGCAATAAACGAATAGCCTAATTTTTGATAATCTAATGTCAGTGACGAGCCTTTAATAATACCAGCTTCTTCCATTTTTTTTACACGCACATGAACTGTACCAGCAGATATTAATAATTTTTTTGCAATATCTGTAAAAGGAACTCTAGTATTGTCGATTAACATATCTAGAATTTGGTGGTCAATTTCATCTAATCGTATTTTAGCCATAACAGATTTTTTTAAATAAAATACAAAAATACTACAAAATCCTTAAAGATTCTACATGTTTTTTAGATTAAAAACCTATTTTAATGAAAATAATTCATTGTTTATCAAAACGAAATCGTTTTCGTAGGCGAGTGTAATTTCTTCAAATTTTGTGGTTAATACTGTATATTTGTTAGCATCAATCTCTTTATGTGCAACATACTTTTGAAGGTTCGCAATTTTTTCCACTTTTGGTTTAAATTCTATAGTAGTATCTGTAAGAACTTCTTGATATTGAATGGCAATATCCTTTATACGCTCTTCGCCATAATTGGTAAATACGGCATTTCTAATAATAACATCGCAAAAACGCTTATTATTTTGTGGTATTTCTAAATAAGGCTCGTACCCTTCACCTGAAACTGGATTAGTAGCAATATAATGTATAGCAACTAACAAGGACTGAAACATAAATTCTCTCGTGGTATCTCGTGAATAATCACGTTTATAATGTCCAGCCTCAAACAGAATGGTTGGCACATTGAGGCTTTGAAAGGTATCTCCAACACAATTTAAATTAAACGCATCGTTGTAAATAGCTACTTGTTCTGGTATAACAGATTGCAAATTGTTATTAATAGCCACAATTACTTCCATGGCTTTTCTGCGCGTTGGTGTGATGGTAGTTTTGATGTCTTGAGCAGGTGCTAAAAACGAAGCTGTTGCTGGTTTATTGGTGTCTCCTACATTAAAAATAGTACGCTGACCATGCAGATTAAAACAAAAATCTGGTTTAAAGGCATTAAACAACTCACGCAATACCTTGCTTTCGGGTTGCGATAAGTCTTGCGCATCTCTATTTAAATCTATCTCGTTAGCATTTAATCGTGTGTAAGCACGTGCGCCATCTGGATTTAAAATAGGAATCACGACAATTGTACAAGCTTCTAGAAGCTGCTTAACAACAGAATTATCACTCGCAAACACATTAAACAGATCGAATAAGGCCTTTGTCGTGGTCGACTCGTTACCATGCATCTGCGACCAGAATAGTAATTTTTTAGAACCAGAACCAAATTGCACCTTATAAATAGCTTCTTGATTTACCGATTTACCAATTTCTGAAACTTGAAATTGTTCTGGTAAATTTTGCAAAAGTGGTACAATATGATCGTTGTTTATGTAACGATGCGATAAGGCATTTTCGCGATGGTTTTTAAACAACTCTTGTAGATAGTCTTGATGCATGAATGAGTTTTAAGTTACAAAGTTAAACATTTGCTTTTTTACATTTGTAAACAAGTGTTTATAGCTTTTTTGCATACAATTGTAACCAAATAACTATTGTTTTTACAAAATTGATTATTACAAATTGAAAAATTATCATTAATCAATATACTTTTAATTTAACATATTTAATTTCAGTAATTTAAAATATACTATATAAAGTTTTAAATTAGTATGTATTTAACTTTACACATCTAATTAGTTGTTATTATACGTATAT
The DNA here is from genome assembly GCA_026162565.1 of Flavobacteriaceae bacterium NBU2973. Classification (GTDB taxonomy): domain Bacteria; phylum Bacteroidota; class Bacteroidia; order Flavobacteriales; family Flavobacteriaceae; genus JAOEIQ01. Next base: position 448,819 of record JAOEIQ010000002.1, read on the forward strand.
TGATTACATTTGTAACATCTTAATCTCTGTTTTTACTGTTTACAATGATAAACACACAAAATTTTGCAAAACGTCTACAAAAAGTCATCGATTTTTACGGTGAAACAGGCTCCTCGTTTGCGGAGAAAATTGGTGTACAACGCTCTTCTATTTCGCACATTTTAAGTGGTAGAAATAAGCCGAGTTTAGATTTTGTAATGAAGGTACTTGCCTCCTATCCAGAAGTCGAATTGTATTGGTTGCTAAATGGTAAAGGACAATTTCCTGCGCAAGAACAAAAAACCGAACCAAAAATTACTACAGAATTACCCAAACCACCAAAAACCGAAATAAAGCCTTCTGATGTACGATCTGGTGATAAGGCAATAGAACGTATTGTTATTTTCTATAAAGATGGGAGTTTTAAGAGTTTTGAAGACTAATTAACTGTCTCTCTCTAATTTATAGAGTAATAACTCCTCGTTGTCGTTTGGCAATATGGTTGTACCAACTTGCTGTAAGCCTAGTTTTTCAAGTAGCTTTTGAGAAGCCATATTCTCTTTAGTTGTAATTGCACCAATAGTTGTGATACCAAACTCTTGAAAAGCCGCTTGTTTTAATCTGTTAGCCGACTCAAACCCATAACCCTTGCCTTCGTAGGCTGGTAAAAAGGCAAAACCAATATCTATACCTTCTAGACCTTCTCTATCGTATAAACCACAAGTGCCTATTTTGGCATTATCACTTTTTCTAATTACTGTATAGTTAGAAAAACCCAAACGCTCCAGCTGTGGCTGCATCTTCGTTTGTATATAATTTGTAGCATCTACCAATGTATGGACGTTTCTGTCGCCAATATGTTGTAACCATTTTGGTGTGTTTAGCAGCTCTAAAATAAAAGCTGCATCTGCTACAGTAACAGGTTGCATACGTAAACGTTCGGTTTCAAAGGTTTTAAAAATCACTTACTTTTATTTTAGTTAAAGTATTTGTAAATCGATGCTTTTTTATTTAGTGGCTTCCTCAACTATTTTAATTTCCTCATCTGTTAAGCCATACAACTCAAACACCATGGCATCGATTTGTCTGTCGGTTTTATCAATTTCTGCTTTTAAGGTCTCTGCTTTTAGTTTTTGCTCGTTAAAGTACTGCATCCATTCTGCTTGTTGCTGATGCAACAGAGCTAACAACATAATAAGTAACCAATACTTCATAAGACTCTAAAAGTTTTATACAAGTTACTGTTTTTAAGGATGTCAGTCAATAAAAAAAGCTACTAGTATTAGTAGCTTTTTTTGTCACTATAAATTATATATTCAGCGCTTAATTGCTTTTTACAACATAGCTAAAGTCAGGTATAAGCGTTGTACCATGACAATCTATTTGCGCAGTGTATTTTGCTTGTGGATCGTACTTAAACCAGAAGTTTGTACGTGCATCTGGTCCGCCACCAACTCCCACAGTCATCATAACCACATCGCCTGGTTTTAAAGGTTCGTTTGGTAAAGAGAAGAAATCACAACCTTTTGTTTGACTTTGGCAAACTGGTATTTTATCGCCACTGTAAATGGTACTTTTAGTCCATGAATTACTAAAAGGTGGTGTAAAATACCAAATGGTAAAATTAGCTACATAGCCAATACCACAGGCTAAATACATCTCGAATGTATTAATGCTTTGTAGTTTAGACTCTTCAACACCTTCTGCTCTCATAGACATCGCTGGATTGTCCTCATCCGAAGGTAGAAAGGCAATTCTGGCTTTTTCTTTTAAAGCGTCTTTATAAGTATCTATATCAGACAAATAGCGTAAGGCTCCTAATGCCCAAAAAGGATAGTCGCTATTTAAAATAACAGACATTAGTTTTTCTCTTCCGACTTCTTTATCAGCCGTTTCTAAAATCTCACTAATTGGACTGTTTTTAGTGTCATCGTTTAAAACAGCTAGTGTTTTTGGAGCATCCAGTTCGCGCGCTAATTTTGCCGCTTCTAATCTTTGGTTTTGAGTATTCATTGTTTTGTAATTTTAATAACTCTTACTCTTTTAAGGTTTTTCAGAATCCACCTCTATTAATGTTTTCGGGAAGATGACATTGTTGTCGGTAACAAAACTAAAGTGACATTAGGTATTATTTATGCGTGTTTTTACTTGAATGTATTTTCGAGTATAAATCGAATGGATACTTACTAAAGTTTATTTCTAAAATTGTTCTATAAGAAACCAGCTTTTATGTAATTTTGTGGAAACATTTTTTATGCGATTTCTATATACTGCTCTTCTACTTATTCTGTTTACTAGTTGTTACGAAAAAGCACGTGATTGCAAGGATTATAAAACAGGTAATTTTTATAGCGAAGTGACTATTAGTGGTACACTTTATACGGCAACGTTTAATAGAACGAATGAGCTACAAATAGAAACCTACAACAATCATACAGATTCTAGTACTGTACGTTGGATAAACGATTGTGAAATGGTTTTTAGAACGATTAATCCTAAAAACAGAGCTGAACGTAAGGATGTGCATTTAAAAATACTAACGACTACAGATTCGTCTTACACCTTTGAGTATAGTTATGTTGGTGAAACGATAAAGCAGAAAGGTGTGGCTTACAAGCAGAATTAATCTGTTTTAAATTATGTTCATTTTCTTTGCGTGTCCAAAGAAAACGAACCAAAAGAAAAGACACTTTTCCAAGGAATTTTTTCTAATTCTTGGTCAATCAGAAAAACCAATTACCAAAACTTGGCGTTCGCTTTGCTCACATATCTTTCCAAGTTTTGTTAATTCATTCTTCGGAAAAGACTCCTAGACATTAATCATTATGATTCGATTTAATATTTGTAGCCCAATTAAATCAAAAACAAGTGTGGCTTATAAGCAGTAATGTTATTCTATAAACAATGACAAATACTTGGTCATAGTGAAGTACATGATAATTTGTTGTGGATATCTCTTAAAAAGAACATTGATTAAACAGATTGCTACGTCTCCAGATATTTACAGTCTGGATTCTCGAAATGACACATACTAAAACAAGGTAATTTGCCCTTCGCCGTCTACTTCTAAATCGGAATCGTCTTCTGGCTTTATAGTTGGTTTGGTTTCAGAATCTGAAGTAGAATCTTGAGACGTCTCGACTGCGCTCGACGAGACAGTTTGTTCATCTACAACTTCTATATCTTCCGCAGGAACTTCCTCTGGTGCTTCATAAGGAATTGGGTCTAATAAATTAACCTGATTCACTTTATATTTAGATAATTGGTTACCCAAAGCAGAAATCCCTTTTACAGCAATAAATTCTTCTAAATTCACAGACGCATTCTCACGTCTGTCCTTACCACGTTCTTTCCCGTAGACAATTTCGGCAACAGGTTTCCAGTCTGTAGACACGACTTCTAGTTGCGAATCCGCATGATCGCTAATAAAGCTTTCCTCACGTCCTTCGTTCTCTACCAAAAAGCGTTTTACATAGTAACGCTCCTTCTCACCATCAAAATAGACTGCAGAAATGGGTTTTTTAGGAATCCACTTCTCCATAACGATCATATCGTCATCAAAATGTGTTGTAACTTCAGGAATAATAGTTTTTACGATTCCTTTTTGGGTAATTATTAGTAAACGGTCTTCACCTCTAAATTCGCCAACCAACTCACCTCTTCCATCGACATTAAGGCGTTGTACTGTATCGTCAAACCATATTTTGCGTGGCTTAAGGGTTGATACACCTTTTTCTTTAAGCTCCACACGCTTAACGGAATATTTAGTAACGACATTACCTTTTGAAGCACGACCTTTTATAAGAATATCGGAAAAATCAACGTCCCATTTCAGCTTTTTAATACTTCCTACTTGACGCAAATACACAGATATGGTTTCTGCTTCTCCGTTAGGATTCGCTGTGAAGTACCACACTTTAGAGCCTTTGTTACCATTAGTAAGATCATATTCACGATCGCGAGTAATACTCGTTACCGCAAAACGCTTAATAAACGATGCGCCTTTAGAACCGTCGCGATAAATCATATTGTAAATGGTACGTTTGTCTTTCTTTTTAAAGACTGCTACGTGAATGATGTTTTTACCAATAAAGGTTTTGCTATCCACTTTGGTAACCATCATTTTACCTTCTTCAGTAAAGGCAATAATATCGTCTATATCACTACAATCGCAAACATACTCATCGCGACGTAAGGAGGTTCCAATAAAGCCTTCTTCTCTGTTAACGTAGAGTTTGGTATTACGAATAACCACTTTAGTGGCATCGACATCATCAAACGTGCGAATCTCGGTTTTACGTTCACGACCGTCTCCATACTCTTTTTTAAGCCTTGTAAAATACGCTATGGCATAATCGATAAGATTGGCTAAATTGTGTTTTACTTCGGCAATTTGTTCTTCTAAAGCGTCAATTTTTAGCTGAGCTTTATCAATATCGAATTTAGAAATACGCTTGATACGAATTTCTGTTAAACGTGTAATATCATCAACAGTAATCTCACGTTTTAAATGTTTAATATGTGGTTGTAAACCCTTATCGATAGCCGAAATAACACCTTCCCAAGTGTCTTCTTCTTCAATATCACGATAAATACGGTTTTCTATAAAAATACGTTCTAAACTTGCAAAATGCCACTGCTCTTCTAATTCTCCAAGCTTTATTTCCAACTCTTGCTTTAATAGCTGAACTGTATTATCAGTTGAACGCCGAAGCATTTCTGAGACACCAATGAACAATGGTTTGTTATCTTCTATAACACAACCTAAAGGTGAAATAGATGTTTCACAGCTGGTAAATGCATATAAGGCATCAATCGTTTTATCTGGAGATAAACCAGACGGTAAATGCACTAAAATCTCTACTTCAGCAGCAGTATTATCTTCTATTTTTTTAATTTTAATCTTGCCTTTATCATTAGCCTTTAATATGGAATCTATTAATGAAGAGGTTGTTGTACCAAACGGAATTTCGGTAATGACTAGCGTATTTTTATCAAGTTGAGAAATTTTAGCACGAACTCTTACTTTTCCTCCGCGATTTCCATCGTTATAATTAGTAAAATCGGCAATTCCTGCTGTTGGAAAATCTGGCACTATATTGAAGCGCTTTCCTTGTAAATGTTTTATAGAGGCATCGATTAACTCGATAAAGTTATGTGGTAATATTTTAGTTGATAAACCTACAGCAATTCCTTCGCCTCCTTGAGCTAATAACAATGGAAACATTACAGGCAAATTCACAGGCTCCTTACGACGACCATCGTAACTCGCTTGCCATTCGGTTATTTTAGGATTATAAACTACATCTAAACCAAATTTTGAGATTCGAGCTTCAATATACCTAGAAGCTGCGGCGCGATCTCCAGTTAAAATATTTCCCCAGTTTCCTTGGGTGTCTATCAGTAAATCTTTCTGACCAATCTGCACCATAGCATCTGCAATACTAGCGTCTCCATGTGGATGGTATTGCATAGTATGACCAACAATGTTTGCTACTTTGTTGTAACGACCATCATCAAGATCTTTCATGGAGTGCATAATTCGTCGCTGTACAGGTTTAAAACCGTCCTCAATAGCTGGAACTGCACGTTCTAAAATTACATAGGAAGCATAATCTAAAAACCAATCTTTATACATACCAGTAACTTTGGTAATAGTTTCTTGATTTTCGTTAGTATCATTAATTAAATCGTCATTTTCGTCTATCATCTACTGCTTTAATTTACGGTTGTGTTTAATCATTTTACTTAATGATTGTCTGATATATTTTCGTTTTTTTCTGTTTACTAAAGTGACATTAAAAGTCTCCTTCTGCTTATTTCCTCTGGAGTCATTGTAATAAATTGTAAGTGATTTATAAATAATATAATTATTAAACTTAAAAGACACCAAGTCTTCTTTTGAAAATTCTAAAACCTGCTCTCTTCTACTACTTGGTCCATCAGTAATAATCAACCCTTTATTAATTAGAACCACTTTCATACCATCGCTATCATATTCAAAATATTTAGAGATAGAATGCACTACAAAAAACACGATAACAAAAAATAGTACTACTATTGCGAATGTAAAAAATGGACTGCTAGTTAAATCGCTAAATGCACTAAAAACAGTGGCTAAAACAATAGCCATAACTATCAGTACAAAATAGACTGATATGATTGTGTTTCGAACTTTAGCGTTATTGGTTCTCATTAATTATCTTCTACGATATCTAATTCAACCTTGAGGTTATTAATAATAAACTCTTGTCTTGAAGGTGTATTTTTTCCCATGTAAAAAGATAATAACTCTTCAATAGACATATCTTTATCCAACATAACAGGATCTAAACGCATATCTTCACCAATAAAATATTTAAATTCATCTGGTGAAATTTCTCCTAGTCCTTTAAAACGGGTAATCTCTGGTTTAGGTTTAAGTTTTTCTATTGCATTGACACGTTCTTCTTCTGTATAGCAGTAAATAGTTTCTTTTTTATTTCTTACCCTAAATAATGGTGTTTGCAAAATGTATAAATGTCCTTCCTTAATGACTTCTGGGAAGAATTGCAAGAAGAATGTAATTAATAACAAACGAATATGCATACCATCTACATCAGCATCTGTAGCAATCACGACATTATTGTAACGTAAGTCCTCAAGAGATTCCTCAATGTTTAAAGCTGCTTGTAATAAGTTAAACTCTTCGTTTTCGTAGACAATTTTTTTGGTTAATCCATAACAGTTAAGAGGTTTTCCTTTTAAACTAAAAACTGCTTGTGTGTTAACATCTCTGGATTTCGTGATACTACCAGAAGCAGAATCTCCCTCTGTAATAAATAAGGTTGTTTCTAGATTTCGTTCGCTTTTAGTATCACCAAAATGCACACGACAATCACGTAATTTTTTATTGTGAAGACTCGCCTTTTTAGCTCTGTCTTTTGCAAGCTTTCTGATACCTGATAATTCCTTACGCTCACGTTCTGCTTGCAATATTTTACGTTGAAGACTTTCGGCTACAGCAGAATTCTTATGCAAAAAATTGTCAAGTTGTGTTTTTACAAAGTCATTGATATAAGTTCTAACGGTTGGTAAATCTCCTCCCATATCTGTAGAACCCAGTTTTGTTTTTGTCTGACTCTCAAAAACAGGCTCCATAACTTTTATAGCTATAGCAGATACGACTGATTTTCTAACATCTGATGCATCAAAATTTTTACCATAAAATTCTCTAACTGTTTTCACTAATGCTTCACGAAAAGCGGCTAAATGCGTTCCTCCTTGAGTGGTGTTTTGCCCATTAACAAATGAGTGATACTCTTCGCTGTATTGTGTTTTACTATGTGTTATAGCAACTTCAATATCATCGCCTCGCAAATGAATTATGGGATATAGTAAGTCTGTTTCGTTGATAGTTTCACTTAATAAATCCTTTAAACCATTTTCACTGTAATATTTCTCGCCATTAAAAAGGATAGTTAATCCAGGATTTAAGTATACATAGTTTTTGAGCATTTTAGCAACATACTCACTACGATACTTATAATTTTTAAAGATTGCTTCGTCAGGCACAAAGGAGACTTTAGTACCTTTTCGTCTGGAAGTATCGTCTAATGTTTCTTGATTTGTTAGGTTACCTTGTTCAAATTCTGCTGAAGCTGATTTACCATCTCTTGTAGACTCTACTCTAAAATAGGTTGATAAGGCATTTACAGCCTTGGTACCAACACCATTTAACCCAACAGATTTTTTAAAGGCTTTGGAATCATACTTTCCTCCAGTATTCATTTTGGACACCACATCTACCACCTTACCTAAAGGAATACCTCGTCCATAATCTCTTACAATTACTTTACTACCTTGGATAGAAACTTCAATGGTTTTCCCTGCTCCCATAACAAACTCATCAATAGAGTTATCAAGAACTTCTTTGAGTAATATATATATACCATCATCTGGAGAGGATCCATCACCAAGCTTACCAATATACATACCTGGACGCATTCTGATATGCTCTTTCCAGTCTAGAGAGCGTATATTATCTTCAGTATAGTTAGTTTGTTGAGACATAAATCTGAAAAAATTGCATAAGTGGTAAATATAGTATTTCGGTATAAAAAATGAAATACAGTTTTTACAAAGTAATTAACAATATTTCTAGCATTACTAACAATGGACAGATGCTACTTTAATATAAAATTTTTATATTTATACTATAATTAAATATTAAAAAACCAATTAACAATCTATGAAACACTTATTACTACTTTTTATTGCTGTTTTATTTTGCAATTCGATTGCTGCCCAAAATAGCTTTCCACAAGAGCGAATTTTCGTTATTGCTAATTTAAATAATAGCGAGATTGCATCCACTAATTTTGATCACCCAAATTTATCTTTCCAATCAAAAATTTCTAGAACATTTAAACTAAACACTAGAGATTTTGAAATGGTAAATCCTAAAATTACCAATGAATTAGGAAGAGGTTGGTTTTTAACTTATGAATTTGAAACTCCTGAACATTCTGGGATTTACAAAGAAGAATTACAATTAAGAGATAATAAATTGGTGATTACCGAATCTCGTAATGCTATTATGGCAATAGCTACAAATTGTAATACAATTGAATTTATTAATAATGATAAAGATTGTGAGTGTACTAATAAAAAGGATAGCTCATTAGCATCTCAAGTTACTTATCGTTTATTCTCTTCATCTTACTAATAATTCTTAAAAACGTAATACTTTAAAATTATGAAAAAACTATACTTTAATAAATCAATTATAACAACAATAGTCTTATCAATTCTCATTTCTATACCAATAAATTTTGCATCAGCTTTTGCATATGTATTTGCAGGTGATGCTAATGGTTTAGATGTCGTTACACACCCAATAGGATATAATGGAACTGGAGGTACAGTTACTGTAACAGTAGGTATAGATCCGACTAGTACCTTTGCTACAAATATGCAAGTTTCTGTACAAAATGCTGTTGCCATGTTCAATGGTCTTGTTACTACAACTGGTAATGTTGAATTTGGAGTGATTTCTGGTTCAGATGTAGATTTTGAATCTGTTTTATTACACGAAATGGGACACTCTTTAGGTTTAGCTCATTGTAATGCTGCAACAGAATCTGGCCTTACAGGAGCTAATAGAAATTATACTAAAGCCACTGATGGAGCTGATGACACGTTTAATTTAGATGCTGGAGCAGATGGTATAATTGGATCTGCAGATGATATCAGAGGAGATGATGTTAATTTGAATTATTTTAAAATTGCCGATAACAATCCTTTTACAATAGCTGGAACAATAGATCAAACAACTTACAGTAGAGATTTAGCTGATTTACCGTCAGGTACATTTTCTGCAAATGGAGATCGCGATGTATCTACTCTATTAAGTGTGCCAGATACTGAAAGTGCTATGCAACAAGGATCGTTTTCCGGGGAAACACAACGAACATTAGCCGCAGATGACGTGGCTGGCATTAGGTATGCTGAAGCTGGAATCGATGAAACAGCTGGAACTGCAGATGACTACAATTTAGTCTTAAATTATGTTGGATTAGACAATACTGCTGATATTCTCATAGATTTTGACAATAGTGAAACGGGGTTTGCAGTATCTCAAAGTAGTGGTGTATTCGTTGGTGGAGGCCATATTAGCATAACAGCTAATAATATATTTTTCAATACTGGCTTTAATTGGTTTTTTAATCCTTCATTAAGTTTGGAAGACCCTACTATTAATGCATCAAAAATCTCATTATTTCCTAATCCAACAGATAATTCTGTAACATTAAGAAACCCATTCTTAATTGGTTTAGAGAGTATTAAAATATATGATATTAATGGACGAGTAATTGAGTCTAGAATTATAGATAAAGATGCAAACTTATATGAAATAGACTTAAATATATCAGAGTTTGAAAGTGGTATTTATTTATTTGTAATTGAATCTGAAAAAGGAAAACTAGTAGAGCGAGTAGTTAAAAAGTAATGACTTTTACTCTCAATCATAAATAAAAAACCTCCTAAAATTAGGAGGTTTTTTATTTATGACCATACTCGATTAAACATTGAATAAGAAGTGCATAACGTCTCCATCTTTAACAACATAACCTTTTCCTTCAACACGCATTTTACCTGCTTCTTTTACTTTAGATTCACTACCAAAAGACACATAATCATCGTAAGCAATAACTTCTGCCCTAATAAACCCTTTTTCAAAGTCTGTATGTATAACTCCTGCTGCTTGAGGAGCAGTAGCACCAATAGATACTGTCCAAGCTCTTACTTCTTTTTTTCCAGCGGTAAAATAGGTTTGCTGATTTAATAATTTATAAGCCGATCTAATCAGCTTCGCTGAACCAGGCTCATCTAGTCCAATATCCTGTAAAAATAATTGTCGCTCCTCATAATCATCTAATTCATTTATATCTGCTTCTGTACCTACGGCAAGCACTAATACTTCTGCGTTTTCATCTTTTACTGCTTCTCTTACCGTTTCAACATAACTATTTCCTGATACAGCAGCACCCTCATCCACATTACAGACGTACATTACTGGTTTATCAGTAATAAATTGCAAAGGTTTTACATAAGCGGCATAATCTTCATCTGAAAACTCTAAAGCACGTATCGAAGTTCCTGCTTCAATACCTTCTTTTATGCTTAATAGCACAGCTTCTTCTTTTTGGGCTTCTTTATTACCAGTTTTAGCAGCTCGCTTTACTTTATCAAGCTTTTTTTCTACCGTTTCTAAATCTTTAAGCTGTAATTCAATATCTATTGTCTCTTTATCGCGAATAGGATTGACGTTACCATCAACATGAACTATATTATCATTATCAAAACAACGCAAAACATGTAAAATAGCATCTGTTTCTCGAATATTTGCTAAAAACTGATTACCTAGACCTTCGCCTTTACTAGCTCCTTTTACCAAACCTGCGATATCAACAATTTCAACTGTTGCAGGAATTACTTTTTCAGGATTAACTAATTGTTCTAATTTCTCAAGTCTTGGATCTGGCACATTTACAACACCAATATTAGGCTCAATAGTACAAAACGGAAAGTTTGCACTCTGTGCTTTAGCATTAGATAAACAATTAAAAAGAGTTGATTTCCCTACATTTGGTAATCCTACAATTCCAGCTTTCATAAAGTTTTAATTTAGCGACTGCAAATGTAATTTATTTTAACAAAAAAACTCAAGACAAAGCTTGAGTTTATATATAATTTTCATTTTACAATTAATCTTCAGGATGCATAAATCGTTGCTTCCCTAAAAGTTCTTCTTCAGTTTCAACTATATTTTCATCAGGAACACAACAATCTACAGGACAAACAGCTGCACATTGTGGCTCATCATGAAACCCTTTACATTCTGTACATTTATCTGGAACAATGTAGTATATTTCATCGCTTATTGGCTCTTGAGCATCTTCGGCATTTACCTGTTTACCATTTGGTAAAACAACTGTGCCTTCAAGACTTGTACCATCATTATAACGCCAATCATCAGCTCCTTCGTAAATAGCAGTATTAGGACATTCAGGCTCGCAAGCACCACAATTAATACATTCGTCTGTTATTATAATCGCCATAGTAATTTTTAATTTGAGTTTGCATAAATTTGCAGCAACAAAAATAACGCCAAAACCTTTCATACGCAAACAGGTAATGCAATTAGAAAAAAGAATTAATGCTTTTGTAAAACTTGGGGAGTTTTTAAGTCAATTTACTACTCAAGGAATTGAAAAAAAAGAAACTGTTCTATTTAACGACTTATTTTTTGATGGATTTAAGCATCAAATTACAATAGCAAAAGAAAACAACGGCTGGTTTACAGAGAACAATATAGTATATGCTACAGAATCTTGGTCTAATGTATTAAATTATAGCAATTTAAATAACTGGTTAAACAGTTATAATTTAAATCAAGTTGTACCTAAAACGGTAGCTATTATAATGGCTGGAAATATTCCTTTAGTTGGATTTCATGATTTTTTGTGCGTACTGATTACAGGACATGATGTTTTGGTTAAACAATCATCTAACGACAAACATCTATTACCTTTTTTAGCAAAATATATTGAATACATTGAGCCAGAATTTAAAGGTAAAATAACGTTTACACAAAATAAGTTAGAAAATTTTGATAGTGTTATTGCCACTGGTAGTAATAATACAGCCAGATATTTTGAATATTACTTTAAAGATAAACCATCAATAATTAGAAACAATAGAAACTCTGTAGCCGTTTTAACTGGTAATGAAACTAAAGAACAACTTTTACTGCTTTCTGAAGATATTTTTAGGTATTATGGATTGGGTTGTAGAAATGTCTCAAAACTCTTTGTACCTAAAGATTATAATTTTGATAGTTTTTTTGAAGCCATGTACCATTGGCATCCCATTATCAATGAGGCAAAATATGCCAATAACTACGATTATAACAAAGCTGTTTACTTAATGAGTGAGTTTGACATGTTAGAGAATGGATTTTTAATGATAAAAGAAGATTTAAGTTATGCGTCTCCTATAGCTACCGTATTTTATGAATATTATGACAATAAAGATACGCTTAAACAAAAGCTATTAAATGATTATAAAGATATTCAATGTATTGTATCTCAGAATTTTTTAGGTGATGAAGTAGCATTTGGGCAAACACAAAAACCGAATCTTTGGGATTATGCAGATGGAGTTGACACTGTTGAATTCTTGTTAAAAAGATAGCCCAAAAATTATTAATTTATTACTGTTTTTTAGTTTATAAATTGTGACCTTTGCATCCTAAAGTAAACACAATGAAAAAACATAATTTTAGTGCTGGGCCTTGTATTCTTCCTCAAGAGGTTCTAAAAAAAGCGTCAGAAGCTGTATTAGATTTTAACAATAGTGGCTTATCCTTAATAGAAATTTCTCACAGAAGTAAACCTTTTGTAGATGTTATGGATAAAGCAAGATCATTAGTTTTGGAACTTCTGGGTTTAGAAGGAAAAGGTTATAAAGCTCTATTCTTGCAAGGAGGTGCTAGTACACAGTTTATGATGGTAGCTCTCAACATGCTTGAAAAAAGAGCTGGTTATCTAAATACTGGAACTTGGAGCGCTAAAGCCATTCAAGAAGCTAGAATTTATGATGACATATATGAAGTAGCCTCATCAGAAAATGCAGGATATAATTACATTCCTAAAGGGTATGATATTCCAACAGATTACGATTATTTTCATTGCACATCCAATAACACTATTTTCGGAACTCAAATGAAATCGTTTCCTGACTCGCCAATTCCAATGGTTTGCGATATGAGTAGTGATATTTTTTCTCGTGTTTTAGATTTCTCAAAATTTGACATTATCTATGCTGGAGCGCAAAAAAATATGGGACCAGCTGGTACAACACTTGTAGTTGTTAAAGAGGATGTCCTTGGGAAAGTATCCAGAAAAATACCATCAATGATGGACTATAAAGTACATATTAGCAAAAGTAGTATGTTTAACACGCCTCCTGTTTTTGCAGTTTATACATCCATGTTAACATTAGAATGGCTGAAGAATCTTGGAGGAATTTCTGCAATTGAAGAGATAAACGAAAAGAAAGCTCGTTTACTGTATTCTGAATTAGATTTAAACCCTCTTTTTAAAGGTTACGCAGCAAAAGATGATAGATCGATAATGAACGCTACATTCAACTTACAACAAGATTTAAAAGAAACATTTGAGACCATGCTCAAAGAAGGTGGCATAAATGGACTAAATGGCCATAGAAGTGTTGGAGGCTATAGAGCATCTATGTACAATGCTCTTCCATTTGAAAGTGTTGCTACCTTGGTAGAAATTATGAGTGAATTAGAAAGAAAAGCATAAATAAAATTTAATGAAAGTATTAGCAAACGATGGTGTATCTCAAAGTGGTATAGATGCACTTGAAAATTCAGGTTTTGAAGTCATAACAACAACAGTAGCTCAAGAACAACTTGAAAATTATATAAACGACAATAATATAGATGTACTATTAGTTAGAAGCGCTACAAAAGTTAGAAAAGATATTATTGATGGTTGTCCTAACCTAAAAATTATTGGTCGTGGTGGTGTTGGTATGGATAATATTGATGTTGAATACGCCAGAGAAAAAGGTATACATGTTATTAATACTCCTGCTGCTTCTTCAAGTTCTGTTGCAGAATTGGTATTCGCTCATTTATTTGGAGGTGTTCGCTTTTTACATGATGCCAATAGAAATATGCCTTTAGATGGCGATTCTAAATTTAAAGCGCTTAAAAAAAATTATGCCAAAGGTATAGAATTAAGAGGTAAAACTCTAGGTATAATTGGATTTGGTAGAATTGGTCGCGAAGTTGCTAAAATTGCTCTTGGAGTGGGAATGAAAGTAATTGCTAGTGATAAATTTGTTGGCAAAGCTGATATAAAAGTAAAATTTTATAATGGTCAATTTATAAATGTTGAAATTGAAACCGAACCAGTTGAAGATGTTTTAAAACATTCCGATTTCGTTACGCTTCATGTTCCTGCTCAAAAAGAGTATGTAATAGGGAAACCACAATTTGAAATGATGAAAAACGGAGTGGGAATTGTGAACGCAGCTCGTGGTGGTGTTATAGATGAAGTTGCACTTATAGAAGCATTAGATTCTGGTAAAGTAGCGTTTGCTGGATTAGATACTTTTGAAGATGAACCGAAACCAGCTATCAAGGTACTAATGAACGATAAAGTATCTCTTACTCCGCATATTGGTGCTGCTACCAACGAGGCACAAGATAGAATTGGTACAGAATTAGCATCACAAATAATTAGTATTTTAAAAACTTCTAAAGATTCTTAAAAGATAAGTGCCTATAAAATAAAAAGGAAGCTAAATTAGCTTCCTTTTTTATTTTGTTTTGTATAGTCTAAATTATCTAACAATAAGTTTTTTAGTAATTGAAGCGTCATTAGATTGAATTTTTACTAAATATAAACCACTATTTAAATTAGTGATATTAATTCTTTTAGATGAACCCATCCCTTTTAAATTAATATTAGATACTACTCTACCATTAATATCAGTAATTGTAGCATTAACTAGATTAGTATTACTTTCATTTAGTAATGTAAACTCATTTCTAGCAGGATTAGGATATAACGAAATACCTTCAACAAGCACATTTGAGTCTACTGATAAGGTACAATCATCTAAATCAGAACCAAAACCACTTCCTGTCATAGCAACAAAATTACTAGTGGTACCCATTAAATCAAAATTAGTTACAGCACCATTAAATGTTGGATTATTACATATTAAAGTAGTTTCAGAAGAGTTATCCATATTATCAAAACCTTGGTTAAAGTTGTAGAATGCAAATAAATCAGTTTCATTACCCATTAATGAGCAATCTTTATTTGCACCTAACTCACTAATTGTTCTAGCTGTAGACCAAAAACGTAATTCAGTCATATCACCAAAATGATAATCTGTAGATCCTCCACCAGGATTTGTGTGTCTAGCACCAATATACATAGATTGAGAACCAGCACTGTTAATAGCTAAAGTACCTGAAGCAACAGATACCTCATTAACATAAATAGTTACAGCAGATGCATTGTAAACTACAACTACATAGTTCCATGAACCATCATTAATTAAATTACCAGTAGCAATTGAACCAGATGGTGTTCTGAAAATAACTGAACCGTTAGACGTGTGCAAAACCCAACCTTGGTTTGCATTCCAAGATTCTCTTGCTGCTATAACTTTCCAGTTACCTGTAGTGTTAACTGGTTTTATCCAAGCTTCAATTGTAAAGGTCGATGTAGATGTAAAATCAAAAGCACTATCAGTACCTGCATCTACATAATCATTGTTTCCATCAAAGTTTAAAGCTGTTGCAGGTGTTTGCGCATGAGCTAAAGATGAAACAAAAAATAATAGGAGTAATAATTTTTTCATAAAAAGAATAAGATTTGGTTTATAATCAATTTTGAATTGACAAATGTATATATTATGACGTCTACTTAATCAGCTAAAGTGCTCATTTCAACGAAAAAAGCCCTAAACATATTAAAAGTAGAGCTATTAAGTACTGATAAACAAATTGTTATTAGATTTAAATCGTGTTAAAACAAGAGCTGTTTTACAAAAAAAATAAAAGTATTTTTAAGAGTATTCTGGGACTTTTCCAACAACATCTTTATAAAAATCCCTCATAAATTTAAAATCTGCTTCTTTATTTTCAGTTGGGTAAAAAGGGTCAGAAAAATGGTTAGTTTTGTTCTTAAAATCTAAAGTAAACATTACTATGGGAACATTTGCGGTTTTAGCAATGTAATAAAATCCTGTTCGCCATTCTTTAACCTTTTTTCGAGTGCCCTCTGGTGCTAAAGCCATTCTAAAAACTTCTTTTTCTTCAAATAATCTAGCTATAGCTTCTACTTGATTTTCATTTTTTTTTCTAACAACGGGAGCACCTCCTGTCAATCTAAAAAACCATCCAAAAGGAAATCTAAATAAGGCTTCTTTACCAACATAATTAGTTTGAATACCAATCACAGACCGTAATAAAATACCTATAATAAAGTCATACCAACTGGTATGTGGTACAGCAATAATTACAGATTTTTTGACAGAATCCCAATTGGAAAATCCAGTTACTTTCCAACCAAGCAATTTGAAGTAAATAAATTTAGAGAGCCAACGCATTACATTTTTTGATAAAGGTACTTAAGTTTGTCTCTAGTAATGGTTTTCCTCCAGTCTTTACCAATAGCATTTTCCCATAATGGCTCCAGACTCAAAGCAACATCTATCATTATATTAAACTCTGAATCAGATAAATTAGCACATAAACCTTGAGGTAATTCAATATTATGTTTAGCTTTCATTTTTTTAAAAAGCTTAACACCTTCAGGATAAAATTCTTCTAGATGATCGAAAACAATACAATTACCAATGCCATGTTTAGTGCCTAGAAGGTAGGAAAGTCCATAACTCATAGCATGAGCAACTCCCACTTGAGAATAGGCAATACTCATGCCTCCATGCCAGGAAGCCATCATTAACTTATCTTGAGCCTCCTTTTTAGATAATGAGTCTTCAAGGAAAATTTCTTTACATAATTCGAAAGCCTTTTCTCCATAACTCTGACTAAAGGCATTTAAAAAAGTACCATTTAAAGACTCCACACAATGCACATAACAATCCATACCTGTATAAAACCATTGATCTTTAGGAACATCTTTTGTTAATTCTGGATCTAATATTACTTGATCGAAAGGTGTGTAATCACTATTGATACCAAGCTTTCTATCTGGACCAGTTAAAATAGTAGTTCGAGACACCTCTGCTCCTGTTCCAGATATTGTTGGAATACCGACATGATAAATAGCTGGATTTTTTATTAAGTCCCAACCTTGATAATCTTTTGATTCTCCTTCATTGGTCAACATTAAAGAAACTGCTTTTGCAATATCCATTACAATACCTCCACCAATACCTATAATTCCAGAGGGTAACTCTTTGAATTCTAAAATGATTTCTTCAACAAGGGTATCAATTTGAGATGTTTTAGGCTCTTCTAGAGTAGGAACATAGTAGATTTTATCATTATAAGACAATGCTATTCTTGATGTTAGCCAAGCATTTCCTTTAAACACATCGTCTACAAAAAATATAAATGGTGCATCTGGGTTTCGGCGTTTAGGAGAGATTATTTCATCAAGTTGATTGAAACTTCCTCGTCCAAAAACAACTCTGGACACCATTGGAAAATTTTTATGATTCATCTACTATTATTGTTTAGCAAAAATATAAATACTATTGTCTTTAACTCGAATTGAATAAAAAAATATTGAAACTTTTACACCTAACTCAAAACTTCAATTACTTTTTTTAGACTTTCAACGGTTTTATAGTGTTTGTTTTCTGTTTGTTTATATTCAACTTGTTCATAAGCCCAAGTGGTATGAAATGGAACATGAATAGCTTGAGCACCAATATTTATTAGAGGTAAAACGTCAGATTTTAGAGAATTTCCAATCATTAAAAACGAATCAGGTTTAATGTCTAAATGTTGTAATAATCTTTTGTAATTATCCTCTTTTTTATCACTTAACACTTCTATATGATGAAAATATTTTAGCAAACCCGATTTTTCTAACTTTCGTTCTTGGTCCAGTAAGTCGCCCTTAGTGGCTACTATTAATCTATATTTTTTTGACAATTCAATCAATGCATCTTCTACTCCATCTAATAATTCTACTGGCTTATTCAACATATTTTTACCAATTTCTAATATTTTTGAAATGGTATGATTAGAGACATTATTATTCGATAGTTCTATTGCCATTTCTACCATAGATAACATAAACCCTTTTATTCCATAGCCATAAAGTGGTAAATTTTTTATTTCCATTTTATAGAGTTCTTGATCTATCTTGTTTGGCGTTTCATAATGTGATAGGTATTTAGCAAACTCTTGTTCAGCATCTCTAAAGTAGGTTTCATTAACCCAAAGAGTATCATCTGCATCAAAACCTATGACTTTAATTTTAGAATACTCTATTTCCATAGTTTTTTTGCTCTATCTAAATCTTCAGGAGTGTCTATCTCTACACCTTGAATATTGGTCTCCACCATTTTTATGCGTTTACCATATTCTAGATATCTGATACACTCGATTTTTTCTGTAGCTTCCAAAAATTGCATTGGTAAAACGGTAAAATCTAATAGTGCTTGTTTTCTAAATGCATATATTCCCTTATGCTTAAAATAACGTGCGCCAGCTTCTTTATCTCTAGGAAATGGGATTGGACTTCTTGAAAAGTATAAAGCAAAATTATGTTGATCTACTATTACTTTTACTGTATTTGGATTGGTTATTTCATCCCAATCAGTAATTTCAACCATTAAAGAAGCTAAATCTATATTATTATCTACATCATCTTTAAAAACACTTAATACACTTTTTAAACTGTAGCGTTCTGTAAAAGGTTCGTCGCCTTGTACATTTACAACTATATCACAATCAATATCTTGAACTGCTTCTGCAATACGATCGCTACCTGATTCATGTTGCTTAATACTCATTATTGCTTTTCCTCCATATTTTTCAACTTCATTGAATATAATCTCACTATCGGTAACTACATAAACTTCCTCAAACAAACCTGTAGCTACTGTAGCTTCATAAGTTCTAATAATAACTGGTTTACCCTCTAAATCTTGCATTAATTTGCCCGGAAAGCGAGATGCCTTGTATCGAGCGGGAATCATTGAAATTATCTTCATTGTAAAATGCTAAATATTAACTATTTAAAAATATACTTTTTAGTGTTTGATTAATTTTCTTCAAAGAATTCATTTTTAAAACCTATAAGATACAATTTTTCTTTTGCTCTTGTAATGGCTGTATAGAGCCAACGCAAATAATCCTTATCAATCCCGTTGGGTAAATAAGGTTGTTCGACAAAAACGGTATTCCATTGTCCTCCTTGAGATTTATGACAGGTTATAGCATATGAGAACTTAACTTGTAACGCATTAAAATGCTTGTTGTTTTTAATCTTTAAAAACTTTTTATAATTACTGGTTTCATTTGCATAATCCTTCTGAACCTCTAGATATAATCTATTAGATTCCTCATAGGTAAGTGAAGGCGATTCGGCAGTAATTGTATCTAATAATAAAACGGTTTCAAAAGGACGCATTCTTGGATAATCTACCATTCTAACTTTTACTTCAGCAAATTTAAAACCATACAACTCTTGTATATTGAATATTTCAAGAACCTCTATAATATCACCATTTGCTATAAAACCAGCTTCTGTTGTAGGCTTGATCCAAAAGTAATTATTCTTTACTACCATTAAATAGTCTCCGGAAGATATCTCGCTTTCATTAAAGAGAATACGGCTTCTAATCTGTTGATTATAAAGATTTGCTCGTTTATTACTTCTAACAATAATAGCAGTTTCCTCATTTCCATGAGAGCTATACGCATCATTTATAGCGTCCATTATTTCATGTCCATCTATTAATCTAACAATATCACTAAATGTGTCTAATGTAAATTGAAATGATTCATAAAACTCGTTTTTTAGTGCTTCTCTTAAATTAGTGGCATTAACTAAAATCCCAGAATCTTCCTCTTGCCTTACAACTTCGTCTAACTCGATTTTTGTAACTTCCTTATTATAATTCAAGCTCAATCTAGACTCATCTAAAGCTGGACTTAAATCTAATTTTACAGGTGGTAATTGAGCTGTATCACCAATTAGCAGGAGTTTACATCGGTGACCAGAATATACATATTGCATTAAATCGTCAAGCAAAGAACCATTTTCAAATAATTTAGAATTCTCTGGAATGTCTGGTATCATCGAAGCTTCATCAACAATAAAAATTGTGTCTTTGTGCTTGTTAGGCTGCATCACAAATTTTACACTTCCACCTTTGTCTTTTTTTGGAAAGTAAATTTTTTTATGAATTGTAAAGGCTTCCTTTTTTGAGTAATTAGCAATTACTTTTGCTGCTCTTCCAGTTGGCGCCATTAATACAGCACTTTTTCTTGCCTTCCATAAATTGGTTACAATTGTTCCTACAATAGTGGTTTTTCCTGTTCCTGCATAACCCTTTAGGACATATAATGAGTTTGGAGTTAAATCGAAAATAAACTCTGAAAGTTGCTGTAAAACAATGTCTTGCTTTAAGGTTGGGTTAAAAGGAAATTCTCCTTTTAATAGCTTGTAAAATTCAGAAGCATTCATTTAGCAAGAAAAGTTTGTAAAAATCTTTCAAATATAGAAATGATTTTTAACCCAAAATCACTTTTATGAATAAAAAAAAATTGTAGATTTGCGAATAAGCATTAACAAAAAAATTATACAAAAACTATGTTAACAATCGTTCTTATTGCAATTGCTGTTATTCTTCTAACTATTGGTTTGGTCTGGGTAATTGATAAATTCGTTCCTAAAAAAGCAAAACCTATACTAATGTTAGCTCTTTGGGCTTTAATAGCCCTTGTAGGTTATAACACGTTTATGTCTGTATATGGAGAAATTCAATTTAACAAATTAAAAGATAAGCGTTATGCTGTTGTAATTGAAAGTTTAAAAGACATTAGAGATGCTCAATTAGCTCATAGAACAGTTACAGGAAAATTTGCAAATGATTTTGATGGCTTAATTAAATTTATTGATACTGCAAAATATACTATTACACAACGTAGAGATTCTACAGTATTAGATGAAGAAGCTACAAGACGTTTTGGTGGTGTTGAGACAATGAAAGAAATCACCATTATTGATACTCTTGGCTTTGTGTCTGTAAAAGATTCGTTATTTGGAGCAGATACTCGTTATAAATCAATGATGAATGTTCCAGTAGGTCAAGAAGGTTCAAAGTTTGAGATGAAAGCTGGGCTTTTAGGTGAAGATGATGAAGATAAAATTCCTGTTTTTGAAGCGTCTGTTTTAAAATCGATTATATTACATGATCAGGAAAAAGATTTTGTTATCAAAGAAAATCAAGTAATCTCTGTAGACGCTGTTAATGGAGACCGTTTGAAGGTGGGCTCAATGGAAGAGGTTAACACTAATGGAAACTGGCCAATTAACTATTCGAAAGACCAATAATTTGACAAAAAATAGTAATTTAGAGTTGTCCATTCAAGTAAGTTTGAATGGACTTTCTTTTTCTACATTAGATAGAACAAACAATACTATTACCAAAATTAAACACCTCAATTTCAAAAAAAAGCAAACACCTTTCTATCTATTAAATAAATTAAAAGAAGCATTAGAAAACGACTATATTTTAGACCTTGCCTTTAATAAAGTATTGGTTATTCATCATAATCAATTATCAACTTTAGTACCTAAAGAGTTATTTAATGAAAATGCTATTGCAGACTATTTAAAATTTAATGCAAAGATTCTTCAAACAGATTTTATTACTTATGATGAAATTTCTGTGAATAATTCCGTTAATGTATATGTACCTTATATTAATATTAACAATTTTATATTTGAAAACTTTGGTGAATTTACCTACAAACATGCCTCAACACTATTAATTGAAAACATCTTAAAAGATCAAGTAGAAGATAGCAATAGCAAAATGATTGTCAATGTTTGCTATGATAGATTTGATCTTTTGGTCGTTAAAAACAAAAAGCTAGAGTTGTACAATTCATTTGAATACCAAACCAAAAAGGACTTTTTGTATTATATCTTATTTACTGCTGAACAATTAAAACTAGATCCAGAAACGTTTCAATTAGAACTTATTGGAGATATTAAACAAGACGATGATCTATACGCTATTGTATATAAATATATTAGACACGTTAACTTTGGTAATAGATTAGGCTCCTTTAATTATAGGGAAGATAAGCCTATTTCTAGTTATTCCGATTACACATTACTCAAAAGTTTTTAATGCGTATTATTTCAGGAAAATACAAAGGCAGGCGTATTACTGCACCCAAAAAATTACCAGTTCGTCCTACAACAGATATGGCGAAAGAATCTTTGTTTAATATACTCAACAATCACTATTATTTTGACGAGATATCAGTTTTAGACTTATTCTCTGGTACAGGTAATATAAGCTACGAATTTGCCTCTAGAGGTACCGAACAAATTACAGCTGTTGATCAAGATTACGGCTGCATTCGTTTTATAAACGACACTTCAGATAGTTTTGAGATGAACATACAAATTGTAAAAAGTGATGTGTTTAAATTTCTTGAAAAAACGAAACAGCAACACACGATTATTTTTGCTGATCCACCTTATGACTTTTCTATTGAGGATTTTTTAAAAATCCCAGAGCTTGTTTTTTCCAATAAATTACTTGAAGATGATGGCGTATTAATTGTAGAGCATTCAAAGCATACTGATTTATCTGTAGTAGAACATTATGCCTATTCAAAGAGTTATGGAGGTAATGTTTTTAGTTTCTTTGAAATAGCAACCGATAAATAGGATAGTTAGAAATATAATTCTAAATGATTCCTGCTTTCGCAGGAATAAAATGGAAAACCCTTCTTGATCTCTCAAAAAGGGTTTATCTATAAGTAAGTAAATCTATAAGCCGAATTCTGTTCATTCTGAACTTGTTTCAGAATGTCATCCACAAGAACAAAAATTCCTTATCATTTATCTCCATTTACTATTACTAGCAAACTTTAGCTGCCTACCCTCCAACATCGCGCGTGCTACGCTCTCCCGATAGCCATCGGGACGCTGGTTTACATGACATTGCACCACATAGAGTTTACCTGGTTTCACTACAGCATTATCTGTACATACTTTCTGTTGCACTAGTCCTAGTCTCTCGACTGGTGGCTGTTAGCCACTATGTTACACTATGGTGTTCGGACTTTCCTTACCGACAATAAATGTCGGTACGATAAGGCGATTTACTTGCTGCAAATGTACAAGTTTCAAATTATAATCTTAAAAAACAATTAGAAGATTCCTGCTTTCGCTGGAATTAATTGTTAATAACTCGTTTCAAATTGCAGCTTCATTATTCTTAATTTTATATTGAATGTTTAACTTTGTCAATCTAACAATTGGCATCAATGAGATGCAGAAATAAATTCAGCTAGATTGGAACATTTTGTAGTATCAGCTCGTAAGTACAGACCACAAACATTTAAAGATGTAGTTGGGCAACAAGCTATTACAAATACCTTACTTAATGCTATTGAAAACAATCATTTAGCTCAAGCACTCCTGTTTACTGGACCACGTGGAGTTGGTAAAACTACTTGTGCTCGTATACTTGCTAAAATGATAAACAGTGATGGAAACGAATCTGAAAACGAAGATTTTGCCTTTAATATTTTTGAATTAGATGCAGCATCAAATAATTCTGTAGATGATATTAGAAATCTTACAGATCAAGTTCGTATTCCACCTCAAGTTGGTAAATACAAAGTGTATATAATAGACGAGGTACACATGCTCTCTCAAGCAGCTTTTAATGCCTTTTTAAAAACATTGGAAGAACCTCCTAAACACTGTATATTTATACTAGCTACAACTGAAAAACATAAAATTATTCCAACCATTTTATCGCGTTGTCAAATTTTTGATTTCAAGCGCATAACTGTAAAAGATGCGAAAGACTATCTTAAATACATAGCTCATGAGCAAGGTGTTGAAGCTGAAGATGACGCTTTACATATTATTGCCCAAAAAGCAGATGGTGCCATGCGTGACGCCTTGTCAATTTTTGATCGTGTAGTTAGTTTTTCTGGAAAAAACCTAACGAGACAAGCTGTTACTGAAAATCTAAATGTATTAGATTACGAAACCTATTTTACAAGCACAGATTTAATTCTCGAAAATAACATTCCTGAATTATTACTGCAATTTAATGTTACCTTATCTAAAGGCTTTGATGGTCATCATTACATTGCTGGACTAGCATCTCATTTTAGAGACCTGTTAGTATGTAAAAACGAGCAAACCATAGAACTTTTAGAAGTTGGCGAACAAACTAAAGCAACATATCTAGAGCAATCTCAAAAAACATCTCATACGTTTCTTCTAAAAGGAATTGAGTTAGCTAACGATTGTGATCTCAAATACAAAACCAGTAAAAATCAAAGACTTTTAGTAGAACTTTGCCTCATGCAATTAGCCTCTATCACTTTTGATGGAGAAAAAAAAAATAGCAAACGCTATATAATTCCGCCTTCTTATTTTAAAGATAAAGGTATTACTCCTATTGCAGTTGTAAAACCAGAGATTAGTATAGATTCTTCAGAAAATATTGAAGAAACAACGACTCAATCTGAAACCATAGAGAAAATTGAAGCGCCTACAGAAAATGACGTTTTAATAACTGAACCAAAAATTACTTTAAAGAGAGATACTAAAAGAACGTCTGGATTATCATTGAGTAGTATAAAAGCAAAAAAAGAACATCAAATTAAACAAATGGATGTTGTTTTAAATGAAGAGGATTTACCAAAAGATGATTTTACGGAGGAGCAGCTCATAAAAACTTGGAATGATTATACCAAGCTATTACAAGATAAAGGTAGTTATAATTTAGCTTCAATATTAAGTATTGACACACCTAAATTAGCAGAAAATACAATTAGGGTAACATATCCCAATCAAACAAATAAAGTTGAAGTAGAACGCCATCAATACGAATTATTAGGATTTATTAGAAAAGCCCTAAATAATTTTGATATTTCTCTAGAAATTGATGTTAATGAAGAACTTGAGAAGCAATATGCCTATTCCACTAAAGAGAAATATGAAAGGTTAAAAGAGAAGAATCCCAATATTGAATTGCTTAAAAAAACGTTTGGTTTAGATTTATAAGGTAAAAAAAACCTTGATATATTTTAATTGATGAAGAATCTCACGCTATTATCTCTATTATTAGTTATTACAGTATTTGTAAGCTGCGATGGTAAAGATCGTGCTAAATTCACTCTAGAAGAAAAAATTACTAATAACGAGGTACCAAAATCATTTTTTGAAAAAACAGCGTATTTTCCGAAAGACTATATAGAGGTTGTGACAGATACCACTTTAAATAATGGTTACAGAGTACATATTAAAACTTTCTCTGATATGAATAATAGCTATGTTCAAGAGTTTGTAAAAGACACCATAAAACATAAGTATCATTATAGAGACTTTTTATCTAGTATTACCGTTTGGAAAGACGATAAAGAGATTTTTTTTGATACAATAGATAAAGAGTTTTTTGAGAAAAGAGGATCTACTTATACTGATTTAAATAATATGACTTTTCATAATGTTTGGTTAGATGAGCAAACATCTACTTATGATAATACAGTTATAATAAAGTCGTTATTTTGTAAGCCAAAGACTCATAAATGTGTTGTTTTTAAAATGACCATAGACAATACAGGCTATCTTACCATTAAAGAAGAAAATTAATTATGTTAGGACTTAAACTACCAACTGATCCGCGTTGGGTAAATATTGTAGAAAAAAATATAGAAGACATTTTATCTGATCATGCTTTTTGCGAACAAAAAGCAGCTAGTACAGCAATATCTCTAATAATAGGCTATCCTGAATATACCGAGTTGGTTCAAGCTATGGCAGCTTTAGTAAAAGAAGAAATTAGCCATTTTAAAATGGTACATGATAAAATAGTTGAACGCGGTTGGGTTTTAGGTCGCGATCGTAAAGATGCTTATGTCTTAAAATTGGTTACTTTTTTCCCTAAAGGCGGTAGCAGAACCACACAATTAGTACATAGATTATTATACGCTGCCTTAATAGAAGCGAGAAGCTGTGAACGTTTTCGTTTGTTATCAGAAGAACTACAAGACAAGGAACTTGCAGAATTTTACAGAAAATTAATGGTTAGTGAAGCCAACCATTATACTATGTTTTTAGGTTTTGCAAGACAATATGGCGAACGTGAAGAGGTAGATAAAAAATGGCAGCAACTACTTGATTTTGAAGCAGAACTAATGAAAGATTTAAGTAAAAGTGAAACAATACATGGATAATTTTTCTATCTTTAGGTAGAAATTCTATCACATGAAAAAAATCTACTTTACAATTCTCACCCTTTTTATTAGTTTAATATCTGTCTCTCAAAATTCAGACTTATTAGGTGTTTGGCACTTACAAAGCATTTCTCCAAGTGGAAGCGAAACTATAATCACATTACCATACGATTATACTTTATCTTTTGAAGTAAACCAACAAGATAGCAGTATATATAACTCAAATGGTATGATGCAATGTAATGGTTATTCAAGCTTTACTAGTTTTCTTTCGGAAAATACTATTAATATTGAATTTCATGATATTAACAACTCATATTGCTCAACAAATGAGGAGGTATATATTAATACTTTGACCAACGGTTTATGGTCTTCAATGGAACATATTTATTTTATTATTGGATCAGATTTAAATGCTGAATTAACTCTTATTAATACTAATAATGATTTGTTAGTTTTTGGAAAAGAACCGCTTTCACAAATAGATATTTATGGTAAATGGTATTTACAACAAGCCAATATTTCTGGTGAGATAACTAGTCCTCCTTTAACTTTTGAAGAAAATTATAATGTAATTCTTGATTTTGAAACTTCAACATTTTGGAGCAATGGCCCAGCCACTGATGTCTTCAATGGATCTTATGAAATAAATGATACAACTATAGATTTTAATGAAGTATCTCAAACATTAGGTAATATTTGTGACCATCCAATAGAAGTATGCAACTATTTTGATTTTATCAACTTTAATATATTATTTGACTCTAATACTACTACTCAAAATTCTGAATTTGTTGTAAACTATGAAATAACTGGTAGTGGAGTTGGTGCAATTTTGACAATAACTAATAGTTTTAACAGTAATTATGCTATTTATGGGAGACAACCAGAAGCTATAAATACAATTGCTGGAGAGTGGTTTTTATACTCAATTTGGGATTATGATATTTTTCTAGAAAATCCATCTAGTCCAATTAGTTTGACATTTGAGAATGATGATGAAATAGGCTTAAATAATTATCTAATAAATGATGGTTGTGAAACCACGCATCAAGGTCAATATATAAACCCTATATATCAAAGTCATTTTAAGGCTTTAAGTCCATCTTGGTCAAATTCAATGGATAATGATTGTGAAAATAATGAATTTATTAATAGTCTTTCTGGGCTTTTTAATGGACTTGATGGAAGTCCAAATAATAATGAACGAATTTTATATTATTCTGTAACTGGATCTGGATTAGATGCTGAATTAGATCTTTTCATTACATGGATTTTTGATGGTACACCTCAAAGTATTGATGCACATTTTGGAAGAGAATCACTATCAAATGAAAATTTTAAAAATAAACTGACATCTATTTTCCCAAACCCTGTAAATGATAGTTTATATCTTTCGAATATAGATTTAGATTCTAACTATTCTATTTACTCTATAGAAGGCAGAAAAATAATTACTAACAGACAACTTCAATCGACTATTGATGTTAGCAATTTAAATTCTGGAGTCTACTTTTTAAGAATAGATGGTAATCAAACGATTAAGTTTATAAAACAATAAAAAAAGCCAAACTCTTAAGTTTGGCTCATTCTATATATCTATAAAATATTTACAATTTAATACCTACACCAAACTGTATATTAGTTTGTTTAGCTTCTATGGCTGATAAATCTTCATCTAGAATATTTGTAAACGTATAAGCAAAACGAGCATCAAGAAATAGCTCATCTGTAATCATATACTCTAAACCTGCAATACCTGAAGCAGCAAATGTTGAAAATGCATCATTAGATCCCCAAACTTTCAAACTAGCTTGTGGTCCTGCTCCAACTGTTAAATTACCTAAATTTAAGCGCAGCATTATTGGTAAGTGCAGATAATCTGCTTCTATATCTTCACCCTTTCCTCCTTCTGCAGACCATTGTATTTCAGCATATAACGATGTTACTTCTGCTAAACCATAATCTATAAAACCACCAAAGGCAAAACCGTTTCTATGGTCATTGTTAAATGTTGGATCTGGCGAAAAATCTAAATTCGAAATATTATAACCAGCTCTGATACCATAATTTACAGTTTGAGAAAAACCAAAAGTGGTAACAAATAAGAATAAAAGAATAGGAAGTAACTTTTTCATTGCAAGTGTATTGATTTGAGGCTGTGAATATAAATTCAAAAATAGTGACTATAAATAAATTATAGATATGTAGCTTAAAAAAAAGGTAAACGACACTTTTTTAGAGCTTTATACTCGTAATAGTTTTATTGTATATACTTTTTATTATACCATCTGATAATCCTATTTTAGGAACATAAATATCTTTAGCACCACTCCATTTCATAGCACTTAAATAGATTTTTGTTGCAGGAATAATAACATCTGCACGATCTTGGTTTAGATTCATTTCTGTAATACGTTGCTCGTAGGTTAATGTCTGTATATAGTTGTAATACCCTATTAAATAAAAATAGGTAAGCGGATTACCAACAGATGTTCCAGAATCTTTAAAAATTTTATTAATATTTCCACCAGAACCTATTACCTCGATGGTATCATAATCTTTAGTGTGTATTTTAACCCAGCTTTCAACTTCGTCCCATTCTTGTTTTGTATCCATTTCGTTAAGTAACCTCACGGTACCAATTTTAGCAGATTTAGAAGCTATAGTTTTTCCTTTATAAATAATAGAAAACTCCGTACTTCCTCCTCCAACATCGACATATAAATAGGTTTTATTATCATCTATGTAGGTATGCAAATCGGTAGCTGCAATAATTGCTGCCTCTTCTTCTCCTCCAATAATATCTATTTTAATATTGGTTTGATTATAAATAACATCTGCTACAATTTCTCCATTACTTGCCTCTCGCATAGCAGATGTTGCGCAAGCTTTATAGCATTCTACACCATGAGACGTCATTAAAAGTTTAAAAGCTTGCATAGTATCGATCATACGACTTATATTATAAGCCGAAAGTTTACCTTCTACAAAAACATCTGCTCCCAAACGAATAGGAACTCTTACTAGTGAGCTTTTTTTAAACTGAACCTTTCCACCTTCATGCTCAATTATATTTGAAATTAAGAGTCTTACCGCATTTGAACCAATGTCTATGGCTGCATATTTTTTTATCGATAGCATATTATTTCTCTAGCTTTTCTTTGTAGTAGTTGTATTGAGCAAATTGAGATCTTACTTTAGGAAGATTATTTTGCTTGTATGAGTTGTTTTGTGATTCGTCTAAAACTCGAGCTTTAACATTATCGTTCCAACATATATCAAAAGTTTGTAATAATTCGTCCTTTATTGATTCATCATAAATAGGGCAACTAACTTCTACTCTATTCTCTATATTACGCGTCATCCAATCTGCTGAAGAAATATAAATTTTAGGATCGTTATTATTACCAAAAACATATAATCTAGTATGCTCTAAAAATTTATCTATAATACTTATTACTTCAATATTTTCACTCATCCCTTTTACTCCCGGAATTAAACAACAAATTCCCCGAACAATCATATTAATCTTAACACCTGCTTGACTAGCTTCATATAGTTTATCAATCATTTCATAATTAGAAATACTATTTAGCTTAATCTTCATATAGGCTGGTTTACCTACTTGAGCATTTTTAATTTCATTATCAATAAGGGCATATAGTTTGGCTCTTGTATAATGTGGAGAGGTAATAATGTGTTTATATCTTGCGACTTTATAGTTAGTTTCAAAAAAATCAAAAACTCTATTAATATCTTTTAAAATTTTCTGATTAGATGTAAATAATGTAAAATCTGTATAAATTTTTGCTGTAGATTCATTAAAATTACCAGTACTAATAAATCCGTATCGCTTAATTTTTTTGCTTTCTTCTCTTTCTATCACACACATTTTACTGTGTACTTTTAATCCTTGAACACCAAAAATTAGATTAATACCTTCAGCTTCCATCTGTTCTGCATAATTAATATTAGCCTCTTCATCAAAACGAGCACGAAGCTCTATGGAAACCGTTACATCTTTACCATTTTTAGCAGCATTAATTAAGGAACTTGCAACATCTGATATTTGGGCTAAACGATAAATAGTGATTTTTATAGTTTTTACTTTGGGATCAATGGCTGCTTCTCTTAAAAACTTAACTACATATGAAAATGTATGATATGGTGTATATTGAAGGTAATCTCTTTCTGCAATAGCTATAAAAATACTTGTTTTTAAACTTAAATCTTTAATTTCTAAAGGCTCAATCTTTTTGTACATTAAATCATCTCTACCCAAACTTGGAAAACTCATGTAATCCCTCCTATTATGGTAACGACCTCCAGGAATAATACTATCAGTATTATCAATTCCCATCTTCTTCATAAAATAATCTAGAGTATTTGCATCTATGGTTTTATCATAAACAAATCTAACTGGTTCTCCTATTTGTCTGTCTTTTACACTATCAGAAATTTTGCGTAAAAAACTTTTACTCAAGTCACTATCAAAGTCTAATTCTCCATCTCTAGTAATTTTTAACATATGAGCAGATATTGATTGGTAATCAAAAATATTAAAGATATCATCCAAGCAATAACGAATAATATCATCAACCATAATGATACAAGTCTTATTATTTTCTTCAGGTAAAACAACAAAACGATCCATACTTTTAGCAATTTCTATCATTGCATATTGGTGAGAATTATTAGCTAATTGCATGTCTATTGCTAGATAAGCAGCACTATCTTGAAGGTGTGGAAACTCTGTTTCGTCATTTAATATTATAATAACTAAGGCAGAACTCAACCTATTATAAAAGTAATCTTTAATAAAATTATGTTGACTTGTACTTATCTCATTTTCATTTATAATAAAGATGTTTTCGTTTTCAAGTTCTGATTCTATATTCCCTAAAATTTCAAGACTTTTACTTTGTTGCCTTATAACAATTTCTGTTATTTTAACTAATAAATCACTAGCCTTTATTCCACCTAAAGCACTTTTACCTGCTTTTCCTGCTTGGTCAATTCGTTTTACTGTTGCATAACGAACTTTGAAAAATTCATCTAAATTATTAGAAAAAATACCTAAAAAGCGCAGCCTTTCGATTAATGGGACTGATTGATCGTCCGCTTCTTGTAAAACACGATCATTAAATTGTAACCAACTTATCTCTCTATTAATGTACTTTTTAGGTTCCTTTACCATGTTACTTAAGGTGTTTTGGGAAAATTATAGATTTAGAATGTCCGTTAGTAATTGAGTTCCATGAATCAACATCAAAAATTATTTCAACAAATCCACTAGTTGGAAGATTCTCAATAAATTGATCACCAAATATATTAGAAATTGAGGTAAATGCGTGATTATGACCAAAGATCATTACAGTATTATAATCATTATTTAGCCCTTTTAAGAAGTTTTTTACATCATTTCCAGAAAAATCGTACAATTTTTTTTCAATTAAAAAACGTTCAAAATTTAGGTCTAAATTCCTCATGAAAATAGCACTTGTATGTAATGCTCTAATAGCTGGACTTGAAAATACAAAATCAACATCTTTTACTTTATTTATCAGGTGTTTAGACAATAAGTTAGCATCATTAATACCTCGATTATTTAGAGGTCTATCTTTATCACTAACATCGTAGTCCCAGGATGATTTTGCATGCCTGATTATCAGCAATTTCTTCATTTATTTTATCGATAAAGTGTTATTTTTTGTCGATTAAATGTATTTTTATTACATTTGGACGATTAATTTAGTTGTATGACACAATTTTTTTGCCAAGATAATGCTTATGTTTTGATTTGTAAGCTCAATATTTAAAGTTTATGACCCCAAATCATATTCATGTAATTAATCCATTTGCATTACGAGTTAATGCACTTCCCTCTTTAACAAAATGTTTAACATTACATACAATGTTAGTCATTTAGTTTAGTATCAAAATAACATAAAACCGTGACTTAAACATTTTGTTTGTGTCACAACATATAAATTTTAAACGATGAAAAAGTATTTGCTATTTTCTTTTTTATGTCTTATTGTATCATCTAATATTTTAGCTCAAAACAAACTTGAGTTAAAATTAAAGCAATACAGCCAAGAGCCTGATTACACAAATCAGACTCATATTTTAACTCTTGAAAATCTTTCTAAAGAAACTCTTGAAGTTCAATTATCTTCAAGAAATATAAAATGTGAAGATCCAAGAACAAAAAAATTCACAGATTTAAATCAAACAATTTCTACCAACAATTCTGGTAGACTTAATAACAATACAACATTAAAACCGAAAGAGCTTTTTGAGTTTTCAGTAACTATAGAAAAACCAAAAAATGTAGTTTTAGGTTCCATCAATTGTACACAGGTTACTGCTACTGTAGTAGGTCAAAGACCAATTACAGAGTCAGTTATAATTAAGTCTTTTGTGCCTGATCCAAAAAATGCTCATTAAAAAATTAAGTGCTATTAATCCAAGGGTTTATGAAAAATAAATTTACTCCAAATCTAAAAACAGTGTTTCTGTTTACTTTTCTTGTCACTGGCTTTTTTGCTAGTTCTCAAATACAAGAAAATTTTTCTGCTCGTATAAATGAAACCATTAGAGGTGATGTCACTATCATTGCTAATAATATGATTTCTAGAACTGCCACAGGTAATTATAATGGTGGAGACGGAAATCATGATTTTTCAAATAATGTCTATGTAGATATTGATAATGATGACACTACATTTAACTCAAGTAGTGCTAACTACTTAAATCCAGAACCACAATTAATCTGTCTTTCTCAATATAGAGCTTATTTATATTGGGCTGCTGCAGATAGAGAGCCTAATGGAGCTGGTTCAGATAATGAACCAAATTGGAACTTTAATGACATTAAATTAATGCTACCAGGCCAATCTGTTTACACTACTTACACGGCAGATGATGTTATATTTAGAGGTAGAAATACAAACTTTAGTAACGAGCCTTACATATGTTTTAAAGATATCACTAGTTTAGTTAGTGATTTAGACTCACCTTATGGAACTTATCAAGTAGCAAATGTTGAAGCTAAAACTGGTAGTTTAACAGATACTAGTGGTGGAAATGTAGGTACTTCTGGAGGTTGGCAAATTGTTTTCATTTATGAAAGTCCAAAATTACCACAAAAGAATATAAGTATATTTGACGGTTATGCGCATGTAACTGCAGCTAATAACAATTTCAATATTGATTTTAATGGATTTCAAACCGTTCCTGCACCTGCTACTGTAAGAGCTAATGTGATAATTGG
This sequence comes from Flavobacteriaceae bacterium NBU2973, assembly GCA_026162565.1. GTDB lineage: Bacteria > Bacteroidota > Bacteroidia > Flavobacteriales > Flavobacteriaceae > JAOEIQ01. The sequence goes on from JAOEIQ010000002.1 coordinate 482,601, forward strand.
AGCATTAGAAGGTGATAGAGATTTAAGTGGAGACAAGCTACAAATCCAAAACACTTCTGGAACATTTGTAGATATCGCAGCTCCTCCATTAAGAAATACAACAAACTTCTTTAATAGTAGAATTACAGTTGGTACTTCAGATTTTACTGATAGAAGTCCAGCAAGTTTAAACACCCTAGGCTTTGATGCTGCTGTTTTTAACTTAAACAATCCTAACAATAGTATTATTGGAAACGATCAAGAATCTGCTACTTTAAGATTGACTTCTGATCAAGAAACTTATGGTTTATATTTATTAGGCTTATCTGTAGATGTTTGGGCACCAGATTTAGATCCTATTCAAATTTTAATGAGTTCTGGGTCTAATCCAACAAATCCAAGTAGTACTTTAGGTTATAGTTTTCAAGTATTTAATAAAGGTAATGATGATGCAGTAAATTTATCTATAGCTGCAACACTTCCACCACAAGTTTCTGATGTAATTGTAGATACTTTACCAAACGGAATAACTTATACGTTTATTAATGGAGAACTGGTATTTAATATACCTGATGGACTTGCGGATGTTGGTGCTACTCCATTTCAAATTGATTTTGATGTTGTTATACAAGATGAATGTTATTTTATAGAAGAAAATTGCGATCTATCATTTGATTTTCAATTTTTAGCAACTTTCAATGGTGTTGAAAATACAAATGATCAATCTACATTAAGTTCTTCTGGTTTAGATGAATGTAATATTGGTAACTTACAGCCTTCAACAATTAATATTACTCCTCCTACGCCTCCTTCTTGGGTTGAAGCAGCTGGTGAATTAGATAGAGTTATAGATTGTAATGATCCTGATGCACTTTCGGATGCACAAGCTTTATTTCCTACTTTAGATAAATGTGATCTTACTATTGTAAAAACTTCTGGTCAATTTATTGAAGATCCAAATTTTCCTAATACTGGAACTTATACAAATACATGGACATTTACTGATGCCTGTGGAAATACAGTAGCTGATTATGTTCAAACCATAACAGTTGGTGCATCTAGCACCCCTTTAGAAATAAATTTTACACAAAATAATGTTCTTTGTAATGGAGAAAATACTGGTAGTATAAATGTTTCTGTAACTGGTGGAATTCCGCCATACAGCTATTCTTGGACTGGTCCAGATTCATTTTCTTCCAATAATGAAGATTTAGAAAACTTATTTGCTGGACAATATAGTTTAGTAGTCACTGATTCTAATTTATGTGAAACAGGTAGTGCTACATTACAAGTAATGATTATTGAACCAGCAGTTGAAGCCTGTGATATTCAAGTTACAGGATGTCCTCCACCTGTAGATATAGCATGTGCTGTTGACGAAAATGGCGCAAATGTATTTTGGACACCTCCAAGTTTTGCTTACGAATGTTGTTCATCAATTACTGGTGATGATTATTCATTTTTAATGGATTTTGATTTACCTGAAAGTTCTTTTGGAGAAAATTGTTGGGGATTTAATTTTGTACAACGTGTAGGTGTTGATAATTTAAGACTTTTCCAATCTACTGGTGTTGGATCAAGATATGATGACTCTTATGCAATTACTCCAACCCAATATTTTGACAATGATAATGGTACTCCAATAAATATTGAACTTATAGATGTAACTGCTACAGTAAACTGGACATTAGAAGTTTTAAATCCAAATGATAATTCTATAGTATATTCTGATGTAATTTCAGGAATTACTGCAGATGGTCTTCAAACCATTACAATTCCTAATACAGTTCCTAGTGGTGCTTACAAACTTAAATTTAATTTTGATAGTCCTGATGCTAATGGTGGTGATAAAATTGAAATAGACCGAATTTATTATAATGCTACTCTTCTTGACATAGCATGTGCTGGTGGTATTAATTTTGTTGTTACATCTAACTACAATCCTGGTGATTTATTCCCAATTGGAACTACAACCGTAACATATACTGCTACATATACTCCTGAAACTGGAGATCCAGTAGTTTTAACTTGTAGTTTTAATGTTGTAGTTGTTGGAATTACTATAATAGAAGTAGAACGTACTGATGTAACCTGTGATGATGATAATAATGGTTCAATAACTGTTTCGGCTTCAGGTGGAACAGAACCTTATACTTACAGTTTAGATAATGTTGATTTTTCTAATACTACAGGTGTTTTTAATAATCTTACTCCTGGAAGTTATACTATTTATGCAAAAGATGCTAATGGTTGTACAACCAGTGGTGTTTTTGTTATTAATATTTTAGACAATGAACCACCAACTGCTTCAAATCCATTACCAATTGCTGTTGAATGTAGAAATGATGTTCCTGTTCCTAATGTTGAAGTTGTATTTGATGAAGAAGATGACACTACTGCTAATCCTTTAGTTGAATTTGTATCACAAACTTCAGATGGTAATACTTGTCCTGAGATTATAACTAGAATATATAGAGTAACTGATGAATGTGATAATTCAATAACTGTAACTCAAACGATTACTGTTCAAGATACAACAGCTCCTACGTTCAATGAAACTTTACCAACTAATGTAACAGTTGAATGTGATAGCGTGCCTACTGCTGATACACTAACTGCTGATGATAACTGTGGTACTGCTACTGTTACGTTTGCTGAAGTTCGTACAGATGGATCGTGTCCGTCTAACTATACGTTAGCTCGTACATGGACGGCTACTGATGAGTGTGGTCTTACAACTACTCATACACAAACGATTACTGTTCAAGATACAACGGCTCCTACATTCAATGAAACTTTACCAACTGATGTAACAGTTGAATGTGATAGCGTGCCTACTGCTGATACACTAACTGCTGATGATAACTGTGGTACTGCTACTGTGACGTTTGCTGAAGTGCGTACTGATGGATCATGTCCGTCTAACTATACGTTAGCTCGTACGTGGACTGCTACTGATGAGTGTGGTCTGACTACTACTCATACACAAACGATTACTGTTCAAGATACGACGGCGCCTACATTCAATGAAACTTTACCAACTAATGTAACAGTTGAATGTGATAGCGTGCCTGCGGCTGATACACTAACTGCTGATGATAACTGTGGTACTGCTACTGTTACGTTTGCTGAAGTGCGTACTGATGGATCATGTCCGTCTAACTATACGTTAGCTCGTACGTGGACTGCTACTGATGAGTGTGGTCTGACTACTACTCATACACAAACGATTACTGTTCAAGATAC
>JAOEIQ010000003.1 GCA_026162565.1 Flavobacteriaceae bacterium NBU2973
CTGAAGCAGAGCGTTCAGCTACTGCTACCTCACCAATGGTATACAAAATCTCTATGCCTCCTGCTGTTGCACTGGCACCTCCACTATCGATGCTGAACTTGTCGATGGTTTGCGAATTAATCGATACTGTTAACATGACTAGAATCAAAATTGATATCTTATTTTTCATCTGTATATATTTATTTATTAGTGTTTGATTAAAAAAAAAGTAAACACTTTTGGCACTTTTTTTTATAAAATTATTTCTATTAGCTTAACTACAATATCACTATTGTAACAAATGATACAACATATGTCACAATTAGTTAGATTGACCATTTTCTATAGCTTCAACACGTTTTAACAAGGCTTCAAATTGGTCGCTTTGTGCTTGATTTATACTTTTTTCTTTTTTTAAAGACAGTTTTTGAGATTCTATAATTTCTTGTTGCTCTTGTATGGCTTTTATTAAAACTGGTATTAATTCTGTGTAGCTTATTCCAAGAGTTTTAGCTGCATCATCTTGTTGATTAACAATTTCACTAATAATTTGTTGTACATCTTGAGCAATGAGACCTAATGATTTTTTATTTTGTTCATTATCTTTCCAATTATAAGCTTTAGGTTGTAGTTGAAGAACTTCTTTTAATCCATAAAGTAAGTCTTCAATATTAGTCTTTAATCTTATATCTGAATTTTGAGTCAGACTTCCTGCCAATGTTGCATTACCTGCTTCATTAACATCAAAAACATTGCCTCCCGTACCATTGCGTACTCTAAAGTTTCCTGCCTCATTATTATCTGTATCCAACTCAATAACTACGGCGTCGTTACTGCGAATAAATAAATCAGCGCTTGGTGTGGAATCGGTAGAAATTATAGCATCATTACCTCCAATTATAATATCTGGATTATTGTCGTTGGTGTTTTGAGTATAAACTCCTGCATTATCTCCCCTTAATGATGCACCAAATCCACTAGCATTGAGGACTGATATACCATTTGATTGGCTTTCAATAAGAATTCCACTCGCTCCTGAATTTACAAGTAACCCAGTAGTTGAAGAATTAATAATATGGTAACCAGATTTAAGAACCGTTAAGGCATTGCTCCTATTACTACTGGAAGAACCATTACCTATTTCAAAAAGCGGATCTGATAGACTCCAAAGAGTGGGATTTCCACCACCTAAGTTAAACATTCCTATTGCTGTTGAGTTATAAGCCTCAGCAGTAGTATCTTGTCCAATTGCAGTTGAAAAATCACCAGAAGCTATAGTTCCTGAGCCTAGTGCTACTGAACTCTCTCCACTTGCTTGGCTATTACTACCCATTGCCATTGAACGCTGTCCACTTGCTTCTGTAGTAAAACCCATTGCCACGGAATTATCTCCACTTGCGTCAGTATTATTGCCTATTGCTGCAGCTGAAAATCCAGAAGCAGTAGATTGTAAACCCATTGCAAGTGCGTGATTTTGAGACGCTAGTGTTTGGAAGCCCATGGCCATTGCGCTATATTCTGATGCTCTGTTTCCAGCACCTATTGTAGTAGCATATAGAGCTGATGCCTCACTAAAAGAACCTAGTGCTATTGAAAAATTTCCCGTAGCTCCATTGGTTGTTGAATTAACACTTGAATAACTTAAATCAACAGCACCTTCACCAATATTTCCATAATTATCAGAATTGCTTCCTATCAACCGCCAACCAATTCCATTGCCTTCGTCTATGGCTTCGAGCCCTGAAACATTTTCTGCTACTTTGGCATAAGGTACTGCTTTAAACTCTGAAGTACCCAAGTCCACCAAACCAGAGCCTGCATCTACTTGAACGTTTAAAAAATGACTGTCATTTGTCCATTGAATGTCATTGAAATTATCAGAAGTTGCACCCTCTCCTATATTAACTAGAGTAAATCCGTTAGTGTCAGTACTAGTTGTATGAATTTCTTGATACACATTATTAGTCAATGCTGCACCTTCATATATTATAAGCTGGACACTAATTGGCGACGATGAGAGTACATTGCCATTAGCATCTTTAATAAGTGCTTTATAATTAATACCGTTTTGTGCAAGGCAAAAAAATGTTTGTAAAAAGATTACTATAGTTAAGAGCCGCTTCATTGTTTTGGATGTTTAAAATTCTTGTATCCAAAACTATATGAGTATAACTAAAGTGTATTACACTAATGTTTCAATTTGTATAACTATTGTTACATCATAGGTTGTTACGAATAATTTGAGCCATCTTTTTACCTCGTTCTCTAACTTCTTCCTCTGTCCAAGACATTTTAATTAGGCAGGAAATATTACGACCAATGAAGTGGTCAGATTGAGAGAAGTCTCTTTTAGATAATTTATCTAATTCCGTTTTAATACCTTCTGATAAAGGATATAGGGATTTAGATTCTTTTAAATACTCCCACTTACGAACATAATGCCAATTATTTTCGTAGTAATTCCAACACACGTCAATACCATTTTCTTTAAAACTTTTAGACACCTTACTAGCTATTTCATAATCTGGTAAAAAGAAATTTAAAAAGGCATAGCTCTCCTCTCCACCTTCAGGAACAGTTCTAAATATAACTTCTGGAATACTAGATAAGACGCCTCGTAAAATAGTGTAGTTCTGCTTTTGAATGTTTAAAAATTCTGGTAACCGCTTAATCTGTGCTAAACCAACAGCAGCGTTCAACTCTGAAATTCTAAAATTATATCCTAAAAAAGGGTGAGATTCAGCACCACGATCATGACCAATGTGATCGTGACCATGATCGCTGTAATGGTCAGCATTAGTATAATATTCTTTATTATTAGTTATAACTGCTCCTCCTTCTCCACATGTAACAGTTTTTACAAAATCGAACGAAAAACAACCAAGATCACCAATACTCCCTAGTGACTTACCTTTGTATGTACCTCCAATGGCTTGACAGGCATCTTCAATTAAAACAAGATTATGCTTATCGGTTACTAATCGTAGAGCATCCATATCAGCCATACTTCCACACATTTGAACAACCATAACTGCTTTAGTTTTATTAGTAATAGCAGCTTCAACAGCTTTTGGATCTAAAGTCAAAGTATCATCAATATCAACTAAAACAGGAATAGCACCTAACATCATAATGGCCTCAAAACTTGCAACAAAAGTAAAGGTTGGCATAATAACCTCGTCACCTGCTCCAATGCCTGCAGAGGCTAAAGCAACAGAAACTGCTGCTGTACCACTAGATACTAATTGCGCATGATTGATTTGAAATGTCTTTTCGATTTCTGCTTCTAACTCTCTTGCCTTCCAATGACCATTGCGCATACCATCGAATCCATATCTCATTAATACACCATTATCTAGTACATCATTTACTTCTTTGCGTTCAAGATCTCCAAATAGTTCAAAACCTGGCATAATGTTTTTATTTATTTAAATTCAAATCTACAATATTAATGAGCATAAAAAAAGCGTTTCAAAATAGTATTGAAACGCTAAATATAATTTAATAATGACTAGTAGTAATTCTCAATAACGGACTCTACAAAAGCAAAATGCCTGTCTGTCTCTCTTAAAAGGGTGTAGCCATTTAAAGCTCCAATAACATTTCCTTTTGAGTCAACAGCAACTAGGTTTGGGTAACTTCCTCCTTTATTATATTGTTTAACTACTTTCTTATTTTTTGCTAGTTGTTCTGGAGTAACTATATCTTTTCGTCTGGGTATGTCAACCTTTAAAAGAACTAATCCTTGTGCTATTTTTTCAAACTTTTCAGAGCTAAAAAAATCTGCTTTCAACATTTTACATGGTCCACACCAATCGCTCCCAGTAAAATAAATTAGTATTGGTTTTTTTACTTCAGCAGAAACTTGTTTAGCTTCATTTAAATCGGTTAACCACTTCAAATTTGATTCTTCATCATAATACTCTTGCGAAAATCCTTGAAAAGCTAATACTATTGAAAAAAGAAATAGATACTTTTTCATGTTATCTTTAAGTTGATTTGTTTCAAAAATAAAATTTTAATCTACATAACAACTATCTTGCCATTAATTTATTTACAAGTTAATAACAGAATCTGAAAGTTCTTTTCTTACTTTTTTAAAATTTGCAAACATATCATCTTCAGCACGATAACCAATTGGCATTACCAAAACTGATGATAAATCATGATCATTTAATTTTAAAACTCTATCATAATCAGTAGGACTAAACCCTTCCATTGGGCAAGCATCAATCTCCTCGATAGCACAAACAGTTAATAAATTTCCCAAAGCTAAATATGCCTGTTTTGTAGACCAATCATCTATGTTTTGCTGGTTTTTCTTTTTAAAATCTTCTATTAGAAACTCTCTAAAAGGAGTTAATATACTATCTGGTGTATTACGAATTTCCTTTACTGTATTAAAGTATTTGGTTATGTAATCTTTGTCAATCGTATTGATAATACAAAAAACTAAAAGATGAGATGCTTGGGCTACTTGCTTTTGATCCATAGAGAATTGAACCAATTTTTTTTGCAATTTTTTATTTTTGACAACAACCAATTTAATGGGCTGCAGTCCATACGATGTAGCTGTTAGATTAAATGCTTGTTTTAATATGTCAATTTTATCATCACTAACATATTTACTGCTATCAAACTTTTTAGTGGCATATCGCCATTTAAGGCTATCTACAATAGTCATTTTTCCATTTTTAAACAAAACTAAAGTTCCGTTTAATCAAAGCCTACAAATACAGATAGAATTATCTTATATGCTTATATTATTTTTAATATAAATTATTATCATTTATGTTTGATAGAACTAAAAAGCTTTCTATATTTGCATCCGCATTCAGCAAATAGCTGATGAGGCACTCAAGGAGAAATGGCAGAGTGGTCGAATGCGGCAGTCTTGAAAACTGTTGAGGGTCACACCTCCGGGGGTTCGAATCCCTCTTTCTCCGCCAAGATTTATTCAAAATCGACGAAAGTCCTGTAAACTCAATGTTTATGGGACTTTTTATTTTACCCAAAACATTAAAATATGTATTAAAAACCATTCTGTTGGTGACCTATTAGGTGACCTTTTTTAAACCTTAATTAGGTCACCTAATTGTTTATAACTGTTTATAAATCAGTACAATATATCAATTAAAAGACCTCGAAATTTTGTAAATTAATGTATAATTAAAGGTCACCAGAATGAACAAAACATTTGGATTATTATTCTACTTAAAAAAGAGTAAAGTAGATGCACAGGGCAAATGCCCTATTTACCTACGTATTACCATAGATGGTAAGCGTACAGAGATTAGTACAAAACGTACCATTGAGATTGAGAAATGGAGCGTTGAAGCCAATAAAGCTATTGGAAGAACAGAAAATATACGAGAACTAAATGCCTATTTAGATTCACTTACTACAAAAGTATATCAAAGCCAAAGAGACTTAATTCAAGATAACAAGGAGGTTACAACCGAAACCCTTAAAAACAAGTTTTTAGGTGTTGAGGAAAAACAAAGAACACTCATAACCATCTTTAATAATCACAACAAGCAAGTTGAAAAATTAGTTGGTAGAGAGTTTTCAGCAGGAACTTTAGAACGTTATAAAACAGTATGTAAGCATCTGCAAGAGTTTATGCAACATCAATACAATGTAAGTGATATACCTGTAAACAGAATAGACCACAAGTATATTACAGATTTTGAGTTCTATTTAAAAACGGTTAGAAACTGCGGACATAACAGTACAATTAAGTATATCAAGAATTTTAAAAAGATTGTACGTATTGTAATAGCAAACGATTGGATTAAAAAAGACCCATTTCTAAATTATAAAGTCCGTTTAAAAGAAGTGGAACGTCAATTTCTTTCAGAAGAAGAAATACAAACAATGCTCGAAAAAGAGTTACACACTAATAGATTAGAGCAAGTAAGAGACATTTTTATATTCTGTTGTTTTACAGGTTTAGCGTATAGCGACGTTAAGAAACTATCAAAAGATAATTTGGTATTTGGTATTGATGGAGATAAGTGGATAAAGACAAAGCGTACTAAAACAGATACACGTAGTAACATTCCCCTACTTCCGACTGCTTTAGAGATTATAAAGAAATACGAGAACCATCCAGAGGCAGTTACAAAAGATGTATTGCTTCCTGTATTGAGCAATCAAAAGTCTAATGCCTATTTAAAAGAGATAGCAGATTTGTGTGGTATCAATAAAAACTTAACCACCCATTTAGCTCGTCATACGTTTGCAACTACGGTAACATTGTCTAATGGTGTGCCAATGGAATCAGTTAGTAAAATGTTAGGTCATAAATCACTAAAAACAACGCAACACTATGCTAAAATATTGGATAGAAAAGTAAGCGATGATATGGCAATTTTGAAACAAAAATTTGCTGATAAAAGTAATGTTGATGCTTCCAAAAGAATCGCTAATTAACATATATAAACAAAGAACAAAAGTATATGCTTAAACCCTTGATTATTCAAGGGTTTTTCTGTTAAAAGATAGTGCATAAATGTTAATAAGTTTGTTTTATGTAAAGGTCAAAATATCGTAAATTAACACAATATAAATCAGGTGTTTACACCTTTTAATACGTTTTAATAAAAAATGACATTTGAAGTAATTACAAAGGATGATTTAAAGACTCTTAAACAGGAAATCATCACAGAACTGAAGACAATTTTAGGAAGCCAAACAGAGCAAAAAAAGTGGTTAAAATCAGCAGACGTACGTGAGCTATTAAATATTTCAGCAGGCACGTTGCAGAATTTACGAATCAACGGAACATTACCTTATACAAAAATGGGTAAAACTATGTACTATGAATATGATGATGTAATCGGAATTTTAATCCAAAACAAAAGTGCATAATGAGAATATACATACCTGAAAACTTGGATATATTCGAGTTAACGCACAATAATCCGCCAAGTTTTAAACCTTATAAGTTAGACAAGCTATGTTATATCCTGCATTTAATAAATGCTATTCCATTAATGGATAAGAATATTCAGGGCGAAGATTTTGTGCCTATCAACGCAAAAAAATTGCAGGATAAAATACAGAACTATAAAAAGTATCTTAACTATTTAGAAAGCGATTTACAAATTATTGAGTCCGATAATCATTATGTGGTTGGAGAAAAATCAAAAGGATTTCGATTTATTGAGAGATACAGAACACCTGTAAAATCAATGCAAGTTGAAGACTTCACTTTTAGAAACAAATTAAAAGCCCATAAAAATCGTAAAATAGAGTCGGTTAAACATCTTGGCTTTTTAACAAAGTGGTTTAATGATAAACTACGAATTGATTATGATTACATAGATGACTTTTTAGTTCAAGAGCATAATTTAAAAATAAAAGATAAAGCACTTTGGGAGTACGACAGAGTAAGAAAAAAATATAAGCATCCAACAAATCAAATGGTACACGCTCAAATGAGCGCACAAAGGTTAAAATGGCAAGATTATAATTTGATGTTGGATGATAATGTATATCGCTTTCATACCAATTTGACCAATATGCCAAGTCGAATTAGAAATGCTGTTACGTATGATGGCCAAAAATTAATTTCGTTAGATATTAAAAACAGTCAACCCTATTTAAGTACTATTTTGTTGAGTCGTGATTTTTGGATAGTGCAAAAATTTGAGCGAAATAAGAATAACTCATTGTCGATTGCTTTTGATGAACCGCAGAGTCGCTATTTTTCTTATCTTAATAAAATAAATAAGGTTTTCAATGAAATAAAGAGTGATACATTAAATATTTCACATATAAATATTCATAACAATGATTCTTACATTATGTTAGGAGAAATCCCCCAATCCCTTATAAATAATGAGTTTCAAGACTATATTGATTTAGTAGTATCTGGAAAGTTATATGAGTTTTTAGAGGATGCCTTTTTACAGGAATTAGGTATTGAATTAAAAGACCGCAAAGAAGTTAAAGCAGCAGTTTTTCAAGTGTTGTTTACATCCAACCAATTTAAGGGGCAAGCAGAAGCAGCACCCAAAAGGTTATTTGAGCAAAAGTTTAAAGCGGTGTTTGATGTATTTGCTAAAATAAAAAGTAAGGACAAATCTTTACTTCCAAGATTATTACAGAGCATAGAGAGTCATTTAATGATTAACATCATAGCAAAGCGTGTTTCAGAAGGATATCCATTAGCACCTATATACACTATTCACGATAGCATATCTACTACTGAAGAATATGTAGAAGTAGTTGAGCAGATTATGATGGAAGAGTTAACCAAGGCTATTGGTCATCCACCAACAATAAAACAAGAGGTATGGTGTAAAAGCAATATGGTAAAGCATCTTGAAACTTTAAAGGAGAAAGCAAAGGTTGTCGCTTAAATAAAATAATTGCACAACCATTGCATCATTAAATTTTTATCTTTGTACTTGTGAAATTTGTAACAATCATATTATCATTAATTATACTATTGCTTTCAGCAAAGCCTTGTTCTGATGGGCAAAATATAGAAGACCAGCAGCATCAAGACGAGATAAGTACAAATCATAATCATCAAGAAGATAGCGACGATTCTTGTCCTGTAACTTGTATTTGTAATTGTTGCGGTATGACAATTACTTACGAACCCATCAAGACATTTGATTTAAAACTTAATATTGAAATCTCAACGGATTTAATTTCTACATATCAACCTATTTACGGGTTTAATTTCCTTTCCAATATTTGGCATCCGCCACAAGTAATCAGCTAAAACAAATCGATTTTAAATCAATTATTTAGTTAATTACAAATACAATTCAATGAATAAATACCTATTGAGCATAAAGCTCATATTAATACTTTGCCTATCGTTACAGGCACAAACATCAGACATACAAATAAAAGTCCTAACAGAAGCTGAAAACGAGCCTTTATTGGGCGCAACGGTTTATTTTGAAGCATTAGAAAAAGGAGCAGTAACCGATTTTGATGGTATTGCAACTTTTACAGAAATACCAGATGGTCAGCATCAAATAATAATTTCCTTTTTAGGCTTTGAAGCATTTGAGACAACAATTCAAATTCCAAGTAATACAGCGTTAGTCTTTAAATTAAAAGAAGGTGGTAATCAATTAGATGCTGTAGTACTGCAATCTTCAAGAAGTACGAGAACCGTTAGAAAAATACCGACACGTATAGAGTTTATAGGTGCAGAGGAATTAGGAGAAAAAGCAATAATGAATCCTACTAATATTTCTATGGTGCTTCGTGAAAGCACAGGAATACAAATGCAACAAACATCATTAAGTAGTGGGAGTACCAATATTCGTATTCAAGGTTTAGATGGTAGGTACACACAGCTTTTAAGAGATGGATTTCCATTATATGGTGGTTTCTCAAGTGGGTTAAGTATTTTACAAATACCACCTTTAGACTTACAACAATTTGAAATTATTAAAGGAAGTTCGTCAACACTTTATGGTGGAGGTGCTATTGCAGGATTAGTAAATATGGTATCTAAAACACCAGATGAAGAACCTGCATTAGATATTATGCTAACTCAAACCCAAGCGTTAGGAAGTACTGCCAATGTATTTTATAGCAAACGAAATGAAAAATTCGGTGTATCACTTTATGGTTCTGGTCATTACCAAAAAGCATACGACCCAGAAGATGATGGCTTTAGTAACCTACCAAAAACAACATCAATTTCATTCAATCCAAAATTATTTTATTATCCATCAGATAAAACAACACTTTGGTTTGGATTAAACGGAACGTACGATGATAGAATTGGTGGAGATATTACCAAAATTGAAAGTGGTGAAGAAGGTATTCATCAATATACAGAAGAAAACAATTCAAAACGATTAAGCAGTCAATTGGTATATCAAACACAATTAGATTCCGTTAGTTCAGTAGAGTTTAAAAATAGTGTCTCTTTTTTCGATAGGAATTTAACCGTTCCGGATTTCAATTTTGATGGCAAACAGACAAATACGTTTACTGAAATCACATATAATACAGCATCAGAAAAAACGGATTGGATAGTTGGAGCTAATCTTTATACCTCAAATTTCGATGAAAATGATAACGCACCACTACAGAGAGACCAAAAAGATGTAACCTTTGGCGCATTTGCAAATAATATTTATGATTTATCAGATAATTGGATATTAGAAACAGGATTAAGAGCAGATTATAATACGGATTTCGGTTTCTTTCCACTTCCAAGAATTTCATTACTTTATAAAAACAATAGTGGATTTTCAAGTAGAATTGGTGGAGGTTTAGGGTATAAGATTCCTGATATTTTTACAGAAGAAGCAGAGTATATCAATTTTGAAAATGTGCTTGCTATAGATAAATCTACAGTAGATGCAGAACGTTCTTATGGTGTTAATTTCGATGTGAATTATCAAACACGATTATCGGATGAGATTGGTTTTTCCATAAACCAATTATTCTATGTGACTGCTATTAATGATGGACTGCTTTTAAATTCTACAGATAACGGTTTATTTCAGTTTGAAAATGCACCAGATGAAATCTTTAGCAAAGGAGCAGAAACCAATATTAAGTTTACTTACAAAGACTTTAGATGGTTTTTAAACTATGCGCTTATTGATACCAAACTAAATTATTTACCTGGCAATCCACAAAAGCCATTAACAGCAAAGCATAACGCAGGTAGTGTTTTAATGTACGAATCTGAAAAATGGCGTATTGGTTATGAAACCTTTTATACAGGAAAACAATTCTTATCCAATGGTACAGAAACTACAGACTTTGTAACTATGGGTTTATTGGTGATGCGTAATTTTAAATTAGGAAGTGTATTTGTGAATTTTGAGAATTTTACAGATAGAAGACAAAGCAGGTTTTCACCTTTGGTTTTACCACCTCACGAAAATCCTGTTTTCCCAGAAATATATGCGCCAACAGATGGTTTTATATTTAGTGTAGGACTTATTATTAAACCATTTGGAAACGAACACCACGATTAATTATGGAAACAATAGAACAATTATTAGAGTCAAAAGATATTCGCATAACGGCAATGCGTTTGCTTATATATAAGTTTCTTGCAGAAAAAGAGATAGCAGTAACATTGAGTGACATTGAAAATGCTTTTGAAAAAGCAGATAGAACTACCTTATACAGAACTATTAAAACTTTTGAAGAAAAGGATATTGTACATCAAATTGATGATGGCACAGGAATTACTAAATATGCATTGTGTGAACAAGGTTGTAGTTGTGATATAAAAACAGATTTACACTTACACTTCCATTGTAACAATTGCAATGAAACCATTTGCCTAACAAACCATAAAATCCCTCAAATTAAAGTGCCTGATGGCTTTGTTTCGGAAAATGTAAACTTGGTTGTAAAAGGTATATGTGATAAGTGTAGTGGATAACAAATGCACTTCCATTGCACTTACTATTAAATTACTTTTATCCAAAATTAGTGGATATGAAGTTTAATACTAAAATACCTAAACATCTTAAACAGGCTTATAACGAAGAAATAAAACAATACAGTTTATGTTTAGAAAATAAACAGTTTGGTTATGCTTGGTTTCATTTAGAGCGTAGTCATATAATAGGACAGTCTTATCCTATAGAACATACCTATTCACATTGGCTAATGCTAAAATTTGGATTTAGACAAAAAGATACTAAAGAAGTAATAGGTCAAATAGTTAGGTTGTTTGTGGGTGGCTGGAAATCATTTATAAATCACGTTCCACTTGGTAATACTGGTGGCGCAAACGTACCACCATTAAAACGTATGCCTATTCCAAAAGACATTGAAAAATTATTAGATATAGAATGAAAAATAAATTAGCGGTTACAAGTATCCTAACAGCAATCACAGCTTCATTGTGTTGCATCACACCTGTTTTGGCATTAATTGCAGGAACAAGTGGTGTAGCTTCAACTTTTTCTTGGATAGAACCATTTAGACCTTACTTAATAGGGCTAACTATATTAGTTCTTCTCTTTGCTTGGTATCAAAAATTAAAACCAGAAAAAGAAATCGACTGTGAATGTGAAACGGATAAAGAACCAAAATTTATGCAGTCAAAAACCTTTTTAGGCATTGTAACAGCTTTTGCAATTGTGATGTTGGCTTTCCCATACTACTCAAGTATGTTATATCCAAAAACCGAAAAACAAATCATAATAGTTGATAAATCAAATATAAAAACAATAGAGTATAAAATAAGTGGAATGACTTGTGCCAGTTGTGAAGCACACGTTAACCACGAAGTAAATAAACTTAACGGAATTGTAAACTCAAAAACATCATACGAAAATGGTAACGCAATCATTGAGTTTGACGAAACTAAAACCAATGAATTGGAGATTGAGAAAGCAATTAACGCAACAGGTTATAAAGTAACTAACAAAAAAGAAAATTAATGAAAACCATATTAAAATCGGAAATCACTTGCCCTAACTGCGGACATAAAAAAGTAGAAGATATGCCAACAAATGCTTGTCAATTCTTCTACGAGTGTGAGCATTGTAAAACGGTTCTAAAACCAAACGAAGGTGATTGTTGTGTGTATTGTTCTTATGGAACAGTTCCCTGTCCACCAATTCAAGAAAATAAAAGTTGTTGTTAAAACTAACTTGATGAAAAAAAAGAAAGTCAATTTAAGAGATTTAAAACCAAATTCAGAAGAACAACATTCTCACGATGATGGTCACGACCACGGAAATGGAAGTGCATTCAAAACATACATTCCAGCACTTATAAGTTTTGTGATGCTAATCGTAGGAATTGCTGTAGATTATTTTGATGCCATTCCTCAATTTGAAGGATGGATTCGAGTAGTTTGGTACACTTTAGCATATATTCCAGTTGGGTTTCCTGTAATTAAAGAAGGATGGAAAAGTCTTATAAAAGGCGATGTTTTTACCGAGTTCTTTTTAATGTCTATTGCCACCATTGGTGCGTTTATCATTGGTGAATATCCTGAAGGTGTGGCAGTAATGCTATTTTATGCAGTAGGAGAATTATTTCAAAACGCAGCAGTTAATAGAGCAAAAGGAAATATTAAAGCCTTATTAGATGTTAGGCCAAAAGAAGCCAATGTATTTCGTGATGGTGATTATATAAGTGTATCGCCCGAAGCTGTAAATATTGGCGAGAAAATACAAATTCGAGTAGGTGAAAAAATTCCATTGGATGGTATTTTATTATCCGAAAAAGCATCTCTAAACACCGCAGCATTAACAGGAGAAAGCAAACCAGATTCTATTCAGAAAGATGCAAAGGTTTATGCAGGTAGTATTAATTTAGAAAGCGTTATTGAAGTTGAGGTAACCAACATCTTTGAAGATAGTTCTATTGCGAGAATATTAGACTTGGTTCAAAATGCAACAGCTCGTAAGTCTAAAACAGAATTGTTTATCAGACAGTTTGCTCGTATCTACACACCAATTGTAGTGTTTTTAGCTATTGGTGTTACTTTTATACCTTACTTTTTTGTAGATGATTATGTATTTAGAGATTGGTTATACAGAGCATTAATTTTCTTGGTAATATCTTGTCCTTGTGCGTTAGTGATTTCAATACCATTAGGTTATTTCGGTGGTTTGGGAGCAGCTTCAAAAAATGGAATTTTATTTAAAGGTGCTTCATTTTTAGATGCAATGACCAAGATAAATACTTTGGTAATGGACAAAACAGGAACCGTTACCAAAGGTGTTTTTAAAATCAAAGAAGTAAAAGCAATCGGTTGGAAAGAAACCGAATTTATGCAATATTTAATGGCGATGGAAGAACAATCCACGCATCCAATAGCTAAAGCCATAATGGTATATAAAGGAACTGAAAATAGCTATGAAGCAAAAGAAGTTTCTGAAATTGCTGGTAAAGGATTAAAAGGTATAGTAAACGATAAAACTGTTTTAGTAGGTAACAAAGCCTTGATGACTACCAATAGTATTGATATTCCAAGTGAAACGGAAACTATTGTAGAATCTATAGTATTAGTTGCAATCGATAATCAATTTGCAGGTTATGTAGTAATAGCGGATGAATTAAAAGAGGATGCAAAAGAAACTATTACAGAATTACACAAAGTAGGCATTAAAAATATTATGATGCTTTCCGGTGATAAAGATTCCATTACGCAACAAGTCGCTAAAGAGTTGAATATCGAAAATGCTAAAGGTGGTTTACTACCAGAAGATAAATTAAACGAAGTTGAAATTTTAAAGAAAAATCCTGAAAACAAAATAGCCTTTATAGGTGATGGTATTAACGATGCACCAGTTTTAGCAGCGAGTAACGTTGGTATTGCAATGGGTGGTTTAGGTAGTGATGTAGCTATTGAAACAGCAGACGTTATAATTCAAACAGACCAGCCTTCAAAAGTAGTTAGAGCCATTAAAATAAGTCGTTCTACAAGAAAAATTGTTTGGCAGAATATCATTTTAGCGTTTGGAGTTAAAGTTATTGTATTGATATTAGGAGCAGGTGGTTTAGCCACAATGTGGGAAGCAGTTTTTGCAGATGTAGGAGTAGCATTATTAGCAATTTTAAATGCAGTTAGATTACAACGAATGAGTTGGGATTAAGCAGATTATTCAATTAAACTTCTGTTAAACAAAATCAATAGTTGTTAAAATTTCGTAACTTCGCAATCAATATGAAGCAGTTTTTCCATAAAATAATGTCTTTAGCAATGGCTTTTGTAGTGTTATGCTCTACAATGTCATTTACTGTGAATATACATTATTGTGGAGATACTTTAGTAGAAACTGCTATCTTTCAAAAAGCCAAAGGGTGCGGAATGGAAATGGAAAAGCCTTCAACCGAAGGATGTTCTATTACCAAGAAAAATTGTTGTGATGATGAACAATTAGCAATTGAAGGTCAAGACGAATTACAATTGCAAGTTGACAAAATCTCATTTGAGCAACAGGTATTCATCGCTTCATTTGTTTATACTTTTATTAACCTTTTTGAAGGTTTAGACAATAATGTATCTACTTACGAAGAATATAAACCGCCACTCGTCGTCAGGCAACTCTACAAGATTGACGAGACATACTTAATTTGATTTTTAAACAATAGACTCTTTTATCCTATGACTGCAATGTCGTAAGGATAATTTGCTGTATTCGGTGTTTTTCAAACACCAATGTCTAATTGTTTAATTATCAAAGCCAATGCTAAATAAAAGCATCAAATTTTTAATAGAAAATAAACTCGTAGCAGTTTTATTATTAGTTCTCTTTATAGGTTGGGGAACAGTCAACGCACCTTTCAATTGGGATACAGGATTCTTACCAAGCAATCCTGTTGCTGTAGATGCCATACCAGATATAGGTGAAAATCAACAAATCGTTTTTACCAAATGGGATGGTCGCTCACCACAAGATATAGAAGACCAAATAACGTATCCATTAACCACATCCTTGTTAGGGATTCCTGGAGTAAAAACCATTCGTAGTTCCTCTATGTTCGGCTTTTCAAGTATCTATATCATTTTTGAAGAAGACATAGAATTTTACTGGAGTAGAAGTCGTATTCTCGAAAAACTTAATTCCTTACCAAGTGGTTTATTACCCGAAGGTGTTAATCCTGCATTGGGTCCAGATGCCACAGGATTAGGACAAATATTTTGGTACACGCTTGAAGGTCGTGATGAAAACGGTAATGTAACTGGTGGTTGGGATTTACAGGAATTACGAAGTATTCAGGATTACTATGTAAAGTATGCGTTGTCCTCTGCAAGTGGTGTTTCAGAGGTTGCTTCTATTGGTGGCTATGTTCAAGAATATCAAGTGGATGTAAATCCAGAACTAATGCGTCAGTATAATATTGGATTGCATCACGTTGTAAAAGCGGTTAAGGAAAGCAATAAAGATATTGGTGCACAAACTTTGGAAATTAACCAAGCCGAATATTTAGTGCGTGGTTTGGGTTATGTGAAATCCATTTCAGACATCGAAAATGCAGTAGTCACTTCAGAAGACTATACAGCGATTAAAATTAAGGATATTGGAAAAGTCTCTTTAGGTCCTGCAACACGTAGAGGGCTTTTAGATAAGGAAGGTGCAGAAGTTGTTGGTGCTGTTGTGGTTGCTCGTTATGGTGCAAATCCAATGGAAGTCATCAATAACGTAAAAGAAAAAATTAATGAATTAAGTGCAGGATTACCTTCAAAGGTATTGGCGGATGGTAGAACTTCCCAAGTAACCATAGTACCCTTTTATGACAGAACAGAATTGATACAAGAAACTTTAGGTACACTCAATGAGGCATTGACTTTAGAAATACTTATAACCATTCTGGTCATAATCATTATGGTGTTTAATCTTCGAGCGTCCGTATTAATTTCTGGACTACTGCCAGTAGCAGTTTTAATGGTATTTATAGCGATGAAACTCTTTGGTGTCGATGCTAATATTGTCGCATTATCTGGTATTGCTATTGCTATTGGTACAATGGTCGATGTTGGTGTTATACTATCAGAAAATATAATTCGACATTTAGATGAAGATGATGGCACACAATCCATTAACACGGTAGTTTACAACGCAACAGCCGAAGTATCTGGTGCAATCGTAACCGCAGTAATGACCACCATTATTAGTTTCATTCCTGTATTTACGATGATTGGTGCAGAAGGAAAACTATTCAGACCATTGGCTTTCACAAAAACCTTTGCATTAACAGCTTCTATAATTGTAGCGCTATTTTTAATTCCGCCTTTCGCTGCATTTTTATTCCGAAAGAAAAGCATTAATAACACTTTTAAATATGTTTTAAATGGCGTTTTAATAGCATTGGGAATTGTAGCAATAGTCTATGGATATTGGTTAGGATTGATTTTGATAGCGTTTGGAATTACAGCACTTCTCAATCTTCAAAGTAAGATAACAGACAAGCAAGCTAATCTTATCAATATCATTATTTCGGTATCAGCTATTGTATTCTTGTTAGCAGAATACTGGAGACCATTAGGCATTGATAAAAGCATTTTTTGGAATCTCATTTTTGTGAGTGTTATTTGCTTTGGTTTATTAGGTGTTTTCTCATTATTTATAAAATACTACACACGTATTTTAAAGTGGTGTTTAGATAATAAGTTGCTCTTTTTGTCTGTCCCAACAGCTATTGTCATTGCAGGATTTTTCATTATGAAAAATACAGGCAAAGAGTTTATGCCCTCATTAAATGAAGGCTCATTTCTACTAATGCCAACCTCGATGCCTCATTCTGGTGTAGAAGAAAACAAACGTGTTTTACAGCAATTAGATATGGCAGTAGCCAGTATTCCAGAGATTGAAACCGTAGTTGGTAAGGCAGGAAGAACAGAATCAGCTTTAGACCCAGCGCCATTATCAATGTATGAAAATATCATTCAGTACAAACCAGAATATATGCTTAATGAAAACGAAGAACGTCAACGCTATAAAATAAATGAAGATGGTTTGTTTGAATTGAAAGATGGACGATTCATCGCAAATCCAAATAATACTAAAGATGTTACTTTGAGCGTAATTAAAAACTCTCAATTAATAGAAGATAATGATGGTGAGTTTTATAGAAATTGGCGACCAGAAATACAATCACCAGACGATATTTGGAATGAAATTGTAAGAGTCACCAAATTGCCTGGTGTTACCTCTGCACCAAAGCTACAACCTATTGAAACCAGATTGGTAATGCTTCAAACAGGAATGAGAGCGCCAATGGGTATCAAGGTAAAAGGTCAAGATTTAAAACAAATTGAAGCGTTTGGTGTGCAGTTAGAGGATATTTTGAAACAAGCTGAAGGTGTAAAAGATGAAGCTGTTTTTGCAGACCGTATCGTAGGGAAACCCTATTTGTTAATTGATATTGATAGAGAAAAAATTGCACGTTATGGTATTTCAATACAAGATGTACAAGATGTACTTAAAGTTGCAGTTGGCGGAATGGTATTAACCCAAACCGTTGAAGGTAGAGAGCGTTATGGTGTACGTGTTCGATACCCAAGAGAGTTAAGAGCTAATCCAACCGACTTAAAACAGATTTATGTACCAGTAGAAAAAGGCAGTCCAGTTCCTTTAAGCGAATTGGCAACAATAAAATATGAACAAGGTCCACAAGTAATTAAAAGTGAAGACACCTTTTTAGTAGGCTATGTATTATTTGATAAAATGGATGGTTTCGCAGAAGTAAGTGTTGTAGAAAATGCACAAGCCTTAATTCAAGAAAAAATAGATAATGGCGAATTAGTAGTACCAAAAGGTATTAATTATCAATTCACAGGAACATACGAAAATCAGTTGCGAGCCGAAAAAACCTTGTCGGTTGTTGTGCCTTTAGCATTAGCAATTATTTTCTTAATTCTGTATTTCCAATTCCGTTCTGTAGGTACATCATTAATGGTATTTACAGGTATTGCAGTAGCATTTGCAGGCGGATTTCTAATGATATGGCTCTATGGTCAAGATTGGTTTTTAAACTTCAATTTCTTTGGCGAAAATCTACGTGATTTATTTCAGATGCATCCTATTAATTTAAGTGTTGCAGTTTGGGTGGGCTTTATTGCTCTTTTCGGAATTGCAACGGATGATGGTGTAGTTATGGCAACGTATTTAACGCAAACTTTCAATAGAAACACACCAGATAATAAAAAGGAAGTAAGAACATCTGTTGTAGAAGCAGGAGAAAAACGTATCAGACCTTGCTTAATGACAACAGCTACAACCATATTAGCATTATTACCAGTATTAACATCAACAGGACGTGGTAGCGATATTATGATTCCTATGGCAATACCAAGTTTTGGTGGAATGCTTATAGCCTTAATAACCTTATTTGTAGTACCAGTATTATATAGCTGGAAAGCCGAAGTTCAACTTAAAAGAACTGTAAAATGAAACACATAAAATCACACATAAAAACAGTCTTTTTTCTTTGTTCGTTATTCTTTGTTCTCAAAGGAAATGCACAACAATTAGAAGTACTCATAGATGAAGCCTTAACAAACAATCCAGAAATTCAAAAGTTTGAGTTACAATACAAAAGAGCTTCTGAAAAAGTGAATGAAGTCAATACCATTCCGAACACCGAATTTGGAGTTGGTTACTTTGTAAGTGAACCGGAAACCAGAACAGGTGCACAACGCTTTAAAGTATCTGCTAAACAAATGTTACCGTGGTTCGGAACCATTACATCGAGAGAAAATTATGTGAGTTCATTGGCAGATGCTAAATACGAGGACATTGTTATCGCAAAGCGAAAACTAATGGCTTCGGTATCACAATCCTATTATAATCTATACGCGAACAAAGCAAAGCAAGAGGTCTTAACTGAAAACATTAAACTATTAGAAACTTATGAGACGTTGGCATTAACTTCTGTTGAGGTTGGTAAAGCATCCGCAGTAGATGTGTTGCGATTGCAAATGCGTCAAAACGAAATGCAACAATTAAAAGATGTATTGCAACAACAATTTTTAGCAGAACAAACCAAATTCAATAATCTATTGAATAGAGATAATGATGTTACCGTGAATGTGGTAGATAGTGTAATGATACCTTCTGAAGACTTTGATATTACTTCTGAAAATTTAGCATTACATCCTGAATTACTAAAATATGATAAGCTCTATCAATCCATAGAGCAATCAGAATTATTAAATCAAAAAGAAAGCAGTCCAATGATTGGTTTTGGATTAGATTATATCAATGTTTCAGAAAGGCCAAATATGGATTTCAGCGATAACGGAAAGGATATTGTAATGCCAATGGTTTCGGTGTCAATCCCAATTTTCAATAAGAAATATAAATCCCAAACCAAACAAAACGAGTTAGAACAGCAAGAAATAACAGTTCAAAAGCAGGAACGATTAAACACTTTGGAAACACTTTTAAGCAAGGCGATTAATGAGCGTATTTCTGCAAGAATAAGTTATACTACTCAAACTAAAAACCTAAAACAAGCAAAAGATGCAGAAGATATTTTAATCAAAAGCTATGAAACAGGAACGATTGATTTTAATGATGTTTTAGACATTCAAGAGTTACAGCTAAAGTTTCAAATGAACCAAATAGAATCTGTGAAGACCTACTTTGTACAAACTACTATAATTAATTATTTAACTAATTAAACTATGAATAAATCAACATATATAATCGTATTGGTAATAATGGTAATTGCTTTTACCTCTTGCCAAAACACACACAAAAAAGAAGTCTCAATATTAGTAAAACATTCGGGAGCTTTAAGAACAATAATGTCTGGTAACATTCAACCCGTAATTAGTTTAGATACACTTTCAAAAAAGAAACATCTATATGCTCTTGGTGCTGTAGATAATCTCAAAGGTGAAATACAAATATTTGATAGTAAACCGAGCAACAGCTTTGTGATTGATAGTAGCTTGCAAATTAAAGATTCTTATAGTCTAAAAGCGTCTTTATTAGTATATGCTGAAGTGGAAGAATGGGATACTTTTCAAATCGAGAATAGTAAGACAAAAAGTGATTTAGAAGAACAAATTTTTGAACTCGCCACAAATAGTGGAATCAATACTGAAGAACCATTTCCTTTCTTATTAGAAGGTATAATCGCCTCTGTGGATTGGCACGTCATAAATTGGAAAGATGGTGATACTATCCACAACCATAAAAAGCATAAGGAATCTGGTTTAAATGGAACTTTAGCAAATAGAAGAGTTCAAATTATAGGCTTCTATTCCACAAAGCATAAAGCAGTTTTCACTCATCATACTACCAATATGCATATGCATTTTAAAACTGATGATAATGCTATTGCTGGTCATATTGATGATTTATCATTTAATCAAACAGTAACATTAAAGCTACCAAAAAAATGAAACATATATATAAAATAAAAGGAATGACCTGTGGCAGTTGTAAAGCATCTGTAGAAAACAGTTTAAGAGATATAGATGATGTTTCCGATGTCGAAGTTAATCTTGAAAATCAAGAAGCAACAATAACTATGGATAAACATATTGATATTGTAGAACTTCAAAAGTCTTTAGCATCGAAATATACCATAACTCAAAAAGAAATAAAGAATGTTTTTACGTCTACGCAATCTTCAAGTTTTGAGATTGAAGAAGAAAAAAGCAAATTACAACAACTTAAACCACTATTACTCATCATCTTCTATATAGCGTCAGCAAGCGTATTGTTAAATTATAAAAATTGGAGTTGGAGCGAGTTTATGCTGGACTTTATGGGCTTATTCTACATCGTTTTTAGTTTTTTCAAGATGTTAGATTTAAAAGGTTTTCCAGAATCCTTTCGTATGTACGACCCTTTAGCTAAACGTGTTCCTTTTTATGGGAAAGTTTATCCATTTATTGAAACAGCTTTAGGACTGATGTTTTTAATGCGGTTTGAAATTAATATAGCTTTAATAATTACACTAATAGTATTAGGGATAACAACAATTGGAGTAACAAAAACATTATTGGACAAAAAATCAATACGATGTGCGTGTTTAGGTACTGCTTTAAAATTACCTATGACAGAAGCCACTTTTATTGAAAATGCTATTATGATTGTAATGGCGACATTAATGCTTATAAATTAAATTGTTATGGTAAATAGACATACGGCGTTAAAAATTAGAAAAACCCACAGGTATTTGGGTCTCTTTTTAGGGATTCAATTCCTGTTTTGGACTATTAGTGGTTTATACTTTAGTTGGACGAACATCGATGAAATACACGGAGACCAATTTAAAAACTTGGAGTATCAACCCAAAGCATTTAATAGTTTAATAAGTCCTTCAGAAATGGATGTTTCAAATGGAATAAAGACTATTGAATTAAGAGATATTGATAATGCACCGTACTATTGGATAAATAAAGAGCAATTGTATAATGCTTTAGATGGAATGCCAAAAAATAGTATTACGCAGGATGAGGCACTCTATATTGCCAAAAACCATATGAAAAGTGGTTTAGAGGTAGAATCTGTTGAGCAAATTACTGAAACTGGAAAACACCACGAGTATCGAGAAAAACTACTACCTGCTTATGTTATCTCATATAAAACAGATGAAGCACTAAAAGCATACGTTTCTGTAAGCGACGGAAAATTTCAAACCGTAAGACATCGTTCTTGGCGTTGGTTTGATTTTCTTTGGATGACACATACTATGGACTATGAAGGCAGAGACAATTTTAATACCATTGTTTTGAGAGCATTTTCACTTTTAGGATTGATAACCGTTTTAAGTGGGTTTTTGTTGTGGTACACCTCGTCACCTTCAATTAAGAAATTATTAAAACGAAAAAAATAAAGAAATGAAAAAATATATAGTTTATCTCGGAATATTAGCTGTAGGTCTACTTTTAGGGTGGATACTGTTTGGTGGCTCATCAAAAGAAGATACAGACCATAATCACGATGCAGTTACAGAAACCAATCAAATGTGGACCTGTTCAATGCATCCACAGATTATGCAACCAGCAGCAGGAGATTGCCCCATTTGTGGTATGGATTTAATTCCTGCAGAAAGCGGAAGTGATGGTTTATTAGCAGGCCAATTTAAGCTTACAGAAAACGCTATGGCTTTGGCTAATATTCAAACAACTGTTGTCGGTAAAGGCAATGCAGAAGGCAATACCATTAAACTATCTGGTAAGATTGCCGAAAATGAAGAAGCCAATGCGGTACAGGTAAGTTACTTTTCAGGTAGAATTGAACATTTGAATGTGAGTTTTACAGGCGAAGAAGTTCATAAAGGTCAGTTATTAGCAACCATTTATTCGCCAGAACTCTATGCAGCGCAACAAGAATTGATTACAGCAGCATCTTTAAAAGAATCACAACCAGCTTTATACAAAGCGGTTCGTAATAAATTGAAGTTATGGAAGCTCTCTGAAAATCAAATCAATCAGATTGAAGAAACCCAAAAAGTGAAAGAAAACTTTCCTGTGTATGCAACCGTTTCAGGAACAGTTACCGAAAAATTAGTAGAGCAAGGCGATTTCATAAAACAAGGTCAACCGTTATTGAAGATTGCCAATCTCAACACGGTTTGGGCAAATTTTGATGTCTATGAAAACCAGATAGAGTTATTTAAAAAAGGTCAAGAAGTTTCTGTATCTACCAATGCAAATGCAAATAAGGTATTTAAAGGAAAAGTCGATTTCATAGACCCAATTTTGAACAGTAAAACAAGAACAATAACCTTACGTGTAGTTCTAAATAATAAAGATGATGTATTTAAACCAGGAATGTTTGTGTCTGCAAATATTGATAGTGTTAAGAATGAAAATAAAGAAATCTTATCGATTCCTGCATCTGCTGTGTTATGGACTGGAGAACGCTCTGTGGTTTACTTAAAAACAAATCCAGACCAAACCGTTTTTGAAATGCAAGAAGTAGTTTTAGGTAATCAAATAGGTAATGAATATGAAGTTTTAGAAGGTTTATTAGTTGGAAATGAAATAGTGACTAACGGAACATTTACGGTTGATGCAGCAGCACAATTACAAGGCAAAAAGTCTATGATGAATAAAGATGGTGGCAAAGTAATGACTGGACACGAAGGTCATTTAGGTATGGATAACAATTCACCCAACAAAGAAAGTGACCACACTAATATGAATGAGCGTTTGAAAGTATCAATGAAATTTCAAGAGCAGTTAAAAGCTGTTTTCAATGAGTATATCAATTTAAAAGATGCTTTAGTAAAAGAAGATTCAAAAAGTACTTCAGCAAACGCAACAACTTTATTAAATAAATTGAATAAAGTAGATATGAAATTGTTGTCAGATAATAAGGCGCATAACCATTGGATGTCATTAGAAGGCGAAATAAAATCTTCTGCAACTTCAATTTCTGAAACGTCCGATATAAAATCACAAAGAGACCATTTTAAACATTTATCATCACATCTAATCAATGCTGTACAACTATTTGGTGTCGATGAAAAGGTCTATGTAGAATTTTGCCCAATGGCAGATAACAACAATGGTGCATATTGGTTGAGTAAAGAAGAAAAAGTAATCAATCCATACTTTGGCGAAGCAATGCTAACCTGTGGTGAAGTAAAACAAGTAATAGAATAATAAATCAAGTAATAACAATTAAATTTTAAACAATGAAGAAAGTAATTTTAAGTGTAGCTGTAATAGCAGCATTAGGTTTAACAAGTTGTAAAAACGAAACCAAAAAAGAAACAGAAACCACAACTACTGAAATGTCTAAAGATATGGCAATGACAGACCTGTCTTTTGGTGTAAGAGGAAATTGCGGAATGTGTAAAAGCACTATCGAAAAAGCAGCTAACGGTGTTGAAGGTGTTGCAAGTGCTAATTGGGATGTCGATAAAAAGAAGATTGATGTGTCTTTTGATGATACAAAAACCGATGCAATGGCAATCCATAAAGCAATCGCAGCTTCAGGTTATGATACCGAAAAAGTAGCTGGTGATGAAGAAGCATATGATGGTTTACCAGGTTGTTGTAAATACGACCACGAAATGATGATGAATCAATCAGGTGAAACAAAAAGTGATGACCATTCAAATCACGACCATTAAGCAATAATGAAAGAGTCTTTTTCGGAAGGCTCTTTTTTATTCCCCACAACCCAAAATCCAGTTTTTTCGTACCTCAAAATCCTCTGTCTTTTGTGTTGTTCCGCTCACCTAACAAGTTTAGCGTTTTTTTGTCTTTAAGGTAATAGCATATTACAGCTTTGGTTTTCATAAAATCAAACCAAACTGCAATAAGCTATTCTGTTATTATTTTCTCATAAAACCCTAAACTCACCCAAGCTATGTTACATAATACAAGTTATAGTAGCAAAAATCCTTTCAAGGGTTTGCTAACGCAGTATTCTTATATTTTCGTAGCTATAACTGGTATTATGTAAAATATCCGCTTATCCCACGCTCACATTGGAACTTCAAACAAAATGACGTTATCTCATTCAACTGCACAAAATCATCGTTAAGTCCAAGTATTCCTTACCTCAAATCTTTGTTTGCTTCATTTCGTTAACTTTCATTTTAGGAAAAGTAAGATGAGGTAATAAAATAAAAAAGAAAGCAAATATAGGTAGCTTCCATCAGCCAACGCTCAATACTGTAAAGGTCAAGCCCTACGGGTTTTGAATAAAACTTTTTTAAGTGGTAATGTTAATATGTTTCAAGATTTTAGAGTAAAAAACTTTTACCCAAAAACCTTGACAGCATCATCCACGCTACCTTTAACATTGGCTGTCTTTTTTCTTTTCTTTAAAAAAATTATGGCAAAAGAAAAAGCCCTACAATAAAAATTATAGGACTCTTTCAGCTTCAAAGGTCAGAATGAAACTATGCTACTTCTACGATATTTAAAACGTTATATGCACCATTTTTAAGCGGATACTGAATACCGTTAATCTCTTGGAAGAACTCTACCAATAAAACGAATATATCGTTTCCTGTGCCTGTTGGAACACCTGCAGGCGTTAGTGTTTGCGTTGCAGACGTTGAATCAATCGGAATATTCACAGTTGGACTGTATTCGATTGCGTTATCTGTAGTATCAAAGTCAACTTTTAGAAATGCTGAACTTAAACTTACGTGTGTTGCGCCACTTGGATATGCAATATCATTTGTAGGTGTTAAATTTGGGATAGTAATTTCACCTGTCGCACCATCTACAGTAAACGGAGCGAATAAAACAGCACTTAAAATGGCTCTATTGTTGAAATCCAAGCCTTTTAATGTGGCTTTACCTTCTGGTGTTGCTAATCCTGTAGCTACATTTCTTTGTCCTCTTACAGAGGTTGTATCAAAGTTTTTAATTTGTGTCATTTTTTGAGTAACACGACTTGAAACTCGATTGTCTTTTGCTCTAATCATTAAGTTTCTAACTGATGTTCTCAATAACTTACCAGATGATGCAGAACTTCCAAATTCTGAACCGTTTTCACGAGTACGTTCAAACGCTGGGTCATTTTGAATACGCTCTTTAGAAACACCGCCTTTAGTTTTTACTAAATAACCCTCTTTTGCTTTGTAAAAAGTTAGATTGTCTAACGTTCCTTCTAACTTAATAATACCTTTCAATTTTGCCATAACTAATACATTTTTTGATGATGAATATCAAATATACGAGCTATTGATTGTCAATGTATTAGAGTGCTTCCATAGTGTTTATAAGTTGCCAAAACTTCCGATTTAGTTAGTTTTTTCAATGGGATATTAGTCGTATATTGTATATAAGTGCTTTATAGCAACGGTATAGATAAAGTATAGTTAGAGTATTAATTTTAAATTTAAAGTAAATGAGTAGAATCTGTATTTACCCTAAAGACGTACAGGTAGTAACAGGAAAGAGTGAGCGTTATGGCAGAACAATAATCAAAGCGATTAAAGAACGCCTTAACAAAGAAGCTCATCAGTTAGTTACTATCGATGAATTTTGCGACTTTATGGGCTTTGAAATCAGTAAAGTACAAGGATTAATCAAGTAAATTCCTTATCTTTACTACAAGGTATAAAGGTGACCTATTAGGTGACCCAACAATGGTACAGGACTGAAACAGTAATAAATAAAGGCACTACGAAAGAGGTTCACTTACCTCTTTCTCCGCAAACAAGCGCAAGGCTTGAAGAAAAGAATCGCAGAGTTTTACTCTAGCGATTTTTTTGTTTTAAAGCTTGGCATTTGCAAAATGTCGTAAGAGGGTTGTGCAACAATCCTTCTTTCTCCACAAAAAGCTAATCAAATTTTGATTAGCTTTTTTTATACAAATTAATTAAAAGCCTATCTTCGGCACAATAAATGATTATCATAACGTTATTAATGCTTAACAATTAACAATGAAACACTTTATTTTATCAATTATATTTCTATCCGTTTTTACTTCTCAAGCGCAGAATAATACGTTTGGCGATGGAGAAAAACTGATATTTACAGCTTCTTACAATATGTCTGGTCTATTAACAGATTTGGCTCAAGTTACAATGGAAACTAGCGAAGTAAAAACTTCTAAAGCTACACTATACAGACTTAAATGTAAAGCCCAAACCTATTCTAAATGGAATTCCTTTTTTAAGATTGACGATTTATATGAGAGTTATGTAGACCCTTCTGATGTTAAACCTTACCTATACAAGAGAGATATTAATGAAGGAGGATATAAAAAATTTGTGCAGTATAATTATAATCGTAGAGCTGGTACAGTAAAAAGCCTATTAAGAAAATTCCCTTCTAAAGGAGGTGTTTGGGATCAAAAAAACACTTTAAATATTGGAAGTAATACTAGAGATATTGTATCAACTATTTACCATTTACGAAATTTAGATATACACAAAGCTCCAGTTGGTGCTGGCGATAGCTTTACTGTTTTATTTGACAATAAAGAAACTATCATAAATTTTAAACTTTTAGGCAAAGAAACTATTAACACAAAACTTGGGAAAAAAGAATGCTATAAATTAGCTTTATCTATTTCAGGAAGCGATGTTTTAAAAGGAAAAAACAGTAACTTACTTTGGTTAACGGCAGATAAAAATAAAATTCCTGTTTATGCAAAATTTGAGGTTGCTGTTGGTAGTGGTGAATTACGTATACAAAGTGCAACAGGCTTAAAAAACTAATATTATGAAAATCCTATATACTACTCTAGCTATTATAAGTGTCGTTTTATCACTTATTTTATCAATTCTACCTTTTGGTAATTTAGCCTTTATTCCTATTGTATTAGCAGTATTATTTTCATTTTTATTATTGAAAGAATCAAGAAAAGAAGGTAAAAGTACTAACCTAATTAAAGTACTTTTTTTAGGAATAATAGTGTCTCTATCTGTGAGTATTTACAGATCTATTTTCACTAAAAATACAGTTGTAGAAACCGAGCAAACAATAGAAAAAGAAAAACAATCTGAAGAAGATGCTCTTAAAGAATTAGAAGATATTGAATTAGAAAATTAAGTTTTTCGCAACTATTTGTAATAAAAGTAAGACAACTTTTTACCCTAATTGGCAAAAAAGTTGTCTTTTTTTAGTTTATTTGCCTGGCTATTAATTCGTTATTAAATGAAGTTATTTATTTATGTAACAATGCTTGCATTGGTCGGAACCTGCTCTAATAAAAATTTTAAAGCAAAAATTGAAGATGCCAAAAAAAGTGTAAAAATTGAAAAATCTGATATACTAATCAAGTATATCAATACCATAGATAGTAATCAATTAAAAACACATCTATATAAATATGCTTCAGATGAATTTGAAGGGAGAGCAACTGGTTCTGAAGGTCAAAGAAAAGCAGCAGAATTTATAGCAAATTATTACAAAGCGAAAAATATATCTTCACCAATTAAGGGTTCATCTTATTTTCAAACTGTTCCAGCTTCCTATTTAGGTTCAAAATACAACAAATCAGAGAATGTTTTAGCGTATATAGAAGGCGCTGAAAAACCAGAAGAAGTTGTTATTATTTCCTCACATTTAGATCATGAAGGTATTGATAAAAACGGTAAAATATATTATGGTGCTGATGATGATGGTTCAGGTACAGTTGCAATGATGGAAATGGCTGAAGCCTTTAAGCTTGCAACAGATGAAGGCTATCGACCTAAACGCTCTATTCTATTCTTACATGTTACAGCAGAAGAAATTGGCCTACAAGGCTCTCGCTACTACACAGAAAATCCTGTTTTTGATCTTGATAAAACAGTTGCTAATCTCAACATTGATATGATTGGTCGTGTTGATGATTACCACAAATTCAATAAGGATTATGTATATTTAATAGGGTCTGATAGATTGAGCACACAACTTCATTATCTGTCTGAACATGTTAATACTATGTATTTCAATATCAATCTAGATTATAAGTATAATAGACGTAATGAGTCTAATCGTTACTATTACAGATCAGATCATTATAATTTTGCTAAAAATAATATCCCAGTTATATTTTATTTTAATGGCGAACACGAAGATTATCATCAAATAACTGATACTCCTGATAAAATTGATTATCAACTTTTGCAAAGACGAACTAAACTTATTTTTGCCACAGCATGGGAGCTTGCCAATCGTGATGAACGAATTATAGTAGATAAAGCTGATAATTAAAATTGTTAAAAAGCAACTAAATTAAAAGGCAACTAGCTATCTTTTTTGTAATATAGTAGTCTAAATAAAACTACTATATATATGAAAAAGTTTATAAGCGTTACGGCATGCATAACGCTACTACTAGGTTGTGATTCGTATAAGAACTCTACTTCTTCTTCACCTGAAAAAGAAACTATGGCTAGTAAACCTGCAAGTGCTAATGACTATGCTACTAGTATAACCGCAGCAGATTTAAAAGAAGATCTATATATTTATGCTTCAGATGAATTTGAGGGTCGAGAAACAGGAAAACCAGGACAGAAAAAGGCTGTAGAATTCTTAAAGTCACATTATCAATCATTAGGAATTGTCTCTCCTATTTCTAAAGATGACTACTTTCAGGAAGTACCTTTACAAGTAATCAATACTCCTGAAGTGTCCTTTAAGGTTAATGCTAAAGAGTTTAATTACTTTGATGATTTCATTTCTCTTGCTGCTTCTAATTCTGATGTACTAAATACTAACGAATTGGTTTTTGTTGGTTATGGAGTGGATACAGAGAATTGTTCAGATTTCAAAGATTTAGACGTAACTGGAAAAGTGGTAGTTGCGAAAAGTGGTGAGCCAAAAAATGACGATGGCACCTATAAAATAACTGGAACTAATACATCTTCAAAATGGTCTAATGGTCGCCAAGAAGTAGCTTCAAAACGTGATGCAGCAAAAGATAAAGGAGCCAAAGCCTTTATACTTATTTCTCCCGATTTATTTGCTACCTATTCTGGATTTTTTAAAAGACAAGAAGAAAGAGGAGGTAGTGGACGATTATCACTAAAAGGAGACAACAATCCAATGCACTTTTTTATGGTTGGAGATAACCTAGGTAACACGCTTGTTGAAGGTTATAAAAACAGGAACACACCAGAAACTATTATAACAAATTTAAATTTAAAATATACAAATAAGTCTGATGATATGCAGTCTGAAAATGTAGCTGCATTTATTAAAGGAACAGAAAAGCCAGACGAAGTAATTGTAATTTCTGCTCATTTAGATCATGAAGGTGTTAAAGATGGTAACGTGTATAATGGAGCTGATGATGATGGTTCTGGAACAGTAGCGATCATGGAAATTGCTGAGGCATTTCAAAAAGCTGTAAAAGCTGGCCATGGACCAAAACGCTCAATATTATTTTTACATGTTACTGGAGAGGAGAAAGGATTGTTAGGCTCACGTCATTATACTGATAATGACCCTATTTTACCTTTAGCAAATACAGTTGCTAATTTAAACATAGATATGATTGGTCGTACAGATCCTAAAAGAGATAGTGATAATAGAAATTATGTTTATTTAATTGGAAGCGATAAATTAAGTACTGAATTACATGACATCTCTGAAGCTGTTAACAAAGACTGTTGTAATATTGAATTAGATTATACATTTAACGATGATAATGATCCCAATCGTTTTTATTACAGATCAGATCACTACAACTTTGCCAAAAATAATATTCCAGTAATTTTTTACTTTAATGGTACGCATGACGATTACCACCAACCAAGTGACACACCTGATAAAATACAATATGATTTATTGGAGAATAGAACAAAATTAGTATTTCATACAGCTTGGGAATTAGCAAATAGAGATAAGCGAATAGTAGTAGATAAAGCTCCAAAATAAAACCTTTACGACTACATATTAAAAAAGCCTCTTGAAAATCAAGAGGCTTTTTTTATGCTAAAACTTTCAGGAATTATTTTCCTTCCATTTTATCTTTTAAAGCTTGTAAAGCATCATTGGCATCACCTAAAGTTGGTTTTACTTCTGCTGATTCAGATGCTGCTTTTTTAGCTGCCGCTTTTACATTTTTAGCTTCTTCAGCTCTAAAGATAGCTGTGTGAGATGCAACAACTCGCTTGAATTCTTTATTAAATTCAATGATTTTAAATTCTGCTTCTTCACCTTTCTTAAGTTTTTTACCATCTTCTTTCTCTAAATGACGAGCAGGAACGAAAGCAACGATATCTTCGTTAAACTCAATTGTAGCGCCTTTATCAACTAGTTCAGTAATGGCCGCAGTATGAGTAGTATCTAAACCAAATTCAGTTTCATACTTATCCCAAGGGTTTTCTGTAGTTTGTTTATGACCTAAACTTAATTTACGTCCTTCTACATCTAACTCTAAAACAACAACATCTAATTTGTCGCCTACGTTTGTAAACTCACTAGGATGCTTAATCTTTTTAGTCCAAGATAAATCAGAGATGTAAATTAATCCGTCAATACCTTCTTCTAATTCTACAAAAACACCAAAGTTTGTAAAGTTACGTACGATACCTGAATGTTTAGAACCAACAGGATACTTTTTAGTGATATCTGTCCAAGGATCTGGTGTTAACTGCTTGATGCCAAGAGACATTTTACGATCGTCTCTGTCTAAAGTTAAAATTTGAGCTTCAACCTCATCTCCAACATTTACAAAATCTTGAGCTGAACGTAAATGAGTTGACCATGACATTTCAGAAACGTGAATTAATCCTTCAACACCTTCTGCAACTTCAATAAATGCACCGTAATCTGCAATAACTACTACTTTACCTTTTACTTTATCACCTATTGTCAACTCTTCACCAAGAGCTTCCCATGGATGCTTGCTTAATTGCTTAAGACCTAATTGGATTCTAGATTTGTTTTCATCAAAATCAAGGATTACGACATTTAATTTTTGGTCTAACTCAACTATCTCGTTTGGATGATTGATACGTGACCAAGATAAATCTGTAATATGAACTAAACCATCTACTCCACCAAGATCCATAAATACACCATAAGAAGTGATGTTTTTAACAACACCTTCTAGTACTTGACCTTTTTCTAATTGAGCAATAATTTCTTTCTTTTGATCTTCAATATCAGCTTCAATAAGTGCTTTATGAGAAACAACAACGTTTTTAAACTCGTGATTAATTTTCACAACTTTAAATTCCATTGTTTTATTTACATATTGATCGTAATCTCTAATTGGCTTCACATCAATTTGAGAACCTGGCAAGAATGCTTCAATTCCAAAAACATCTACAATCATTCCACCTTTTGTTCTACACTTAACAAAACCATTAACAATTTCACCACTATCATGAGCCGCATTAACACGATCCCATGCCTTAATTACTCTTGCTTTTCTGTGAGATAATACTAATTGACCTGTAGCGTCCTCACGAACATCAATTAATACTTCTACTTTATCGCCAACTTTTAAATCTGGATTGTAACGGAATTCGTTTAAAGAAATAACACCTTCAGACTTGGCGTTAATATCGATAATAGCATCACGATCAGTAATATGAATTACTTCGCCTTCTACTACTTCATCGTTTAGTGTGTCTACGAAATTCTCTGCTACTAGTTTTTCAAATTCTTCTAGTTTAGAATCTTCAACTGGGTCAATTCCTTCTTCGTAATTGTGCCAGTTAAAATCTTGTAAGAATTTTTCAGGGTTTGCTTGAGCTTCAGATACTACTGGAGCTTCAACAGTTGTAGCTTCAGTTGCTTCAACTTCAGCTTTTTTTGCTTTTTCAGCCATGTGCTGATTATAATTTGTATTCTGTATGTTTCAGATGATTTAAGCGTTTAACACACAGAAGTGTTAGTTTAAATTTATTTATTCCTTTTATCATTCTGATTATTCGCTAAAAGGAGCGCAAAATTAATTATAAATACCGAATTTTCCTAATTTAATGTAGTGATATTTAACAGTTTACTTTTTCGCTAAATTTAAACTATCAAACTATTAAATTTTGGCATCTAATTTGCTATCTTTAAGGAGTATAACATTAAATTAAAATTTATAACATGTCAATGAAAGCCAAATACCAAGGTGTTTTAGATCTTGGAGAAAAACTTAACATTCAAAACGGAGACGTTCAAGAAGAAAATGGAGTATTAAAAGTTACAGGAACTGCTGCTAATCAATATGAGAAAAATTTACTTTGGGACGCAATTAAAGCTGCTGGTGGAGAAAACCCAAGTGATATTGTAGCTGATATCTCTGTAGCTGATACAACTGTTTATGCTAGACATACTGTGGCAAGTGGTGAAACTTTAGGTAAAATAGCTAAACATTATTATGGAGACGCCATGAAGTATAAGCAAATTTTTGAAGCTAATACTGATATCTTAAAAAATCCAGATTTGATTCATCCAGACCAAGAATTAATCATTCCTAATTTGTAGAATTAGAATTGATCTATAAAGTTAAAGCGACCAATTGGTCGCTTTTTTTTATTCGCGATCTTCAAGTGTCATTGTAACGAGCTGTTTGACTTTTATAAACTGCTCTTCTAAAGTTAAATGAGAGTTATCAATTTCTACAGCATCTTCAGCTTTTACTAATGGAGAATCTGCTCTATTAGAGTCTATATAATCCCGTTCTTGTACATTTCGCAGTACATCTTCATAATTTACATCGTCTCCTCGACCAATTAGTTCATCAAAACGCCTCTTCGCTCTGGTATCTGCAGAAGCTGTCATAAAAATTTTAAGCTCAGCATCAGGAAAAACAACAGTTCCAATATCTCGACCATCCATAACAATGCCTTTTTCTTCTCCCATTTTCTGTTGTTGCTTTACTAACTGATAACGCACTTCAGGAATCGCAGCAACTTGACTTACAAAACTAGAAACTTCAAGTGTTCTAATTTCTTTTTCAACATTACTATTATTAAGATATACTTCAGAAAACTCTAAATCTTTATTGTATTTAAAATTGATAGTAATGTTATGCAATTCCATAACAAAATCATTGACTTTAAAATGGTCTTTATTAATAAAATTATTTTGCATAGCATATAGCGTTACCGCTCGATACATGGCTCCTGTATCAACATATACATAACCCAAATCCCTGGCAAGTTGTTTAGCAACAGTACTTTTACCTGTTGAAGAAAAACCATCAATTGCAATTACAATTTTATTCATCCTAAAAATATTGAAGACAAAATTACGTATAATCTAACTATGAAAAATTTTTACTGCAAATTTATTTGCAAACCAAAGAAGCTAGCATTTGAAGCAGACGTATAACGAGCATGAGAATAGCTAAAACGCATATTATTTAGCTTCAAGCCTATACCAAAGGATATACCAGAAAAATTACGTTGATCGACTATTCGTAATTCTTCAGCGCGTCTAAAGTTATATCCAATTCTAATATTAAAGCCCTTGTCTGGAAACAATTCTGCACCTAATATGGTATGCCTAATTACATTCTTTAAAAAACCGACTTTTTCTTGAGTTTGATTTCCATCTAGATCTGTTATTGCTCTTGCTGGATTAGGCTCTGCTATTGGCCAAATTTGTAAATTCTCGAAAGTAATGTGCCACCTCAAGGGTACAAACTCCAATTTTTGAGATAAACCAAGTGCTACTTCAAACGGCAACTTTTCTTGTAAATCTGCATAAGTAGTAATTTGAGTTCCAAAATTTCTTACAACTAAAGCAGCGTTAAATTCTATATCTTCATTTATATAAACTAGTCCTGCATCTAAAGCTACTCCAATTGAATTATATTGTTCTAATTTAGATGTGATTATTTTTGCACTAGCACCCAAATAAAAATCAGAGTAGCCTATTTGCATAGCATAACCAAAAGACAATGCTGCTTCATTACCTGAAAATGAACCCGTAGCATTTCCAAATTCATCATAACCATCAAAACTTCCATAGTTAATATAAGTGATGCCTGCGTGAAAAGTTTGTACACGTCTATCCCAAGTATAAGCGTAAGCTGCTGTACCATAACTAATACCACCTAAATAACTAGAATAATTTACTGCTAATTGATTATCCATCTCTACATTAATTGTAGCTGGATTATAGAGCGCAGAAGTTACATCGTAATCTATGTTTGTAAGCACCTTACCACCTAATGCTGCTTGTCTGGGAGAAGAAATTAGATTTAAAAAACGGTACGTAGACTCGCCTCCTACTTGAGCAAAAATTGATGTGGAGCATACTAAAAATAAAAAAGCAATAATTTTCTTTCGCATAAAGAATGCAAAGTAACTAAATCTAATCTATCTTAAAACGAAGTTTTAGTAAAATTATTTCTTATTTGACTTTTAGTTTCTGTCCGATACTTAAGTTATTTAAAACTAAATCATTCAATTTCTTTAAATCTTGAACAGACATTCCGTATTTCTTGGCAATTCCGTAGAGTGTATCGCCTTTTTTAACCGTGTAAATCTCAATTTTATCTTCTGAAGTATTTTCAACTTCATCAACATTATCAATTAATACATCATCAGTACTCTCTATTGTAACTTCAGAAATTGTTTCTTTGACTTTAGGAGTATTTTGCATAACTGTTTCAGATTTTACATAGGTACTTGAAGGTGCAGATGTTGGTGGTGGTGTATTTAGTTGAGCAGGATTCTGACCTGGAGCAAGTCTAGCGACGATTCTACTCTCACCAGCTGAACTAATAGTTGGTTTTAATATATCGACATTTTGAGTAGTATTAATCTTTATTTTCTGTCCGATAGCTAAATCGGCTTTTGAAAACTTATTATCATTTTTAATTCTATCAATAGACGTTTTATATTTTTTTGCAATACTGCTCAAAGTCTCTCCTTTTTTAACCTCATGAACTTTTGTGTCAATGTAAAAGGTATTTCCATTAGAATCTACTATAAAAGCTTCTGGATTTGTTTTTGCATGTTCTCTAAAAATAACTTCTCCTGTTTTAGTAGACATATAAGCTTCCTTACCTTCAACTATAACTTCTAGAAATTCATTGTTAACTTCTTGAGGAAAAACATGAGTAAAAAATAGACTCATGCATAAAAGCGTGAGGAGTTTCATGGATTTAAAATTTAATTTAGTTGAGAACTACAACTTTTTGTAGTTCTCAACTTTAGATTTTGTAATTGCAATATCGATAACTTCTTGCATATCTGCAACATAATGAAATTTTAATCCTTTCAAATACTCTGGTTTTATTTCATCAATATCACGCTTATTATCAATACACATCAAAATTTCTTTAATTTTAGCACGTTTAGCAGCCAGTATTTTTTCTTTAATTCCACCTACAGGTAAAACTTTACCACGAAGCGTAATCTCACCTGTCATAGCCAAGCTATTTTTCACTCTTCTTTGAGTAAATAAGGATACTAACGAAGTTAGCATTGTTACTCCAGCACTCGGACCATCTTTTGGAGTAGCACCTTCAGGAACATGAATATGTACATTATACTTGTCAAAGACTTCTGGGTTAATACCAAAATTATCTGCATTTGCTTTGATATACTCCATAGCAATAGTGGCAGATTCTTTCATTACGTTTCCTAAATTTCCAGTAATTGATAATGACCCTTTTCCTTTAGACAAAATAGATTCGATAAATAAAATATCTCCTCCTACTCGTGTCCATGCCAAACCAGTAACTACTCCAGCGACTTTATTATTTTCATATTTATCACGTTCCAATTTAGGACCTCCAAGAATTTCAATAATATCATCATTAGATATTTTTACATTATACTCCTCTTCCATTGCAATATTTTTAGCTGCATATCGTACCATTTTTGCAATTTGCTTCTCTAATCCTCGAACTCCTGATTCTCTTGTATAACCCTCTACTATTTTTTCTAACTGTGGTTTACCTATTTTAATGTCTTTAGATGTTAAACCATGTTCTTTTAATTGTTTTGGTAATAGATGTCTTTTAGCAATTTCTACTTTTTCTTCAATAGTATAGCCTGTAACATTTATAATCTCCATTCTATCTCTTAAAGCTGGTTGAATTGTAGCTAAACTATTAGATGTTGCTACAAACATCACTTTAGATAAATCGTAACCAAGCTCTAAAAAGTTATCATAAAACTCACTATTTTGTTCTGGATCTAAAACTTCTAGCATAGCAGATGAAGGGTCGCCTTGATGTGAATTTGATAATTTATCTATTTCATCTAAAACAAAAACAGGATTAGATGTTTTAGCTTTTTTAATACTCTGGATAATTCTTCCAGGCATGGCACCAATGTATGTTTTTCTATGTCCTCTGATTTCAGCTTCATCTCTTAATCCACCCAACGAAACACGAACATATTCTCTGCCCAAAGCTTCAGCAATAGATTTACCTAGAGAGGTTTTACCAACTCCTGGAGGTCCATACAAACATAAAATTGGTGATTTCATATCGTTGCGCAATTTTAAAACTGCGAGATATTCTATGATACGACGCTTTACATCGTCTAAACCGTAATGATCACGATCTAGAATTTTCATGGCGCGTTTTAGATCAAATAGGTCTTCACTAAATTCATTCCAGGGTAAATCTAGGATTAACTCTAGATAGTTTCTTTGAATGGAATATTCTGCAACTTGAGGGTTCATACGTTGCATTTTCATAATTTCCTTATCAAAATGCTCTTGTACTTTTTTATCCCATTTTTTAGACTTAGCAAGTTGCTTCATCTCCTCAACTTCGGCTTCATAACTCACACCTCCTAGCTCTTCTTGGATTGTTTTCATTTGCTGATGCAGAAAGTATTCTCGCTGTTGCTGGCTCATATCGTTATGAACTTTAGACTGAATATCATTTTTAAGCTCTAGCTTTTGATATTCTACATTCATAAACTTTAAAGTCTCTAATGCACGAACCTTTAAATCATTTATTTCTAGTAATTTCTGTTTTTCTTCTACAGAAAGATTCATGTTAGATGATACAAAGTTCACTAGAAAGGAATTACTTTCAATATTTTTTATGGCGAATGATGCTTCACTTGGTATATTTGGACTTTCTTTAATAATTTCTAAAGCTAAATCTTTAATAGATTCTATAATTGCTCTGAACTCCTGATTTCTTTTAGCAGGCTTTGCTTCAGAAACCTCACGAATTGTGGCATTCATGTAAGGTTCTTCGGTTATTATTTCTGCAACCTTAAAGCGTTTTTTTCCTTGAATAATGACAGTAGTATTTCCATCAGGCATTTTTAAAACACGTAAAATCTTTGCTACAGTTCCCGTTTCATATATATCCTTCCATGTCGGATTTTCGATTTTTTCATCTTTTTGAGAAACAACACCAATAATTTTTCCAGATTTATTAGCATCATTTATCAACTTGATAGATTTATCTCTTCCAGCTGTGATTGGTATAACTACTCCAGGAAACAAAACTGTGTTTCTCAAAGATAAAATTGGTAATGTTTCAGGAAGTTCTTCTCTACTTATTTCCTCTTCATCTTCTGGTGTCATTAAAGGAATTAATTCTGAATTTTCATCAAAATCCTGTGATGACAAACTGTCTAGTGCTAAAAATTTTCTTTTCTTCATAATATCTATATCAGTCATAATGTCATTAAACAGCAACATTATGACGTCTTACAATTAGTTAGTAACTTGGGTTTTAATCTTAATCTTTCTGAAACACAGAAAATACTTAAGGTTTTCATTATATAAAGTCAATAGTTATGCCACATAAAAAAGTAATTTTAAAAAAAATTATTTAAAAAGTGTAACAATCATGAAAATGCAACATCTATACTGTAACAATTTGTTTTTTTGACGCTAACCAACAAAAATATCGAGCAGTTAATCACGCTATGTATAGCTGGCAACCAATCTGCGCAATTGGAAATCTATAATAGATATTACAAAGCGATGTATAATACTGCATACAGAATTGTAAAAGATAGTTTTGAAGCTGAAGATATCATGCAGGATTCTTTTTTAACAGCTTTTACAAAGCTAGAGAATCTGAAAGATTCAGTGACATTTGGCTCATGGTTAAAACGAATTGTAATTAATAACAGTATTTATCATTTTAATAAAAATAATAAATACCAAGACGTTCCTTTAGATGATGTTTTATACAAAGTTGAAGCAACTGATGATCCTGTTTCGCAAAATGTAACCAACTTAAAAGCTAAACAAGTGCTAGATACTATGAAATCGCTTAAAGATAATTACAGAATATCATTAACGCTTCACTTAATTGAAGGGTATGACTATGAAGAAATTAGTGATATCATGAACATATCGTATGCAAATTGTAGAACAACAATATCTAGAGCTAAAGAAAGTTTGAGGCAAAAGCTTCAAGTAGTAAACGCTTAAATAAAAGCTCATGAAAGTCCATAATGGACATTAAAAAAAACTAGAACCATTGCTAAATCAATGAAATTATTTTAAATGGTTTGAAAATTTTTATAAAAATGAATAAAAATACTATTAACGATTTATTTGAAGGGTTACAAGATCAGTTTGATATTGAAACTCCTAATGCAGATCACGAAAAGCGATTTCTTGCAAAGCTAAAAAATCAACAACATAACGTTGTAACTTTAGAAAAAAAGCAAGGATTTAATTGGAAACCGTTTTTAGCAATTGCGGCTTCGGTTGTATTAATACTTACATTATTTGTTGGCAATCAATCTCAAGAGGACGTTTACGATTTAGCAAGTGTATCGCCTGAAATGGAAGAGACGCAAGACTTTTTTACTTCTACTATCGAGCAAGAGTTGACCAAACTAGAAAATGTAAATTCGCCTCAAGCAAGAGTATTGGCAGCAGATGCTGTAAAACGAATTGAATTATTAGAACGCGAATACGAATCGTTAAAAGAAGATCTAAAAACTAGTGAGAACGATAAGCGAGTTATCTATGCAATGATTTCAAACTTTCAAAACAGAATAGACATCTTACAAACCGTATTATTACAAATAGAAAACATTAAAAACATAGAACAAAAACTATAACATGAAAACAACTATACTATACAAATCATTACTGATGATGCTATGTATACCAATGATGGTACTAGCAAACAATCATGATAAATTTAAAGGCAAGCACACCAAAGAGAAAACAATCAAAAAAGAGTTCTCTGTAAATGCAAATGCATTAGTGAAGATTAATAACAGTTACGGCAACCTCGATATTGTTACTTGGGATGAAAACCGTGTAGAATTTGAAATAAAAATTATTACTAATGGTAATGATGAAGAAAAAGTACAGAAAAAGTTAGATGACATAACTATTGATTTTGATGCGTCATCTAATGAAGTTTCTGCTAAAACAATTTTCAACAAGAATCGTTCAAAATCTTGGTGGAGTTGGGGAAAAAACAATAATGTAAATATGAAGATTAATTACATTGTTAAAATGCCAATCACTAATAGTGTAGACTTAAATAACGACTATGGAAGTATCAACCTAGATAAGTTAGAAGGTCATGCTAAAATAAGTTGTGATTATGGCAAAATCACCACTAAAGAGCTAATGGCAGATAACAACGATATTCGCTTTGATTATACTAATGGTTGTTATTTCGATTATATAAAAAGTGGCAGTATTAATGCAGATTACAGTGGTTATACTGTTGGAAAGACAAAAACACTCTCCATAAATGCTGATTATACAAAATCTGAAGTTGAAATCTCCGAAGACGTAACCTATAACTGTGATTATGGTTCATTAAAAGTGAATGCTGTAAATAATTTTTCTGGAAATGGCGATTATTTAACCCTCAAGCTTGGAGATGTATTTCAATCTGCATCTATTAAATCTGATTATGGATCGATAAGGGTAGAAAGGCTGAATAAAAATTTTGAAAATTTAGTCATAAATTCAGATTATACAGGAATTAAAGTTGGTTACGATTCTTCTTTAAGTTTTGATTTCGAAATAGATTTAGAATATGCTGGTTTAAGTGGTGAAGAAGATTGGGAAGTTACTAAAAGACGAATAGA
Organism: Flavobacteriaceae bacterium NBU2973; assembly: GCA_026162565.1. Taxonomy (GTDB): domain Bacteria; phylum Bacteroidota; class Bacteroidia; order Flavobacteriales; family Flavobacteriaceae; genus JAOEIQ01. The sequence continues at coordinate 40,786 of JAOEIQ010000003.1, forward strand.
ATCATCCAGTAAATTTTTTAAAGGTTACTATGGCAAAGCAAATTCTGGCAATACTGTAACTATTACTTCTGAATATGGAGGTGTTCAATTTTACAAAAACTAATTATCAATCATAAAATAAACAAAAAATGAAAAATTTGAAGAATTTTAACGATTACTTAAGCAATTTAAATATCGTGAGTAAAAAACCCATTTTATTAGTAATAGCACTACTTACTGTATCTATTACAAATGCCCAATGGTGGGGAAGTAAAAAAGTAAAAGGAAATGGAAACATGACGACCATTACAAGAACTACGGGAGATTATGATGGTATAAAATGTGCAGGATCACTAGATTATATTCTAGTAAAAGGAACAGAAGGTAAATTAACTATTGAAGGAGAAGAAAATCTTTTAGAATACGTTATTACTGAAGTTAAAGGTGATAACCTTATTGTAAAAGTTGAAGATGGTGTTAACTTAAAAACTAGTTGGAATAAAACCATAAAAATTACTATTCCTTTTGAGGATATTAGTAAAGTATCGCTTTCAGGTTCTGGTGATTTATGGACAAAAGATACTATTAATTCTGATGATCTAGATATATCTCTGGCAGGATCTGGAGATGTTATTGTAGAAGTAAATGCAAATTCTGTTGATGGCAGTATATCTGGTTCTGGCGATTTAACTATTAAAGGAAAAACTAATAACCTAAATGCGAGAGTGGCTGGTTCAGGTGATTTTCATGGGTTTGGATTAGAATCAAATAATACTATTGTTTCTGTTGCTGGTTCTGGTGATGCAGAAGTGGTAAGTAATGAAAGTATTAAAGCAAGAGTAGCGGGATCTGGTGATATTGAGTACAGAGGAAATCCATCAAAAGAAGATACAAAGGTTTCTGGTTCTGGAAGTATTGAAAATTAAAATTAATGCAAAACATAAAAAAGGCTACTAAAATTTAGTAGCCTTTTTTTATATATTAATGTATAAATCTATTGCTTTGTATAGACAAATGTTAAGTCTTGTATTACTGTAACAGTTGCATCTTCAGAACTTGTTACTGAAAACCCTTCAGGAATTAAAATTGACAATGTATTACCAGCTAAAGTCCAAGTAGAGCTTCCAGAAGTATCAGTGACTGTAACGCTACTACCAGATTGAGACCAAGTCATATTAGTATTCTCAATTTCATCAATACAATCAACAACAAAAGTTGTAGTTGTATCGATAGTAATATCAATATCTGCAAACGATGTACTCATAATAACTCCAGTGTTATCAGCATTAAAAACTATAGTCTCGTTATCGTAACAATCCATTTCATCTAAAAAATTAGTACTTTCTGTACCATCATTATTTAAATCAATTGGTTCAGTCCCATTCCAAGCAGTAAGTTTCCAAGTACCAACTAAATTATCTGATTGACCGTCACTCATACAATCACCTAATCCATCAATAACTTGCTGTAATGCTCCAGAAGCATCACCACATATACCAATTTGTGATTCGAGTGCAGTTTTATAAGCATTACATAATTCTGTAAAATTATCGTCTGTAGCAGCAACAAAATTAGAAGCAGCAATAGCTGTATTTTGTGATGCTGTTATGCAAGCTGTTTCATTTGGATCAGGAAATTCTCCTTCTAAAGGTTCATTGTCACACTTAAAGGCTGTTAAAAGAATAAAAACAGATACTAAAACTCCTATTTTTTTCATAAGTAGATATATAAATTTGTTATACAAACATATTGAAATTATTTTACATACTTGGTTTTTCCAACTTTAGATAACACTATAAAAGATACCAAAAAGAACAAAGCTAAAGATAATACAGACCATTGCATAGAACCTGTTATTGAGACTAATAAACCAAAAACTAACATACCAAGTACAATTGCAATTTTTTCTGTTACATCATAAAAACTAAAATAAGTAGCCGTATCATTTGTTTCTGGTAATAATTTAGAATATGTTGATCTCGATAGTGATTGTATGGCTCCTAAAACTAAACCGAGTAATCCACCAAGAACATAAAAATATAGATTTACGTTTTCTTGACTTTTATCAATTAAAAAAGCGGTAAAACAAACAAAACACCAAATAATGATTGTTATTTTTAACGCCTTAATATTTCCTAATTTATTCGATATTCTAGAAAAAATATAAGCTCCAAAAATGGCAACTATCTGAACTAATAGAATTGTTAAGATCAAATTAAAAGAAGGCAACCCTAATTCATCACTCCCGAAAATACCAGCCATGTAAATTATAGTTTGAGCTCCAACACTAAATAAAAAAAATGATATTAAAAATATTTTTAGTTGTGGGTAATTTACCAGCTCATTAGCTACTTGTTTAAGCTCCTTAAACCCTTTCCAGATAAAGTCTTTATCGGGTTTCTTATTGTATATATTATTTGGTAATCGTCTGTAAGTAATTTGTGCAAATCCCAACCACCAGAGTCCAACTAAAACAAATGTAATTCTTGAAGCATAAGCTTTATCATAAAAGCCAAAAACTTTGGTTTCTATTAAAACTAAACTAAAAATTAATAATAATACGGACCCAAAATAACCATACATAAATCCTTTAGCACTGACATTATCTTGTTGTTCAGGAAAAGCAACTTCAGGAAGATAAGCATTATAAAACACAATGCTTCCCCAAAAGCCAATTCCTGCTGTTATAGTAAATAAAATACCAACCCATAAAGTATGAGCATCCTTAAAAAAGTAAAGTGCCATAACTGACAACGATCCTAATAAACAGAAAAACTTTAAAAATTTTAATTTATTTCCTGTGTAATCGGCAATTCCAGAAAGTATGGGTGAAATAAGAGCTACAATTAGCATATAAAAGCCAATGGTGTAATTAAGTAATGTAGTAGAATTCCATAAAGTTCCTAAAAACTCTATTTTTCCATCACTATTTTCCATTATAGAAGTCATACCACTGTAATATATTGGAAAAACAGCTGTACTAATTACTAAAGAATATACCGAATTTGCCCAATCGTAAAAAGCCCAAGCATTGGTAAGCTTTTTACTTCCTTTTTCAAATTTTACCATAAAAAAAGCTGCTCATTTATTTGAACAGCTTCTAAAGTAAACATTTATTTTATAATGGTATTCTTTACTCTCTGAAAGATGTAATACCAAATTTCTTTGCTTCTGCTTTTGCTCTTGGTGCCCAGGCAGTTAAATTAGCAATACGTGTATCGTTAGAAGGATGTGTACTTAAAAATTCTGGTGGAGCTTGTCCGCCACTATTAGCTTTCATGCGCTTCCATAATTCGGCAGCTTCATCGGGATTATAACCAGCAATCGCCATTAAGTGCAAACCAATTTGATCAGATTCCGTTTCGTGAGACCTACTAAATGGTAACATAACACCTACTGCACTACCAACTCCATAAGCTTGATTAAAAAGTGCTCTGTCTCTTTCATTTTTGAGGGCTACATTACCAGCTACTGCTCCAACTTGTTGCAGTATTCCAGCACTCATACGCTGTTGACCATGATTAGCTAAAGCGTGCGCCACTTCGTGCCCCATAATAGCAGCAACTCCTGTTTCATTTTGAGCAATTGGTAATATTCCTGTATAGAAAACAATTTTTCCTCCTGGCATACACCAAGCATTTACAGTTTTATCATCTACTAAATTATATTCCCACTTATAATCTTTTAAATAGCCTTGTTGACCATTTGCGTTTAACCATCGTTCAGCAGCTACAGCGATACGCTGCCCAACACGCTGAATCATTTCAGAATCTTTAGTTCCTGTAACAACCTTATTTTCTCCCAAAAATTGATTGTATTGAGCAAAAGCAGTAGGGAACAATTGCGAATTAGGTACAAGTGCTAATGTTTTTTTTCCTGTAAAAGGGTTAGTTGAGCAGGAAAGGAACAGTAAAATTCCTCCAAGTGCAACTAATTTATTTCTTAATTTCATTGTTAATGGTTTTTAATTATCTTTAAAAATACAAAAATCATTCCTCATTTTTAAGACACCAAACAATTTGGTTCGTCACATTTTAAATTTAGTAATTTTATGTAATTATTCGATTTAGCTAACGACCTAATTATTAACAAAATTGATATATTAAATCATTATGAAAAAAATTGCGATATTAATAATGGTAAGCTTGTTTTTTAGTTGTAATTCTTCAGCACAAAAAACAACAGATGAAAAACAAGAGACAACATATAAAGTCACCAAATCTGATGCTGAATGGAAAGAACAACTTACAGAAAAGCAGTACTATGTTCTGCGCCAAGCTGGAACAGAACGTCCTTTCTCAAGTCCTCTAAACAAAAACTATAAACAGGGAACTTATCATTGTGCTGCATGTGACACACCCTTATTTAAAAGTGAACACAAGTTTGATTCAGGAACTGGATGGCCAAGTTTTGATAGAGAAATTGAAGGCAATGTAGCCTACGATACAGATTATAAAATAGGTTATGCTAGAACAGAAGAACATTGTGCAACTTGTGGTGGACATTTAGGGCATGTTTTTAATGATGGTCCTAGAGATACTACAGGAAAACGGCATTGTATTAATGGTGTAGCTTTGAAATTTGTACCAGAAGGGTAATAACACTATAAGATATAATTATAAAAATTAATAGTGATACAGATTTTGTATCACTATTTTTATTACAACTAAATACAGCTTTATGGAAAACTCCTATCTAAACAGTATCATCAAGCAATATGAATATTATAAAAACCTAGGCGATAAAACATTTGATCAATTAACTTTTCAAGAACTTAAAAAAGAGTTTCAAACTGATTCAAACAGTATTTCAATACTAGTTAAGCATATTGTAGGTAATATGTTATCAAGATGGACCAATTTTTTAACCGAAGATGGCGAAAAAAATTGGAGGCATCGTGATCAAGAGTTTATAGATACTTATGCATCAAAAGATGAATTAATAACTAATTGGAATACAGGTTGGCAATGCTTATTTGATGCTATAAAGCCTCTAAATCAAAATAATTTAGAGCAAATAGTCTATATAAGAAATCAAGGACACACTGTTAGTGAAGCTATCAACAGACAACTAGCTCATTATTCTTATCACATTGGACAAATAGTGCTTTTAGGCAAATTACTAAAAGGCAGTGATTGGAAATCATTATCCATACCAAAAGGACAATCCAAGAATTACAATCAAGAAAAATTTAGCAAAGAAAAAGGCAGAAGACATTTTACAGAAGACCTTTAATATTACAGTTAGGTTTCATACTTTTGTTACTTGTAAAAAACACAAAATAATTCATAATGAGTAAATACGATGTTATAGTACTTGGAAGTGGTCCTGGTGGCTACGTTACAGCAATTAGAGCTTCACAACTTGGTTTTAAAACTGCTGTTGTAGAAAAAGAAAGTCTTGGTGGTGTTTGTTTAAATTGGGGATGTATACCAACAAAAGCACTATTAAAATCTGCTCAAGTTTTTGAATATTTAAAACATGCTGAAGACTATGGACTCTCTGTGAAGGATGCAGATAAAGATTTTGATGCTGTAGTAAAACGTAGTCGTGGTGTTGCTGAAGGTATGAGTAATGGCGTTAAATTTTTAATGAAGAAAAATAAAATTGATGTCATTGAAGGTTTTGGTAAACTTAAACCTGGAAAAAAAGTTGAAGTAGATGGTAAAGAGTACAGTGCAGATCATATAATCATTGCAACAGGAGCTCGTTCTCGTGAACTACCTAGTTTACCACAAGATGGTAAAAAAGTTATTGGATATAGAGAAGCTATGATTTTACCAAAGCAACCTAAAAAAATGATTGTAGTTGGTTCTGGTGCTATTGGTGTTGAGTTTGCTTATTTCTATAATTCTATGGGAACTGAAGTAACTATTGTTGAATATATGCCAAATATTGTTCCTGTTGAGGATGATGAGGTATCTAAACAATTAGAACGTAGTTTTAAAAAGAATGGCATAAAAATAATGACTTCTGCTGAAGTTACATCAGTGGATACGTCTGGAAAAGGAGTTAAAGCTACTGTGAAAACTAAAAAAGGAGAAGACGTTTTAGAAGCTGATATTGTTTTATCTGCAGTTGGTATTAAAACAAATATCGAAAACATTGGTTTAGAAGATGTTGGTATTGCTGTAGATCGTGATAAAATCCTTGTTAATGATTATTATCAAACAAATATTCCAGGTTATTATGCTATAGGAGATGTAACACCTGGACAAGCTTTAGCTCATGTTGCTTCTGCTGAAGGTATATTATGTGTCGAAAAAATTGCTGGTCACAATGTCGAAGCGATAGACTATGGAAATATACCTGGTTGTACCTATTGTACTCCTGAAATTGCATCTGTCGGTTTAACTGAAAAACAAGCTAAAGAGCAAGGTCTAGATATAAAAGTTGGAAAGTTTCCTTTTTCCGCTTCAGGAAAAGCAAGCGCTGGAGGTAACAAAGAAGGTTTTGTAAAAGTGATCTTTGATGCTAAATATGGTGAGTGGCTTGGATGCCATATGATTGGTGCAGGTGTAACAGATATGATTGCTGAAGCTGTTTTGGGTAGAAAGCTAGAAACTACTGGTCACGAAGTATTAAAAGCGATACATCCACATCCTACAATGAGTGAGGCAGTTATGGAAGCTGTTGCTGATGCTTATGATGAAGTTATTCATCTATAAAACTCAAAATAATAGAAATAAAATAATTAAGACGATTCAGAAATGGATCGTTTTTTTTTATAGAAAACTCTGAATAGCTAACTCATAGCTTTGCAAACCAAATCCAAGAATTACGCCTTTTGCATTAGGTGAAATAAATGATTGGTGTCTAAATTCTTCACGAGAAAAAGTATTAGATATATGCACTTCTATAACAGGAGTTTCGATAGCTTTTATGGCATCTCCAATACCAACTGATGTATGTGTGTAAGCTGCAGCATTTAAAATAATCCCATCATAACTAAAACCAACTTCTTGTAATTTATCTATCAACTCCCCTTCTATATTAGATTGAAAGTAATCTATACTAACATGAGCGTACTTTTGTTTTACCTCTTTTAAAAATTCTGTAAAAGACAAATTACCATATATATTAGGTTCTCGCTTACCTAAAAGATTTAGATTAGGGCCATTTATAATTATTAATCGCTTCATTCTCTTGTTTTTTTGAAACACCTGTAGATACTATTTAAGCTACTGTTTTCATAGTATCTGTCAAATGCCTATTATGGGCTTTTATGAAGTAAAGGTATCAAAAAAATAGAGCATAAAAAAAGGGAGCTTGTGCTCCCTTTTTAATCTAAATTATTTCTTTTAGAAATGAAATGCAAATCCAATTAGACCTTGAAAAGCACTTTCAGCTTTCATATCGTCTAAAGTTACGTTATATCTAACTGTAGGTTCAATACTTACATTAGGTGCTACGAACCAAGCATAACCACCTTGCAAACCTACCCAATTAGCGTTTTCACCACCTACAGAAGCTCCTGTAAAATCCAAACCAACTGGAAATTCTCCACCAATGTAATATTTTGCTCCTACTTTGTAAGTAAATGTCCCATCAATAGAATCAGCATCAGCATACCCTAAACCAACTTTAATTGCTAAATTTTCTTTAACAAAATAACCAGCTTCAGCTCCTAAAGAATAAAGTGTATTACCATCAATTGATGTTAATGAAAATGAAGTGTTTCCAGTAGCCCATGAACCAGTGTTTGCTTCAATAACCCAACTTCCTTGAGATAATGCTGTAGAGGAATCATCTTGAGCATTAGTAAATCCAAATACTGCAATTGCAGCAATAAGTAATAATTTTTTCATAATAGATTTAAGTTTTTAAAATTTTTGAGGCGCAAATAAAGGCTAAACTTTTTACATGAAAAAGCTTTTTGTGAAAAAATTAGCACAAAAAAAGAAGCCAAAAGGCTTCTTTTAATATAAGTATTTAATTTTTTTAGAAGTGAAATGCAAATCCGATTAAACCTTGGAATGCACTTTCAGCCTTCATATCGTCTAAAGTTACATTGTAACGTACCGTAGGCTCTATACTAACATTAGGAGCAACAAACCATGCATAACCTCCTTGAACACCAACCCAACTTGCGCTATTACCATCTACAGAAATTCCAGTGTAATCTAAACCAATTGGAAACTCACCTCCAACATAGTATTTAGCACCTACCTTATAAGCAAATGTCCCATCAGTAGCATCAGAATCAGAATAACCTAAACCAACTTTAATTGCAAGGTTTTCTTTAATAAAATAGCCAGCTTCAGCTCCTAAAGAGTAAAGTGTATTACCATCAATAGACGTTAATGAGAAAGCAGTACTACCAGTTGCCCATGAACCAGTATTAGCTTCAATAACCCAACTTCCTTCAGATAAAGCAGAACTTGAATCATCCTGAGCATTAACTGTAAATCCGAATGCTGCAAATACAGCAATAAGTAAGAATTTTTTCATAATTTGTAAATTTAGTTTTATGATTAATTTTAACTCAAATAAAAAATAAAAAACAACATCTCACAAAAAAATAATTAAAAAAAACGTGCGAAATACCAAAATATACGATGAAATGCGTAGTTGAGGTTGAAAGAAATATACTACAATATGTTGATATGTTGACTATTTTAATATTATATTAGGCAGAATCCACTCTAAAAAAACTGTTTTAATTTCAACTTAATTGACCCAAAAACACTAATTATTAGGCAGATAACAAAATTCACTATTAGAAATTAAATAATTAAAAACTATTAAATAGACTTTTTTTAATAGTTGAAATTGATTAAAAAATCAACTCTTAACTTCATTTCTATAGTTTAGATTTTAAAAAGTCAATTTGAGAACTGTCTCCCTCATTCAAATTAGATAATAAATCGATAATTTTTCCATCTACTTTAACTTTAACACTCATAGTATTTGGAGATATACTTCCATTATTTAATGCCTTAATTTTAAAAGTATGTTTTTTAGAAGTAATTTTTAGAGGAATTATCTTTTTATTGTTTTTTATTTCAAAAGATTTTAAAATTAGTTTATCATCATAATAAAGAGATACTTTATCACCATCCTCTTTTCCTCCGTCATAAATTATTAATTCTAAAGTATCCGATTTCACAAAAACACTTAATATTTCATTCTTTCTTAAAATATTCATGTTTAATGAATCCATCATTTTTATCGGATTTATCATTTCCTTTATACTATCAGTAATTCTTTTAGTCTTATTAATCTTTCTAGTTATTCTACCCAGACGCTTATCAACTTTACTTTTAAGTGTCAATATTATTTCTCCATCTATACATTTAGTATCATTAGAAAACTTTCCTTCAAAATTCCCTTTTAAAAGTTTCGTTTTATTTAGCTTAAATGATTTACCAATAAAATGAATAAAGCAAAAATCCTTTTGAGTTACTGGAGATTTAGTATACTCTATACCTTCTTCTTTAAAAAAAATCTGTTTTATATCAGAATTATACGTACCTGAAATTTTTGATTTAGTTTCATGATTTCCACCTAAATCCGTTATAGAATATCCATCAACTAATCCATCTTTCTCTGAAAACATAACTTTGTAAGAAATCAAAGCTGAATCATTCAACTTTACTGCTCCAAAATACTCATGATCATATTGTGAATAGGATAATTGAAATGCAAAAAGAAATAATAAAATTGTAAGTAAAAATATTCTGTCTTTCATTCAAAAAAATTATATTAGCTGTAAACTTAAACTAATTTTACCATTATGAAAATTAAATTCTTACTATCACTTTTGTTTGTTGCTTTTTCGGTAACAGCTTCTTATGCATCTTTCCCTGTAGTTAAAACTTCTACTGCAGCTACAACTAGTATTTCTAGCAATGATCAAGTTACAACTACATTGACCTCTCCAGCTGCAGCTGTTAAAGGTTACGACAAATGGGTTGCTGTAGCATTTTGGTTCTTTTTAGGATGGCCTTTTGCAGCTCATAGATGGTATGCTAAAAAGCCTGTTGGTTGGAATATTCTATACATACTAACTATTGGTGGATTAGGTATATGGGCAATTATAGATTTAATTAACATTCTTACTGATAATTTTGAAAATTAAACTTTAATTATAAATCATATATCAAAGCGTTAAAATATATAAATTTTAACGCTTTTTTTTATAGATTGAATAATTTATGAAATGGTCTAATGCAATACATGATTACAAGATATTCTTGAAAATTGAAAGAGGATTATCTCAAAATTCCATTGTTAGTTATGAAAACGATATCAATAAGTTATTAAAATATCTAGAAGAGCAGAACTTACATTACAGCCCTTTATCTATTGGAAAAGAAATTTTAAAAGATTTTATCTATTATAATTCAAAACAAAATAGTCCTAGATCGCAATCAAGGTTAATATCTGCATTAAAAGGCTTTTTTAATTACCTTATTTTTGAAGAATATATTAAAGTAAATCCTCTTGAATTAATAGAATCTCCAAAGATTGGTAGAAAGCTTCCAGATACCTTGTCGCTATCTGAAATCGATACTATAATCAACTCAATAGATTTAAGTAAACCAGAAGGCGAACGTAATAGAGCTATTATTGAAACATTGTATGGTTGTGGTTTACGCGTAAGCGAATTAATTAACCTAAAATTATCTGATCTATTTTTTGAAGAAGATTTTATTAAAGTAACAGGAAAAGGCAATAAACAAAGACTGGTCCCAATTGGAAACTTAACCAAAAAATACATTACTATTTACAAGAATGAAGTAAGAAATTTTATGACCATTCATAATGGTTTTACTGATATTTTATTTTTAAATAGACGTGGTAAACAACTAACTAGAGCCATGATTTTTACTATAGTGAAAAAACAAGCAGAAAAAGCTGGTATTAAGAAAACTATTTCGCCACATACCTTTAGACACTCATTTGCAACACATTTACTAGAAAATGGAGCTGATTTAAGAGCTATACAGCTAATGTTAGGACACGAAAGTATTACTACTACAGAAGTCTATATGCACGTTGATAGAACTCATTTAAAGGATGTTGTTGAGATGTATCATCCTAGAAAATAAAAAACATAAAAAAGCCAGTTCTCACTGGCTTTTAATTTTATTTATAGTTCTGAAAATTATTTAGCAATATTTACAGCTCGTGTTTCTCTAATAACTGTAATTTTTACTTGACCAGGATACGTCATATCTGTTTGTATTTTTTGAGAAATATCAAATGATAATTGAGCCGCTTTCTCATCGTTAACCTTTTCACTTTCTACGATAACACGTAATTCTCTTCCAGCTTGAATCGCATAAGCCTTTTTAACTCCTTGGAAACCAAAAGCAATATCTTCTAAATCTTTAAGTCGTTGAATATAACTATCTAATACCTGACGTCTGGCTCCAGGTCGTGCACCTGAAATAGCATCACATACTTGAATAATTGGTGCTAATAACGACTTCATTTCTATTTCATCATGATGTGCTCCAATGGCGTTACAAACATCAGGCTTTTCTCCATACTTTTCTGCCCATTGCATTCCTAATATGGCATGAGGAGTTTCCATATCAGATTCAGCATCTGGCACCTTACCTATATCATGTAACAGGCCTGCTCTTTTTGCCAATTTAGGATTCAAACCTAATTCAGCAGCCATAACTCCACATAATTTTGCAACTTCTCTAGAGTGCTGTAATAAGTTCTGACCGTAAGATGAACGATACTTCATACGACCAATGGTTTTAATCAACTCAGGATGTACATTATGAATTCCTAAATCTATAACTGTACGCTTACCAACTTCTATAATTTCTTGCTCTATCTGTTTTGTTGTTTTTTTAACAACCTCTTCAATTCTTGCTGGATGAATACGTCCATCAGTTACTAATTTATGTAAGGATAAACGAGCAATTTCTCTTCTAACAGAATCAAAACAAGATAATATGATTGCTTCTGGAGTATCATCAACAATAATCTCTACTCCAGTAGCAGCTTCAATGGCTCTAATGTTGCGTCCTTCTCTACCAATTATTCGTCCTTTAATATCATCAGACTCTATATTAAAAACAGACACGCAATTATCAATAGCTTCTTCTGTTCCTATTCTTTGTATGGTATTTACAATAACTTTTTTCGCTTCTTGTTGAGCAGTAAGTTTAGCTTCTTCAAGTGTATCTCTAACATAAGCCATAGCATCGTTTTTAGCTTCTCCTCTTAAGGATTCTACTAATTGAGCTTTAGCATCTTCAGCAGATAAACTAGAAATAACCTCTAACTGCTGCACTTGACTTTTGTGAAGTCTATCGACCTCTTCCTGTTTTTTATCAAGAATTTCTAATCGATGATTGTAGTCTTTAATTTTTTCTTCTGTTTGCTTATTTAAATTTTTATTTTTTGCAAGTTCAGAGGATATTTGAGATTCTTTATCACGAGTGCGCTTTTCTGCTTCAGCCATTTTTTTATCACGTGATAAAATAACTTTTTCGTGTTCAGATTTTAGTTCAATAAATTTTTCTTTAGCTTGAAGTATCTTATCCTTTTTAAGGGCTTCTCCTTCATTCTTTGCTTCTTTTAATATTGAAGTAGCTTCTTTTTTTGCATTGGCTATAAGTTTTGATGCTTTACTCTTCTCCAGAGATTTTGCAATTATGAAACCTACGATTACACCAATTACTACTCCTGCAACAATTATTATAATTGTGTTTGTATCCATGTTTAGTTAGTTGATTTAAAAAAAAAGCCTGCACTAGAATATGGTTTTGTATAAACTCCTTAAAAACAAGTTTAGGGCTAACAAGCTGATCAAGGATCTGTTCGAGATACTGAAACAAGTTCAGCACTAACAGCATGCTTTTACAACTTAAACTCACCCTTTTTAAAGAATTAACGTTGAGTTTATCAAAAAAAATAACTAATGCAGGCAGTAACCTTATATATTTTAAAGAACGTTAAGAGCTTAAATGCTCACTTAAAAGTTGATCTAACGCTTCTAAACGTTGCTCAACCTCTTCATTTACATATACTTTATCTAAAGCTTTTTGCTCAATTTGAGAGGCAAATTGTAATGCACACATCGCTAAAACATCCTGCTTGTCTCTTACAGAATAACTTTGTTCAAATTGCTTAATCATAGCATCTATTTTTTTTGCTGCAGTTCGTAAACCTTCTTCTTGATTAGGACTAATCGTTAAAGGGTATACTCTGTTAGCTATAGATAGCTTTATTTTAAGCTTTTCTGACATGTATTTTACAAAACGCTATTCAGATAATTGAGCAATACAAAGATCTATATCTCTTATTAAGGCGTTTATTTTAAGCTTTGTTTCTCTTTTATTGTCGTCACTGCCAAGCATAGCATTTGCCATTTGAAGCGTTTTAAAATTTTCTTCCTGTTCAGAAAGTTGCTCTTCTAATTGTAAAATACGTCGTTGTGATTTTTTTAATTCTTCAGAAAGGTTAGAACTTGTCTGCTTAGAGACTTGCAACCTGTGCAATACCTTGCTTAATTTATTCTCTAAAGAATCTACAACATCCTCAATTTTACTCATTTGGAAAATGCGCTACTTGAAACACAAATTTAACATACCTAGAGGTAAATAACAATGTTTTTTACTAAAATTTAATTATTAACGTTATGATTATGTATCTATTTTGTTTTGAGCATTTTAAACCTTTGCTTATTAAGTACAAATTAATATTTTAGCGTTAACAAGAATTCTATGCGAAAGTTTTTATTTTTTTTATTTATTAGCGGTTTCACTTTTGGTCAGAATAACTATCCTCAAGATTATTTTAAAAATCCTTTAGATATAAGTCTAGTGCTTTCTGGCACTTTTGCCGAATTACGCTCCAATCATTTTCACTCCGGTTTAGATATAAAAACTCAACAAAAACAGGGTTTAAAAGTATATGCATCTGCAAAAGGATATGTAAGTAGAATAAAAATTTCACACTTTGGTTATGGTAAAGCACTATACATTACTCATCCTAATGGTTATACTACTGTTTATGCACATTTAAAAAAATTTTCAGACAAAATTGAAAAATATATCAAGGACTGTCAATATGAGAAAGAGACTTTTGAGATTGAAGTATATCCTGGAATTGAAGAATTAGAAGTTGAACAAGAAGAGATTGTAGCTTATTCTGGAAATACAGGTGGATCTGGCGGACCACATTTACATTTTGAAATTAGAGATAAAAAAGAGCGCCCAATCAATCCAATGTTATTTGGTATAGATGTAAAAGACACTACAAACCCTATTATTTCTAGAGTTTATGCCTATCCAATTGATGAGAATTCACATGTTAATTCTTCTCAAGAAAAACAAGAATTACGCTTAATCAAAAATAAAAATGGCGACTATACAGTTGAGGGTATTTCTGCTATTGGTAAAATTGGTTTTGCTATAGGAACAACAGACAGACAAGATCTTGCGGCAAACAAAAATGGTGTATATAGTATACAAACTACTTACAATGGTAATCGTCTATTAGATATAGATTTCAACCGTTTTTCTTTTGACGAAACTAAACATCTAAACAGATTAATAGATTATGCTCATTTTAAAAAATACAAACAACGATTAACAAAACTATTTGTTGAGCCCAGAAATCCGTTAAGTATTTATAACAGGATTATGGACGATGGTTTTGTAAATGTTGAAGATAGTTCCTCAAACACCTATAAAGTTCGAATAACAGACTTTAAAAGTAATGATATATGGCTTACTATACCCATAAAAGGAGAGCAGCCAAAAGGTTTAAAAACTAAAGAGACTTCAGTAACTGATCACTTAATTAAGTCAGATCAAACCAATACGCTTTCAGAAGGAATAGTTAATGTAACTATATTTAATGACACGTTTTATGATGATTTTTATATGGATTTTAGTGTGATTTCTGATACCTTAAAACTGCACGAGGAAACGACTCCCGCAAAAAAATCTTTTAAAATAGAATATGACATCAGTCACTACAACGAAAAAGATAAAAGCAAATTATATATAGCTAAACTAAACGGTTACTATAAAAGACCTGGTTATTCCTCTTCTAATCGAAAAGGCAACACGCTCACACTCTTTACAAAAGATCTAGGCTTATATGCATTAACATCAGATACAATTGCTCCAACAATAGAGCCAATAAATTTTCAAGATGGTAAATGGTTAAGTAAATATCGCTATCTAAAATTAAAAATTAAAGACGATAAATCTGGCATATCAGCATACAGAGCAACCGTAAATGGTAAATGGATTTTAATGGAGTACGATTACAAAACTGGAATTCTATTTCATGATTTTAACGATGATGTGATTAGAGATACTAAAAATAATTTAAAGGTAATTGTTACTGATAATGTTGGAAATAGTTCTACATTTGAAACAACTTTCTATAGAAAATAACTATTAGCTTGAAAACAAATAATTTAATTCTCTCTCTTTGGTTTTTATTATTACCAATTTTTATATTTTCTCAAACAGCGACTATTAAAGGTATAATTTTAGACGAAGCCAATCAACCAATTGTTGGTGTGAATATTAGTGCTGGAGACAATGGTACCCAAACTAATGAAAACGGTTTTTACTTATTAAAAATACCAGCTAACCAAGACGCAGTAGTCGATTTTACTCATGTTGCACACAAAAAAACCACAGCTACTTTTAATTTAAAAAATGGTGAGGAACTAGAGTTTAATCCTGTAATGAATACATCTATTGAGCAGATTGCTACAGTAGTTATTTCTGGGAACAAACGAAAAGATGTTGAAGGAATTGTAGTCATCGAACCAGAAACTATTAGAAAAATACCTGGAGCTAATGCAGGTGTCGAAAATATTTTACAGTCGCTTCCTGGAGTTAATAGTAACAATGAATTAAGTACCCAATATGCTGTTAGAGGTGGAAACTATGATGAAAATTTAGTTTATGTAAATGATATAGAAGTTTATAGACCATTCCTCATAAGATCTGGGCAACAAGAGGGATTAAGCTTTGTTAATACAGATTTAGTGCAAAATGTGGATTTTTCTGCTGGAGGATTTCAAGCCAAGTATGGTGATAAACTATCATCAGTTCTAGATATCACTTATAAAACACCTTATCAATTTGGTGTGTCTGCTGATTTAAGCTTATTAGGTGGAAGTATTGCCGTTGAAACAGCAAGCAAAGATTCTAAATTTTCTTCAATTACTGGAGTTAGATACAGAGATAATAGTTTATTGGTTGACGCTAAAGAAACTGAAACCAATTTTCAACCTGTTTTTGCCGATGTTCAGAGTTATTTAACTTACAAGTTTTCAGATAAGTTTCATTTAAGTTTTTTAGGTAATGCATCCTTAAATAAGTATGATTACAGACCTTTTACTAGGCAAACAAACTTTGGTACTTTAGATAATCCTTTAGCGCTGTTAATATTTTACCAAGGACAAGAAAAAGATCGCTACCAAACCCTATTTGGTGCTTTAAAAGGAACTTATTTTGCCAACGATGACTTAACATTAAAATTGATCGCTTCTACTTATCATACTACAGAGGAAGAATACTTTGACATATTAGCTCAATACAGACTTGGAGAAGTAAATACTAATATTGGAGATGACGATTTAGGTGAGGTTGAGTTTAGCGAAGGAATTGGAAGCCAATTAAATCATGCGAGGAATGATCTAGATGCTTTAATAACTAATATCGAGCACAAAGGAAACTATAAGTTAGATGATAATAATTTTGAATGGTCTCTAAAATATACTCGAGAAGATATTCGTGATAGATTAGTGGAATGGGAAGTAATTGATTCTGCTGGATTCTCTATTAATCCTCCAAATATCGATGCTTTTAACCAACAACCATATGAAGCTTATCAAGGACCTTTAGTTCCTTTTCAAAATGTAAGAGCTACTAATGAAGTTGTTATAAATAGAATACAAGCTTATGGACAATGGAGTAAGCGATCTACCATAGGTAATAACGACGTTTGGTATAATGCTGGTGTTCGAGTTCATAATTGGAGTGTTGATAGCGAGGTTCCTAATGAAAATGGCGTAACCTCAAGTAACCAAACTGTTTTTAGTCCGAGAGCACAGTTTGCTATAAAACCTGACTGGGAAAAAGATATGCTTTTTAGAATATCTGGAGGATTATATTATCAACCGCCTTTTTACAGAGAGTTACGAGATTCGTCTGGTATTGTTCAACCAGATGTTAAAGCGCAAAAATCGTTTCATATAGTATTAGGAAATGAATACAGTTTTAAAATGTGGAATAGACCGTTTAAACTAGTTTCTGAAGCTTATTATAAAGGTCTTGCTGATGTTAATCCTTATACTTTGGAAAATGTTCGTATAAGGTATAGAGCAAGAAATAATGCAGTAGCATATGCCTACGGATTAGATTTACGCCTTAATGGAGAGTTTGTTCCAGGTACGGAATCTTGGTTTAGTTTTGGATATCTCAAAACCGAAGAAAATATTGATGATAGAGGTTATATTGCAAGACCTACTGATCAGCGCTTAAAATTTGCAGCTTTATTTCAAGATTATGTACCCAATATTCCTAGTATTAAAATGTACTTAAATCTGGTATTTAATACTGGACTTCCGGGTGGTTCTCCGAGTTATGCTGATCCTTATGTTTTTCAAAATCGATTATCCTCCTACAAAAGAGCAGATATTGGATTTCAATATGTATTAGTAGACGAAACAAAACAGTTTGAAAGCGGCTGGAAAAAAGCATTTAAAGAACTATCATTTGGTGTTGAAATATTTAACATGTTTAATGTGCAAAACTCTATTACCAATACTTGGGTTAGAGATGTGTATAGTAAACGTCAATTCGCTATTCCAAACTTTTTAACACCTCGTGTATTTAACGTGCGGGTTAGAATGTCATTCTAAAAAGTGACTATAATTTAATAACTGTGTCTTAATGGTAATGTTAAAAACATTCTGCTATTAAATCTACAATTATGAGTCCTAAATCTACCACAAACAAATCAAGACGTGTTAAGCGCTTAAAAAAAAGTACTTACAAGAGACTTCGAAAAGAAACAACCGCTTTTAAAAAAGAATATCCTGTTTATTTTTCATGTAATTTTAATGATTTACTGCTTTATATTTAAGCTATAAATTCTTCTAAAACAGAAATAACATAATCGATATCGTCTTTAGTATTAAATACACTGAAAGAAAACCTAATTGAAGGTAACCGTAACTGTTCTTGAGTTAATATTTCAGAGAGTACATGTGAGTTTTGAGAACTTCCACTTTGGCAAGCACTACCCTTGGAACAAGCAATCCCTTTTAAATCTAACTGAAATAAAAGCATTGCAGCTTTTTCTTTAGAAATTGGTAAACATACATTAACTAATGTATACGTACTTTTTTCAAAATCAGCTGAAGCTCCGTTAAAATGAACATTTGGTATTTTAGATTGAAGCGTTTCAATGAAGTAGTGTTTTAAACCTTCAATATAGTTTTGCTCTTCTTCTAGATTATCATAAGACAATTTTAAGGCAGTATCTAACCCAATAATATTGTGAGTAGCTTCAGTTCCAGCACGATAACCTCGCTCCTGCTCGCCTCCAAATATAAGCGGTTTTAATCCAGATTCTTTTCTAATAAATGCAAAACCAACTCCTTTTGGACCATGAAATTTATGAGCACTGGCAGCTAAAAAATCAATCGGTATTTTTTGTAAGTCTAATTTATAATGCCCAACAGATTGCACACAATCACTATGAAACATGGCATTATTCTCTTGACATAAATTAGCAACTTTTTGAATATCTAGTAAATTTCCAATCTCATTATTAACATGCATTAAGCTTACTATTTTTTTATTGGAAGATTGTAATAATTCTTCTAGATGCGAGATATTTACGCTACCTACTGCATCTAAACTAACATACTTAACTGTAATATCATACTCACTCTCTAACTGTTGAATGGTATGTAAAACAGCATGATGCTCAATTTTAGAAGTGATAATTTCTGTAACACCACAATCTCTAACAGCACTTCGTAAAGCCAAATTATCTGCTTCAGTACCTCCAGAAGTGAAAATAATTTCAGATGCAGATACATTAAAGTGATTGGCAATATTTTTTCTAGCTTGCTCAAGTAAAGATTTAGAAGACCTACCAAAACTATGACTAGATGATGGATTACCATAATTTGATGTCATAACCTCTGTCATTGCCTCAATAACTTCTGGTCGTATTTGAGTTGTAGCAGCACTATCTAAATATACTTGCCTCATAGAAAGTCTAAATATTTACAGGTCAAAAATACAGCAAATAAAATTATTTGTTAAGGTTACCGTTATTAATTAGCAATTCTATTATTTTTGTTTCAAACTCAAAAGTAGCTATGCGAATTTTTCTTTTATTATTAATTTCTTGTGTGTTAGTTTCTAGCTGTGATGATGGAGACATTATAACTGTTAACCTAGAGTTTGAAGATACTTTTGAAGCCTGTGGCGAACTCGTGTTTTTTAAAACCAAAGCGGATCCTGCTGAATCATTGTCTGTTAAAATTACTAGTGCTGCTTTAACTTTAAATAATTTTACTGCAACAACTATTACCAATAATATTGCTACTCTTAACAATCCAGTGATTGAACGTACCATAAATGGAAATAGTAATACTTTTAATTATAGAACATATAATACTGAACCTGCAGATTTTTTCTGTGAAGATGTGCCTCCCTCTGACATTACAATAATTAGTGATCAAGAAAGCACCACTGGAACTGCTGTTTTTTCAACCTCACTAACGGAAGATGATAATGATGGTATTCCCGCTGAAGATGAAGATATAAATGGAAATGGAGATTTAACTGATGATGATACTGATGGTGATGGTATACCAAATTATTTAGATGCAGATGACGATGGTGATAATGTATTAACCATTGATGAAGATGATGATTTAGATGGTGATGGAAATCCATTTACAAACCCACTAAATACTGATGGAATTGATGAAGTTGATTATTTAGATACAGATGACGATAATGATGGTGTGCTTACTATAGATGAAGAGAATGACCTTGTTGATCAAGACCCAACAAACGATAGAACAGATCCTGACAATCCAAATTTACCAGATTATCTAAATGCTGATATTTCTACTTTAATAAATCCAGCTGCAGCTTACAGAGAGCATAGTATTTCTCAAAGCTTTATTGTAAATTTAGTACTAATAAATATTCAATTTCCTACACTAACCCAAGATGAATTTGATTTTGGAACTTTAACGTCGTCACCAGATTTAGGTTTTAACCCAATTCAAACTAGAACTGTCACTCCAGATTTTAATTAGGTTTTACATTTTGATAAATATAAACCTCTGTAGCTCCTAAACCATATTTTTGGTAATTGGCATCATAGTGTTTTACGTTTTCATATCTATCAAACAAATACTGTAATTCCAGTTTTAAAACGCCATCTCCAATTCCATGAATAAACACCAATTTTTGAATCCGTTTTTGTATAGCAAATTCTAATTGCCGTTTAGCAGTATCTAATTGTAAGTTAAGCATATCATGCTTGGTCATACCTTTGGTTGATTTTGTTAGCTCATGTATGTGTAAATCAACCTCAAATACAGCTTGATTACGTTCTTTTGGTTTTACAGGTTTTGGCTGTCTCTTTTTAAAACCTTCCTTTTCAGCGATAACTTGTTGTGTAGATTTTGATGTGAAAATTTCAGATTCAAAAGCCCGACCATCAATTTTAATCAGCGTGTT
Source organism: Flavobacteriaceae bacterium NBU2973 (assembly GCA_026162565.1). GTDB lineage: Bacteria > Bacteroidota > Bacteroidia > Flavobacteriales > Flavobacteriaceae > JAOEIQ01. The sequence goes on from JAOEIQ010000003.1 coordinate 61,485, forward strand.
TATACTAAACTCTAATTCAAATCCATCTTCAGTTTCAACAGTAACAATATCATTATGAATTCTCACTATTTTTCCAGAAAAATCTTCGTCTAAAACTGAAACTCTATCTCCTACTTTAAATCTACTCTTCTTCATCTTCTGTTACTATATAACTTTCTTCTTCTTTTTTACTAGGTATACGCCCCGACAAACGCATTAAACCAAACATTAAAACCACAATTCCTCCCATTAAAATATAACTATTTTGCTGCTGGTCTGCTTGAGCGTAAATAGCTATAATGCCGCCAATTACAATTAAAATTATATCTAAAAATTTAGAAAAGTTACTCATAAACAGTTATTTAACTTATTTAAAGTGCAAGTTATCGAAAAACAAACCAATAACTACTATGAAATTTTATACTCAATCTATTTTTTTTAAATTTATTAACCCTAAAGTTGTTTAATATGCAAAAAATTACCCAAATTAAGCAGCTCCAAATCTTAATTTCACTCCTACTAATTAGTTTCAATGCTTACAGTCAAGATATCCTTTTTTCTGAAGACTTCGAAGCAGAAACTAATCTTGAATTTCAGTTAAGCAATACTAGCCATTTAGGTTGGAGGAATTTTAATATTACTGGAACTGATAACTCATGGTGGATTTTTGATAATTCAAGGTCTACTGCTATTGGTGGTAGTAAAAATATGGCTATAAGTCAAAACAATCCTCACACTGGAGGAGGTGCTAGACCAAGGTACAATCAAAATAGTACATCTCATAATATTGCTTATTACGACACACTAATAGACGCCACAAATTACGATACCTTAACATTAGATTTTAATTGGATATGTGAAGGAGAAGGTGACCTATTATTTTTGTATGATTTTGGAAGAGTTTGTTGGTCATTGGATGGAACCAATTGGACTGATTTTACAAATTCTGGAGATTATCTGGAACAAAGTACTGTTCAATCAGTTACAAACCTAGACATTTCTGAACTAGATGGACAACAATTTTATTTAGGTTTTAGGTGGATAAATGATGGTAATACGAGAAATAATCCTAGTTTTATTGTAGATGATATCTTTGTTAGAGGTATACCATTAACTCCATGTGTTGCTCCAACTACTCAACCAACAGCTTTAAATTTAACACCAACTGTAGATACAATTACTGGTACGTTTACTGATGCAGTACCAACACCAGATAATTATTTAGTTGTTGTAAGTACATCAGCTACTCCTCCAACTTTAAGCGGAACTTACGTTAATGGTCAAGTTATAGACGCTAATGCTACTGTGGTGGATATTGATAACAATACTACATTCACAGCAACAGGACTTAACGCAAATTCACTATATTATATCTATGTCTTTTCCTATAACAATCTCTGTGGAGGAAACCCAGCATACAACCAAACAAATCCACTTACTGGAAATACTACGACATCAATTATTTCTAACTGTATACCATCAACCACTAATAATGTTAATACTCGATTTATTAATGATGTGGAGTTTATTGGAACTTTAAATGATGTTTCCAATCTTAACAATTTATCCTCTACAACATCAAATGGCTTCTCAGATTTCACTACTTCCATTGTAAAAAGCATACAAGCGCAAGGAGAAGGTGTAAATGTTTTTGTTGGGTCAAATAATAATAATGGTCACTTTAAAGCTTGGATAGATTGGAATAAAGATGGAAATTTTAATAATGATGCATCAGAAATTGTTTATGATTCTGGAGATATAGTTACTTCAACTACAACTTTTGGTTTTGTGATACCTACTAATCAACCTATTGGTGATTACAGAATTCGTATTAGGTTTCATGATAGTAATGTTAGCTGTCCAAACTTTTTTTATGATTTTGATGCCTGTGAAACATTTGACACACTAACTGTTGATAATTACTGTACTAACAACCCTAATGATACGATAACATTAGATGAGTTTGGAGAAGCTGAAGACTATTTATTTACTGTAGTTGAAAGCTGTAATGCGCAAATAACAAGTATTACTGAAGCATCCAGATGTGGTTCTGGAGAACTAGATTTAATTGTTACAGGCTCATCTGGTACAACTGGTTTTAATTGGTATACTGCAGAAACTGGAGGCAGTTTAGTTGCCAGTACTACTACTGGAACCTTTACACCAAATATTAATGCCACAACAACTTATTGGGTTACAGCACTAAATGGAAGTTGTGAATCATTAGTGCGAACGAAAATAACAGCTACATTAAACCCTGTAAGTGATATTACTATTAGCCCTGGAACATTAGAGATATGTGGAGAAGATGAAATTCTAGAAATTTCGGCATCTAGTGATACAGAAATAGCTTATCTAATTGATGAAGATTTTGAATCTGGTGGAATTGGTCCTTTTACTGTTGTTAACTATGATGCAAATGGTGCTACTTCCAATGGTCTATCAGAATGGCAAATAAGAACTAGTACATTTGTACCTTCGCAACAGGTTTGGTTTCCAGCTGTTTCGTCTGGATTTGGTGCTAATAATTTTTTAATGGCTACATCAGACATTGATCCTCCATCAGGTGTTGTATTTACCTCTTTAGAGTCCAATATTATTGACACGACATCTTTTACTGATTTAACATTAAGTTTTGATATGTATTTTTCAAAATATTTATCTGGTGTAGATCCAGATGATGTTTATGTATCGGTTTCAACTGATGGTGGAACAAATTGGACTATAGTACAAAACTATGATGATGATATTGGATATGGCACAAATTTTAATAATGAAACAGTAGATTTATCTGCTTATATTGGAGAAACAAATTTTAAGATTGCTTTCGATTATTTTGCCATTTGGGCTGATGGAGTTGCTATAGATAATGTACAACTATTTGGTTCCAGACCTTTAAACCCTTCTTTCAGCTTCTCTACTGCTGGTATAGCTTTTCAAGATGCATTAGCAACAATACCTTATACTAATGGCACACAGATAGGTACTGTATATGTTAAACCAACTTTAACTCTATTAGAACAACAAACTATCACTTTTACAGCAGATGCTTCCTTATCAAATAGCTGTACAATTACTAAAGATATTTCTATCAATAATAATACAAAAATTTGGAATGGTAATGTAGATTCTAGTTGGGAAAATGCTAATAATTGGTATCCAAATGGTGTACCAACTAGCTCTAACTGTGTTATAGTAAGTGACTATAACAGCACAGGTAATCCCTCGCCTAAAACTGGTGCTCCAATTCCTCCTAATCCTAAATATGCTTATAATTTAAGGGTAAAGAGTGATGGTGTATTAGAACTAGGTTCGCAAAGGTATTTAACTGTTACTGATGCCATAACAGTAGATTCTGGTGGTTTATTTTATATGGAAAATAATAGTAGTTTAATACAAATAAATAATGTAGCAAACTCTGGAGAAATTTTTGTAGAAAGAGCTCCTGCCAATGGAAGTGCAATAGATGACTTAAATTATGTATATTGGTCATCACCAGTAAGTGGTTTTGAAGTAAATAATATTTCCCCTGATGCTAATACAGGTCAAAAATGGCAGTGGCTACCTACTACTGCTAATACTTATGGAAATTGGGATGATGCCAGTGGTCTAACTATGAGCAATGGTAAAGGTTACATTATTAGAGGTTTATCTGGAGTTGTCCCTAACCCTAGAATAACTTTAACTTCCAATAGTGCTTTGTTTAATGGTGTTCCTAATAATGGAGATATTAGCATCCCTATTTACCATGGTAATTATAACAGTGGAGATTATCCAGGATTTAATGGTGTAACTGCTACCAATAGTGATGATAATTGGAATTTAATAGGTAACCCTTTCCCTTCATCTATATCTGCGGATGCTTTTATTGATGCTAATGCTGCAATAATAGAAGATGATCCTGCTTCAGCACCAATTATTGGTGCAATATGGTTTTGGCCGCATGCTGGTATTCCTCTTAACACTAATAATGATCCATTTTATGATGACTTTGAATACAACTATGGTGATCAGTACATAAAGCACAATAAAACCGGAACATCAATTCCAGGAGGTCCAACTGATGTTTATATTGCATCAGGTCAGGCATTTTTTGTTTTAGCAGACCATTCTGCTGATCCAAATGGAGCAGACTCTGTTGTTTTTAATAATACAATGAGAAACGAAACGTATAGTAATAGCAACTTTTTTGAGGCACCTCCTAATACTGATTTAGATAATACAGATAACACTTTACAATCGGATAAAAATCGTATTTGGCTAGATTTATTAAACTCTAATAATAATGCAAAATCTATATTAATAGGTTATGTGCAAGATGCAACAAACGGAAATGACAGAATGTTCGATGCTCCTGAATTTAGCGGAAGTTCTTTTAGTTTTTATTCCTTAATTGAAGATGATATATTTTCAATTCAAGGAAAATCTCTACCATTCATAAATTCTGATATCGTAAATCTGGGATTAGTACTACCAGAAAATGACATCTATTCCATAGCAATTAATACTCTTGATGGATTATTTTTAAATGAAGAGCAAGGTATATTTATTCATGATTTATATACTAATATTATTCATGATTTAAGAGAATCACCTTATAGCTTTTCTTCTGAAGTGGGAACTTTTAATGATAGATTCCAAATTATTTACTCGTTTGAAACCTTAAATATTTCTCAAAATCTATTCAATGATTTTAAAATAATTCAAAATAATACACTTCAGCAATTAACTATTTTAAACCCTAATAGTCAAAATATAAAATCGGTTAATTTAATTGATATCTCTGGAAAGCAAATCTTTAATTTTAAGGACTTAAACATACAGACAAGATATACGTTTTCAACAACCAATTTAAGTGAAGGTGTTTATATTGCAACTATTACTCTTGATAGTGATAAAACCTTAACTGAAAAAATTATTGTTACCAATAAGCAGTAAACCATTTTATAAAGTTTTTTATATTTGATTTAAACTTTAAATGCTTATGTCTTCACCAGAAGATTACATGGTTACTTGCTTAAACAAAAAACTATTTGGTTTTGATTGTTTGGGTTGTGGTGGGCAACGTGCTGTTTCTTTTTTATTTCAGGGTGAATTTATTGCAGCATTTAAAATGTATCCAGCTATTTATACGTTAATCCCGTTATTTGTGATTATTGGAGCTAATTTTTTCTTTAAAATTAAATATGCCAATAAGATTATTAATATTTTAGCAATCGCTTCTGTAGCGATAATACTAATAAATTACATACTAAAACTAACCTTATAAATTTTACCATGGAAAAACAAAAATTACCTAATGCAACCATCAGTATGGTACTGGCAATTTTATCATTTATTGGATGTTGCTGTACTAGTGGAATTGGAGGAATCATTCTTGCTGGAATCGCCTTATTTTTAGCTAAAAAAGATGAAAAATTATATGCTGAAAATCCAGATTTATATAGCAACTACAGTCAAGTCAATACTGCCAAAATTTTAGCCATTATTAGTCTTATAATTAGTGTACTAATAGTAGCTTGGTATATCTATATGGTTTCAACTGGCCAATATGATGAATTAATGGAGCAATGGATGGAAATGGCTAAAGAAATGCAGCAACAAAATTAAAATGACTTAATGATTATAAAAAAAGCGACCAAATGGTCGCTTTTTTATTTATATACTTAAAAGTTATTTATTCAAACTCTTTTAGGGTTTTAATAATAATAGATACACAATCTAAAAGCTGCTCTTCATTCATTACTAAAGGTGGAGCAAAACGTATAATATTACCATGAGTCGGTTTAGCTAATAAACCATTATCACGTAATCGTAAACAAATATTCCAAGCTGTATCACTCTCTTCACTATCATTAATCACAACAGCATTTAGCAAACCTTTTCCTCTAACAAGTGTTGCCACATTGCTAGTTTCTATAAATTTATTTAATTCACTTCTAAATATTTTACCTAACCTTTCAGCGTTTTCAGCAAGATTTTCATCTCTAACAACTTCTAAAGCCGCAATAGCAACAGCTGCAGCAACTGGGTTACCACCAAAAGTAGAACCATGATTTCCTGGTTTGATGACATTCATAATAGCATCATCAGCTAAAACTGCAGAAACAGGATAAGCACCACCAGATAATGCTTTACCAAGAATTAAAATATCTGGTTTTACATCTGGAGTAGCAGAGCAGTTCTTATTTTCACATGAACAGTTACCACAAGTTGCTAATAAACGACCAGTTCTAGCAATACCTGTTTGTACTTCATCAGCAATAAACAAAACATTGTGTTTTTCACATAAGGCTTTAGCGGCAGCTAAATATCCTTCAGACGGAACATAGACTCCTGCTTCTCCTTGTATAGGCTCTACTAAAAATCCAGCAACATTAGGATTATTAGCTAGAGCTTGCTCTAAAGCTTGAAGATTATCGTATTCAATTTTTATAAATCCATCAGTGTATGGCCCAAAGTTTTTTCGAGCAACTGGATCATTACTAAAAGAAATAATAGTAGTTGTTCGACCATGAAAATTATTTTCGCAAACTATGATTTCAGCTTCATTTTCATCAATTCCTTTTACTTCGTAAGCCCATTTTCTGCACAATTTTAAGGCCGTTTCTACAGCTTCAGCTCCTGTATTCATTGGTAATAACTTATCAAAACCAAAATACTCTGAGGCAAATTTTTCATACTTACCAAGCATATCGTTATAAAATGCTCTAGAAGTAAGCGTTAGAGTTTGTGCTTGATTGGTCATTGCTCCAACAATTTTCGGGTGACAATGTCCTTGATTTACTGCAGAATAAGCAGATAAAAAATCGTAATACTTTTTACCTTCTACATCCCAAACATACACACCTTCTCCTCTACTTAATACTACTGGAAGTGGATGGTAATTGTGTGCACCATACTTGTTTTCTAATTCGATCGCTTGTTGCGAAGTTAATTGGTCTAAAACAGCCATTTTAAATAATTTTAAAAATTAAACATAATGTCTAGCAAAGACATACTAACCAAATCTCGCTTGACACGTAAAATAACCATTCCTGTTCTACCTTTATCCTTTCAGATCCCGATAGTTATCGGGAGAAAATTCAGCGTGGGAAAGAAATCATCCCTAGAGATATGCAAATTACTAAATATAAATTATTTCAAAAAATGTTAATCAATATATTGAAAGTCCACATTAGACTTCCACAGCGTACATTTTTTCGCGCTGTTCTTTAATTTTAGCATCTTGCATGTAATCATCAAATGTCATATATCTATCAATAATACCATTAGGTGTTAATTCCACAACTCTATTAGCAACTGTTTGTGCAAATTCATGATCGTGAGTAGTGAATAAAACAGTACCTTTAAAATTCTTTAATGAATTATTAAAAGCTGTAATACTCTCTAAATCTAAATGGTTAGTCGGTTCGTCTAATTGCAAAACATTAGCTCGAAGCATCATCATACGAGATAACATACAGCGTACTTTTTCTCCTCCAGATAGTACATTAGATTTTTTAAGAGCTTCTTCTCCACTAAAAATCATTTTACCTAAAAACCCTCTTATATATACTTCTTCTCGCTCTTCTTCTGTGGTAGCCCATTGACGTAACCAATCTACTAAAGTTAAATTATTATTAAAGTACTCACTATTATCGAGTGGTAAATAGGATTGCGTTGTTGTAATTCCCCAAGAATATTTTCCAGAGTCAGCTTGTTCTTTACCATTAATAATCTGATAGAAGGCAGTTGTGGCTCTAGAATCTTTTGAGTAAACAACAACTTTATCTCCTTTTGTAAGATTTAAATCAATGTCTTTAAATAATATGTCACCATCAATTGATGCTGAAAGGCCTTCAATATTTAATATTTGATCTCCAGCTTCACGCTCACGCTCAAAAATAATTGCTGGATAACGTCTACTTGATGGTTTTATATCAGAAATATTAAGTTTATCAATCATCTTCTTTCTAGAAGTTGCTTGTTTAGATTTTGCGACGTTAGCAGAAAATCGACGAATAAATTCTTCTAATTCCTTTTTCTTTTCTTCAGCCTTCTTATTCTGTTGTGCTCTTTGTTTAGCAGCTAATTGTGAAGACTCATACCAAAACGTGTAATTACCAGAAAAGTGATTAATTTTACCAAAATCTATATCCGAAATATGTGTACAAACAGCGTCTAAAAAGTGTCTGTCATGAGATACTACTATAACACAATTATCATAATTGGCTAAAAAGTTTTCTAGCCAGGAAATAGTTTCGTAATCTAAATCGTTGGTAGGCTCATCCATAATTAATACATCTGGATTACCAAATAATGCCTGTGCTAATAATACACGTACTTTTTGTTTACCATCTAAATCACTCATTAAAGTGTAATGTAAATCTTCTCTGATACCTAGATTAGACAACATTGCAGCTGCATCACTATCTGCATTCCAACCATTCATTTCTTCAAACTGAACTTGGAGTTCACCAATTTTTTCAGCGTTCTCATCTGTGTAATCAGCATATAAAGCATCAATTTCAGTTTTGATTTTAAATAATGGCTTATTTCCCATTAAAACGGTTTCAAGCACTGTATGCTCATCGTATAAATTATGATTTTGTTCTAGTACAGACATTCGCTTACCAGATTCTAAATGCACATGACCTGAAGTTGGGTCTTGTTTACCTGCAAGGATTTTTAGAAACGTAGATTTTCCTGCTCCATTTGCTCCAATTATTCCATAGCAATTACCATTGTTAAAAGTGGTATTTACTTCATCAAATAATATACGTTTACCAAACTGAACTGATAGGTTTGAAACTGATAACATGTATTAGAAATTTAAATTTTTTGCAAAAGTAGAAAATTAACGCCATAACTTAAAGCAAATACAACCTTTAAACTTTTAACAACGCGTTAACAGCAGAAATCTATTGCATACTCTATTTTTGTTTAGATTTTGAGTATACCCAAAACTCTTAGATAAACTAAAACATGAAATACGTAACTGTATTACTTCTTTTCATTACTACAATTATAAGCTGTAATAACGACGCAAGTGATTGTGTGTATGCTTATGTAGGTGGTGAAATCATTAATCCTAATAGTGAGTTTGTTATTCTTGAACGATCAAGTGGTAGTATTGACACACTCTATTTAGACCAAAATAATCGGTTTTTAAAAAAAGTTGAAAACCTAGAGCCTGGTCTTCACAAATTCTACCATGGAGGTGAGTATCAAGTAGCTGTAATAGAACCTATGGATAGTTTAATGGTTCGATTAAATACTTTGGATTTTGACGAATCATTAGTTTTTACTGGAAAAGGATCTAAAAAAAATAACTATCTTATTAAATTGTTTTTAGATATTGAAAATGAAAATGACAAAATGCATATTACTAGTGACTTAGAGCCAAAAACTTTTTCTGAAACTCTTAATCTAGAAAAAGAAAGACGCTTAGAATATCTAGATCAGTTTTCTTCTAAATATTACACTTCAGAATTATTTAATGAAATTGCAAAAGCAACCATAGATTATAATTTTTATGCTAATAAAGAAATGTATTTATTTAGACGTGGAGATTATAACATAAAAGAGAATAACGAATTACCTAGTGATTTTTATAGCTACAGAAGTGATATTGATTACAACAATTCTTTATTAAAAGGATTTTACCCTTACAGAGCATTTTTAATTTCACACTTTAACAATCTAGCTCTTGATGGATATTTTAAAAAAACCAACAATACTTCTTTTAATCGTTCATCTCTTGCTTTTAATATGGAGCGAATAAGATTAGTTGACAGTTTAGTAAAAAACGACTCTATTAAAAACCCTTTACTAAAATATACAACAAGAGAATTTATTACGTATTCTACAAATATTAACGAATGTAAAACCTTTGTTAATTCGTATTTAAAAATGTGTAATGATGAGGAGAATAAGACTTATATTAAGGATTTGGTTATTGCAAAAGAGCAATTACAACCAGGGAATAAATTACCTAATATTTCACTTATAAATCCTGATAATAAAAAAGTAAGCATAGTAAGTCTTATTAATAAGCCTACTGTTATTTCGTTTTGGTCTTCTGCAATTAAATCTCATTTTAAAGATAACCACAAACGTATTAGTGAACTAAAATTAAATTATCCAGGAATAGACTTTATATCTATAAATATTAACGCAAACTACAATGATGTATGGAAGCAGATGCTACGTCAATATAAATTCACCACTCAAAATGAATATAAATTTGCCAATGCTTCTGACGCCAAAAGAAAGTTGGCTCTGAACTATATAAATAAAGTTATACTCGTTGATGAGAATTCTACAATTATTAACTCCAATGCGAATATGTTTAATATTTACTTCGAAGAGGAGCTCGCAAGTTTAAAATAAAAAAGCTTCCAAATTTCTTTGAAAGCTTATACTTTTTTTACTGTAAATTTTAATTACCTTTTTTGTAATCTGCTAAAAATTTAGCTAAACCAATATCTGTTAAAGGGTGTTTTAATAATCCCGAAATGGCACTTAAAGGTCCTGTCATAACATCTGCACCTAATTTAGCACAATCAATGATATGCATAGTATGACGAACTGAAGCTGCTAAAATATCTGTTGCAAAACCATAATTATCATATATCATTCTAATTTCTGCAATTAGGTTTAGACCATCTGTCGATATATCATCTAACCTACCTATAAAAGGTGACACATACGTAGCTCCAGCTTTAGCAGCTAATAGAGCTTGACCAGGTGAGAACACTAATGTGACATTAGTTTTAATACCTCTGTCGCTAAAATATTTACATGCTTTTACGCCGTCTTTTATCATTGGTAGTTTAATAACTATCTGATCATGTAACTCTGCAAGAGCTTCTCCCTCTCTTACCATACCTTCAAAATCAGTTGAAATAACTTCGGCACTTACATCTCCATCAACAATATTACATATGTCAACATAATGTTTCATGATGTTATCATGACCTATTATTCCCTCTTTAGCCATCAAGGATGGATTAGTAGTAACTCCATCTAGAATACCCATTTCTTGAGCTTCTCTAATTTGATCAAGATTAGCTGTATCGATAAAAAATTTCATAAAAGTTTAAATTAAAGTTGTGTTTAGTTTTATTGGCGAATTTACAACTAAACCTTATTAACTTCATCATGCAGTTTTTAAAACATATTAACAATACACTATAATTTGTAATGGTTTACAAGTAGCTTTTCATAAACTTTACTAGGTAATATATTTTTTAATACAACAGAGAATTTTTGCATAAATGCACCAACCTTATAATGAACTTTAGGGTTTTTAGTTTCAATAACTTTCAGTACCATTTTCGCAACCATATCTGGATCATTGCCTTTATCTACATGATCATCAATGTCATGCAATACTGAACCATATTTTTCTTTATATGGAGAATTATCCTTTAAAGGAGCATGATACCTTCCAGCTGCAATATTGGTCGCAAAATCTCCTGGAGCAACTGTTGTCATCCTTATATTAAAATCTTTAATCTCCATTCTAAATGATTCTGTAATTATACCAAGCGCAGCTTTACTAGCGCTATAGATTCCTCGATAAGGAAGTCCCATAAATCCTGCTATAGAAGTCACATTAATGATTAATCCAGAATTTTGAGATCGCATTTGTGGCAAAATAGCTTTAATGACATTTAATGGTCCAAAAAAGTTAGTTTCAAAATTATTTTTTATTTCTTCTTCTGGTATTTCTTCAACTGCACCTGTAATACCAACTCCAGCATTATTTATTAAAACATCAATTCTACTTTCTATGCCAATTACTTTATCTATCGATTCAATAATTGTTTTATTATCTCTTACATCTAACGCAACTAAAGGAAATTTTGAATTTTTATAATTATCTGGGTTTCTACTAGTACCATAAACTATATAACCTTTTTGTAATAAAAACTCTCCTATAGATTTTCCAATTCCTGAAGAACCTCCTGTTATTAAAACTACTTTAGACATACTTTAAAAGACTATTATTTTAACAATGAAATCAAAAATACAATAAATAAAAAGACTTAAATTTTGTGTACAAAAAAAGGCAAGCTACCTACATCACACCGCTACGACCGCTTACCTTTGCTGCGTTCCCGCCCTGGAGGATTCAGCAGGAGCTGGTTGTGTAGGACTTGCCGGCTGCAAAGATACAATCTTTTAATTTTTTCACAATGTTTTTTTAAACTGAATTTTAATAAATATCTTGCTCAAAAATCGAATATATATTTAAACATGCATAAGTTTCTTTCTATCATATTATTAACTGTTTTATTAATTTCTTGTGGAAGTAATTCTGAAGCAAAAAAAACTGGTTTATCTCTAAAAACCAGTGCTTCAAAAAACACTATTTCACTTGGAGAGACACTTAATCTTTCGATTAATAATCCTAAAAATCTTCCAGTTAAGAATGTGAAATACACATTTAACAGTAGTGAGGTAGAAGAATCTTTTGTAGTTGATTCTAAATTAGGTGTTCAAGACATTATAGCATCAATTAGTTATGATGACCAAGAAATAACGGTTTCAACAAAAATTACAGTATTAAATAATTCAGCTCCGAAGGTTTATACATTCAAAATTTTAAATGAATATCCTCACGATATAACATCTTACACTCAAGGATTAGAATTTTACAACGGTGAATTATACGAGAGTACTGGCCAAAGAGGTGAATCTAAACTACGTAAGGTAAACTATAAAACAGGTGAAGTACTCAAAAATATTGATTTAGCAAATGAATATTTTGGTGAAGGATTAACGGTTTTAAATGATAAAATATATCAATTAACATGGCAGAGAGGAACTGGTTTTATCTACAATGTAAATACTTTAGAAAAAGAAGGTAGTTTTAAATACGGAAAAAGTAATGAAGGATGGGGAATTTGTAATGATGATAACATTCTATACAAATCTGATGGAACAGAAAAAATTTGGACTTTAGATCCTAAAAGCTTAATTGAAGGCGATTATATTCAAGTTTTTACCAACAAAGGGCGTATTAATAATATTAATGAATTAGAATGGATTAATGGAAAAATTTATGCTAACCGTTATCAAAAAAATGGCGTAGCAATAATTAATCCAACAAATGGTGCTGTTGAAGGTGTTGTTGATTTTTCACCACTAAAAAAGAAAGTAACGCAACATCCTAAATTAGATGTGTTAAATGGTATTGCTTACAATCCTGATACCAATACAATTTTTGTAACAGGTAAACGTTGGGATAAATTATTTGAGATTGAAATTGTAGAAAAATAATCTATCTCTTTAATTCACAATAAAACCTTATTTCAAAAGTTCTATTTTAGACCTTAAATTATATCTTTGTTCCATGAAGCGTACCTTTTATATTTTAATAAGTTTAGTAGTATTAGTTTTTTGGAGTTCATGCCGAAAAGACTTTGAATTTTCCCCAAGTACTGGTAATCTTGAATTCTCCAGAGACACTGTATATCTAGACACTGTGTTTACTGATATTGGTTCAAGTACTTACAACCTAAAAGTTTATAATAGAAGTGATGAAGATATTGTTATACCAAGTATTCGTTTAGGAGAAGGATTTGGCTCGTTTTATAGAATGACGATAGATGGAACTACAGGAATTAGTAATGGTAGCGATGAATCCCTAGGTAAAGTATTTGAAAACATAGAAATGCTTGCAAAGGATAGTATGTTTATATTTATTGAAACTACTATTGATATTCAATCTCTCACGAATCAAGATGTACAATTTTTATATACAGATGCTATAGAGTTTGATACTGGAAGTAATCAACAAAACGTAGAATTAGTTACTTTAGTTAAAGATGCTAATTTTATTTATCCGCAGCGTTTTCAAGACACAGAAACTGGTGAGTATATTATTGAAACATTAGAGTTCGATGTTGATGGAGATGGCATAGATGATGAGACTACACTACAAGGTCGATTCCTAACAGATCCTGAACTTACTTTTACTAATGAAAAGCCTTATGTTATTTATGGCTATGCTGGAGTAGGTAATGGTAAAACTTTAAATATTGAAGCTGGTTCACGAGTGCACTTTCATGCTAATTCTGGTATTATAGTTACTGATGGAGGAAGTATTAAAGTAAATGGTGAATTAAGCACTAATCAAGAAACTTTGGAAAACGAAGTTATTTTTGAAGGAGATAGACTTGAACCTTTATTTAGTGACATACCAGGTCAATGGGGAACAATTTGGTTATTTAATGGTAGTCTTGAAAATGAGTTTAATTATACAACTATTAAAAATGCAACAGTTGGTATTCTTTCTGAAGGCAATGCTGATGCTGCAATAGATAAATTGACTATAAATAATTCTCAAATTTATAATTCTAGTAATTTTGGTATTCTTGGAAGAGCCACATCTGTAAGAGGTGAAAATGTTGTTATAAATAATTCAGGTCAGTCATCTTTCGCTGGAACAGTTGGTGGTAAGTATAACTTTACCCATTCAACCATCGTAAACTATTGGAATAATAGCTTCAGACAATTTCCGACTCTGTTGCTTAATAATTTCTTTGTAGATGAAAACAATAATGCTGTGGCAAATGCATCAACAGCATTAACTGAAGCAAATTTCACTAATTGTATAATCTACGGAAATGATAATCCTGAAATGCTTTTAGATGCTATTACAGGAGCGGATTTTGTTTTCAAATTCACAAACTGCCTTATTCGTTTTGATGATCCCAATAATAACTTTGATGGGTTTCAATATAATTTTGGTAATACAGATTTTTACGATTCTGTTTTTAGAAATGAGGATCCTGATTTTTTAGATACTGATAACAATAAACTAAATATTGGAGCGGACTCCTTTGCAAATGGTCGTGCATTATCTTTGATACCTGCTGGATCTGATTTATTAAATACACCTAGAGATGCTTCTAACCCAGATATTGGAGCTTACGAAAGTATTATTTTTGACGACTAGTACTTCACTATTTTAATAACCTCTTCTTCTGTATCACTGCTAATGGTTATAGTGTAAATACCATCTGGATGGCTTTCTAAATCTATTGATGTATTTAAAGTATAAGAATTGTTCTTATATACTATTCGTCCCATTAAATCAACAATTTTAATCTTTAAGTTTAAAGAATTATTAGAACTTATTACAATTTCTCCTTGAGTAGGATTTGGTAAAACTTTAAATTCTGTATGACTAAAATTATTGGATGAGAGGGTTGAGGAATTTTCAACTATTGTTAAAGTTTGATTAGGAGCAACATTAGTAAACGTATCAACAATACCACTCAACCAAGTTACTTTAACATAGTCAATATTTGTAGCATTACCTATACCAATAATTTCAGTGTTTGAATTTTGAGAAATATAACCTTCTCCACAAAGCGTATAACTATATTGAACCTTTCCACCAGCACTCACTTCAATCCAAGATCCAATTCCATCTCTATTAGATTGTGTTCCTTCTAGTTTCACTTTAAGATAATTTCCTGTATTGGTTGATTTATTTTCCCATAAAAATATATTCTCATCTTCATTTAAAACAACAATATCTGGTTTTCCGTCATTATTAAAATCACCTAAAGCATTAGCATAACTCTCTCGAGTATCATTTTGAAAACCAATATTAGATGGAATAGTATAGGTGTTATCACCATCGTTTTCATAAAAAGCAGATGGTAATAAAGAGGGAACTGAGCCATCAAGCGGTCCACTCACGTATAAATCTTTATCACCGTTTAAGTCAGCATCTAAAAATACAGCTCCCCAACCAAAACTACTAAATTGAGTTCCTGATTCTACAGCTACATTAGTAAAAGTACCATCTCCGTTATTCTCTAGTAGTGCATTACCTTCAACAGCTCCTGGGATAATAGAAGCAGTATTTGTAATATAAATATCTAACCAACCATCATTGTTATAATCATCTATTGTGGTAGACATAGCACTCATAGAAACGTCAGTATTAGAAATAGCACTTACATCCGTAAAAGTTTCATTACCATTATTTCTGTAAAGTTTATTAAGTTCTGTTGTCCTATCATTAGCTAAATAAATGTCTTGATCTCCATCATTATCATAATCAAAAAAAGCTACACAAAAGGTTAGATTATTATCAAAATCAATACCTGAAGATGCCGTAACATCTGTAAATGTATTGTCGCCATTATTTTTGTATAGGTAGTTTCTTTGATTTTGAGTGATGTTATCTAGATTAGAAATAAAAACATCTAAATAACCATCGCTGTTATAATCTCCCCATGAAGTACCAAACGAATATAGATTGGAGGTGAATAAGCCGCTAGTAGCAGATATATTAGTAAACTGATTATTACCATCATTTCGGTATAATACATTTACATTATCATCACTTACAGCATGAAAATCCTTATCTCCATCATTATCTATATCTACCCAAATAATTTGTTTAGTTTGAAAAGTTTCGGAAAAGGGCATTGAAACTAATTGAAAAGATCCGTTAACGTTTCTGAATACTTTTACTTTTTCTCCGGTTTCAGATGATATTGTTATGTCATCCCAACCATCATTGTCATAATCACAAAAGGAAATACCTCCTCCAAAATTGCCTGTCCCATAGCTAACTCCCACTCCTTTTAAAGTAGCAACATCTTCAAACAATAATTGAGCATTGATAGAGAAGCTTATTAAAAATAATAAGAGAGGGAATTTCTTTTTCATGACATAAAAATACAAAATTAAATTGCAAACAATGGCCTATGACTCATCATCGCATTAACTTTGGCAGCTATAGCCTCAAGTTTAGAATCATCTTGATAATTTGTAATTACCTCATCAATTAAAGATACAATACCTTCCATATCTTCTTCTTTTAGACCTCTTGTTGTAATTGCTGGAGTTCCTATCCTAATTCCTGAAGTGACAAATGGACTTTTATCATCAAAAGGCACCATGTTCTTATTTACAGTAATATCCGCTTTAACTAGAGCCTCTTCGGCATCTTTTCCTGTTATGTCTTTATTACGGAGATCAATTAACATCATATGGTTATCTGTGCCTCCAGAAATAATATTATAATCTTTAGCAACAAATGCTTTCGCCATAGCGTCAGCATTCTTTTTAACTTGCAAAATATAATGCATAAACTCATCTGTTAAAGCTTCACCAAAAGCAATAGCCTTTGCTGCAATAATATGCTCTAAAGGACCTCCTTGATTTCCTGGAAATACTCCAGAATCTAATAATCCTGACATTTTACGTAAGCTTCCATTTTTTAGTTTTAATCCAAAAGGGTTTTCAAAGTTTTCTCCCATCATGATCATTCCACCTCTTGGCCCTCTTAATGTTTTGTGAGTTGTAGTAGTAACAATATGGCAATGTGGTAATGGATCATTTAATATTCCTTTAGCTATTAATCCAGAAGGATGCGAAATATCAGCTAATAATAGCGCTCCAACATTATCTGCAACCTCTCTAAACTTTTTAAAATCCATGTCGCGAGAATAAGCAGAGGCACCAGCAATAATTAATTTTGGTCGCTCTTTTTCAGCAACATCAGATAAATGATCATAATCTATTAAACCTGTTTTTTCATTAACACCATAAAAAGTTGGATTATATAATTTACCTGAAAAGTTTACTGGAGATCCATGCGTTAAGTGTCCACCATGAGATAAATCAAATCCTAGAATAGTATCACCAGGTTTTAAACAAGCTGCAAAAACAGCTGTATTAGCTTGACTCCCAGAATGTGGTTGCACATTTGCCCAAGCTGCACCAAATAGTGTTTTAGCGCGCTCAATAGCAATGGTTTCTACCTCATCCACAACTTCACAACCACCATAGTATCGTTTACCAGGATATCCTTCGGCATACTTATTAGTTAAAACTGATCCAGCAGCTTCCATAACCTGATTACTAACAAAATTTTCTGAAGCAATAAGCTCAATACCATCAAGTTGTCTATTTTTTTCAGCCTCTATAAGTTCAAAGATTTGTTCGTCGCGATCCATAACTGTTTATTAATGTTAAAATGAATATCAAAAATAAGAAATACATTAGTTTTATATTTCAAAAAACATATATTTGAGTAGAATTTATAAACAACTAATCAACATAATTTATGTCTCTTTCTGCTAACAATCCTAATAGAACTTCTTGGTTATATGTCAATAAATATTCTGATTTCCCTATACAGAATATTCCTTTTGGTGTGTTTTTAACCAGAGAAGATATTATCACTATAGGAACGCGAATTGGTGATACAGCAATAGATTTAGGAGCCCTACACCAATTAGGATACTTTAAAGGTATCCCTTTAACTGATGATATTTTCTTACAAGATTCGTTAAATGATTTTATTGCTGATGGACGTAAAACTTGGAGAGCTGTTAGAAATCGTATTGCTGAAATTTTTGATGCTGAAAACGATACGTTAAAAAATAATACAAAACATAAAGAAATAATCTGTTTCAGATTAGATGAAATAGAAATGCAAATGCCTGTACTAGTTGGTGATTACACAGATTTTTATGCTAGCAAAGAACATGCTACAAATGTTGGAACCATGTTTAGAGGAGCAGATAATGCATTAATGCCAAACTGGTTACATTTACCTGTTGGTTATCATGGTAGAAGTTCTTCAATCATCACCACACATGTGCCAATTCATAGACCACAAGGTCAAACTATGCCTGAAGGTGCTGATACACCAGTTTTCGGACCAAGTAAATTGGTTGATTTTGAATTGGAAATGGCTTTTATTACAACTGACGCTAATGATTTAGGTGAACCGATTCCTGTCGAAGAAGCAGAGGAATACATTTTTGGATTAGTGGTTTTTAATGATTGGTCTGCTCGCGATATTCAAAAATGGGAATATGTACCATTAGGACCATTCCTAGGAAAAAACTTTGCATCGTCTATTTCACCTTGGATAGTAACGCTTGATGCTTTAGAGCCTTTTAGAGTTGAAAGTCCTAAACAAAACCCAAAACCATTACCGTATTTACAAACAAAAGGTAAAAAGAGTTTCGATATTCATTTAGAAGCGGGAATTATACCAAAAGGAGGTAAAGAAACTACTGTTTGTAAATCTAATTTTAAATATATGTATTGGAATATGGCACAGCAATTAGCACATCATACAGTTAATGGTTGTCCAGTAAATTCTGGTGATATGATGGGAAGCGGAACAATTTCTGGACCAACTGAAGATTCCTATGGTTCTATGTTAGAATTAACTTGGAAAGGAACAAAACCTATAAAAATGAGGGATGGTAGTGAGCGCAAATTTATTAATGATTACGATACTGTTGTTATGAGAGCCTATTGTGAAAATGATGATGTACGAATTGGTTTCGGTCAAGTAAAAACTCAACTTTTACCTGTTTGGAAAAAAGGTAAATAATCTAAAAAAATATTAAAAAGGAGCTTTACAAGTAACAGTCATTAGCTCTTTTTTAACTGGATGCTCAAAAGTAAGCGATTCAGCATGTAAGTATAATCTATCTGCTTTACTTCCATATAAATCATCTCCTACTATTGGTGTTTTTAATCCACTATCATGAGCTGCATGTACACGTAATTGATGCGTACGACCTGTAATAGGATAAAAATGAATTCGCGTTTTATTGTCTTTCACAGATACAACTTCAAAGGTAGTTTTGGCTGGTTTTCCATGTTCATAACACACTAATTGTTGCGGTCTATTATCTAAATCAACTCGTAAAGGCAAATCAATTTCTCCTTCATCTACATCAATAATTCCATCTAGTAATGCAACATATCGCTTTCTAATAGTTTTATTGATAAACTGTTTCTGCAATTTTTTATGAGTTCTAGCATTTTTAGCAACTAACAACAATCCAGATGTAGACATATCTAATCGATGCAATAACAAAGGTCCTGTTGCATCAGGTAAATACTTATGCATACGTGTTAAAACGGAATCTTCTATATGAATTCCAGGAACAGATAAAAACTCATGAGGCTTATTAACCAATAACAAAAAATCATCCTCATAAATAATCTCTAATTTCTGATCAAAATTAATAACCGTATTAATTGGATTCTCCTCAATATCAAGACCTGTCATCATATGCGCAAGAATAGGTTCGCATTTTCCACGACAAGAAGGATAAAACTGTTTGTGCTTACGTACTTCTGATTTTGGTGAAATTCCCCACCAAAATTCTGCCATAGCAATAGGTTTTAAATTGTTTTTATAGGCATATTGAAACAATTTAGGCGCAGCACATTCACCAGATCCAGCAGGAGGTTGTGGTACTTTAGTATTTTCAAAAATATCTAGTAAATCTTTAGTTGTACCTTCTGCATTTAAAAAACGATAGTGCTGATGCAAACGCTTTTGTAAGTTATTAGATAAGTTACGACGTTCTTCTCTTAAATAATTTATCGGTTTAAGCAATTCATCTAAAGTAGCTTCAGCATTTTTTATACGCTCCTCTCCTTCTCGCTTTATGTCTCGCAGTCTAAAATGATAATAAATGCTCTGTTTACTTAACTCGTTTTCTAAAGCTTCAAATTCAGCATCAGACATAGATTGTTTAGCTTCCTCGCGTTGTGTCTTCCGTTTTAATTTTTCGGCTTTAGAAGTTATTTTAAAAGCCTTTAAATCTGCTTCATATTGCTTATTTGCTATTTGTAATGCTTCTTGAGCTTTCAAAAATCGTGGATTCAACTCAAGAGTTTCAATCTTTTTATTAAATATATTTAAATGGGCTTCTCCCTTTTTATAAAAACCCTTTGTATCAAGATTATTATAAACTGGCGGAACAAATCCTTTTATATCGTTTTGTTCGGCTAATTTTCCCGAGAAAGCTGCTAAATAACCAATAGTTCCAGTTTCATCTTGAACAATCATGACACCAAACATCTTTCCAATTGGTAAACCGTCTTTTTTAGAATCTAATCCAAAATTATGATCAAAATCTGTTTGACTCTCTAAATAAACTTGAACTTCCTCTGCTGCCTTTATAGATAGTGCATGTGGCTCATAATAAAACGGAAAGGTAAACTGCTTTGGCAAAACCAAATCAGAGTCTACTTTTAAAGGGTGAAATAATATGTTTGTATTAGGAAACATCTAGCAATTTTATGCTTCGCAAAGAAACGAAAATAATACAAGTAATACGCTTTGGCACGACCTTTGAAATTATAACTATATAGTAACTCATAAATACAAACATTATGAAAAAATTAATACTCCTTTCGGTTGTTCTTTCAGTGCTTGTATCATGTGTTGGAAGAAAACAAATTGAAAAACAATTACATTCGGGCAACTACGATCAAGCCATTACCAATGCTTTAAAAAAGTTAAAGCATAACAAGGACAAAAAGCGCAAACAAGCTTATATAGCAATGTTACAAGATGCTTACTACAAAGTTGTAGATGAGAACTTGCAAACTATTGCGCATTTAGAAAAAGATGGCAATCCTGAAAACTATAAACGTATTTTCAATATCTATTTAGATATGGAAGCACGCCAGAATGCTATAAAACCAGTTCTACCATTAAAACTAGGAAATAAATACTTGAAACTCGATTTTAAAGATTTGTCTGATGAGATTGTAAACTACAGATACAAAGTTTCTGATTATATGATTGATAAAGGAATCGCGCTTTTAGATTCTGGTGATACATATCAGGCTCGTGAAGCATATAATATATTTGAATACATTGAGCGAATTAATCCTAATTTTGAAGAAACTAGAGAGTTGTTAGTAGAAGCTCGTGAAGCTGGTACTCATTACGTAAGTGTGTCTATTGAAAATCAAACAAATCAAATCATACCAAGACGTTTAGAGAAAGATCTATTAGATTTTGATACCTATGGATTAAATGATTTTTGGACAGTGTATCATTCAAACAATCAGGCAAATAGACATTATGACTATGCTATGCAACTACAATTAAAACGTATAAATGTGTCACCAGAGCGTATACATGAAAAACAAGTATTGCGCAAAAAACGACTTGTTGATGGTTGGGAATATGCATTAGATGCTGATGGTAATGTTGCTAAAGATAGTTTAGGTAATGATATAAAGGTTGATAAAATAATTACAGCTAAAGCGCGACTGTTTAAATTTAGGCAACATAAAACGACGCAAGTTATTGCACGAGTTGTTTATCAAGACCTAAAGTCTAATCAAATTCTTGAGAGCTTCCCAATAGATAGCGAATTTGTGTTTGAAAATCATTATGCAACCGTTAGAGGAGACAGACGTGCGCTTTTAGATAACGATAGAGATTTAATACGTGAGCGACATATACGATTTCCAAGTAATGAGCAAATGGTGTTTGATACAGGAGAAGATATTAAACTACAATTAAAACAAATTATAAACAGCTATAACTTTAGAGGTTAAAAGCAAAACTCCCAAAGAAATTTGGGAGTTTTGCTATTAAAATTATAAATACTTTACTTTCTTTTAAAAGTAATATTTTTTGCCCCATCATTTGATAAAGAATAAATTTGAGTAAAAATCAAATATTTAAACTCCTATAAAATGTGCTTTTTTAAGGATTATTAAATGTTGGATATTTACGAATAACATTTACAGCATCATCAAAGGAATGTATTCCATTTTCAACTCCATCATAATAATAATTCCAAAACAAATATTTAATGTGTAGTTCATCTCTCGCAAATAAAAAAATATCTTCCATGGTTAAATAACCTTCTTCATGGATTGGTTCTTCTTCTGATAATCGAATATCATTTTTATGATGATAATAAGAGTCATCTTGAGCAGAACAAAAGAGTTTTAATTTGTCTTTATAATTTTCATAGATTTTATATGTTTTTCCTAGCCATTTTCTATGGGGCAGAATGTCTGATCCTCCCATAATTATATTTTTTCTAAATGATATTGAATCAGCAATCTGTTTGATGATTTCATTGCTTCCTTGTATTCCATTTTGATACCAGAAAACATTACTCTTTGTGAAAGACATGCCAAAATTATTTAATATTGAGAGAAGTGCATCACGATATTTTTCACTAGAATAGTTGTATTTTAAAAGTACATTTTTTGGAATGCTTAAAGAAGTTTCTTGTATTGCAATGCCTTCAAAATTTGGATGATCATTGAATTGATCTGCGATAGCATTTCCAATCGCAATAAATCGCTTAACAAATTCTGGATGCCAACGAATTGGATTAAAACCTCCACCTCTTTTTTTCCATTCATGTTCCTTTAAATATTTGGGTAATGCTCCTTTTTTCCAATATGCTTTATCAATTAGAAATACAATCAGCTGTTTATTATGCTTTGAACAGTAATCAAGATCTTGCTTAATGAAAGAAAAATCATATTCATCTTTTTCAGGTTCTAGAGTACGCCAGAAGTATTTTTTATTTACTCCTTGTAAAGTTGAATCATCTAAATGCTTTATTTTTGATAATTCAAAAAATGGACTTACAGATACATAATGACCAGGATTATACTTGACTTCTGAAGTCATTACTTTCTTATCAACTTTGCAGGATGAATAAGAAAATATTAGCGTAATTAAAAATAGGGATTTAGCTATTTTTTTTAAAACAAACATCATTTTACTCTTTTTTAAAAATAATGCTCTTTATACTTTCATTCGATACTTCAAACTGAATAACTTTTCCTGAATTATTTCGTTTAAATCTAATATTGGAAAAATTTCTGTTTTGAGAACTAAAATATGCCTCATTTATCTGTTCAATCTTTATATCATCTAACTTTTGGTGTGTTAAATACAGTCCATTTTCTTTTTTTACCAACTCATATTGTGTTTTTAATTCATCATTATAATAGCTTCCTAAATAATCTGAAGGGTTTGTTTTATTAACTTTCATATTCCAATACCACATAATGTCTGGTATTCTAATCTCAACTACTGGCTCATTATAATCATTTTCTCTAAAATTTACAGATATATCATAAATGCTTCCCTTGACTTTAAAATTACTTTTCCCAATAGGATGTAATTTAAGAGTTTCTGATAAAACGCTTCCTTTTAAATAAAGAGTATCGTTTTCAAGTTTAACTTCTGTGTAACCTTTAGTCTCCCTATTAAAATAAGTGCCCTCAAACTTTTTCATGTCAGCATTTGTGAGGTGTGTAAAGATACCCTCATCATACTGAAATATTTCACCTTTACTGGTATTATTCTCTTCTTTAGGCTTTTTATCTTTTAAATAATAATTGACAAGCTGAAATGTTTCTTTGGATGAGTTAACATATGATGCATTGGCAAAAAGACTAAATTGATAACCAAGATCAGGAAATCTCACAAAATAAGAACGATATCCTGCATCAGATCCTGAATGATATATATTTTCATAACCATAATGATTTGCAATAAATTGGCCTTTTGCATAGCTTGAAGTTGATCCATCATTTTTAGTAGCATTTTCTCTCATAGACTTGAAAATTTTTTTATTCCCAATAGTCATTTTCTTAAAATTGATTGCCCATTTATTGAAGTCTTCTATAGTTGTAAATAAACTTGTAGGTCCTACAGTTGCAAAATTTAAATTACTTTTTTTAAGTTTATCGCCTACTTTTTTATAGGAATAAGCTCTATTAGTCATCATTTCTTCATGATCATCATAAAAAAAGCTATCATTCATTTGCAACGGCTCAAATATGGTTTGCTGTGCGTAATTAGCAAATGACATTTTGGTAATTCTTTCTATAATAATGGCCAACAAGGTATATCCAGAATTAGAGTATTCAAAACTATCTCCAGGTGAAAAATTAAGACTCTTTTGATTTACTATGAGCTTAAAAATTTGTTCAGTTTTAATAACATCATCTAATCGCCAACCCGCTATTTCTAGTAACCTCCATTGGTCTTTTATTCCACTAGAATGAGTTAATAAATGATTAATAGTTATTTTCTTACCATAATTAGGTAATTCAGGAATATATGTTCTTACATCATCACTTATAGACAATAAGCCTTCTTCTTCAAGTTTTAAAATTAGAAATGCTGTAAACTGCTTTGATAATGACGCTACATGAAACTTCGTTTTCGTTGTGATAGGAACTCCATATTCTAAATTAGCCATCCCAAAAGCTTTTTGATAAATAACATTATTATCTTTAATTACTGAAACTGCAATACCAGGCGTATCATTATTGTTATATTTTTCAAAAAGAAGGTCGACATCTGTATTATTTGTATTATTTTGATTTTGACAAAGGGTATTCTGTAATACCACATAATAGCATATTACCAATACTATAAGTTTAATGTGTTTAGCTTTCATATATAATTTAGATTAAATTTAGGATGTTCTTTTCCTCTAGAGCTTAAAGCCCCATTGATATAATTATTAAAATGATAAATGTTGATTACTTAAATTGCCTCAAATAAATGTTTCCTTTAAGATTTTGTAAATTAATTTCTACACCTCCTTTGTTAAGTACTCCTTTTATATTCCTGTTATTTTTTCTAATATTATTTTCATTAATCGCGTTAATGTTAAAATCTGAATAAAACTCACCTCGTGGTGTTTTGGCACTGATGGTCGCAGATGCATCTATAGGCATTGTAATATCAATATCTCCATTGTTAGCAATTATGGACATTGGACAGGATTGATTAAGAGTAGAAAAAACAACTTTGATACTACCATTACCGTTCTCTGAAACAATTGGCCCAGTTATATTAGATAATACAGTATCACCATGATGATTTATGACTTCAATTTCCGCATTAAATCCGTCAATATAAATTTCATTATTTGCTAAACTCTCTACTGACATATTAATGTCTTTTGGTAAATAAATAACCAAATTAGATGCCCTGCGTTCACGTAGTCCTGTGACTATTAGAGATGTGCCTTGTTTTAAAACTTCAACTCCATAATCAGTATTATTGTTACCTCTCCCAGATATTCTTTTCAGCCCTTTTGATTGTTCTGAATTTATATCTTTATAATTTTCAGAAGCTTTTATAAGTAAAGTAGAAGTGTCATGCGACTTTATAACTATAGTAGTTTCCGAACTTATAATTACTTTAGTAATTCCTTCTAAAGACATTGAATAGTCTTGTGCCAATACTGTTACAGATGTTATTAATAAAATAATACTTACAAATATTTTATTTTTCATATTAAATAATTTGTTTTAATTCTGAATTAATCTGGTCTTTAATATAGGTAGGTGTTTCTGTATTTTGAAGTAGTTTTTTCATAGTTGGAATAGCACGCTTCTCTTCAATATCTACTAAAATCTGAATAAGCTCTATTTGCATATTCGCATTTTCTTCTATTTCAAGAGCTCTAACTAGCGCTTCTCTAACGTTATTATTTTCTGCAAACTTAGACAAAGCATTTGCTGCTGCTAATCTTACATTAGTATGTTTATCAGTGTTCATTTTAGCTATAAGAACTTTCAAAATTTCATTATCTGGTTTGGTAATAGTTTTTGCATAACTAACAGCCTGAAGACGTTTACTAGCCGATTCGTTTTCCATAAGAGATAATGTTGCTATAGTTTGCAGTTCTGTTTTTTCTTGTTTTAAAGTGACTATTTCGTTTGCTTTAGATATATTACTTTTATAATTACCTAGTAGATAACAAGAAATCATTAATAGTAAGGTTGCAGCCACTTGCAGTATAGACTTAAATACTTTATTTTTTGGCTTTAATACTATTGATTTAGACATTCCTAAAACCTCTTTTTCTTTATTTAGCATAACATCAAAAGCCAGTTCTAAATCCTTATCAGGAATCTCTTCCTGAACCTGATTTATAGTGTTAATGAGGTGAACAAATTCTTGATATGTTTGACTGCAGCTTGAGCAATGTTTGAGATGTTTTTCAAATAGCATTTGTCTTTCTTTATCCATTTTATCATACTGATAATCTGTAATAAGGTATTTTACTTCTTTACAATTCATGTCGCTCCGTATTTAAAAAATAAGAATCCTTTAATTTCTGCATAGCTCTATGCATTTTTGTTTTAACTGCTACCAATGTAGAGTTAGTTATTTCGGCTATTTCCTGATATTTCAAACCTTGATATTTACCCATAACAATCAGCTCTCTATCACTATGTTTCAATTGATTTAGAGCAAAATTCAATTGTTTAATGTTACCTAAAGGTTCTGATTTATTTTCATCAATTTCGCATCTATACTTTAAGTCTCTGTCATCTAGTTGTTTGGTTTTATTTAAGATTTTGTAATAATCCTTACAAAGATTTCTTGCTATAGCGTAAATCCAAGACGAAAATTTACTTTGCCTATAGGTTTCTCTATGTTTTAAAACTTTATAAAAAACGTCTTGTGTTATATCTTTAGAAATGTCTTTATCTCTAGTCATTTGGAAACAGAAATTATAAATTTTAATATGATATCTACGAAACAAATAACGCATCACGTCAAGATCATCTCCTTTAACGAGTTCCATTAACTCTTCGTCAGTTAAATTTTCCAATAGTGAAATTTTTAATCGCTTTTATATGTAATACTTAAAAAACCAAAAAGGTTACATAAAAAGTGATTTTTTATTTAAAGACTCGGGATTATTGTAGGAGTTACATTTTAAATTAATATAAATAGAATATCGCTTTATTTCTATTCGGGAAGTAAAATTGATGACAAATATTGATCTAACAAAAAAACTCCCAAATTGCTTTGGGAGTTTTTTGTTTATATTTTTTAAATATCTAGTGCTTTACTCTTTGTAAGGCCCAAGGAATTTGTCTCCATTAAAATGAACCATATGGTCAGGATTATCCGCAATCCATACTTCAGTTTCCCAAGCAATGTCAGCCATAAATTGGCGAAACTTTGGTCTGTTCAAAAAAGCAGTAACATAAACTATGTCAGCAGTACATTTTTCGGTCAGCTTTTGAAGTTGAAGCAGCCTTATTTCGCTAATTGGTCCAGAAGAATGAACAGCTTCTATTAAATATAACCAGTTCTTTTCTTTTGAATAAGCAACTACGTCAGGCAATTCTTCGTGAGATATTTGAAAGAAATTAAGTTCCTCAAGTTTTTTCTCTTCTAAATGAAGATATTTATCAGAAGTGTCTCCAACGTACAGAACTTGAGCTCCAAATCCATATCTTGGTAAAAAGCCTTCTATTATAGCTTTTTGTAAATCATTGTGTTCACCTGCCGAAAATTGAATTTTTCCACCAGAAGGCAAGGTTACTTTTACCTTTTTTAATTCTCTTTCTCTTTTTAATTTCTGATTAAGAGGCTCAATATCTTTAAGTTTGTCCTTAACTTTTTTATTCCAATTTTTTGTTCCGAACTCCTTTACAAGGTTAGCATAAAATGGGTTTATAGAATATCCTCTTGTGGAATCATTCGTTGCAGAATTTGGACTTGAGTGTAATACAATTTCTGCTACAGTAAAAAGTTTTAGGTCTTTTCTTCTGATGTCATCATAAGAACCAGAACTTATATTTTCATTGAAATTTTGATTTACATAATTTATGACATCTCTTGTCTTGAGTGAATAATCATCATTTAAATCTTTAATATTCTTAAAATCAGAAAGAGTTTTGACATCACCACAAGCTAAAAATGAAATTGCCATTCTTTCTAATCTTCTAGGTGTAGAGTCCATTGGAATTCCGAAACTATCTAAAATATGAAGTGTTGTATTTATCAGTTCCTGAACCTGTTTGGTTTTTTGCTTGAATGTTTTAGATTTATCTGGACTGATATATTGCTTCATCCTCAAATAGTTTGAATTGTTCGTTTTCGGTTATTAAATAATTGTACTCAGTAGAAAGGTAGTTCTTTATATTTGCAGCTAAATGATAAGCAAAATATGGAGCTACTGCATTTCCAATTTGATTGTACTGGTGTGTTTCAGTTCCAATAAAATTAAACCAATCTGGAAAACTTTGAAGTCGTGCTGCTTCGCGAACAGTTATTCTTCTTCTTCTTCCGTCCTTTAGTCTTACACGGTGCATATCTCCAGTTGCACCAGCAAGATTTCTACAAGTTAGAGTTCGTGCAGGTTTGTTTAAATATAAATCTCTTGGATTAATACATTTTGATGCCTTTTCGTATCTAGCAACATATTCGTCCATTGACTTTGTGAAGAATTTTGAATTTTCATCAAATTGAAAGGCAAGTTCTCCCAATGCTTCTCCAGCTGTAACTTTTCTATTGATTTTTTTTGGAAGTCTGTTTATCTTTTTTGTTCCGAGAACGATTACTCTTTCTCTGTTTTGTGGAACTTCATAATCTTTTGCATTTAACAAAGCATAACTAACATAATAGCCTAACTTTTCTAACTCTCCAATTACCTCTTTTAAGTACCACTTGTTTTTGTAAAGCATTCCTCGAACATTCTCAAAAAGTAGAACTTCTGGCTCTAATTGACGGATAGCTGATAAAAAAATTGGAAATCCGTCGCGAGAATCTTTAAGTCCAAGTTGTTTACCTCCAACACTAAACGGTTGACAAGGTGGTCCACCAATTACAATATCAGCTTTTGGATAAATTGTTTCAGTTGTTAATTTCTCGTTGAAGCATTCTCCAAGCAGGTTTTCATTGTAAGTATTGGTAGCGTTTTCGTCCATTTCATAACCAATGGTTTTAAACCCATTGGCTTCAAATCCGATGGAAAGTCCGCCACAACCTGCGAATAAATCAAGTACTGTTTTGTTTAAATCAGTATCAATCCAAGGCTTTAGTTTATTATTTATTTCTTCCCAATAATGCATTTATCAAAGGTACAAATTTCTAATGTTATTCTGTTTTCTGGTAGTAGGCAAATCAGTGGTAATTCAATTTTAATCAAGTATTATTAAACATACTTTTTTAAATCCATTTCATTAATAGCGCCATGAGATGCATGAGTAACAGCAACACCATTTTTTATAATAAGTAATTGTGGTGATTGATGCATTACCTGAAACTTATAACCTACTTCGTTAGATACGTCGCGATAACTCAATAAATCTAGATAATACAAATCTATAGTAGTCATATCTAAATCGTAAGCAGCTACAAATTGATTCATAACCATTCTACTAATTCCACAACGTGTGGAGTGCTTAAAAATAACTTGTGTTCTCGTTTTAGATTTCTCTTCTATAACAGATAATTGCGCTAATGAATTTAAAGGTATCCATGGCAATAGTTTGTCTTCTTTTGGTTCTTTAGAACCACCAAATAATTTATTTATAAATCCCATAATTTTTTATCTAATAGTCTTTAAGTCGCTATAGTTTTAAAATCTTACAATATGACGAAACGTCACGCTATTAGCGGTAAAAACAGACATTATGTCGTTCAATTTCAGTTGGTAAGGTAATTGAAATAGAATAAACAAAAAAGAAAAATAGATTATGAATTTTAATAACTATACTATAAAATCACAAGAAGCGATTCAGCAAGCACAACAGCTTGCCCAAAGCTATGGTCATCAACAAATAGAAAACGAACACGTATTTAAAGGTATTCTAGAAGTTGATGAAAACGTATTGCCATTTTTACTTAAAAAATTGACTGTAAATACTACAATATTACAGCAAATTTTAGACAAGGAACTTGAAAGCTTTTCTAAAGTTACAGGAACAGATATTATGTTGTCTCGTGAAGCAGGAAAAAGCTTAAACGAAGCGTCTATTATTGCTAAAAAAATGAACGATGACTTTGTATCCATAGAACATTTGTTTTTAGCTATTTTTAAATCTAAAAGTAAAATTGCTCAAATTTTAAAAGATCAAGGTGTTACAGAAAAAGGGATTGAAGCTAGCATAGAAGAGCTACGCAAAGGCGATCGCGTAACGTCCCAAAGTCAAGAGGATACGTATAATTCTTTGAATAAATATGCTAAAAACCTTAATCAATTAGCAAAAGATGGCAAGCTAGATCCAGTTATTGGTCGTGATGAAGAAATTCGTAGAATTTTACAGATTTTATCACGTCGCACAAAGAACAATCCTATTTTAGTTGGTGAACCAGGAACAGGTAAAACAGCTATAGCAGAGGGTTTAGCACACAGAATAATTGATGGTGATATTCCAGAAAATCTAGTTGACAAGCAAATATTTGCTTTAGATATGGGAGCATTAATTGCTGGAGCTAAATTTAAGGGTGAGTTTGAAGAGCGCTTAAAAGCTGTTATAAAAGAAGTAACCACTAGTGAAGGCGATATCGTTTTATTTATTGACGAAATCCATACACTTGTAGGAGCTGGAGGTGGACAAGGCGCAATGGATGCAGCCAATATTTTAAAACCTGCTTTAGCTCGAGGAGAGCTTCGAGCTATTGGTGCAACGACTTTAGATGAGTATCAAAAATACTTTGAACAAGATAAGGCTCTAGAGCGCCGTTTTCAAAAAGTCATGGTAGATGAGCCAGATACAGAAAGTGCTATTTCAATACTTCGTGGTATCAAAGAAAAGTACGAAACACATCATAAGGTTCGTATTAAAGATGAAGCTATTATTGGTGCTGTAGAATTGTCCAATAGGTATATTACCAATCGTTTTTTACCAGACAAGGCCATTGATCTCATGGACGAGGCAGCTTCAAAACTTCGAATGGAGATCAATTCTAAACCAGAAGAGCTAGATGTACTCGATAGAAAGATTATGCAGCTAGAAATAGAAATTGAAGCTATTAAGAGGGAAAAAGACGAAACAAAATTAAAATCACTTCGTTCTGATTTAGCAAATCTAAAAGAAGAACGTAACGACATTAATGCCAAATGGAAATCTGAAAAGGAAGTTGTTGATACTATTCAGAATATAAAACAAGATATCGAAAACTATAAATTGGAAGCTGAACGTGCTGAACGTGAAGGTGATTATGGTAAAGTAGCAGAATTGCGTTACGGAAAGATTAAAGAAGCAACAGAAGCCCTTGAAGCACAGCAGGCAATACTTGCAAACCAGAAAGATAATTCTCTAATTAAAGAAGAAGTCACCTACGAGGATATTGCAGACGTAGTTGCTAAATGGACAGGTATTCCTGTAACAAAGATGATACAGAGTGAGCGCGAAAAACTATTAAAATTGGAAGACGAATTGCACAAACGTGTCGTTGGACAAGAAGAGGCTATAGTCGCTGTTAGCGATGCTGTACGTCGTTCTAGAGCTGGTTTACAAAATCCACAAAAACCAATTGGAACATTCTTATTTCTTGGTACAACAGGAGTTGGTAAAACAGAGTTAGCAAAAGCATTAGCAGACTATTTATTTGATGATGAAAACGCCATGACACGAATTGATATGAGCGAATATCAAGAGCGTCATGCAGTAAGCAGATTAGTTGGAGCTCCTCCAGGATATGTAGGTTATGATGAAGGTGGACAACTTACTGAAGCTGTTAGAAGAAAACCGTATTCAGTTGTTTTATTAGATGAAATAGAAAAAGCGCATCCAGATACCTTTAATATTTTATTACAAGTATTAGACGAAGGACGTTTGACAGATAATAAAGGACGTATTGCTGATTTTAAAAACACGATTATTATTATGACGTCTAATATGGGAAGTCAGATTATACAAGAGCGTTTTGAAGCAGCAAAAGATATCGATTCTGCAATGGAATCTGCAAAAGTGGATGTCCTCGGATTACTAAAACAAATGGTAAGACCAGAGTTTTTAAATCGAATTGACGATACTATTATGTTTACGCCTTTAACAAAAGATAATATAAAGGATATAGTAGGTTTACAGTTAAAAGGCATCACGAAAATGATAGCGCAGCAAGGTATTACGTTTGATGCTACAGAAGAAGCTATAACCTATTTAGCTGAAAAAGGATTTGAGCCTGAATATGGCGCAAGACCTGTAAAACGAGTGATACAAAAAGAAGTGCTTAACGCTTTAAGTAAAGAAATTTTGGCTGGTAAAGTAACTACAGATAGTATTATATTACTAGATGCCTTTGACGATCAATTGGTATTTAGAAATCAAGGTGATTTAGTAGCGGAAGAATTTTAATTTTTTCATGTTCGGCTGTAACATTTGTAAATAAATACAGTCTTAATCTTGGTTGGTTAGTTGAAAAGCAACGCAAGTTTCAATCTTGAAATGCGCGTTGCTTTTTATTTATGTAATCTTCTAAAAAATATGTATATTAATATCAATTAAAAACCAACCATCTTATTATGAAAATCCTAAAGTATTTTTTAGTCCTATTAGTAATTGTAGCAATTGTCTTTTTTGGGAGCGGTTTACTAACGCCATCTGTCACCTATGAAAGCGAAATAAGTGTTAACAAACCTGTAAAAGAAGCTTGGTCAGTATTATCAGATGAATCTAAAGTAAAGGACTGGATAGAAGGCTATAAACGCTCTGAACTTGTTAGTGGAACTCCAAATACTGTTGGTGCTACTTCAAACGTGTATGTTGACAATCAAGGTCAAGAGATGATGATGACAGAAACCATTACAGAATTTATTCCTCATAAAAAAATGGCTATGACTTTTACTATGGATTTTATGGATATGGATTATGAAATGACTTTAAACGAGTCTAATGGAAAAACCAACATCAAGTCTACATCAACAACTAAAGGCAATAGTCTGTTTGCAAAATCTTTGATGTCATTTATGAAATCTGGTATGAAAGCTCAAGAAGACGCGAACATGGCAAGACTTGAAAAAGTAATAAACAATAATACCACAGACTATTTTCAAGAAACCAATTAAATAAATATTCTACTGAATTTATTAATTAGGCTCTGTTCTCAAATAATTATACATAAAAATATACCAATTGGTATATTTTTATGTATATTTACAACATGCTAACTAAATCTGAACTAACAACACAATATATTTTAGAAACTGTAGCACCAATTTTTAATAAAAATGGTTATGCAGCTACTAGCATGAGCGATATTACCACAGCTACTGGATTGACTAAAGGTGCTATTTATGGTAATTTTAAAAATAAAGAAGAATTAGCTATTGCAGCCTTTAAGTATACAGTAAAAAATTTAATGTCCCGAATTGCAAAACATTTAGAGTTAAGTGATTCTCCCATTCAAAAACTATTTCTAATTACGGATTTTTATCGTAATTATTATGATTACAGTAAACAATTAGGAGGTTGTCCTGTTTTAAACATTGGTGTAGACGCCAATAATAAAAACTCATTATTGTTAAAAAATGTAAGAATTGTTATAGAAAACATTCAAGATAAAGTAGCTACTATAATTGAAAATGGTATTGAAATAGGTGAAATTTCTGAAGACGTTAATGCTATGCAATTTGCAAAACGATTAGATACTATGATACAAGGTGCTATTTTTATGACTTACACTATGAATGATGAATTTTATTTAAAAGATACCATGAATCAGTTAGATCAAATAATACATAACGAAATCAAAGCTTAAAAAAAATTTACACTATAATATACCATTTGGTATATTTTAAAACAAGACTATCATGAAGCAACTACCAAAAATATTAGAGAGTAAAACAAAAATCAGATTTCAACATTGTGATCCTTTTAATCATTTAAATAACGGAAATTATATTAACTATTTTATAAATCATCGAGAAGATGCTCTTATCGATAATTATGATCTTGATATCTATAAAATAGGGCAAACAACTGGTAAAAGTTGGGTATCAGGTAGTAATCAAATTGTGTATTTAAAACCTGCTTTTTTAATGGAAGTCGTTACTATACAATCACAATTAATACGATTTACAGAATCAGAATTATATGTTGAAATGCGTATGTATGATGAAGATAAAACACATCTAAAGTCACTACTATGGTCTAGTTTTGTTCATGTAGATATGCTAAAACAAAAAAGGACTATTCATTCTGAAGAACTCATGAAAATCTTTCAGTCTGTTCATGCTCCAATAGATGCATCAGTTTTTGAGCAGCGAATCAATTCCATAAAAAAACCTCCAGTGGCTGTATAAATATTTTGGGAACATCTTAATGGATGTTAGTTAATTAAGAAGACTACTTAAATTGCGAGTGGTCTTCTTTTTTTATACCTATTATTGCATAAAATTTTTAATGCTGTTAGATTTACTCCACATGAAATTAAATACTTATATAGATCATACATTACTTAAACCGACAGCTACAGAAACAGATATAATTAAACTCTGTAAAGAAGCAATAGATTATAACTTTTTTTCTGTTTGTGTCAACAGTTGTTATGTAAGTTTAGCAAAGCAGCAATTGCAAAACACATCTGTAAAAATTTGTACT
The DNA here is from genome assembly GCA_026162565.1 of Flavobacteriaceae bacterium NBU2973. GTDB lineage: Bacteria > Bacteroidota > Bacteroidia > Flavobacteriales > Flavobacteriaceae > JAOEIQ01. The sequence goes on from JAOEIQ010000003.1 coordinate 96,615, forward strand.
GTCGTAGGTTTTCCTTTAGGAGCAATGAGCACCAAAGCTAAAGTATTTGAAACTCAACAAGCAATAACTGATGGTACCGATGAAATAGACATGGTTATAAATATTGGTTTTTTAAAAAGTAAAAACTTTGATGCTGTTTGGAAAGATATTGAAGCTGTAAAAACACTAATTCCAAATAAAACACTAAAAGTAATTATCGAAACGTGTTATTTAGATGAATTTGAAATCATTAAAGCTAGTGAATTAGCAATTCAATCTGGAGCAGATTATATTAAAACATCAACCGGTTTTGGTGCAGAAGGAGCTACATTTAATGATATCAGAATTATGAAAAGCGTTATTACTAATTGTGGTACAAAAATTAAAGCATCTGGAGGCATTAGAGATTTAGAAACTGCTATACAATACATTAAACTTGGTGTTGATAGAATTGGCACCTCTTCTGGTGTTAAAATTATAGATGAACTCAATAATTCTATGTAATTTCACATTATCTTATTTAAAAATAAAATGAAAAATCTATTTACGCTTCTATTATTAATTGCTCTCGTTCTGCCTTCTTGTGCGCAAGAGACTGAAAAAGAAATAAAAAAAGAAACTTCTACATACTATTTTATTAGGCATGCAGAAAAAGACAGAAGTGATCCTAACAATAAAAACCCTAACCTGATACAAAAAGGAATTTTAAGAGCAGCTAAATGGAGTTATGTTTTAGGAAGTGTCCAATTTGATGCAATCTATTCAACAGATTATAATAGAACAAAACAAACGGCTGCTCCTACTGCAGAAGTACAAAACATTAAGGTGCAATTATACGATCCTCGAAATATTGATGCCAAAGCATTTTTAGAAAAAACCAAAGGGCAAACTGTTTTAGTTGTAGGCCATAGTAACACAACTCCAATGTTTGTAAATGCCTTGCTAGGCGCGCAAAAATATGATGATATTAAAGATGATAATAATGCTAATTTATATATAGTAACTATTTCCGGTTCGGGCGAAATAAGTGATACATTATTATTAATTGATTAATGCACAACTATATTTTCAGTCTCTATTTTAGATACTAACTTTAGTTGATTATTTTCAAATAGCTTACCTAAATTTTCTAAAGAACTATCTTTAGTATCAGGTTTATAATTATTGTAATCAACAAATCGTAATCCATTAACTATACGCTCGTTGTAAGCTTCTCTAAAACGCATTCCTCCGCCATTCACTGCAAACGAATATGCTAAATAATCAATTTTAAACGTTTCAGAATTAAACCAATATATATAAACATCATCAAAATCCTCTCCTCCACCTTTTTCATTAAATGTTACTTGAATTTTATAATACTTCTTACTTTTAATATCTTCTTCCTCTATAAACTTTTTATTAACGGCTGGATCATTTAATCCATGTGGCAGTAATACAAAATAATTAACAGAATTTATTGAATTCTCTATTCTTCTTGACAAAGAATCTGGCATTTTTATTGAAGCTATATTTACAAGTCTTTCAAATGGTTTTATATTTCCATAAGAATCAATAATAGTTTGAGAAGAATCTAATGTAATTCTAGTGTATTCAAAGTTGCTATTAGTAAGTTTAGACTTGTAGTGTCTTCCTCTAAAATCAAATTCAAAATCTAGGCTTTTATAATTTTCGCCACCTGAAACTAGTATGGATTTATCAACAATCTCTTGAGCACTCATACTTATCTCATTTTTACAAGAATTAAAAGTCAAAACTATTGATACTAATAAAAGAATTCTATGCATACTATTTTTTTGAAACATAGTCGCGAAACTAATCATTTAATAACAGAAACTTGAGGAAAATAGAAGTCAATCATAGCATAATTTTATGTAGTTTTGAAACCAATGCAGAAAACAATTAACATACTAAATAAGAAAGCTAAATTTCAGTATGAAATACTGGATAAATATACTGCTGGAATCGTATTAACTGGAACAGAAATTAAATCCATCAGATCCAGTAAAGCGTCTATTGCCGAAAGTTTTTGTGAGTTTAATGATCGAGGTGAATTGTTTGTTATAAACATGACAATCGAAGAGTATATGTATGGCAACTATTATAATCATAAACCAAAAGCCGAACGTAAATTATTACTAAATAAAAAAGAGTTAAAAAAACTTCATAAAGATTCTGAAGCCAAAGGCTTAACAATTATACCTTTACGATTATTTATTAATGAAAAAGGCTACGCCAAATTAGATATTGCTCTTGCTCAAGGAAAAAAATTATATGATAAACGCGAAACTATTAAAGACAGAGACAATAAACGTGATTTAGATAGAATTAAGAAAAGTTTTCGATAACTTTATCATAGTTCTAACAAATTTACGTTACTTTAAAAACTATGTTTGGCGAAACTATCAATCAATGAAACACCACATTTTATCGCTTACCTTTTTATTGTTTACCTGTTCTGTTTTTTCTCAAATAACTGGAACTGTAAAATCAACTAAAGGTTCTACTCTCCCTTTTGTAAATATTTATTTAGAAAACACATTTACAGGAACGACCAGTAACCAAGATGGTTTTTATGAATTAGAGTACTCTAAAACTGGAGAGATTACAGTGGTTTTTCAATATTTAGGTTATAAAACTCTTAAAAAGAAAGTATCCATTGCAAGTTATCCTTATAAGCTAGATGCAATACTTGTTGATGAAGAAATATCGTTAGATGAAGTTATTGTTAATGCAGAAGAAAATCCAGCAAATCAAATAATTAGAAATACCATTTCAAAACGTAAAATTAATCTTGAAAAAATAAAAGCGTACAAAGCAGATTTCTACTCTCGTGGTTTAATTAGAATTAAAAATGCTCCAGAAAAAATTCTTGGTCAAGAAGTTGGTGATTTAGGAGGTGGATTAGACTCAACACGAAGTGGTGTCATTTATTTATCTGAAACCATATCGAAGTTAGATTTTAAAAGCCCTGATAAACTCAAAGAAAAAATAATTGCCTCTAAAGTTAGTGGAGATGATAATGGTTTTAGCTTTAATAATGCTAGCGATGTAGATTATAACTTTTATAATAATACCATAGAAATTGGTAACCAATTAGTATCTCCAGTTTCTGAATTTGCTTTTAATTATTATAGATATAAACTTGAAGGTGTTTTCTATGACGATAGAGGAAACCTAATTAATAAAATTCGTGTAACACCAAAAAGAGAGAATGATCGTGTGTTTTCTGGATTGGTTTACATTATAGAAGATCAATGGTCACTATATGGTTTAGAGTTAACAGTTACGGGAGAACAAACACAAATGCCAGCAGCAGAGAGTATAACATTAAAGCAAAATTTCTCATTTTCTGAAAGCAATAATTTTTGGGTTGTTATCTCTCAAAGTATCGATTTCAAATATGGTCTTTTTGGCATAAAAGGAGATGGTCGATTTACTGCAGTATATAGTAATTATGACTTTAACCCAGAATTTACTAAGAGAACATTTACCAGAGAAATTGTATCATTTGAGAATGATGCCAATAAAAAAGACTCGTTGTACTGGAATGCAATTCGTCCAGTTCCTCTAACATTAGAAGAAACAAAAGACTACTTAAAAAAAGACAGTATCCAAACTGTAAAAAAATCGAAACCTTATTTAGACTCATTAGATCAGGCCAATAATCGTTTTAAAATTTTAGATCTCATAACAGGATATTCATATCAAAACTCTCATAAAGATTACCGCTTTAGCTTTAGTGGTCCATTGCGAGCTATGAGCTTTAATACAGTTCAAGGTCCAAATGCAAGAGCTAATTTTAATTTCAGAAAAAATTATGATGAGTTTAGACGTTATTTTAATGCAAATGCTTCAATTAACTACAGTATTTCTGATAGACGTTTAAGACCAACTGGTAGCTTAACCTATAAGTTTAACAATATTAGTAAGCCGTTTTTAACGATTTCTGGAGGAAATAAAGTAGAGCAGTTTAATCCAAGCGAACCTATTTCAATTACAGTAAACTCTATTGCATCCTTATTTTTTGAGGATAATTACATGAAGCTATACGACAGAACTTTTATTCAGACTTCCTATTCAGAAGAATGGTTTAATGGCTTCAGATTTTTCTCAACTTTAAGTTACGAGAAACGTAAACCGCTTTTTAACACCTCTACTAACCTCTTTATTAATGACAAATTTGATGCGTATACCAGTAACAATCCATTAGATGAAGAAGGGTTTGGGACTGCTCCATTTGAAGAGCATAGTTTAATGAAACTATATGTAACTGGAAGAATCAATTTTGCTCAAAATTACTTAAGCTATCCAGATAGCAAGTTCAATATTTCCAATAACAAATATCCAACACTCTTTTTATCGTATGAAAAAGGATTTGCTGCAAGGGACTCACAATATAATTTTGATCAATTAAAAGCGCGACTTACACAGAGTTTCGATATTGGTAACAAAGGAAACTTTAAATATAACCTCAAAGCTGGTACATTTTTTAATGCAGAAGATATAGCCTTTATGGATTATCAGCATTTTAATGGTAACCAAACAAGCGTTGGTACTACTAGTAATTATCTCGATACCTTTAATAATTTACCTTACTATAAATTTAGCACCAATAAATCGTATGGTGAGTTGCATATGGAACACGATTTTAAAGGCTATATTTTAGGTAAAATTCCTTTTCTCAATAAACTCAATTACAATTTAGTAATTGGTGCGCATGCTCTTACAACTAAAAATATAAAACCGTATCAAGAGTATTCAATCGGGATTGATAATTTAGGCTGGGGGAAATTCCGTTTTTTACGTTTAGATTATGTGAGGTCTTATCAAAGTGGTTTTCAGAGCGACACAGTCGTGTTTGGTTTGAAATTTCTAAATATAATAAACTAATTTTTATCCTCTAATAATGGTACAAATCTAAACTCTCCAAACTCTTGTTTAGCAAATTCAGTTTCAGATTTCCTGATAAACAAAGTCATTATCTGAACCTCATCTCCTACAGGTATTATCAATCTACCTCCCACTTTTAACTGACTTAACAAAGGCTTTGGAACAAAAGGTGCTCCAGCTGTAACTATAATACTATCAAAAGGTGCTTCTTCTGTTAATCCTATATAACCATCTCCAAAAATCAACTTTTTTGGTCTATAATTTAGCTTTGGTAAAAATTTACTCGTTTTTCTAAATAGCTCCTGTTGCCTTTCTATACTAAAAACTTTAGCACCTAATAAACATAAAACAGCCGTTTGATAACCACTTCCTGTACCTATTTCTAAAACTTTATCACCTTTTTTAATCTCTAATAATTCAGATTGAAAAGCAACTGTATACGGTTGTGATATGGTTTGATCCGCTGCAATAGGAAATGCTTTATCTTGATAAGCATGATCCAAAAAACTTGAATCCATAAAAAGATGCCTAGGAACTTTAGAGATAGCATCTAAAACCGCTTCATTTTTTATTCCTTTTTTCTTAATAACTTCTACCAGCTTTAATCTTAAGCCTTTATGTTTAAATGTATCTTTCAATTTTTTAATTTAGTTAGATGGCTAAAATTAATTAAAGATTCTAAAGCAAAAAACGATAATCAAGAATATTTTTAATTTCTTATTTCTAGCTGTTTTTATTACTAAATTCTCAAAAATACTTACGAAAAATCTTATTTTTGTTGAAAACATAAAACATATGCTCAAAGCTGGTGTTCTTGGTGCTGGTCATCTTGGAAAAATTCATTTAAGACTTCTAAATCAATCTGAAAAATATGAACTTGTAGGGTTCTATGATGCTGATGAGTCTAATGCCAAACGTGTGGCAGACGAATTTGGTTACAAATATTTTAATTCTATAGATGCCCTTATTGAAGCTGTAGATGTTGTAGATATTGTCACACCAACACTCTCACATTATAATTGTGCCATTAAAGCTATTAATAAAGGCAAGCATATTTTTATTGAAAAACCAATTACTAATACAGTAGAGGAAGCCGAAGATATCAGACGTCTTTTAGCTGAACATAATTTAAGAGGTCAAGTTGGTCATGTAGAGCGTTTTAATCCTGCATTTATTGCTGTTAAGGATAAGATTGAACAACCTATGTTTATAGAATCGCATCGTCTAGCAGAATTTAATCCTCGTGGCACAGATGTCCCTGTAGTATTAGATTTAATGATTCATGATATAGATATCATTTTAAGTGTTGTGAAATCTAAAGTGAAAAATGTTTATGCAAGTGGTGTATCAGTAATTAGTGAAACGCCAGATATAGCAAATGCTAGAATAGAGTTTGAAAACGGTTGTGTAGCAAACTTAACGGCTAGTAGAATATCATTAAAAAATATGCGCAAAACTCGCTTTTTTCAAAAAGACGCCTACATTTCTGTAGATTTCCTTACTAAAAAATGTGAAGTCGTTAAAATGAAAGATGCTCCAGAAAATCCTGGAGATTTCGATATGATTCTTCAAAATGCAGAAGGTCTTAAAAAACAAATCTATTTTGATAATCCTGAAGTAGAAAACAACAATGCTATTTTAGATGAGTTGGAAACATTTGCTGATGCCATAAATACCAATACTTCACCAATAGTAACCCTTCATGATGGTACAGAGGCACTTCGTGTTGCTACAATGATTATCGATCAATTTAAATAATGGTCACTGAGGCTCTCGAAGTGACCTCAATTAATATAATATGTGACTTTGAGAGCCTCAGTCACCTAAATAAATAGTTATGAAAAACGTTGCAGTAATTGGAGCAGGAACCATGGGAAATGGCATTGCACATACTTTTGCACAATCAGGTTTTAAAGTTCAACTTATAGATATTAGTGATGCTGCTCTTAAGCGTGGCATAGATACCATTTCTAAAAATTTAGATAGAATGGTCGCTAAAGAAAAAATCACAGAAGCTGATAAAGCCGAAACTTTAGGTAATATTACTACTTTTACTAGTATAACCGAAGGCGTTGAGTATGCTAGTTTAGTTGTTGAAGCAGCTACTGAAAATATAGACTTAAAATTAAAAATTTTTAGACAACTTGATGAAGACTGTCCAGATGATACAATTCTTGCAACCAATACGTCGTCTATCTCTATTACACAAATTGCGGCAGTAACATCTAGACCAGAAATGGTTATTGGTATGCATTTTATGAATCCAGTACCAATTATGAAATTAGTAGAAATTATTCGTGGTTACAATACGAGCGATGAAGTAACTAATATCATAATGAATATGTCTAAAACTCTAGGCAAAATACCTGTAGAAGTAAATGACTACCCTGGATTTGTCGCTAATAGAATTTTAATGCCAATGCTTAATGAGTCTATTGAAACATTATACAATGGTGTAGCTGGAGTTCAAGAAATTGATACTGTTATGAAGTTAGGTATGGCGCATCCAATGGGGCCATTACAATTAGCTGATTTTATTGGTCTTGATGTGTGTTTATCTATTTTAAATGTTATGTACGAAGGCTTTAAAAATCCAAAATACGCTCCTTGTCCATTATTAGTAAATATGGTAAGAGCTGGTAAGCTTGGTGTAAAATCTGGAGAAGGTTTTTATGATTATTCAGAAAGTAGGAAAGCTGAAACAGTAGCAAAACAATTTAGTTAATCTAAATGGCAAAAATACTTCCGTTTAAAGCTGTTCGTCCTACAAGAGACAAAGTAAGTTTGGTAGCGTCAAGATCTTACCAAACTTATACACAAGCTGAACGCGAAGCACGATTAGATTACAATCCGTTTTCTTTTTTACATATTGTAAATCCTGGCTATAAATACGATAGAGAAATTACAGGAACTGAACGATATTCTCTCGTTCGAAATCGGTATTTAGAATTTAAAGAGGACCATGTTTTCAAGCATGACGAAAAACCTTCTTATTATATCTATAAAATTGTAGATAGAGATAATCAAGTTTTTAATGGAATTGTTGCTGCAGCTAGTGCTGAAGATTATGAAAATGATGTTATAAAAAAACATGAAGAAACTATTGAGTATCGCGAACGTATTTTTAAAGATTATTTAAAAACAGTAGGTTTTAATGCCGAGCCAGTTCTCCTTACCTATCCAGATAATGCGATTATTGCTACTGTCATTGAAACCGTACAGAAAGAAAGAGCTGAATTTGAATTTACAACTACCTATAGAGATACACATTATTTGTGGAAGCTTGAAAATGAAACGACTATTGAAACACTAAAAAAAGAGTTTTCAAATATAGAAACTGTATACATAGCAGATGGACATCACAGGTCTGCTTCCTCCAACCTACTCTATAAAGAAGAAAAAAGTAAAAACCCAAATCATAGTGGTGACGAAAGTTATAACTACTTTATGAGTTTTTTAATCCCGGAGTCTGAATTACGCATTCATGAATTCAACAGACTAGTAAAAGATTTAAACAATCTTACTAAAGAAGAGTTTTTAATTAAATTAGATGCTTTTTACAGAATAGAGAATCGTGGCATTATGCCATATAAACCCTCAAAAAAACATCACTTTAGTATGTATTTAGATGGCGAATTTTATTCGCTTTATTTACGAAAGTCTATCTATAAATTTGAAAATTCATTAGAAAAGCTAGATGCCCAACTACTCTATAAAACTATTCTTAAACCCATTTTAGGTATTGACGACTTACGTAATGACAATCGTATTATGTACAGTAATGGTAAAAAAGATATTATAAATATGAAGAGCTCTGTTGACAGTGGAGACTTTGCAGTAGGTTTTGGTATGGTTCCTGTTACGATACATGAAATGAAGCAGATTGCAGACGATGGATTAAAAATGCCTCCAAAAAGTACATTTATTGAACCCAAACTGCGCAGTGGTGTAACTATTTATGAGTTTTAATATGTCTATAAAAAAAAATCTTTCAAACATAAAATCTTATCTTCCAGAACATGTAACACTAGTTGCTGTTTCTAAAACAAAACCAGTTAGTGACTTAATGGAAGCCTATAATTCTGGACAACGCATTTTTGGAGAAAATAAAATCCAAGAAATGGTTGAAAAACAGGAGTTAATGCCAAAAGACATTGAATGGCATATGATTGGTCATGTTCAACGTAATAAAGTAAAATACATGGCTTCGTTTGTAAGTTTAATTCATGGAGTAGATAATTTTAAACTGCTTAAAGAAATTAACAAACAAGCACTAAAACACGATAGAGTAATAAACTGCTTGCTACAACTAAAAATTGCTGAAGAAGACAGTAAGTTTGGCTTAAGCAGTAAAGGTATAGCAGAAATTATTCAGTCATCAGAATTAGAAGATTTAAAAAACATTAAAATCACTGGTCTCATGGGAATGGCAACATTCACGGATAACAAAGAACAATTACGTTCAGAGTTCTCTTATTTAAAAGAGATGTTCGATCTTTATAAAAATGACATTTCAGATAATTTTAAATTAGAAACATTGTCTATGGGAATGAGTGGTGATTATCAACTAGCTATTGCATGTGGTAGTACAATGGTTCGAGTTGGAAGTAGTATATTTGGTGCTCGTAATTACAGTAGTCAGTAGTCAGTAGTCAGTAGTCAGTAGTCAATAGACAAAAAATGACACTTTTAACTTTTAACTTTTAACTTAATCTACGCAATACTTGACATAGAAACGACAGGTGGTAAATACAATGAAGAAGGTATTACCGAAATAGCTATCTATAAATTTGATGGTCATCAAGTAATAGACCAATTTATCTCACTCATAAATCCTGAACGCGAAATCCAACCATTTGTGGTTAATCTTACTGGTATTAATAGTAATATGCTACGTAATGCTCCTAAATTTTATGAAGTTGCCAAACGTATTGTGGAAATTACAGACGGTTGTATTGTTGTAGCGCATAATGCAAAATTTGATTATCGCATTTTAAGAACAGAATTTAAACGCTTAAGTTTTGATTATGAAAAAGAGACTTTGTGTACAGTAGAATTATCTAAACATTTACTTCCAGGATATAAATCATATAGTCTTGGTAAATTAGTCAGAGCTTTAGGTATTCCTGTTAGCGATAGACATCGTGCTGCTGGAGATGCACAAGCAACAGTTAAGTTATTCAAATTACTATTAACTAAAGACACTGAAAAAACTATTATTCAAGAATCTATAAGAAAAGATCCTAAATATCAACTTGAACCTCGACATATAGATATCATTGAAAGTTTACCATCTGCAACTGGAGTTTACTATATTCATAAAGAAGATGGAGAGATAATTTATATTGGTAAAAGTAAAAACATCAAACGACGAATCAATCAACACTTTACGAGTGATGCTCCTAAGGCCAAAAAAATACAAGCTCAAGCTCATGCAGTCACTTATGAAGATACTGGAAGCGAACTTGTTGCGCTTTTAAAAGAAAGTGAAGAGATAAAACGCAATAAGCCCATATTTAATCGTGCTTTAAGGCGAACACTATTTACACATGCTTTATACGATTTTATAGATGATAATGGTTACATAAATCTAAAAATTGATAAAGCAGATGGTAGAAAAAAAGCCATTACGACCTTTACTAATAGACATGGCGGAAAAAGTTTTATGTTTAAAGCAGTTGAGCACTATAATTTATGTCAAAAACTAACAGGTTTATATAAAACTAAAAGTAATTGTTTTAACTATACTATTAAAACTTGCGAGGGTGCTTGTATCAATGAAGAGTCGCCCGAAAGCTATAACAAAAGAGTGCAACAGCTAATTGATAAAAATAGCTACAGTAATCAAAACCTTGTTATCATTGATAAAGGTCGAGACATAGATGAGAGAAGCGCCATTTTAATTGAAGGTGGTGTTTTTAGAGGTTTAGGATTTTTTAATCTAAATTACCAGATTAATAATCTTGATGTTCTACAATCTATCATTACTCCAATGCAAAATAATAGAGACTCTCAACATATTATTCAAAGTTACCTGCGGAAGAATAAACGTATTAAAATTATTGATTTAAGTTCAAATACTACAAGTCAATAATCTTTTACTATTTTTGATACATGAGTAAATCAAAACAAAAAGGTTGGAAAGAGACACTTCATGAGATAATTTATGAAGCAGACACTCCTGCTGGAAAATTATTTGATGTTGTATTACTCATTGTTATTATAGCCAGTATCATATTTGTGATGCTAGAGAGTGTAGAAAGTATTGATAACAAGTATCATGATTTTTTAAACACTTCTGAATGGGTTATCACTATTTTATTTTCTATTGAGTATATAGCCAGAATTATAACTGTAAAAAAGCCCATAAAATACATTACTAGTTTTTATGGTGTTATAGATTTATTGTCAACCATTCCTAAATATCTATCACTCATTTTTGGTGGTGTTCATGCGCTAGCTGCTCTGAGAGCGTTACGCCTACTCCGTGTATTCAGAATCCTGAAATTAGCACGTTATTTAGGCGCTTCAAATAATTTAGTGAATGCATTGAAAGCCAGTCGTGCTAAAATATCTGTTTTTTTATTTGCTGTTTTAATTGTCTGTATCATTTTTGGTACCATCATGTATTTAGTAGAAGGTGAGGAAAATGGATTTACAAATATCCCAAAGAGTGTGTATTGGTGTATTGTAACTTTAACTACTGTTGGATTTGGAGATATTGCTCCTCAAACACCTTTAGGACAATTTTTAGCATCACTTATAATGATTCTAGGATACGGAATCATTGCTGTACCAACTGGAATTGTATCTGCAGAATACACAGCTCAACATAAAGAAAATAAAGACAGCTCAAATAAAATACGGCTTAACTCACAGTGTTGTGCAAATTGCATGAACGAAAAGCATCAAGATGGTGCTAAATTTTGCCATAAATGTGGTTGTAACTTACACCATGAATAAGCATCTCATTTCTATTGTTGGACCAACAGCAATTGGTAAGACAGCTTTAAGCATTAAACTAGCCAATTATTTTAATACAGAAATCATTTCAGCTGACTCTCGACAGTTTTATAAAGAAATGACTATTGGAACTGCTGCACCAACTCCAATAGAATTACATGCAGCCAAACATCACTTTATTCATCATAAATCTATTGAAGATACTTATACGGTTGGCGATTTCGAAAAAGAAGCCATCCACAAATTAAACGATTTATTTAAGTCCTTTGATGTAGTAATAATGGTTGGTGGATCAGGTTTATATGTTGATGCCGTAACAAAAGGGCTAGATTATTTTCCTGATATAAATCCTGAAATTAGAGAGAAGCTTAATAAACAACTTGAAAAAGAGGGTTTAGAGAGTTTACAAAAACAGTTAAAACAGTTAGATCCTGAAATCTATAAAATCATAGCAAGAGATAATCCACATCGAGTTATTCGCGCTTTAGAAGTTTGTATAGGTTCTGGTCAACCTTATTCTTCATTTTTAAATAAAGAAAAAGATAAACGAAATTTTAAAACCATCACTATTGGCTTAAAAGCTGATCGAGAAATTATTTATAATAGAATAAATACTCGCGTCGATCTAATGATTAAAAATGGATTGTTGGAAGAGGTAAAATCACTAGAAAATAAAAAAACACTAAATGCGTTAAACACTGTTGGATATAAAGAACTCTTCAACTATTTTTCTGGTAATGATACATTAGATTTTGCCATTTCTGAAATAAAGAAAAACTCTAGACGCTTTGCGAAACGTCAACTCACTTGGTTTAAAAAAAACAAGTCAACGCTTTGGTTTGATTATGAAGAGGATTTGAATCAAATAATCAGCAGTATTACTAAACAGCTTAACTAATAAAATACCAATATAGATAAATGCACGTCAATTAGATTTTTGATAATTATATAAAACCTATTTTATCTATATTTGAAAATGAAAAATACTTTAAGCCTTTAAACGTTTAAATCTTTAATCTAACCTCAAAAAGTCTATACCATAATTATATTAAATGATAGCAATTCTAAAAAAAGAAATAAGTACATTTTTTGCTTCTCCTATTGGTTATTTGGTTATTGGTTTGTTTTTAGTTTTAAACGGTTTATTTCTATGGTTATTTAAAGGAGAATTTAACATACTAGATAATGGTTTTTCAGACCTATCGTCTTTTTTCACATTAGCTCCTTGGGTTTTTATTTTCTTGATTCCTGCAGTGACTATGCGCAGTATTTCAGATGAAAAAAAGCAAGGAACTCTGGAATTATTACTAACAAAACCTATAAGTCATCTACAAGTTACTCTAGGAAAATACCTTGGAGCACTTGCTCTTATAGTGTTAGCAGTATTACCAACACTTTTATATGTATATACAGTTAGTCAATTAGGAAATCCAATTGGCAACATAGATGTAGGAAGTACTTTTGGATCCTATCTTGGATTGTTGTTTTTAGCAGGAGCCTACACTGCTATTGGCATGTATGCTTCAACCTTTTCCGATAATCAAATAGTTGCATTTATTATTGCTGTTGCGCTTTGTTTCTTTTTCTATTTTGGTTTTAATGGTATTGCTGATTTAGTATCTAATGATAAGATTTCTGCCTTTGGAATGGAATCGCACTACAAAAGTATGAGTCGCGGTGTTATTGATACTAGAGATATCCTGTACTTTATAAGTATCATTATATTCTTTATTTTTTTAACGACTCGTTCTTTTGGCAATACTAAAATAAAGTTGCTTCACTTTTTACCATTACCTCTTGGTTTATTAGTTTTAAATATCTTTAGTGGTTTAATTCATCAACGTTTTGATTTAACTGAAGATAAACGTTATACACTAAATGATGCTGTTATTAATGTTATTGATGCTGTAGAAACACCTATGATAATTGATGTGTTTTTAGATGGAGAAGACTTTCCTACAGAATTCAGAAAACTAAAAGCAGAAACCAAACAATTATTAGAAGAATTTTCGGCTGAAAATAACAATATAAAGTTTGAGTTTATTGATCCTCTGGAAGATCCTTCAACAAGACAGCAAAATATGCAAAGTCTAACTGCTCGTGGTTTAACACCAATGCAAATGAGCGTTAAGGAAAGTGGTAAAACTAATACTAAAATTATTTTTCCTTGGGCTTTGGCTAGTTATAATGGTCAAACAGTAAAAATCAAATTAGTAAAAAGTAAATTACAAGAAACGCAACAGGATTTGGTTTCTAATTCTATACAGCATTTAGAATATGCTTTTGCAGATGGATTTAGCAAATTGGTGTTTCCTAAAAAACGAAAAATTGCCTTTTTAAGAGGTAATGGTCAATTAGAGGATAAATATGTAGCTGATTTTATTAGAACATTACGTGACTACTATTATATTGCGCCATTTACATTAGATAGTGTTTCTAATGATGCGCAAAAAGCATTAAATGATTTAAAAACTTTTGATTTAATTGTTTCAGCAAAACCAAATCAACCATTTTCTGAAGCTGAAAAACAAGTACTAGATCAATATACAATGTCTGGAGGCAAAAGTCTTTGGTTAATAGATGAAGTGGCTATAGATAAAGATAGTTTGTATAACGATTCTGGAACAAATGTAGCTATAAGACAAGATCTAAATTTAACCGATTTCTTTTTTAGTTATGGTATTCGTGTAAACCCAGTTATGGTAAGCTCACTATACTCCGCTCCTATTACACTAGCTATAGGTGAAGGAAGTGATTCTCAATTACAAGATTTAAGATGGCCGTATTCGCCATTTGCTTCAACAAATAGTAACCATCCAATTGTAAATAATATTGATTTTGTGAAATTTGACTTTGCTAATCAAATAGATACGTTAAAGAATTCTGTGATTAAAACAATTCTTTTAGAAAGTGCTCCTTTAACCAAATTAGAAGGAGTCCCAAGCCAAATAAGTTTAGATATAGTAACCAAAGAGCAAGATCCAGCTACTTTTAACAAAGGGCAACAAACTTTAGCTGTATTATTAGAAGGTGAATTCAAATCTGTTTATAACAATCGTATAAAACCAATTAATTTAAACGACAATTTAAATGTTAGCTCACCCACAAAAATGGTTGTGATAGCTGATGGAGACGTTATAAAAAATGAAATGAGTAAAAATGGCCCTCTAGAATTAGGTTTTGATAGACGTAGTTTACGCACCTATGGAAACAAAGAATTTTTACTTAATGTCGTAAATTATTTATTAGATGATGATGGACTTATAAACATTCGATCTAAAGAAATTAATATAGCGTTCATGAATCAGGAAAAAATTGCTTCAGAAAAGAGTAAGTGGCAAGTTATAAATATCGCATTACCACTAGTACTATTAGGTGTTTTTGGATTAATTTTTAACTATTTTAGAAGAAAACGCTACGCCCAGTAAATGTTAATAAGTTTGTTTTATAGATTACTAGCTTTAAGATATATTTGTAAGACTAATTAACAGAATAAAAATTCATTATTTATAAACATGAAATTTATAGTTTCAAGTACCTATTTATTAAAGCAATTACAAGTTTTAGGAGGCGTTATAAACAACTCAAATACCTTACCAATTTTAGATAACTTTTTGTTTGAATTAGACAATTCTAAACTTACAGTTTCTGCAAGTGATTTAGAAACTACTATGTCATCAACTTTAGATGTAGACAGTGATAGTAATGGAAGTGTTGCTATACCAGCAAGATTATTATTAGATACTTTAAAAACGTTTCCAGAACAACCTCTAACTTTTGTTATTGAAGAAAATAACACAGTAGAGATTAGCTCTAATCATGGTAAATATGCTTTAGCTTATGCAGATGGTAATGAATTTCCAAAGGCTGTTTCTTTAGAAAATCCTAGTAAGACTAGTCTAGAGGGCGATATTTTAGCAAACGCGATTAGCAAAACTATTTTTGCAGCTGGAAATGATGATTTACGTCCTGTTATGAGTGGTGTATTTTTTCAGTTTTCACAAGACAACCTAACCTTTGTTGCAACAGATGCTCATAAATTAGTAAAGTATACTCGTAAAGATGTATCTGCAGATCAAGTAGCAGAATTCATTATGCCTAAAAAACCTTTAAATCTTTTAAAAGGAATTTTAGCTGGTAGCGAAGATACTATAACTATTGAGTATAACGATTCTAATGCCAAATTTACTTTTGATAACACTGAATTAGTTTGTAGATTAATTGACGGAAAGTATCCAAACTACGAAGCAGTTATACCAAAAGAAAATCCTAATAAATTAACGATAGACAGAATGCAATTTTTAAATTCTGTTCGTCGTGTAAGCATATTCTCTAATAAAACAACACACCAAATTCGTTTAAAAATTGCTGGAGCAGAATTAAATATCTCTGCTGAAGATATTGATTACAGTAATAAAGCAGAAGAACGTTTAACATGTGATTACCAAGGAGACGATATGCAAATTGGTTTTAACTCCCGTTTTTTAACTGAAATGATTAATAACTTAAACGCTGGAGAAGTACAGTTAGAAATGAGTTTACCAAATAGAGCAGGAATATTAACACCAACAGATGGTCTTGATGAAGGCGAACATGTTACGATGTTGGTAATGCCTGTTATGTTAAATAGTTAGTTCAACAGAAAACTAAATAGTGTACATTAAATTGTACCATTAAAAAACGCTCACCAAATGGTGAGCGTTTTTGTTTATCTCTTTATAAAATATGACTAACTAACTAATAAAATTAAGAGATAATGGGTATTTTGGAGTTTCTCCGTTACTAGCTTTAATAGCATTTATAACTGGAAAAACTAAAGCTATAATTCCTATAATAAATAATCCCAATAGTCCAAGTCCTAATAACAAAACCAACGGAATACAGATAATTGAGTATACAATGATGCTTAATTGAAAGTTGACAATATTTTTACCATGAGCATCCATTTGATATACACGATCTTTTTGTGTAACCCAAAGAATTAACGGAATAATTAAACTTCCAAAACCTGTAACAAGTGTTACAAGCTGACTTAAATGTGTGATGACTAATAATTGTCTATCTTCTCTCATTGTGTTTTAAATTGATTGACATCTATATGACGCACAAAACTTTAAAACGTTACAAGTTTGAAGAAAATTATTTTATTGAAGTCGAGTCGTCATATCGAGCGGAGTCGAGATGCGAGACCTAAATAATCAAACCTCTCGACTGCGCTCGAGGAGACAAAATCTTATGCTAATCATTTAATTAATAAGATTCCTGTTTTACTCATTAATAGTAATTTTCGATTATTGTTTCGTGAATCTTCGATTTCACAGGAATTAGTGAGGTAATTTATCTTTCAATAATCCATATACAAAAGTCCCAAGCAATGCTCCTGTAATTACGATTAATATAGACCAATAACCAGCTCCAATTAATGTGTACATTGGTCCAGGACAAGCACCAACTAAAGCCCAACCTAAACCAAAACAAATCCCTCCAATAATGTAACGTGAGACACTTCTCTCTTTAGGAGCTATCTCAATTAGCTTGCCATCAATAGATTTAATTTGATTACGTTTTATAACTTGAGTGATTATAATTCCAAGTCCAAGTGCCACACCAATAATACCATACATATGAAACGACTTGAACTCAAACATTTCGTAAATACGATACCAAGAAGCCGCTTCAGATTTCATCATGACCATACCGAAGAAAATTCCAATAACTAAATATAATAACTGTCTCATACTAAAAAATTAAAGGAAATAATAGATGAACCATAACAAGACCTCCAATAAAAAATCCTATTACAGCAATTAACGATGGTCGTTGTAAATTACTTAAACCAGAAATAGCATGACCAGACGTACAACCTCCAGCATAACGCGCTCCAAAACCAACCAAGAAACCTCCAATTAGCAAAATAGCCAGTACTTTTATATTTGATATAGACTCAATACCAAACAATTCTGTTGGTAAATAGGTTTCTCCTGCGTTATTAAAACCCATTTCTTGTAAATTTGAAACCGTTTCAGGATTTAAAACTATCTGGTAATTTGGTTCCATTAAATAATTAGACGCTATAAAACCTCCAATTACTGCTCCTAGAATTACTATTAAATTCCATTGCTCACTTTTCCAATCAAATCTAAAAAATTCTGAAGCTCTTCCTGCTCCTGCCATACTGCATATTGTTCTTAAATTGGAAGACATACCAAAGCGTTTGCCAACTAATAATAGAACTAACATTACTAGAGCTATTAATACTCCAGATACATACCAAGGCCAAGGTTGTAAAATAAAGTCCATGTTTTTTATTTTAATGTTGATGGGCAAACTTCATCAGTAACTGGTATTCCAGCTTTTTTAATAGCTCCAAAACCTCCTGCTACATCTATCAGATTGTGAATACCACGACTTTTTAAAATAGAGGCTGCAATTACTGAACGATAACCTCCTGCACAATGCACGTAAAAAGTTTCATTGTCTGGAAATTCAGCTAAATGATTATTTAATTGACTTAAAGGTGTAAAATGAGCATTGTTAATATGAGATGCAGCAAACTCTCCTTCCTTTCTAACATCAAAAACAGGAATATCAGACGCTTCTAATCGTGCTTTAAATTCATCCGCAGAAATAGATTCCATACTATCTGTTTCTTTTCCGGCTTCAACCCAAGCTTTGATTCCACCTTTTAAATAACCTAGAGTATTATCGAAACCAACTCTTGATAAACGTGTTATAGCTTCTTCTTCCGAACCTTCATCTACAACTAATAAAATTGGTTGCTTTACATCTGCAATTAAAGCACCAACCCAAGGAGCAAAACCGCCTTTGAGCCCTATAAAAATAGAACGCGGTATATGCTGTTTTATAAACTCACTTTGATGACGCACATCTAAAATTATAGCTGAAGTTTCATTAGCAGCAACCTCAAATTCAGTAGGATTGAGCGCTCGATTACCTTTTTCTAAAACTGTATCAATACTCTCATAACCTTCCTTATTCATTTTTACATTTAAAGGAAAATATTTTGGAGGTGGTGCTAAACCATCTGTAACTTCTTCAATAAATTCTTGCTTGGTCATATCAGCACGCAAAGCATAATTCATTTTCTTTTGATTTCCTAGAGTGTCAACCGTTTCTTTCATCATGTTTTTTCCACATGCAGAACCTGCTCCATGAGCTGGATATACAATAACATCATCAGCTAAAGGCATGATTTTAGTTCGTAAGCTATCATATAATAAGCCTGCTAAATCTTCTTGTGTCATGTCAGCAGCTTTTTGAGCTAAATCTGGACGACCAACATCACCTAAAAACAAGGTGTCTCCGCTAAATATGGCATGATTCTTACTAGATTCATCTTTTAATAAATACGTTGTACTCTCCATAGTATGACCTGGAGTATGAAGTACTATAATACTTAACTTTCCAATTTTAAATTCTTGACCATCAGTAGCAATAATGGCATCAAACGAAGGATTAGCATTTGGACCAAAAATAATTGGCGCTCCAGTTTTTTCAGATAAGGTAACATGACCACTTACAAAATCTGCATGAAAATGCGTCTCGAAAATGTACTTTACAGTAGCATTATCAGCTTTAGCTTTATCAATATATGTTTGTACTTCGCGTAAAGGATCGATAATAGCAACTTCACCTTCACTCTCTATATAATATGCACCTTGTGCCAAACATCCTGTATATAGTTGTTCAATATTCATGTATCACATTTTATTCTTACAAAAATACTATAATTTTACTCTAAAATCGAGATTAAAATACTTTGAAGATTTATAATGTTACTTAATTTAATAGAAGTTCTTTTAATAAGATGTAAATAGCCATAATTAATACAAAATAACCAAACCCTTTTTTTAGTTTTTTACCGTCTATAAAGTTATTGAGCCAAACACCTATAAAAATTCCGACTATTGACAATACAGAAAAAATTAATAAAAATTGCCAGTCTATTTCTAAATTTTCTACATCACCAATAAAACCAATCAACGATTTTACTGCAATAATAAGTAATGAGGTTGCAATAGCTTTTTTCATTGGAAGTTTAGCAAATAATACAAGTGCTGGAATAATTAAAAATCCACCTCCTGCTCCAACAATACCTGTTAAAACACCAACTACAAAACCTTCAACTAATATTAATGGATAATTATATGAAACTATGGAGTCTGCATTAGTATCTTTTCGTTCTCTAATCATTGAGACAGAAGCTAATAACATAAGGATAGCAAACAGTAACATGATTGCGATGTTTTTAGTCACTTCAAAATTATGTATTGAAAATAGCACATCTGGAATTGCTGGAACGAGATACTTTCGTGTTACATAAACAGCAATAAAAGCGGGAATAGCAAATACTATAGCTGTTCTAAAATCTACAAGCCCTTTTTGAATATTTTTAATAGCACCAACTAATGCAGATATTCCAACTACAAATAACGAATATGCTGTAGCAGTAACTGGATTAATATGAAGTAAGTACACTAAAATTGGTACAGTTAATATAGAACCGCCTCCTCCAATCAGCCCAAGCACAAGACCTACAAGCAAAGCTCCAAAATATCCTAAAATTTGAGTGCTATCCATTTATTTCCCAATACAAAAGTTAGCGAAGATGTTACCTAACAAATCATCTGTTGTGATCTCACCTGTTATTTCTCCAAAATGAAATAAAGCTTGACGAATATCTATGGCCATTAAATCTCCTGACAAACCTGAATCTAAACCAAATTTCACTTTTTGAATTTCTTCAAAAGCTTTTAATAAAGCATCGTAATGACGAGAATTTGTTACAATAGTTTCATTATTTCTTAATGCTCCTGTATTAATTAAACTCAAAAGTGACTCTGTTAATTGCTCTACTCCTTTTCCAGTTTTGGCAGAAAGTAACAGCACTTCTGAAATTTCTTTTTTTAATATTTCTGTTTGAGAGTTATTTAAATTATCTATTTTGTTAGCAATAATTAAAAGTGGTTTTAAAGGATGTTTATTTTTAATCTTCTCTATCTCTATTTTTACTTGTTTTAGATTATCGATACTTTTAAAACTATCAAATAAATAGACAACAACTTGAGATTGGTCAATTTTTTCAAATGTTTTTTTAATACCAATACTTTCTACTACATCTTTAGTTTCTCTAATTCCAGCAGTATCTATAAATCTAAAACCTATTCCACCTATAGATATCTCGTCTTCAATTGTGTCTCTAGTAGTTCCAGCAATTTCAGAAACGATTGCGCGTTCTTCATTTAATAAGGCATTGAGTAAAGTTGATTTACCTACATTAGGTTCTCCAACTATGGCAATAGGTATTCCATTTTTTATGACATTACCAACTGCAAAGCTATCCATTAGGCGTTTTAACACAAACGAAATTCGATCTATTAATTCCTTAAAAGCTGAACGATCTGCAAACTCAACATCTTCTTCAGAAAAATCTAATTCTAATTCAATTAATGAAGCAAAATTCATAAGTTCCTCTCTAAGTTTTGCTATTTCAGAAGAAAATCCACCTCGCATTTGCTGCATAGCAACTTGATGTGACGCTTCATTATCACTAGAAATTAAATCAGCAACTGCTTCAGCTTGAGACAGATCTAACTTACCATTCAAAAAAGCTCGTAAAGTAAACTCACCTGCATTAGCCATTCTACATCCATTCCTCAAAAACAATTGAATAATTTCTTGCTGAATATATGTTGAGCCATGACAAGAAATTTCTACAACATTTTCTCCTGTGTAAGAGTTCGGATTTTTAAAAACAGAAACTAACACTTCATCAATTTCTCTTGAATCATCAACTATATGTCCAAGGTGAATAGTATGCGTATGTTGTTTTGCAAGTGATTTGTTTTGTATTACAGATTTAAAACAAGAATCAACTATACTAATTGCCTCTTGACCAGAAAGTCTAATCACAGATATTGCTCCAGAACCAGAAGGCGTTGCTAATGCAACAATAGTATCGTTATTAAATGACATAAAACCTAAATTTTAACAAAAGTATTAAAATGATTATTGATAAGTATTTTGAATATCTCTTATATTTGAAAAAAACGTATTAAAATGAAAAAGAAATTATTTTTATTAGTCATAATATCACTTTTCGTTTCTTGTAAGCAAGATAAAAATTCAAGCGATAAGTTTGAAATTACTGGAACAGCTGCTGGAATACCAAATGGTGTAAGAGTTTATTTAAAATCTAATGAAGATCCAAGAAATTTAAAAATAACTGATACTGCAATCATTAAGGACGAAAAATTCTTTTTCACTGGATCTACAAAAGGTCCTGTGTCAAGAGGACTTTATATTAATAGTGTTAGAAGAAGTATTCCTTTGATTGTTGAGAAAGGTAACATTACTATTAATGTAGATAAAGACGATATTACCAAATCAACAATTACTGGTAGCAAAAACAATGAATTGCTGCAAGAATTTGCAGCAACAAGAAAACTATTAAATCAAAAAAGAATTGATTTAGCTTCAGAAATAAGATCGATTGATCACGATATTGAAAAAGATCGTCATGAGCAATTGTTAAATCAATTAACAAAACTAAATAGTGAGGTAGAAAATTACACCTATACTTTTATTGATAAGTATCCTGACTCTGAAGTTTCATTGATGGCTTTATCGTATGAAATTGGTAAGAAAAATATTGATATAGGAAAATTCAAAAAAGCATTTGAACAATTAAAAAATATTACTGATAGATATCCTGAAAATAAAAAAATTGCACAAAAAATATCTAGTTATATAGATCAACGAAGTGCTGAATTAAATTTGCAAATCGGTAAAACAGCACCAAAATTTAGCGCTCCAGATAAAGATGGTAATATGATGGCTTTAGATGATTTAATGGGAAAAGTAACAATAATCGATTTTTGGGCAGCTTGGTGTGGACCATGTAGAAGAGAAAATCCAAATGTGGTTAAAGTATATGAAAAATACCATGATAAAGGGCTAGAAATTATTGGTGTATCTCTAGATGGTAATAGAAGACAACAAGATCCAAAAGCTGCTTGGTTAAAAGCTATAGAAGATGATAAATTAACTTGGCATCATGTATCTAGCCTACAGTATTTTAATGATCCTGTTGCTAGACTCTACGACGTGCAATCTATCCCTAGAACGTTTATTCTTGATGAAAAAGGTAAGATAGTTGCTAAAAATTTACGAGGTCAAGCCCTTGAAGATAAGATTGCTGAATTACTAAACTAAATAAAAAGGCTTCTACATATAGAAGCCTTTTTTATTATAATTTCCCTGATCGTTTCATTATATACAATAGCACTATTGGTAATGCTAAAAGTATGATCATACTTAAATTTTTTTCAAAAAGCCAAGACGCAAACAACAATGTAAACACATAACCACCAATTGCTCCGCCAAAATGGGCATCATGACCTATGTTACCAAATTTATTTTTCATTCCATAAATTGAGTAAAGTAAGTACCCAACTCCAAAAATATAAGCTGGTATTGGTATAGGAATCAACATTAAGTATAAGCTCATATCTGGTTGTAATAAAATTGCTGAATAAACGATTCCAGTTACTGCACCACTTGCTCCAACTGCACTGTAATGGTATTCATCTTTATGAAAATAAAAAGATAAAAAATTACCAACAAGCAGACTTGCAACATAAATAATTAAAAAACTAGTAGTATTTAAATACGAAATAACTACATCTGCAAAAACATAAAGGGTAAACATATTAAATGCTAAATGCATGGTGTCCACATGTAAAAACCCAGAACTAAACATTCTAATTTGTTCTCTTCTTCTAATACCACCAATATTAAACTTATATTTTTCAAAAAAAGAAAAGTCATTAAAACCTTTCATTGATATAATTACATTTGCAGCTATAATTATTATTGTTATTAAACTTAAATTACCCATAAACTGTAAAGTTAAAATTAAATATGCTCTATATTTGCTAGAACAAATCTAAAACTAATTCATGCAATTTATTGCTTACATATTAATTTATCCATTTTTATGGTTAATTTCTATACTTCCGTTTAGGTTACTTTATGCCTTCTCTGATGGATTATTTGTTTTACTTTACTATATAATAGGCTATAGAAGAAAAACTGTAAAAGACAATTTAGATTTAGTTTTCCCAAATAAATCTGAAAAAGAAAAAAAACGAATTACAAAAGCTTTCTACCATCACCTTTGTGATATGATTGTTGAGGCAATAAAATCTATGACGATTTCTGAAAAAGAAATGAAAAAACGATTTACATTCTCTAACGTAGAAGTCATTAATACTATTGAAAAACAAAATAAAAGCATTGTTTTAATGTGCGCTCATTACGGAAGTTGGGAATGGATTTTTATTCTTCAAACTTATGTGACATCTAAAGGCTATGCTGTATACAAAAGATTGGCAAATAAACATTTTGATAGACTTGTAAAACGAATTAGAGCGAGATATAACAGTTACCTTATTACAACTAAAGAAACAGTGCCTATATTAGTAGACTCAAAGCGAAAAGGTGAATTAACCATAAGCGGCTTTGTTTCTGACCAAACACCAAAACCTCGTAAAGCCTTTCATTGGAATGAATTTTTAGGCATTACTGTTCCTGTACATACTGGAGCAGAGATGCTTGCAAAAAAACTAGATATGGCTGTTGTGTTTTTTGGAGTTAAACGATTAAAAAGAGGCTATTACGAAACATCATTTAAAACTTTAGCTATCAATCCCAAGGAGTTTGAAAATTATAAAATAACTGATGCTTTTTTAAAATTAGTTGAAGAACAAATACACGAAGCTCCAGAATATTATTTGTGGACACACAAACGCTGGAAATACAGAGATCGTGTTCCTGAAAAATATAAAGCTAAAGATTAAACCAACTATCTATTGCCTTGTTTCTATTATTAGCAATAAAAGATTTGTGTACAAATTCATTAGTGCATCTGTCGTAATCATAATCATTAGCCCAATCTTGATGATTTTCAGCTAGTTCAATAATACTATTACAAACAAATTCTACTTCAGCATCAGTGGTAGTTGGATGAATTGACATACGTATCCAACCCGGTTTTCTAACTAAATCACCAATTGATATTTCGTTTGTTAACTCATTAGATGTTTGCTGGTCTACGTGTAAAAGAAAATGACCATAAGTACCTGCACAACTACAACCTCCACGTGTTTGAATACCAAAACGATCATTTAATAATTTTACTCCTAAATTATAATGCAAATTATCGATATAAAAAGAAACAACGCCAAGTCGGTTTTTATGTTGAGATGCTAAAATATTAATATTAGAAACACCTTCTAATCTTTTAAAAACTTGATCTAAAATTTCATGTTCACGATCCAGCATTTGCTTCACTCCCATTTGCTCTTTTAACTTAATAGCTAAAGCTGTTTTTATAGTTTGTAGAAAACCTGGTGTTCCTCCATCTTCTCTTTCTTCTATATTATCAAAATACTTATGCTCTCCCCAAGGATTAGTCCAACTTACTGTTCCACCTCCTGGACAATCAGGAATCATATTATTGTATAGCTTTTTATTAAACAGCAAAACACCAGAAGTTCCTGGACCACCAAGAAATTTATGAGGTGAGAAAAAGATTGCATCTAAATAGGCATCTTTATCTTCAGGATGCATATCTATTTTAACATAAGGAGCAGAACAAGCAAAATCTACAAAACACACACCTCCTTGTTCATGCATAACTTTTGCAATTTCATGATGTGGTGTTTGAATACCTGTAACATTAGAACCTCCAGTTATTGAAGCAATTTTAAGTGTACAATGCTTATACTTGTCTAGGAGCTTTTTTAAATTGTCCATACAAAAAAGCCCTTCTGAACAGGGAGGAATCACCTCAACTCTAGCCATAGTTTCTAACCATGATGTCTGGTTAGAATGATGCTCCATATGTGTAACAAAAACCACTGGACGAATTTCATCTGGGATATCTGTATACTTTTCAAGATTTTCTGGAACTTTTAAACCTAAAATTCTTTGAAATTTATTTACCACACCTGTCATGCCAGTGCCAGACACTATTAGCACATCATCCTCATTACAATTAACATGTTTTTTTATAATGTGCTTTGCTTTATGATATGCAATAGTCATTGCAGTACCAGACTCTGTTGTTTCAGTATGAGTATTGGCTACATAAGGACCAAAATCATTACATATTTTTTCTTCTATAGGTCTGTATAATCTACCGGAAGCTGTCCAATCTGTATAAATAATTTTCTTAACACCATAAGGTGTTTCAAATTCTTGATCTATACCAATAATATGCTTTCTAAATTGTTCGAAATAACTTTCCAATTTAGAATCTTGAGACTTAACAGGTTCTGTAGATATCATAATTGACATTTTGAATTACAAAAATACTAAATATTAGCTACAGCTTTAATTTCAGAAATAAATTTGTTGGCTAAATCATCCGCTAAATCTTGGGATTTAGCTTCAGTGTAAACTCTAATAATTGGTTCAGTATTACTTTTTCTTAAGTGAACCCAATTATCAGGGAAATCTATTTTAACGCCATCAATAGTTGTAATATTCTCATTTGCATACCGAGACTCCATAGTTTTTAATATGGCATCCACGTCTAATTCTGGAGTTAACTGAATTTTCTTTTTACTCATGAAATATTGAGGATAGGTTGCTTTTAATTCACTCACACGCATTTTTGTTTCTGCCAAATGACTTAAAAATAAAGCGACACCGACTAGTGCATCACGACCATAATGAGATTCAGGATAGATGATACCTCCATTACCCTCACCTCCAATTACGGTATTAGTTTCTTTCATGAGAGTGACGACATTAACCTCTCCAACAGCACTGGCTTGATATTTGCCACCATGCCTTTCGGTTACATCTCTCAAAGCTCTAGTAGAACTCATATTGCTTACTGTATTTCCTGGCGTTTTACTCAAAACATAATCTGCACAAGCAACCAAGGTATATTCTTCTCCAAACATCTCACCAGTCTCATCCATAAATGCTAATCGATCTACATCAGGATCGACTACAATTCCTAAATCTGCTCGTTCACTTACAACCATTTTAGACAAATCTGTTAAATGCTCTTTC
Organism: Flavobacteriaceae bacterium NBU2973; assembly: GCA_026162565.1. Taxonomy (GTDB): domain Bacteria; phylum Bacteroidota; class Bacteroidia; order Flavobacteriales; family Flavobacteriaceae; genus JAOEIQ01. The sequence goes on from JAOEIQ010000003.1 coordinate 123,558, forward strand.
AAAGGTTCTGGGTTATGAGGAAAATGGCCATTAGGCTCACAATATAGCTTTACAGGATGTACTCCTAATCGCTCTAATAATAATGGCATTGCGATTCCTCCTGTAGAATTAACACCATCAACAACTACCTTAAAATTGGCGTCTTCAATAGCTTTTTTATTAACCAATGGTAATTTTAAAACCTCATCAATATGCATATCTATGTATGCTTGGTTTTTTGTTATTTTCCCTAAACTATCTACATCTGAAAAATCCATATTATCAGCTTCTGCAATTTGTAAGATTTTTGCTCCTTCTGTAGCATTCAAAAATTCTCCTTTTGCATCTAATAACTTTAAGGCATTCCACTGTTTTGGGTTATGGCTAGCTGTTAAAATTATACCTCCATCTGCATGCTCCATTGGAACAGCAATTTCAACTGTTGGTGTTGTCGATAAACCTAAATCAACCACATGAATTCCGAGACCAACTAGCGTATTCATAACCAAATTTTGAATCATTTCTCCAGAAATTCTAGCGTCTCTTCCAACAACAACTTTATAATTGTCTTTTTGTCTTTGTTGTTTAATCCATGTTCCATACGCAGAGGCAAATTTTACAGCATCAATTGGTGTTAAATTATCTCCAACTTTACCTCCAATAGTTCCTCTTATTCCAGATATTGATTTTATGAGTGTCATTTTTCATTTTTTATTTCTAACAAATATACAATTAGTACTCATTTTTTTGATACTAATTTGTAAATTCGAAAACATGAATTTCCTTGCACATATTTATTTATCTGGAGACAATGAGCAAATTAAAATTGGTAATTTTATTGCTGATGGAATTAGAGGAAAAAAATATAAAGTGTATTCAAAAAACATACAAAAAGGAATTCTTCTACACAGAGAAATAGACACCTTTACAGATGCACATAAAACAGTTCGTTTAAGTACAAAACGATTGCACAAAAATTATGGGCATTATTCTGGAGTAATTGTAGATATTTTGTATGATCATTTTTTAGCAAAAAACTGGAAAGACTATTCAGATGAACCTCTAGATAAATATGTTGAAGATTTTTACGATTCGCTTGAAACTAATTTTGAGGTTTTACCAGAACGTATTCAAAAAATGATGCCTTTTATGATTGCAGATAATTGGTTACTTAATTATCAATCGATAGATGGAATACAAAATGTATTAGAAGGAATGAACAGGCGCACTAAAAATAGATCTCAAATGAATCTAGCTGTAAATGAACTACAAGAGTTTTACAATGAATTTGAAACAGAATTCACTGTTTTCTTTGAGGAATTAATTATATTTTCAAAACATAAACTAATCGAATTAAATAACGATTTATGAAAAAAATCCTAACCATCTTCACTATTCTACTACTTGTCTCATGTAAACAAGAAAAAAAATCTGATTATACTCCTGTTAGAGGTCTAATTACTGACAAAGCAATGGTAGTTTCTGCTAGACAAGAAGCGTCTAAAATTGGAAATGATATCCTAAAAAAAGGTGGTAATGCCTTTGATGCCATGGCAGCAACAGAACTAGCTTTAGCTGTTTCCTACCCCTATGCAGGAAATTTAGGAGGTGGAGGTTTTATGGTTTACAGAAAAAATAATGGAGACATTGGAGCTGTGGACTATCGTGAAAAGGCACCTTTAGCAGCAACTAAAGACATGTATTTGGATGAAGAAGGAAATGTTATTCCAGGAAAAAGTACACTTGGAGCAATGGCTGTTGGAGTTCCTGGAACTGTGGCTGGAGTGTTTGCTGTTCACGAAAAATTTGGAACGCTACCAATTCAAGAAATTTTAACTCCTGTAATTGAGCTTGCAAAAAAAGGAGTATTTGTAACCGAAAAACAAGAAAAAAGAATAGCAGCTAAACAAGAAGATTTCTCTAAAGCTAATAAAGATTCAATTATTTTTATGAAGGCTTGGAAACAAGGAGACACGATTAGATATCCAGCTCTTGCTAAAACTTTAGAGCGTATTCTTGAAAATGGTCGTGATGAATTTTATAAGGGAGAGACAGCTAAAACATTAGCTAAATTTATTCAAGATAATGGCGGAATTGTAACAGAAGAAGATTTAGCAAAATATCAAGTAAGATGGAGAGATCCTGTAACTTTTACTTACGATGATTTAAGAATCATATCGATGTCACCTCCTTCTAGCGGTGGAATTTGCCTTGCTCAAATTTTGAAAATGATTGAACCTTACGATTTAGATAAGTTTGGTCATAATACTACAAAAACCATTCAAGTAATCACAGAAGCAGAACGTCGTGCGTATGCAGACCGAAGTTTTTATTTAGGTGATCCTGATTTTGTAGATATACCAAATAAAGAGCTCATAAGTGACGATTATTTAAAAAATAGAATGTCGTCGTTTACTTTTGATAAAGCAACCTTATCATCTGATGTGTCTTATGGAAATGTGCAAGTTGTAGAAAGTAATGAAACAACTCACTACTCTATCGTAGATCAATTTGGAAATGCCATATCTACAACAACAACTATTAATGGAGCATTTGGGTCTAAATTATATTGTAGTGAATTAGGTTTTTTCCTAAATAATGAGATGGACGATTTTAGTAGCAAACCTGGAGTGCCAAACATGTTTGGACTCATTGGAGCAGAAGCCAATAGTATTGCTCCAGAAAAACGCATGTTAAGTTCGATGACTCCAACTATAGTTGAAAAAGATGGTAAGCTTTTAATGAGTGTTGGTACTCCAGGAGGTTCAACTATAATCACCTCTGTTTTGCAAACTATTTTAAACGTTCATGAATTCGGAATGACCATGCAAGATGCAGTTAATGCGCCTCGTTTTCATCATCAGTGGTTACCTGATGTTGTCATGATGGAACCAAACTCTTTCCCAGAAGAATTGATAAAAGAGCTCACTACTAAAGGGTATACTATTAATCAGGAGAACTCTCCTGTTATTGGTAAAGTTGACGGTATTTTAGTTCTCGACGATGGTAAATTAGAAGGAGGAGCTGATCGACGTGGTGACGATACTGCAGTAGGATTTTAAAACTATTTTTAGTGAAAGAAAAATTTACAGATATTGTTGTTTTAACTGATAATCGCTATGTAAATCCACTAGAAATTAACGATTATAATAAAACAGTTTTATTAGAAGATCAATTAGTTGTTTATGCTTTAAAAAATGAAGGTTTAAAGGTTAAACGCTTATCTTGGGATGATGCTGATTTTGATTGGTCGTTAACACATTATATTTTATTTAGAACTACTTGGGATTATTTTGATCGCTTTACTGAATTTTCAAAGTGGCTAAATACCGTTTCTAAACAAACAAAACTTCTAAATTCAGAAGCAATAATTAGATGGAATATCGATAAACATTATTTACTCGATATTCAAAAAGCAGGCGTTCATATAGCGGAGACACAATTTATTGAAAAGGGTTCTCAAACATCGCTTGAAGAATTACATACAAAATTCAATTGGTCTCAAACAGTTTTAAAGCCTTGTATTTCAGGAGCAGCAAGACATACTTACAAACTAAATTCTGAAAACATTCAAGATCACGAAGCCCTTTTTAAAGAGTTAATTGCACAAGAAGCATTTATGCTACAACCCTTCCAGCATAAAATAGTAACCGAAGGAGAAATATCTATGATGGTTTTTAACGGACAATTCACACATGCTATTTTAAAGAAGGCTAAAGCAGGAGATTTTAGAGTTCAAGATGATTTTGGTGGCTCTGTACACGATTACAAACCAACAACAGAAGAAATAGAATTTGCCGAAAATGCAGTAAAAGCGTGTTTTGAAATGCCTATTTACGCTAGAGTTGATATATTTACAGACAATAACAATAAAATAGCGTTAGCAGAATTAGAATTAATTGAACCTGAATTATGGTTCAGACATAATCATGATGCGGCAACTATTTTAGCTAAAGCTATCAAACAAAAGTTTTAACTTTATAGCATGAACATAAAAAAAACATTAAAAATTATTGCTGGTGTAATTATCTTTTTCACACTACCAAGTTTGTTGTTTTTTGGTTTTTTATATTTCAAGTATAATGAAGATTTACCGATTGGCATTCCTGGTGAACAAGCAGATGCTTTAGCACATAAAATGCTCCTAGCTTTAGACCATAAAGCTTACCAAGAAACTAATTATCTGGAATGGACCTTTAAGCGTCGTCATCACTATAAATGGCAAAAAGACGAAAAAAAATGTATGGTTCAGTTTGAAGATTATAAAGTAAATTTAGATTTAAACGATTATACTAAAAGTAAAGTTTACGTTCATAGCTTTGAGGTACAAGGTGATAAACAAAAGGAACTTCTAAAAAAAGCTATTGATTATTTTAACAACGATTCTTTTTGGCTAGTTGCGCCTTATAAAGTTTTTGATGATGGTGTTAAACGAAGTCTAGTAAAGCAACCTGATGGAGAACATGCACTGCTAGTTACTTACACTTCAGGAGGCTCTACTCCAGGAGATTCTTATTTATGGTTGTTAGAGGAATCTGGTAAACCTAGAGCTTATAAAATGTGGACGTCTATACTTCCAATTCATGGACTAGAGGCTTCTTGGTCTGATTGGACAACAACAGAAAGTGGAGCACAATTACCAACACTTCACAAGCTTCTATTTTTAGGCCTTGAAATGGGAGATGTAAAAGGTACTAAATAAGCCTATTTCTTCTGTCCCTTAAATTGCTGATCTTTTAGTTTAAATAATATATTAAAAGATGTTAAGCTTCCATAAATTCTGGTAATATATTGTTGTAAATCTATTTTTTCTTGTTCCTCTAAATTACTCGAATTAATTTTTTGTTCCATTACTCGCAATCGATCTCTAACCATTACTATTTTATGAAAAAATGTATCTATTGGCATGTCTTTTCCTTGTAAATTGGTATCGCCAGGTTCTAAAATAAGCTGTCCTCCTTTCCACTTATCAGCTATTGGTACAACTTCTGAAGCATCACTCCATTTTTTTAAAATTTGAACCAAACTAGATTCTACATCATAGAAACTAACTGTATCAACATCGTCTTCACAAGTTTCAATAACTTCAAATTCAGAATCAATATCTATAGTCTCTAAGCCATCATCAATAAAAGTAACCCAATACTGTTTAGATGTTAGATTTGTTACAACACCTTTTCCATATTCAGGATGATTAATACGAGAGCCAATTCCAAGTAATTTCATAGTATAAATTTTTGAAAGCTAAATATACAAATCAATAATAAATAGAATTAAAAAATAGTATTAAAATGGTTCATAACTTTAACAAATGATAAAGACTACTAACTTCATTTTTAGTTGTTAAAAACGTAACTTTGCAACTTTGCCATTTTTATGACCAATTTTGAAGAAAATATAGAAGTTAAAGGTGCTCGCGTTCATAATTTAAAGAATATTGATGTGACAATTCCCAGAGAAAAGCTAGTTGTTATTACTGGTCTATCTGGAAGTGGAAAATCGTCTCTTGCCTTCGACACTATCTATGCTGAAGGACAACGTCGTTACATTGAAACATTCTCTGCTTATGCCAGACAATTTTTGGGTGGTTTAGAGCGACCAGACGTCGATAAAATTGATGGTCTCTCTCCTGTAATAGCTATAGAGCAAAAAACCACCAGTAAATCACCTCGTTCTACTGTTGGTACCATTACAGAAATCTACGATTTTCTTCGATTATTATTTGCTAGAGCTAGTGATGCATTCAGCTATAATTCTGGAGAAAAAATGGTTAGCTATAGTGATGAGCAAATTAAAAAATTAATCATCACTACCTTCAACGGAAAACGCATTAATATCCTTGCTCCAGTTATTAGATCGCGCAAAGGGCATTATCGAGAATTGTTTGAGCAAATTGCCAAACAAGGTTTTGTAAAAGTAAGAACAGACGGAAAGATTGTTGATATAATCAAGGGTATGAAGCTGGATCGTTACAAAACACATGATATCGAAATTGTAATTGATCGCTTAAAAATTGATCAGTCTGTAGATAATGACAAACGTCTTACAGAAACCATTAACACAGCCATGTATCATGGTGAAGATGTATTAATAGTTATAGATCAAGACACACAGGAAGTTCGCTATTTTAGTCGCAATCTTATGTGTCCATCATCAGGTATTTCGTATCCTAATCCAGAACCCAATAACTTTTCATTCAACTCACCTAAAGGTGCTTGTTCCAAATGTAATGGGATTGGTACAGTCTATCAAATTAATGAAAATAAGATTATTCCTGATGACTCTTTATCAATAAAAGCTGGAGCTTTAGCACCTCATGGACCTGAAAAATCTAGCTGGATTTTTAAACAGTTTGAAATCATTGCGCAACGTTTCAATTTTAAATTAAGTGATCCTTACAAAGACATTCCTGAAGAAGCCAAACAAATGATTCTGTATGGTGGTAACGAAAAATTTACAGTAGAAAGTAAATCGCTTGGCGTTACTAGAGATTATAAAATAGATTTTGAAGGTGTTGCAAATTTTATTGAAAACCAATATAAGACAGCAGAATCCACTTCCTTAAAACGTTGGGCTAAAGACTACATGGATAAAATTGACTGTAGTGAATGCCATGGTTCACGTCTTAAAAAAGAATCGCTTTATTTTAAAGTTAATGGCAAAAATATAGCTGAACTAGCTAATATGGATGTTGTTGAATTAACTGAATGGTTTAAAGATTTACCAAATCACCTATCAGAAAAACAACTTAAAATATCTGAAGAAGTCGTTAAAGAAATTTCTGCAAGGCTTCAATTTTTGTTGGATGTCGGACTTAATTATCTATCATTAAACAGAAGCTCAAAATCCTTATCAGGAGGAGAAGCACAGCGTATTAGACTAGCAACCCAAATAGGATCGCAATTGGTTGGCGTGTTGTATATTTTAGATGAACCTAGTATAGGTTTACATCAACGAGATAATGAAAAACTAATCAATTCATTGGTATCGCTTCGTGATATTGGTAATTCAGTTATTGTTGTAGAGCATGATAAAGACATGATTGAACGTGCAGATCATGTTATAGATATTGGTCCTAAAGCTGGAAAGTTTGGTGGTGAAATAATTTCAGAAAGTAACCCAAAGGAGCTTTTAAAGCATCATACGCTAACAGCCGATTACTTAAACGGTAATAAAAAAATTGAAGTTCCAAAAAAACGCCGAAAAGGAACAGGAGAACATATTACGCTTAAAGGTTGTACTGGAAATAATTTAAAAGATGTATCTGTAAAGTTTCCTTTAGGTAAAATGATTGGTGTTACTGGTGTTTCAGGTAGTGGAAAATCCACACTAATTAACGAAACACTGTATCCAATTCTGAATGCTCATATTTATCGAGGTGTTAAAAAACCAATGCCTTACAAGAGTATTGATGGATTAAAAAACATTGATAAAGTAATCGATATTAACCAATCACCAATTGGTAGAACACCAAGAAGCAATCCAGCAACCTACACTGGAACTTTCAGTGAAATTCGCAGTCTCTTTGCTAAAGTTCCTGAAGCGATGATACGTGGTTATAAACCTGGTCGTTTTAGTTTTAATGTAAAAGGAGGTCGTTGTGAAACCTGTCAAGGTGGCGGATTACGTGTTATTGAAATGAACTTTCTTCCTGATGTTTATGTGGAATGTGAAACTTGTCAAGGCAAACGCTTTAATAGAGAAACACTAGAAATTCGTTACAAAGGAAAATCTATTGCTGATGTTCTTGAAATGACTATTAATGACGCTGTTTCTTTTTTTGAACATATTCCTAAAATTTATAAAAAACTAAAAACCATTGAAGATGTCGGTCTTGGATATATAACACTCGGGCAACAGAGCACTACACTTTCTGGAGGAGAAGCGCAACGGATTAAATTAGCAACCGAATTAAGTAAACGTGATACAGGAAACACATTTTACATTTTAGATGAACCAACAACAGGATTACATTTTGAGGATATTCGTGTGTTAATGCAAGTACTAAACAAATTAGTAGATAAAGGCAATACTGTTTTAATAATAGAACATAATCTAGATGTTATTAAAATGGTTGATTACATAATAGATATTGGTTACGAAGGCGGAAAAGGTGGAGGAGAAATTATTGTTGAAGGTTCTCCTGAAGAGATCATAAAACATAAAAAAAGTTACACAGCTAAATTCCTTAAAAAAGAACTAAATTAGCAAGTTTTAAAATTAGAAAGCATATGAGAAAAGAGCAAAACCATAAAGGCTGGAATGAAATAAAAACTAATGATTCTTGGGCAATATTCAAGATCATGGGAGAATTTGTAAATGGATACGAAAAATTAAGTCAAATTGGCCCTTGTGTATCTATTTTTGGTTCAGCAAGAACAAAACCAGATCACAAATACTATAAATTAGCTGTAAAAGTTGCTGAAAAAATTGTTGAGCATGGTTATGGCGTTATAACTGGTGGAGGTCCTGGTATCATGGAAGCAGGAAACAAAGGAGCTCATATAGCAGGAGGAACATCCGTAGGCTTAAATATTGAATTACCGTTTGAGCAACACGATAATCCCTATATAGATTCAGATAAAAGTTTAGATTTCGATTACTTTTTTGTTAGAAAGGTCATGTTTGTTAAATACTCTCAAGGGTTTGTAGTAATGCCTGGAGGTTTTGGAACACTTGATGAATTATTTGAAGCAATCACGTTAATACAAACCAATAAAATAGAGAAATTCCCAATAATACTAGTAGGAAAAGAATTTTGGGGAGGTCTCATGGATTGGGTAAAAGAAACCCTTTTAGATAAGTTTGGCAATATTAGTCCAGGTGATATGGATTTAATTCATCTTGTTGATGATGAAAATGAAGTAATTGACATATTAGATAATTTCTATAAAAAATATAATTTGAGTCCGAACTTTTAACAAAAATATTAGTCTTCCCTACGACTATGAAAAAGAAATTAATTTATCTATTAGTTATAATTTTAGCTAGTAGTTCAAAAACTGTTGCTCAAGAAACTTTTAAAACTATGTTTTATAATGTTTTAAATTTTCCCTTACAAGATGCTTCAAAGGTTGACGAGTTAGGAACTATTGTCAGTGCTTACAATCCTGACTTATTTATGATTTGTGAACTTAATAATATTCAAGGTGCCAATAGTATTTTATCAGAGCTTCAGAGTATAAACCCAAACTATGAAAGAGCCGTGTTTTTTAATAATACATCAGATGATCAAGGGTCAAATCAAAACGATTTACAAAACATGATTTATTATGATAGCTCAAAATTTATATTAGAAAGCCAAGACATAATTACAACAACTATTAGAGATTTTAATCGATATACTTTAAAATTAAATACTACTAACCAAAGTACTAATCCAATATTTTTAGATGTTTTTGTATGCCATTTAAAATCCTCTAGTGGATCGGAAAATCAAGCAAAAAGAGAGGCTATGATTGATCTCTTCGAAGACTATCTAGACGATCCTGCAAATGGTTTTAATGACAATAGTCATGTATTGATTGGTGGAGATTTAAATGTATACACCAACTCTGAAGCAGCTTTTGTTAAGTTAACTAATTCTTCAGGTGGTTTAACTTTTGTTGATCCTGCAAATGCAATAGGTAGCTGGCATAACAACACAAATTATCTGGATGTATTTACACAATCTACAAGAACGCAAACTGGACAAGGTGGCGCGATTGGTGGTTTTGATGATCGTTTTGATTTTATATTAACTACCGAAAGCATGGATAATGCTTCTGGCACAAATTCTGACTTATATTTTGTGGAAGATTCGTATCAAGTTTTTGGTAACAACTCAAATATAAATTGCTATAACCAAGAAATAAACTCCTCTAGTTGTGCTGAAGATGGCGATCCTAATACTGCAGATTTTGATTTGAGCATCAGAAATGCCTTATATGCTATGAGTGATCACTTACCTGTAACTTTAGAATTGCAAACATCGTCTACTTTATTATCAAATCCTGGATTTGCGATAAGTAAACCTATCTCTTTTATTAATGGTAATATTGTTTCAAATTCATTAGACATACATATAAATCCTGCAGCAAAAACTATTACTGAATTGAATATTTACAACGTTTTAGGTCAGAATGTTTTAAACATTCCTGTTAAAAATAGGTCAAAACTAAATATTAACATTTCAGATTTAGCAAATGGCATATTTTATGTTGCTAGTTCTACCAAAAAAATTGTGCCTTTAAAATTTGTTAAAGCAAATTAAGCCTATGTGTGAAAAACGAATTGCTTCAGTCTTTATAATCATATTTTCATTTTTGAGTACGCTTAATGCTCAAAAAAATACGATAGAAATTTCTGCTGAAGTAGATGTTATCACGAAACAAATTCGTGTTTCGCAATCGATAGAATATGTTAATACTTCAGAAGCTATCCTTAATGATATTTATTTAAATGATTGGAGTAATAGCTTTTCATCCAGAAAAACTCCACTTGCTGAACGATTTTCAGAAGAGTTTAGTACCAAGTTTCTTTTTGCAGATAAAAATGAATACGGATTCACGAAAGTATTCAATATAAAACAAGACAATAAGGACCTCCAATTTGAACGATTAGAAAATCAACAAGACATCATTAAAGTTTCACTCAATAAACCTCTTAATCCAAGAGAATCCTACAGGATTACTTTAGACTATATTATTAGACTGCCTAGTGACACATTTACTCGATATGGATTTACAGAAGAGAATGATTTTCATTTAAATTATTGGTTTATCTCACCTGCTGTTTATGATGGATCTTGGCAATATTACAGCAATAAAGATCTTGACGATTTATATATTCCTAAAAGCGCAATTACTCTCAATGTAGAAATTCCTTTAAACTATCAATTAATCAGTGAATTGGATTTTGTTAATAGAGTTGAAAATAGCAACTCACAAACTATAATTGTTTCGGGAGATAACAGAATTACTAGTAAGCTATATATTAAAAAATTACCCGTTTTTAAAACAGTACAAACAGATTATTTTAATATTATATCTGATATCACTGAAAAAGATCTAGAACCACAGGATAAAGCCATTATAAACGATAAAATAGCTGGCTTCATATCTAAAAACCTTGGTAGTTATCCTCATAAAAATATGCTTATTACAAGTGTAGATGACCGAAAAGATCCTGTTTATGGATTAAACCAGCTGCCAAGCTTTATTCGTCCTTTTCCAAGTAATTTTCAATATGAACTAAAACTAGCGAAAGCTGCTATTGGTAGTTATATTAATAACACATTATTTCTAAATCCTAGAAAGGATTATTGGTTGCATGATGCCCTACAAGTATATTACTTAATGAAGTATGTAGACACTAATTATCCTAACATGAAACTGCTAGGATCCTTCGCTAAAGTTTGGGGAGTCCGTTCGTTTCATGCAGCAGATTTAAAATTTAACGATCAGTATGGATTAGCATACATGCACATGGCTCGTACAAATAGAGATCAAGCTATTTCAGTACAGAAAGATTCTCTACTAAAATTTAATAAAAATATTGCTGGAAAATATAAAGCTGGTGTTGGGTTAACCTATTTAGACGACTACATAAATAGTAACGTATTAGAAGAAAGTATCAAGGAGTTTTTAGAGAACCAAAAGTTATCAAATACGACATCTCAAGACTTTGAGAGTTTTATAAAATCTAAAACCGATAAAAACATCGATTGGTTTTTTGATGAGTTTGTTAATTCTAGAAGTAAAATTGATTACAAAATTAAAGATGTAATAAAGACAGAAGATTCTATAACACTGACAATAAAGAACAAGCAAAAAAGTTCGATGCCAATTTCGTTGTTTACCATAAATAATGATAGTATACTATCTAAACAATGGATTGAAAACGTAACGGACGAAAAAACGATAACAATCCCAAGAAATAATACAGAAAAATTGGTATTAAATTATGATGGTGCCATTCCAGAGTTTAATTTGAGAGATAATTGGGAATCGCTATCTGGTTGGTTCTTATCCAACAAACCGCTTCAGTTTAGGGTATTTCAAGACTTTGAAGACCCAAACTATAACCAAGTGTTTTTTATGCCTTTGGTGCAGTTTAGAAACATCTATGATGGATTAACTTTAGGAACTCGTATATATAACAAAACGGTTTTACGAAAGCCTTTTATTTATAGTTTTTCTCCACAATATGCTACCAAATCAAAATCCTTAACTGGTTCTGCTTCTATGTTTCATAGAATTATACTTGAAGATAAAAACCTTTATGAAATAGCTTATGGAGGACGCATTTCGTATGCTTCATTTGCTGAAGACTTATTTTTTAGAAGCATTTCGCCTTCACTTCAATTTAAATTTAGAGATAATTCAGATTTCAGATCCAACAAAAGGCAAGCTTTAGATTTTAGATTTATAGATATCACAAGAGACGAGGATGTCAATAACATTCTAAACCAAGAAGATGTTGAACCTAATTACAGTGTGTTTAATGCCCGATTTATAAACTCTAATATAAATTTAGAAGATTTAACCAGTTGGTTTGCAGATTTTCAATATGCTAATGACTTTAGTAAAGTATCGTTTAACTATAGATATAGAAAGTTACTCAATAAAAACCATCAATTTAGTTTACGATTATTCGGAGGGTTATTTTTACATAACGATACACCAAGTAGTTCAGACTTTTTTAGTTTTGCTCTGGATAGACCAACAGATTATTTATTTGATTATAATTATTTAGGGCGTTCTGAAAATTCAGGATTGTTTAGCCAACAATTAATTATAGCTGAAGGTGGATTTAAATCTAAATTAAATCCTGCTTTTGCAAATCAATGGATGACCACAGCTAATTTAAGTGCTTCCATTTGGAGATATATCCAAGTTTATGGAGATGTTGGTTTAGTAAAAAATAAATCTCAAAGTGCAGAATTTGTTTACGATTCTGGAATTCGTTTAAATTTAGTTCAAGATTACTTTGAGGTATATTTCCCTATTTATTCTAATTTAGGTTGGGAAATTGCTCAACCAAATTATGACGAGAAAATTCGTTTTATCTTCACGGTAGACCCAAAATCACTTCTAGGCTTATTTAGACGAAAATGGTTCTAGAAATTATCAATTTCTTAACCAAGATTTCGATTAGCCTATTTTTTTTGAACTTTTTTCAATAAATCAATCAAAACATCATGTATTTTTAATTTTATTAACATGATTGCCAATTGCAAAAAAGCATCAAAATAGCTAGATTTGCATAATATCTATCACGACTATGCAAACAAATCCTGACTTACAAAAAGGCCTTTCATTTGATGATTTTAAAACAGAAGTAATCAATGATTATAAAATAGCTGTTACATCTCGTGAGTGTAGTTTATTAGGCCGTAGAGAAGTACTTACGGGAAAAGCAAAGTTTGGTATTTTCGGAGATGGTAAAGAAGTGCCTCAATTAGCTTGGGCTAAAGCATTTAAAAATGGTGATTTTCGTTCTGGTTATTATCGTGATCAAACGTTTATGATGGCTATTGGAGAACTTACCATAGAGCAATTTTTCGCTGGATTGTATGCCAATACAGATTTAAATCATGAACCAATGTCTGCTGGTCGTCAAATGGGAGGCCATTTTGCTACACATAGTTTAGATGAAAATGGACAGTGGAAAAACTTAACTAAACAAAAAAACTCAAGTGCTGATATCTCACCTACAGCTGGGCAAATGCCGCGCTTATTAGGTTTAGCACAAGCATCAAAAATATATAGACACGTAAAAGGCATTGATGCCTCTAACTTTTCTGATAAAGGTAATGAAGTAGCTTGGGGAACTATAGGAAATGCCAGTACGAGCGAGGGGTTATTTTTTGAAACCATTAATGCAGCTGGTGTGTTACAAGTACCAATGGTTATGAGTGTTTGGGATGATGAATATGGAATTTCAGTTCATGCCAAGCACCAAACAACAAAAGAAAACATCTCTGAAATCTTAAAAGGATTCCAACGTGAAGGTGATTCTAATGGTTATGAAATTTTACGAGTTCACGGTTGGGACTATGCAAGTTTGATTGATACCTATCAGCAAGCTTCAAAAATTGCTCGTGAAGAACATGTGCCTGTTTTAATTCATGTTAGCGAATTAACGCAACCACAAGGTCACTCAACTTCAGGTTCACACGAACGCTATAAATCTAAAGATAGATTAGCTTGGGAAGCAGAATACGATTGCAATGCTAAAATGCGTGAATGGATTATATCTAATGGTATTGCTACAGATGACAATTTAAGTGCATTAGAAAAAGATATTAAAAAGCAGGTAAGAGATGGTAAAAAAGCAGCTTGGTCTGCCATAATAAATCCGATTAATGCAGAACGACATGAGATGCTATCGCTTCTTGAGAATCTAGCCAATACTAGTAGTAACAAAAATTTCATTTTAAAGCTTAAAAATGATTTAACTGAAATCGCAGAGCCTATTAGAAAAGATATTTTATCAACTGCTAGAAAAGCATTGCGCTATACTATTAACGAATCATCAACTGAAAAAACACAGTTTCAAAATTGGATACAATCGTATTTTGAAACGATTCAACCTAAATACAGTTCTCATTTATATAGCTCTTCTGATGCCAATATTTATAAAGCAAAAGAAGTCTTACCAACTTATGATGCTAATGCAGAAGATGTAGATGCTAGAGTGATACTACGTGATAATTTTGACACTATTTTTAGTAAGTATCCTGAAGCTTTAGTATTTGGTGAAGATGCAGGACATATTGGAGACGTCAATCAAGGATTAGAAGGCTTACAAGAAAAGTATGGCGAATTACGTGTGGCAGATGTTGGAATTCGTGAAGCCTCTATTTTAGGACAAGGAATAGGATTAGCTATGCGTGGCTTACGTCCAATAGCAGAAATTCAATATCTAGATTACATATTATATGCACTTCAAATAATGAGTGATGACTTGGCTACCCTTCAGTATAGAACTAAAGGACGCCAAAAAGCACCATTAATTATTAGAACCAGAGGTCACAGACTAGAAGGTATTTGGCATTCAGGTTCTCAAATGGGAGGAATTATTCACCTAATTAGAGGTATTTATATCTTGGTTCCACGAAATATGACTAAAGCTGCAGGTTTTTACAATACACTTTTAGAATGTGATGAACCTGCTGTAATTGTTGAGTGTTTAAATGGTTACCGACTTAAAGAAAAAATGCCTAACAATTTAGGTGAGTTCAAAACACCTATTGGAGTTGTTGAAACAATTAGAGAAGGAAGTGATATTACGCTAGTCTCTTATGGTTCAACACTTCGTTTAGTAGAGGAAGCTGCAAAAGAACTTCAGCAAGTTGGAATTGAAACCGAAATTATAGATTGCCAGTCCTTATTACCTTTCGATATTAATCATGATATCGTAAAAAGTATTGCAAAAACAAATCGTTTATTAGTCATAGATGAAGATGTTCCTGGTGGAGCTTCTGCCTATATTTTGCAAGAAATAATAGAGAATCAAAACGCTTACCAACATTTAGATAGCAAACCACATACACTAGCTGCAAAACCACATCGTCCTGCTTACGGAACAGACGGAGACTATTTCTCAAAACCATCTACCGAAGATATTTTTGAAAAGGTATACAGCATCATGCATGAAGCTAATCCAGAAGATTTTCCAAAATTATTTTAAAATAATTAAACCTTTTATAAAACTTTAAGTCTTACTAAACTAGTAAGGCTTTTTTTTAGCTAAAATATTACTATTGTAGCATGAAAAATTAACTTACTGATACTTTTAACCTAGCCTTAAAGATCAATTTTATGAAACAAACAATCTATTTAGCGCTCACAATTCTGCTAGCAGTATCGTGCTCTAACGAAGACTCTGGTTCTAATAATCCAGAACAACAAGATACAGGATTTGATTTTTCAAGCATCCTAAATATCAATTTTGATGCGCTACCAAACTATGAAAATCAACCAATTCCAGCCTATATCACAAAAGACAATACACAAGGAAATGATATTACTAATGAAGTAGCTACTTTGGGAAGAATTTTGTTTTATGATGAAAATTTATCAATTAATAATACTGTTTCGTGTGCAAGTTGCCACAAACAAGAATTGGCTTTTGGTGATGACAATTCTCAAAGTATTGGAGTTAATGGCGTAACTGGAAGGCACTCCATGCGATTGGTAAACTCCCGATTTGCAAATGAAAGTAATTTTTTCTGGGATGAGAGAGCTAGTTCATTAGAACAACAAACAACCATGCCTATTCAAGATCATATAGAAATGGGCTTCAGTGGTGAAGATGGTAATTTAAGTTTTAGTGACCTTATTTCTAAACTAGAAAACACAGAATACTATGCAGAACTTTTTGCTTTTGCTTTTGGTTCTGAAGAGATCACTGAAGCTAAAATGCAAATAGCTTTAGCGCAATTTGTTAGAAGTATTCAGTCATTTGATAGCAAATACGATATTGGAAGATCTCAAGTAAATAATGATATGCAACCTTTTCCAAATTTTACAACTCAAGAAAACAATGGTAAAAATTTATTTTTACAACCACCAAATTTCAATAATCAAGGTATGAGAATTAGTGGCGGAATTGGTTGTGCTGGTTGTCATCAAGCTCCAGAATTTGATATAGATCCTAATTCACTAAACAATGGAGTTATTGGCACTCCAACTGGAACTGGTAGTGATTTAGTAGTAACACGTTCTCCTAGTTTAAGAGATGTTGTAAAAGCAGATGGTACAAGTAATGGTCCTTTTATGCATATTGGCTTAAGTAATAATTTAAACACTGTACTTAACCATTATGATGCTATAAATTTAGCTGGAAATAACAATCTAGATCCAAGGTTGATGCCTGGAGGAAATCCGCAACAACTAAATCTTACACAGCAAGAACGTGCTGATGTATTAGCATTTATAAATACATTAGCAGGAACTAATATTTATACAGACACTAAATGGAGTAACCCATTTATAAATTAGTTAATTCGAACATAAAACATGAATAAGCCCTTACTTACGTTTGGGCTTTTTTATATATTTAAAGATTACTAATACAATCTATATGCTAACAAAGTCTGATAAAGAACAACTTCGAGGAACCATTTTTAAACATTTAGATGGCATTGCAACTTCTACCACAGCTTTTGCCCTTCACAAAAAAGGTGTTTTAAATTATTTATTAGAACAGAAAAAATGTGAACTTCCTGAATTAACTAAAAAGTTTAGTGCTAATGAAGGTTATCTTAATGTTGCATTACGTGTTTTATGTTCTCAAGGTTGGTTAGAGCAACATTTAGATAATGCTTCTGATAGTATTGCGTATGAAATAAATTCAAACTCTGAAAAAGCGTTTGCTTTAGCTCATGTTTATGAAGATGTTGTGAACTTACTTAATTATTCAGTTAAATTTCCTGAAGAGCGTATTGGACCAGATGTTTTTATCGCATTAGAAAAAATATTTAAAAAGTTTGAAAATAAATTCGATCTTAAAAACGTAGAAGACAATTCGGTTGAAGCACAAATACTCAAGCATATTGAAGGTGCTATCGCAGGACCAATAATAGTGCTTTTAGGTGTTAATGGATTTTTTCATAAATACTTTATGGAAGCGTCTTTTAGAGCGCATGAGTATCATAAAGACCCTGAAAGTTTCAAAAAAATATTAGATTTCTTTTCGCATTTAGGTTGGTTTACAAAAAAGAATGATACCTATCGCTTTACAGATGAAGGTTTGTTTTTTGCTAAACGAGCTAGTGCTTATGGAGTAACAGTTTCCTATTTACCAACTTTTGTACAGTTAGACGAGTTGATTTTTGGTAATCCATTAGTATTAAAAAATGACAATCCTGAAGATACCGAAAAACATGTGCATCGTGAGATGAATGTTTGGGGAAGTGGTGGTGCTCACTCTACGTATTTTAAAGTTATAGACGAAGTTATTATTGAGTTGTTCAACAGACCAATAGATGAGCAACCAAAAGGTATTTTAGATATGGGTTGTGGTAATGGCGCGTTTATAGAGCATATTTTCGATGTGATTGAAAAACGCACGAGTCGCGGAAAAGTATTAGAAGAACATCCGTTATTACTAGTAGGAGCAGATTTTAATAAGGCTGCATTAAAAGTTACTCGAGCTAATTTAATTAAAGCAGATATTTGGGCAAAAGTCATTTGGGGAGATATTGGCAGACCAGATTTATTGGCTAACGATTTAAAAGAAGACTATAATATAGAATTAAGCGATTTATTAAATGTGCGAACGTTTTTAGATCATAATCGTATTTGGGCAGCACCAAAGAATAGCTATAATACTATAAGTGAATCCTCTGGAGCTTATGCGCATCAAGGTGTTCGAATTAATAATAATTTTATAGAAGATTCGCTACAAGAGCATTTAACCAAATGGAAACCTTATGTGGAGAAGTTTGGGCTATTAATCATCGAATTACATACCATTAACCCAAAACTTACGGCTAAAAATTTAGGAAAAACTGCAGCCACAGCTTACGATGCGACGCACGGTTACAGCGATCAATATATAGTAGAGGTTGATGTGTTTAATACGGTTGCAGCTAAAGCAGGTTTATTTCCAGATCCTCAACATTTTGCTAAATTTCCAGATAGTGAATTAGCAACTGTAAGTATCAATCTGTTAAAAGGAAACTAATAACTAAACTATAGAAATAATGATGACTAAAAATTTTAACGATCTAGCACTTTTACTCATGCGATTAGGATTTGGAGGACTTATGCTAACGCATGGTATCCCAAAATTATCTAAACTAGGAGACAGTCCAATAGAATTTCCAGATCCAATAGGAGTTGGTGCTACAGCATCATTAATTTTAACATTAATAGGAGAAGTAGTCGCTCCAGCTTTAATTGTTATTGGCTACAAAACTAAATTAGCGGCAATTCCTGCAGCAATTACGATGCTTGTGGCAGCTTTTGTAGTACATTTTAGTGATCCTTTAGGCACTAAAGAAAAAGCGTTACTGTATCTAATTGGCTTTGTGGTAATCTTTTTAGCTGGACCTGGAAAGTATTCTATCGATAAAAAATAATGATTGTAAAAGATACTATAGCAGATGAGTTTAACGAGTTTTCAAAAAATTATACTGAAGACATGGTTAAATGTGTGCCATATTATCTTGACTTATTGAATTGTTTTACAGAAGAACTTCCTAAAAACTTTCAGCCCAAAACTATTTTAGATTTGGGTTGTGGTAATGGTAATGTCACCAATATTCTTACTCAAATGTTTCCAGATGCAGAATATACAATGGTTGATGCCTCTCAAGATATGCTTGATTTTTGTAATAAACGATTCTCTAATTACACTATCAATTTAGTGAATTCGTATTTTAATGACTTTAGTTTTTCTAACAATTACTACGATTTAATAGTTGCTGGATTTAGCTTACATCATTGTACAACGGAAGACAAAAAATCAATCTATAAAAAAATCCATGCTTCGCTAGCTCAAAATGGCATTTTTGCTTGCTCTGATTTAATGATTGATAAAACCTCTGAAGAGCATATAGCCCATTTAGAGACGTGGAAAGCGTTTGTATCTCAAAATTTTGATGATACAGAAAAATGGACTTGGTTAATGGAACATTATAACCAATTTGATAGACCTGAAAGCACGATCGACCATAAAAAATGGTTAGAACAAGGAGGTTTTAAACAGATAGAATTTACAATAAACGATACCTATTGGGCGCATTTTAAAGCTCAAAAAAATGCATGAAAGACACAACAGACAAACCACTCATTACACGCGACTGGTTAGCGATAGAACGCACCAAATTGGCTAACGAGCGTACATTTTTAGCTTATTTTAGAACCTTTATAGTTATTCTCGGTACAGGAATTACCATTCTTAAATTAGAACTATTTGAAGATTTAGAATCCTTTGGATTGGCATTAACTATTGCCTCTCCAATAATTCTCTTGATAGGTATTATAAGACTATTTAGTGTAAAACGTAAAATAAAGAAACATTATAAGTTTTAGAGACTATTCGGGTTTTTGTCATTCTGAACGTTTACATTGAGCTGGACAGTGAGGTTCTCGAACTGGGCGAAATGAAGTGAAGAATCTCAAAATATTTAAGTATCATTTAAAAAAGATGTAGTGCTCAAAAATTTGAATTATAATATAAAATAGATTTCCGTTTTCACGGAAAATAAATATGAAAGCAGCAACTGTAAAACAACTTAAAGACGAGCTCAAATATAAATCGCAAGACGATTTAGTAACGCTTTGCTTACGTTTATCACGCTTTAAAAAAGAAAATAAGGAACTACTCACCTATTTATTATTTGAATCGCATGATGAGGCGACGTACATTCAAGGTATACAAGATGAAATGGATGAGCTGTTTGAAGATATTAATACCAACAGTTATTTCTATATAAAAAAGAGTGTGCGTAAAATTTTAAGAGGCATTAAAAAGTACAGTCGTTACTCCTTAAAAAAGGAAACCGAAGTAGAACTCCTACTCTACTTTTGCCAAAAGCTAAAAGATTTTAAACCCTCCATAAAACGGAATGTTACGCTTACTAATATTTACAACAGGCAAATACTCACTATTAAAAAACATATAAAAACCTTACATGAGGATTTACAATATGATTACCAATTACAATTAGAAAATTTAGAACATCATGGATAAAGCACTACAAACAATGATTGCCAATATGCCAGAAAAAACTGGTAAATCGTTAGAGCAATGGAAAACACTTTTAAAAGCCAAAGCCTTTGCCAAACATGGCGAAGCAGTAAAGTTTTTAAAAACCGAACATGGTGTGACACATGGTTTTGCCAATACCATTGTGAGCTTAACCAATAAAGATGATTCTGAAACTCCAGATGATTTAGTAAGCAACCAATACAAAGGTAAAGAGAGTTTAAAACCTATTTACGACGCACTATTAAACGTTGTACAAACTTTTGGAGACGATGTAACGATTACACACAAAAAAGGCAGCGTAAGTATTATTAGAAACAAACAATTTGCACTCATAAAACCAGCTACAAAAACCAGAATAGATTTAGGTTTAAAATTAAAAGATGTACCAACAACAGAGAGATTAGAAAACTCTGGCCCTTTTGGTACCATGTGTACACATCGTGTACGATTAGAAAATACGAATCAAGTAGATAACCAATTAACCAATTGGTTGCATGAGGCTTATAATAAAGCGGAATAATAAGCAATTACTTATTCTTTGTTCGAATTAGTTATTGTTAAATAATCTTGTAAATCCTTTCTGGTGTTAGTTGCATATTCTAATCCAAAATTCAACATATTTAGATTAACAGAATTATTTAAATAAGCATGAGATATTTTATCAATATATCTACTTAACTCTTTTGAATTTTTTAATTTTTGAAAATCAACACTCTTATAAGGATCAACTTCAAGAGGCTTTTGAACATTAGGAAATTTGGCTAATTGAAAAATTGAATTTTCATCGAAATCTATTTCTTCAAATAAATTAATATTAGTTGTAGGTCTTCTATTGTAAGACATAAACTCATTGATTTCATTAGATTTATTATAGTATTCAATTATTTTACTCCTAATTGTATCTTCTGAAATAACATTTAAGTTTCCAGAAAATTTTAAATCTTGGAATACACTATTTTTTGGAACAAAATAATAAGCTCTATACAGTCGAGATAAATATTCAAGTTGAAGAGAATCGTTAATTTTATAATCAAAAGCAAAGCTTAAAAGAAGATTATCAAGAGCATTTTGCTTTGATTCATTACCATCTATAGCTGAATTAAAAGATTGTATATCGCTTCCAATATCTTGGATTATACCATTAAGATATTTTACTTCTAAATCCTTTTTACTTGATTTTTCATAGACTTTGTTTAACTGAATTGCTAAAAAAATTCCAATAACTATTAAAACTATTTCTCCAAAAGCATATGCAAAATATTTTTTGACATTATTTCCAAAAAATGATTTTAAACGTATTTTTCTAAATATTTTCATTTTAGCAAATTTTTCACAAATGACTAACAACAAATAAATTAAGTTCAATTAATATACTAAAAATAATTCGATCAACTCAAATTACTAGTTCTATAAGTAAAGTCCAAAAGAAATTCAGTGCTTTTGATTATAAATCTTGTTGTAAGCTGTTTTTATTATTTACAATTTCTATAACCGAAGACCAGCCACTTATTTGTCCTAGTAAAAAATAGAAACTCTTTTTCAATGAATTTATGTATGTTGATTTTCTGTTAATAGTTTTGGGTAAAATTCCACCATTTGCGGTTTTGATGAATTCTATTAAATCAGGTTTAATATCATAATCTAAACTATGTGCAAATTTGTTTCTAATTCTGTTAATCTCAATCATAAGATTTTTTAAATCATTCTTCTCTTGATAAATACCAATTAAAGCAAAGCACAGTAAAACTGATTTATAGAAAGTAAGGTTTAGGTCTTTAGTTGCTTGTTTACCTATATATGATGAAATTATTTTATTTAAAGTCTCTTCTATCAATAGATGACTTTTTAGTAATATAAGCTCTTCAGAGTTAATTTCTTTCAGGAAATCATCTATTCGTTCAATTTGCATTTTTTATATTTTACTAATCAAATAATTTACAAAAGCAGAACAAGCTATTAACATAAATCTAGCTTCTTCAAGGTCGATTTGAACACCTTTTTCTAATAACGAATGTCTAATTCCTCCTGCGTCAGATGTATATCCATAAAGAGAACTAAATGCACTTTTAAGACTTCCTGGAATTGTATGCTTTTTCTCAATCAATTTTAAGGCCTGCCCTAAAGTTGTCTTGTCATTATTCACAATAATTTTAGATAAAGACTCGACTGCTGAAATAGATTCTTTGATTGAATTTCTATAATCTGGATTTTTTTTATCAGCGTATAATTCAAGTGCTCTTTTCAAGTGTGTTTTTACAGAATTAAATTTACCTGAATTTTTAATTGCTGTTTCAATTTCTTGAATTTCTTCTTTAGAGTTTATTTCAACGAGATTTCCATCTACAAACCTGTAAGCTGACATTTCTCTTTTTAGAAAATTATTAAATAGGTTAGAGTATGCGCTCTCATCATAGTTTACACAAAACTCGATAAAATCAAGAGCCAAATCCCAATCAGCTTCGTAATACCATTTTCTGATAACATTTGTCGCTTCCCAATAATTAACTTGGTCATAATCTTTAGCAAGATTATCAATTGGTCTTTTGAAGAAATGAATCCATACAGACCGAAAAAATTTACTTCTTTCAGAATAAGTCCCACTACTATATCTCTCAACGTCATCTTTTTTAGAGTCAATAGTCAATTCTAGAACTAAAGTCCATAAAGAATTTTTTAATTCAGGGCTTAAGTTTTCCTTTTCAAGCTCAACTTTTACTTTTCTTTTTCCTATTCTTTGTGAAAATCTCATTTTTCTTTTAAATGGCTTACAATGGGTAGATAAATTCAGTTTTAAAACTAAAACTTGTTTAGCACAGGTTAAATTTATCTGTTGTTACTTAAGCAAGTTAACTTATAAAAACCATAAAGTCAACCTGTGCTGAACTTTTACATTGAGCTAGTCGAAATGAGCTTCAGTATACGTAAAGTTACGTACTAACCCATAATTCTAACCAACAATTCTTTTAGTAAATCGCCTTGCGAAATCGCATTAGCGCCTACACCTTTACTTTTTACATCAAAATTGCGTAGTACAGAGACGACTTGGCTTACGCGTTTCATTGGGTAGTTTCTGGCAGCAGCCACGTACTCGTTTACAAAATAAGGGTTGACACGCAAGGCAGACGCAACGCTTCTTGGAGACTTGTCTTGCAAACCATGATAATGTAATAACTGTGAGAAAAAATTAAACAGTAACGAAACCGTTACAACCATTGGGTTATCCTTTGGGTTTTCGGCAAAATATTGCGCTATTTGGTGTGCTTTTAACACATTACGCTCACCAACGGCTTTACGCAACTCAAAATTATTAAAGTCTTTACTGATACCTATATTTTCCTCAATATGCTGTGGTGTAATTTGCGTGCCTTTTGGTAATATAATTTGTAGTTTTTCTAGCTCGTTATTAATCTTACTTAAATCGGTTCCTAAAAACTCAACTAGCATCTGCGCAGCTTTGGGTGCAATACTGTATTGCTTGCCACTCAATACACGACGTATCCAATCGGCAACTTGGTTTTCATATAGCTTTTTACTTTCGTAAACAATACTCTCTTTTTTAAGCGCTTTGTATAAGGCTTTACGCTTATCTATTTTTTTATACTTGTAGTTTACAACTAAAACGGTTGTTGGTTGTGGATTCTCGACATAAGAAGCTAGTTTTTCGATAGTTCTAGAGAGATCTTGCGCTTCTTTTACAATAACGACTTGGCGTTCTGCCATCATAGGAAAACGTTTGGCGTTGCCGACGATATCTTCGATAGTGACATCGCGACCATACAACACCATTTGGTTAAAGCCTTTCTCCTCCTCTGCTAAAACATTAGTTTCTATAAATTCAGAAATCTTATCTATATAGTAAGGCTCCTCTCCCATTAAAAAATAAACGGGTTTTATCTGCCCAGCTTTTATATCAGTAACAATCTGTTTAACTTCGTCCAAAGTATCTAATCGGTTTCGTCAGTTCGAGTTTTGCAAAGCAACGTATCGAGAACTTCTCGATAAAATTTTCAATTAAAATCACTCGAAGTGACATTATAGTTATAAATTTGTATTGTGCAACAACTCAATTTCCCAACATATTCATTTCGTCTCAAAAATAGCGAAAATAAAGTTTCTATATTCGATGCTATTCGTAAAAAGTTTGTGGTTTTACAACCAGAAGAATGGGTTCGTCAGCATTGTGTAAAATACCTCATCGAGGAAAAAAAATATCCACAATCGCTTATTAATGTTGAGAAAGAATTACGAATTAATGGCTTACGCAAACGTTATGATATTGTAGTGTTTAATCCTGATGGAACGATACACTTAATTGTGGAGTGCAAATCGTCAAAGATGAGTATTAATCAAGATACCTTCGATCAGATTGCACGTTATAATCTGGCTTTAAATGCTACTTATTTAATGGTTACCAACGGGATGAATCATTATTATTGTTCTATGGATTTTGAAAAGAAACGCTATGAGTTTCTTCGGGATATTCCTAACTACTTATTTTAAATGACTGTTGCAGTTGTCATATTAAATTGGAATGGTAAGCAATTACTCGAGCAGTTTTTGCCGTCTGTTGTAGCAAACTCTAAAGAAGCAAACATTTATATAGCTGATAATGCCTCAACTGACGACTCTGTAGATTTTGTAACGGCCAATTATCCAGAAATTACAATTATACAAAATGCCACAAATGGTGGTTATGCGAAAGGTTATAATGATGCATTAAAGCAGGTAAATGAAGATATGTATTGCTTATTAAATAGTGATATTGAAGTCACTAAAGATTGGTTACAACCTATTATTGAAGAATTTAAAACCAATCCTGAAACAGCTATTATTCAACCAAAAATTTTAGACTACAAAAACAAAACCCATTTTGAATATGCTGGAGCAGCTGGTGGTTTTATAGATAAATTTGGTTATCCTTATTGTCGTGGACGTATTTTTAATACTATAGAAGCAGATGCTAATCAGTATGACAATTCAGAGATATTTTGGGCTTCTGGCGCTTGCTTTTTTATTAGGCAATCGGTTTTTAAAAGCTTAAAAGGTTTTGATGATACCTTTTTTGCGCATATGGAAGAAATCGATTTATGTTGGCGCGCTCAAAATCATGGTCATAACATACAATATATTGGAGAGTCTACAGTCTATCATGTTGGCGGCGCCACACTAGAAGCAACAAATCCTAAAAAAACCTACCTCAACTTTCGAAACAGTTTATTTACGCTCACAAAAAATGCTAATGGCAATCTACTATTTCTTGTTCTCACACGATTAATATTTGATGGCATTGCTGGTTTACGATTTATATTACAGTTTAAACCGTTACATACATTTGCAATTCTTAAAGCACATTTCAGCTTTTACTTTAATATGTCAAGACTTTTAGAGCATAGAGATATTCCTTCTAAAAAGAAAAATTACTACCATACGACATCTATTGTATGGTCGTATTTCGTAAGTAAAAAGAAAACATTTAACCGTTTATAACTCCGTTAGTAAAAGTTTTGTTAATGCTTAGCAAGACATCGGAAAATTATATACTTTTGTCTATTAACTACAAAAAACCGAATGCCTTATTATGAAGAAACTTGTATTAATTAGTGCCTCTGCATTACTATTATTAAGTTCATGTGTGTCGAAAAAAGAATTTGCAGCACTTGAAGCGAAACAAAAAGAAACTCAAGATCTTTTAAACACTGCGACCGTAAAATTAAACAGCTGTCTAGCTGAAGAAGCAGCATTAAATGCTAGAGCTGCCGAATTAGAAAAGCGATTAGCAGATATGCGTAAAACCAATCAAGATTTAATTCAGTCTTCAAAAGACATGACTGTTCTAACTACTAAAGGCGCAGAAAATCTTCAAAAATCTTTAGAGAGCTTAAAAGAAAAAGATTTAAAAATTTCGCGTTTACAAGATGCTTTAACTAAAAAGGATAGTGTAACATTAGCGTTAGTATCTAGCCTTAAGAAAGAAGTTGGTTTAGATGATGAAGACATTGAAATTAATGTTGAAAAGAGCGTTGTATTTATCTCATTATCTGATAAATTATTATTCAAGAGTGGAAGCTACAACATTACAGACAGAGCCAAAGAAATTTTAGGTAAAGTAGCGACTGTAATCAATGGTAAGCCAAATTTTGAAGCTATGGTAGAAGGCCATACAGACGATGTACCTTACCAAAAAGGTGTGTTACTAGATAACTGGGATTTAAGTGTGAAGCGTAGTACCGCTATTGTTAGAGCTTTAGAAGAATTAGGTGTAAATCCTTCGCAATTAATTGCTGCAGGACGTGCTGATAAATTACCTTTAGTACCAAACGATACTGCTGAAAACAGAGCGACAAACAGACGTACTAAAATTTACGTATTACCAAAAATCGATCAGTTTTATAACATGATTGAAACTGAAATGAAAAACTTATCTGCTGACGGTAACTAGTTTTTAAAACATACAAATAATTTAAAGCTCAACTGAAAAGTTGGGCTTTTTTATTCTGCTAAACACCAAACAGCTAGCTCATTTCCTGAAGGATCTAAAAACTGAAAACGACTACCTCCTGGAAACGAAAACGTATCGACTGACAATTTACCTCCAGAATTTAAAATAGTTTCTTTAGCCACTTCAAGGTTATCATGATATAAAACTACCAAAGCACCTCTGGAAATTAGTGCATCTGTTTTTTCAAAACCACCTTCTAACCCACTGGCTTCAAAAGCAATATAAGTTTCTCCATAATCTGTAAATTTCCACCCAAAAGCTTTAGAGTAAAATGTTTTTATGGCTTCTAAATCATGAGCTTTAAACTCAACGTAGTTTATATGGTTGTTAGTTGGTTTCATAGTGATATAATTAAAAAATCTCTAAGCTTCCTTTTCCTTCACGAATTATTTCGGGTTCATCTTGCGATAAATCAATTATAGTAGAGGCTTCGTTTCCACCATAACCTCCATCAATCACCAAATCGACAAGGTTATCCCATTTTTCTAATATCAGTTCTGGATCTGTGGTATACTCTATAATTTCATCGTCATCCCTTATAGAAGTCGAGACAATAGGATTCCCTAATTCTTTGACAATCTCTAAAGCTATTGCATTATCAGGTACTCTAATACCAACTGTTTTACGTTTTTTAAATGGATTTGGCAATGTCTTGGCTCCAGGTAAAATAAACGTATAAGCTCCAGGTAAAGCACGTTTTAATATTTTAAACGTTGAAGAATCTATCTGCTTTACATAATCACTTAAATTGCTTAAGTCTTCGCATACAAACGAGAAATTGGATTTCTCTAACTTAATGCCTTTAATTCTGGCAATACGTTCTAGAGCTTTGATGTTAGTAATATCACAGCCTAATCCATAAACAGTATCTGTTGGATAAATTATAAGTCCTCCTCTTTTTAAAACAGTCACCACTTTTTGAATGTCTCGAGGATTCGGATTCTCTTCGTATATTTTAATAAACTCTGCCATCTATCCTATAACATCTAATTTAGCGAAACGCAATAAGAGTTTTTTAATGCCTCCTATTTCAAATTTAATTTCAGCTTTTTTATCTTGCCCAACGCCTTCAATTTTTAAGACTTCTCCTTTACCAAATCTTGAGTGCTCAACAATATTGCCTGCAACCAATTTACTATCAAACAAATTAGTATTACCTGAAGCAGCATTCACAGGTTTAATCTTACGCAATCGCTTTGCTTGTTCTGCAACTGGTCCTCTAGGAGGTGCACCACTTACTGGTTTTTTTAATCGCAGTTTACTTTTATCAACCTCGCCAAAAATATCGTTATCAATCATGGATTTATAACGATAGTTATCTTTAGGAGTAATATAATCAAGGTACCTATCATCTATTTCTTCAATAAAACGACTAGGCTCTGCATCGATTAGTTTTCCCCAACGATAGCGAGAAATCGTATAGGTTAAATAAGCTTGTTTTTCAGAACGCGTTAAGGCTACATAGAATAAACGTCTCTCCTCTTCTAATTCACTACGTGTACTCATACTCATAGCACTCGGAAACAAATCTTCTTCCATACCAACGATATACACATAAGGAAACTCCAATCCTTTAGCAATATGAATTGTCATTAATGATACACGATCATCATCAGACGTATCTTTATCTAAATCTGTTGCTAAAGCAACATCTTCTAAAAATTCGGATAACGAACCATTAGCGTCTGCAATTTCTTTTTGGCCTTCAACAAAATCTTTAACACCATTCAATAACTCCTCAATATTCTGAACGCGAGTAATACCTTCAGGTGTTCCGTCTTTTTTAAGCTCTGTGACTAAACCTGTTTTTTTAGTTACATGATCAACTACTTCAAAAGCAGAAGCAGTTTCATTTAAAATCTGAAAGCTTTTAATCATTGTCACAAAATTTTGAAGCTTGGTCTTGGTTCCAGAATTAATATTAATCGATACTTGATCAATATTTGCCATGACTTCAAAAATACTTTTGTTGTATTCTTTTGAGGCAACAATAAGTTTATCGACTGTAGTTTGACCGATTCCACGAGCAGGATAATTGATAACACGCTTTAAACCTTCTTCATCTTTTGGGTTGATAATGAGTCTTAAATAGGCTAAAACGTCTTTAATTTCCTTTCGTTGATAAAAAGACAAACCTCCATAAATTCTATAAGGAATATCACGTTTACGAAGTGCATCTTCTATAGATCTTGATTGGGCATTGGTTCTGTATAAAACTGCAAAATCACCATTTTTTAATTGGTGCTGCATCTTATTTTCAAAAATTGAACTTGCTACAAAACGTCCTTCTTCTGCATCAGTAATACTTCTATGTACTTTTACTTTATTGCCTTCTTCGTTAGCAGTCCAAACAACTTTATCCAGTCTACTTTTATTCTTTTCTATTACAGAATTTGCAGCCTCAACAATATTTTTAGTAGATCGATAGTTTTGCTCAAGTCTATAGACTTTAGCATCTGCATAATCCTTCTGAAAGTTTAATATATTATTAATATTAGCACCTCTAAAAGCGTAAATACTCTGTGAATCATCACCAACTACACATATATTCTGAAAACGATCTGCTAAAGCTCTAACAATCAAGTATTGTGAGTGATTGGTATCCTGATACTCATCCACCAAAATATAGCGAAAACGGTTTTGATATCTAGCTAATACATCTGGAAAGCGATTTAATAATTCGTTAGTTCGGAGTAAGAGATCATCAAAATCCATAGCACCAGCTTTAAAACAACGATCTACATATTCTTTATAAATATCTCCCATTCTTGGTCTGCGAGCCATAGCATCGGCTTCTACCAACTCTGGATTATTAAAATACGCTCTTACAGTGATTAAGCTATTTTTAAACGATGATATTCTAGATCGAATTTGCTTGTACTTATAAATATCTTTATCCAACTGCATTTCTTTTATAATTGCAGCGATTAATCGATCGGAATCTTGTGTATCGTAAATTGTAAAATTACTTGGGTAACCAAGCTTATCACCTTCAATTCGTAAGATTTTAGCAAACACCGAATGAAACGTTCCCATCCATAGATTTTTGGCTTCATTACCACCAACTATATCTGCAATACGTTTTTTCATTTCACGTGCAGCCTTATTAGTAAAGGTTAAAGCCAAAATATTAAAGGCATCAACACCTTGCGTCATTAAATAAGCAATTCTAAAAGTCAGCACACGAGTTTTACCAGAGCCAGCTCCTGCAATAACCATTAGAGGACCATCCTTATGTAAGGTTGGCTCTCTTTGTGCATCATTTAATTGGGCTAAATAGTGTTCCAAAAGTCTTATCGTTTCAAAACGTGAAAATAACCAAAGTCCTGCTTTTATATAAGGGCTTTTATTAATAATTATGAACAATTAAAACGAAAGCTTTTTTGTATTTAAAATTTAAATATCTTTAGCCTAAATATCCTTTTAAATGAAAAAATTAATACTAGCTTCACTACTTGCTATCTCATTTAGTAGTTTTTCGCAACATGGTTTAGATCAAGAAATTTCAGATATAGAATCTAAAGTTATTGAATGGAGACGTCACTTCCATCAACATCCAGAACTATCCAACCGAGAATTTAAAACTGCTGAAAAAATTGCAGCTCATCTCCAATCTCTTGGTATGGAAGTACAAACTGGAATTGCTTACACAGGAGTAGTCGGTATACTAAAAGGAAATAATCCAGGAAAAGTATTAGCTCTACGTGCAGATATTGATGCATTACCAGTTACCGAACGTAACGATTTACCGTTTAAATCCAATGTGAAATCAACTTTTGATGGTAAAGATGTTGGAGTTATGCACGCTTGTGGTCATGATACTCATATAGCCATATTAATGGGAGTTGCAGAGGTGTTATCTAAAAATAAAGATAAAATTAATGGAACGATAAAGTTTATTTTTCAACCTGCAGAAGAAGGTGCTCCTGAAGGCGAAGAAGGTGGAGCCGAATTAATGGTTAAAGAGGGTGTTTTAAAAAATCCTGATGTAGATGCTATTTTTGGTTTACATATTGGTTCAGGACAACCAATTGGAACTATCGCTTATAAATCTGGTGGCATCATGGCAGCATCGCAAAGTTTCAAAATTACTGTCAATGGTAAACAAACCCATGGATCAAGACCTTGGTCGGGAATAGACCCCATTATGATATCAGCAAAAATTATTGATGGTTTACAAACCATCATTAGCCGTGAATCTAATTTAACAACTGAAGGTGCTGTAATTACTGTTGGTAAAATAGATTCTGGAGTAAGAAGTAATATAATTCCTGAAAAAGCTGAAATGATAGGTACTATCAGAACTTTAGATTACGATATGCAAAAGCACATTAATAAACGTATGGAAGAAATGGTGCCTGCAATTGCAAAAGCTTATAGAGCTGAAGCTACTATTGAAATAGAAAAAGGCTATCCCATTACTTTTAATAATCCTGATTTAACGGCTAAAATGCTTCCATCTCTCGAAACTGTAGCAGGAAAAGATCGTGTTTTTAATATTAAAGCTATTACTGGAGCTGAAGATTTTTCTTTTTTCCAAAAAGAGGTGCCAGGTTTATATTTCTTTTTAGGAGGCAAATCTCCAACAACAAATGAAGCCTTTCCGCATCATACACCAGACTTTATAATTGATGAAGCTGGAATGCTTTTAGGTGTAAAAGCTTTTGTTCAATTAAGTATTGACTACTTAAATAACTAAATAATGACCACTTTTTTAGAATTTTTAAGTTCCATTTCTTGGTGGCTTTGGATTGTAATTGTTTTAGCAATAATTGCCTTTAGAGACATTCTACAAAAAAAGCATACCATCCAACATAACTATCCTATTGTAGGACACATTCGCTATTTATTTGAGAGTATTGGACCAGAAATAAGGCAGTATTTTGTAGCTAACAATAGAGAGGAATTGCCATTTAACCGTATTGAGCGCAGTTGGATTTATGCCTCTGCAAAAAAAGAAAACAATTATGAAGGCTTTGGTACAGATAGAGACATCTATGCACACCAACATATTTTTATTAACAATGCTATGATGCCCTATGAAATTGATAACAATCATCCAAACAGTATTGATCCCTCTTTTTTACCTTGTGCTAAAGTTATGGGAGCTTATAACAAACGTAAGCGACCGTACAGACCTGCTTCAATAATTAATATCTCTGCAATGAGTTTTGGTTCTTTATCTGCTAAAGCAGTTGAGTCTCTTAATAAAGGCGTGCAAATGTCTCAAGCTTATCATAATACTGGAGAAGGTGGTTTATCGCCTTATCACAGCAATGGTGGCGATGTGGTGTTTCATTTTGGTACAGGTTATTTTGGTGTGAGAGCTGATGATGGAGGATTCTCAATGGAAAAAATGACACAACTCGTTGAAGATAACCCTTTTATTCGTGCTATAGAAGTTAAGCTGTCTCAAGGTGCCAAACCTGGTAAAGGAGGCGTGTTACCTGGAAAAAAAATAACACCAGAAATTGCCAAAATTAGAGGCGTAGAAGTTGGTAAAACCGTTTTATCTCCTCCTAATCATAAGGCCTTTTCCAATGTTCCTGAATTAGTAGATTTTGTTGAATCTATTGCTGAAGCAACAGGTTTACCTGTAGGAATTAAAGCAGCTATAGGAAAATTAGATCAGTGGGAAGAGTTAGCCGATATCATGAAAACAACAGGTAAAGGTCCTGATTTTATTGCTGTTGATGGTGGTGAAGGAGGAACAGGAGCTGCTCCACCTAGTTTTGCAGACCACGTAAGTTTACCTTGGGTTTATGGTTTTGGAGATTTGTATAAACTATTTCAGAAAAAAGGAATTGCAGATCGTGTAGTCTGGGTTGCTAGTGGTAAATTAGGTTTTCCTGCTAAAGCAGCTATGGCATTTTCTATGGGAGCAGATTGTATTAATGTTGCGAGAGAAGCTATGATGAGTATTGGTTGTATACAAGCTCAAATTTGCCATACCAACAAATGTCCAACAGGAATTGCAACACAAAGTAAATGGTTACAAAATGGTATTGACCCAACTTTAAAATCAGTTCGTTTGGCACAATATTTTAAAACATTTAGAAAAGAGTTAATAGAAATTACGCATGCCGCAGGATATGAACATCCTTGCCAATTTAATATGAATGATGTTGAGGTTAATGTTGATGATCATAATTTATCAAAGGATTTAAGTAAAACGTACCAATATCAAAAAACAGAAGTTCCGTTTACAAGTATGCAAGATTTAAAAGATTGTATATATTTGGGAGGACAACAATCTAAAAACTAAACCCTAAATCATGGAAATAGAAAAAATATTTGAAGTACTTTTATATGCAGTTCCGTCTTTAATTACTGGAATGATCGCTTATTATTTTTTTAAAGAGCATACAAAAAATGAAGATGGTCGCAGACGCTTTTTATTACACAAAGATATGCAAGTACAATCCATGCCTTTACGTCTTCAAGCTTATGAAAGAATGGCTTTATTTCTAGAAAGGATTTCACCAAATAAATTAGTAGTTAGAGTAAGGCCAACATCTTCAAATAAAGAAGATTATGAATCCTTACTTGTAGCAAATATAGAACAAGAATTTGAACACAATTTATCACAACAAATATATGTAAGTGATGAATGTTGGAATATTATAAACGCGGCAAAAAATGCCACAATTCAATTAATCAGAAAAGCAAGTTTATTAGAAAAAACTAATACAGCGAGTAAACTTCAAGAAGTTCTTTTAACGGAGATGATGGAGAAACGCGCTCCTAGTGACGCAGCACTTTCTTATATTAAAAATGAAGTTGGCGAAATGTGGTAATTATTTATCCTTTAATTCACTCATTTTAGAGTTTTCATTTGATTTTTGCTTTGCATAATCATAACCCTCTTGCCACCATTTAACCATTAAGCGTTTACTAAAGATTAATGAATTTTCAGTAAGCCTAGTTGGTGTATAATATAAATTTAACTGCACATCTTTAGTTTTAGCAGCTAGCTTACCAATAGTTATATCGTGTTTTTCCATCTGATCCATTAAATGACCAAAAAGACTTATCATCAACGAAAAAGGATTTTTACCTAAAACCTTTGTTCTTTGCATCTGTTCTGACTCTAATACTATAGCATCTACAATTGTTGCTCCTCGCTTGATAGCTTCACGTATTGGTATTACACAACCCAATCCACCATCTGCATACTCGTAACCATCCACCTTTGCTAAAGACATAAACGGAATGTAGTTACACGATATCCAAATCCAATTGCAAAACTCTTCATACGTACATTCATTTATAGACTTATACTCTACTCTATTTTTTGATAGATTAGACACTGTAACCACAACATCTTCTTTGGTTTTTCTAATTTTGTTATACTCTTCCTTTGTGAAATTTCGTCTAATATTACGCTTAAGCGCTTTACTCTCACCAAAAGTTCGCTTCATTCTAATAAACTGCCAGAGTGAATTAACAAAGTCTATAGACACAAACTCTCGATCACCTTTTTTACGCTGAACAAAAGGACTCACACTAAAGATATCACCTTGCGTAACATTAGTAAAAATGTCATACACTTTGGATATATCATTAGTAGCTAAATGCGGAATTAATAAACTTCCTGTTGAAGTACCAAGAAACATATCATACTCACGCTTCTCAACCTCCATAAGATATTGAGCTACACCTCCAGCAAAAGCTCCTTTGCTTCCTCCTCCAGATATTACTAATGCACGCATGATTTTGTTTTAGAAGTATAAATATGAAGAATCAAAACTTGTTATTCAAGTTTATTTGTTGAATCGTTAAAATTTTCTTCTAAAGCTTCTTTAAGATAGTTTTGTATTTAGGATTACTCTCAAGTAACTCAAGCATATTTTTTGAAAACTTTTTTAATTGCCAATTATAATGAGTTGATGCTTGTTTTAAGTTCAGTAAAACTTCTTTACTAAATGCATCTAAATTTTGTAAATAATTAAATGCCATCATTCTTACTTCAAAATTATTTTCAGAAGAGGTGAAAGATGATAACTCGTTTAATAACTGTAGTTTATCATTTTCTTTATAATCAGGTGTTAGTAATGATAATGTTAACCAAAGCTGTCTTACATTTTTATTGTTAAACCCAATAATACTCTTGGTTTTATCTAAATATTTAGAGCGATCTTCAGGAAAATTAACCCAAAGATTTACCAAAGCATTTTCAATAGTTATGTACGATTTATCCTCTAACAACGTTTCATAATCCTTTTTTAACTCTTCAGGTATTTGCTTTAAGTGTTTTGCTATAGCTTGCCTGGTCTTTAAATCTTCTTGAAACACTTCTGAAGTCACCAAGCTAGGATTCTGCTTTATTAACTTTTCTTTGGCTTGATACGAAATTCCTGAAGTTAAATAGGTTTTACATTTAGATGAAAATGTTTCACAATCCACCATGAGATACTCTTGAATAAATGAAGAGATTTGCTTTAAGGCGCTTAAAGCCCTGTCTATTGGAAACACCTTGTCTTCTAACCAAACTTTAGTAAAAGCTTTTAAATCTTGCCCTGAAGCTAGCTCTGCTTCTTTTATAAAGTCTTCTGTTCTTACATTTCTAAACTTAAATTTCTTGAGGTAGTTTTTAACTGCATTTCTAAAAGCAACATCTCCAATTTTCTCGCGTAACATAAAAAGCGTCCATGCTCCTTTTTTATAGAAAGTCGTACTACTGGATTTGGGGTTTAATAATGAAGTGCCTTGACCTGCTCGTTCTTGATCCATCAATTCTTGAGTGTATTCATACAGTTGCCAATAAAAATAATTATCACCAAATGCCTTACGTTCAGCCAGTAATGCATAATAGGTAGCGAAACCTTCCTGCAACCAATGGTGTGTTCCAGACGTTTCTGTAACTAAATCTCCAAACCATTGGTGTGCCAGCTCATGTGCATTTACATTTACATAGTTTTTATCTACAAAAGACATCTCATCAATCACAAAGTCATCAGAAAAAATAGTAGCAGTGGTGTTTTCCATTCCTGCGTATAAAAAATCATGCACAGGAACTTGCTTATAGTTTTGCCAAGGATAGGGAACTCCTATTTCAGTTTCTAAAAAATCAAAAAGTTGTTTTGTGTAGCGATATGTTGGCTCTACCTTGAGAGAGTCTTCAGGATAATAATACATTTCTATAGGGATACCACTTTCTGAATGCTCAACAACTTTATCATACTTACCAATAACAACAGCCACCAAATAACTAGACATAGGATGATTCATGTCAAACTCCCAGAGATTATAACCAGAACTCTCTCGTTTAGAAACCATTTTACCATTCGCTATCACTTGATAACCTTTAGGAGCAGCGTAGGTTATATCAAACTCCATTTTATCATTCATATCATCAATACTAGGTAACCAATTACTGGTATACTTACCTTGCCCTTGAGTCCAAATTTGATTTGGTGCATCATCCTCCCAACCAACAAAATACATGGCTTTTTTTGGGGAAGCGAAAAAAATGAAGTTCAAAACATGACTATTTCCATCTTCAAAATCATTATAGATAATAAGCTTTTTACCGTCATTTTTATAATTCACTGATTTTCCATCAAGTGCGACATTTTTAAATCTCATATTTACAGCATCTAGATAAATTGAATCTGTTTGCTTGAGTATATCAAATTTCACTTCGTAAGAATTGTAAACTGTACTATCAACATGTATTTGATTGAATAAAATAACAGCATTTACTTTTTTAAAATCCACATAATCTGTTTGCTGCGCTTGAATAAAGCCAAAAAACAAAATCGAAAAAATAGCTAGTAAATTTCTCATGTATAGATTATAACAACGATTAAGCCAAAATAGTATTTTTTATGATTTTATGCTTTGACTTAAATGCTTAAATTCGCTTTTATGAGTGTCAATTTACAAACACCAATAGATTATCTTAAAGGCGTTGGACCCAATCGTGCAGATTTATTACGAAGCGAATTAGGCATTCATACATATCAAGACCTCATTAACTTATTTCCAAATCGCTACATAGATCGTACGTGCTATTATACAATTAACCAATTACAACGCAATACTTCTGAAGTACAAATAATTGGAGTAATTACTGATGTTCGAGAAATTGCACAGAAACGCGGTAAACGTTTAGTGGCAACATTTCAAGATGACACAGGAATCATGGAATTAGTCTGGTTTAGAGGTCAAAAATGGATAAGAGAAAGTCTAAAATTTAATACGCCTTATGTAATATTTGGTAAAACTAATTGGTTTAACAATCGATTTAGCATGCCACATCCAGAAATGGAATTGCAAGAAGATCATGAAAAGAGTTTACGATCTGCCATGCAAGCTGTGTATCCTTCTACAGAAAAATTATCAAATAAAGGAATAACTAATCGTGTGATTGTAAAAATCATGCAGCAATTATTTATAGAAACTAAAGGTAAATTTGTTGAAACACTTTCTAAAGACTTATTAGATAATCAAAAATTGCTATCAAAATCTGAAGCACTTTTTAATGTACATTTTCCACGAAATCAAGAGCTACTTTCTAAAGCAGAATTTAGACTAAAATTTGAAGAATTATTTTACATTCAGTTGCAACTAATTTTAAAAAATTTAATCCATAAATCTAAAATAAAAGGCCTCCCTTTTAATAAAGTTGGTAATTACTTTAACACCTTTTTTAAAGAGCATTTGCCCTTCGAATTAACCAATGCACAAAAACGAGTTTTAAAAGAAATTCGTCAAGATTTAGGAAGTAACGCACAAATGAATCGCTTATTACAAGGAGATGTTGGTTCAGGAAAGACCATAGTTGCCTTCATGTCAATACTGATTGCACTTGACAACGGTTTTCAAGCTTGCTTAATGGCACCGACTGAAATTTTGTCAGTTCAACACTACAATGAGTTATTTGAATTATGTAATAAATTGAATATCAGTGTTGAATTACTTACTGGGTCAACTAAAACTTCAAATAGAAAAGATATCCATGAAAATTTAGAAAATGGTGAATTACAAGTGTTAATTGGGACACATGCATTGTTAGAAGATAAGGTGAAATTTAAAAATTTAGGTCTCGCGATTATTGATGAACAACATAGATTTGGAGTAGCGCAAAGAAGTAAATTATGGAAAAAAAATACCTCTCCTCCACACATTTTAGTGATGACTGCAACGCCAATTCCTAGAACATTAGCCATGTCTCTTTACGGTGATTTAGACATCTCGATAATTGATGAATTACCAGCAGGAAGAAAACCTATAAAAACGGTTCATAGATACGATACCAATCGACTAAAAGTATTTCGATTTATACGGGATGAAATAGCAAAAGGTCGACAGATTTATATCGTATATCCATTAATCCAAGAAAGTTCAAAATTAGACTATAAAGATCTTATGGATGGTTACGAAAGTATTGTTCGAGAATTTCCACAGCCAAACTATCAAATATCTATCGTTCATGGTAAAATGAAATCTGAAGATAAAGATTATGAAATGCAACGCTTTATTAAAGGTGAAACCAATATCATGGTTGCAACAACAGTTATTGAAGTTGGTGTTAACGTACCTAATGCTTCAGTAATGATTATAGAAAGTGCCGAACGCTTTGGCTTGTCGCAACTACACCAACTTCGAGGTCGTGTGGGTCGTGGTGCAGAACAAAGCTATTGTATACTAATGACTAGTTTTAAATTGTCTCAAGACAGTAAAACTAGATTAGAGACTATGGTAAAATCTAGCGATGGTTTTGAAATTGCCGAAGTAGATTTAAAACTGCGTGGTCCAGGAGATATCATGGGAACGCAACAAAGCGGTATTTTAAACTTAAAAATTGCAGATGTTATAAAGGATAAAGATATTTTACAACATGCGCGCTACTGTGCTAAACAATTATTAAAAACTGATTCTTCTTTAAGCAAACCAGAGAATAAAGTTATTCTTCATACCTATCAACAAATGAGCAAGTACAAGAATATTTGGAATTATATTAGCTAACCTAAATATCAAAAAATAATTGTTTCATATCAAAAAACAAGATATTTAAATCAAAAAAACATAGTTTTAAGCATTAAAACGCATATTCATTTTTATGACTATTTTAATTGCTGACGATGAAGCTTTAGCTAGAAAAAGAATTATCAAACTTCTTAATGATTCTGATTACAATACTGATATATTAGAAGCTTCATCAGGTAAAGAGGCTATTGAAATAATTGATAATGAAAATATAGATCTTGTTTTTTTAGATATTAAGATGACAGACATGAATGGTTTTGATATCTTAAAAAAGATTAATCCCGAAAAGTTACCTATTATAGTCTTTGTTACTGCCTTTGATAACTTTGCTGTTAAAGCATTTGAAGTTAAAGCAATAGATTTTTTATTAAAACCTTATAAAATAGAGCGGTTTTATGAAGCATTAAGTCGTGCCGTATCGAAACTGAATCAAGCAGATTTAAAAAAAATATATAAATCTAAAATTGCAAAACTTCTTAATTCGTTTGAAAGTTCAGATAACAATCCTCTAAATACATCTGGTAATTATTTGGAGAAAGTTGTTTTAAAGATTGGAAATAAATTCTACTTTGTAAAGACAGAAACAATAAAGTATATAACTTCCTCTGCTTACTACGCTGAAATATTTACAAAAGATAACAACAAGCATGTTTATAGAATATCAATGAGTGATTTTATTGAAAAGCTAAATCCAAGTATGTTTTTAAGGGTAAATAGATCAACAATTATAAACATGAATGAGATTAAAGAAATAATCAGCGAAGGACAAGGAGATTACAGTATTAAAATGAATGATCAAAGTGTATTTTCTGTTACAAATAAATACAGGTCTAATTTTTTAAAATCAACAAAAATTAGATGATACTCTTTAAAAAATCATTTGTAGACAAAACACTCCTCAAACTTCTATTATGCGTTTTTATAGCTGCATATTTAATTGACTTTATTGGAAGCGCTCTTTATTATTATTTTAATAACCCAGAGACCTTTGCAAAGATAAATTTCAAAACTCTTATTATAAAGTACCTAATAAATTACGGATTGAAATTTTTATTTATTTTACTGTCCATAAAACTTACTGTAAGTTTAATTACATTAAAAAAGAAGCTCTTTCAGAGTTTTATTATTCATACATTTCTGGCATTTATTTTATCATTTTACACGGCATCAAATACTATGTTAATGGAAAGATACTTATTTGGTGGCACAGTAGATATTACTTTAGAATCTGTTTGGGTAAGAGGTTTAGGGAATTTAAACTATAACTTTTTTGTTTATTTATCTCTAATGGCAATAGTTTATGCTTATTACTATTTAAAAGAACAACAAAAAACTATTGTTAATCAAGAGCGGCTTAAAACACAATTATTAGACACAAAAATTAACGCCTTACAATCACAATTACAGCCACATTTTTTATTTAATGCCTTAAATGATATTTCTTCTTTAACAGATATTGATGTAAAAAAATCTCAAAATGCCATTGCAGATTTAAGCTCATTATTGCGAAGTACTCTTAATATAAAGGATCAAAAATTCATTACACTAGAAGAAGAGCTTTCTATTCTAAATAAGTATTTAGATATAGAAAAAATTCGTTTTGACGAGAAACTCAATATCAACTTGACTATTAACAAAAGACAATTAAATATTAACGTTCCACCTTTACTACTTCAACCAATTATTGAAAATGCTATAAAACATGGTTTCTCCTATAATCATGATAAATTAGATATTTCTCTAATGGTTTCATCTTCTGATGAAAAAATTATTTTCGAAGTAATTAATAATGGTCAATCATTAAAGGAGGAAATTGTATATGGAAACGGCATTAGAAATGTATTAGAAAGATTGGAAACGCTATATGATGGTAATTACACCTTTGAAATGAAAAACATTAAAAATCCTAAAAGTAAATCAGCTTTGGTTAAGACTAAAATCATAATCCCGAAACGATAATATTATAGCAAACTATTGCTATTAAATATCACTAAATAGTTATCAAATATCAAAAAAAAATAAAGTAACGATGTATATAAATAATTTAAACATCAAAAAATTACTTTAAACAATGAAACTATTAATCAAATCCCTATTAGCAGTATTGCTATTACTTACAACAAACTGCAATACAGATGATTATAAATCTTTTAATTCAAACCCAAAGCATAGCATACTCTTTATAGGTAATAGTCTAACCTACACTAATGATTTGCCCAAATTGGTAAAACAATATGCAGAAGAAAAAGATATAATAATAGAAATAAAGATGGTAGCTAAGCCTAATTATGCCATTGTCGATCATTGGGCAGATGGAGAGGTTCAGCAACTAATTACATCAAAAAAATACGATTACGTTATTATACAACAAGGGCCATCATCTCAACAAGATGGTTATGATATGTTAGTTAATAATGGAGCAGATTATGCCAACTTATGTGAGACCAATAATACCAAATTGGTTTATTTTATGGTTTGGCCATCCCTCAACTTGTATCATACTTTTGACGGTGTTATCTCAAATTATTCGGCTGCAGCAGAAGTAAATGATGCAATTTTATGTCCAGTAGGCCAAGTTTGGAAAGAATACTTTGATACAACACAAGACTTTTCATACTATGGAGCAGATGGATTTCACCCTTCTTTAAAAGGGAGTGAAAGAGCAGCTCAAGTTATAGTGCATAGTCTGTTTGGTCTTTAAAGGTAAATACTAATTGCGTTAGTATTTTTTTTGTTGAAGAACTATTAAAAATAGTAAAAAATGATTTAAAATATCATTATAACCTTTACCATGACTATGTTGCAATAGCTACATCAAGTAGTATACAAAATATAACAGAAATAAATAAACATGAAAAAATTAAAAATCACCTTAATTATAATACTTTTTGTGAGGCTTGTTACTGTTACTGCACAAAACAAAACCAACGCTTGTAATTGTGGTGCAACTTTTAATGAAACTGTTAGCAAACTAGAGACTAATTATTTGGTATATAAAAAAATGGAGCTTGAAAACGAGCTTACCAAATATAACAACATAAAAAAGCAATTTGCTACACTTACAAAACATACCGAACCTACTCAATGCACCGAAATTATCAATAAGTTTTTAGATTTTTTTAAAGATGGACATCTATTTGTATTTGAACTACCCAAACATGATTCACTTGCAATTGCTACTTGTAAAAAAGAGATTAAATCTAATATTGTAAATCTAGATAGCATCAACAAATTATTATCAATAGAAAAAAGTTTAAATCCTTTTACAAAAGCAGATGCTATTATTGGCACTTATACAGATGCCAGTTCGGAAATTGCTATTATTAAAGAAAATAAACAGTATAAAGCTTATATATTATCTTCAACAAAAAAAGGTATAATACCGGGAGAATTAAAAGCTACCTTTGAATATAATGGTAAAAAATATTTAGGTACTTATTACACCTATGATTATCAACCTAGACATGTATATGGTGTTTTATTTAAAGAAGGCACACTACTAAGTATTAACAGTATGACTTGGGCAAAAACAACTTCAATCACAGCTAAAAGAGAAATTACTATTGTACATCCTAAAAATCCTAATTTGCCGACCGTGCACCAACTAGACGCTAAAAATGTCTTGTTTTCTATTCCCTCGTTTATGGCAGACTATCAAGATTTTGTGCAAATTGTAAAAGAAAATTTAGAAATGCTAGCAGGTGCAGAAAACTTGATAATAGATATACGTGGTAATACTGGTGGTAATGCTATATATTTTTCGTTTATAGAGTTATATGCTACAAAAACAGTGATGCCTGCCGACAAACAAGGGGAGGTATTAGCCTCTAAAGATACTAAAGACTATTACGAGCGTATGGCTAAAAATGGTAGTGTTATATATAGCGACATTGCAAAACGTATTGAAAACAATATAGGCAAAATTATTCCAGGGCCTAAATACCCAGAGCAAAAGTTAGAAATTCACCCTTCAAAAATAAAGCATGTAGCTATTATTACCGATGGTGCAGTTGGGAGCGCTGCCGAATCGTTTATTTTACATTCTAAAAAAGTAAGCGATAAAATAACAACTTTTGGTAGCCCAACTTATGGTATTATAGATTATACCAGTGTAAACAGCATTAAACTAAAAAACTCACATAATCAAAACATCTATTTCGGGTATCCTACTAGCTCGATAGGAAAAATAGAAGACCCTAAATACCCAAATGGCTATAATGAGCGAGGTATTCTACCAGATATACCTATTAATAAAAACGTAAAAGACAAAATACAGTTTGTCATGGATTACTTTAAAAGTAAAAAGTCATAAAAAAACAACATGACTAGTAATAGTAATACAGTTAGTAATCTTGTTGTTTTAGTAAACTGAAGTCGTCAGCCTGGTAAATACTGCAAAAGCTAAATTCAGCAATAGTAATTTTCTGCATGCACCTAGAGGCGAAAGATTATTACTCATTTACAGTCTTGGTAATTTAGTTAGTGATTTAGCAGATAATCATTGAATTACTTGCTAGACTTAATGATAGTGGGTGTACGCGTTATAATCAGTAGACCTTTTAAAGGGTTCCTCGCTCAAGAATATTTTACGAAGTTTCCTTTATTTTTTAATGCATTAAAAGGCAGGTAGTTGCATTACTTTTAAACAGCAACTATTTAGAAAAACAATTTAAAAAACAATTTAAAAAACAATTTAAAAAACAATTTAATACTTACTCAGTATGAAAACTAACAAACTAAAAACTTTCGCTGATTTACTCATACGAATACCTATTGGCTTTCATCTTATTTACGGTGTACAAGACAATATTTTTTCTTGGGAACGTATGCTCGAGTTTGAAGCTTTTTTAAAAAGTTTTAATGTCCCTATCCCTTTATTAGCCGCTCACATATCTGTGTATGCGCAATTTGTCTGCGGCATTTTATTTATTCTTGGCTGGAAAACCAAATGGGCAGCTATTGCAATGATTATTAATTTCATTATTGCTATAGTTTTGGTACACCTAAATGACTCTTACTCAAATACCTTTCCTGCAATTATGATGCTTTGTGGCTCTTTATTTATTCTCTTAAATGGTGATGGTTTTGTGAGTATAAAAAAATTATTTAAGATCAAAAAATAATGAAATCGTATCAAAAT
Organism: Flavobacteriaceae bacterium NBU2973; assembly: GCA_026162565.1. Lineage (GTDB taxonomy): Bacteria > Bacteroidota > Bacteroidia > Flavobacteriales > Flavobacteriaceae > JAOEIQ01. Next base: position 167,876 of record JAOEIQ010000003.1, read on the forward strand.
AGGTTGTAGTAGTATCATTTAAGTCCGATTGTCATTAAGTATTTATGATTTTTACAGAAAAAATAACTTATGAAAAAACAATTACTCTACTTATTCTGTATATCATTTTACACGACCTTACATGCGCAATCATTTGAAGCTACTACTATTCTAGATATAACAACAACACCAAGTGACTCAAGAAGTGCAAATTTTGTTGATATCAATGGAGATGGTTGGGATGATATTTTTATTACTAACTCTGCAGGACCAGGTTCTGGTGCAAATAATTTTTTGTACATAAATAATACAGATGGCACATTTACTACTATTACTAATGATGCAATTGTTCAAGATAATAGTAGATCCGTAGCAGCTAGTTTCGCTGATGCTGATAACGATGGAGATCTTGACGCTTATATGGTAACTTGGGGAACTGGAACAATAAATTATTTTTATAGAAATAATGGTAATGGTTCTTTCAGTTACGAACCAACAAATGTTTCTGGTACCACACCTACTTTTTCAGAGGCTGTAACTTGGATAGATGCAAATAATGACCAGTTGCTTGATATTTTTTTCACCAATAGTCTTCAAGAGCTTGAAAATCTATATTATGAAAATCAAGGATTAGGGGATTATTCTCAAGTTTTTAGTTTAGTAATTGACAATGAAGAATTAGCAACAAGATCTGTTGATTGGGTAGATTATGATGGTGATGGTGATAGCGATTTATTTGTCACTAACGAAGGAAACTCTACTAATTCATTGTATAGAAATGATGGTCCTAATAATTTCATTCAAATAACGTCTTTACCTATTGTTCAAGACACAAAAAATTCTGCAGGAAGCTCTTGGGCAGATATAGATAATGATGGAGATTTTGATCTTTTTGTCGCCAATTACAATGGTCAAAGCAACCAATTATTTTTAAATGAAAATGGAAATTTCACAGAACAAACAGCTTCTATAATAACAGCAACTACAAGTAGTTCATTTGGATCAACATTTGGAGATTTAGATAATGATGGAGATTTAGATTTAATAGTTTGTAATGCTTACTCTCCTTTTTTTGATAATAATTATATTTATTTAAACGATGGTAGTGGTAACTTCTCTCAAGATACAACTAGTTCTCTAGCAACACATTCTGGCTGGACATATAGTGCTGCTCTTGGTGATTATAATAATGATGGTTGGTTAGATGTTGTATATGCCAATAATGATGATGGTAATCAGGTAAACTCATTATTTAGAAATACAGGATCAGGAAATAACTGGGTGAAAATTAATTGTACAGGAACAGACTCTAATAAATCTGCAATTGGTACAAAAGTGCGAGTAAGAGCGATAATTAACAATAACGAAGTATGGCAAACTAGAAAAATATCTGCAAATAGTGGTTATTGTAGCCAAAATAGTTACACAGTACATTTTGGATTAGGAGATGCTACAACAATTGAAGAACTTGAAATTACTTGGCCAATTGGCACGGTTGAAAGCTTTACGAACATAGAACTTAACACAACTCATAATGTTGTTGAAAATGCTGGTTTAGGGATTCCTGAAGTTTATATAAGCTCCCCAAAACTATATCCAAATCCAGTTAAGGATTCTTTAGTTATTAATCTAGACTTTAATAAATACTCAAATTCTATTTTAAAATTAATGGATTTAAATGGTAAAGTAATAAAAACGTTTATTGTAGAAAGTAATAAATCTTATGATGTATCAAGCTTATCTTCTGGAAATTACATTTATACTATTTCGCATAAAAATAAAACTCTCTATACTGGAAAATTGATAAAGATTGATTAGTTTTTGTTAGTAAATAATGGTGAGATATGAAGTTTAATTTAGGAGAGTTTATATGACTTCAATAAAAAAATCCCAACTCATAATTGAGTTGGGATTTTTAAAACAGTAAACAAACGTCTCGTGTTTTAATTGATATCCTCGCCTTTTTCTAATTTATCGATGTTAGCTTGAACCCTTCCTTTACTTGCAGCATTAGGAGCATTAGCTAAAGCTACTTTTAAATGCTCTAGTGCTTTTTTATAATCTCCTTTAGCAGAATAAGCGCGAGCTAATCCATAGTTTGTTGGCCAAGATTGCTTGTGCCTTTCTGCATTCATTTTAAACACTTCTAAAGCTTTATCTTTCATTCCTAAACCAATTAATTGCCTACCATATTGATGTGCTTCAAATACAGTGGCTTGAGGTAAAAAAGCATCCATAGATTCCATGGCTTCAGCTTGCCTACCCAATTTATTTAAAATTCCAGCTCTAATTTGCGTATTTGCAAAAGTTTCTTGACTAAAATTTTGCCCTGACCTTGCAGCATCTATCCAAGAAAGAGCCTCGTTTAAATCGCCTCCATTGTTTAAAGAAAAAGCTGCAGCTTGCTCCCAAGTTTGTCTATTAAAGCCAGGTTGATCTTGTAATTTTCGTCTAATATCTGCTAACACAATATTAGTAACATCTACGTCTATTTTAAAGGGAATTTGTTTTTTCTCCCAGTTTAAAACAACGTCAGCTGAATTTTGCGTCACATTTTCAAAACCGAAAGTCAATTGTTCAGTATGAGGATGGTCCTTCATAGTCACTCTAACTCTAACAGCGTCTTCATCGGGATTGTAAAAATAGCTTCCCCAAGCTGTACTATTATTAGATAGAATGATGTCTGCTGTATTATCAGGATTGATAACCATATGTAAACCATAAGCACCAGCTTCAACAGTTTTACCATCTATAGCAACATCATCTGTAAATTTAATTATGGTATTCTCATTTGCTCCAGCTCGCCAAGGTGATTCTTTAGCTGTTCCAAATCCGAAGTTATTCATGCCATAAGGCACTAGCTTGCCCCAAATTTCGCGACCATTAACACTTGGTCTAGAATACTCAATTGAAATATCTGTAATACCTACACGTTGAGAAACTGTAGCTTTCTGGCTACCTCTTGGTGTATTTAATTGTGCCAATGCGTTGAAACTTAATGTAAGCGTCAAGCATAAAAAAAGTTTAGTAATTGTTTTCATTATTAAGAATGATTTTGGTTGAGGACTAAAAGGTAGTAACAATAGTTATGCTCTGATGTTAGCATCCTGTTAAAGAAAAAATACCAAATGTTAATTAACTAATTTTTAGGATATTTAGGACTTACCTTTTGCTGAAGATTATTTTCTATTCTTCGCTTCAATCCACTTACTCATAAATTTAGTACTCTGCATACTTTGATGTTGCAGCATTTGTCCAGTAAAGTTATTTAGACGATGCTCTTCTAAACTATTCTTTATTAATTCAACTGTATTTATAAAGTTCTGCTGATAGTTATTTTTATCAAAACGTTTTCTAACTATTTCAAAGCCATTATGTTGCTTTTCTTCCCAAAGCGATTGAGATGTATACAATTTAACTGCACTGTCTACAAAAGTAGTATCCTCATCATTAACAAATCCATTAGCTTCTAATTCACCAAACATACCTTCAGCAGCAATCTCACTCATAACACATGGCAAACCATTTTGCATCGCATCTATTAGCTTACCCTTAAGACCAGCTCCAAATCGTAGAGGTGCTAAACAGACTTTAGCTTGTTGCATTACTTTATGTACATCATCGGTAAATCCTTTGATTAAAAAACCTTGTTTTTTATTATGTAATTGTTCCACTTTTAGAGAAGAATACGCTCCGTAAACATGCATTTCTGCTTTTGGCAATTGTTCACGTATTAGAGGCCAAAGAGTATCTTTTAAATACCTAATAGCATCATAATTAGGTTCATGTAGAAAATTACCTATTGTAACAAAATGGTTCCTTTCATCAAAACTAGGCAGTCTAGAGATAGTTAGATCAGAAATAGAATCTAGTAAAAATGGTAAATAATGAAGAAGTGCTGCATCAACTTTAAAATCGTTTTTAAGAATTTTCATTTCTACTTGAGAAATAATGAGACTTATATCACATCTATAAATGCTTGCTATTTCACGTTTGGCTGTTTCATTGAATACATAACTTTTATTAAAAGATTTATTATCCTTTAATGCTTGATGTCGTCCTTTACGCAAACCGTGTAAATCCTCCGTATCTAAAATTTTTAAAGAGTCTGGGCAAACCTCTGAAACACGCCAACCAAATTGTTCTTCGGTCATGAATCGATCGAACAATACAATATCTGGTTGTAACTGTCTGATGAAATCATCAAAACTAGAGTGGTTTAACTTTATAGAAACTTCTTCTATTCCTAGTTTAGAGAGATTAAAAGCATTATCATTTTTAGCACTTGCACAAGCAAAAGTTCTAGTGTAATTATTAGAATGAAAACACTCAATAATTTGAAGCATTCTGCTTCCAGCTGCAGAACTTTTTGGCTCTGGAAAGTGATGACCAATTATGAGGAGCTTCTGCATTAACTAACTTACTCTGGCTTATCCTGCAGACTGTAACCTAAACGCACTTGTTTAGCCCAATCAATAACAGATTGAATTTGCGCGTCTGTTAAATTAGCTTCAGAATGCGTCCATGTATAAGAAGGTAAAGGCATTGATTTTGCCTCAACCATTTCAATTAATTCGTCTAATTTATGGTCTTTCTTTTTAACCGAATACTCACTCCATTTAGAAAAATCTAAATGCTTTTTTCCATGTTTTACATGGTCTGCTAACCAGTAATTGACAGGTGTAATATTATTATACCAAGGGTAACGTGTATGGCTACTATGACAATCATAACATGTTTCTTTTAATACCGCAGCAACTTCAGGAGAGGGCTTTGTTTCGTTTACAAAAGCATTAACAGACGTTACATCTCCTTCATTTTTATCTGGACCAAAAAATTGAGCAATTACAAAAACAACTAATAATAGTAAAAGTATTTTCTTGAGAATTTTCATGCGTTTAAATTTTAGTAATTATTTGATTTGATGTTAATTATAAAATTGAGAACGCATGCAACCACTCGCCGAACTCGTTCTCTCATTAAGAAATTTAAATATGACCTTAAGTGAAGTAAATATTAAATTTCTTAATTTTCGTTTCATTTGTTTAATTTTAGGTGTCTAAAATAAAAAACTTTGACAACAGAGCAGCTATATAACGAATTAAATTATGTTAATCATTCACGTGAAAAGCGTTTATACTATGCAAATTTAGTGATAGACAATCCAGAATTAATTCCAAAGTTATTAGAAATTTTATTTATGGTTAACGACAAAATATCCTGTCGTGCTGCTTGGGTTTTTGAGTTTATGTCTGGGGAAAATTTGGAGTCATCAATTCCTTATTTAGATTCATTTACTGATAACATGAGTAAAGTACATCAAGATTCTGCAGTAAGACCTGTAGCAAAAGTTTGCGAATATTTAGTTAAAGCCTATTACTCAAAACACGACAATAGAATTAAAACCAGTTTGACTGAAAAACACAAAGAAAAAATTATTGAAGCTTGTTTTGATTGGATGATTAATGACGAAAAAATTGCACCAAAAGCGTATGCAATGAATAGCTTGTTTTTATTAGGAAAGGATTATGACTGGATTCACCCAGAATTAGTAATGATTTTAGAACGCGATTACCAAATGCAAAGTTCAGGATTTAAAGCGCGAGCTAGACATATTCTCAAAAAGTTAGAAGTTAGGAGCTAGAAGTTAGAAGTTAGAAGTTAGAAGTTAGAAGAATTTATTCTTATTAAAATGTAAAAATCTACAATCAGCGTTCGTCAATCATCAATCTTATAGTATCTTTGCTTTTTGCAAAAAACAACACAACAACATGTCAATATCATCACTAAATGCCATCTCTCCTATTGATGGACGTTATAGGAATAAAGTAGCAGATTTATCAAACTATTTTTCTGAAGAAGCCCTTATAAGGTATCGTGTTTTAGTAGAAGTAGAATATTTTATAGCGCTCTGCGAAATTCCGCTTCCACAACTTAATGATATTGATACATCAGTGTTTTCAGATTTACGAAAACTATATCAAGAATTTTCAGCAGATGATGCATTAGCGATTAAAAACATTGAGGCAGTTACAAATCATGATGTTAAAGCTGTTGAATACTTTATAAAAGAACAATTTGACAAACTTGGATTAGAGAAATATAAAGAGTTTATTCATTTTGGGTTAACCTCTCAAGATATTAATAATACTGCAATTCCATTAAGTATAAAGGAAGCTATGAATGATAGTTATGTTCCTGAATACTTTAAAGTTTTAGAAAAACTTAAAGAGCTTACTTCTGAATGGGAAGCTATTTCTATGCTGGCAAGAACTCACGGTCAACCAGCTTCACCTACTCGTTTAGGAAAAGAAATTCAGGTTTTTGTAACGCGATTAGAAGAACAGTTTAATTTATTGAACGATATACCAAGTGCTGCAAAATTTGGAGGAGCAACTGGAAATTTTAATGCACATAAAGTGGCCTACCCAAATATAGACTGGAAAGCATTTGGAAGTAAATTTGTTCAAGAAAAATTGGGCTTACAACATTCGTTTCCTACAACTCAAATTGAGCATTACGATCATATGGCTGCTTTGTTTGATTGTTTAAAGCGAATTAATACAATAATTATTGATTTAGATCGTGATTTCTGGACATACGTCTCAATGGATTATTTTAAACAAAAAATAAAAAAAGGGGAAGTTGGGAGTTCGGCGATGCCTCATAAAGTAAATCCAATAGATTTTGAAAACAGTGAAGGAAATCTAGGTATTGCTAATGCTATTTTTGAACATCTGTCTGCAAAATTACCTATTTCCAGAATGCAACGTGATTTAACGGACAGTACTGTTTTGCGAAATGTTGGCGTACCTTTTGGTCACACGCTTATTGGTTTTAAATCTACCTTAAAAGGATTAAACAAATTATTACTCAATGGTAGTAAATTTGAAGAGGATTTAGAAAATAACTGGGCAGTTGTTGCAGAAGCTATTCAAACAATCTTACGAAGAGAAGGCTATCCTAATCCATATGAAGCTTTAAAGGGTTTAACTAGAACAAACGAAAAAATCACGCAATCTTCTATTTCAAATTTTATTGATACATTAGAGGTATCAAATGAGGTTAAAGCTGAATTAAAAGTAATATCACCTCAAAATTATACTGGTATTTAAAATGTTTAGTGATCGTTTTGCTTTATACTTTTGTTGCGGATTAACCATAGCTTTTATGGCTTTTTGTATTATTGACGTTACTGGTTTATATCCTTTAATGGAAAATGTAGCCATACAGCTTTTATTAATTCTTGCATTTAGTTTATTAGTCCTAAATACTTTTATATCCAGAAATCAAGATGACGATAGTAACGATTTTATAAAAGAAAATCTGTCTGAAACTGAAATTGAAGATTCAGAATACAGACAGATTTAAACAGTAACATTTTTCCTATTTTATTTAAAGAACTCCGAAAATTGTTTGAGCTCTGAACTTTCATAGTCTAGACTTTTAATAGCATCGCCTAGTTTTATAATTTTTGCAGGTTCCATATTATCACCTAAAACACGGACAATAGCAAACCCTTTATCTTTTGCTGTACCAACTATAATAAGTTCGTCAATTGAGGTATCGTCACCTAAATACTTTACAATGATTTTACCGTCAGAACTATTACCTCCTCTAAATAACTCTTGATATTTAGAGTCTTTTAAAATAGTCATAACTTTAGCATACTCTTCATTATAAACTTCTGTATTGTCAGCTGTTTTTTGAAAACCAAGCATATTAAGCTTATTCAATGATTCGTAAGCTTCACGCTGATCCTCTGTGAGATTTTGATCATCAAGATTTAAGATGCTTACTGGAACATCTACAGACATAAAATCTGCTTTCTCTTGATTAAAAACAAAATACGATTGTAGAGACTCACCTTGACCACAACTCGAAAGAATTGCAGTCAAAATAAGTATCATGATTGAATTTTTGATTGATAGTTTCATCTTAATGATTGAATTGACTTCTATTAGTTCTTCTTACTTCCAGCCTTCTTTAAGTGCTTTCCGCCAGGAACATCCATTTTTTCGGTGAATTTACCTATTTGTCTTAAATCGATATCTCCTGTTAACGATAAAATTACTGTTTCGATGTCACGCTTTTTACCATTAATTTTAATGTCTTGTCCTTCAGTCATTTCTTTAATTCCAGTAGCTAACATTACTAACTCTTTAACATGGTTTTCATCTCGACCTTCTTTAACATAAAACTTAACTGTTTGTCCCCCATCTTTAATACGCATTAACTCTTCTAAACTTGAGCTATTGATGTGCGATTTAAAATCTGCTTTCATTTGGTTAGAGATACCATCGTTACCTGTTGTAAAAACACGCATTCCAGTAATCTTTCCTACAAAGTCTATTACTTCTTGAGCTTCAGCATCGTCAACATCTAAACTCATACTTGCAAGCATGTTAAACATTTTTTTATTTACTACAATTGATGCAACATCTTCTTGATCTTCATATTTATCAAAAATACTTTGACCAAACGTTAAAGCTGGAGCGATTACAATTGCTATTAATATTACTAACTTTTTCATGATTTAATTATTTAATTATTTGTTTTAAAAATTTTATTTGTTGTTTCTGTAAAGGTTTCTACATGAGATAAACTTTCTGCTCCTTTATTAAAATTGGATGACATTAAGTCTAAAGCCTGCATATTTTCTGTTCCTTTATTAAATGTTGAAGACAGTAAATTTAATGCTTCAACGGTTTGATTATAAGCTAATAATTGCTCCTCTGTATATTGAGGTTCTTTATTAACTTGAGTATAGACACCAAACATTAGAACTGTAATAGCTGCGACAGAAATCCATTTGTAAATACTATTTATTTTTCTAGGTTTTAATGGAACGTCTTTAGTAAACTGTTCTTGTTGTGTTGCCAAAAAATACACAAACATTGGTTTGTACGTTTCTAAATGAGGCGCAACTGTTTCTTGCGAAAAATAGTCTTTTAACAGAGCTTCCTCCTTTAAGGTTGTTTCACCTTGTTCGTATTTTGTTATTAATCCTTCTATATTATCTAACACCATAATTATGTGTTTTAGTTAATTTTTCTCGTATTGTTTTTCTTGCTCTTGAGAGTGCTACTCTAATAGCAGTTTCATTCATATCTAACATTTTTGATATTTCAGCAAACTCATATTGTTCTACATCTCGCATTTGCAATATTATTTTTTGTTGCTCTGGTAAATCTTCAATAATCTTACCAACCCAATCTACACTATCATTTAACTCAACTTGTTTTTGTAAGGATATGTTACCATCTTGATAATTACTATGCACTATTTTTAGATTCTGTGCATGTTTAGACTTTAACTTATCCAAACAAAAATTCTTTGTCATCGTCATCGAAAAAGCTTCTACATTCTTGTAGTCCTCTATTTGCTTTTTATTTTTCCAAAGCTTTAACAAAATTTCTTGAGTAGCATCTTCTGCTTCTTCTCTAGAAACTAGCAATCGTTTGGCTAAACGAAAAACTTTATCTTTAAAAGGCATTACAATATGTAAAAACGCTTCTTGTGTCATTTTTGGTTTGGTTAGAATAGCTTTTTATGGCTATTTGTTATTACGACGAACTACTTCAGATTTTGTTACAAAATATTTTTAAAATAAAATAATGTCAGTAAATTTAGAGTTTATATATTGAATGACTTTTAAAAAATTGCTTTAAAAAGAAATAATAAATTACATATGAAAAATTTGAAAAATTTTCACGAACACTTAATAAATAAATATGTTGTGAGTAAAAACTTAAAATATTCACTACTAGCCTTTGTCTTTATTTTTAACACAAGTTGTTTTAATGATGATATAGACGATAATATAGCCTCTTCAAGAGAGATTAACGATTTTATCTGGAAAGGCATGAACTTATGGTATTTCTGGCAGCAAGATGTGCCTGATTTATTAGATGATCGTTTTTCTAGTAATAGTGAATATGGTGACTATTTAGATAGTTTTGATTCTCCTGAAGCTTTATTTGAAAGTCTTTTATTTAGCGAAGATCGTTTTAGTATTATAACATCTAACTATAATGATTTAATTAATTCTCTAAATGGCGTATCACTATCTAATGGAATGGAATTTGGATTAGCAAGAATTGATGGTGGATCAGAATTATTAGGTTTTGTTCAATATGTAGTTCCCAATTCTAATGCAGCTTCCCAAAATGTTGAAAGAGGAATGCTCTTTAGATCAGTGGATGGTACTAACTTAAATGAAAATAATTTTGGTAGTTTATTATTCGGAGATAATACAAGCTACACAATAGGACTAGCTGATATCGTAAATGATGAAATTGTAGTAAATGGCAATGAAATTACATTAATAAAGCAAACCCTTACAGAGAACCCAATACTTATAAATGAAGTTTATGAAATTGAAGGTATAAAAATTGGTTACTTAATGTATAATAGCTTTAATGATGAATTTGATAATCAGTTAAATGCTGTTTTTGCAGAATTTGCTTCCGAAAATATTGATGAGTTAATTCTTGATTTACGCTACAATTTAGGAGGAAGTGTTGGTACTACTATACGCTTATCTAGCATGATAACTGGGCAATATACAGGAGATGTTTTTTTAAGATCTGTTTATAACGATAAATTAAATGAAGTTTTAAGTGAAGAAGATAGAGAACGAAATTTTGTAAATGAATTAGCCGATGGGTCAGCTATAAATAGCTTAAACTTAAACTCATTATATGTATTAGCTCAAGGTAGCTCTGCTTCAGCTAGCGAGTTATTAATTAACTCTTTAAGTGCCTCTCCTTATTTAGGAAATAATCTCGTACATATTGGAGATGTAACGGTTGGTAAAAATGAATTTTCAACTGTATTATTGGATGCACCTGATTGTGCTTTCGTATTAACCGAAAATTGTTCTGGACCAATAAATCCAAATCATACATATGGCATGTTACCACTTTTAGGTAGAAATGCCAATGCTGATGGCTTTTTTGAATTTACAGATGGTTTAAACCCAGATATTACTTTTGAGGAAGACATCAGTAATCTTGGTGTTTTAGGAGATGTGACAGAACCTTTATTAGAAAGAGCTATTCAGGAAATTATTGGTACAAGAGCTCCAGTTAGCAATAATAGTAATAGTAAGTTTAAAATAATGACAAACTCTAAATTCTATACACCAATTAAGGATAATATGGTAATGGATATAAATACCTCCATGCTAAATAATTAAAACATCTTACAACAAAAAAGCCGCTGCATTTCGAGAACCTCAATGACCAGCGGCTTTTTTATTTTTAGAACTTGAGAGTAAATCCTAATCTATAGTTTCTGCCTAATGTTGTAAAGCGATACAACTCTTCATAATCTGTATTAAATAGATTAGTTATTCCGAGATTAACACTTAATCTATCCTTAATTATACAGTGTCTTGCAAAAAGATTAACTAAACTGTAGGTATCTAGAATTCTATTGGCTGTAAAATCATCGTTAAAAAATGGAGATACTCTATCGTCAGTATACTGATAAGACAAACTTACATAAGAATCATGTAAAAACGCATAACCTACAGTAGCATTTGCTTTGTGCTTTGGTACTCTAAACAATGTAGCGTCTTTTGATTCAGTAAACGTGTAATTTGCAGAGACATCCAATTTTTCAATTGGACTATAATTTAATTCTACTTCTACTCCACTAACCGTTCTAGAATCAGATAAATTTTGATATTCTCCGGCAAATGTATCTGGGTCTAAAACAACATAATCAATAAAATTATCTTGTTTTCTATTAAAGTAAATAGCACTTAATTTTAAGTTATTATTTCTATTAAGTTCAAAACCAGCTTCAATTGTAGCATCCTCTTGAGCTTCTAAATTTGGGTTACCAAATCCGTTAGCAAATAACTGAAATAAAGATGGCGTTATATAGGCAGTACTATAGGATGCTAGAACTTTAACAGTGTTAGTCTCGTTGATTTCGAAATTATAAGATGGGTTTATATTGTACACAAAGTTACTTCCATACTCGCTGTGATTATTTAAGCGCACTCCAGCGTTTATATTTAAACCGAAATCTGTTATGTAGGTAACATTAGCATAAGGATCTATTATCTCGTCATTAGCTGTTTCAGATTCAATATCTGGTTGAAAAGACGTTTCTCCGAATGGAATTGCATAACTATCCATTTCAGTTCTCACATAATTAACACCAAGTATAGTGAATAGATTATCATTAAACTGATACTTATTAAAAGCATCTACAACAATAGATTGTGCCTCAAATTGAGATGGAAAAGAGGATTCAAATTCTCTATCAATTGAATTTATTGCAGCGTTTATTTGAAAACTACCTTTATTATACTTGTATTTAGGAGCTATACCAACTCTAAACTGCTCACTTCTTGAAATATTATCATCATCTAAAAAACCAAAACTCTCATCAAAACCTGTTCTATATTTATCAAAGTTTGCGAAAGTTGTTACAGATAGTTTATCATTAAATTGATAACCTAACTTAATATTTCCAGCAATTTTAGAGAATTCGTCACTACCATTTTCATTTTCTCCTTCTAAAGCTTTAATTGCAGATAAGCCATCTGTAAATTTATTACTGAAATTTATTAAATAATTAAACTTATTTAGGGTACCATTTACTCCAATAGAGTTTGTAAAATCTGCTATATCTACTCTAGAATCATCTTGAGAATTATTAGTTGCAAGAGATGAATTAAAGACTGCAGCCACATTATTTTTAGAAGCTTCTTTTAGCTTTATATTAATAACTGCAGTGGAAGCTCTATTTCCATATAAAGCACTTGAAGCACCTTTTAAAATTTCAATAGATTCAATTTGATCAGGAGACAATAACTGTAAATCAAAATTGTTTTCAATTTGTGATGGATCACTAACAGCGATACCATCAATTAATACTAGTACTTGCCTATTTTGACCACCTCGCACAAATGTTGTTAGTGGTTGTCCTGCTTGACTATTAGCACCATTGATAGTAATTCCAGATTTATCATTAATGATATCTGCAATCGTTCTACCTTGATTGTTTTCTAATTCTTTAGCAGAAATACTAATAACAGTTTTACCAGAATTTTCACGTTTTAATTCAAAACGAGAATCTGTAATAACTACTTCTTCAAGTTGTTCAACTTGTAAAGAGTCTGTTTGCTGTTGTGCAAACCCAAATGTTGTTGCAAAAATTGTTAGTGCAACAAGAAAATTTCTTTGTTTCTTCATACAATAAAAATTTAATAGAAGCTTATAATCAATAATGATATAGCTTACTAAAGACCGATTATGGGCTTCATAGAATGTAATTTACTCGAGAATAGCATGAGTTATCATACGTAAACTTTTATCCCGAAAGTTTGACTTATTTTTATTGAAAAAAGGCAGGTCTCCTGACTTGTTTTTTATTATTTAACCTTCCCATCAAGACTGTAACGTCTTGACAGTGGTATTGCAGAAAATAATAACTCATTATGAGATACTGAAACGAGTCCAGTATAAAACTTACAGTTGCGGGAACAGTTCTGGATTTTCACCAGATTCCCTTTTAATTGGCTTTACCATCCCGAACATGCTTCGGGACCTTACTAATGATACCGAGTAGTTTAGATTAACATCGCCAAACCAAATTTCGCTGCAAAACTAAACAATTTGATTCATGTAACGAGCATAAGCTTAAATAATCTTATTTTTGGCTTATAAAATCTATCCTCTTGAAACATTTAGTTTTAGTTTTTATTCTTCTAATTACCTTTTCCTGTAGGAATACAGAAAAAGACTTACCAATCAATGATATTGAAAATGAAGCATTTAGTCTTAAATATGCTTCTGGGTTTTCAGTTTCTAATAATGATATTTTTGATATTCTAGAGATAAAAAATCCTTGGCCTGAAGCTGAAAAAACCTATCGCTATGTAATAATAAATCGTGATAAATTAGCTTCAACAACTCTAAATACTTCTGAGTACGATGGTATTATTACAACTCCAATTGAAAAACTTGTTGTAACGTCTACCACACATATTCCGGCATTAGAGCTTTTAGGTGTCGAGCAAACATTAATTGGTTTTCCAGGATGTGATTATATTTCTTCTAAAAAAACACGAGAACTTATTAAAACTGGACGTATAAGAGAATTAGGAAAAAATGAAGGTATAAATACGGAAGTCCTTCTAGAACTAAATCCTGATGTTGTAATTGGTTTTGGTGTAGATGGCACTAATAAATCGTTTGAAACCATTAAAAAAGCTAATATTCCTGTTATTTTCAATGGTGATTGGGTAGAAACATCTCCCTTAGCAAAAGCTGAATGGATTAAGTTTTTTGGTGTTTTATTCGATAAACAGGAAAAAGCAAATACAGTTTTTAATGAGATTGAAGCCGATTATTTGTTTGCTAAAGAATTAGCATCAACATTTAAAACAGACAAAACAGTTTTAAGTGGAGCTATGTATAAAGATGTGTGGTATTTACCAAGTGGCACCAGTCCAGAAGCACAATTACTGAACGATGCAAATGCTAACTATTTATGGAAAGACACTACTGGAAAAGGAAGTCTATCTTTGAGTTTTGAATCTGTTTTTTCAATAGCTCAACATGCAGATATTTGGTTAAGTCCATCGTATTACAAAACGATTGAAGATTTAGAAAAAGCAAATACTCATTACACAAAATTTGATGCTTTTAAAAATAAAGAAATTTACTCCTTTACAAATACAGAAGGAGAAACAGGAGGTTTACTGTACTATGAATTAGGAATTGCCAGACCAGATTTAGTACTGAAAGATATTATTAAAATATGCTATCCTTTTGCATTACCAGATTATGAATCATTCTTCTTTAAAAAGTTGCAATAATTGAAAGTTAAAGCAAAAAATAGTACTCATTTTTTAGGGTTAATAGTCCTACTAACTATATGTTTTTTTGCAAATATCAGTTTAGGATCTGTATCAATTCCATTAAAAGATATATTTGGTAGCCTTTTCGGTTCTATTGAAAATGAATCCTGGCAATATATTATTAGAGATTATAGATTACCAAAAGCAATAACTGCAGTTCTTGTTGGCTCTGGTTTAGGTATTTCCGGATTGCTTATGCAAACCTTATTCAGAAATCCATTAGCAGGACCTTTTGTTTTAGGTATAAGTTCAGGAGCTAGTTTAGGTGTAGCCATAATCATTCTTGGTGCAGGATTTGGAGGTGTTTTAGCAACCTTATTACTATCGAAATGGAGTATTGTTATTGCAGCAAGCTTAGGTAGTTTTTTGGTGCTACTAGCAGTACTAATTGTTTCAACTAGAGTTAGAGACACTATGGCAATTTTAATCATAGGATTAATGTTTGGAAGTATTACTGCTGCTGTAGTAAGTGTTCTTTCCTACTTTAGTTCTGCAGAACAATTACAACAGTATATTTTTTGGGGATTTGGAAGTTTAGGTAATTTATCTTGGAACGAAGTTCTTATCCTATTTATAATCTATTCTATTGGAATGATATTGAGCATCTTTTCTATAAAAACTCTAAACACCTTATTACTTGGTGAAAACTATGCAAAAAGTTTAGGTGTTAACCTTAAGAAAAGTCGATTATTAATTATTCTCGCAACCAGTTTATTGGCAGGAACTATAACAGCATTTGCTGGACCTATTGCATTTATTGGCTTAGCAATACCACATCTAACAAGGCAATTGTTTCATACTGCAAATCATAAAACCTTATTAGTTGCTGTTTTTTTAATTGGAGCCATTGTCATGCTGATTTGCGATAGTATTGCACAATTGCCAACTAGTGATTACACGTTACCAATAAACGCAATTACATCATTATTTGGAGCTCCAATTGTAATTTGGTTATTAGTTAGAAAACGTAAATTGATGTTTTAAATTTTCAGATATGAGATGTTAGATGTTAGATGTTAGATGTTAGATGTTAGATGTTAGATGTTAGATGTTAGAAATGTAGGTCAATTCGGAGAGTTGAGAGAGTAACCTCTTAAAAGTTATTGTTAAATTTAAAATGAAGAATTCGTTCAAAATCTTCCGCTTGTTCGAATTTCAGTTGGTGAGAAAGGTCGGAAGATTTAGAATTCGAATGTAAAATTTAGATAACTTTTAAGCAGACTAGATTTTTTAGTTCTGATGTCACCTCGAGCGCAGTCGAGAGGTTATCAATGGAAAAAGAAGATATTTAAAAAATGAGCGTGAAAAGTAATACTATACTCAAAACCGAAAACCTTTCTATTGGTTATAAAACCAAAAAGAAAGAAACTGTTATTGTCTCTGATATTTCTATTCAATTAAAAAAAGGAGAACTTATAGGTTTAGTTGGTGCCAATGGAATTGGTAAATCCACGCTTTTAAGAACATTGACTAATGTTCAACCAAAACTTAAAGGCGATATTTCTATAAATAATAAATCATTAGAAATTATTTCAGATTTAGAATTAGCACAAGCTTTAAGTGTCGTACTAACTGACGCTATAGCTTCTAAAAACGTAACTGTACTTGAACTAGTAGCTTTAGGTAGACAACCTTACACAAATTGGATTGGTACTTTATCTAAAACTGATAAAAACATAATTAATAAAGCAATAGCTTACACTAACATTGAAGATCTAAAACACAAAAAATGCTATGAGTTAAGTGATGGTCAATTACAAAAAGTAATGATTGCTCGTGCTCTAGCTCAAGATACAGATTTAATAATTCTAGACGAACCAACAACACATTTAGATATGTATCACAAGGCTTACATTCTAAAATTACTTCAAAAATTAGCTAGAGAAACTGGTAAAACTATTCTCTTCTCATCCCATGAAATTGATTTAGCTATTCAATTATGTGATTCTATGATTGTAATGACAGATAGTAACGTGTTTTCAAATTCTCCGTGTAAGTTGATTGAAGCTGGTGTTTTCGAGACCCTTTTCCCAAAAGATTTAATTGCTTTTGATGAACAATCTGGTAGTTTTAAAGTCAAAAAATAATTTATCTATTCCTCTTCGGAATGAGAAATAATTGTATCAAAAGGTTGTTCAGACATAAAACATTCGCTTGGCAAAAACTGTTCACTAAACTTCATTTGAGAACTATTGAACCATTTTACTTTATACAATAATTTTGATGCTATCCTTCTTCTTTCTCCATTTGCATAAAATGCATTTTCAATTTCTTGCGCTTTTAAACCAGTTAATACGAAATCAGGAGTAGCATAATTTACAACATATTGTATAAGTTGTTTTTTTGTTTCTTTTTCTTTTCCGTTCTTTTTTTGTCTAGTTACTCTTTCAGAAGTTCTCTTTTTAAAAATCTCAAATTTTTTAGTCTTAAAATATATGATTTTAGCATAATTATAATTTGGAATTGTATATTTTGAAGCCTCTTCAATTAAACTTTCATATGATTGTTTATTGTCATTCTTACCATTTCTAGCTATATAAATTGACTTATAATTCTCTAACATACTTTCATAAACAACAACATTTTTAAATTGATTTTTATTATCATCAAAAAAAGTACAATGATATTTTACTCTTTCAGCTATTTTTTTTCCAGTAGTCTCATCTACTAATTTTTTCATTTTATTTTCAAAAATTATTTCTGTTACTACCATGAATGGCGGAACTAATTTACCATCTCCTTTAATGTAATAACTATATAAAAGAGGGTGTGATTTGAAAGCAACAATCTCTCCAAGCTTATATTTATTTTTTAATTTCATCTAATACATATTTTCCTAAAATTAATAAAAAACTTACTTTTACTATAAAGTAAGGAAGTTCTTTAGTTAAAGGGAGTAAAATATTTGTTGAACTACTGTATTGATTTTTAATCAATCACTTAATCCGACCTTTTATTTAATGAAGGGATAATTAATATGGAGATTAAGAAAAGTGTATAAGCTGGTTTACCCAGCAAGTATAACGTTATAAATGCTGTGAAAACCAGCAAATTCTGTAATTTACAGGAATATTTATAAGTTATATATATTAGACGATACAATTTGGTAAATGTTACAATCATTTCTAAAGGGTTTAAGTTTAAATCAGACAATATGCTATACAATTCTAGTATAGTCAACGTATAATTGCAACGTGAGTCGAGAACTCGGCTAATGGTTCAATCCTTTTTAGGTGTAAGTTTTATTCTGTTATAAATACGTGCGAGAACTTCTCTTACTTTTAAAATATATGAAGTCACAAAAAGATTGGTTTAAAGATAGAGGCTATACACATTTTACTAATAGGACACCAATGTCTATTAGAAAAAAGATAAAGTGCTATATAACTAATAAAAAAAAAGTAGGGCAACACTCATTTTCTCCTCTTATTTTTAAAGAAATAAAGCAAAGACGTTATAAATTATCTGATTTCAATGGTATAGAAAAGCGCTCTCATAAAAAAGTTAAAAACGGAAAGATTGTTTCAAATACCAAAATTAGAGAAATATTATATGCAACTCATTTAGACGCTCATATTTACTCTTATTATTCACAACAAATAATTACACCTAAATACGAAGATTACTTAAAACAGAACAAATTACTATCAAAATCTATTACAGCTTACAGGCAAATTGAAACTGATGATAAACTAAAGTTTAAAAACAATGTGCATTTTGCAAAAGATGTATTTGATGAAATAAAACAAAGAGAAAAATGTGTAGCACTAGTTTTGGATATTGAAAATTTCTTTCCAAGCTTAAATCATAAAATACTAAAACTAGCTTGGGCTAAAATACTAGGATATAAAACATTACCGAAAGATCATTTTAACCTTTTTAAAGCAATTACTAGGTTTTCTTATGTAAAACTCAAAGATTTAAAAACTAAAAATGGTCATTTTGATGAAAAAGAATTAGCAAAACTTAAAAAAGAGGGAAAACACACCTTTTTTAGTAGTATTAAAGAATTGATTGATTCTGATATAATAATTCACAAAAACCAAAAACTAAATAAAGAAAAACAATTAATAGGTATTCCACAAGGGTTACCTATTAGTGCTTTATTGGCAAATATTTACATGCTTGCATTTGATGAATCAGTTATTAAAGAACTTACATTAAAACACGATGTATTTTATAGAAGATATTCGGATGACATAGTTATTATTTGTAATGAAAATCAAATACAGTTAATTGAAGATTTCATTAAAAGTGAAATAAAAAAACATAAATTAAAAGTTTCTCTAGAAAAAACAGAAAAAACACTTTTCAAAATAAATAAAGGTCGCTTACAATCATACAGAATAGACAAGGATGATAGCATAAAAGAAAATATTCCTCTAAATTATTTAGGCTTTGAATTTTACGGTTACCAAACATTAATTAAGTCTAAAAATTTAGCGAAATTTTATAGAGGAATGAAACAAACTGTTAAACGAAAACATAAACGAATAGAAACTGTGAAAGAGAAATATCTTCTAGATGAAGCTCCAATTTTCAAAAGAAAAATATACAGATTATTTAGTTTTAAAGGAGAAAAATCAAGAATGTTACCTGCTAAAAGAACTAGCTTTTTAGGAGGGAGAGCAAAAACAGAGTATTTTGAGAGAAAGTTTAGGGGGAATTATTTGAGATATGCTTATAGAGCATCTGATGATTTAGATGCTCCAGAAATTAAAAGGCAATTACGAAACCATTGGAAAATACTTCAACAAACATTAAGAAAATATGATTTTTCAAATGTCAAAAAAGAATTAGAGTCTTAAAATCTAATCCTTATAATTTATTACTTTTACAGTAAGTTGAAAATAATATCATGAACGACAATCTTATTCTTATACTTTCTATACTAATTGCTGCTTTAATTGGTGCCTATTTAGGTATGCTTTTTACGAAACTTAAAAATAAAAGTGAGCAAGGCACTCTAGAGGAACGTCAAAATCAATTAAACAATACAATTAATGATTTAAAACAATCCATTAGTAATTTAGAGCTAGAACGCGATCGTTATAGAGATGAACGAGAAGGATTAAATCTAGAACTCGTTCAAAGAAATACAGAATTTGAAAATTTACAGCAGCAAAACTTAAAACGTGATCAAGAATTAGAAGAACGCCAAAAACAACTTCGCAATGATTTTGAGTTATTAGCTAATAAAATTTTAGAAGAAAAATCTGAAAAGTTCACTCTTCAGAATAAAGAAAACATCAAAAATATTCTCAATCCTTTAGAAGAAAAAATTAAAACTTTTGAGAAAAAAGTAGAAGATACTCAAAAGGAAAGCATCAGTATGCATTCTGCTTTAAAAGAGCAATTGCTAGGTTTAAAAGATTTAAATCTCCAAATGACTAAAGAAGCTACAAATCTTACTAAAGCGTTAAAAGGCGATAGTAAAACGCAAGGAAATTGGGGCGAATTGGTTTTAGAACGTGTTTTAGAAAAATCAGGATTAGAAAAAGATCGTGAGTATTTTGTACAACAGAACTTTCAATTAGAAGATGGTTCCCGAGTTATGCCAGATGTGGTTATTCATTTACCAGATAATAAAAAAATGATTATCGACTCTAAAGTATCTATTACAGATTACAATCGCTACGTCAATGCTGAAGATAATGAGAAAGATCTGTATTTAAAAGCACATCTTAATTCTATTAAAAAACATGTTGATCAGCTATCAGAAAAAAAATATGAAGATCTTTATGATATAGAATCTCCTGACTTCGTATTGATGTTTATTCCCATTGAACCAGCTTTCGCTATCGCCATAAATCAAGATAATACTTTATACAATAAAGCTTTTGAAAGAAATATTGTTATCGTAACACCTTCTACTCTTTTAGCAACACTTCGTACAATCGACACCATGTGGAATAACGAAAAGCAACAACGAAATGCTATTGAAATAGCACGACAAGCTGGAGCTTTATATGATAAATTTGAAGGTTTAGTAAAAGATCTTACAGGAGTTGGTAAAAAAATAGATGCTGCCAAAAGCGACTATTCTGCTGCGATGAATAAATTAGTTGATGGAAAAGGCAACCTTATAACAAGTGTTGAAAAATTGAAGAAAATGGGAGCTAAAGCTAAAAAAGCGTTACCAGAAGCTATTATTAAACGCGCTGAAGACGACGAATTATAAACTATTTTTATTCCATTAAAAAGGAATATACTTCTTTTTCCATAATTAAGTCATATATTCATATATCACATAAATGTATGATACATTTGTTTATCACATAAAAACGTGATATATTTGTTTATCACATAAAAACGTGATATATGACAACTAGTGTAATTACTGGAGATATTATAAAATCTAGAATACAGAAAGATCCACAAATATGGATTACTGTATTAAAACAAGCGTTATCAAATCTAGAGCCTAATAAAGACTATTGGGAACTCTATCGAGGAGACAGTTTTCAGATAGAAATACCAAATATTCGTAAAAGTTTTGAAGCTGCAGTCTACATAAAGGCTTGTATTAAAATGATAAAAGGTTTGGATGTACGATTAGCTATTGGAATAGGTAATAAAACCTACCAAGGTAATGATGTTACCGAATCTAATGGAGAAGCATTTTTGTTTTCTGGTGAAACTTTAGAAACATTAAAAAAGGAAAAGCAAAATCTGCGTATTAAAACCAACTATTCTCAAATAGATTATGAGCTTAATTTATATTTTAAGTTAGCATTAATAGCTATGGATAATTGGACCGTTAATACAGCAGAAATAGTAAAACTAAATATTGACAATCCTAATGCGTTACAAAGCGAATTAGGGCAATTAATTGGTATTAACCAAAATGCTGTGAGTATGAGACAAAAACGAGCCTATCTTGATGAAATCATGGAATTAGAATTTTTATATAGAGAAAAAATAGATACCTTACTTAAATGATGTTACTTACTAAATTACTACTGGCTCATATTATAGCAGATTTTATGTTGCAACCGCAATCTTGGGTTTTAGAAAAAGAAGTAAAAAAGGCGAAATCTTTAAAGCTCTATCTCCATATAGTTATTCATATAGTAGTAATGTCGCTTATAGTTTGGGATGTTTCAAAAATTCCTGTAATACTCATTATTGCTGCAATTCATTTAATAATAGATGTGATTAAACTCTATTTACAAAATGATAAAAATAAACGCTTTCTATTTTTTATAGATCAGCTATTACATATAATAACCATTGTTATTGCATATGTGATTGTTTCGAGTACAGCTTTAAATTTAGACACTCTGTTTACCGAAAACAACTTACTATTACTAACTTGTATCTTATTTTTAACAACACCTGTTTCTATAATTATGAGAACCATTTTTTCTAAATGGAATATAGAAGATATAACTAAAGACAATCAATCACTAGAAGATGCAGGAAAGTATATTGGTATTTTAGAACGTATTTTGGTGTTTATATTTATTATATCTAATCATTGGGAGGCAGTTGGATTTTTAATTACTGCCAAATCGGTTTTTAGGTTTGGAGATTTAAAAGAAAGTAAGCACAGAAAACTAACCGAATACATATTAATTGGAACTTTAATTAGTTTTGGTATAGCTATAGTGACTGCTTTAATATTTCAAAATTTACTGTAAATATGTATAAGAGTATAGAAGAATCTCGTATCACTATTTCTGAACTCATGTTGCCATCGCATTCAAATTTCAGTGGCAAAATTCATGGTGGTTATATTTTAGGGTTGATGGACCAGATTGCATTTGCTTGTGCATCTAAACACTCTAAAGCCTATTGTGTAACAGCTTCTGTAGACACTGTAGATTTTCTAAACCCCATAGAAGTTGGTGAATTGGTAACTATGAAAGCTTCTATTAACTATGTTGGTAGAACGTCTATGGTTGTTGGTATTAGAGTTGAAGCCGAAAATATACAAACCGAAGTAATCAAACATTGCAACTCATCCTATTTTACAATGGTTGCAAAAGGTGATGATGGAAAGAGCACACCAGTTCCTGGTATTATTTTAGACAATACTTTAGAAGTGAGACGTTTTTTAAAAGCCTTAAAACGTATTGAAATGAAACAAAAACGTCAAGAAGAATTTGATAAATCAGATTTTTCTCATCACGATTATATAGAAGATTTAAAAGACTACAATGTAAAAATTGAGATATAAAAAAAGCCACCAGAAAGGTGGCTTTTTCATTTATTAAAATTGACTTTTATTGCTTTACAAAGCGTTTAGTCTTTGTGCTTTTATCGTTAGATACTTTAATTAAATACACACCACTTTTCCAGGCAGATACATCTATACTCTTTGTATGTGAATTCATCATTACATCAGAAAAAATTCGTTTTCCAAGAACATCGTAAATATTTACAACAGAGTTTTGAATAGTACTAGGTAACACGACATTTAAATTGCTTCTTGCAGGATTTGGAGAAACAGAAAAGTCATTTATTTGAAAACTATCAGTACTTAAAGTTGTAAACACTAATTCTTCTGTACCTTTATTTGGGAAACCATGATAATTAAGTGTAAATTCATCATCGCCATGAGCAGTAACAATATCAAAACTTGATTGGTCAGATGGGAATGTAAAATCAATTCCATCTGTCGCAATTCTAGTTCTAGTAGCTACTATTGTTCGCATACCTCCACTAGTTGTATTACTTGTCATAGTCCAATTATCATCTTCCCCTAAATTTGTATCTTCTTCAGGAACAACACCTAATCCTTGGAAAGTTCTATCTGTTAAATTTGTTCCATCAAAAATAAAAACATCACGATCTTCAGTCATATTTGACGTATCAAATCCAAAAGCTAACCAAGAATTATCTGGTCCTATAACAGTAGCAGTTACCAGATTTGATGTGACATTTATATCAATTTGTACACTATTAACCGTCACTCCTGGAAAAGATGGATTTTCAACATTTACTAGTCCTGATGTGTAGATTTGGGAATAGGAAAATGATAAAAATAAAATTGAAGCTAAAAAGCTTAAAGTAATTTTTTTCATAATTTTTCTTTTTTCAAAATTTTAAGGATTTCTTCATCATTATCTCTTTCTGCATAATAAATTGGAGAAAAGCCTTTTTTATCTTTCTTATATATATCTGCTCCATTATCAACAAGAAGCTTTATAATTTCTCTATTAGTAAACTTAACAACATAGTGTAAAGCAGAAACTTCGTTAGCATCAGTTGCATTAACATCTGCTCCATTTTGTAACAAAATTTCAACAATTTCTTTGTAGCCTTTAAAAGAAGCAGCCATTAAGGGAGTTCCGTAACTACTTATGGCATCAATATCTTTTACATGCTTAACTAGTACTTTAACCACCTCAACATTTCCACTGTAACATGCTAAAGTTAAAGGAACAAAGCCTCTAGAATCCTCATAGTTTATTGCTTCAGGGAATTCTTTAATAAAAGATTCCATATCTTCAGCGCAACCACTTCTAGCTATGTCATTTACCTTTACTTGACTAAAAGTCAAACAACTACATAACAATGTAAATACTATTATTTTAACTTTTAATCTCATAATTAAGACTAAATTACTAATTAAAACTAATACATTACAAAGTAAAACGCTAAAAATACTATAAAAACTAGATGAATTACAGCCAGTTACTTGCTTAAATACATTTTTCGTCTAGAATACAAGTTGTAAAAATCATCATCTTTTAAGCTATCTATAAATAAGATACTCTCACCAGTACTCTTCATTTCAGGTCCTAATTTCTTGTTCACATTAGGGAATTTATTAAACGAAAATACTGGTTGTTTTATAGCATAACCATCTAAATGCGGTTTAAAGTCAAAATCGGTAACCTTCTTCTCACCTAACATGACTTTAGTTGCATAATTAACATATGGCTCGCCATAAGCTTTTGCTATAAAAGGCACTGTTCTTGATGCTCTTGGGTTGGCTTCTATAATGTATACTGTATCATCTTTAATAGCAAACTGTATATTTATAAGGCCAACAGTATTTAAGGCTTTAGCAATGGTATTTGTATGATCAACTATTTGCTGCATCACAAACTCACCCAAATTAAAAGGTGGCAAGGTCGCATTACTATCTCCAGAGTGAATACCACATGGTTCAATGTGTTCCATGATTCCAATAATATAGACATTTTCACCATCACAAATAGCATCTGCTTCAGCTTCTATAGCTCCATCAAGATAATGATCTAATAGTAATTTATTATTAGGGATTTTACGCAGTAAATCAACTACATGTTCTACCAATTCCTCTTTATTGATAACAATTTTCATACCTTGTCCTCCAAGTACATACGATGGTCTCACTAGAATTGGAAAATCTAATTTATCTGCTAAAGCTAAAGCTTCATCTGCTGTTTCTGCGACTCCAAATTCAGGATATGGAATGTTGTTTTCTTTTAGTAAGGTAGAGAAGCTTCCTCTATCTTCTGCTAAATCCAATGATTTGTATGTAGTACCAATAATCTTAATACCATAACGATCTAGCTTTTCTGCAAGTTTTAAAGCAGTTTGCCCTCCTAATTGTACAATGACACCTTCAGGTTTTTCATGACGTATAATGTCGTAGATGTGCTCCCAGAAAACAGGCTCAAAATATAATTTATCAGCTGTATCAAAATCAGTGGAAACCGTTTCTGGATTACAGTTAATCATAATGGTTTCGTAGCCGCATTCTTTTGCGGCATAGACTCCATGTACACAACAATAATCAAACTCAATACCTTGTCCAATTCTATTTGGTCCAGAACCTAATACTATAATCTTTTTCTTATCAGATACAATACTTTCGTTAACTGGAAAACGTTTACCTTCAACAGTTTCTACATCACTTTCAAAAGTAGAATAATAATAAGGTGTTTGCGCTTTAAACTCCGCAGCACAAGTATCAACCAGCTTATACACACGATTGATGTTTAGTTCATCTCTTTTGTTATATACTTGACTTTCTAAACAACCTAGCATGTGCGCGATCTGACGATCTCCATAACCTTTTTGTTTGGCTTCTAATAATAAATCACGTTCAATAGTATCGATTGTGAAAGTCGAAATCTCTTTCTCTAAATGATATAATTCTTCATATTGCTTTAGATACCACATATCTATTTTAGTAATATCATAAATCTTGCTTAAAGGAATTCCCATAGCAATAGCATCGTAAATCGCAAATACACGATCCCAACTGGCATTGGTTAATTTTTCAATAATCTGGTTATAATCTTTGTAACCCTTACCATCAGCACCTAAACCATTACGTTTAATCTCTAACGATTGTGTTGCTTTGTGTAATGCCTCTTGGAACGAACGACCAATTCCCATCACTTCACCTACAGCTTTCATTTGTAAGCCTAATGTTCTATCAGAGCCTTCAAACTTATCAAAATTCCAACGTGGTATTTTTACAATCACATAATCGAGAGTAGGCTCAAATAATGCCGAAGTTGATTTTGTTATTTGATTATCTAATTCATCAAGTGTATAACCTATAGCGAGTTTTGTTGCTACTTTAGCAATAGGATATCCTGTAGCTTTACTAGCTAATGCTGATGAACGAGACACACGAGGATTAATCTCAATGGCAATAATATCTTCTTTTTCATCAGGTGATACGGCAAACTGTACATTACATCCACCTTCAAAATCACCAATTGAACGCATCATATGGATAGCCATATCACGCATTTTTTGATACGTTTTATCAGATAACGTCATAGCTGGAGCTACTGTAATAGAGTCTCCAGTATGAATTCCCATAGGATCCATATTTTCAATAGAACAAATAATAACCACGTTATCATTTTTATCACGAAGTAACTCTAACTCATACTCCTTCCATCCCATCATAGCTTTATCAATCATGACCTCGTGAATTGGTGATGCTTCTAAACCGCGACTTAATAATTCATCAAAATCTTCTGCTTTGTAAACTATTGAAGCTCCTGCTCCACCAAGCGTGTATGAAGAACGAATTACCAGTGGAAAACCAAACTCTTGCGCAATTTCTTTTCCTTTTAAAAAGGATGTTGCTGTGGCTTGTGGTGCCATTGCAACACCAATTTCACCCATCAATTTTCTAAACTGCTCACGATCTTCTGTAACATTAATAGCATTGATATCAACACCAATCTGTTTGACATTAAAATCTTCCCAAATACCTTTTTCATCTGCCTCTATACAAAGATTTAAAGCTGTTTGTCCACCCATTGTAGGAAGAACAGCATCAATTTGAGGATGTTCTTTAAGTATTTTAATAATGGATTTTGTAGTTAGTGGTAACAGGTATACATGATCAGCCATTGAAGGATCTGTCATGATTGTTGCTGGATTAGAATTGATAAGAATGGTTTCAATTCCATCTTCACGTAAAGATCTTAAAGATTGTGATCCTGAATAATCAAATTCGCAAGCCTGACCAATAACAATAGGCCCTGAGCCTATAATAAGTATGGATTTTAAGTCTTTGTTTTTTGGCATTTTTTTAAAATTTTTTCAAAAATAGTTAGCATATAGGTATAAAAAAAGGCGTTACGTAATGTAACACCTTTAAATTATTAACAATTGTTAATCATTATCTTTTATGTCTTAATTCAGAAGATACACTCAATTTCTTTCTTCCTTTAGCTCTTCTACGAGCTAAAACCTTACGACCATTAACTGAAGCCATTCTTTCTCTAAAACCATGCTTGTTTTTTCTCTTTCTTTTCGATGGTTGAAACGTTCTTTTTGGCATTGTCTTCTATTTTTATGTAAACTTATATTCTTTATTGTAACTTTTTTGAGAACTTCCTCAAAAACTGGGTGCAAATATACAAAGGGTTTTTTATTTAGCAAGTTTAAAATTAAAATATTTTTAATAGTTTTTGTTACCTTTGCAGCCACAAAATTTAACACCAAAAATGTATCATAAAAATATAAAACTAATAATTGCAATTGCTGTTGTCGCTTTTGCAGTCTATCAGATGACTGAAGGTTATGTTGGTAACGGAATTGCATTAATTTTTCTAGCGCTAATATTTGTATTTCTTTACTTTAAAAATGAATTGATTCTACTAGCTTTTTTAAGATTACGCAAGCAAGATTTTGCAGGTGCTCAAAAGTGGCTATCAAAAATTAAGAATCCATCAACTGCTCTCACAACAAAACAGCAAGGATATTATAATTATCTGCAAGGTGTTATGGTTTCGCAAACTAATATGAATGAAGCTGAAAAGTTTTTTAAAAAAGCTATTTCTTTTGGTTTATCCATGGATCATGATTTAGCCATGGCAAAATTAAATTTAGCAGGAATTGCTTTTAGTAAAAGACGACCTCAAGAAGCTAAAAAACTTTTAAAAGAAGCTGAAGACCTTGACAAACGCAACATGTTAGGTGATCAAATTAAAATGATGAAGCAGAATATGAAACGAGCTTCAGGACCTAAACAACATTATGGGCAACCAACTAGTTCTCGACAAATGAGACGTAGTAGAAGATAGAACAAAGAGGTCAACTAAAAAGTAAAAAAAACAATTTGTCAGGTCGAGCGGAGTCGAGACCTCATTTGGCACTCTGTAAGTCGAAGTTCTCGACTCCGCTCGAACAGACAAGCAAATTAAATTTATCTTTCTGATAATCTATTTTCATTAGAAAATATCTTTATTATTTAAGGTTTAGAATAATATCCTTGCTCTGGTATTTCTATAAAGTATTGCTTTCTAGACTTATTATTTAAATGCTTTTCGCGTAACCAAGGATTGTGGATTTTTAAAATCTTATAATTAATTCCGAAGCCTTTTGCAAAATCTGAAAAATCAGTTACGGCTGTATCTACACTAACCTTGTAGGTTGGCACATAACTATAGAGATCTTTATCTCTAAAATTAAAACCATACTTATCAGCATTATTAAGTATTTCTTTTAAAGCAATTATTCTAAATACATAGCGACCAGTTTCCTCTCCTAATAATAAATCGTAATAATCTGAAACTTTCTGTCTGTCTAATTCTTTTGAAACACCATAGTTCCCTGCATTATATGCTGCTGCTGCTAGAGTCCAAGAACCAAAACGATCTTTTGCTTTTTGCAAATATTTACAAGCTACACGTGTTGCCATTTCTAGATTAAAGCGTTCATCTACATTATCGTTAACTTCCAAACCATTTTCACGACCTGTTGCTTTCATTATTTGCCAAAAGCCCTTAGCTCCAGCTGGAGATGTTGCATTCGTCAAACCACTTTCGATAACTGCTAAATATTTAAAATCATCAGGAATACCATATTCAGCGAGAATAGGTTCAATAATAGGAAAATACTTGTTCGCTCTTTTAAACATTAGTAATCCGTTGGACTGCCAATAGGTATTAACAAGTAACTCACGATCCATTCGCTCATAGATATCAGGATTTTCTAGTGGCACTTTCTCACCTGCAAAATCTAGATAACCCGGAACCTGTAATGCATAAACATTATAATCGTTTATAAGTTTCTTTTCGAAATTTTCATCAGTTGGGGCATCTTGAACTGCAAAAATGAATAAAGTAGCCAAACAAATTAACCCAACTAGTGCTAATGTTTTTTGTAATGTCTTCATTTTAATAAGTTTGAGCTAAAAATAGCAATTATTTTTTGTCTAGTATAATCTTTGGTAAATTTTCGTTGAACCATTTAAATCGATTGATAATCATAATATGAGAACCGCCTTTTATGATGTGGCATTTTCCTTGGCATGAATGAGGAAAAACCATGTCCTTATCTCCGTGAATAAAAACTGTATCTGGATTTGGTGCTTCTTGATCCCAGAAAATCACTTGTTCGATTGCCCAATCTAAATACTGTTTATCTGTAATAGAGAGGTATTTTTTATACAATTCTATTCGCTTGGTAATCGTCTCTCCAAACGAGTATTTAGCTAAAAGGTCTAAATTATTAAGCAATTGAGTAGGTAATAATTTATAGGCTTTTCCATATTTAGCTATTTTTAGTCGCTTTGGTAGTTCGTGTTTGGATTTAACACTAGACACAACAATGACTTTTCTAAACGCTTTAATTTTTGCCATTTCTTGAACTAGAATTCCACCAAAAGATACGCCAAGCAATACACTATTATCGTACTCAATTTTTTGACACATCTCTTTAGCATACTCTAGAAGCGATTGCTTTGGTTTAGGAATAAACCATTCTAACCAATGAATTTTAAATTGACTTTTAGGTAATTCTATATATTCAAATATCGTTGGATTAGCTGCCATACCTGGCATTAAATAAACGTGAATGATTTCTTGAGTCATAAGTAATTATAATTCAATATAATAAGAAAAATTGGTATATTTTTTGTACCTTTGCAAAAGCAAAACTATGAAAATAGTTCCTTCTTGGTAAAATTTTCCTTTAACGACAAAATTAATTAAAAATGGTAGATGCAGCTGAACTAATTGACAATGACTTTTTACGTCAATTTGAATTGAAAGTAGATGATAATTTAGCAAAAATTGAATACTCACTTCAAGAACGAAAAATCTTTTTAACCAAACTAATTATACCAGAAAACGTAGCTGAAGATAATTTTCAAGAAACATTTATAAAAATGGTTTTTGAAAATATTCAAGAACGCAACATTAGTGTTGTTCCTACAAGCCCAGAGATCGCGAAATTTATTAGACGCCATAGACAATATAGAAGTATGTTGCCTGTAGGTGTTCGCATATAAATTGACACTGTTTAGTACAAAAAAGCCTCGCAATTGCGAGGCTTTTTTAATACCATCTATCTAACAAGTTGTTCACTCTCTACAAAACAAAATCTGACCATTCCATCATCATCTATTTTAGTTAGCTCAACTCTATGTAAAGTGTTTACCAATTCAGGATTCCAAGGTGTTTTTACCTTAACATAGTTTTCTGTGAAACCATGAATATAACCTTCTTTATTTTCACTTTCAAAGAGAACAGTTCTAATAGTACCTATTTGTTTTTCATAAAATGCACGACGCTTTTTAACAGACAAACCTCGTAACATTTTACTTCGTTTTGCTCTAATATTTTTTGGCACAACACCTTCCATTTCTGCAGCTAGCGTGTTATCTCGCTCCGAATAGGTAAATACATGCAAATACGAAATATCTAATTCTGTTAAAAAATTATAGGTTTCTAAAAAATGTTCGTCTGTTTCACCTGGGAAACCAACTATAACATCTACTCCAATACAAGCATGAGGCATAACCTCTTTAATTTTTGCAACGCGATTCACATACAATTCCTTCATATAACGACGTCGCATGAGTTTTAGAATAGTATTGCTTCCACTTTGCAATGGAATATGAAAATGAGGCACAAAAGCTTTGCTATTTGAAACAAACTCTATGGTTTCATTTTTTAATAGATTAGGTTCAATTGAAGAAATACGTAGTCGCTCGATGCCTTCAACTTTGTCTAGAGCCTGAACCAATTCATAGAACGTATGTTCATGCTTTTTATTTCCAAATTCACCTTTACCATAGTCACCAATATTAACTCCTGTTAATACGATCTCCTTTATATTTTTTTCAGAAATCTCTTTAGCATTATTAAGCACATTCTCTAACGTATCACTTCTAGAAATTCCTCTAGCTAACGGAATTGTGCAATACGTACACTTGTAATCGCAACCATCTTGGACTTTTAAAAACGCGCGAGTTCTATCGCCTATGGAATAACTCCCTACATAAAAGTCAGCATCTTCAATTTCACAAGAATGCACCTCACCAACCCCTCGACTGCGCTCGGGATGACTCAATAAATCATTTATATATCCAGTAATGTTAAACTTTTCAGTTGCTCCTAAAACTAAATCTACACCATTAACATCTGCTAATTCTTGTGGTTTTAATTGTGCATAACAACCAACAGCAGCAACAAAAGCTTCAGGATTATTTTTTTGTGCTTGCTTCACAATAGTTTTGAAACGCTTATCTGCATTCTCTGTTACAGAACAGGTATTAATAACATAAATATCTGCCTGCTCTGAAAAGTCAACGCGATCAAAACCTTCATCTTGAAAATTTCTAGCTATCGTAGAAGTTTCAGAGAAATTAAGTTTACAACCTAAAGTATAAAAAGCAACTTTTTTTCTAGTATCCATCGAACTTTATAAAGCTTGCAAATATAACAAAAAAAGAGCGTTTTTACTCAAAACGCTCTCTTCTATAAGTAAAAAATTAGAACTCTATTTTAAAATAATTCTATTTGTTTGAGATCCTAAATTTGTGATTGTTTTTAATAAGTAAATACCAGAATTAAAATTTGACAAGTCTATAGTTTTACTATTAGAAGTAAAGACCTTTCTTCCTGTAATTGTAAACACTTCAACAAGTTCAAGAACTGCTGAATTATTTAACTGAATATTAATTAAACCAGTTGTTGGATTAGGAGTAAAACTAACTTTGTAATCTTTAAATTCAGCTGAAGAAAGTGTTATAAGATTTCCACTTGAATCATAACTACAAACAGTACCATCACCATAATCAACTGTCATCTCAAATGTTGGTGGTGGTGTTTGAGAAGCTGGATTTAATTCATACTCAAGATTTCCTCCATTACAGTTTACAAAAGTATACGTCAAAGATCCATTAACAGTGATAGTTGTTGGCCAATCTGAGTTGCAACCATTCTGACCATTAGGCACAGTAAAAATTGGTTCTGCTGGTGAGCTTTGCCCTGAAGTTTTAATTGAAGTCGGACATACTAATTGTGCGTGTAAAAATGAACATGCAAAAAATAGTGAAATTAGTAGGGTAATTTTTTTCATAGTGAGTTAAGTTATTATGTTTCAATTTTTAGACACAAGTATATACGAAAAGTCACAATTGAAGGTTTTAACTTATGATTATAGTAAATAAAAAAGTATATTTTTGAAAAGTAAAACCTAGTACATGATTAAAAATTTACTTTCCAATAAAAAGCCCATTTATACTATTTTAATACTGTTTTTAATCTCTTGTACCAATGACAAAAACAATAACAGAGATTCTGAAGTTTTTAGATATAATGAACATGCTAATATAAATACTCTAGATCCTGCATTTTCTAGAACCTTACAAGATAATTCTGTAAACAACCACTTATTTAATGGTTTAGTTCAATTAGATGATAATTTAAATATTTTACCATCTATTGCTAAAAAATGGATCATTTCTGAAGATGGTAAAACCTACTTATTTACACTTCGAAACGATGTCTATTTTCATAAACATGAATTATTTGGAAAAGATTCTACAAGAGCTGTTACTGCTGAAGACTTTACTTATAGTCTTAATAGACTGAGAGATGAAAAAGTAGCAGCTCCTGGAAGTTGGGTTTTAAATAAAGTGGATGATTTTAGAGCTGTAAACGATTCACTTTTTGAAATTAAACTAAATCAACCATTTCCTGCATTTATAGGACTGCTAACTATGAAATATTGTTCAGTAGTACCTAAAGAAATTGTAGAGCATTATGGTAATAACTTTAGATCGAATCCAATAGGAACTGGTCCTTTTAAATTTAAACGTTGGGAAGAAAATATTAAACTTGTTTTTAGAAAAAATCACAACTATTTTGAAAAAGATGAAAACGGAAATAGTTTGCCGTATTTAGAAGCTGTAGCTGTAACTTTTTTACCAGACAAACAAAGTGAGTTTTTACAATTCGCTCAAGGTAATATAGATTATATTTCAGGATTAGATGCTTCTTACAAAGACGAACTATTAACTGCAGACGGAAAATTACGTGACAGTTATAGTAATCATATTAATATGATTCAAGGCCCTTATTTAAATACAGAATATCTAGGTTTTTATTTAGAATCTGAAACACCTGAAATACAATCTGAATTAATTAGAAAAGCAATTAATTACGGATTTGACAGAGAAAAAATGATTACCTATTTACGAAATGGAATTGGTCATGCAGCTGATGGAGGATTTATCCCAATTGGATTACCAGGCTACAGTAAAGCCATTGGTTACAGCTATCAACCTGAAAAATCAAAACAATTAGTTGAACAGTTTATTAAAGAAACTGGTATCTCTAACCCAGAAATAACAATTACTACAACCAGTAATTACTTAAGTTTTTGTGAATTTATCCAACGTGAATTGGAAAAAACAGGATTAAAAATTAATGTAGATGTCATGCCAGAATCAGCATTACGATCAGCACGATCAAATGGAAAAATAGATATTTTTAGAAGTTCGTGGGTTGCTGATTATATGGATGCTGAAAATTATTTATCTATATTTTATAGTAAAAATTTCGCGCCTAATGGGTCTAATTATTTTCACTATAAGAATGCCCAATTTGATAGCCTTTACAACAACGCATTTTCAGTTACAGATATAGAAGATCGTAAACTTATGTATACAACCATGGACTCTCTAGCCATGGACAAAGCATTAATGATTCCGCTGTTTTATGATGAAGTTGTTCGCTTTACACAAAAAAATGTTGAAGGTTTAGGAATTAACGCTATTAATCTTTTGGATTTGAAGCGTGTAAGAAAAAATTAATCTCTCCTAAACTTTTTAGTTTCTTCGAAAACATGTTCTAAAATAAGTTGATCTTCCTTGGTAAACTCTACATCGCGTCTTTGCATAACAACCGATGCAACTTCAAATGCTTTTTTAGTTAAGTAGGTTTTAAAGCCAGAACTTCCTCCCCAAGAAAAACTTGGTACAAAATTTCTAGGAAATCCACTACCAAAAATATTAGCACTTACACCAACAACAGTTCCTGTATTAAACATGGTATTAATTCCACATTTACTATGATCACCCATCATGAGACCACAAAATTGCAATCCTGTTTTGGCAAAACCTTCAGTTTGGTAATCCCAAAGCCTGACTTCTGCATAGTTGTTTTTTAAGTTAGAGTTGTTGGTATCAGCTCCCAAATTACACCATTCTCCTAATACCGAGTTTCCTAAAAATCCGTCATGACCTTTGTTTGAATACCCAAACAACACCGAGTTATTCACTTCTCCTCCAACTTTAGAATGTGGTCCAATGGTTGTAGGTCCATAAATTTTAGCGCTTAATTTTACTGTAGCATTATTACACAAAGCAAAAGGTCCTCTAATTACAGAGCCTTCCATAATTTCAGCATCTTTACCTATGTAAATTGGACCAGAGTTAGCATTTAAAGTAACAAATTCTAATTTGGCACCTTCCTCAATAAAAATATGTTCAGCTCCTAATATATTGTTAGAATTTGGTATGGGTTGTGATTGTCTCCCTTTGGTAAGTAACTCAAAATCTTCATGAATAGCTTCTCCATTTTTTGAAAAAATATCCCAAGTATTTTCAATTTTTAAAACAGCTTCAGAATACTCTATGACTTGATATGAATCAAAATCGACATCGTCTTGCGAATCTTTCGCATAAAAGGCAATTACATCTTCATCTTTAAAAATAGCCTGATTTTCTTCTAATCCTTTAACCAATTCACTTAATTCATAATTAGGTAAATAGGAAGCATTAATCATCACATTATTTTCCATCTCTACCATCGGATATTTTTCAGACAAGTACTCTTCAGTAATTGTAGTGGTTGTATAACCTAGATATGTCTCCCACTTTTCACGAATAGTCAAAATACCAACACGTATATCTGCAACTGGCCTTGTATAGGTGAATGGCAAAAGATTGTTTCGAGAAGGTCCGTCAAATAATATGTAATTCATAAAAGTTTAAAGTTTAAAGTTTAAAGTTTAAAGTTGTTACTCTAAACTTAAAACCAGATTACAAACCGTTTCAAAAGTAACTGAATTAATACTAATAAAAAAGCCCTCGAAAATTCGAAGGCTTTGAATATGATTTTATAACTAAATTACTTTTTAAATTTAGCATATTTGTTTTTAAACTTATCAATACGTCCAGCAGTATCTACTAATTTAGATTTACCAGTGTAGTAAGGATGTGATGTTCTAGAGATTTCCATTTTAAATAAAGGATACTCAACACCATCAACTTCTAAAGTTTCTTTTGTTTCAACCGTAGACTTTGTTAAAAAAACATCGTCATTAGACATGTCTTTAAATGCTACTAATCTATAATTTTCTGGATGTATTCCTTTTTTCATCACTAAATACTTTTAATCATTTTCTTTTTTCGAGCTGCAAATTTAAGTATTTTTCTATAATTAGACACAAAAAAATAAACTTTTTATTTAATTTAATTTTCGTGTAACAAAAATGGTTATTTTCACACTAATCTAACATAATCAACTAAAACATTTATCATGGAAAACTCAATTAAATCGTCTGCTACAAATTTAGGACTATATCTTGGTGGAGCTCTCGCTGCTATTACTGTTATAGGTTATGCTGTATATTTAGAATTATTTACTAAATGGTGGTTTGGTATTTTAATGATGATTGGTATTATTATAGTAGGCGTCTATTCTATTGCAAAATCAAAAGGAATCCAAAACGGATTAATTAGCTTTAAAGATGCTTTTGGCTCCTATTTTTTAACTGTTGTAATCGGAATACTCATAAGTACTTTAGTAACATACATCCTTTTTAATATTGTTGATCCAGAAGCTGCTGAAACACTAAAGCAAAAAACTATTGAAGCCACCGTTACCATGATGGAAGGTTTTGGTTCTCCTGCAGAAGTAGTAGCTCAAACTGTAGATCAAATGGAAAAAACAGACAATTATTCGCCTGGAAATATAGCAAAAGGATTAGCTATTCAAATTGCTATTTTCAGTGTTATTGGATTAATTGCTTCACTAGTTATGAAGAAAACTGAAGAATAAGCCTTATAAAGCTAAAATAATTTCTCTATTTTTGAAAAATACAGAAACTAACTTTACATGAACATATCAGTAGTTATACCACTACTTAACGAAGAAGACTCTTTAATAGAATTACATGATTGGATTGCAAAAGTTATGCAGTCCAATCATTTTTCTTATGAGGTTATTTTTATCGATGACGGAAGTACAGATAATAGCTGGAAAGTTATCAGTGATTTGGCTTCTAAAAGTACGTCTGTAAAAGGTATTAAATTCCATAGAAATTATGGTAAATCTCAAGCATTACATGCTGGTTTTAAAAAAGCCTCTGGTGATGTAGTAATCACAATGGATGCTGACCTGCAGGATAATCCTGAAGAAATTCCTGAACTTTACAGAATGGTCACTCAAGACAACTATGATTTGGTTTCTGGTTGGAAAAAAAAGCGTTACGATAATACGTTCACAAAAAATATACCTTCTAAACTATTTAATTGGGCAGCGAGAAAAACTTCAGGTTTAAAACTTAATGATTTTAACTGTGGGTTAAAAGCTTATAAAAACGCAGTTGTAAAAAATGTAGAAGTAACTGGAGAAATGCATCGCTATATTCCAGTTTTGGCAAAAAATGAAGGTTTTAAGAATATTGGTGAAAAAGTAGTGCAACACCAAGCTAGAAAATATGGTAAAACTAAATTCGGAATGGATCGGTTTATAAATGGGTTTTTAGATCTATTGACAATCTGGTTTGTTTCTAGATTTGGAAAACGACCAATGCATTTTTTTGGAGCTTTAGGAGCTTTTATGTTTGCTATTGGTTTTTTATTTGCTCTGTATCTTGGTATTGATAAACTATTTCTTAATCCTGGAGGAAGGCTTATTACAGACAGACCACAATTCTTTATGTCATTGACAACTATGATTATTGGAACCTTGTTTTTTGTAGCTGGATTCTTGGGTGAAATTATTCTTCGTACACAAAAAGACAAGCAACTATACAAAGTAGAAGGTTATACAAATTTTGAGTAATTCTTAAATTACAGCAAATAAGAACTTCGGCTGTACTTATTTAGTTATTTTTGCATCATATTACATTTATTTCATGATATATATAGAACCAGAAATTTTAGAGCGCGTTAATTCATGGTTAACACCAACTTTTGATAAAGAAACTCAAGACACTATAAAAGACCTCATAGCTACAAATCCAAACGAACTTAAAGAAAGTTTTTATAAAGATTTAGAGTTTGGAACTGGAGGTATGCGAGGTGTTATGGGACTTGGAACCAATCGTATAAACAAATATACATTAGGAAAAAATACACAAGGCTTGAGTAATTATATGCATCAAGTTTTTAAGGGAGAAAAACTAAAAGTTGCCATTGCTTTTGATTGTAGGCACAATAGTAAAACCCTTGCAAAAGTTGTCGCAGATGTATTTTCAGCTAATAATATAGATGTCTTTTTATTTGAAGACTTGCGTCCTACTCCAGAGTTATCTTTCGCTTTAAAGCATTTAGATTGTCATTGTGGTATTGTTTTAACAGCATCACACAATCCACCTGAATATAATGGTTATAAAGTGTATTGGCAAGATGGAGGACAGTTGGTTCCACCTCAAGATGCCGAAATAATTGCAGAAATTAATCGTCTAGATTATTCAGAAATCAAGTTTAAAGCTAACGAAGATTTAATTCACCTTATTGGAAAAGATGTGGATGATGTGTTTATAAATGCTTCTGTAAATAACGGAAGTTTCAACACATCTCAAGAAGCAAAAAACGATTTAAAAATTGTTTTCACTTCTCTACATGGAACCTCCATTACCACTATTCCAGAAACTCTAAAACGAGCTGGTTACAATAATGTAAACATAGTTGAAGAACAAGCTGAACCAAATGGTGATTTTCCAACAGTGGCCTCTCCAAACCCAGAGGAACCTGCTGCTTTAAAAATGGCTTTAGATTTAGCTCAAGAAACAGGTGCTGATATTGTAATAGGAACAGATCCAGATAGTGATCGTGTTGGAGTTGCTATAAGAGATTTAGATAATAACATGAAACTTCTTAATGGTAATCAAGCTATGGTTATCATGACCGATTTTTTACTGAAGCAGTGGCAAAATCAAAACAAAATAAATGGCAATCAATTTGTTGGGTCAACAATTGTATCGACTCCAATGATGCCTGTTCTAGCCAATTCCTATAATGTTGAATGTAAAATTGGTTTAACTGGGTTTAAATGGATTGCAAAAATGATTAAGGACTTTCCAGAACTTGATTTTATTGGAGGTGGCGAAGAAAGTTTTGGTTTTATGGTTGGTGATTTTGTTCGAGATAAAGATGCTGTAACAGCAACACTTTTAGCTTGTGAAATAGCAGCTCAAGCCAAAGAAAGAGGAAGCACATTATACAAAGAATTAATTGCCCTTTACAAAGAGCATGGTTGTTACAAAGAGCGTTTAGTATCATTAACTAAAAAAGGTATTGAAGGTGCTCAAGAGATCAAACAGATGATGATTGACGCACGTGAAAACCCTTTAACAGAAATCAATAATTCTAAAGTTGTAAGAATCGAAGATTACCAATTATCCATCGCAAAAAATATTGAAACAGGACGAGAAGGTGCTTTAACTATTCCAAAATCTAATGTCCTTATTTATTACACAGAAGATGGAAGCAAAATTGCACTACGACCAAGCGGAACAGAACCAAAGATTAAATTTTACATTAGTGTAAATACAACTTTAGACAGTCTGTCAGCATTTGAAACAACGGAACAAAAATTGGAAGCTACTATTGATTCAATTTTAAAAGACATGAATCTTTAATTAGATGGAATACCTAAAAAAACTTTCACGCTTTATATTACCATATAAGCGTTATGGTATACTAAATATTATTAGCAATATTTTTTATGCCTTGTTTAGTACATTAGCAATGGTATCGT
The DNA here is from genome assembly GCA_026162565.1 of Flavobacteriaceae bacterium NBU2973. Lineage (GTDB taxonomy): Bacteria > Bacteroidota > Bacteroidia > Flavobacteriales > Flavobacteriaceae > JAOEIQ01. The sequence continues at coordinate 207,437 of JAOEIQ010000003.1, forward strand.
TGATGCCAATGATTAATGTATTATTTGGAGAAAGTGAAAAAGTATATACAAAACCTGTTTACACTGGCTTAAAAGAGATAAAATCTTTTGGTGAAGATTATTTAAATTATCTCATAACTACTACAACAGAAAACCAAGGACCTCAACAAGCATTACTGTATATGATTATTTTAATCATTAGTATGTTCTTGCTTAAAAATCTATTTAATTATTTAGGACTTTACTACATTACTTTTTTGAGAAATGGTGTTCTAAAAGATTTACGTAATGATATTTACAGTAAAGTAACTAGCTTACCTATCTCCTATTACTCTGAAAAAAGAAAGGGAGATATTATTGCTCGTATTTCAGGTGATGTAAATGAAGTGAAAAACTCTTTATTAGCAGTTTTAGAACTCATAGTAAAAGAACCTTTGACTATTTTGTTTGCTATTATAGCCATGTTTACTATTTCTCCAAGGTTAACCATTTTTGTATTTTTATTTATACCAATAGCAGGATTTATAATATCTAGGATTGGTAAAAGTTTAAAACGTAAATCCGATAAAGTTCAAAAAGAACAAGGTCAGTTTTTATCTACTTTAGAAGAAACATTAGGAGGTTTAAAAGTAATTAAAGGTTTTAATGCAGAAGAAAAGTTTAATCATAAATTCCAAGAGTCCACTAATAGATTTTATCATTTTTCAAATACTCTTTTAAACAGACAAAACCTAGCGTCACCAACAAGTGAATTTTTAGGTATTGTTACAATTGCCGCTTTACTTTGGTATGGTGGTAGTATGGTTTTAATAGATAAAACATTATCTGGTGGTGCCTTTATTGGTTTCATGGCATTAGCTTATCAGATTTTAACTCCAGCCAAAGCTATTAGTAAAGCAAGTTATAAAGTACGAGCAGGAAATGCTGCTGCAGATCGTGTATTAGAAGTATTAAACACAGTGTCACCTCTTGAGGATAAAATTGATGCAAAAAATAAAGAATCCTTTAACTCTAATATTTCCATAGAAAATATCTCGTTTAAATATGAAGATGATTTAGTACTTAAAAACTTCAGTTTAAATGTCCCAAAAGGAGAAAGTGTTGCTCTTGTAGGACAATCTGGAAGTGGAAAATCTACCATCGCCAATTTAGTAACGCGTTTTTACGATGTAAACGAAGGAAGCATTAAAATTGATGGAGACGATATTAGAGACTTAAAAAAGAAGTCGCTTCGAAATTTATTGGGATTAGTCACTCAAGATTCTATTTTATTCAACGACAGTATTAAAAACAATGTAAAGTTAGGAAGTGATGATGCTCCTGATGAAGCAGTTATCGATGCTCTAAAAATTGCCAATGCTTGGGAATTTGTAAAAGATTTACCTAACGGAATGGAAACTAATATTGGTGATTCTGGTAATAAATTATCTGGTGGACAAAAACAACGATTAAGTATTGCTCGTGCAGTTTTAAAAAATCCTCCTATCATGATTCTAGACGAGGCCACATCAGCTTTAGATACAGAAAGTGAACGTCTGGTTCAGGTTGCTTTAGAAAACATGATGAAAAACAGAACATCGATTGTTATTGCGCACAGATTATCCACCATTCAAAATGCAGATAATATTGTTGTGATGCAAAAAGGTGAAATAGTAGAGCAAGGTAAACATAATGAGCTGCTTTCTAAAAATGGTGTCTACAAGAAATTGGTAGAGATGCAGAGTTTCGAATAAAAATTTTCACATAATTATATAAATGAAAAGAGCAGCCGTAAAAGCTGCTCTTTTCTAGTTATATTACCAGATTTGGGGACACTGATAATATATAGTAGGTTAGGCAAGACAAACATACAGCAAAAAAATGTTCCAAACAAGAAAAAAATGCTTTTTATCGTATTTTTTTATCACTTTATCGATATTTTAATATTTATATAACTGATTATCAATTACTTAAATATTATTAAAAATTTGAAAAAAATTTACGATTAAACTTTTCATAAATTAGAGCGTCTAATAAGAAACTAATTTTGTGACAAACGAAATTCAACTCATAAAAGATTTACAGTCTATTGACCAAAAAGAAAAGGCCTTTAGATCACTCATAACGCTTTATAAAGAGCGTTTATATTGGCATATACGACATATTGTGAAATCTCATGAAGACGCAGATGATGTGTTACAGAATACGTTTATTAAGGTATATAAGAGTATTGATAAGTTTAAAGGTGATAGTAAATTATATTCTTGGTTATACAGAATTGCAACAAATGAGTCCATTACGCTTATCAACAAAAATGCTAAACGCATGCAAGTAAATAATGAAGAGGTTCAAGAATTAGCGGTTAACAATTTAAAATCTGATGTATATTTTGAAGGCGATACCATTCAATTTAAATTACAACAAGCTATAGCATCATTACCTCAAAAACAACAACTGGTTTTTAATATGAAATATTTTGAAGATATTAAGTATAAAGATATGGCTGATATTTTAGAAACCAGCGAAGGCGCTTTAAAAGCTTCTTACCATATAGCTGTTAAAAAAATTGAAAGTTTCTTAACAGGTAATTAAACCTTTTAAAGTAATTTGTGTCATAATATAGAATGAGTATTTTAGATAACATACAAGGATCAGGATTTAAAACACCAAAGGATTATTTTAATTCTTTGGAAGATGGTATCTGCGCTAAAGCTTTAAGCGATCAAAAATCTAAAGATATGCACGTGCCAGAAGGGTATTTTGATGGTTTAGAAGATAAAATCATGAAAGCTATATCTGAAGAATCCATTCTTGATAAACAAATAAATTCTGGCTTAAAAGTACCAAAAGATTATTTTAATACTATTGAAGATTCCATTCTCGATAAAATTGAAGACAAAAGAGAACCAAAAGTTATTCAGCTTTTAAGTAGACGAAATATTATGTATGCTTCATGTATTGCTGCAGCATTAGTTTTAATGTTTAGTTTTTATTTTAATAAAGAAGAAACCACTTTTGAAAACATTGATGTAGAATTAGTAGAAAACTATATTCTAGATCAAAATATAGATTCATATGAATTAGCATCTTTATTAAAAGATGAAGACTTAGAAACCGAAAACTTTTTAGACTCTGAAATTTATACAGACAATTCTATTGAAGAATATCTTATAGATAACGCAGATATTGAAGAATTAATTACTAATTAAAATGCAAAAAACACTCCTCATAGTAGCTTTTATAGCAATAACTTTTAACACATTTGCACAACGTCAAGAACGCGTTAAGGCTCTTAAAGTAGCCTTTATTACTGAAAAATTAGAACTTACAAGTAGTGAAGCGCAACAATTTTGGCCAGTTTATAACGCTATAGAAGACGAAAAAGAAGCACTGCGTAAACAAACTCAAAAACTGCGTAAAAGTGTGGATTTAGAATCGCTGACTGACAGTGAAGCCAATTCGGTTATAGAACGTATGTTAGCTTTAGAAGACAAAAAGCATCAATTACAAAACAAGCAAGTAAAAGATTTACTAAAAGTAATTCCTGCTAAAAAAATAATACTCTTAAAAGGAGTTGAAGAACAATTTAACAGACGAATGCTTGACGAGATTAGAAAACGTCGTCAAAAATTTCAAAATAAAAATAGACCCTAAAAACTAGAGGGTGTCAAAAATCAATTTGTCAGGTCGAGCGGAGTCGAGACCTACTTTGATAATGTACAAATTGAAGTTCTCGACTTCGCTCGAACAGACAAGAATACTTACTTTTCAGACACTCTCTTTTTATTCTCTGAACGTTAGTTTAGCAATACGTCCACGTCCAGCAGCATACGCAACACTATCGTTTAAAAAACGAATAGTATAAAAGCCCTCATCACTTAAGTGCCTCCAACTATTACCAGAATCGCTCGAGTAATCTATTCCTTTAAAACCAAGAGCAACTAACTCCTTCCCGTCTCCATTTGGCACATATTGCACACAGCTTCTATAACCTGGAGATTTATTTTCTGCAACTAATTGCCAAGTTCTTCCACCATCTTGAGTTCTAATTTTATTAGCCGAGCTATCAGCCGCTTTTGTGTAATCACCACCAATACCAAAACCATTTTTTTCATCGTAAAAATCTATGGAGTAGATTCCAGTAGTTTCTTTTCCCTGTATAATAGGTGTTTCATAAACTTCCCAAGATTTCCCTTTATCAGGCGAGTATAAAACACGACTTGCTTTTCCTCCTGTTGCAACCCAAGTATGATCTCCTACAATAGCGATATTAGTATCGCTAGCAGCAAAAGCAGCTTCTCCCTCTATTACCTTTGGGAGGATTTCACAGGATAATTTATGCCAAGTTTCGCCACCATCACGTGTTATAATAATACTCATACAATCGTCTGTAGGATCTCCAATAGCAATACCTTCTTGATCGTTCCAAAAGTCCATAGAGTCATAAAAGGCTTTTTCACGAGTTTCTTTGTAAACTAATCTAATAGAATCTTTATCAACCTTATACAATAGCGCTGGACTAGCTATGCTTAAAGCAAAGCCTGCACTCTCTGTTACAGCTAGTGACCGAAAATTAGGAACTATTGAATCGTGTTTCAATTGAAAACTTATAGCTACTCTTTCATCTTCTCCTTTGGAAACATTTCCGCCTAAATTCCCTTTAGAGCTTACAAAACTTAAATCGCCTTTTTTATTGACCTCAATCGCTCTAACATTTAGTAACGAATCTTTTAGTAACGTATTAATCTCAACAGATTTAAAGTCACGTGGTTTAAATTCACCATCTTTTTTATCATTACAAGACACAAATAGTATAGTAATAACTAAAATTAAAAATAGATTCTTCATAAAAAGCGGTTGTAATTAATTGTAAAATATCTCAAAAATAAACATTAAAATGTACCTTTGCATGTTTAATTTTTTACAATGCGTTTACACAGAAATTTATGCTTTGCGGTAATTGATGGGTTACACCTTATTTTCAATGAAAATGACTATGCCGATAAAGTCATCCAACAATTATTAAAAAGAGATAAACGTTGGGGAAGTCGTGATAGAGGTTTTATAGCAGAAACTGTTTATACAATTGTTCGTTACAAACGCTTATATGCAGAAATAGCTAACGTAAAAGAACCCTTTTCTCGTGATGATTTATGGCGCATTTTCGCGGTTTGGGCAACCTTAAAAGGAATTAAACTTCCTGATTGGAAGTATTTTGAAAATACGCCTACACGAAAAATTAAAGGCCGTTTCGATGAGTTATCTAAAGTTCGAGTATTTCGTGAGTCTATTCCTGATTGGATTGATACTGTAGCTGTTTCAGAATTAGGTGAAGAAACCTGGAATAAAGAAATGGCGTCTCTTAATGAGCAAGCTTTTGTTATTTTAAGAGCTAATACCTTAAAAGTTTCAAAAGAAACATTGCAGGCTACACTCTTCGATGAAGGTATAGAAACTGAATTTATAAAAGGTTACCCTTCAGCATTGCAATTGACTGATCGCGCTAATGTTTTTAAAACCGAAGCTTTTAAAAAAGGGTATTTTGAGGTTCAGGATGCTTCTTCACAATTAGTTGCAGAATTTTTAGATGTAAAATCAGGCATGAAAGTTGTTGATACTTGTGCTGGAGCTGGAGGTAAAACATTGCATTTAGCATCCTTAATGGAAAATAAAGGTCAAATTATTGCCATGGATATTTATGAAAGTAAATTGAAAAAGCTTAAAGTAAGAGCTAAAAGAAATGGTGTTCACAACGTAGAAATGAAAGTTATAGACTCTACAAAACCTATAAAAAAGTTATATAATATGGCAGATCGTGTTTTGATTGATGCGCCTTGTTCTGGTCTGGGAGTGCTACGAAGAAATCCTGATAGTAAATGGAAGCTAGAAGAAAAATTTTTGGACAAAATTCGTACAACACAACAAGATGTATTACAACAATACTCTAAAATGGTAAAGTCGGGAGGCAAATTGGTATATGCAACTTGTTCTGTATTACCATCTGAAAACGAAAAACAGGTTAACAAATTTTTAGAGTCTGAATCCGGAAAAGAGTTTACCTTTGTAAAAGATAAAAAAGTGCTATCTCATAAATCTGGTTACGACGGATTTTACATGGCTTTATTAGAAAAGAAAAATAATTAAACACACATGAAACGAGCATGTTAAAATATTATCACTCACAAGAATGATTAATAGCGAACTGCATGTGACCGTTAAAAAACAATAAATACAAACACATGAAACACCTTTACGTTTTTTTCCTACTTATTTCATCAATTGGTTTTGCTCAAATTCCCAATAATTATTACGATAGTGCAAATGGCTTATCTGGTTTTGCTTTAAAAACGCAATTAAAAACTATAACAACAACAGGTTCAGTTTCCAGATCTTACGATCAGTTATATGATGGTAATGGTATTTCTGGATCACAAGGCTACATTGACACCCATTCAGATGTTGCTACGTCTTCTGGTAATCAGTATGAAAGTGATGGTACTATTTTAGATATGTATTCTGAAAACCCTGCCCCAAATATGGCTACAGATCCAGACCCAAATAACAATGATCCATACAACTACAATCATGGTTCAATGCAATGTGGAAACCAAATGGCAGAAGGAGATTGTTATAACCGAGAGCATTTAGTTCCTCAATCATCATTTAATAGTGCCTTCCCAATGCAAAGCGATATACATCATGTTATCCCAACTGATGGTCGTGTTAATAATTTTAGAGGTAGTTTACCATTTGGAATAGTAGATGACACTGATCCTGGTTTATGGACTTCCTTAAATGGATCTAAAAGAGGAAATAGTGATGTTAGTGGTTATTCAGGTGATGTATTTGAACCTATCGATGAATTTAAAGGTGATATAGCTCGAGCCTTACTGTATTTTGTAACGCGATACGAAGATACTGTAGATGGCTATACAAGTTTTGATATGTTTAATGGCACAAATGATCAAGCATTTCAAACTTGGGCAATTGATATGTTATTAGATTGGCATTATAATATTGATCCTGTAGATCAAAGAGAGCGTGACAGAAATAATGCTGCTTATAATTTTCAGGGAAACGCTAATCCTTTTGTTGATCATCCAGAATATGCAGCTATGATTTGGGATCCTATGCCAGATACTGAAGCACCAACAAACCCAACAAATTTAGTGGCATCTAATCCTACTGATAATACTATTGATTTATCCTGGACAGCTTCTTCAGATAATATTGCTGTAGTTTCTTATGATATCTATGTAGACGGAGCTAATAGCTTCAATACAACGCAAACTACATTTACTGTTACAATGCTCTCTCCAGATACCAATTATTGTTTTACCATTAAAGCAAAAGATGGGGCTGGAAATGAATCAGGATTTAGTAATCAAGACTGTGAAACCACTACAGATAATGGTTCTGTTGGAGGGGAAATAGATTTGTTTATTTCAGAATATGTAGAAGGTTCAAGTAATAACAAAGCTATCGAAATTGCAAATTTTACTGGTTCTACTGTCAACCTTTCTGCTTACACGATCGCAAGAAACACCAATGGTGGTGCAGCTTGGGGACCAGCATTGCAGTTAACAGGTAGTATAACAAATCAAGATGTACATGTCGTGGCTAAAGGAAATGCAGATCAAGCTGTTTTAGATCTCGCTGATCAAACTTCTAGTGCAGATGCTATGCTATTTAATGGAGACGATCCTGTAGGTCTGTTTAAAGATGGTGAACTAATTGATGTTTTTGGATATTTTAATGAATTAGCAGGAACTAATGCCTTTGATAATGAAACTTACAGACGTAATGAGTCTGTTGAATTTCCAACAACAGTATTTAATTTAACAGGAGAGTGGACTGCCTTTCCTAATAACACATTTGATGGATTAGGAACCCATAATCAAACTTTAAATATCCAAAATTTTAATACATCTGAAATTAAGTTGTTTCCTAATCCAGTTAAAGGAAACATCATAAATATTTCTACTACAAAAGATTTAACTGTTGAAATTTTTGATGTTTTAGGAAAAAAACTTCTAACATCGAAAATAGATTCCAACACTAATCAAATAACAATAAGCTCATTAAAGAAAGGAGTCTATTTGGTTAGATTAAATTCTGATAATGGTAATACTACTAGAAAATTAATCAAACAATAAATTAGCAATTTATCAAAAAAAAAAGCGACTGCATTTCGAGAACCTCAATGACCAGTCGCTTTTTTTTACATTACAATATCATTCTTCCATTCATAAGGTTCTGGAATATTTACATCATCAATTAATTCTCTAATATCAATTTCGATGCCGCGACTCATATTGGTAATTGGTACATCATTCGGTCCACCTTCAAATGGATTTTCAGTATTCTCACCTATTTTTTCCATAGTATGAAACACCCAAGCTAATAAAGCACTAAAAGGAATAGAAAACCATACAAAATGTTTGGCAATAACTTCTTGAATTCTATGTGTAAACGATAAATGAGATTCATGAGTTGCTAAATCTTCAAAAATATGCTCTCCAATACCTTCAAAACCTTCCATAATTCCAAAAGGCAAGAGAATAATAAAAATCCAGACAAAAATATAATTCATAGTTGCATATTGTCTTGGGTAAGGAAAGTTCTTTATGCGCTCACTCTTTCCTTGTAACGTATAGAATTCTACCAACATATTAGACATTTCCATATGTCTAAAATCCTCTATTAAATCTTGCTGTTTTAGTTCCTTTAATCGTCTGGATTGCACACCCAACAATTGAGAAGCTCTATTTCCTTTAGCAAATACTTCATTGTAATCTTCTTCAGAAAGGTATTCTTTTATAGCATCCTCAATAGGTATTGTATCTTCACATACCAAATAATTAGCTTCTCTAAATTCAGCATTAGATTTTCCAGATTTTAAATGTTGTTCCCATGGTTTATCTGCACGTAATTGATATCGTAAAGCAGTGAGCCATGCAATATGTCTATGCACTAGTTCTCTATGTATTTCATGTAACTCTTCGTTGGATAATTTCGCTTTAGTATGATCATTATTAATAAAGTCTTTAACCATAATGGTCCAAGAGCGTGAGGCGTTTACTATTCCTCCCCAGATTTTACGCGCTTCCCATAAGCGATCGTAGGATGCGTTATTCTTAAAACTCACTAAAAATGCAACGGCAGTTCCTAAAACTCCTAATGGTAACCAAGGAACATGTAACCATTTTAATCCAACCACATCAAATAAAACGACTGGGATTGTAGCGATTATTAAAAATAGAAATATATGTCGTCGTGTCCACTTTATAACTCCTTTGACTGGAAATATTCGTCTTGTATACATAGAAAAGATTTAAATACTAAAAATAGAAAAATAAATCTAAAATTTAGATCAAGTTATTTTGTGAATTATTTGGTGAATAACTCTAAAATTAAGAATCAATTTTAATCGTTTTTATATATTAAATAAATTAAATTTGTGCTTTCAAAATTCAAAATAAATGATTCATTTCTTCGGAAACCAAAACAGCAAAGTATTTGCTGTTCAAGCAACAAAAGAATTATCAACAGAGACAACAACAAAGCTTACATGGCTTTTTGGCAATCAACCTAAAATAGAACAAGCATCACTCGATGCTTTTTTTGTTGGACCTCGTGCAGCAATGATTACACCTTGGAGCACCAATGCTGTAGAGATTACTCAAAATATGGGAATAGATGGTATTATTCGTATTGAGGGATTTAAAGCTGTTTCTGAAGGTTTTAAAGATTATGACCCAATGATTTCAGAGAAATTTAATGGTCTACATCAAGAATCATTTACTATAGATATTCAACCAGAACCTATTTTAAATATCGAAGATATTGCTGCCTACAATGAGCAAGAAGGATTAGCATTAAGTGATGAGGAAATAAGATATCTAGAAGATGTTTCTAAACGTATTGGTAGACCACTAACAGATTCTGAAGTTTTTGGATTTTCTCAAGTAAATTCAGAACACTGTAGACACAAAATATTCAATGGTACATTTGTTATAGATGGTGAGGAAAAACCAACCTCTCTTTTTAAAATGATAAAAGAAACATCGAAACAAAACCCGAATGATATTGTTTCAGCTTATAAAGACAATGTGGCCTTCATAAAAGGTCCAACTATAGAACAATTTGCACCAAAACGTGCTGATATTCCGGATTATTATACAACCAAAAATTTTGATTCTGTAATTTCTTTAAAAGCTGAAACACATAATTTCCCTACCACTGTAGAGCCCTTTAATGGTGCAGCAACAGGTTCTGGTGGAGAAATTAGAGATCGATTGGCTGGAGGAAAGGGATCAATTCCATTAGCTGGAACTGCCATTTATATGACGTCTTATTCAAGACTAGAAAAAGACAGACCTTGGGAACAGAAATTTGAAGCGCGTAAATGGTTGTATCAAACACCAATTGATATTTTAATTAAAGCTTCCAATGGTGCGTCAGATTTTGGAAATAAATTTGGGCAACCTCTTATTTGTGGTTCAGTTCTAACTTTTGAGCACGAGCAAGACAATAGAAGATTGGGTTACGATAAAGTTATTATGCAAGCTGGTGGTATTGGTTATGGAAAAGCAGATCAAGCCCTAAAAGACACTCCTAAAGAAGGCGATAAAGTGGTTATTCTTGGTGGCGAAAATTATCGTATAGGAATGGGAGGAGCAGCGGTCTCCTCTGCTGACACTGGAGAATTTTCTACTGGAATAGAATTGAACGCAGTACAACGTTCTAATCCAGAAATGCAAAAACGTGCAGCTAATGCGGTTCGTGGCATGGTAGAAAGTGATGAGAATTTTATTGTTTCAATCCACGATCATGGTGCTGGTGGCCATTTAAATTGTTTATCAGAACTTGTTGAAGATACTGGAGGAAACATAGATTTAGATGCATTACCTGTTGGAGATCCAACACTATCTGCTAAAGAAATTATTGGTAACGAATCCCAAGAAAGAATGGGATTAGTTATCGCTGAAAAGCATATAGACACTCTTAATAAAATTGCAGAACGAGAGCGTTCTCCAATGTACACTGTTGGTGATGTTACGGGAGATGATCGTTTTACCTTTGAATCAAAAACCAATGGCGATAAGCCAATGGATTTAGCCATGAGCGATATGTTTGGTAGTTCACCAAAAACCGTCATGACAGATACTACTGTAGAACGTAATTATGGAGGTATATCTTACGACAACGATAAATTTTATGATTATTTAGATCAAGTACTGCAACTTGAGGCTGTTGCCTGTAAAGATTGGTTAACTAATAAAGTAGATCGTTGTGTTGGTGGTAAAGTTGCCAAACAACAATGTGTAGGACCTTTACAATTACCACTAAACAATGTTGGTGTCATGGCTTTAGATTATAAAGGTAAAGAAGGTATTGCAACGTCTATTGGTCACTCTCCTATTTCAGGATTAATAGATCCAATTGCTGGAAGTCGCAACTCAATTACTGAAGCCTTAACTAACATTATTTGGGCACCATTAAAAGATGGTTTGAAATCTGTTTCACTATCTGCAAACTGGATGTGGCCATGTAAGAATGAAGGTGAAGATGCACGCTTATACGAAGCAGTAAAAGCTATTTCAGAATTTTCAATTGATTTAGGTATTAATGTTCCAACAGGAAAGGATTCTCTTTCTATGAAGCAAAAATATCCTGAAGGTGATGTTGTTTCTCCAGGAACAGTAATTATCTCTGCTGCTGCAAATTGTAACGATATTACAAAAGTGGTTGAGCCTGTTTTTCAAAAAAATGGAGGAAACATTTATTATATAAATCTATCTCAAGATGGTTTTAAATTAGGAGGAAGTTCTTTCGCGCAAATCAATAATAAAATTGGTAACAATACACCAAATGTAAAATCTGCTGATTATGTAAAAACGGTTTTTAACACGATTCAAAACCTAATAAAAGATGAACAGATTGTTGCTGGTCATGATGTAGCCTCTGGTGGATTAATTACAACGTTATTAGAATTGTGTTTTGCGGATAATAATCTTGGAGCTGAATTAGATATTACAGCCTTAAATCAAAACGATTCATTTAAAGTACTTTTTGCCGAAAATGCTGGAATTGTTTTCCAATCTAAAGATAATTCAATAGAAACAATTCTTACTGAAGCCAATATTGAATTTCATAATATTGGTAAAGTAACTGAAAGCGACGTATTAAGCATTATTAATAGAAATGACGTCTTTACTATGACAGTGTCTCGATTAAGAGATATGTGGTACAAGACCTCACTTCTACTTGATCGCAAGCAAACAGCAAATGGTTTAGCAGATGTTCGTTTTGACAACTATAAAAATCAACCTTTAAACTACATTTTCCCTCAACATTTTACTGGAAGATTAGAAGATATGTTGTCAGGTCGAGCGGAGTCGAGACCTCTTGACAACCTTTCGACTGCGCTCAAGGAGACAAGACGACCAAAAGCTGCCATTATTCGTGAAAAAGGATCTAATTCTGAACGCGAGATGGCAAATGCTATGTATTTAGCAGGTTTTGATGTTAAAGATGTGCATATGACCGATTTAATCTTTGGTCGTGAAACACTAGAAGATATACAGTTTATTGGAGCTGTTGGTGGATTTTCAAACTCCGATGTTTTAGGTTCTGCTAAAGGTTGGGCTGGCGCTTTTAAATACAATGAAAAAGCAAATACTGCTCTAAAAAAGTTCTTTGAGCGAGAAGACACACTCTCTGTAGGAATTTGCAATGGCGCACAATTGTGGATGGAACTGGATTTAGTGAATCCTGATCATGAAATTCATGGTAAACTAACTTATAATGATTCTGGAAAACACGAAAGTGCCTTCACATCTGTAAAAGTGCAAGACAACAATTCTGTAATGCTATCTACTTTAGCAGGAACAACTTTGGGTGTTTGGATTTCACATGGTGAAGGGAAATTTAGTCTACCATATTCTGAAGATCATTATAATATTTGTGCAAAATATAGTTATGATGGCTATCCACATAATCCAAATGGATCAGATTTTAACACAGCAATGCTATGTGATAAAACTGGAAGACATTTAGTTACTATGCCTCATATAGAACGCTCTACGTTTCAATGGAATTGGGCTCATTATCCAGAAGGTAGAAAAGATGACGCTTCACCTTGGTTAGAAGCTTTTGTGAATGCTAGATTATGGATTGAAAAACAATAAAACAAAAAAGAGCTTTAGAAATTTCTAAAGCTCTTTTTTACAGATGCAATCTACTTTTAAATTCTACTAATAGTAGCATCTCCTATAACGATTCCTTTTTTGATTTCTGGATTTCCTTTGTATAATATGTTGGCCTCACCATAAGAAGTTATTTTCAATCTTTCAGTCACATTAAATTGAAAGGTTCCATCTCCATATGCAGTGATTTTAGCCTCACTACTTTGTACATCAACAGATCTAACATTACTTTCTCCATAAGCTGTTATACGCTGTTTTTTTATTGAACCCTTTTCTAAAGTTAAATCACTTTCACCGTAAATAGCTACTCTTAAATTTTGTAAAATAGCTTCTTTAATTGTCACTTCTGATTCTCCATAAATACGAAGTATAAAGTTCTCTTGCTGTAACGGACTATTAAAGACTATCTTCTCTTCTCCTCTCACAGAAAATGTTTTGACATCTACATAAGTAATCGTAACTTTTGCTATTGTATTTTTATAAATTGGCGTTTTTTGTTTCCAACCATTGCGGTTTTCATTCTTATTTTCAGTCCAAGTTTTAGCACCATCTAAATACACCTGTAGTGTACCATTTTTTAATTCATATCTAAATTTTTCTATAGGCTCATTGATTGATTCTACAACAATGCTTGCCTTGTCCCCTTGAACAAAATCAGCAGCAATGTGAGGGCTAACGATTATTTTATCAAAACTTCTGTCAAGTGAAATTGTTTTTTCTTGTCCTTGTGCATTAAAAGTTAAAAAAGCAAGTAATGCAAAACATATATTTTTAAAATTCATCATGTTTAATTTTTTGAGTTTAATAAGTACTTTGTAAAGCTTTCTCCATTAATATCTGCATACTTTGCATCAACTTTGTTACTAACTTTCATGTTTGTGGCATCAAAATCCCCATTTACATCAACATACTTGATATCTAAATTATCTCTAAAGTTGGCACTATTAAATGACACACCTCTTTTAAATTCTGTGTACTTAAATACGGCACTTTCGTAAAAAATAGTGTTAGCAAAGCTGACATAGGTTTTAAACTCTGCATATTTAAAAGTAGTTCTATCTTTAAATTCTGAACCTTTAAAATCTGCATTTCTATCAAAATCAGAATATTTGAATAAAGCTTCACCATTAAATTTACAATTAGTAAAAGCTACATCATTTTCAAAATTAGCTATAAAGGTATACTTGCTATCTTCATCATGAAAATACGCGTAAACATCATCTTCAAACACACAATTAATAAAAGAGATTTTACCTTCTATCTGTTGTTCAATAGAATTATCTCCATTATACCACTTTCTTTTTCTTGGTAATTCAGGTAACTTATCCTCCATATAGGTCATATCTAAAATCCCTTTGATGGTTACATTTTCATAAGAAACCGTTTTTCCTTGTTTAATATCATTTAATATAGTTTCTGCACTAACTGTTGTTTGAGCTTTTATACCCAGAGAAAAACTGAATAATAATGTAAATAGTAAAATCTTCGTTCTCATACTTATTGAATTTAAATCGTTTGTACTAAAGATGTCATAAAATTTAAATTGTTACACTTTATCATAAAAAAAAATAAAATATGCTTTATGACATTACAAATAAAGTAATCTTGATTAGAATAAAATTCCTAATTTAGCTGAAAATCTGGTTTAAAATGAAACATCTATTTGCCCTAATAGCTTTTGTATTTTTAGCTAATATTTCAGCTGCTCAAACTTCACAAGAAATTTACCATAGAGTAAAAATATTTTATGATGATATTGAGCAACTAAAACTAATTGAAAATGCTGGTATTGCTATAGATCATGGCTTTTATAAAAAAGAAACCTATTTTGAATCTGATTTTTCTCAAGCAGAACTTGAAACTATTAAAGGTTTAGGTTTTACTACTGAAATTTCTATTGATAATGTTGGTGCCTATTACAAAAATCAAAACAATCCCAACCATAAAGACTTTGTGGATTTTAATCAAGCAAGAAATGCTAACTGTTCAGGTAATTCGATAGATTATTTAACACCTACAAATTTTAACGTTTTTCCGGCTAATCAATATGGTGGATTTTACACTTACAGCCAGTTATTACAAGAGTTAGATGATATGGCATCTCTCTATCCAAATTTAATTACTGTAAAAGCTGATATTGGACCTAATGGTAATCCTTTTTTAACAGAAGGAACTCCAGATGCAGGTAACCCAACTACTCCATCTATTGGAGGCAACACTATAAAGTGGGTGAAAATTAGTGACAATCCCAATACAGATGAATCAGAGCCTGAAGTTCTTTACACTGCCATTCATCATGCTCGGGAACCTGCAAGTTTATCGCAATTGGTTTTTTACATGTGGTACTTATTAGAAAATTATGATACTGATTCTGAAATTAAAAGTATTGTTGACAATACCGAATTATATTTTGTTCCAGTTATAAATCCTGATGGCTATTTATACAACGAGCAAACAGATCCTGAAGGTGGAGGTTTTTGGAGAAAAAACAGACATGATGATGATAACAATGCTGGTAATGGTGTTGGTATAGATAATAATCGTAATTACGATTATTATATAAATGGTGACCCTAATGATGGTATTTGGGGAGGTCCTGGATCATCTCCGAATGAAAACTCACCTACTTATCATGGCACTGAACCTTTCTCTGAAGAAGAAACTAAAGCTATGAAGTGGTTTGTAGAACAGCATGATTTTGTATTAGCTCTCAATAATCATACATTTGGTGATATTATATATTATCCTTTTGGATATGCTGATGTTGCTACACCAGACGATAACTTATATCAAGGCATATTAGCAGAGATGACCTCTCAAAATGGTTACAGTCCTGTAAGAGATAGTCCATTTGCAGGTGACAGTGATGACTTTATGTATGGCACAGTTGGTACGCATAACAAAATTATCTCGATGACACCAGAGATAGGAAACTCGTTCTGGCCAGCTCAAAGTTCAATTGAAGTCATATGCAAGGAAATGATGTATTTTAATATCACTGCTGCACAATTAGCTGGAAATTATGCTACAATAGTAGACAACTCACCAGAATTTGTAGAAACTATATCAAGTAATATATCATACACTATAAAAAGACTAGGTATTGAAGAACCAGCTGACTTTACTGTAAGTGTAAATCCAGTTAGTGCTAATATACAGTCTGTTGGATCTTCTAATATCCATAATGGATTAACTTTTTCTCAAGAAGTAACAGATGTTATAACACTAAATCTAGATTCGAATATTAATACAGGAGATATCATTACTTATGAATTGGTAGTAAATAACGGCATGTATGACAAGGTAGTATCAGTTTCTAAAATTTATGGTCAACCAATGGAAGTCTTTAATGAAGCTGGTGATAATACATCAAATTGGAGTTCTTCAACTTGGGCTTCAACAACAGAAGATTTCGCACCTGGATCTGCCTCAAGCTCAATTACAGACTCTCCAAATTCTAACTATTCTGATAATCAAAATACTACTATTACACTATCAAACACTATTGATTTAACTGGAGTTACGTATGCAAACTTATCATTTCAAGCAAAATGGGATATCGAGTCTAACTTTGATTATGTTCAAATAGAAGTGTCAATAGATAATGGTTCAAATTGGATACCACAATGTGGGAATTTCACAAATACTGGTGTACCGAATCAAGGTGCTGCTAATGGTCAACCTGTATACGATGGCACTCAAAATAGTTGGGTGACTGAAACTATTAGTTTAAGTGATTATATTGGAGAAAATATTCTAATTCGTTTTCAATTAGTGTCTGATGGAGGAGTTACTGAAGATGGATTTTATTTTGATGATTTAAAAGTACAAACGCTTCAACCAAATTTAAGCAATCCTGAATTTGAACAAAATCTATTTTCTGTCTATCCAAATCCTGTGAATTCAATTTTAAATATCCTCACTACAGAATCAGATTATTCGATTAGTATTTTCAATATACAAGGACAATTAATTTTTAGCTCTAAAAACAATTCTGAATTAACAAGCATTGATTATTCTGAATATTCTAAAGGCGTCTATCTATTAAATATTGAAAGTAATTCACTTAATAAGACTTTTAAAATTATTAAGCGTTAGTGCTTTAAATGAATGAGTTAACATCCTATAAAAACTAAATAAAGAGCGCTTTTTTATGTAATTTGAAAATAGTCTTAATTTTCTTATTTTGCATAGATAAATGTGCCAGAAACTAATGACAGAAATCACAAGACTTTTCGACTTTCCATATTATCAATTAGAAAAATATAATTTAGATACTGCTCTAGTAACCAAATACAATGGAGAGTGGGTAAAAACCTCAACTAAAGAATATCTTGATAAAGCAAATGCAGTAAGTCGCGCTTTGTTGAGAATGGGAATTCAAAAAGATGATAAAATTGCTGTAATATCGTCTACAAACAGAACAGAATGGAATATAATGGATATTGGCGTGCTACAAGTTGGCGCACAAAATATTCCTATCTATCCAACCATATGTGCTGAAGACTATGAATATGTTTTAAATCATAGTGAAGCCATTTACTGTTTTGTTTCAGATACCGAAGTATTAGAAAAAGTGAGGAAAGTTCAGGCTAATACAAAGCTCAAAGATGTTTATTCATTTGATCACATCGAAGGCTGTAAGCATTATTCAGAACTGTTTGATTTAGGCAAAGACGATAGCAATCAATCTGAAGTTGAGAATCGTAAAAATGCTGTGTTGCCATCAGATTTAGCAACTATTATTTACACCTCTGGAACCACAGGAAAACCTAAAGGTGTTATGTTAACACATAATAATATTACAACTAATGCCTTACAAGGAGCTAAACGAATTCCTAATATTAGTGCAGGCAGTAGAGTCTTAAGTTTTTTACCTATCTGCCATATTTTTGAGCGAGTACTTATATATATCTATCAACACTCTGGAACCTCCATATATTTTGCAGAAGGTATTGATAAAATTGGTGATAATGCCAAAGAAATTAAACCAAATATGATGAGTGTAGTGCCTCGTCTTTTAGAAAAGGTATTCGATAAAATTTACCTTAAAGGAGAAGAATTGACTGGAATCAAAAAAAGTCTTTTTGATTGGGCAGTCAAACTAGGAGAGCAATGGGAACCTTATGGTAAAAATGGCTGGTGGTATGAGTTTAAGTTAAGTATTGCCAATAAAATTATCTTCAATAAATGGAGAGAAGCGTTGGGTGGAGAATTACACACAATGGTTTCTGGTAGTGCAGCATTACAAACTAGGCTTTCTAAAGTGTTTTCAGCTGCAGGAATGAAAGTTATGCAAGGTTACGGCCTTACAGAAACTTCTCCAGTTGTCTCGGTTGAAATGTATGAGAATAACCTCTTTAAATTAGGAACAGTCGGTAAACCAATAGATGGCGTTGAAGTAAAAATTGCTGACGATGGCGAAATATTAATAAAAGGTCCTAATGTCATGATGGGTTATTACAAAGATCCAGAAAAAACGGCAGAGGTCATGTCAGGAGACTACTTTCATACAGGAGATAAAGGTGAAATTGATGAAGATGGATTCTTAAAAATTACCGGGCGCAAAAAAGAAATGTTTAAAACCTCTGGAGGTAAATATGTAATTCCTCCTCTACTGGAAGGTAAATTCAAGCAATCGCTGTTTATAGAGCAAATAATGGTAGTAGGTGAAGGTGAAAAAATGCCAGCAGCTCTTGTTCAACCTAATTTTGAATATATTAAAGATTGGATTGAAAAAGAAAAATTAGACATCGAACAAACAAATGAAGCCATAGTTAGCTCAAAAATAGTTATCGATCAAATCCAAAAAGAGATTAGTACCTGTAATTTAGGTTTTGGTAAATGGGAACAAATTAAACGCTTTGAGTTAACACCTAATGTTTGGAGTATTGACGGAGGCGAACTGACACCTACAATGAAAATGAAACGCAAAGTAATTGTAGAAATCTACAAAGATTTATACGAAAAAATCTACAGACCTTAATAGTAAAAACTTTAATTATTGATAATATCTTCTACTATAATTTATTAATTATATAGTTTTTGTCTTACCTAAATAATAATCTGTTAAAAAATTATTTATTTATTATGCATGCATAATAAATTTTCATTATCTTTGGACTTCAACATTTTTACATGAAGGACAAAACTATAGATTACGTATTAAGAACCACCTGGTTAGCAGTTAATAAAATGTATAATGAAGAAGCTGCAGAATTTGGTACAACCATGGCTACAGGTTTTGCACTATTAAGCATCGACCCAGACAAAGGCACTCCTTCTACTTCACTAGGACCAAAAATGGGTATGGAAGCTACAAGTCTATCTAGAACACTTAAAATGATGGAAGAAAAAGACTTAATAGTTCGTAAACCTAATCCTGAAGATGGTCGAGGTGTACTCATATTTCTTACTGAATTTGGTCGTGAAAAAAGAGAATATTCTAGAGATAAAGTATTAACATTTAATAACGCAATTCGTGAAAACATAGCTCTAGATAAACTTCATAATTTTTATGAGGTAGCTGAAGTGATAAATAATATGATTTCCAATAAAAAAATATATAACAAAGAACAGATTTTAAAATAAAAATGAGTAAACGCAGAATTAAAAAAATAGCCATTGTTGGTTCAGGTATCATGGGAAGCGGTATTGCTTGCCATTTTGCCAATATTGGTGTGGATGTTTTATTATTAGATATTGTTCCTAGAGAACTTAATGATAAAGAAAAAGCCATTGGTTTATCACTTGATGATAAAATTGTAAGAAACCGTTTAGTAAATGATGCCTTAACAGCTTCAATTAAATCTAAACCAGCTCCACTTTATCATACTTCTTTTAAAAACAGAATTACAACTGGAAACCTAGAAGATGATATAGCAAAAGTTGCAGATGTAGATTGGATTATGGAAGTAGTTGTTGAAAGACTTGACATTAAACAGCAGGTTTTTGAAAAGCTTGAAAAATATAGAACACCTGGAACACTAATAACATCAAACACATCAGGTATTCCAATTAAGTTTATGAGTGAAGGTCGATCAGAAGATTTCCAGAAACATTTTTGTGGTACACACTTCTTCAATCCAGCTCGATACCTTAAACTCTTCGAAATAATTCCAGGTCCAAAAACTGATGCTTCTGTTTTAGAATTTTTAAGTGGATATGGAGAACAATTCCTAGGAAAAACGTCAGTTGTTGCTAAAGATACACCAGCATTCATTGGGAATAGAATTGGAATCTTTAGTATTATGAGTTTATTCCATACCGTAAAAGATTTAGATTTAACCATTGAAGAAGTTGATAAATTATCAGGACCAGTAATTGGTCGACCAAAATCAGCTACTTTTAGAACAGTAGATGTAGTTGGTCTCGATACTCTTGTTCATGTCGCAAATGGTATTAGAGAAAATTGTCCTGATGACGAACGTCATGAGTTATTTCAACTCCCAGATTTCATCAATACTATGATGGAAAACAAATGGTTAGGAAGTAAAACCAATCAAGGTTTCTATAAAAAATCAGTATCTGCTGATGGTAAAAAAGATATTTTATCACTAGACCTTAATACTTTAAAGTATAGAGCTTCACAACGAGCAAAATTTGCAACGCTAGAGATGACTAAAACAATCGATAAAGTTGTGGATCGCTTTAAGGTTTTAGTGAAAGGAAAAGATAAAGCTGGAGAATTTTACAGAAAAAGCTTTGCTGCCTTATTTGCTTATGTATCCAATCGTATTCCTGAAATTACAGATGACTTATATAAAATAGATGATGCTATGAAGGCTGGATTTGGTTGGGAACATGGTCCTTTCCAAATTTGGGATGCTATTGGAGTAGAAAAAGGAATAGAAATTATGAAAGCTGAAGGTTTAGAACCTGCTGCTTGGGTTAATGATATGTTGGCATCAGGAAGTTCATCTTTCTACACTGTTAAAGAAGGAGCAACCTTTGCTTACGATATTCCGAAAAAATCACAAGAGAAAATACCTGGTCAAGATAGTTTTATCATTCTAGATAATATTAGAAAAACATCTGAAGTATTTAAAAACTCTGGGGTTGTAGTTGAAGATTTAGGAGATGGCATTTTAAATGTTGAGTTCCAATCTAAAATGAATACCATTGGAGGAGATGTTTTAGCAGGCTTAAACAAAGCAATTGACATAGCTGAAAAAGATTTTTCAGGTTTAGTAGTCGGTAACCAAGGTGCTAACTTTTCTGTAGGAGCCAATATAGGTATGATTTTTATGATGGCTGCAGAACAGGAATACGACGAACTAAATATGGCGATTAAGTATTTCCAAGATACTATGATGCGTATGCGCTACTCCTCTATCCCAACAGTTGCAGCTCCTCATGGAATGACACTAGGTGGAGGTTGTGAATTATCTATGCATTCAGATAAAGTTGTTGCAGCAGCAGAAACTTACATCGGATTAGTTGAGTTTGGTGTTGGTGTAATTCCAGGTGGTGGTGGATCCAAAGAGATGGCTTTAAGAGCTCAAGATACTTTCAAAAAAGGAGATGTTGAGTTAAACACACTTCAAGAATATTTCTTAACTATTGGTATGGCTAAAGTAGCTACTTCTGCTTATGAAGCTTTTGATTTAGGAGTACTTCAAAAAGGAAAAGATATAGTTGTTGTTAATAAAGACAGACAAATTGCTACAGCAAAAGCTCATGCAAAATTAATGGCAGAAGCAGGATATACACAGCCTGTAAAACGAAAAGACATTAAAGTGCTTGGTAAACAAGCTTTAGGAATGTTTTTAGTAGGTACAGATTCAATGGAAGCTGCAAATTATATTAGTGAGCATGATCATAAAATCGCTAACAAATTAGCTTACGTTATGGCTGGTGGTGATTTATCAGAACCAACTTTAGTAACAGAGCAGTACTTATTAGATCTTGAGCGTGAAGCATTTTTAAGTTTATGTACAGAACGTAAAACTTTAGAACGTATTCAACACATGTTAACAAAAGGAAAACCTTTAAGAAACTAAAAAAATGAAACAAGCATATATAGTAAAAGCATATAGAACAGCTGTTGGTAAAGCACCAAAAGGGTTGTTCCGTTTTAAAAGAGCAGATGAATTAGGTGCCGAAACCATTCAGCACATGATGAAAGAATTACCTAACCTTGATGTATCTAGAATTGATGATGTTATCGTTGGTAATGCCATGCCTGAAGGTTCGCAAGGATTAAACATGGCACGATTTATTTCTTTAATTGGACTAAATAGTGTCGATGTTCCTGGTGTTACGGTAAATCGTTTTTGTTCATCTGGATTAGAAACTATCGGAATTGCTGCAGCAAAAATTCAAGCTGGAATGGCAGATTGTATTATAGCTGGTGGTTCAGAGAGTATGAGTTCTGTTCCTATGACAGGATTTAAACCAGAATTAAATTACGATACAGTTAAAGCTGGTCATGAAGAGTATTATTGGGGAATGGGAAACACTGCCGAGGCAGTGGCAAATCAGTTTAAAATATCTAGAGCAGACCAAGATGAATTTGCGTACAATTCTCATATGAAAGCTTTAAAAGCGCAAGCAGAAAATCGCTTTCAAGATCAGATAGTACCAATTACTGTAGATCAAACATACATCGATGAGAATGGTAAAAAAGCAACTAAATCATATACTGTAACAAAAGATGAAGGGCCTCGCAAAGGCACAAACATTGAAGCATTAGCAAAATTACGTGCAGTATTTGCTCAAGGAGGAAGTGTGACAGCAGGAAATTCATCTCAAATGAGTGATGGAGCTGCGTTTGTAATGGTTATGAGTGAAGATATGGTTAAAGAGTTAAACCTCGAACCTATTGCACGTTTGGTTAATTATGCTGCTGCTGGAGTTGAACCTCGCATTATGGGAATTGGTCCAGTAAAGGCAATTCCTAAAGCTTTAAAACAAGCTGGTTTACAACAATCAGATTTAGAATTAATTGAGCTTAACGAGGCTTTTGCTTCACAGTCTCTTGCAGTTATTCGTGAATTAGACTTAAATCCAGACATTATTAATGTAAATGGTGGAGCAATTGCTTTAGGTCACCCTTTAGGTTGTACTGGCGCAAAACTGTCTGTTCAATTATTTGATGAGATGCGTAAACGTGATATGAGAGGTAAATATGGTGCAGTAACTATGTGTGTAGGAACCGGACAAGGAGCCTGTGGAATATTTGAATTCCTTAATTAAGAAATAAGAACATAGAGTATAGAACAAAGACGAAAGAAATCAAATTTTGATTTTTTAATGAATGCTAAAAAAAGACATAACCACAAGAATTTAAAAATTTGGCAATTAGGAATGCAAATTTCATATGACATTTCTGATATTATTGTTGAGTTTCCAAAATACGAACGTTATGATTTAGCTTCACAATTAAGTAGATGTTCCGTTTCTATGCCAAGTAATATTGCAGAAGGTTCTGCAAGAACTAATAAATCTTTTAGCAATTATTTAGATATTTCTTTAGGTTCTTCTTTTGAGCTTGGAACTCAACTTTTAATTGCAAATCACAGAAAATATATTAACGAACAAATATTAAAACAACTTGAAGATAAAATAGAAGAATTTCAACGAATGACGATGGGTTTTCAAAATGGGTTAGATATCTAATCATCTGAATTCCCTTCTATTTTCTATTCTCTTATTTCTATTTTCTTTTAAAACAAAATAAAATGAGTACAGAAACTTTAAATAAAGACATTTTAAGAGGTGGTCAGTTTTTAGTAAAAGAAACTAACTGTGAAGATGTATTTACACCAGAAGATTTTTCTGAAGAACAAGTTATGATGAAAGAAGCGGTTATGGAATTTAATGACCGTGAAATCATTGCTTATAAAAATCGATTTGAAGCTAAAGATTATGCACTTACTGAAGAATGTATGCGTAAAGCTGGTGAACTTGGTTTTCTTGGTGTTGCTGTCCCTGAAGCTTATGGTGGATTAGGAATGGGATTTGTTTCTACATGTCTTACATGTGATTATATTTCATCAGGAACAGGATCGTTTAGTACAGCTTTTGGTGCACACACAGGAATTGGAACTATGCCAATTACATTGTATGGTACTGAAGAACAAAAACTAAAATATGTACCAAAATTAGCAACTGGAGAGTGGTTTGGTGCTTATTGTTTAACAGAACCAGGAGCTGGTTCTGATGCAAATTCTGGTAAAACGACTGCCGAGTTATCAGCTGATGGAAAGTCGTATAAAATTAACGGACAAAAAATGTGGATCTCAAATGCAGGTTTCTGTAGTTTGATGATTGTTTTTGCTCGTATTGAAGACGATAAAAATATTACTGGATTTATAGTGGAATATGATCCAGAAAATCCAAATGGTGTAACTCTAGGAGAAGAAGAGCATAAATTAGGAATTAGAGCGAGTTCTACTCGACAAGTATTTTTTAATGATACGGTTGTCCCTGTTGAAAATATGTTAGCTGGTCGCGGTGAAGGTTTTAAAATTGCCATGAATGCCTTAAATGTTGGTCGTATCAAGTTAGCGGCTGCATGTTTAGATTCTCAAAGACGTATCATTACAACAGCAGTAAATTATGCTAATGAGCGTAAGCAATTTAAAACTCCTATTGCTGATTTTGGAGCTATAAAAATGAAGTTAGCTAAAATGGCTGCCGATGCATATGCAGGAGAATCTGCGACTTATAGAGCTGCAAAAAACATAGAAGATCGTATTGCTATAAGAGTAGCAGCAGGAAATACACATCAGGAGGCAGAACTTAAAGGTGTTGAAGAATATGCTATTGAATGTTCAATATTAAAAGTTTCTGTTTCTGAAGACGTACAGAACTGTGCTGATGAAGGTATCCAAATTTTTGGAGGAATGGGATTCTCTGAAGAAACACCTATGGAAGCAGCATGGAGAGATGCTCGTATTGCTCGTATCTATGAAGGTACAAATGAGATTAATAGAATGCTATCTGTTGGCATGCTCGTTAAAAAAGCCATGAAAGGTCATGTCGATCTTTTAGGCCCAGCTCAAGCCGTACAACAAGAATTAATGGGAATTCCATCATTTGAAACACCAGATTATTCAGAATTATTTTCTGAAGAAAAAGCTATGATTGCTAAACTTAAAAAAGTGTTTCTAATGGTTGCAGGAGCTGCTGTTCAAAAATATGGTCCTGAAATGGAGAAACACCAGCAATTATTAGTTGCTGCTGCAGATATTTTAATTGAAATATATATGGCAGAATCGTCTATTTTACGTACTGAAAAGAACGCAAAACGTTTTGGTGAGGAAGCACAATCTGTTCAAATAGCTATGTCAAAACTATATTTATACAATGCTATAAATATAATAGAAGATAAAGGAAAAGAAAGTATCATT
Source organism: Flavobacteriaceae bacterium NBU2973 (assembly GCA_026162565.1). Lineage (GTDB taxonomy): Bacteria > Bacteroidota > Bacteroidia > Flavobacteriales > Flavobacteriaceae > JAOEIQ01. The sequence goes on from JAOEIQ010000003.1 coordinate 232,962, forward strand.
TCGTTTGCTGAAGGCGATGAACAACGTATGATGTTAATGGGATTAAAGCGCTTTACAAAATATCAAAACTATCCAGATATTGTTGATTTACGCAACGAAATTGCAGAAAAAGTTAAAGCAGAGAATAAATACTGCTTTTAGAATAAAGCTTATAAACAAAGTTTAGTGGAAAAAAGTCGCTTTCATAATTGGAAGCGGCTTTTTTATTTATTGAGGATTTAAAATCAAGTTTAGTTTAAAATGCAAAGATTTCATACATTTACATGGATGAATTTAGATCAACTCGTAGTACGTTTTCAGCAGAAAGATGTTTCAGCTTTTGAAACTCTATATAACATGTATAGCGATAGTATGCTTGGTGTTGTAAATACTATTGTTAGAGATAATGATATTGCACAAGAAGTTATGCAAGATGTCTTTATTAAAGCGTGGCATAACGCTGAAACCTATTCATCTAATAAAGGACGATTTTTTACTTGGATTTTGAATATTGCAAGAAATGCAGCAATAGATAAAACCCGTTCAAAGAGTTTTAAAAATTCTAAACAAAACCTCAACGCAGATTTTTTCGTAGATATCATAGCTTCCAGTGATAATTTGGATAGACAAACAGATTCTATTGGAATTAAAAAGTTTGTAAGTAAACTTGCAGAAAAATGCAAGAATATAATAGAGTTGCTTTACTTTAAAGGCTATACTCAAAAAGAAGCTTCAGAAGCTTTAGAAATACCAATAGGAACGATAAAAACAAGAAATAGAGGTTGTATAAACGAGTTGCGAAATATGCTCGGAGAATAAAATGGACATAGAAGAATACATAGCGTCTGGTATATTGGAATTATATGTTGCAGGTTCACTTTCTGAAAAAGAAAATCAGGAAGTGTTTGAAGCTATACAACAGTATCCAGAACTACTTAATGAAGTGCTTAAAATAGAAAGCGCAATTATTAAGCTGACTGCTGCTGGTTCTCCTATAGATGCTAAACAGCTCTTTACTACTATAAAAAGTAAATTAAACTTATCAAATAACGATACTAAAGTAGTGTCTTTAGATAAACCGAAATCTAATTGGATACCTTATTCTGGTTGGGCAGCAGCTATTATTCTTGGCGGTGGATTATTGTGGTCTATAACTCAAAATAATAATTTAAAAGAAACTATTAGAGTTGTAGAAAACGAAAAAGAGTTTTTAGAGCAAAAAATTGAAATTGCAAATACCGATTTATCTGAAGCTAAAAATTTACTCTCTATTTTAAGAGATAAAAATATTTTGAGCATTCCATTAGGTGGACAACAAGTGTCTCCTGAATCCTATGCAAATGTATATTGGGATAAAACAAATAACAGTATTTATTTAGATGCTCAAGGTTTACCAGAACCTCCTGAAGGTAAAGTTTATCAAGTTTGGTCTTTAACTCTAAACCCTCTAACACCAACAAGTCTTGGTACAATTGATGATTTTAGCGAAGATGACAACAAAATCTTTACCATAACAAACACAAATGAATCTCAGGCATTTGGTATAACACTAGAACCAACTGGTGGTAGTGAATCTCCAACTTTAGAGCAGCTGTATACTCTAGGGACTGTCTCTCCTTAAATTAATTTTTCTAATTCGTCAATTCGAGTGTTCCGACAATAAAGACCGAAATGTATCGAGAATAGAGTTTTTGATATTCTAAACCATATTCTATACTTTTTTCTTTGACTTCAACAAGCTCAGCACAATAGAAAAAAATTCGAACTGACGGCTTTTAATTTAAAATCAATCTTAATGCACAAGAGATGAATGTGAATTAAAGCACTATGATAATTTATAAAAAATAAAAAAGCACCTACTTGTTAAGTAAGTGCTTCATGAACAACTAAAAACCCAAAAAATTAATCAACCAAAAATTAATTCTTCGCAGAATCCAATCAAAAAAACTAGTATATAATATCCCTCAAAATCACAAACTACTTCTATTTTTTATTTTACTTTAAATAGTTGCTTTTATTAAATTATTTAGTATTTGTAATATAAAAAAAGAGACTTGTCTTTGACTAATCTGTACTTCTTAATAGAATTTACTGTAAAAAAAGAAGATATTTATCCCCAAACTTCCTTTATAATTAATGCTCTCTTGTCGGAGAAGGCATCCCTAATTGTAAATACCATCAGTATAAAAACAGCCTCTTTTTAGTCTTATAATTTTCTTATATCCATTTCTGAAACTGGACCCAATTCAAAAGCTGAATCTAATAATTCTAGTTTCAGCTTTTGGGCCTTTTCTTCTTTTTCATTTGCTTTATAAACTTCTGCTAAATGATACATTGCAGAAGGTTCTGATGTTTTATTCACAACATGTTTTTCCATGATGTCTAACGCTTTTTTAGCATCGCCATTTTTTAAGTAACTCCAGGCTAACAAATCATACGCTTCGGCTGTTGGTCTATTTTCTACTTCTTTAATTGCCAACTCTATAGCTTTCTCTGTCGATACTTTTTGATCACTATACAATTCTATTTTATAGGTATTGTACATATCTCCATAGTTTGTATTGGAAACAGCTTCATTAAAAGCCATCAAATTATTTTCCTTTTTCACCTTGTCATTCATAAAATCGGCTATTTCAGATTTTAATAAATAATAATCTGGTGATTGGTTGTATGTGGTAATAGAGTTTAAAATACGTAATGCTTCATCTGGATTTCGCTCATAGGAATACACTATCCATGCAATTCCTTTTTTTGCATAAGCATTACTTTTATCTAGTTGTAAAGCTTTGAGATAGTAATTGTAAGAATCCTTTATTCTGCCTGCATGCCCATAGTAATCCGCTAGATTAGTGTATGTCCATTGTTTAGTATCGTCAATATTTGATGCTTCAGCTATAACTAATGCTTTTTCGAGGTATCGTATTGCAGAATCTAAATCACCTTGATGATCACTATATTTTGATAAGCGAATTAAATAGTCAAAATCACTAAAATTTTTAAATTCATTTAAACTACTTACTGCCTTATCTACATTTCCTAGCTCGAGATAGACATCAAACAACATTTTGTGTGTTGCTTGTAAATTTTCTCCATTATTTTTTGCCTTAAGTAAGGCTACTAAAGCCTCTTTAAATTTATGTTGTGAGATATAATTTCTCGCCAGAGACCTTAAATGAGAGGCTTTGGTGAAGTTTGAATTTTTATTTAAAGTAAGTAAATTATCTTCAGCCTTTTTTAAAGCATCAATATCTCCCGAAATCATAAATTTTTTAGTGTAAGCGTTAGCTATTTTACCCAAATAAGAAAACTGATTAGGTGCTTTAGCATACTTATCTTCCCAAAAAATCAACTCTTTTTCTGTATCAGAAAGCGTGTTTTTAGCTTGATATTTAAGAAACTCATTATAATCAACTGTATTGGTTATTAGTTGATTTTTATCTTGTTTAGTATTACAACTTGATATTACTATTAATAGTAAAAAAAGTAAACTATAATATATATTGGTTTTCATTTTCTAGTTGTTTTAAAGTTAAAAAAGCTAGAGCAATGTAGGTTGCTCTAGCCTAGCATTTTACCAAGGCGAAGCTAGGTAAGGAAATGAGGTCAAAAAGGCTTTATCATTTGCACTCACATTATCGTCAGATAAACCAGGGAATTCAGGATTTGTTAATCCATCTTCTCCTCCAAAAATTAGTATTAATTCTACTGTAATAACATCATCAGCTAATTGTCTTCCTGTTAATACATTGGTGCCATCAAAAAAGGTTGTTGTACCATCTAGAGATACTGATAATACATCTGTAGCTAATAATCCAGAAAATTGTTCTGATGTAAGTCCTAGAGCATTAGCATCCATAGGATCGTTATATGCAGGACTTAATCCTTCTAAATTTGCTTGAAACATGGCTTGAAAAGCTGCATTTTGTTGAGATGGAATAGTAACATTAAAGTCATCTTTACTCCCACTAGATACAAATACAGTTCCTACTGCTGGTCTTCCCATTTGATCTTGCTGAACAAAAGTTCCAGAAAAATCTGGTCCAGTTGGTCCAATTGGAACTGATGTATTATCATCATCATTACTACAACTAAATGTAATTATAGCTAATGCTAGAATACCTATTGATTTAATATTATAAATTTTCATGATTTAAATTTTTAAAAAAGTTTAGTTTATTGTTTTCTTTTTGTTTCAACCCAAGTATTAATAGTACCTGTACCTCCAATCATATCTTTTGGTACTTCCACTACTACAGATAAAACATTTGTACCTTGAAAAGAATCGGTTCCAGGGTTATTAAAACTGGTAGCATTTCCCATAAGTATTTCAGAATATTGTCCGAAATCGAAAAAGAAGGGATCATCTCTAGGTCCTGCAAAAAAGCTCATTCCGCCATTGGTAGATACAATTGCATTAGATCCTGTAGTTATTTCTACTTGAGATTGATTCGCACTCGTATCAATAGTACTATTTAATCCCGTTACTGAAGGTTGAAAAGGACCAAAGAAATACATTTGTCCATCTCTAGGTATTGCTTGAATCACTAAATCTTCAACATTATCTCCTGTGTTATCAATATTAAATTCAATAAGTACATTCTCATCAAAAGATGCAGAAGCTGTTGCTGTAGGACTTAATAAGCCTTGAACATTAGCTACAAAAGCTATGTTATCTGTGTTTTCACCTTGAAAGGCATAAAAATCGGTAATATCACTTGTACCACCCATAACTGCAGGAGCATCGATGTGATCAGCTGCAATGATAAAGAAACTGGCTATTGCTAGAATACCAACTCCTAATACTGTTTTACTTTTTTTACTCACTTGATATCTACTTCTACCAAGGAGTTCGTGATTGTTTTTTAAAAAATTCATAATGTTGAGATTTTTAGTTAATTTTTTGATTCTCACACATACCTACGGAAAAAAAAGAAGAAGGGTTTTGTTAAAATTTTGTTAACTAAAAATTATGACTTAAAAAAAACAACTTTCATTATCTTTAGAGAAATTAAATTCCTAATTATGAAATCGGTTTTAAAAGTTTTAATCCTATTACTGTCTTTATCAATTTATTCTCAGACTAATACTGAAATTTTTTTATTTGATCTTTCAGTAACTAATGACAACTATAAGTTTACAAATGGCAAAAATATTTCTAACAATGAAGGCTACGATAATCAACCATCGTTTGTGAATGATAATCAAATACTATTTTCTTCTACTAGAAATGGTCAAACAGACATTATAGATTATCGTTCAAATTACGATTCTAAAACATGGATAAACTTTACGGAAGGTGGTGAATACACACCTTTAAAAATTCCGAATAAAAGAGCTGTTTCTGCCGTAAGATTAGATAAAGATGGTAAACAACGATTATATGCTTACAACTTAAGTAATGGTGAATCTACCGAACTCATCAAAGATTTAGTAGTTGCCTATTACACTTGGTATGATGATAATACTATTGTGTCTGCAGTTATAGAAAATGATAGCTTAAACTTGTATGTTTCTAATTTAAAAGACCAATCCAATTATAGATACCAAAAAAATGTTGGACGCTCGTTTCACAAAATACCTAACTCGCAATTAGTAAGCTATATTTCCAAAGAGAATAAGCAATGGACCATTAAATCGCTTAACCCAACATCTGGAGCTACAAAAGTACTTGCTAATACCATTCCAGAAGTTGAAGATATGTGTTGGGTAATTAATGGTGACATACTTATGGGAAAAGGCAGTAAACTTTATAAACTTACTTTAAACAAGGATAATGATTGGAAAGAAATCGCAGACCTTTCAGAATATGGTATTACAAAAATATCTCGTATTACAACCAACTCCATTTCTAATAAATTATTGGTAGCAGCAGATATTGGTGCAACAAGTAATACTACTCAAGATAATTCAAATACTTCTGATAACTCTAATACAACCAATACACAAACTTCTACTGAAAAGCCTTCAGAAGTTGAAGCTATTGTGCAAAGAAACTTGGATGCTTACAATGCCAGAGATATTGATGCTTTTATGAAAGACTATACAGACGATGTAAAATTGTATGCTTATCCAAATACTTTACGAACAGATGGTAAAGAAGCTATGCGAAAAAGTTATGCTTCTTGGTTTGAGCAAACCAAAGATTTAAGAGCCTTTATTAAAAAACGTATAGTTATTGGTAATAAAGTTATAGATGAAGAACAGGTAACCGCTAACGGACAAATTTTTAATGCAGTAGCTATTTATGAAGTGGAGAACGGAAAAATCACTAAAGTGACTTTTATTCAGTAAATATTGATGATTAAATTTTTTAGAAATATTAATAATTGTCATTGCGAACAAAGCGTGGCAATCTTTTTAATTGAAATTATAAATCAACAGATTACCACGACTTTTTCCAAAAGTCTCGTAATGACAACTAAAATAGATTCCTGTTTTCACGAGAAATAAAAATGATTAAAATCTTTAGACATATTCGTAAATCACTTTTAGAACAAAACAAAATGGGTAAATATTTTAAATATGCTTTTGGTGAAATCATCCTCGTTATGATTGGTATACTCCTAGCCTTACAAGTTAATAACTGGAACAACAATCGCATAGAAGCCAATGAAGAGAAAGAAGTGATTACAAAACTTCATAATGACTTTTTAGAAAACAAGAAAAACCTGAATACTTATTTAGATGGGCTATCAATAAAAATGAACGCTCAAATAACATTAATGAACTTAATAGGAGCTTCAAAAGAAGAACTTTATAAACATAATTTAGATAGTCTATTTTATGCTTCTTTTGGAGCTCCTGAAATTGCTTTTGCAGATAATACGATTAAAAACATTATGCAAAGTGGGAAGCTAAATATTTTAAAGAACAAAAAAATTACCGACTTACTGTATAAATGGAATACCTTATCTGAAATAAGAAAAACTCGCTTGGCCAAATTAGATGATTGGGTGAATAATAATTATTTAATTTATCTACTTCCAAAAATTTCATTTAAAGAAATTGATGCACAAGGAAATTATAAATGGACAGGTAAATCTAAAATAAAACCTGATTATTACCCTTTATTTCAAGAAATAGGATTTGAAAACTATTTAGATAATAGCCTTTGGTTTCAACAACAAGCTTTAGATCGCTGCTTGGAAACAAACAAACTTATTGATGAGATCATAGAAGCAACAAAACCATAGGTAATATCTGTTCGAGCACAATCGAAAACTATTTAAAACAAATTATTGAAATCATGAAAGCACTAATACTCACTTATTGTTTGCTTATGTTAAGCTTTTCTTGCCAAGCACAAAAAGACATCAAACTAGAACCAAAACTCGAAAATATTGCTTGGATTGCTGGTAATTGGAAAGGAGAAGCCTTTGGTGGGCAAACAGAAGAAAACTGGAGCGAACCCTCTGCTGGTTCTATGATGGCAACTTTTAAACTCATTAACGATGGTAAAGTAACCTTCTATGAAATAGAAATTATTCGAGAAATAGAAAATAGCCTTGTTCTACAACTCAAACATTTTGCTAATGACTTAAAAGGTTGGGAAACAAAAGATGAAACCGTTGATTTTCCTTTAGTGGAAATAACAGAAAATAAAGTCGTGTTCGAAGGCATGACATTCGAAAAAATTTCTGAAAATGAAATGAATGTCTATGTCGATATCAAAGACAATGATAAGGTTGAAACTGTAAAATTTAATTATAAAAAGCAATAAAAAAATCGCCATTCTGAACTTATTTCAGAATCTCATAAACTAATTACAAATAAAAAATGAAACATTTAATTAATACAATAGTTATAAGCCTTGTAACTTTTATCTCTTACTCTCAAACAGACACTAAAATATACGATATCATTGATGCTGTTTCAGAAGAACGCTTAAAAAAAGATGTTAAAACATTAGCAGACTTTGGCACAAGACATAGTTTGAGCGATACTATTTCTGATACAAGAGGTATTGGAGCAGCAAGACGTTGGATAAAATCTGAATTTGATAACATATCTAAAGATTGTAATAATTGCCTAGAGGTTTTTTACCAGAAAGATTTGGTTGAAAAAAGTAATGAGCCTTTTGCGCGTATTTTTAGAGATGTTTGGGTCGTTAATGTCGTTGCCATACAACGTGGTACTAAATATCCAAATCGATTTATAATTATGAGTGGAGATATTGATTCTCGTATTAGTGATCCTAATAATTTTACAGATGATTCTCCAGGTGCTAATGATAATGCGACAGGAATGGCAGGAGCACTAGAAGCAGCTCGTGTTTTGTCTAAATACGAATTTGAAAGTAGTATTATTTATGTTGGACTTTCTGGCGAAGAACAAGGCTTATATGGTGGAAAAGGCCTAGCGAATTATGCTAAAGAAAATAATTGGGATATTATTGGTGTACTGAATAACGATATGATAGGAAATATAGAAGGTGTTGATGGTGTGATCGACAATCGAACTTTTAGAATTTTCTCTGAACCTATTACAACCGCAGAAACAGATCCTAAAAAATTAGCAAGGCAAGCAAGATTGCGTCGTTTTTATGGAGGGGAAGTCGATGGTATTTCTCGTCAGTTAGCGCGATATGTTCACAAAACAACTAAAACCTATATGCCAGAAATGAATCCTATGATGGTCTATCGTTTAGATAGATTTGGTCGTGGTGGTCATCATAGACCATTTAACGATGCTGGATTTGCTGGAATACGTATAATGGAAGCGCATGAAAATTACACTCAACAACATCAGGATATTCGAACTGAAAACGGAATAAATTATGGGGATACTTTTGAGCATGTTAACTTTCCATATGCCAAAAAACTAACTGCAGTAAATGCTATTAATATGGCTAGTTTAGCTTCTGCTCCTCCGCCACCTAAAAATTTGGCTATTGGTGGTATTGTAGAACCATCTGTTAAATTTAAATGGGATAAAGTAGATAGCGCAATTGGCTACAAAATTTATTGGCGAGATACTACCTCACCTACTTGGGATAATAGTAGATATGTTGGTGATGTCACTGAATTTACTCTAGATGGAATAGTCATAGACAATTTCTTTTTTGGTGTGGCATCGGTAGGAAAAGATGGCCATGAAAGTCTTGTAGTGTTTCCTAATAGTATTTTAAGAAATTGATGAAAAGCCTAGAGGAATTATACTTCCCAAGAGATACCGATTTTTATGATTGGTTATTAGCAAATCATGATACATCAAAAGGAGTACATCTTATTTTTTATAAGCTAGAAACTGGAGTACCAACCATGCGTTGGGAAGAAGCAGTTAGAGTTGCGCTATGTTTCGGTTGGATAGATTCTACAGTAAAAAGTTTAGGTAATGGCAAGCGCAAACAATACTTCTGCCCTAGAAATCCAAAAGGTGTTTGGAGTGCTGTTAATAAAAAACATATTAAAGAACTAGAATCTCTAGGTCTAATTCAAGATGCAGGATATAAAATGATAGAAGTTGCAAAAGCAAATGGTATGTGGACCTACATGGACGATGTTGAAAATGGTGTCATTCCTGAAGATTTGCAAAATGCCTTTGATGCTAATAGTATAGCTTTTGAAAACTATCAGAATTTTTCCAGAGGGTATAGAAAAAGTTATTTATCGTGGTTGCATGCTGCTAAACTTGAAGCAACTAGACAAAAACGCATTACTGAAATTATTAAACTTTGCGAAGCAAATATAAAATCAAGAGATGCCTGGTAAATTAAAAAGTAAAGTTTTTGAAGTTGGTTTGTTAGATAAGTATCAACTATATATACCCAATGAAATTTTTCAACCATTTGCTGATGCTAAACAGTCTCGTGTTAAAATAATAGCTACTAATTCATCAAAATCTATTGAATTTTATGCAGCTGTAAAAAGAGATAAAAATACAGATGATTACAAATTCATGTTCAGCAAAGAAAAGCAAAAACAATTAGGATTAGATTTAAACGACTATTTTGAATTGCAACTGTTTGAAGATACTTCCAAATATGGCGTTGATATGCCAGAAGAATTGGAGGCCGTTTTATTGAGCGATTATGATGCTTACCAAATCTTTGAATCACTAACTAAAGGCAGACAGCGAAGCATTATCTATGGCATTATAAGAATAAAAAAATCGCAATCTAAAATAGATAAAGCATTGCAAGTTTGTGAGAATTTAAAACGTGGCATTACAAATCCTATGGATTTATTTAAAACAAACTAATTACAAACCACTTATGTAACTTCCGTAAGGATCTTTAAACTGAATACCTTCAGTAAACCTGTACTTACTTAACTGCTTATTTTCTGCTAAAGCCCATAATATAAACTCTTTAACAAAGTAAGAGTCCTGTTTATGTAATTTAGGTTGTTGTTGTCCTAATAAATCATCTAATGGTGAGATAGCATCTAACATCTGTTGGTATTCTTTATCTCGTAAATCATCTAATAATTCGAAACCATCTTTTTGATTAAAAAACCAAGATATAATATCATCGTATGGAGTTTCTTCATCTTGCTTTCGTAGTTTTTCAATTTTAGGAAAGTAAGCTTCAAATAAATTTTTCACAGCATTACCAATTAAATTATAAGCTACTTGTGCAGCACCCTCTTGCTCTCCTTCATAAACCAATTCTACTTTTCCTGTTATCGCAGGAATAATACCAACAAAATCACTTAATCGTACAGATGTATTAGCTTCTTTATTCACTAAAGCTCTTCGTTCTGCAGTACTTAACAGGTTTTCATAAGCAGAAATACTCAATCGTGCACTTACACCACTCTTCACATCCACAAGTTCACTTTCTCGCGCTTCAAAAACAATTTGTTCTAATAAGTCTTTAGCTAATTCCGGAACATAAATTGTATCATTTTGAATTGATTTTGCTTCTTGTTGCGTTATAATTTTAGCTGTTTCTATATCTTTAGGATAATGTGTTAATATTTGCGACCCTATTCTATCTTTCAAAGGTGTAACGATACTACCTCTATTTGTATAATCCTCTGGGTTAGCAGTAAATATAAATTGCATATCTAAAGGTAGTCGTAACTTAAATCCACGAATTTGAATATCACCTTCTTGAAGAATATTAAATAATGCCACCTGAATTCTAGCTTGTAAGTCTGGTAATTCGTTAATAACAAAAATACAACGGTTAGCTCTAGGTATCATTCCATAATGAATAACTCGATCGTCTGCATAACTCAATTTTAAATTGGCAGCTTTTATAGGATCTACATCACCAATAATATCAGCAACAGTTACATCTGGTGTCGCTAATTTTTCTGCAAAACGCTCACTTCTATGTAGCCACGAAATTGGTGTGTTATCGCCTTTCTGATTAATACATTCAACAGCAAATCTAGAAATTGGATTAAAAGGATCATCATTAATTTCAGAACCTTCAACTACAGGAATATAGTCATCTAAAAGGTTGAGCATCAATCGAGCTAAACGTGTTTTTGCTTGTCCTCGTAATCCAAGTAGATTTATATTATGTCTGGATAGAATAGCACGTTCAAGCTCTGGAATAACAGTATTCTCGTATCCATGTACGCCTTCAAAAGTGGTCTCTTTATTCTTCAATTTTTGAATTAAATTATCTCTCAATTCATCTTTAATAGATTTTGACTGATAGCCAACTTTCTTTAATTCACCGAGTGTATTCATTTGCTCTATTTTCATATCTTTTTTTTGAGACATCGCGACTCCGCTCGATGTGACAGAATAACTTCTGACTTCAAACTTCGTCTTTAGCCTTATTTAACCTTTAATTCTTTTTTTTCTATTTGTTTCATAATCCTCAAATATCATTTCGCCTAAACCTTTTATGCCTGTATAAAATGCTTTACCTTGATTAGCTTGAGTAAACTCTCTAACAAAACGCATTAAGTAATTATCTTGAGCTATCATAAAAGTAGTTATAGGAATATGCAATTTTCTAGCTTGTTGTGCCATTGCATAGCACTTGTTAACTATATATGGATCTAAACCATTACTATTTTTATAGTATTGACCATCTGGTAAACGCAAGCAACTTGGTTTACCATCAGTAATCATAAAAATTTGTTTGTTAGTATTTCGTTTACGTCTCAACATATCTAGAGCCAATTGTAAACCAGCAACTGTATTTGTATGATAAGGACCAACCTTTAAATAAGGTAATTTTTTAATAGTAATAGGCCAAGCATCATTTCCAAAAACTAAAATATCTAATGTATCTTTTGGATAACGCGTTGTAATCAATTCTGCTAAAGCCATCGCCACTTTTTTGGCTGGAGTAATACGATCTTCACCATATAAAATCATACTGTGGCTAATATCAATCATTAATACAGTACTCATTTGTGATTTATGTAGTGTATTCTCAACTACTAAATCATCTTCGGTTAAACTAAAATCACCAATACCATTATTAATTTGAGCGTTTCTCAAACTTTCAGTTATTGAAACCTTATCTAGTGAATCACCAAAACGATACTTTCTATATTCACCTGTATGCTCATCACCTACTCCAGATTGTTTACTTTTATGATTGCCAGAACCACTTCGTTTAATCTTACCGAATATTTGATCTAAAGCTTGCTTTCTGATGGCACGTTCGCTTTTTTCTGTAATTACTAATCGTCCTCCTCGTCCTTCTCCATCTTTATCATTACCTTCTCCATCAATATCTATCTCTTCACGTATATAGCCTTTATCTTTTAAATCATTAATAAAATCAACTATCGTGTAATCTGGAGTTGTAAGTTCATATTCTTTATCTAGCTGACGTAACCAATCAATGGCCTCATCAAAATCACCAGAAGTGTGCGTGATAAGCTCTTTGAAAATTTCAAATAATTTTTCAAAAGGGGATTGATTTGGTGATTCGTATGTTTTAAAAACAAAGCCCTTCTTGTAAGTTTCCTTTTTTTTCATAGCACTATAAAAATACGATAATTTGAAGAATTAAATTTAATTCGTTAACATGTATTTATGATTTACAAAGCTCCTTTTTCACTAACTTTAGCTTTTAAAATTTAACCAACCTTAAACATGAAAAAATTACTTTCATTAGTAATGCTATTCTGCGTTACTTTTTTATCTGCACAAGAATTCTCAATGGATTTAGTAAAAAACATGAAACCAAGAAATATTGGCCCTGGTGGAATGTCTGGTCGTGTTACTGCTATTGATGTTGTATTAAATAATCCAGATGTTATGTATGTAGGTACTGCCTCTGGTGGCCTATGGAAATCAACATCAGGAGGTATAAAATGGGATCCTATTTTTGAAAAAGAAGTAACTGGTTCTATAGGTGCTGTTGCTATACAACAATCTAATCCTTCTGTAGTTTGGGTCGGAACAGGAGAAGGAAACCCTAGGAACAGTTTAAATGGTGGTTACGGAATTTTCAAATCGCTAGATGGTGGAAAAACATGGAAATCGATGGGATTAGAAAAAACCAGACATATTCATCGCGTTATCATAGATCCTACTAATCCAGATGTTGTTTACGTTGGTGCAATTGGATCTCCTTGGGGAATTCATCCAGAAAGAGGTGTATACAAAACAACTGATGGCGGACTAACATGGAATAAAATTCTATTTGCAAATAATAAAACTGGAACAGGCGATTTAATTATGGATCCAACTAATCCAAATAAATTAATTGCTGCAATGTGGGAACATAAACGTGATCCATGGTTCTTTAAATCCGGTGGAGAAGGTTCTGGTTTACATATAACTCATGATGGTGGTAAAACTTGGAAAAAAATAACTGATAAGGATGGTTTACCTAAAGGAGATTTAGGAAGAATTGGTGTAGCTATTGCTTCAAATAAACCAAACATTGTCTACGCTTTAGTTGAAGCTAAAAAGAATGGGTTTTATAAAAGCGAAGACGGAGGCAATACATGGAAAAAAGTAAATGATAACATGAACGAAATTGGAAATCGCCCTTTTTACTATGGAGAAATATACGTAGATCCACAAAATGAAAATCGTATACATTCAATTTTTACTTATGTCAATACTTCTGAAGATGGTGGAAAAAGCTTTTCACAATTAATGCCAGCATATGGCGTAGATAATGGCGTGCATCCCGATCATCATGCATGGTGGATTCATCCTAAAAATGGAGATTTTATGATCGATGGTAACGATGGAGGATTAAACATCACTAAAGACGGTGGAAAAACTTGGCGTTTTATAGGTAATTTACCTGTTGCGCAATTCTATCATATTAATGTTGATAACGAATATCCTTATAATGTGTATGGAGGTATGCAAGATAATGGTTCTTGGAGAGGTCCTGCTTATGTTTGGAGAGCTCAAGGTATTCGCAATAGTTACTGGCAAGAAATTAGTTTTGGAGATGGTTTTGATGTGGTTCCAGATAAAGACGATTCACGTTTTGGATGGTCCATGAGTCAACAAGGATTTGTAAGTCGTTACGATTGGCAAACAGGAAACAACTACACTGTGAGACCTACTCATCCAGATCCAGACGTATTATTACGATTTAATTGGAATGCTGCTATTAATATTGATCCTTTTGATAATAATACACTGTACTTTGGAAGTCAATTTGTACACAAATCAACAGATAAAGGTGAAACATGGACCTTGATTTCAGATGACTTAACTACTAACAATCCTGAAAAACTAAAGCAATCTGAAAGTGGTGGACTCACTATGGATGCAACTGGAGCAGAAAATCACTGTACCATTCTAGTAATTGAACCGTCACCAGTTGAAAAAGATATGCTTTGGATTGGTACAGATGATGGTCGCGTGCATGTTTCTACTAATGGAGGGCAAACCTACACTGACGTATCCAAAAATTTAAGAGGATTACCTGAAGGTAGTTGGATTACACAAATAAAAGCATCCAACAAAAATAAAGGCGAAGCACTTTTAGTTGCAAATGATTACAGACGATTTAATTATACACCATATGCATACAGAACAAAAGATTATGGTAAAACTTGGTCTCGCATTGTTGACCAAAACGATGTATTAAGTTATACCTTGAGTATAGTTGAAGATCCTATTGAATCTAACTTATTATTTTTAGGTACAGATGATGGGTTATATATATCAATAGACGCAGGAAATAATTGGACAAAATGGACAGAAGGCTTCCCAACTGTCTCTGTAAAAGATTTGGTAATTCAACCTCGCGAACATGATTTAGTAATTGGAACTTTTGGTCGTGCAGCTTGGGTTTTAGATGATATTCGCCCGTTAAGAGCTCTTGCTAAAAACAAACAACTTATAAATAATAAAATTGAATTATTTGAACCTCCAACTGCTTATCAAGCAGCATACCAACAACCAACAGGAAGTCGCTTTGGTGGAGATGCTTTATACAATGGAGAAAACAGACCTTATGGAGCACACTTTGCTTATTATGTAAAAATAGATACAAAGAAGAAGGATGTAGAAGATAAAGATGATGAAAAAGATAAAAAGAGTGACGATGATGATACTATGAATGATGTTTCGAGTGCCTCAACGTCCGATCAGGATGATAATAATGTAGTAAAATGGGATTCGTTAACTCTTAAAATTTATGATGGAGATCGCCTAATTAGAACTTTAAAACAGAAAGCACCAGATAGTACAAGAATTTATAAATGGACTTGGTTTATGGATGAAAAAGGTGGTGATAGACCTTCAAGAAATATAAGAAAGCGTACATCTGAACCTGGAGGTGTTGGTGTTAAACCAGGAACTTATAAAGCTGTTTTACATTTTGGTGATCAAACTTCTGAAGAAATGATTACAGTGGCTTCAGACCCTCGATTAAAAGTATCTACTGCCAACATTAATCAAGTATATGATGCTTCCAAACAACTTGAAGCTATGAGGCAAACTGCAGCAGATGCAGTAAAACAATTAGTAGAAAGTAAACAAATAGCAGAACAATATAAAAAAGAATTAGGTAAGCTAGATAAAAAAACATATAAAGAAGACATAAAAGCTTCTAAAGATATTGTTGAAAAAATTGATGACCTAATTGCTATTTATTTAGGAAAGGTCGACAAGCGTCAAGGTATTACTCGTAATCCGGATCCTAATGTTAATCAACGTTTAGGTACTGCAGGTTGGTATGTTGGCTCGAGACAAAATGGTCTAACATCCACTGAAAAGACGCTGATTAAAAATGCAAAAGACGCTTTAAGTAAAGCTTTAGATTCAACTAATACATTTTTTAATGATGAATGGAATCCTTATAAAGAAAAAATTGAAGCTTTAGAAACGTCACCTTTTAAGGCTATTAAAACATTTAAGTTAGACTAATTTTAAAAAAACCCGATTCTAATAAGAATCGGGTTTTTGTTTACTTGCTTTCATCTGCTATTTCATCGACTGCAGCTTTAAATTCTTCCCAATCAATAAGTTCATCATCAGACTTATCATAACCTTCAATTAACTTCCTAGAGACAATCCCTCTTATAAAACCACTTATCTCCGCTTGTTTTAATAAGGTAACTATTTCTTCACGATTTAGTTTACCATCACTATCCTTATCAAAAAAATTAAAGGCTTCTTCTGGACTCTTAAAATGATTGGTTATTAAAATTTGTATTTTATTAAGTATAGATTCTTTAGTCGCCATTTTGTTTTAGATTGATTATGAGCTTTCTAAAGTTACTAAAAAAATCACGTTTTTTGCTTTTTCTTTTTAGCAGCTGGAAATAACACATTATTTAATATCAAACGATATCCTGGAGAGGTTGGATGTAATTCTAGTTCTGTTTTAGGATCACCTACTCTATGCGTATAATCTTCTGGATCGTGACCTCCATAAAACGTAAAAAACCCTTTTCCTTTTATTCCGTGTATATATCTGGCTTCACTATTGGTTTTATTTTCTCCTAAAACCAATACATTAGACTTTATTTGATCTCTTGTGAAAGAGGTAGTTTGACCCATAAAACCTTTAACTAAAGCTGTATGATTTTGATTTAACATCGTAGGCACTGGATCCCATTTAGCAGAAAAATCCATTAATGTAAAGTAGTCTGTTGTTTTTGGAATACGACGTTTACTAGTCATGTCAATCGATGAAAATTCATAAACCGTTGGGCTTTTCTCTAGTAAGAAATTTTTAAAAGCAAACGTTTTACTGTAATCAATTTTCATTTGATAACTTGGGTCGCTTGCATCACCATCAAACATAGGCTCGCAAATATCAACACCTTCAGCAGATAAAGCGATATCAAAACTATCTGTAGCACTACACATAGCAAACATGAATCCACCTCCAATTACATAATCTCTAATTTTTAAAGCGACATCTCGTTTGGCTTCTGATACTTTACTATAACCTAATTTTGCTGCTAATTCTTCTGCAGCTTTTTTCTCTTGTATATACCAATTAGCGCTTCTATACGCACGATAAAACTTACCATATTGTCCAGTAAAATCTTCATGATGCAGATGTAACCAATCATATAATAATAAACCATCATTTAACACTTCTTCATCGTACACAGTATCGTAAGGAATCTCTGCGTAGGTTAAAACCATGGTTACAGCATCATCCCAAGGTTGTTTTCCATAAGGTGTATAGACAGCAATTTTAGGAGCTTTTTCTAAAACTATAGCTTCCATATTTTTACTAGGCGAACTAATCTCTTGAAGTATGCCTTCTGCTTTTGCATCTGATACAATTTCGAAAGAGACACCTCTAATCTGACACTCTCTTTCTATCTCACTATAATGAGGTAATAAAAAAGAACCTCCTCTATAATTAAGCAACCACTTTACCTTTTGTTGTTTTTGAAGTGTCCAAAAAGTAATTCCATAAGCTTTTAAGTGTTCTTTTTGTCCTTCAGCATCCATTGGAATTAATATATATGAGGCATACATATTAAAGGACAGTAATAGACATAAAAGGGCAAGTATCTTTTTCATAATTGAAATATACTTAAAAAAAATACTGCACTGAAAGTTTTAAGATAATTTTAGTTAAGTAGCTTAAAACGGCACATCATTATCGTCAAGAGAGCCAAAAGCATCATCTGCAGAAGGGAAATTATCTGGTTTAAAGGTATCGTCATTAGCAGCTGCATTCATTTTAGAATGGAACTCGAAAGGTGAATCAAAATCATCAAGATTATCAAACTTACCTAAATGACCAATAAACTTTAATCGAATATTATCTAAACCTCCATTTCTATGCTTGGCAATTATAAATTCTGCTTGACCTTCGGTTGGTGAACGCTCTTCATCATCCCATTCATCAATTTTATAGTATTCTGGTCTGTAAATAAACGATACGATATCTGCATCTTGCTCAATAGCTCCAGATTCACGTAGATCCGATAATAAAGGTCGCTTACTACCTCCTCTGGTTTCTACTGCACGAGATAATTGCGATAGTGCTATTACAGGTACGTTTAATTCTTTTGCTAAAGCTTTTAAATTTCTAGAAATCATGGAGATTTCTTGTTCACGATTTCCAGAGTGATTACTTCCACCTGTCATAAGTTGTAAATAATCAATCATGATTAATTTAATACCATGTTGAGACGAAAGTCTTCTGGCTTTAGCTCGTAAATCGAAAATAGATAAGGATGGTGTGTCATCAATAAATAAAGGAGCTTTTTCAAGATCTTTTACCTTTACGTTAAGTTGTTCCCACTCATGTTTTTCTAATTTACCAGTACGTAACTTCTCTGAAGACAATCCAGTTTCAGAAGATATTAATCTTGTGATTAATTGAACGGAAGCCATCTCTAAAGAGAAAAAAGCTACAGGAATATTTTGATCTACAGCAATATTTCTTGCCATAGATAGTGTTAACGCTGTTTTACCCATACCTGGACGAGCAGCGATGATAATTAAATCAGATTCTTGCCAACCTGATGTTAACTTATCCAATTTAGTGAAACCTGTTGGTATACCACTTAAGCCTTCTTTATTAGAAATATCTTCAATTTTCTTTTTAGCTTGAATTACTAAATCTTGAGCTGTTTCACTTGATTTTTTAATATTACCTTGAGTAACATCATACAGTTTAGATTCTGCATTATCTAATAAATCAAATACATCTTTAGTTTCGTCGTAAGCATCTTCAATAATCTCGTTTGAAATTTTTATTAAACTTCGTTGTATGAATTTTTGAAGAATAATACGCGCATGAAATTCGATATGCGCCGAAGAGGAAACTTTTTGAGTTAAAGAGATTAAATAAAAATCGCCACCTACTAAATCTAATTTCTGATTTTTTCTTAATTGGCTGGAAACCGTTAATAAATCTATAGGTTCACTATTTTCAAATAATTGGAAAATAGCTTGAAATATATGCTGATGTGCTTCCTTATAAAACGCTTCTGGACTTAATATATCGATAACCTCATCTACTCCTTTTTTATCGATCATCATAGCTCCAAGAACTACTTCTTCTAGCTCTAATGCTTGAGGAGGAATTTTACCTTTTTCCAGATTGATAATAGTACTTTTATCGACTTTAAATCCTTTTAATTGGTTAGGTTGTTTCACGTATATCTATAAATAGTTAGTTAGAAAATGGATTAACTAAAAATGAATTTCTTGGACTTCATTTTTCGAGCCTACGAATGTAATTAAAATAGAAGAGTTATTCTTCTTTTGATGTACACATACAACTGTTAATAACTTAATAAAATTGTTGATAGTGATAAAAAAATCCGAAGAACGTTCTTCGGATTTATAGTTAAGTATTGTTATTGTTAGATTAGCCTTTAAATACTCCCATTTGAGAATATTTATCCATGCGCTGTTTTACTAATTCTTTTGGTGATAAGTTTTTAAATTCATCATACGATTTAGCGATGGCATCTCTAACAGTTTTAAACGTTGTCTCTCTATCTCTATGAGCTCCACCAAGTGGTTCTTTAACAATTTGATCTACTAGTTTCATTTTTTTCATATCGGCGGCAGTTAACTTTAAAGCTTCTGCAGCTTGCTCTTTAAACTCCCAGCTTCTCCATAAAATAGATGAGCATGATTCTGGAGAAATAACAGAGTACCAAGTATTTTCTAGCATTAACACTTTATCTCCTACTCCTATTCCTAATGCTCCACCAGAGGCTCCTTCACCGATTATTACGGCTATAATTGGCACTTTTAAGCGAGTCATTTCAAGAATATTTCTAGCAATTGCTTCGCCTTGACCTCTTTCTTCAGCTTCTAATCCAGGGTAAGCTCCAGGAGTATCAATTAAAGTGACTACTGGGATACCAAATTTCTCTGCAGATTTCATTAAGCGTAATGCCTTACGATACCCTTCAGGATTAGACATACCAAAATTTCTGTATTGTCTAGTTTTGGTATTGTATCCTTTTTGTTGACCAATAAACATATAACTTTGAACACCTATTTTACCTAAACCACCTATCATGGCTTTATCGTCCTTTACATTACGATCGCCATGTAATTCTAAAAACGAATCGCCACATAGAGCTCTTATATAATCTAACGTATAAGGTCTGTCCGGATGGCGTGACATTTGTACACGTTGCCATGCCGTGAGGTTTTTATAAATATCCTTTTTTGCTGCTACTAATTTTTTTTCGATTTGCTGACAAGTTTCAGTAACATCAACATCACTCTCATCACCAATCATCTTACATTTAACTAGCTGCTCTTCTAGTTCTTTAATAGGAAGTTCAAACTCTAAATATTCCATAGAATTTTGTGTTTCGTTTAGTTAGGTTACAAATATAAAAACTTTAATTTGTAACGACGTTAATTTTTAGATACTGTTTTATTTTTAATACATCCATTTAGCACTACAACTCCAATAATTAATAAGGCTCCTATATAAAATTGAGGTGACATTTTTTCGGTATCAGGAAATAAGATTATTGCCAATATAATTCCATAAATAGGTTCTAAATTATATGTGAGTATAACAGTAAATGGACTTATATATTTCATTACATATACAGCTGCAATAAAGGCATAAGCGGTACATATTGAGGCTAATATGAATAAATACAACCAATCATTATTACTTAACGTAAAAAAATCTTGAGTAAATCCACCTTCAAAAATTATTAGAAAAATTGAAATACAAAAAATTCCAGCTAAAAACTCATAAAATGAAATTACAGTAGCAGAGTGCTTTTCTAAAAACTTTCCATTTAATACAGCAAAAAGTGACGAAAAAAAGGCAGAAGAAATTCCTAATAAAATTCCATTAATATATTTAAACTCACTCTGCATAATAATACTTACTCCAATTATTACCAGAATTCCAAAAAGGATTTCATACCAAATAAGTTTTCTTTTGTAAATAATAGGCTCTATTAGTGCCCCAAAAAAAGCTCCAGTTGAAAACATGGATAATGCAATAGATACATTAGCTTGGTTAATAGATTCGAAAAACGTTATCCAATGTAATGCGATGATTATACCAGCAAAAAATAATTTTGAAAACGACTTAAAATCTATTTTGAGTTTTGTTTTAGATACTAAAATGTACAAGAGCATCAATACTGAAGCAATAACCATTCTGAACCAAACTAAAGCTGTTGATCCAATAGAAATTAGTTCTCCTAAAATTGCTGTAAAACCAGCGATAAATACTAAAAAATGAAGGTGAAGGTAATTTTTTACTTTATCGTTTAGCATTATTGATAAGATATATCGCTAAAATAGCAAAAATCACATTTGGAAACCAAACGGCTATAATTGGTGAAAAGTCTGATTGCTGTGCCATCACACCAAACACTTTATCAAAAAACACAAACACCATTGCTATTGAAATTCCAATGGCAAGGTTCACTCCCATTCCTCCTCGTCTCTTTACAGAAGAAACAGCAACAGCAATAAGTGTTAAAATAAAAACTGAAACTGGTAAGCTCCATTTTCTATATTTTACAACTTCATAGCGTCCAATGTTAGAGGAGCCTCTTGATTTTTCTTTTTCTATAAAACTTGTTAGTTCCTTGTAACTTAAAGTTTCAGCTATATATTCAACTGGAGTGAGGTCGGTTAAATCAAACGAAAATAATGTATCTTTTCGTCTTGTAGTTTCAATAATATCACCATCAGGCATAATAATTCGCTTTTCATAAGTCGTTAATCTATAGTTACTATCCTTATCAATGAAACGAATACTATTAGCACTAATTTTATAAACAAGTTTATTGCCTTTAAAATGCTCTAGAGTAAAATTACTACCACGCTTATTTTTTGGATCAAAATTACTCACATAGATATAATCATTGTCATTTATTTGCCTAAATACATCATTAGTCTCCTGAATTTTCTGTCCTTTTTTTAAGTATTTGTATTTAAACTCATTAAATCCTTTACTGGCACTTGGAGCCAGAAACATTCCTAAAACCAGAGCAATTAGAGCAACTATTGTTGCGCCAATTAAATAGGGACGTAAAAAACGGTAAAAGGAAACACCAGAACTTAAAAAAGCAACTATTTCAGTATTATTGGCGAGTTTTGAGGTAAACCATATTACCGAAAGAAATAAGAATAGTGGAAATAAGAGGTTGGCAAAATAAATTGTAAAATCAAGATAATATTGCGCTACTGCAGGAAAGGGAACTTCATTCTCAAGAATTTTACCAATTTTTTCTGCTAAATTTACTGTTATTCCTATTGGAATAAACAGCAATAGCATCATAAAAAAAGTTAGTAAGTAACGCTTTAATATGTACCAATCTAATATCTTGAGCATTATAATCGTTTATCCATTTGCTTTACCATTGTATCCTTCCATGAAGAAAAATCTCCAGCTAATATATGTTTTCTAGCTTCTCTAACCAACCATAGATAAAATCCTAGATTATGTATGGTAGCAATCTGTTTTCCTAATAGTTCATTTACAGAAAACAAATGTCTTAAATACGCCTTACTATAATCTAAATCTACATACGTGATTCCCATTTCGTCTATAGGCGAAAAATCATCTTCCCATTTCTTATTTTTTATATTAATGGTACCATGAGCAGTAAACAACATACCATTCCTAGCATTACGAGTTGGCATCACACAATCAAACATATCTACTCCAAGAGCAATATTCTCTAAAATATTGATTGGTGTTCCAACTCCCATAAGATATCTTGGTTTATCTTCTGGTAGGATATCACAAACCACTTCTGTCATAGCATACATGTCTTCTGCTGGCTCACCCACAGACAATCCTCCAATAGCATTTCCGACTGCTCCAGCATTAGCTATGTATTCTGCAGATTGTTGTCGTAAATCTTTGTAAGTACTTCCTTGCACAATAGGGAAAAACGCCTGACTGTAATCGTATTTAAAAGGTACTTTTTCTAAATGATTAATACAACGATCTAACCAACGATGAGTCATATGCATAGATCTTTTGGCATAATTATAATCGCAAGGATAAGGCGTACACTCATCAAAAGCCATAATAATATCTGCTCCAATACTTCGCTGAATTTCCATGACATTTTCTGGAGTAAACGTATGATAACTGCCGTCAATATGTGATTTAAATTTAACCCCTTCCTCTTTAATTTTTCTATTTGCAGAGAGTGAATACACTTGATAACCTCCAGAATCTGTTAAGATATTTCTATCCCAATTCATAAATTTATGTAGTCCACCTGCTTGTTCTAGTATTGTAGTTTGAGGCCGTAAATACAGATGATAAGTATTTCCTAAAATGATATCTGGATTAATATCGTTTTTTAACTCACGTTGATGAACGCCTTTAACTGAAGCTACAGTCCCAACAGGCATAAATATTGGAGTTTCAATAACACCATGATCAGTGGTAATTTTACCAGCTCTTGCTTTAGTTTGGGTATTTTTTATTTTTAAATCAAATATCATACGTAAAAATATCGCAGCAAATATAGTTAACAAGCTATCATAACTTCCTTAATAAAATCAAAATTGTTAGCAAATCTGTTAAATTAGTTAATAAGTGTCCATATTCTACTTTTGATAGACTTTAGTAAAATTCTATTTTTGAAGCTTTAAAAACAACACTTATAAAATGCCAAACACACAACAATTAGAAGATCAAGTAACCCAAGTAAGAAGAGATATCTTACGCATGGTACACAAGGTTAATTCAGGTCATCCAGGAGGTTCTCTAGGATGCGCAGAGTTTTTTGTAACACTCTACAATGAGATCATGGATAGAGAAGAAGGTTTTGAAATGGATGGAGTTGGCGAGGATATTTTCTTTTTATCAAATGGACATATTTCTCCTGTTTACTATAGTGTTCTGGCTAGAGTTGGTTACTTTCCTGTAGACGAATTAAATACGTTTCGATTAATAAATTCACGTTTACAAGGGCACCCAACAACTCATGAAGGTCTTCCTGGTGTTCGAATTGCTTCAGGCTCTTTAGGTCAAGGTATGAGTGTTGCTTTGGGTGCTGCTCAAACAAAAAAATTAAATAACGATTCGCATTTAGTTTATAGCCTTCATGGAGATGGCGAATTACAAGAAGGGCAGAATTGGGAAGCTATTATGTATGCTGCTGGAAATAAAGTTGATAACATTATTGCTACAATAGATTTAAATGGCCAGCAGATTGATGGTTCTACAGATGATGTTTTACCAATGGGAAGTGTGAGAGGAAAATTTGAAGCATTTGGTTGGACAGTTATAGATATAGAAGAAGGTAATAATGTTGATGCCATACTAAAAGGAATGGCTGAAGCTAAATCTAAAACTGGGCAAGGTAAACCAGTATGTGTATTATTAAAGACTGTAATGGGAAATGGAGTAGATTTTATGATGCATACACATGCTTGGCATGGAAAAGCGCCTAATGATGAACAGTTAGCAATAGGATTATCACAAAACCCAGAAACTTTAGGAGACTATTAATCAGCAATCAAAAAACAAATGAAAACTTACACAAATACCGGAAATAAAGATACAAGATCAGGCTTTGGAGCTGGTTTAACAGAACTTGGAAAAACTAACGAGAATGTGGTTGCTCTTTGTGCAGATTTAATAGGATCTCTTAAAATGGATGATTTTAAAGCTAACCATCCAGAGCGTTTTTTTCAAGTAGGAATTGCAGAAGCCAACATGATAGGCTTAGCAGCTGGAATGACTATTGGCGGAAAAATACCTTTTACAGGGACATTTGCAAACTTTTCAACTGGTAGAGTTTATGATCAAATTAGACAAAGTGTAGCCTACTCTGATAAAAACGTAAAAATATGTGCGTCTCATGCTGGATTAACTTTGGGTGAGGATGGAGCAACACATCAAATACTAGAAGATATTGGTCTGATGAAAATGTTGCCTGGAATGGTAGTTATCAATCCATGTGACTATAATCAAACTAAAGCAGCTACTATGGCAATAGCAGAACATCATGGTCCAGTATATTTACGTTTTGGACGACCAAAAGTTGCAAATTTCACACCAGAAGATCAAAAATTTGAAATAGGAAAAGCTATTAAATTAACTGAAGGAACAGATGTTACTATTGTAGCAACAGGACATTTAGTTTGGGAAGCTCTTGAAGCCTCTAGAGTATTACATGAAAAAGGAATTTCAGCTGAAGTTATTAATATACATACCATTAAACCTTTAGATGATAAAGCTATACTAGATTCAGTTGCAAAAACAGGTTGTATTGTTACAGCAGAAGAACATAATTTCTTAGGTGGATTAGGAGAGAGTGTATCTCGTGTTTTAGCAAAGCATAATCCAACACCACAAGAGTTTGTAGCAACAAATGATACTTTTGGTGAATCTGGAACTCCTGCCCAACTTATGGAAAAGTATGGACTTAACAGTGCTGCTATAGTAAAAGCAACTGAAAAAGTAATTGGTAGAAAATAATTTTCTTTTTTAATCGTTTTTAAATAAGTAATCAAAAAACGATCATTTATGAAAAAATTAAGTTGTTTATTAGTATTACTAACCACCACATTACAATTTACTATCGCGCAAAGTGGTAGTGGTTTTGGAATTAAAGCTGGATTAAATTATAATGCCAATGGCGATTATGTAGATTCTTTTAATTCTAATATTGAAAACCCAGATAGAAATATTGGCTATCATTTTGGCATTTTTGGAAAACTTGGAAATAAAGTTTATTTCAAACCAGAATTAGTGTACACTAAAACTAAAAGTGATTACGATAGTGGAGATTTTGATATGCAAAAACTCGATGCTCCATTATTAGTAGGAATCAAAGTTTTAGGTCCTGTTAGTGTTTTCGCTGGACCATCTTTACAGTATATTATTGATTCAGAATTTGAAAACATTGACATTGATGATGTAGAAAATGATTTTTCTGTCGGTCTTAATTTTGGCATTGGTTTGAATATTGACAAATTAGGAATTGATCTACGCTACGAAAGAGGCTTCTCTGATAATGAAGCAACTTTTCTAAATAATAATAACATCAATATTAACAATAGATTAGATACACGACCAGATCAACTCATTTTGAGTTTATCGCTCTTATTATAGCATAAAGCCTCACAATTGTGAGGCTTTTTTTTAAAAAAAACCCCCAACGGAAGTTGAGCTTAAAAGTCGGGGTGGCAGGATTAACTGTGTTGATCCTGAAATTGTGTTATTTCAAATTAAAGATTCACTTTAATTTATTAAACTAAAAAAGTTCTCTTAAGAAAATAAATTTTCTACGAGAACTCTTTAACTTTAATTTGTCGGGGTGGCAGGATTCGAACCTGCGACCTCCGCGTCCCAAACGCGGCGCGATAACCGGGCTACGCTACACCCCGAAAATAGAGAATTCGTAGTGTAGTTTATCTCGAGCGAAGTCGAGAGGCTACACCCCGAAAATGGCTATCATTTTAGGACTGCAAATATATAGTTTTTTGTTTTACAAACAATTTTATTTGTAAATTACTTACTTAAAATTCACCAAAAAATGAAGCCCTTTAAATTTTTGAATATTCTTCTTTTCCTACTAACTCTCAACTCTTGTGCTCAAGATAATAAAAAGGTAAACACAGTTAAGGATTATGAGATAATTGTACCTGAATTAAGTATACCTTGGGGATTTGTATTTCTTCCTGACAATTCACTATTAATTAATGAAAAATCTGGAGAGCTAATTCATTTTAAAAATGGCAAAAAATCATTCATAGAAGGTCTACCAGAAATTTATGTTCGAGGTCAAGGCGGCTTATTGGACATTGAATTACATCCAGACTATAAAAATAGTGGTTGGATATACTTTACTTATGCCTCATCAGATGGTGAAGGTCGAGGCGGAAATACAACATTAATGCGAGCTCAATTAAATAATAATAAACTTGTTAATAAAGAAGTGTTATATAAAGCTAGTCCAAATTCAACAAGAGGTCAACATTTTGGATCCAGAATCGAGTTTGATAATGAAGGTTACTTATATTTTACCATAGGAGATCGTGGTAATAGAGATGAAAACCCTCAAGATATTACCAGAGACTGTGGTAAAGTTTATAGACTAAATGATGATGGCTCAATACCAGAGGACAACCCTTTTGTAAACGAACCAAATGCTAAAGCAGCAATCTATAGTTATGGACACAGAAATCCTCAAGGAATGATTAAACATCCTGAAACTGGTGACATTTGGACTCATGAACATGGTCCAAGAGGAGGAGACGAAATAAATATCATTGAAAAAGGTAAAAACTATGGTTGGCCGTTAGCTAGTTTTGGTATTAACTATATTGGCACAAAATTTACTGATAAAACAACCATTCCTGGTATGAAAGATCCTCTTCATCACTGGACACCATCAATCGCACCAAGTGGAATGGCATTTATTTCAAGTGATATTTATGGAGAATGGAAAGGAAATTTATTAGTTGGTTCTTTAAAATTTCAATATTTAGATCGTTGCGTTATTGAAAATAATAAAGTAACTAAAAAAGAAAAATTATTAGAAGGTTTAGGTCGTATTAGATCAATAAAACAAGGACCTGATGGCTATATTTATGTTGGAGTTGAAAACTTAGGAATCATTAAATTATTACCAAAAAAATAAAATATGCGTTATTTAATAATTATAATATTATTTGTTTTTACTTCCTGTAACTTAAATCCCAAACAAAATACAAAAGAAGTTCAGAATAGCATAGATAGAGGTTTTGTAGTATATTCTGATTTTTGCGTGACTTGCCATTTACCCAATGGAAAAGGCGTAGCTAAAGTTTTTCCACCTTTGGCAGAATCAGACTATTTAATGAATAATCGATCTTTAAGCATTAGAGCCATAAAATATGGTCAAAATGGAGAGATTATTGTTAATGGAGAAACCTACAATACTGCTATGGCTCCACTTGGTTTATCAGATAAAGAAATAGCTGATGTTATGAATTATATCACCAACAGTTGGGGAAATAAAAACGATACTATGATAACTCCCGAAGAAGTTTCTAAAATTAAGAAGTGATTTTGATTCAATTAATTAAATTTGTCAATAATTTTCAATTAAACTTATGCTTATAATTGGTATTGCAGGTGGAACGGGCTGTGGTAAAACCACTGTTGTAAATCAAATTTTAAATGAATTACCAGAAAGTGAAGTAAGTGTCATTTCTCAAGATTCGTATTATAAAGACACTTCTCACCTATCGTATGAAGAGCGAGTAAAAATAAATTTTGATCATCCTAGATCGATTGATTTTGAGTTATTAGTTAATCATCTAAACGATTTAAAAAAAGGAAATCCAATAGATCAACCTGTATACTCGTTTGTAAAGCATAATAGAACAGGAGATACTATTCACACTTTACCAAGAAAAGTGATGATTGTAGAAGGTATTTTGGTGATGTCAAACCAAGAGTTAAGAGACATGTTCGATATTAAAATATTTGTACATGCTGACAGTGATGAACGATTAATAAGACGCTTAAAAAGAGATATAGCAGAGCGTGGTAGAGATATAGACGAAGTGTTATCTCGTTATCAAAGCACATTGAAACCTATGCATGAGCAGTTTATTGAACCAATGAAAGAGTATGCAGATATCATTATACCAAATAATAAATACAATACAGTAGCTGTAGATATTGTAAAAACAATAATTAGCGAAAGACTTTGATGAAACTTAATTTTAAACATCCAAAAATCTTAAAATATTTGAGAAACTCCTATCTCATAATATTTATCATATTCGCTATATGGATGCTGTTTATTGATGCCAATTCATTATTTATTCATAACGACCTTAATAATGAAATTGATGATCTAGAACAAGAAAAAGAGTATTATAAAAAAGAAATAGAAAAAGATAAAAAAGCCATAAAAGAATTGAGTAATGAAGAAGGCATGGAGAAATTTGCTAGAGAACAGTATTACATGAAAAAAGATAATGAAGAAATTTACATTATAGAATACCCAGATAGTATTGCAAAAAAAGATGAAAATGAGTGATAAACTTTTTAGTGACTTTTCTGAAGTTTCTTCAAAGCAGTGGAAACAAAAAATACAAGTAGACCTTAAAGGTGTTGACTATAATGATTCATTGATATGGAAAACTAACGAAGGCATTCATATAAAACCCTTTTACCATTTTGATGAGTTTGATGAGTTACCAAAAGTGTCTAACACTCAAGCTTCAAACTGGAAAATTTGTCAATCCATTTATGTCACTAATGCTCTCGAAGCAAACTCTAAAGCAATAGATGTATTAAGCAAAGGAATAGAAAGCTTACAGTTTATTATAACAAATGATACTATTTCAATTGAACAATTATTAAAAAATATTGATGAAATTCCTATTCATTTTAAATTGCAATTTTTATCAGAAGATTTTATTAATCAGATTGAAAAATTTGCACCAAATTCTCACGTAAATATTGACTTAATTGGTAATCTAGCTCGAACAGGAAATTGGTATCATAATTTAAATCAAGATCATAAAATATTAGATACTGTAATAGCAAATAATTCAGTTTCATTGAGTGTAGATATATCTTTATATCAAAATTCTGGAGCAAATTCTATTCAGCAATTAGCTTATGGAATAGCGCATTTAAATGAGTATTTAAATCACTTTCAAAACAAGGATTTTAACATAAATTTCAATGTAGCCGTTGGCACAAACTACTTTTTTGAAATTGCTAAATTGAGAGCTTTGCGTATATTATTTCAAACACTTGCTTCAGAATATAATTTAGAAACTAATTGCCATGTTTTTGTTACTCCAACAAAACGCAATAAAACGCTTTACGATTACAATACCAATATGCTTCGTACAACTACAGAATGTATGAGTGCTATTTTAGGAGGAGCCAATACTATTTGCAATTTACCATATGATGCCATTTATCATAAGGATAATGAATTTGGAGAGCGTATTTCTCGAAATCAATTATTGGTATTAAAACATGAAAGTTATTTTGATAAAGTTGATAATCCTTCAGATGGATCCTATTATATAGAATCGCTAACTAATGAACTAGCAGAAAAGGCTCTAGAACTTTTTAAAGATATTGAAGCTAGTGGAGGTTTTTTAAAACAACTAAAAGAAGGTACTATTCAACGTAAAATAAAAGAAAGTGCTCAAAAAGAACAAGAACAATTTGATTCAGAAAAAGAAATATTATTAGGAACCAATAAATACACAAATTCTAGTGATAAAATGAAACATGAACTAGAATTATTTCCTTTTGTAAAAACTAATAAACGTAAAACTCTGATAGAACCAATAATTGAAAAACGCCTTGCTGAAAAATTAGAACAGGAAAGGCTGAATAATGAATAATGAATAATTTTATATGAAAATCTTTAAAAAATCAATATGCATCATAATTATTCTATTGGTAACCACTGGTTGTAATATGGATAATTTTGACTATAAATATGCCAATAAAGCAGATTTTTTTAATTGTCAACATCAACATAGCTTACTATTGAAAGAAGCGTTGTATACATTCGAAAGTGACATTACAAACTATTATGGAAAGTTTAACCCAGATCCAGTATTAGTTTATAGTACTTTCATAATAAAGGGTGTGAAAGGAACAGCAAAATACAATAGATTAGTATCTCCTCATGCTTTAAAAGTTTTCGAAGCATTAAAGAAAATTGAAGGGTTGTGGGATAAAAACGGGAAAAATAGTAAACTTAATTATAATAGTGATATAATAGAGTGTATAGCTAAAAATATAAAAGATGACGATTTAAAAACAACATTTAAATCTCTTATTTCAGTTAACAGTATGAGTCCAATGCAATTTGGATATCCTTTAGTTCCAAAATACCAACAACTAATTACCGATAAACATCTTGCACTCTATGCCGCATTAGATTTATACTATGAAAGGTTATTTTATGCTGATTTATCTGAAAACGCACATAAAAAGAAAACAACTAAAAATACAGAAGAAAAAGTAGAAGATCATTCAGGACATAATCACTAAAATGTTAAGAAAAAACCTCCAACATATAACTCTAAAGTCTAATAGTAAAGAGCAAAAAGCAATTGACTCTTACATAACTGCTGAAGATATTCCTGTGAAATCGCATTATTCAAAAAACGATTTACTAGATGTGGAACACCTCAACTTTGTAGCTGGAATTGCACCAAACCTTCGTGGACCATACAGCACTATGTATGTTCGTAGGCCTTGGACCATTAGGCAATACGCAGGATTTTCAACTGCTGAAGAAAGTAACGCTTTTTATAGACGCAATTTAGCAGCTGGACAAAAAGGATTGTCTGTAGCCTTTGATTTAGCAACGCACAGAGGTTACGATTCTGATCATGAACGAGTGGTTGGAGATGTTGGTAAAGCTGGAGTAGCGATCGATTCAGTTGAAGATATGAAAATCCTCTTTGACCAAATTCCTCTAGATAAAATGTCTGTTTCTATGACAATGAATGGTGCCGTTTTACCAATTATGGCATTTTATATTGTTGCTGCAGAAGAGCAAGGTGTAAAACCAGAACAACTAGCGGGAACTATCCAAAATGATATTTTAAAGGAGTTTATGGTACGTAATACGTACATCTATCCTCCTACACCTTCTATGAAAATCATTTCTGATATCTTTGAATATACCAGCAACAACATGCCAAAATTCAATAGCATTAGTATTTCTGGTTATCATATGCAAGAAGCTGGAGCAACCTGTGATATTGAATTAGCATACACATTAGCTGATGGTTTAGAATATATTAGAAAAGGTTTAGCAGCAGGAATGGATATCGATACGTTTGCTCCAAGACTATCTTTCTTTTGGGCAATTGGCATGAATCATTTTATGGAAATAGCCAAAATGCGAGCAGCTAGAATGCTTTGGGCAAAACTGGTAAGTCAATTTAATCCTAAAAACCAAAAATCTTTAGCATTACGTACGCATTGTCAAACTAGTGGTTGGAGTTTAACAGAACAAGACCCATTTAATAATGTAGCACGAACAACTATTGAAGCTGCTGCTGCTGCTTTTGGAGGTACACAAAGTTTGCATACCAATGCTCTAGACGAAGCGATTGCACTACCAACAGATTTTTCTGCAAGAATAGCCAGAAACACACAACTATTTTTACAAGAAGAAACTAAAATTACTAAAACGGTAGATCCTTGGGCTGGAAGCTATTATGTAGAAAAATTGACACATGATATCGCTCAAAAAGCTTGGTCTTTAATTCAAGAAGTTGAAGAACTTGGTGGTATGACAAAAGCAATTGAAGCTGGTATACCTAAAATACGAATAGAAGAAGCTGCAGCTAGAAAACAAGCGCGTATTGATTCTGGTCAAGATATTATAGTTGGTGTCAATAAATACAGATTAGAAGAGGAAGATCCAATACAAACACTAGAGGTCGATAACCAAACCGTTAGAAACCAACAAATAGCTAGTTTAACTAAAATTAAAGCAGCAAGACATACAGAAAACGTGAAAACAGCTTTATCAAATTTAACCAAAGCAGCTAAAACAGGTGAAAATAATTTACTAGATTTAGCCGTAGTTGCAGCTCGTGAAAGAGCAACTTTAGGAGAAATTAGCGATGCTTTAGAAGCCGAATTCGGACGTTATAAAGCACAAATAAAATCATTTTCTGGTGTGTATAGTAAAGAAATAAAAGACGATAAAAGCTTTAAAAAAGCAAAAGAATTAGCAGACCAATTTGCGGAGCAAGATGGAAGACGTCCTCGTATTATGATTGCCAAAATGGGGCAAGATGGTCATGATCGTGGTGCAAAAGTTGTAGCAACTGGTTATGCAGATGTAGGTTTTGATGTTGATATTGGTCCACTGTTTCAAACACCAGAAGAGGCAGCCAAACAAGCTGTAGAAAACGATGTACATATTTTAGGTGTATCTTCGCTTGCAGCTGGACACAAAACACTAGTCCCTCAGGTAATAGAGGAACTTAAAAAATATGGTCGCGATGATATTATGGTTATTGTTGGTGGCGTTATACCTAAACAAGATTACCAATATTTATTTGATGCTGGAGCTGTCGCAGTGTTTGGCCCAGGAACCAAGATTAGTGAAGCAGCCATTAAAATTTTAGAGATACTTATTGATTAAAATAAAAAAGCCAGATTTAAAATCTGGCTTTTTACTGTCTATAAATCAGTAGAATTAATCTACTTTCTTTTGTTTAATATCAATGGTGTTTTTAAAATCTCCTGCATTAACAACTGTCCAGTCTTCATAATTTTTAAAGTGTTTTTTAATCGCTTTATTAACATCCTCAACTGTTAATTTTTTAACCTGCTCTTCAATATTTTTCTGGAACATCATATCACGATCATAATATAAGTTATTATTAATAACACTAGATAATTCGTTATCCTTTGCTCTTGATACATTTTGTGCTTGTACCCAACCTTTAATAGCATCGTCTAACTCTTGTTGCGTAATACCATCTGTTATAAAACGAGCGATTTCTTCTTTAAAGCCTTGCTGTACTTTAGCTTCATTTTCTGGAGCATAAATTGCATAGATATACATTGTTGAATTTCTGTCGTTTTTATCATCATCAACAGAAACGCCTCCTCCAGCACCATAACTCACACCATCTTGTTGACGCAGTCTAGTAGCTATTCTAGAATTCAAGAAACCTCCTCCAAAAATAGAGCTTGCCATTTGTAAGGCAGCATAATCCTCATCATACTGGCTAGCTTCAAACGATAAGGATCCTGTCGTAAACGCATTCTTTTTGTCTGGAGTTTTTATTTGCTCGTTCGCTCCTTTACTGGCAGAATAAGGATCTTGAACTGGCTTAAACGGTAAGTCAGATTTAAATTCACCAAAATTAGTTTCAAAATAGTCTTTTAATTGTTGCTCATCCATATTTCCTATTGCTACTAAAGTAGCATTATCTGAAATTCCATAAAACTTATCGTAGTAAGCTTTCATATCATCAACAGTAACAGCATTAATAGCATCTATTTGTTCTTCTAAGGTCATGTTATATAATGGATGACCTTTCTCATACTTCTGGTTAATTTGACCAGCTCTCATTGAGGCTAAAAATCCAGGTTCTGTCTTATTACGTTCTAAATTTGCTAAATCTTGAGTTTTTAATTTGTCTAATTCTGCTTGATCAAAAACAGGGTTTTTAACCATGTCTACCATTAAATCTAGAGTTGCCATTAAATTCTCTTCTGTACTACTTACATAAGCATAGGTACGACCATTAGCACCTCTAAAACTAACTGATGACTTTAAAGCGCTTAATTTATCTTCAATATCTTGTCTAGATTTCGTTTTAGTTCCTTTGTTTAACATTCTAGCTGTATAACTAGCTGTATTTCCTAAATTCATTAAATCATCTACAGTACCATTTCTGAAAGCAAAATTCACACTAACCGATTTACCACGATTATCTTTTTTAATAAAACCATACTCAATATTACTTTTAGAAAGTTCACCAGAATCTAATCGGTTTTGGATGTTTTCATACGACACATCAAAAGCTTCTCCAGCTCCGTAACCCTCTTTTCCTTTATAAGTAGTAACTAACTCATCAACACCTTCTGTATGAGGTACTCCTACTCTTTCCGGATTTTTAGTTGGCTCGAATGTTCCAACCGTTCTATTTGTTTTAATAAAGTATCTCTGGATAGCAGCATTAACTTTATCAGCAGTCATATTCTCAATGCGATCTCTATGTATAAATGATAAACGCCAATCTCCAGCTCCAATAAATTCACTCATATACGTTCCTAAATACGATGAGTTTCTATTTACTTGATCAATCTGCTTTAAAATGTTAGACTTTGCTCTGTTTAGCTCTTCATCAGTAATTGGCTTATTTTTTAAATCGTCAAGAAGTGTTAATAATGTATTTTCTGCCTCTTCTAAAGATTTATCAGACGGTACATCTATATTAAAATACATAAATGATGGCTCTTTAGTAAATGGCGCAAATGACCACATACTTGATGCTTTTTTACCGTCTATTAAAGCTTTATATAATCTACCAGAAGGTTGATCTGTTAATACATTTTCTGCAATTGCTAAAGCCGAATAATCTTCATGAGAACCAGCTGGTGTGTGATACATCGTTGCTAAAACTTGTAAATCTCCTACTCTACTTAAAGTCACGCGTTTTTGTCCATCTTGAGGAGGCTCTATAGTTGGTATATCTCTTAAAGGTGTATCTGGATTTTTGATATCACCAAATTTCTTTTGAATTAATGCTAGCGTTTTATCTTTTTCAAATTTACCAGTAACCATTAAAACAGCATTATCTGGACGATAGTATTTTTTATAAAAAGCTTTTAAATTCTCAATTGGAACGCGCTCTATATCAGAACGATTACCAATAGTTGATTGTCCGTAATTATGCCACAAGTAAGCAGTACTAATCATCGTTTTCATTAGTACAGAAGTTGGAGAATTCTCTCCACTTTCAAACTCATTTCTAACAACTGAAAATTCAGATTCTAAATCTTTTTTAGCAATATATGAATTCACCATCCTATCAGCTTCTAAATCTAAAGCCCAATCCAAATTTTCATCAGTAGCATTAAAGGTTTCAAAATAGTTGGTTCTATCATACCAAGTCGTTCCATTTGGTCTTGCTCCATGAGCTGTTAATTCTGCTGGAATATCTGGATGATTAGGTGTGCCTTTAAATACTAAATGCTCTAATAAGTGAGCCATTCCCTTTTCTCCATAACCTTCATGTCTAGAACCGACTAAATAGGTAATATTAACGGTAATAGTTTGCGAAGAATTATCAGGAAATAACAGCACTTTAAGTCCATTATCTAAAACGTATTCTGTAATTCCTTCAACAGATGCAGTTTGTTTTGGTTGCGCTTGAACAGTAAACACTGACAAGAAAAATGTAAACAAGAGTATACTTGTTACACGATGGTGTAATGTTTTCATAATATTAAAATTGGTTTTGAAACGTAAAGTTATAGTATAGAAACTAAATTTTATGTTAAAAATTGTATCATTACTGTTATTGAATGTTAATACTAAATATTCCAATTTTATTAATTTGATTACATTTACGAAAATCACAAAAAACTCATAATGAATTATACTGAAAAAATGCTTCGAGAGGATGCGTTAAAAGGAAAAAACATAGTAGTAACTGGTGGCGGAAGCGGTTTAGGAAAGTCCATGACCAAATACTTTCTAGAGCTTGGCGCTCATGTAGCTATCACCTCAAGAAACCTTGAAAAACTTAAAAGTACAGCTAAAGAGCTTGAAGCAGAAACTGGAGGCAAATGTATACCATTGCAATGTGATGTAAGACACTATGATCAGGTAGAGCAGATGAGAGATGACGTTATTAAAGAGCTTGGTAAAGTTGATGTACTACTTAATAATGCCGCTGGAAATTTTATTTCTCCTACTGAACGTTTATCAGCCAATGCCTTTGATGTAATTATAGACATCGTTTTAAAAGGCACGAAAAACTGTACACTGGCTTTTGGAAAAAATTGGATAGACACCAAACAAAAAAATACAACCGTTTTAAATATTGTAACAACCTATTCTTGGACTGGTTCTGGATATGTAGTTCCAAGTGCAGCTGCAAAAGCTGGAGTACTAGCTATGACTAGAAGTTTAGCTGTAGAATGGGCAAAATATGGCATGCGTTTTAACGCCATTGCGCCTGGACCTTTCCCAACTGAAGGAGCTTGGGACAGACTCATGCCTGGTAACCTAAAAGACAAATTTGACATGTCTAAAAAAGTACCTTTAAATAGAGTTGGTGAGCATCAAGAGCTAGCAAATTTAGCAGCTTATTTAGTATCTGATTTTTCTGCTTATGTAAATGGAGAAGTTATTACAATTGATGGTGGAGAATGGTTAAAAGGTGCTGGAGAGTTTAATTTACTTGAGGCCATACCAGAAGAAATGTGGGATCAATTAGAAGCCATGATCAGAAGTAAAAAAGGAAAATCTTAACATTCAAATACTTAAAGTATTTCGTATTAATGTATTAGAGTATTGTTAACAAGTTCCCCTTTTATAACTCGTAAATAATCGTATTTTTACGTTTGTAAAAACCAAATCATTTAATGGGTAAAATCATTGCCATTGCTAATCAAAAAGGAGGTGTTGGTAAAACAACAACTACTGTAAATTTAGCAGCTTCGTTAGGAGTTTTAGAAAAAAAAGTATTACTAATTGATGCGGATCCTCAAGCCAATGCAACTTCTGGTTTAGGAGTTGATGTAGAATGTGTTGATGTTGGTACGTATCAACTTTTAGAACATACAGCTTCAGCTGAAGAATGTATTCAACAAGCTAATACACCTAATGTAGATATCATAGCTGCACATATCGATTTGGTAGCAATTGAAATAGAACTTGTAGACAAAGATGATCGAGAGTATATGCTTAAAAAAGCTATCAATCATTTAAAATCATCATATGACTATATTTTAATAGACTGCGCTCCTTCTCTAGGGTTGTTAACTTTAAATGCACTTACGGCAGCAGATGCTGTAATAATTCCAATACAATGTGAGTATTTCGCTCTTGAAGGTTTAGGGAAGTTACTAAATACTGTTAAGAGTGTTCAAAAAATACATAATGAGGATTTAGATATCGAAGGTATGTTATTAACAATGTATGACTCTCGCTTACGTTTATCAAATCAAGTTGTAGAAGAAGTGCAAAAGCATTTTAGTGACATGGTTTTTGAAACCATTATACAACGAAATGTAAGATTAGGAGAAGCGCCAAGTTATGGTGAGAGTATTATTAAGTACGATGTTAGTAGTAAAGGTGCTTTAAATTATTTAAGTTTAGCTAAAGAAATTATTACAAAAAACTCCTAAATTATGGCAAAGGCAACAAAGAAACAGGCTTTAGGACGTGGTTTATCTGCTTTATTAAAAGATCCAGGAAACGATATACAATCTGCTCAAGATAAAAATGCTGATAAAGTTATTGGTAATATTGTAGAATTAGATTTAAGTACTATTGAGGTTAACCCTTTTCAGCCAAGAACCAGTTTTAATGAAGAAACCTTAAGAGAATTAGCCTCTTCAATTAAAGAGCTTGGTATTATACAACCAATTACGGTTAGAAAACTAGGATTCAACAAATACCAATTAGTGTCTGGTGAACGTCGTTTTAGAGCATCAAAACTTATTGGTCTTGAAACTATTCCTGCTTATATTAGAATAGCTAACGATCAAGAATCGCTAGAAATGGCTTTAGTTGAAAATATTCAGCGTCAAGATTTAGATCCCATTGAAGTTGCTTTGTCGTATCAAAGGTTAATTGATGAAATAAACCTAACTCAAGAGCAAATGAGTGAACGTGTTGGTAAAAAACGTTCAACTATAACAAATTACTTACGATTATTAAAATTAGATCCAATAATACAAACAGGTATTCGAGATGGTTTTATATCAATGGGTCATGGTAGAGCTATCATTAATATTGAAGACCAAACTATTCAATTAGATATTTACGAAAAAATTGTTTCTAATAATTTGTCTGTAAGAGATACAGAAGCTTTAGTCAGAAATTATAACACTTCAAAAGAGATTACTGTTCCAACTAAAAAGGAACCTGAAGACTTACCAAAATATATTAAAAAAGGTGTTAAAGAATTTTCAGAATACTTTGGTCATAAAATAGACGTTAAAGTGTCTAGTAATGGAAAAGGAAAAATCACTATTCCTTTTCATTCTGAAGAAGATTTTATTCGTATTAAAAAATTGGTGCAACGTGCAAAGTAAGTATCTAGCTATATTTGTATTTCTTTTAGGAATATCACTTTCAGGTTTCTCTCAAGACAAAAAAGAAGACTCTAAAACTTCTAAAAAAGAAGAAACTGCAAAAGTAGATGAAGTTCCTGTGGTTATAAACGATACCATTTCTAGAGAGTCTATAGACCCTTTATCTCCTTCACGTGCTGCATTCTATTCAGCTGTTTTACCTGGTTTAGGGCAAGCTTACAACAAAAAATATTGGAAAATCCCGATTATTTATGCTGCTATGGGAACTGGAATTTACTTCTATGTGAGAAATGATAAAGAATATGATCGCTATCGTGATGCCTTTAAAAGACGATTAGCTGGATTTACAGATGA
Organism: Flavobacteriaceae bacterium NBU2973; assembly: GCA_026162565.1. Taxonomy (GTDB): domain Bacteria; phylum Bacteroidota; class Bacteroidia; order Flavobacteriales; family Flavobacteriaceae; genus JAOEIQ01. The sequence goes on from JAOEIQ010000003.1 coordinate 272,377, forward strand.
TGAGTTTTATGGAACAGGAACTACGCCTTCTGTATCTAATGATGCTTTAATTAGAGCTCAACGAACCTTTAGACGAAATCGTGAAGTTGCTATTTTAGTAACCATAGGAATGTACGCTTTAAATATTATTGATGCCAATGTTGATGCACACTTACTACAGTATAATGTAGACGAAAACTTAAGTTTACGGCCTCATTATCAATATAATGAACGAGAACATGCTGGCGATTTAGGTTTGACACTCAATTTTAAGTTTTAGCTCATGAAAGCCCATAATGGGCATTTGGCAAACAATAGCCATTGTCCACCAAAATAATTAAATAACTAATTCGGAAGTTCTTGAAATAATTTAAATTAATGAAAATAGCTTTACTTGGATATGGAAAAATGGGCAAAGAAATAGAAACGATTGCTTTAAAACGTAATCACACTATTGCTTTAAAAACAACCTCCTCTGATAAAAATTTTGATTTAACCAATATTGATGTCGCTATAGACTTTAGTATTCCTGAAGCAGCAGTATCTAATATCTCAAAATGTTTGAAACAACATATACCAGTAATTTCAGGAACAACTGGTTGGCTAGATGATTTTTCTATAATTGAAGAACTATGTAAGGAAACAAAAGGCGCTTTTATTTATGCATCAAACTTTAGTTTAGGAGTTAATTTATTTTTTGAGCTTAACAAACAGCTCTCTAAAATGATGCAGCAATTTGAAGATTACAATGCTTCTATAGAAGAAATACATCACACGCAAAAACTAGATGCTCCAAGTGGTACGGCTATTTCTCTTGCTAACGATATTATTGATAATTCTAATTATACAAATTGGAAATTAGATAATGCAGAAAAGCAAACAATACCAATAAGGGCAAAACGAATAGAAAAAGTTCCCGGAACACATATAATAACCTATAATTCTGAAATAGATTCAATAGAAATTAAACATACTGCACACAATAGAAAAGGGTTTGCGCTTGGGGCTGTAGTTGCTGCAGAATGGTTATTTGGCAAGACAGGTATTTTTACCATGCAAGACGTGTTAAACATACGTTAAGGTATTATATATTTGTAACATATATTGATGCTTATATACATATTTAAAAAATAAAAAACAGATAGATGACAGCAACACAATGGCTTGTATTTTTCGTAGTAATTCAAATTATTCATGGATTAGGAACTTGGAAATTATATGTTAAAGCTGGACGACAAGCATGGGAAGCTTTCATCCCAATTTTTAATGCTGTCGTTCTAATGAAAATAATTAATCGTCCTTGGTGGTGGACTATACTTTTATTCTTACCTATCATCAACTTGATTATGTTTCCTGTTGTTTGGGTTGAAACAGCCAGAAGCTTTGGTAAAAACACGTATTTAGATACCTTTTTAGCAGTTATAACTTTAGGTTTCTATAATTACTACCTCAACTATTTTGTAGATGTAGAGTATGTTACAGATAGAAATTTGCAACCAAAATCATCATCTGGAGAGTGGGTAAGCTCAATCCTGTTTGCTATTGTTGCCGCTACTATGGTGCATACTTATTTTATGCAACCTTATGTAATTCCGTCATCATCATTAGAAAAATCATTATTAGTTGGCGACTTCTTACTGGTAAGTAAATTTCATTATGGAGCTAGAGTACCGATGACTACTGTTGCTGCACCAATGGTACATGATACCATTCCTGTAATTAAAAAGAAATCGTACATGTTTAGTGATGATTTTACAAAACGTAAAACATCGTGGTTAAACAAATTACAATTTCCGTATTTACGTATTCCTGGCTTCGAAAAAATTGATAGAAATGAAATCGTAGTTTTCAATCAACCTGCCGACACCTTGTTGGATATGAATGCCTTTAAACCAGACAGAAATTATTACAAACCAATTGATAAGAAAACAAATTTAGTAAAACGTTGTGTTGGTGTTGCTGGAGATACTCTTGAAGTTCGTGATGGTTTTGTGTATATAAATGGTGAGAAAAATGTATTACCAGATAGAGCGCATTTACAATTCTCATATTTTGTAAAACCAAAACAATACCAATTTAATCCAGCTCAAATGAAAGAGCGTTACGATATTACTGATGGTTTTGGATTAATGCGTGATAACACCTACTATTTTAGTGCTATAAGTGATGAGGCTTTAGAAAAATTTAAAAACCATCCAAATGTAGGTGAGATTATTCCTAATAAACAAGAAAAAGGAAAACGTGATCCAGACATTTTTCCTCATGATCCAAATTATAAATGGAATGTCGATAATTTTGGACCTTTATATATACCAAAAAAAGGAGCTTCAATTAATTTGAGTGTTGACAATTTACCGTTATACAAACGTGTAATTTCTGAATATGAGGGCAACGATTTAAAAGTAAATGGTAATCAAATTAGTATAAATGGTGAAGTAACTAGTACCTATACCTTTAAACAAGATTACTATTGGATGATGGGAGATAACAGACACAATTCAATTGATGCTAGACGTTGGGGATTTGTACCATTCGACCACGTAGTTGGAAAACCAGTATTTATTTGGATGAGTTGGGATGGCTTTAAACCACGTTGGGATCGTTTTTTTACGACTGTAAGTGGAACAGGAAAAGCAACGTCTTTTTTAATACCATTTTTAGTTGTATTAGCCGGTTGGTTTGGTTTTAATAAATGGAGAAAGCATAAAAAATTAAATTCATAATAATGAAAGTTAAAAACTTACTTCTATCTATAATTTGCCTTTTAGTATTCTCTATTTCCCATGGTCAAAATGAATTTAAAATTGGTTTAAATCTTGGAGGTACACTTTCTAGTGTACGTGGTAATGATATTGCAGAAGAAAACAAAGCTGCTTTAGATTTTTTGGTTGGTGCTTCATTTGAATATTCTTTTAATCAAAACACCTCTATAATTTCAAATATAAATTACGAACGTAAAAGTTACAGTCAAGATGTTGACTCCTCTGAATTTATTTTAGATGGCTTTGATCCTTTAATTGGGAATGGAGAAATAAAAATTAGATCTACACTTTCTTACTTATCAATTCCAATTATGTTAAAATATAATTTTGGTGCAAATAAAAACTTTTTTATCAATGGAGGTCCATATATAGGTTTTTTCTTAGATTCTGGAGTAAAAGTAGATGGAGAGAAAGTTAAAGACGATAGTAATGATATATTTAATTCTACAGACTTCGGTTTGTCTTTTGGTATTGGAACAAAAGTAAAACTAAATGAAACCAATAATTTAAATATCGAATTACGAAATAATTTAGGATTAAGCAATATTAGTGCTGTAGCTGTTATAGATGACGGAACAGTAAAAACTAACTCCATAAATTTAATCTTTAATTGGGAGTTTGAACTTTAATTCATTTTAATGAACGTTTTAATTCATCCAAGTTACTTTCCAAATATTGCCAATTTTGTTGCCTTATTAAAGGCAGATACTATTACCTTTGAAGTAAGTGATAATTACCAAAAGCAAACCTACAGAAATAGAACTACTATTTATGGTGCAAATGGTAAATTAGCATTAGCGATTCCTGTAAACTTCACCCAAAAAAAAAGACAACTTTATCGAGATGTTAAAATTCATAATGATGAGAAGTGGCAGATTAACCATTGGAAATCATTAGAATCTGCTTATAAAATGTCACCATTTTTTGAGTTTTATCAGGACGACCTAAAACCACTTTTCGAACAAGAAGAAACCAATTTATTAGATTTTAATTTTAAATGCTTTAAAGTGATCTCTGATTGCTTACAATTAAATTTTAAGTTTGATAAAACAATGGACTATGAAAAAACTCCAAAAGATAAAATTGATTTAAGACAACTAGTGAATACTAAAAAAGAGGTGAATCAAAATTTTAATTCCTATACACAAGTATTTACTCAAAAACATGGCTATATATCTGACTTAAGCATTCTTGATTTACTCTTTAACGAAGGACCAAACGCAGAGAATTATTTAAGCCAACAATCGTTAAACTATTAATGCTTCAACCAATAGTACATTATGGCATTCACTTTGGATTACCTTTAGTATTTGCTTTAGTTTTTTTTAAAAACAGTTGGTCTAAAGCATATATCATTATGATACTTGGTATGCTTATAGATTTAGATCATGTATTAGCTGACCCAATTTTTGATGCAAATAGATGTAGTATCAACTTCCACCCTTTACATACTTATTATGCTATGTGTATGTATATATTGCTTCTACTCTTTAAAAAGACTCGATTAATTGGCATAGGACTTTGCATACATATAATCGCAGATTATGTAGATTGCTATTTAATGTAATAGATAAGATCAGAGAGATTGCCACGTCTCTAGACTAAAACGTCAGGAGCCTCGCAATGACACAAATATTAATGTAGTTTTACTTCAGCGATTACAGGAAAATGATCTGATAATTTTTCGTCTAAAGTTTTAAAACTATTAACTGTAAATGCCTTATCAACTAACACATAATCAATCCTGATTGGGAAGTATTTAAAATTAAACGTTTTACCAAAACCATTACCAGCTTCTTCAAAAGCATCAATTAAATCACCTTTAATCTTTCTATACACATAAGAATATGGTGTGTTATTAAAATCGCCACAAATTATCATTGGATACTCACATGATTTTTTGTGTAATAAAAACAATTCACTTTGAAATTGCTGCATTACAAAAGTCTTTCCTATACTTTTAAATATACGCTCAGAATCCTCTGTATTTAATTGCTCTACATCTTGAGTAATTCGAAGCGATTCTAAATGCACATTATAAACTCTAATAGTATCTTTACCCTTAACTATGTCTGCAAAAATTGCATTATTAGCTGTGTCTGGAAATTCTATAGAACCAGAATTAACTATAGGGAATTTAGAAAAAATAGCTTGACCATACTTAATACGTTTTCCAGACAGCTTTTCATATTTATGTGGATAAAAAGACAAATTTACGCTTTGATGAGGATGGTATTCTTGAATACTTAAAATATCTGGTTGCTGTTGTTTGATTAAATTTACAATTTTGGTCTCAACATTTTTTTCTGGAATCCAATCGTATAAATTAAATAATCTAACATTATAATTCATTACAGATATATTCTCTGAATCGGCTACTTTTTTTGATGATGAAAACTTATATAACGACCCAAGATAGTTATAGCCAAATACCAGAACAATGAGTGATACTAAAAGTTGTTTTTTAACCTTTAATAGCCAATACACAAAGAATAGGACATTTAGTATAATAAGCAACGGAACAGCCAGACTTAAAACGGATAGTAAAGAAAAATTTTTGGGAGCAACATAAGGTAATAAGTAGGAAAGCAGTAACATAGTGGCTGCAATAGAATTGAAGAAAAAAACTAATTTATCTATAAATTTTAACTTCTTCATTTAAGAGTTTTTTCCTGCTTTAAATAAGAATTCTTTTTCCTCTTTCGTCAAACTTTCGTAACCACTCTTACTTATTTTATCTAGAATAGTATCGATTTGCTTTTGCTTATTAAACTGATTAAACTCTTGTTTGCTATGTCCCGCAAAATCTTTTTTCTTTTTATGAACCGTTTTTAAGTTACCCGTTTTAGATCTAGAAAACCAACTAACTACTGTATCCATCAGTTTTTCAAAACCAGTACCAATATCATTACCTTTATGCAATTGTTTGGCGTAAAAATAACCTAATAAAGCACCTCCAAGATGTGCTATATTACCTCCTGCATTGGCACCAAAAAGTCCTAATACATCAAAAGCAATCATGGCAACTCCAAGATACCATAACTTAATATTAAACGTAAAAAAACGCACCTCCTTTTCTGGCATGTACACACATAAAAATATGAGAAGAGCACGAACTCCAGCAGAGGCTCCAACCAAAGCAGAAGCTGGACTCAACATACTACTAGGTAAAATATTATAAAATGCTAAAAATGAAACACCTCCAACTATAATACCCAAAAAGTAAATATTAAGAGACATTTTGCCACTAAACAAATTCTCTAAAATTCGCGTTACAAAATATAATATTACGACATTAAAAAACAGATGTATAAAATCGTAATGTGCAAATCCATAGGTTATTATAGACCAAGGTTGACTTAAAAAACTAAAAAAATCGCTTGGCAGTTCTATCCAGTTAAGAGATGTGCCTCTTTGTAGATTTGATACAATTTTTAAGAACTTACCAATTAAAAATATAGCAATATTAATTGCTATTATTTTTTCAAAGCTATTGAGTCGTTGTAGTTTATCTTTTATGTCTTGGTTGAGGCTTGTCATTTTGTCTTAATTCCAACGGTATTTATCAAATTGATCTTTCTTCCAAAAATACATCATTAAAAATCCAGTTAAAGCGCCACCAATATGTGCAACATATGCCGTATTACTAGGACTAAATATTGAAACTCCAGTAATAGCAGAAAATAAATCTAAAGCGATTATTCCTGGGATAAAATACTTTGCCTTAACAGGAACTGGAAAAAATATGAGCATTAGTTTACTATCTGGAAACAACATTCCAAAAGCAACGAGTATACCCATAATTGCTCCTGAAGCACCAACCATAGAGCCATTAAATACACTTAAAAAGGATTGTAGTTCATCTCCCAAAATACCTTGCCATTGAGTATTATACTTGCCTTGACTTAAGGTATCTAGTATTTGCGTTTTATCTATTCCAGATTCAACCAATGTATTTAATCCATTAGTGTAAGTAAAATAGTAATAAGCCAACATGCATAAAGCTGCCCCTAATCCAGCAGATATATAGAAGAATATAAACTTTCTCTTACCAAAAACTTGTTCTACAGCTGTACCAAACATCCAAAGCGCAAACATATTGAATAATAAATGCGTAAAATTACCATGCATAAACATATGTGTTATTATTTGCCATGGCTGAAACAGTTGGTTTTTCGGAAAATATAATGCGAATAAATCATAAAATAATTGCCCTCCACCAATACTCATAGTTCCAATAAACATAAGAACATTTATAATTAATAAGTGCTTTACTGTATCTGTTATTCCTCTCATTTAATTAAATTTCTTGTCAATATCATCACTACTTACTGTAATAAATGTTTTAGTTCCAAAAGGTGTTACATTTGGTTCTTTACAAGCAAACAAACTATTTAATATATGTTCTTGTTCTTGTTGCGTTAAAGATTGCCCATTTTTTACAGCCAACGATTTTGCTAGTGATTTTGCTAACATATCAGTTTGACTAAAATGACTGTCAGGCACCTCATTTTGCACATCATTAATAAGCATCTCTAAAATTTTAAAAACACTAGTTTCTGAAGCACTAACAGGAATTCCTGTTAAAGCCACTCCTTCTTTACTTAACTTTGAAAATACAAAACCTGTTTGTGCTAATTGCGATTCTAGTTCTTTTATAATCGAAATTTCAGATGTTGAAAATTCCAACTCTAACGGAAACAACAACTGTTGACTTACAGCTTCTTTAACTGTTAAATCTTGTAAAAATTGTTCGTATAAAATTCTTTGGTGTGCTTTATTTTGATTTATGATTAGCATCCCAGATTTAATAGTGTTAACTATATACTTGTTTTGAAGTTGAAAGGTCGTAACAACTTTATTAGTGTCTTCATCAAAAATTTGCTGTGTACTGGCATCACTTTCAAATTGCATATTGGTGTCAAAATTTGAAAACTCATCATCAGATTGCAAACCAACATACAAACTTTCCCAACCTGCAGTAGATTCTTTTTTAAAGGAAACCGATTGTTTACTTTGCTCTTTTTCAGAAAAGGGATTAAAACTTCTATCTACTTCTACAGTAGGAACAGACGCGCCTTTATCGTGATAATTATAAGGTGTGTCCATAGTTGCATCACGATCAAAATCTAAAACAGGTGCAATATTAAATTGCCCAAGACTATGTTTTACAGCAGAACGTAAAATGGCATATAAACTGTGCTCATCGTCAAACTTAATCTCTGTTTTAGTAGGATGAATATTAATATCGATTGTTTTAGGATCAACTCTTAAATTTAAAAAATAACTAGCATGAGTACCATCTCTCAATAGACCATCAAAGGCACTGTTAATAGCATGATTTAAATAAGAACTTTTAATAAAACGATCGTTAACAAAAAAGAACTGTTCACCTCGTGTTTTTTTAGCGTATTCAGGCTTAACAACAAATCCTGATACTTTTAAGAGCTCTGTATCTTCCTTCACAGGAACTAGTCGTTCATTGGTTTTAGTACCAAAAATATTAACAATACGTTGCCTGTAATTACTTTCTGGTAAATTAAAAATCTCACTTCCGTTATGATGTAACGTAAAACTTATATCTGCATGTGCTAAAGCCACACGATGAAACTCATCAATTATATGACGTGTTTCTACTGGATTAGATTTTAAAAAATTACGTCTAGCAGGAATATTGAAAAACAGGTTTTTAACGGCAACAGATGTTCCTGTTGGAGTAACAACCACCTCTTGAGACGTTACGTCACTACCCTCGATAATAATGTGAGTTCCAACTTCTTCATGTTCTCGTTTAGTTTTTAGCTCTACATGAGCAATGGCAGCTATACTTGCTAATGCCTCACCTCTAAATCCTTTAGTATGTAATTGAAATAAATCGTCTGCTTGACGAATTTTTGAGGTGGCATGACGCTCAAAACTCAATCGCGCATCAGTTTGGCTCATACCTACTCCATTATCTATAACTTGAATAAGGGTTTTACCAGCATCTTTAATAATTAGTTTTACAAAAGTTGCTTGAGCATCTATGGCGTTTTCAAGAAGTTCTTTAACTACAGAAGCTGGACGTTGCACGACTTCTCCAGCAGCTATCTGATTAGCTACATGGTCTGGTAATAATTGTATGATGTCTGCCATTTATAGTTTAAGAAAAGAAAATAGATAAATCGAAATCTAAAATGTATAAAGAAATAAATACCAAGATTAAAGCTATGATATAAATTGTTGTATTGAATTCTGAATTATTTCTATTTCTACTACTTTTTCTAGTCTCGTGCCAATGACCTGAAAAATCATTATCATTTAATGTTTCAGCATAGGCATCAAATTTAGTTGGATATGATAACTCGTCAGTATCTTTCTTACCTTTATAATATCTAGGAGTATAATTAAACCTTTTATTTTTTGGTAATCCCTTAAATAACTTAAACTTTATTGGTCCCATAATATTATTAATTTATATATCCATTAAGAATGTAGATCAAAATAAAAGCAAAAACTAAAAAAACGATAAGCATGGGCATTGAAGTAATAAAACTTTTTTTTCTTTTAGAACTTCCTCGGATTTCATCCCATTTAGCTTTTAAATCATCATGAGATTGAGACTTTTTCGAATCTGAAATCTTAGTCTTATAATTAAAACGTTTTGGTTTTCGCTGATTAAACATCAATATTACCTAAATTAGATCATTGCTCTAAAGTACTCAAAATACTAGTAATTTTAGATAAAGGCGTCTTAAAATTTGTTAACAAGATTAAAGTAAAATCAACCTACCATTACGAAGGAATTCTCCAAACGATTGAAATAAACTCTAAAGTAAATTAGAATTTAAAAGATTACCACAACTGACTTAATTGTCAGTTTCGCAATGACACTATAATCTATTTATTTTTTATTTCTACCATTTTAATGGCAGCTATTGCAGCTTCGGTTCCTTTATTACCATGTTTACCACCAGAACGATCTATAGATTGCTGCTTGTTATTATCTGTAAGAACACAAAATATAACTGGAATATCACTTTCTAAGTTTAGTTGTTTGATACCTTGAGTCACACCATCACAAACAAAATCGAAGTGTTTTGTTTCTCCTTGTATAACACAACCAATAGCGATTACACAATCTACATGTTGTTGTTGCATTTTTTTGCTACCATAGATAAGTTCGAAACTACCAGGAACATTCCAACGTGTAATATTTTCTGGCTTCGCTCCACAATCTACCAAAGCATCATAAGCACCTTTAAAAAGTCCTTCTGTTATGGTATCATTCCATTCAGAAACAACAATCCCAAATCGCATGTACTTTGCGTTTGGGATTGTTGTTTTATCGTAATGTGATAAGTTTTTATTCTCTGTTGCCATATATTAGTTGCTGGCTGCTTCTGCTTTACCAATAAACACATCAATATTTGCAGCTTCAGTAGCGTTAGAAAACTCTTCTTTTATACGTTTAAAATACTCCAGTGCTTTAGATGTTTGACCTAAATCCATTGCAGTTACAGCAGCTTTAAATAAATACATTGGAGTTGTGTACTCGTTAGTTTTCATTTTTGCAGCTTTTTCGTAGTATTCTAAAGCGTCTTCATTTTGTCCTAACTGAACAAAGGCATCACCTATTCCTCCTTTTGCTATTGGACCTAACACTTCGTCATCACTTGAAAAATCTCCTAAATACTTAACAGCATTAGTATAATCTTTCATATTTAAATAGGCCATTCCAGCATAGTAATTTGCTTGGTTTCCTGCTGGAGTACCTCCAAATTTATCAGCAATATCTAACATACCATACTTTCCATCAGATCCATTTAGCGCTAAATAATAAAGTGAGTCGCTAGCTACGCTTGTAATAGCTTCATCAAAATACTTTCGTGCATTAAACAATTCGTTAGATGCTTCTTCAGCTTTAGGTTCTTGTATAAATTTATTATATCCTAAATATCCTAGAACAACTGCAGCTACTAATCCTATGATTATAAAAATATATTTTTGGTTAGAAGCAACCCATTCTTCGGTTTTTGAAGCCGTTTCATCTAAAGTATTAAATACTTCTGCAGTTGTTGAGTTTTCCTCAATTACTTCTTCTTTCTCTGCTTTCGTCTTTGGTTTATAACCTCTTTTCTTGTAAGTCGCCATATATTCTATATTATTGCGCCGCAAAAATATAATTTTTCTTCAGAAATAAGGATTATTTATTTGATATTTTTCAATAATTTGCAGCTTCGTTTATTAGAACCATATAAACGTTTTAGCATTATTTTTTATGATTTTAAAATCGCTATCATTAGTCAACTATAAAAATTTTGACACGCAGTCCTTTTCTTTTAACGAAAAGATTAACTGTTTTGTTGGAAATAATGGCGTTGGAAAAACTAATGTGTTAGATGCAATTTATCACTTATCGTTTGGTAAGAGTTACTTTAATCCTGTTGCTACTCAAAACATTAAACATAACCAAGATTTTTTTGTAGTGGATGGACTTTATGAAAAGGCAGAAAAAGAAGAAAAAATAACAGTAAGTCTTAAGCGAGGTCAAAAAAAAATGATGAAACGTAATGGTAAAATCTATGAACGTTTAAGTGACCATATTGGATTATTACCATTAGTTATAATATCGCCTGCTGATCGTGATTTAATTGTTGAAGGTAGCGACACTAGACGAAAGTTTATAGATGGTGTTATTTCTCAAAGTGATAAAGATTATTTGCGAGATTTATTAGCTTACAATAAAGTACTAGTTCAACGTAACTCATTATTAAAATATTTCGCCCTAAACAACACATTTAATAATGATACACTAGACATTTACAATGAGCAACTACATAATTACGCTAATCATTTATTTGAGAAAAGAGCTGAATTTTTAGAAGCTTTTATCCCAATTTTTAAAGAGCGATATCAAGCTATAAGTAATGGAAACGAAGTGGTAAACCTCACATACAAAAGTGATTTATTTGAAGATGACTTATTGACTTTATTAAATACAAATATTAATAAAGATAAAGCATTACAATATACGAGCGTTGGTATTCATAAAGATGATTTACGTTTTGAAATAGAAACGCATGCAATTAAAAAGTTTGGTAGTCAAGGACAACAAAAATCATTTTTAATTGCCTTAAAATTAGCACAATTCGATTTTATAAAAGCGCAAAGCAAAGTCAATCCTATTTTGCTTCTTGATGACATTTTTGATAAGTTAGATGAGAATCGTGTAGCTCAAATTATAGCTTTAGTAGACAAAGAAAATTTTGGTCAACTTTTTATAAGTGACACACATGCTGAACGAACAGAGAATACTATAAAGCAAGTACATCAAGATTATAAAATGTTTAAATTATAACATGAGAAAACTGTATTTTTTATTAATACTTACAATTTTGAGTTGTTCCAATAATGAATCATATGATTTGAACAAACTTGAAGGCTACTGGGAAATTTATCAAGTTGAAAAAGAAGGGCAAATTGTAAAAGAGTTTACTATTAGTACAAACATCGATTACTTTAGAGTAAAAGAGGATAGTACAGGTTTTAGGAAAAAAGTAGCACCTCAACTTGATGGAAGTTTTATAGTATCTAAAGATATTTCAAATTTCAAAGTGAGTAGTAATGACAATTCATTACATTTAATCTACACGAAGAAAGGGTTTAATGCTGATGAAATTATTAAAGAATTATCTCAAAATAATTTAGTTATATTAAACTCTGAAGGCTTTCTTTATAGATATAAACGATTTGAAAAATTAGATTTACTAAATGAGTAAACGGCAAAATGAACATATTAGCATTTCTGATGCATTAAAAGAATTTGTAGAAACAAATAATTTACAAAAAGGGCTTGACAAAGTTAATGTTCAAGAAGCTTGGAGTAATCTTATGGGAAATGGTGTGAATAATTATACCACTCAAGTTTTACTTCAAGGAACCACCTTATATGTGCAATTAAGTTCCTCTGTTTTACGTGAAGAATTAAGCTATGGCAAAGAGAAAATTATCACCATGCTAAATGAAAGTTTAGGAAAGGAAGTAGTTAAAAAACTAGTTTTAAGATAAAAAAAAGCCGTTGGTCATTGAGGTTCTCGAAATGCAACGGCTTTTTTGTAGTACTATTTTATGTTTTGATTAAAACATCTCGCGTCCTGAAAAATGGAAAGCACCTTCAATAGCAGCATTCTCATCACTATCACTTCCATGCACTGCATTTTCTCCAATTGAAGCAGCATATAATTTTCTAATAGTTCCTTCTGCAGCTTCTGCTGGATTTGTAGCACCAATTAATGTTCTAAAATCTTCAACTGCATTATCTTTTTCTAAAATTGCGGCAACAATAGGTCCTCTTGTCATATACTCAACTAACTCTCCAAAGAAAGGTCTTTCTTTGTGAATAGCATAAAATGCTTGTGCATCTGCTGTTGTCATTTGAGTTAATTTCATAGCTACGATTCTAAATCCAGAAGCAGTGATTTTTTCTAGTATTGCGCCAATATTTCCTTTTTCAACTGAATCAGGCTTTAGCATTGTAAATGTTCTATTAGTTGCCATTTGATATTTTTAAAATTTTATTCTGTTAATGTCTATTTTATATTAATGTCATCATGAAATTGCAAGTAGAATATTTTAAAACAATTTTTAATAAACCTGTTTTGCAATTTTGTGCAAAAGTAATGTATTTCGCAATAAAAACAAGTGTTCTCAAGTTTAAAAAATTGTATATTCGCACACTATGAATGAGAATACGATTCAGCAGATTAAAGAACTCTTTTCTGAACCAAAAAAAATAGTCATTGTTTGTCATAAAAATCCGGATGGAGATGCTATTGGCTCTAGTTTAGGACTGTTTCATTATTTAAATAAAAAAGGTCATTCCACAACTGTAGTAGTCCCTAACGACTATCCACATTTTCTTAAATGGATGCCTGGAAACGAAACCGTTTTAAAGTATGATTCTCAAACCAAAGAATCTGAATTATTTCTTAATACAGCTGATGTTATTTTCACTCTAGATTTTAATGCTTTACATAGAGCTGGTGACATGGAACAAGCACTAGAAAATTCTAACGCCATTAAAATTATGATAGATCATCATCAACAACCAGATGATTATGCTAAATATATCTATTCAGACGTAAGCATGAGCTCTACTTGCGAAATGGTGTATCACTTTGTAGATATGCTTGGAGATTCTAATTTAATTGATGCCTCAATTGCGGATTGCCTATATACAGGAATAGTAACAGATACTGGTTCATTCAGATTTCCTTCAACAACCCAAAAAACGCACATTGTAATAGCAGACTTAATTAGTAAAGGTGCTAACAATGCTGATGTACATAATCAAATTTTTGATACTAATTCTCAAAGTCGATTACAATTGTTAGGTTGTGCGTTAAGTAATTTAAAAGTATTTCCAGAGTATAAAACAGCTTACATTACATTATCACAAAAAGAATTAGACAATAATAACTTTAAAAAGGGAGACACAGAAGGTTTTGTTAATTACGGTTTATCATTAGAAGGCATTATTTTCGCAGCAATTTTTATTGAAAATAAGCAAGAAAATATTATCAAAATATCGTTACGCTCCAAAGGTGATTTTTCAGTCAATGAATTTTCAAGAACTCATTTTAATGGTGGAGGCCATACAAATGCAGCTGGAGGAAAAAGTGATTTGTCATTAAAAGAAACAACTCATAAATTTGAAACTTTACTAAAAGACTATAAAACACAACTTAATAAATGAAACGATTGATATTCTTATTAACAATATTAATAGTTATAGTTGCTTGTAAATCTCCTGAAGCAAGAAAGCCTATTTCCAGAAAATCAGGTACATTTATTAAAGAATCTGCTGAAAGAAATAAAGTTCTTTACGAGAAAGAAAAAGAACAAATACTCGCCTTAATACAACAAGATACTTTAAACAAGTATATCGCTTCGGAAAATGGATTTTGGTACTACTACAATATAAAAATTGAAAACGATACAATAACACCAAAATTTGGAGATATAGTTACATTTAACTACAATATTAATGACTTAAATGGAAATACTATATACTCCATAGACGAAATAAAAACGCAACAATACGCAATAGATCAAGAGGAATTATTTTCTGGTTTACGTGAAGGATTAAAAATTATGAAAGCCGGAGAACAAATTACCTTTATATTTCCATCATTAAAAGCCTTTGGCTATTATGGTGATGAAAAACGAATTGGATCAAACGTTCCAATTATAAGCAAGGTTTCACTACAATCAATAACAAAAAAATAAATTTAACACATATGAATTTTTTAAAAACAACTATGAAATTATTTATTCTGGCACTTTTATTAAGCGCCTCTTCTTGCCAAGATAAATATCCTGATTTAGAAGATGGATTATATGCAGAAATCATAACCAACAAAGGTTCTATGATGCTTCAGCTCGAGTATGAAAAGACACCTATTACTGTAGCAAATTTTATATCGCTTGCTGAAGGAACTAACACCAATGCAGATAGTATCTACAAAGGCAAAAAATATTATAATGGTTTAATATTCCATAGAGTGATGAAAAATTTTATGATTCAAGGTGGAGATCCCAATGGAAATGGGACAGGTGGACCTGGTTACAAATTTAAGGATGAGTTTGATAAAGAGCTTAAACACGACTCAATTGGTGTATTATCAATGGCAAATCCAGGACCAAATTCTAACGGAAGTCAGTTTTTTATTACTCTTAAAGACACACCTTGGTTAGATAATATACATTCTGTATTTGGCCATTTAGTAACTGGTTTTGATGTATTAAAAGCAATTGGAGAGGTTGAAACTGTACCAAGAGATAAACCAAAAGAAGATGTTATTATTCAAGATATAATCATCATAAGAAAAGGAAGTTCTGCTAAAAACTTTGACGCGCCTAAAGTATTTTCAGATCATTTTGCAGAAGAAGAACGCATTCAAAAAGAGAAAGCTGCGAAAGCTAAAGCTGCCGCAGATGCTCAAATGAAGATGAATCTGGAGTATGAAGGTGAGGCAAAAACCCTTGATTCTGGTTTAAAAATACACTATATAACTAAAGGAGATGGTGAAAAGCCAAAACAAGGCGATTATGCTCTAATTAATTATGAAGGTTACTTTACTGATGGAAGTATATTTGATTCTAATGTAAAAGAAGCAGAGGAAAGACAAGGAAAAATGAATCCAACTAAAGTACAGAGAAATATGTACAAGCCATTTCCTATGCAAGTGAGTCCAGATGCTCAATTAATAACTGGATTTAAAGAAGCTTTAGCTAATATGCGAGTTGGTGACAAAGTGTTTATTTATGTACCATCTCATTTAGCTTATGGTCAAAGAGGTCGCGGCCAAATAAAACCAAATACAGATTTGACTTTTATAATGGAAATGACTGGTATTAGAGAATAACACTCATTTTAAAATCATAAAAAAGCCACTGGTCATTGAGGTGTCACACAGAGCTTGTCTAAGTGTTCTCGAAATGCAGTGGCTTTTTTATTGTATTACTTTTTTGGAATATTTTTAAGTATTTCTAAAACAAACTTCCAATATTTTTGAGTCGAGGATATTTGAGCGCTTTCATCAGGAGAATGTGCTCCTTTAATATTTGGACCAAAACTAATCATATCCATATCAGGATAGTTTGTTCCTAAAATACCACATTCTAATCCAGCATGACAAGCAGCTACATGTGGCTCTTCTCCATTATTAAGTTCTTTGTATAATGGAACCATGACTTTTAAAATATCAGAATCCATATTTGGAGTCCAACCAGGATAATCGCCAGAAAACTCTACAGAACATCCAGCCAATTCAAAAGTAGCTTTTAAGGCATTTGCTAAATCCATTTTAGAAGATTCAACAGACGATCGTGTTAAGCAGCCTACTTTAATCTCGCCATTTTTAACAATCACTCTTGCAATATTATTAGACGTTTCAACTAAATTAGGAATATCAGCACTCATTCTATACACGCCATTGTGAGCCGCATACAAAGCATGTATTAATTGTTCTTGAGCACCATAAGGCATTACTGTTTTAGGTAAATCAGTTTCAGAAAAAACTATTTTTAAATCAGGCTCCATAGTTTTAATCTCTTTCTTAATAGTTTCTGAAAGTGCTTTTAACAAACTCTTAATAACGCCTTCTTTATCAGCTTCAAAAACTACAATTGCAACACTCTCTCTTGGTATGGCATTTCGCAAACTTCCACCATCTATTTCAGACACTTGAATATCTTCAATAACAGCATATAGCAAACGGTTCATTATTTTATTAGCATTACCAAGACCTTCATGAATTTGCATTCCAGAGTGGCCACCTTGTAAACCTTTCACTTCTATTTTACAAGCTTTCAACCCTTCATGTTCAATTCTCTCTTCTTCATAAGTTCCTGTAGCAGTAACGTCTATTCCTCCAGCACAACCAACTCCTATTTCATCATCTTCTTCAGTATCTAAATTTAATAGTATATCACCTTCAAGCAAACCACCTTTTAAACCCATTGCTCCTGTCATACCTGTTTCTTCATCTATGGTAAACAAGGCTTCAATGGCAGGATGATCAATCTCATTACTTTCTAAAATTGCCATGATTGTCGCTACACCTAGACCATTATCAGCTCCAAGAGTTGTTCCTTTAGCTTTTACCCAATCGCCTTCAACATACATATCTATTCCTTGCGTATCAAAATCGAAAACAGTATCGTTATTTTTTTGGTGAACCATATCTAAATGCGATTGCATGACAATGGTTTTTCTATCTTCCATTCCAAACGTAGCAGGCTTTTTAATAATGACGTTACCTACTTCATCTTCAATAGTCTCAAGACCAAGATTATTACCAAAATCTTTCATAAAAGCAATTACGCGTTCTTCTTTTTTTGACGGTCTTGGCACAGCATTTAAATCTGCAAATTTGTTCCAAACTGCTTTAGGTTCTAGTTCTCTTATTTCTGAATTCATGTTTACTAAATTTCAAGTGTGAGCAAATGTACATATTACTTGTTCAGTTTAAAACAATTTTTGTGTAGTTTTGATTCATGTTGAAAAACAAAAAAATAGTATTAGCCTTACTCTTAATTGTTCAAATAATTATTGTTAAGGTGCTTCCTTATTTTGCTGAAACAGTAGAAAAGTTTTACAGTTGTGGCATCTATAATTTTACTTCAAAATTTGAACGATATATTTTTAGTTGGCTTCCGTTTTCATTTGGTGATTTGCTCTATGGATTTGCAATGATCTATGTAATTAGATGGTTTGTAGTGAATAGAAAACGTATAATTAAAGACACAAAAAATTGGTTACTTGATATAATCGCTACAGCATCTGTTATCTATTTTGCATTTCATCTGTTTTGGGGCTTTAACTATTACAGACTTCCTATCCATAAAAAAATGGCTATTAGTAATGAGTATACTACAGAATCGCTTATAGATGTTACAGAACAACTCATATTAAAGGTAAATGATTTACAAAAAGAATTAGCAGAAAACGATTCAACTAAAGTAACTATTCCATACAGTAAGAAAGACATTCTAGAGAAAGTCCCTTTAGGTTATGATCAACTTTCAAAAAAGCATAGTTTTTTAAGCTACCAAGCACCTTGTATTAAAAAGTCTTTGTTTAGTTTACCACTAACATATATGGGATTTTCTGGTTATTTAAATCCAATTACTAATGAAGCTCAAGTAGATGATTTGATTCCGGAATTTAAGTTTCCAACAACAGCATCTCATGAAGTTGCTCATCAATTAGGTTATGCTGCAGAAAATGAAGCTAATTTTATTGGATTTTTAGCAGCGACTACCCATCCAGATAGGTATTTTAAATATTCTGGATATGCTTTCGGTCTTCGTCATTGTTTAGTAGAAATATATAGACGAGAACCAGAATTATATGCTGATATAATTTCTACCTTAAATATTGGGACTCGCAAAAATTATCAAGAAGTCAGTGATTTCTGGGATAGTTATAAAAATCCATTAGAACCTATTTTTAAAACCACTTACAGCGGATTTTTAAAAGCTAATCAACAAAAAGGAGGTATTGAAAGCTACAGTTATGTTGTGGCTTTGCTGGTAAATTATTTGGAGAATAACCCTAATTAAATAAACGTTAAAAATATCTTAATTGTAAAATCCTGCTAGTGTAATCCGTATCTTTAGACAACTAATTTATTTCTAACCAAAAATGACAAAAAAACTTCTATCACTCATGATGTTCGTCATGAGCTTTACGCTATTGGCTCAAGAGCATTTTCCTAAAAACGATGGTGTATCAAACGAGAATACAAATTATACAGCATTTACTAATGCGAAGATATTTGTAACACCAACACAAATTATTGACAACGGAACATTACTCATTAAAGATGGTAAAGTAGTTTCAACAGGAACTTCAGTTACCATTCCAAAAAATGCAGTAGTTGTAGATTTATCGGGTAAATCTATTTATCCTTCATTTATTGATATCTATTCTGATTTTGGAGTAGAGAAACCTAAAAGGCCTCAAGGTGGTGGACGATCACCACAGTACGACTCAAATCGTGAAGGTTTTTATTGGAACGATCATGTAAGACCAGAACAAAATGCTATAGAGCATTTTAAATTTGACGGTAAATCTGCTGGAGATTTACGAAAAGCTGGATTTGGAGTCGTTAATACACATTTACAAGACGGAATTGTTCGTGGAACAGGAAGTTTGGTAGCTTTACTAGATAGTGGTAATGATGCTGATCGTATTTTAGACAGTCGCTCTGCTCAATATCTTTCGTTTAGCAAAAGTGTAAAATCTAATCAATCTTATCCAACGTCTCTTATGGGAAGTATGGCGCTTTTAAGACAGCTACACAATGATGCTAATTGGTACGCTAAAGGTTATTCTAAATCGAAAGACCGAGCAATTGAGGCTTATAATGCTAACAAGAATCTGGTTCAAATTTTTGATGCTGGAAGCCGTGTTAATGTGCTTCGAGTAGACAAAGTTGGAGATGAAATTAATACCCAATTTGTAATTGTTGGTGGAGGTGATGAATATGAACGAATAGATAATGTAAAAGCGACTAATGCTAAATTAATACTGCCATTAGACTTTCCTGATGCTTACGATGTATCAGACCCTTTTTTAGCAAGTGTTTTAGATATATCATCAATGAGAGAATGGAATCAGAAACCTGCTAATCCAAAAATTGTTGCAGACAACAATATTCCTTTTGCCTTTACTATGCATAAACTTAAAGGCTCAAAGGATTTTTCAGACAACCTTATGAAAGCTATCGATTATGGTTTAGATAAGACTAAAGCTTTAGAGGCTTTAACTACTGTTCCTGCAAGTATTTTAGGAAAGTCAAACTCTCTTGGATCACTTAAAAATGGAGCTTATGCTAACTTTTTAATTACTTCTGGAGATGTCTTTAATAAAAATACAACCTTATATGAAAATTGGATAAAAGGAAGCAAACATGTATTAGAATCAATGGATGTAAAAGATATAAGTGGCGATTATACTTTTACTGTTGGAGGTAATACGTATGATATGTCTATTTCTGGTTCGCCAAGTAAACCTAAAGCATCTGTAAAAAGTGGAGATAAAGAATTAGGTACAAAAGTATCGTATGACAACGATTGGTTAAATCTGGCTTTCACTAGTACTGACGATTCAAAGCAAGAATTTTTCAGATTAGTATCAAGAGTAACAGACAATCCGAACTTAAGTGGTAAAATTATTTTTCCTAACGGAAATGAATCTTCTGTTTTTCTACAAAAATCTAACAAGGAAGCAGATAACAAATCTGATGAGATGGCATCAGGAAAAGATAAAGAAATGTCCAAAGACATTGTTCCTATTACCTATCCTAATAACGCTTACGGATTTAAAACCTTACCAAAACAAGAAACAATACTATTTAAAAATGCAACTGTTTGGACCAACGAAAATGACGGTATTTTAGAAAATACAGATGTACTAATAAGAGATGGTAAAATTGCACAAATTGGTCAAAACTTAAATGCAGGTGGAGCTAAAGTAATTGATGCAAAAGGGAAACATCTAACAGCAGGAATTATAGATGAACATTCTCATATTGCTGCTTCAAGTATTAATGAAGCCGGACAAAATTCTTCTGCAGAAGTTACTATCGAAGATGTTGTTGTTGCAGATGATATTGATATATATCGCAATTTAGCTGGAGGTGTAACATCTATTCAAATTCTTCACGGTTCTGCAAATCCAATTGGTGGGCGATCAGCAATAATAAAACTAAAATGGGGAGAAGATGCTAGTAACCTTATCTATAAAAACACACCAAAATTTATAAAGTTTGCTTTAGGTGAAAACGTAAAACAATCTAATTGGCAAAGTTTTTCGCGCTTCCCGCAATCAAGAATGGGAGTTGAACAACTCTATGTAGATTACTTTACTAGAGCTCAAGAATATGACAAAGCAAAGAAGAGTGGAAAACCTTACAGAAAAGATACCGAGATGGAAGTCATTGCTGAAATTTTAAACAAAGAGCGCTATATAAGCTGTCACTCGTATGTTCAAAGTGAAATAAACATGTTAATGAAGGTTGCTGAAAAATTTGATTTTAACATTAATACCTTCACACATATTTTGGAAGGTTATAAAGTAGCTGATAAAATGAAAGAACACGGAGTTGGAGGCTCTACATTCAGCGATTGGTGGGCTTACAAATATGAAGTAAACGATGCGATACCTTACAATGCTGCAATTATGCACAATCAAGGAGTTGTTACAGCAATTAATAGTGATGATGCTGAAATGTCCAGACGTTTAAATCAAGAAGCTGCAAAATCAGTTAAGTATGGTGGAGTTAGTGAGGAAGATGCTTGGAAGTTTGTAACACTTAACCCTGCTAAATTATTACATATCGATAATCGTGTTGGTAGCTTAAAGGTTGGTAAAGATGCAGATGTTGTTTTATGGTCTGGTCATCCTATGTCAATTTACAGCAAGGCTGAAAAAACAATTATTGAAGGTGTTACGTATTTTGATTTAGAACGTGATAAGCAAATACGAAATGATATTAAGAAAGAGCGAAGCGAATTAATTGCTCAAATGATGGAAGCCAAAAACAAAGGTTTAAAAACAAAACCTATTGAGAAAAAAGAAAAGCAACATCTACACTGTGATTCAGAATAATTTAAAAAGCATTAAAAAATGAAACTATATAACTATTTACATATACTATTTGCAGTTTGTTGTTTAAATTCTTTTGCTCAACAAACTCCAGCTAATAAGCAAACAGAAGCCTTTACTATTGTTGGAGCAACTGCTCATATTGGCAATGGAACAGTAATCGATAATTCTGTTTTAATTGTTGAGGACGGAAAAATATCTGTTTGTGCAGATGCAAGAACTACAAAAGTTCCCTATAAAGGAACAGTTATTCAAGCAGATGGTAAACATATTTACCCTGGATTTATAGCTCCAAATACAACTTTAGGTTTACAAGAAATTGGTGCTGTAAGAGCAACAAACGACACAAGAGAAATCGGAACAATGAATCCACATATTAGAAGCTTAATTGCTTATAATGCTGAATCTAAAGTTGTAGAAAGTATGCGACCTAATGGGGTGCTTATTGGGCAAATAACACCAAGAGGTGGACGTATTTCTGGAACCTCATCTATAGTACAATTTGATGCTTGGAATTGGGAAGATGCTGCCATAAAAGTAGATGATGGGATACACTTAAATTGGCCGAACAGTTTTTCTAGAGGTCGCTGGTGGTTAGGTGAACCAAGTGGTTTAACACCTAATAAAAATTATGCAACACAAGTTGATGAACTAAACAGCTTTATATCCAACAGTAAGGCGTATTTAAATGGAAGCCAAGACACTAAAAATCTTCAGTTTTCTGCTATGAATGGACTCTTCAACGGTTCTCAAAAATTATTTATTCATGCAGATGATGAAAAAGCCATTACTGATGCTATAGCATTTACAAATAAACATGGTATAAAAGAAGTAGTTATTGTTGGTGGTTATGAAGCATACAAAGTAGCTGAACTACTAAAAAAGAATACTATTGGTGTTTTAGCAAGACGTTCTCATACAACTCCAGAGCGTGAGGATGATGATTATGATTATCCTTATAAGCTAGCAAAACTTTTAGTAGACCAAGGTGTTTTAGTTGGCTTAGAAAACAGTGGTTCTATGGAACGTGCCAACGCTAGAAATTTACCATTTCAAGCAGGAACAGTTGCTGCTCATGGTTTAGATAAAGAAGAAGCTTTAAAACTAATAACATCCAATACAGCTAAAATACTAGGTTTAGATAAACAATTAGGAACATTAGAAACTGGTAAAGATGCTACATTGTTTATTAGCGAAGGAGATGCTTTAGATATGCGAACTAATATTTTAACACATGCATTTATTAATGGACGCGAAATTAGTTTAGACACACATCAAACAAATCTCTGGAAACGCTATAGTAATAAATACAAATCAAACTAAAACAAAAAAGGGAGCCAATTAGCTCCCTTTTTTTATTCGATCATTTCTGCAGAATCTGGTTTTTTAAATACTGTTTCATCCAATTTTTCTTTAGACAAAACAATATCTGTAAATTCTCTAGTATTTCGTTCTGCAACAGGTTTTCCTTCTTCAACTGTATACCAATTTAAAGTTTTTGGGAGCTTCACTCCTTCAATTGTTAACCAATCACTATATTTAATATAACTAAACTTTTTACTCTTCTCTTTAGAAAAATACGTGACTGTATACGCTAACCATTCCATTTGATTAGTTTCTTTATTGTAATAGATAATATACTCATCATCTGGAGACTCTCCTACTCCATCTTCATAACTAATTTTAATTCCTGGATATTCCTGTCCTTCAAAAGCTAAAGGCTCAACATCTGTGTAAACAATACCATCATCTGCTAACACAAATGGCATGGCATAGAAATAAAACATTAAGTTATAATAAAACCTTGGAGGATTCCCTTTGTAAGATATAGTATCTTTATTTTGCAACCACAATTCGTTTCCATCAAAACCAATTGTATGCTCTGGCATTTCTATCAATGAACTTCTATTATATAAGTCTGTACTAGTTACTTCATCTCCAGATTCTTTAGGCATCGTGAATTTAAGTGTCTGCATTTGTTTCCACTTATCTAAACCTCCATGAGCTTCAAACACTTTAGAAATATTATCAGGATATACAGATGTTGTTACATCTAGATTTTCTTTAGAATAATCTGTAGAGGATTCTACTTTCTGATTAGCATCTTTACAAGATGATAAAATTAATAATACAATTAAGGCTAAACTTTTAAATTTCATTTTTAGTTGTTTTTAGTTTTCTCCTTTGACGAAGTTAATTCAAAAAAATTACATGAAATCTGTTACTTTTGCTTTAATATGGTAAAAGAAATAACTAGCGTACAAAACACTTACATTAAGCAATTATTTCAATTAAAAGAAAAATCTCGTGAACGTCGTAAGTCAGGTTTATTTTTAATTGAAGGTCGTCGTGAGTTGTCTCTCGCTATTAAGGGTAATTATAAAATTGTATCCATTTTATTCTATCCTGAATTGTTTTCTAAAAATGAGGCAAAAACTATTTCTAAAAGTAGTAACGAACTTATAGAAATCTCAAAAGAGGTATTTCAAAAATTGGCGCATCGCGACACGACTGAAGGTATCATTGCTGTTGCAAAATCTAAAGATCATTCATTAGAGAAAATTGAAACCACTACCAAAACACCTTTGATTTTAGTAGCAGAAGCACCTGAAAAACCAGGAAATATTGGTGCCTTATTACGTACTGCAGATGCAGCTAATCTTGATGCCGTAATTATTGTAAATCCTAAAACAGATTTATACAATCCAAATATTATACGTTCCAGTGTTGGTTGCGTATTTACAAATACAATTGCAACAGGAACTACTAATGATATTATTCAGTTTTTAAAATCTCAAAACATTAATATTTACTGTGCAGCATTACAAGGTAGTAAAAACTATCATATTCAAGATTTCACAAAATCAACAGCTATTGTTGTTGGTACTGAAGCAACTGGTTTAAGTAATGAATGG
Organism: Flavobacteriaceae bacterium NBU2973; assembly: GCA_026162565.1. Lineage (GTDB taxonomy): Bacteria > Bacteroidota > Bacteroidia > Flavobacteriales > Flavobacteriaceae > JAOEIQ01. The sequence continues at coordinate 297,192 of JAOEIQ010000003.1, forward strand.
CTTGAAAATTCTACTCAAAATGTCATTATACCAATGCAAGGAGAAATAGACTCCATGAACGTATCTGTTGCTGCAGGAATTCTTATTTTTGAAGCCAAGAGACAAAGACAATTTAACTAATGACTAGCACATCACTTTTTTATATAATTATTGCCATAATCGTTATCAATTTTATAGTTGATAAAGTTCTAGATGCGCTTAACGCAAAGCACTTTAATGATGCTATTCCTGAAGAATTGAGTGATGTTTATGATGAAGTTGAATACAAAAAATCACAAGACTATAAAGCGACAAACTATAAATTTGGTATTTGGAGTTCGTTATTTTCTGTTGTATTAACCCTTGGATTTTTATTGTTTGATGGCTTTGAATATGTAGATACCATTGCTAGAAGTTATTCTAACAATACTATTGTAATTGCTTTAATCTTTTTTGGCATCATTATGATTGCTAGCGATATTATTTCTACACCTTTTTCTTATTACAGAACCTTTGTTATTGAAGAAAAATTCGGATTTAATAAAACCACCAAAAAAACTTTTGTTTTAGATAAAATTAAAGGTTGGTTGATGTCTGCTGTGATTGGAGGTGGATTGTTTGCGTTGATTATTTGGTTTTATGAATTAACTAAAGATAATTTTTGGCTCTATGCTTGGGCTTTGGTTACAGTTTTTACAGTATTTATGAATATGTTTTACTCCAGATTAATTGTACCATTATTTAATAAACAAACACCACTTGAGGATGGAGGTTTAAGAGATAGTATATCTCAATATGCAAAAACTGTTGGTTTTAATCTCAAAAATATTTTTGTAATCGATGGCTCTAAACGAAGTACAAAAGCTAATGCCTATTTTTCTGGTTTTGGGAGTGAAAAACGCGTGACATTATTTGATACACTTATTAATGAATTAGATGAAGACGAAATTGTCTCTGTATTAGCTCATGAAGTTGGGCATTATAAACGCAATCATATTATTTTCAATTTAATAGCTTCCATTTTATTAACAGGATTAACACTTTATATTCTATCCTTATTCATTTCAAATCCATTACTATCTGAAGCATTAGGTGTGTCTATTCCAAGTTTTCATATTGGCATGATTGCTTTTGGTTTACTATACAGTCCAATTAGTGAAATAACCGGATTATTCATGAATTACATATCTAGAAGATTTGAGTATCAAGCAGATAATTATGCTAAAGAAACTTATAAAGCTGAACCTTTAATTAGTGGTTTAAAGAAGTTAAATAAAACGAGTTTAAGTAATTTAACACCTCATCCAGCTTATGTATTTATGCATTATTCGCATCCAACACTTTTAGAACGAATTAGGAATTTGAAGCAGTAAGTAAAGCCTCTCGCAAAACACTAACTGGATGTTTTGCTAATCGTTTTGTGCCATCAAAAATTTGATGTCTACAACTGGTTCCTGAAGCAACAATTATAGTTTCTATATCTGTTTTTCTAACCTTCTTAAAAATTGACTCCTCTCCTATTTTCATGCTAATTTGGTAATGCTCTTTTTCATAACCAAAAGAACCTGCCATTCCACAGCATCCAGAATTGTAAATTGTGGCTTTATAATTTTCAGGAATTGTTAGTACATCAAAAGTTGTTGAACTATTGGTTAAGGCTTTTTGGTGGCAGTGACCATGAATCTTTAAAACTTTAGATTTTTTAGTAAAACTGTTAGAAGAAATATGACCTTTTTGTAATTCTTGTTGAAGAAATTCCTCAATGGTATAAGTGTTATCAGCTATTTTTATTGCTGAATCTTTATCATTTGCTAAACGTAAGTATTCATCTTTAAAAGTTAGAATTGCTGAAGGTTCAATACCTACTAAAGGTGTTTGTTGGTCTATTTTATCTTTATAGATAGAAATGTTGTTATTTGCTACCTGTTTTGCTTCTTTTAAAAAACCTTTAGATATCAAACTTCTTCCACTTTCGTCATGATCTATTATTCTAACTGAATAACCTAAAGCATCTAATAGTAGAATGGCATCCTTACCTACTTCAACATCGTAGTAATTAGTAAATTCATCACAAAACAAATAAAGCTGTTTTGAGTGTTTTTTAAAATTCTGCTTTGCAAACCAATCACTTAAAGTACTTTTTGCAATTTTTGGAATCGAACGCTCTTTTGCAATTCCCATTACAGATTTTGAAATTGAGGTGTTTAAAAACCAATTAGTAAGTTTAGGAAATTTACTACCAAGCTTTGCATAACTAGCATTTTTGGCGAATAAGGTATTTCTAAAACTATAACCATTGGCTTCTTGATATTGGTATTGAAATTCTGCTTTTAAAGTTGCAACATCCACATTACTTGGACATTCACTAGCACAAGCTTTACAACTTAAACATAAATCGAAAACTTGTTTTAACTCTTTATGATTAAACTTATTAGCCTCATTTGAATTGGTTAAAAATTCTCTCAATGCATTTGCTCGACCTCTTGTTGTATCTTTTTCGTTTTTAGTCGCTCGATAACTCGGACACATTGTTCCTCCAGCTTCTGAAGGTTTTCTGCAATCTCCAGAACCATTACATTTTTCGGCAAATCGTAAAATACCTTCATTATCAGAAAAGTCTAATAAGGTTTTAACTATTGGTTCTTCTCTATCTACTTGATAACGTAAATTATCATCCATAGGAAAAGCATCAACAATTTTCCCTTTATTAAAAATATTATGAGGATCAAACGTATATTTTATGCGTTTTAATAAATCGTAATTTGCTTCGCCAATCATTAACGGAATAAATTCAGCTCTAACAATTCCATCGCCATGTTCACCGCTAAAACTTCCTTTGTATTTCTTAACTAGTTTTGCAGTTTCTGTAGTGATTTCCCTAAAGAGCTTAACATCTTTTGCCTTTTTTAAATTTAGTATTGGTCGCAAATGTAATTCTCCAGCACCAGCATGAGCATAATACACAGCATCTTGCTTAAAACGCTTTATTAAAGCAGTAAACTCTTTTATATAATTTGGTAAATCTGAAACTGCAACTGCAGTATCTTCAATACAAGCAACTGCCTTTTTATCGCCTATTATGTTACCTAATAATCCCAAACCTGCTTTACGGAGATTCATAACTTTATCTACATCATCTGCATAGATCTTTGGATGATGGTAGCCAAAATTATGAGACTTTAAATCAGCGATTAAAACATCTGCTTGTTGTTCTGCATCTTCAATTGAATTAGCTTTTACCTCTAGCATTAAAATAGCCTGCGGATCCTCTTTTAAAAAGAATCTGTTTTTTACTTGCTCTCGATTGTTTTTTGTACAATCTAAAATGGTTTTATCCATTAGTTCGCAAGTAAACAAATCATGTTCCATTGCAATTACAACAGCTTCCATAGACTCTTGAATGCTCTCGAAATGAGAGGCTACCATAACAGATTTAGTTGGAGGTAAATCATCAAGCTGTAACCTAATCTCTGTGGTAAATGCTAATGTACCTTCACTTCCGCACAATAGTTTAGCGACATTAACTTTAGGATTGGCTCCACCAAACAAATTAGAATCTAACAAAGCATCAACAGCATAACCAGTGTTTCGTCTATGAATCTCTGGTTTTGGGAATTGACTTTTTATGTCTTGTTGTATAGTTCGCTGTGACAATTCATCATAAAGTTGTTTATATATTATTCCCTCTAATGACTCTAACTTTGTTTTTTCTATAAATGCTTCCGAAGTAATTTCGGTAAACTCTACTTTTGAACCATCACTCAAAATCGTAATAAGGCTTACAATTTTATCACGCGTCACACCATATTTAATTGATGTACTTCCAGATGAGTTATTACCAACCATTCCTCCAATCATACAACGATTAGAAGTAGAAGTATTTGGTCCAAACCACAAACCATAAGGTTCAAGAAAACGGTTTAAATCATCACGAATAACTCCAGGTTGGACAGTTATAGTTTTAGATTTTTCGTCGAGTTCGATAATACTCGTGAAATATTTTGAAATATCAACTACAATACCCTCTCCAACACATTGTCCTGCTAGTGATGTTCCTGCAGCTCTTGGTATTAAAGTACTATTGTGTTTACTAGCAAAATCAATAAGTATATGTAAATCGTTTATACTTCTCGGAAAAGCTACTGCCAATGGTAGTTTTCGATACACAGAAGCGTCTGTAGCATACAAACTTTTATGAAGTGCATCGAACAACAATTCGCCATCAATACTATCTTCTAATTGTTGTAATGCTTTGGTATTTGCCATGCATTAAAAATAGTATATTTACTTAATAAATAAACTCATTTATTCATTACTTATGCAAAGGTTTTTAATTTTAATGACTATAATTATTATTTATTCGTGTGGTAATACTAAATCTTTACTCAATGACAATAAGCCTCAATATATTTTACATTTAACTAATGGAGATACTATAGCTGGCAATTTTAAAATTAGAAATTCTTACTTTTTAGATAAACCATCTGGAAATAAAATTTCATATGATAGTGTTAGAAAATATATCTATTATGGATATGATAAGCCATATACTTATTATATGATACATACTAAAAAATATAAAGAAGTCACTAAAATAAGTAGAGGTGCTGGATATAAAATTTATCATGGCAAAAAAGTAGATTTATTTCATGGTATTTTTCACAATGGATTAACTCCCAAAAGAAGCATTAAATATTATAATCCTGATTTTGAAACTTATGCAAAGAAAAAAGGTGATTTATATAGTTATAGCATACGAATTATGGATGGTATTGGGCTAAAAGATGTTAAAAAACGACTTTTCGATTTTTTCTACGATTGCCCAGAACTCATTAAAAAAATAAAAAATAACGAAATTAATGAGCTAGATACTATTAGAATTGTTGAATACTATGAAAATGAATGTGGTAAAACTAATTAAAAACTATGCGTCAAATAAAAATGATTTGGGATTTTAGAGGTCCTGCTTCACAGAAAATTGCAGAGCATCACGAAATTCATTTAAAAGACTATGCTCAAACAGAAAACATACAACCAATTATTACTGGTTGCACTATAGTTTCAGAGATGTATGCTATGGCCTATTTAGTAGTAGACGAGTCAATAATGACCAAAACAAGAGAGGCTTTAAAACCGCATAGAGGTCAAGTATATAATCCTAATTAAAAAACAGATTGCCACAGCAATGACGAAAAAAATTAACGTCTAGAATAGTTAGGAGCCTCTTTGGTAATCGTTACATTATGAGGATGGCTTTCGCTCATTCCAGCCGCAGTAATTTTTACAAACTGCCCAATATCTTTTAACGTACTGATATCTTTGGCACCACAATAACCCATTCCAGCACGTAAACCTCCAACAAATTGATGAATACTTTCAAACAATTCACCTTTATAAGGTACGCGACCAACGATTCCTTCTGGTACTAATTTTTTAATATCATCTTCTACATCCTGAAAATAGCGATCTTTTGAGCCTTGTTTCATAGCTTCCACAGAACCCATTCCTCTGTAAGATTTAAATTTTCTACCATCAAAAATTATAGTTTCGCCAGGTGATTCTTTTGTTCCTGCTAACAGCGATCCTAACATCACACAATCTGCTCCAGCAGCAATAGCTTTAGGTATGTCTCCAGTGTAACGAATTCCTCCGTCAGCAATTACTGGAACTCCTGTTCCTTTTAATGCATTTGCCACTTCCATGACTGCTGATAATTGTGGGAAACCAACTCCAGCAACAATGCGTGTTGTACAAATAGAACCTGGACCAATACCAACTTTAACAGCATCTGCTCCAGCTTCAACTAAATATTTGGCTGCAGCAGCAGTTGCTATATTACCAACTACAACATCTAACTTTGGAAACTTATCCTTTATAGCTTTTAATACACTCACTACACCTTTTGTATGTCCATGGGCTGTATCAATAATAATAGCATCTACACTTGCTTTAACTAATGCCTCTGCACGTTCAACAGCATCTCCAGTAACTCCAATTGCAGCCGCTACTCGTAAACGACCAAAATGGTCTTTATTTGCAATAGGTTTTTGAGTAAGTTTGGTAATATCTCTAAATGTAATTAAACCAATAAGTTTATTAGTACCATCGACTACAGGTAATTTTTCAATTTTATTTTCTTGTAAAATACCTTCTGCATCCATTAACGACGTGCCTTCTCCTGCAGTTACTAGATTTTCTGAAGTCATGACCTCAATAATAGGTCTATTGTTATCTTTTTCAAAACGAAGATCACGATTGGTAACAATTCCTTTTAAAAAGCCATCTTCGTCAACCACAGGAATACCACCAATTTTATGCTCTTCCATATTCTTTTTCGCATCTAAAACAACTGCTGTTAATGGTAAAGTAACTGGATCGATTATCATTCCACTTTCAGCACGTTTAACTTTTCTAACTTCTTTGGCTTGGTCTTCAGGTGTCATATTTTTATGTAGCACACCAATACCTCCTTCTCTTGCAATAGCAATTGCCATTGCAGACTCTGTAACTGTATCCATTGCAGCCGATACAATAGGAACATTAAGTTTTATAGTTCTAGTAAATTGAGTTTGAATACTGACTTCGCGTGGTAAAATTTCAGAGTATCCTGGAACGAGAAGCACGTCATCGTAAGTTAATCCTTCGCCTACGATTTTATTTTGATGAGATATCATATTGCAATTACATTATAATTGCATGCAAATTTAGGTAATTTAATTAATATATAAGATTATTAAAGTGTTAATCATATTTATAAAACAACTCTCTAAATTTTAATAAAATACTTAAAAGGAAAGATGTACTTTTATATTTTGAGATCTATATACAAGAAAAATAGAGCTTAACTAAATTTTAGGACAACGTTTGCAATTAGATTTCCCCTTCTTTTTATACTTTTTACAGCACTTTTTTTTCTTGTCACCATTACATGCCACTACACAAGGTGTAGAGATTAACATACATGGCATATTGGCTGAAAAATCGGATTGCATTATTTTAATTTATTCTAAATAAATGCAAAAATAAAAAAAGTTCCCTAAAAAAAAGGAACTTTTAAAACTTATTTATTAACAGAATTTATTCACTAGTTTCTTGAGAAGCTGCAATACTGTTTATATCTCTATCAAACATATAATGCCCGGATTTATCATCACCAATAATATTTAGTTTGTCTAATAAAGTTCTAGCCATAGCTTCTTCTTCAAGTTGTTCTGTGACATACCATTGCATAAAATTGTGCACGTTGTAATCTTTATGCTGCAGGCATTGATAGATTATGTGATTTATCTGCTCTGTTACAAACATTTCACTATTTAAGAATGTTTCAAATAATTCATTTAAACCTTTGAACGAGTCTTTAGGTTTATCTAATTGAGGAATTAATACATTACCACCTCTCTCATTAACAAACTTAACAAGTTTAGTCATATGTAATCGTTCTTCTTCAGATTGACTATAGAAAAAATCGGCGACACCATTTAGACCATTTGCATCAGCCCAAGAAGCCATGGATAGATACTGCATAGATGCAGAGGCTTCATACTTTATTTGATCATTAAGTAAACTTTCTATTGTTGTGTTCATTTTCAATTGCTTTTTAGAGTATAAAAATACTTAAAGTTTTAAGGAGATGAAACACTTTTTTGGAATTTAGAATGGGTTTAATTAAAGTCAATCTGTTAAATATTTCTGTAAAATATTCATAGTTAGTTTGTTATATTTTTTATTTTTATTTATTCTAAATAAACTTGTTTTAAGTGATTTTCGATTGTATGTTTGCATCGTTTTTTAAATTATTATTTTTAACAAGTCTAAATAAATGAAATATAAACTTATCCTATTATTGTTAGTTTTTACTACACAAGTGTTTGCTCAAAATCCAAATGAAACCAATGAAACCACATTAGACTCCATTCAAAATCTTGATGAAGTTCTATTAAAAAGTAATGTTATTTTTGGTAATAAATATGTAGCAAAAAATAGAACTGGTTCTGCATATTATATTTCGCCAGAAGAGCTTAAAAAATTAAACTACACCGATATAAATCGTGTGTTACAGACTGTTCCTGGTGTTACAATTGTTGAAGAGGAAGGTTTTGGTTTAAGACCAAATATAAGTTTACGTGGTACTTCTCCAGATAGAAGTGCTAAAATTACGCTAATGGAAGATGGTGTTTTAATTGCTCCTGCTCCATATAGCGCATCTTCTGCTTATTATTTCCCGTCTGTTGCACGTATGCAAGCTGTTGAAGTTTTAAAAGGTAGTAGCCAAGTTCAATATGGACCGTTTACTACAGGCGGTGCGATTAACATGGTATCTACTCAAATTCCAGATACTTTTGGAGGTAGAGTAAAAGCTTCCTATGGTAGTTTTAATAGTAGTCAATTTTATGCAACTCTTGGTGGAAGTAGCGAACAATTTGGCTATAATATTGAGTTCTTAAACTTTAATTCTGATGGATTTAAAAACTTAGGTGATGATTTAAACACAGGATTTGATAAAAACGATGTGGTTGCTAAATTCAGAATTAATTCAAAAAAAGAAGCAAAAACATATCAATCTTTAGAGTTTAAATTTCAATATGCAGATGAAGTTTCTAATGAAACATATCTAGGTCTGACAGATGCTGACTTTGCCAATAATCCTTTTGATAGATATGCAAGTTCGTTAGAAGATGAAATGACTAACGATCATGTTCAATTCATGATTACTCACCAGCTAGAATTTTCTAAAGATTTTAGAATTACAACCAATGGTTATTATAATAGTTTTTCAAGAAACTGGTACAAGTTAAATGATATTGTAGCTAATGATGAAAAAGTAGGAATAGCAACTATTTTAGAACAGCCAGATCTTTATCCAACACACTATGCCTTTACAACTGGAGCATTAGACTCTCCTGATGATGCTATACTTGTTAAAGCAAACAATAGAGACTACATATCTAAAGGCATACAAACTAAATTTGATTATCACTTTTATAATGACAATACATTTCATGATATAGAAGTAGGTCTACGTTATCACTATGACGAGGAAGACCGATTTCAATGGAAAGATGGTTATAGAATTACTGATGGAGATTTAGTATTAACAACTGATGCTACACGTGGTACTGATGCCAATAGAATAAGTAGTGCAACAGCTTTTTCAGCATTTGCAATGTACAAGTTTAAGTATAAGAATCTAACCTTAACACCAGGTCTTCGTTACGAAAATATAGAATTACAGAGAGAGAATTATGGTACTGATGACCCTTTTAGATCAGGTTTAGAAATCTCAAAACGAGAAAATAAAGTTGATGTATTTATTCCTGGAATTGGTTTTAATTATAAATTTAATAACCTAATATCAGTATTTGGTGGTGTACATAAAGGATTTTCGCCTCCAGGTAATGAAGAAGGGCAAGAACCTGAAGAAAGTATCAATTATGAACTTGGATCTAGATTTAGTTTTAATGGTTTAAGTGGTGAATTAATTGGGTTTTATAATGACTACAGTAACTTACTTGGAAGCGATTTAGCGGCTTCTGGTGGAACTGGAACACTAGATATGTTTAATGCTGGAGAAGTATCTGTGAGAGGTTTAGAACTTCTTTTAAATTATGATATACTATCCAAAAATGACAACATATCATTACCTATTAATCTAGGGTATACTTATACAGATACAGAGTTTTTAAATAGTTTTGGTAGTGATGATGATATTTGGGGAACCGTTACAGAAGGTGATGAGATACCGTATATAGCTAAACATCAACTCAATCTAGGTATTACCTTGGAACATAACAAGTATCAAATTGCATTAAATGGTCGTTATAATGGTGCTTTTAGAACAGTTTCTGGAACTGGAAGTATACCAGATGATCAAAAGGTTGATTCAGCAATAGTATTAGACCTTTCAACCCGTTATAACTTTACAAAAAAATTAAGTATTACTGGAAATATTATTAATTTACTAGACAATACATATGCTGTTTCCAGAGTTCCTGCAGGATTAAGACCTGGTCATCCTTTTGGAGCTTACCTTGGTCTAGAATTTCAGTTTTAATTAATGATATTTTAAAAATATTTTAGAAGCTTCATTATAAGCACTTTCAAAGCTCATAGCATTTAAGTTATGAGCTTTTTTTGTTGTGAAATAGGACAGTATTTTCTCTGTAGGCATATTACCTGTTAATTCATCTTTAGCCATAGGGCAACCACCAAATCCTTGAATGGCTCCATCAAAACGTCTACAACCAGCCTTGTAGGCAGCATCAACCTTTTCATGCCATTTACTCGGCGTGGTATGTAAATGTGCACCAAACTCTATATCTGGATATAATGGAATTAAATTTGAGAATAAGTAATTTATATTTTCTGGATTAGAGGTTCCAATAGTATCACTTAATGACAATATTTTCACACCCATTTTACTTAAACGCTCTGTCCACTCTCCTACTATATCAACATTCCAAGGATCTCCATAAGGGTTACCAAATCCCATAGATAAATAGGCTACAACTTGTTTATTATGTTTATCTGCAAGATTTAAAATTTCTTCTAATACCAATACTGATTGTGCAATAGTTTTATGTGTATTACGCATCTGGAAGTTTTCTGAAATAGAAAATGGATATCCTAAATAATCAATTTCAGAATGTTGACAAGCATCATTTGCACCACGAACATTAGCTATAATTGCTAATAGTTTACTCGTGGTTTTACTTAAATCTAATTGAGATAATACTTGAGCAGTATCTACCATTTGCGGAATGGCTTTAGGTGATACAAAACTTCCAAAATCTATAGTATCAAAACCAACACGAAGTAAGGATTGAATATACTGTACCTTCTTTTCTGTAGGTATAAATTCCTTGATACCTTGCATGGCATCACGAGGGCATTCTATAATCTTTACATCTCTATTCATGGTCATCAAATATAGTAAAAGATACGTGTTACGAAAACGTTTTCTTTAACTCTTAATTTTCGGATATTAGAATGAATACTCCAATGCCTACAAAAACAATTATTTGTAACCACTTTAAGAAAAGTCCAACATTAGATTGTTTTTTTATGTACTCTGAAATTGAACCTGAAAGAAATGCTATCAAAGAAAAAATAACAAAAGAGGTCGCCATAAATAATAAACCAAGGACAAAAAACTGAATAACCTCACTTACACTATCACTAAATAGAAAAGCTGGAAAGAAAGCTAAAAAGAAGATAGATACTTTTGGGTTTAGAACATTCATTATAAATCCCTGTTTAAATAGTTCTCCAAGACTTTTTTCTGGAATAGTATCAGACGATAAATCTAGTTTAGAACTACTCTTAAATACTTTAAAAGCTAGGTAAAAGAGATATAGAGCTCCAAACAACTTTATCGCAAAAAACAGACTATCATTTTCTTTTATAATTGCTGAAACACCAAAAGCAACCAGTGCTGTATGAACAAGGCATCCTGAAATTAAACCAGCTACAGTAGCTAGTCCATATTTTTTACCATTAGCTAGGCTTTGCATTAACACATAAATATTGTCTGGGCCAGGAGATATAGCTAATACTGAAGTTGCTAGTACAAAAGAAAGTAGTATATCGTAATTCAATGCTAAAAAAAATATTTATCAAATCTACACAAATTATTGTAAGGTTATTTAAAGCTATTCGACATTAGTATAATAAGTTAAAAACCAACAATATGAAACATACTCTACTCATTTTATTTTTATTGCCTATCTTTTGTTTGTCTCAATCTAGTGTAGAATATGATATTACTTTTTCTAGTGTATGGAGTTCTACTGCAGATGATCCTGTAAATGGAAATAGTACTACTAGTTTACCTGGTAATGCACATTGGTCTAACCTTGTTGGCGCTGTCCATAATGATCAAATTACTTTTTGGGAAGTTGGAACACTAGCATCTCCAGGAATTGAAGATGTGGCAGAAGTAGGTGGTAACACCAACTTTTTTAATGAGGTAAATGCTCAAATAAATGCATCTACTCCAACAGCAAGTACTTGGTTACAAGAACCTGTAGATCCCTTTGATGCCATTGCTACAGCAACATTAACAGATGTTGAGTTTACAGATGAATTTCCTCTAGTTACATTAGCTACTATGGTAGCACCAAGTCCCGATTGGTTTTCTGGGGTTAGTAGTTATTCTATGAAAAACCCAGATGGCAGTTGGAAATTAACCCATTCTATTGAAGTATTTGTTTATGATGCTGGAACTGAAGAAGGTATGGCTTATAGTACAAGTAATGCTGCTTCTATGCCTCACATTAATATTAGATCTTTAAGAAATATGTATATGTTTAATGATAATAAAATTGGTGATATCACCTTTACATTAAAAACCACCTTAAGTAACTCAAACTTTGATTCTAATAAAGAATTTAGAATGTCACCAAACCCAAGTAATGAAAATGTAATAGTTTCTCAAATGCAAAGTGGTAGTAATACTATAAGTATTTATGACGTACTTGGCAAAAGAGTATATACTAATACTATAAATAATACTCGAGCAAATCTTAACCTTACAAATTTAAAATCTGGACTCTACATTTTAAAAGTAGAAACTGAAAATCGAAATATTAGTAGTAAAAAACTAATAATAAATTAACTAAAAAAGGCAGCTTTTAAAGCTGCCTTTTTTAGTTTAATAACCCTTTATTAATCCTTTTTATAAGTTTAGGTCCTTCATATATAAAACCTGTATATATTTGAACTAAATCTGCTCCAGCATTAATTTTATCTAGAGCATCTTGAGAAGTATGTATACCTCCTACTCCAATTATTGGAAATGCTTTATTACTTTTTTCTGATAAGTAACTAATAACTTCAGTACTCTTATCTGTAATAGGTTTTCCACTTAATCCTCCCATTTCAGATTTATTATCACTTTTTAAATTGTCTCTAGAAACTGATGTATTACTAGCTATAACACCATCGATTTTTGTTTGGTCTACTAGTTCAATTATTTCATCCAATTGAATAGTATTTAAATCTGGAGCAATTTTTAACAGAATAGGTTTTTGCTTGCTAAAAGTATTGTTAATAGATTGTACAGAGGTAATCAATTCTATTAAATAATCTTTATCAGTTAATTTAGCATGGCTCCCAACATTAGGACAACTCACATTCAATACAAAGTAATCAACATAAGGATGCAAGGCTTTAAAACAAGTATTATAATCATCTGTATAATCTTCAGGTTTAGTAGCTGTATTTTTACCAATATTACCACCAATAATTAACTTGCCTTTATTTTTTTTAAGCTGTTGTATAGCAGCTTCAAGTCCCTCATTATTAAAGCCCATTCTATTGATAATACCTTGATCTTCTTTTAATCTGAATAGTCGCTTTTTAGGATTTCCGACTTGCGCTTTTGGAGTAACAGTTCCTATTTCAATAAAACCAAAACCAAAGTTAGCTAGTTCATTATATAATACAGCATTTTTATCGAATCCTGCAGCTAGTCCAACTGGATTTTTAAAGGTTAATCCAAATAGATTGCGTTCTAATCTTTTATCATTTACTGAATATAAACTTCTAAATAATAAGGAGAATCCAGGAATCTTGCATAAAAGCTTAATTACCGAAAATGTAAAATAGTGAATTTTTTCTGGGTCAAACGAAAATAAAATTGGTCGTACTAGAAGTTTGTACATTCTGATTTGTTTGTGCAAAAATATACAAAATAGTGTTATTTTTTAATGAATCGTTTAGTAAAGTTTAAACCATCGTATTTAATATTAGTAAAATATAAACCACTATTGAATTTAGATATATCAATTGAAGAATTTGATAATATCATATTGGATTTACTGAAAATAATTTGACCTAATGTATTGACAATTTCAACAGAAAAATCTTTATTTGAGTTAATTAAATTTTCTCCTGTAATAGTTAATTGATTATCTGCAATTGTTGGAAATATTTTAAAATTAGTAAAACTATTAAAATCGTTATTTGACAATGTATTACCTTCAGTAATCGTTAATAATTGATTTGGAGAGACGTCGTAAATCACATCTTCTATTCCACTTAACCATGTTACTTTTACATAATCAATTTCTGTAGCATCACCAACTCCAAAAAATTCTGCTCCAGAATTTTGACTGACGTAGCCTTCTCCACAAAGTGTATATCGATATTGTTTTTTATTATCTGCCATAATCTCTATCCACGAACCAATTCCCATTTTATTACCAACAGTACCATTTAATTTAACCTTTAGCCAATTATTATTAACATTCTCATAGCACTCATTAATCCATAAATAGTTATCATCAGGTTCTATATTTAATACAGAAATATCAGGATAACCGTCATTATTAACATCACCAATAGCATTAGAATAACTTACAGCTAAATCAACTTGAAAACCAGCATTAAGAGGTATAGAATAGGAACCACTACCATTATTCTCATAAAAGGCAGCAGATAAATAGGTTAAAAAATTATCAAATGAACCGCTGACGTATAAATCCTGATCTGTATCATTATCTGCATCTAAAAATACAGCTCCCCAAGCAATACTATTAAATTGTGTGCCATTTGTTGCAGCAATATCTGTAAAGGTTCCGTCTCCATTATTTCTTAAAAAAGAATTCCCGTCTAGTGTGTTCGTCACATAAATATCTAACCAACCATCGTTATTATAATCGTCAATAGTTGTAGACATAGCATCTATTAATAAATCAGTTCCTGATTCAGAGCTCACATCTGTAAAAGTACCATCTCCATTATTTTTATACAGTAAATTAGGAGTCACAATTCTATCATTAGCAATGTAAATATCTTGCCAACCATCGTTATTATAATCAAAAAAAGATGCACAAAACGAACGTTGATGACCAGTATCTATTCCGGCAGCTGCTGTAACATCTGTAAAGGTTTTATTACCATTATTTCTATACAAATAATTTCTTGCAGAATTATTTTGTAGATCTCTACTACTTAAAAATAAATCTAAATCACCATCTTTATCATAATCTCCCCAAGAAGATCCCCAAGTTTGAATGTCCGTGGTATCCAATCCAGCACTAGTAGTAATATCTGTAAAGTTCATACTGCCATCATTTTCATACAATCTATTCATAGCATCATCATATGCAACAAAAAAATCTAAATCTCCATCGTTATCGATATCTACCCAATTCATTTGTCTGGAATCCTTTTCGTAGTCAGTAAGGTTTAATGTAACAGATTGAAACGTCCCATTATTATTTTTAAAAAAATACAAGGGTTTATCTGTTTCCGAAGAAAATGTTAGATCGTCCCATCCATCTTGATCAAAATCAAAAAAAGATAGGCCTCCAATAAATATATTATCACCATGCGATACATTAATATTTTGTGCGCTTGAGCTTTCAGTAAATTTTATTTGAGAAAAACCGAACAAAAAAGAACATGTAAATACTAATGATATGGCAAATCGCATGTTATAGAGTTTTAGTAAATTCAATTAAATTTTTGATTCCGTTAAAGATATTAGGGCAATTTGTTTTAATTAAATTATCATCAACAGTTGTTTGATTTTTATAGTGCCTCATTACATCTTCTCCATTAAAATCTACAAAAGCCAATCTAAAAAATAGGTCCTCTTCATTAAAATAAAAATCAGATCCCGGAAGCAACGCTACTTTATAATTTTTGAGTAGATAATTAGCAAGTTCACTACTTGTATCTATTCCTAAATTATTAATTTTTTCTTTAAAGTTATTAAATCCTATCATCACATAAAAAGAACCTTGAGGAATTGTACAATCTATTTTATATTTTACTAATTCTGTATACACATAATTAGAAACTCCCTTTAAAATATCAGATCCTAAATTCACATACTCTTTTAATTCAGACTTCATTTTAAAAGCCTCTACAGCTGCATATTGAACAGGTGAGGCTACAGCACTAAATGTTTCGCTAAACAGAGATCTATAAGTAGTATGCAAATAAGAGAGTTCTTTTGGTAATTTTAAAAAGCCTAATCGGTAACCTCCAGCAGAAAATACTTTACTTAAACCTCCAAAAATAAACGTTTTTTCAGGATAATAAGTAGCAATACTTGGTGAAGATTCCTCATTAAAATTAACTTGAGAATATATCTCATCAGATAATACTATCACATCATAAGCTCTACAAATATCAGCTAATGCTTTAAGCTCATCTTCAGAATATACAGCTCCAGTTGGATTATTTGGTGAATTAATGATTAGTGACTTTTGGATGTCTTTATTATCCTCACAATACGTTTTTAATTCTTCTGGTTGAAGTTTAAAATTGTTTTTTAAATACGTATCTAAAACTACATAGTCACCACCTTTAGATTGTATTTGCGGACCATAACTTACCCAACTTCCTTTTGGTATCAGCACTACACCCTCTAACAATAAAATGGTTTGATATAAAAGCTCTTTACTTCCAGGACCAATTAATATATCCTCTGGTAGAGAAGAAATATTTTGATAATTAGTAAGAAAAGAAGCAATGGTCTCACGTAATATTTCTAAACCAATAGTTGGTAAATATTTATTATTTTCTGCATTCGCAATTAATTCATTAACTATACTGTCATGTATTTGAAATGGTGATTGTCCAAAACCAAAATGACAAATGTCTTCACCTTGACTTCTTAACCTTTTAACTTCTTGATTAATCGCTAAAGTAGCTGAAGGTTTTAATGATTGAATATGTTGGTTTATTCGTATCATATAAAATTTAAATTTCCTTACTAATGTAACTAATATCTAAAAAAAATACCCAGAAAAATCTGGGTATTTTATATAATAAGCAAATTGAATTGCTATGGTACGCTAAACTCTACAGAATCAGAACTTCCAAACTCTCCACCTTCTGCTAAAGTTTCAGAACATGCAGGCTTTGTAATTGTATAAGAACCTTCTCCCCAAGAACAACATATTCCATCTCCAAAACTATCGAAGATAGTAAATGTATACGTTCCATCAGCTAATGTAAATCCTTCAGTAAACTCTGGAGCACCACTACCATCGCCTGAAGCAACTAATGCACCTCCAGAATCTCTAATTTCCCAAGTAGTTTCTCCAGGGAATGCATCAAAAACAATGTTTAATTCAATATCATTAGACTGACATATTTTTTCATAATCTACAGTTACTTGCTCTGCAGAGTTATCAGCCAATTGTAAAGTTAAACTTCTTGGCACACCTGTTGGTATCGCATCAAAGTTAAAACCTACGCTAGTAGATCCTGTAGTTTCTCCAGCTTGGATAACTACATTTCCAGCAAAGCTATATTCAAAGTTAGGAGCATCTGAAGCATCACTAACTAATATACCAACAACTCTATCATTAAATGATGTTGTTGAAGCTCCTACTACAAGGTTATAACTAACATTATCAGAATCCACCACTACAGATTGAGATGCAGATTCAATAGTTATCACTCCAGCTTCTTGAGTAGGAACAGGGTCTAATTCATTTTTATCACATGAAATTACAGCAACTGCAATTATACATGTAAAAATATACTTAAGTTTTTTCATAATCTATTTTTTTAATTTTGAGTAAATGTATACGTCTTAAATCCATTTCCTGGGTTTGCAGGATCTTGATCTGCAACATCCATTAACACGACATCTTGATCAATACCTCCTTCTAAAATTAAATCATCGCCTCCAAAAGTTTCTACAGAACCATCAGGATAAATGATATAAATAGTATAACCTGGAGCAGCTAATCCACCTCCTCCGATAGTAAAAATATCAAGTGCATAATATGCTCCATCAATACCAAGGAATCCTGGTAAATCTGGAGAATTTGGTAATCCAGGAGCAAAGAATGGTAATTCTAATACAAAGTTTGTTGTTAAAGCAGCATCAGTTACCCAAGCACCTTCTCCATCAAACACACCAATAGTAAAGAATGTAGTACCTCCAAAATTAGCATCTTCTAAACTTAATACAAGAGTTAAAGCATCTTCTACTGGATTTGGTATGCTAATAAATGTTGCTGTGGTGTTAGTCCCTAAATTAACTTGTTGATCTAAATTAAGACCTCCTGTCAAAGTAATGGTATTTGTAGACCCAACAGTATTAGGAAAAGTCAGAGAAGCACTTGTAGAACCAGCAGGGATTGTTAGAGACTCTTCTGCACCATTTAATGTATAATTTACTAATGTATTTTTACTCATAGCAGCCGATAAAATAACGTTAACAGTTATATTATCTCCAGCACTTGCAGGTACAAAGTTCTCACCAGACTGATCTAGCGATACCACTTCAAAAATATCATCTGCTGGCAAAATAACGGGATCGTCATCTACAGCACATGAAAAAACGAACGCTAATGTAATTAGCAATACTAATATTGATTTATTTTTTTTCATAGTCTTTTAATTAAAGTTTAAAGTTAAGTCTCGCAAATAACTGTCTACCGTTTTGTCCAAACTGTGATGTCACACGAGGGTAAATAAAGTTATTACCACTTGTTAAATCATCTGGAGCGTCATCTGGGAACTTATCAAATAAGTTATTAGCTCCAACAGTTAAAGTTAATCTTTCGTTTACTTTATATCCAAAAGATAAATCTGTAACTATTTTAGCACTAAATTCAGGATGAGAATCTCTAACTCCATCACCTGTTGTGTCAGTTAAATCTGGGTTAAATACCGATCCAAAATACGCATTTCTAACAAAAATTCTCCATTTACCACCTTCAATCATGTTAGTTAAATTAGCTTTTACTCTAGGTTGCGCAAACTCTAAAAAGTATCTTTCACGCTCACCGAAATACGTGTCAATTTGTGGTGCTAATTGTTGAGATGCATGAATATCATCTACTTGCATAGTTCTAGAAACTGTACCAGCTAAACTCGTTGTCATTTTAAAAGTATCACTTAAGTTACCTCTATGGGTAATCACTACATCAATACCTTTAGTTTCTGTATCTATTGCATTTGCAAAGAACCTAGCTCTAGTAGCATTAGCAGCATCAAATAAAGTTTGTAATTCTCCTGGTGCATCAGGTCTAAAGAAATTACCTGTTAAGGTAGTTCTGTCTTCTATAGCTGTAAAGAAAGCATCAACTGTAACTGTAAGATTAGCAGATGGTATTTTAGCTGCTAAACCTACACTTGCACTAAACGACTCTTCCTCTTTTAATTCAGGAATTCCTAATAATTTAGCAATACGACTATCATTTGAGAAAGTTCCAACCTCATTTGGAACACCGTTAACAAAATTAGTACTGGTTGCATTAAAATGTAACTGATGTAAAGAAGGTGCTCTAAAACCTGTACTAGCAGCTGCTCTTAAATTAAAATTGTCATTTACTTTAAATAAAGAAGAAACCTTCCAGTTGAGTGTTGATCCAAAATCACTGTAGTTTTCAAAACGTAAAGCTGTTCCTATTAAAATTCTATCAGTTACATCTGCTTCAATGTCAGCATATACAGCATAACTATTTCTGCGAGCATCTCTTTCATTTTCCGGTCTAAATCCTGGGAATACTTGTACACCACCTGGACGTTGTCTTCCAAAAAAGTCAGTAACTGCTAAAGAGGCATCACCATTCCAAATATCGCCATTTATATCATAGGTTGCCCAAGACGCCTCGCTACCTTGTAATAATTCATAATTCTCTAGTCTATATTCTGCTCCAAATGCCACATTTAAACCACTCCAAACCGAATCGTAAAATCTAGATACATCTAAATTAGTTGTATTTTGTGAAAAAGCAAATCCTCCAGCATAAGTCTCAAGAGGAGTAGATGTACCTAAAGTCGCATTACTAGAATTAGCTATAGTAAAATCAAATGAGTTTCTACCCCAAGTATTACTAAAATCAATATCCCAGTCACCTTGCTTTCCTTTAATTCCAACTGCTAATGATTTATCGTTAACATCTGTTTGTATTTCAGGTAAAAAGCCATTGATGTAGACAGCTGTATTAGCTCTAGATTGCGCTGGTCTTCTATAAAAACCAGCTGCTTCACCATTTCTATAACTAATACCTCCAAACGAATAAATACTGAAATCGTCTGATAATGGAATTTCCATATTAGCAAAGAATTTTCCGCTTCTTAATTTAGATTGTCCAACACGCATACTATAATCTCTTCGATCTTGACCTCTTAAAGCCAATTCTTGATCTGTAGTATCAAAGTCTAATAATCCACGAAGATCATCAATTGAGCTAGCTGCATCTATATCTGATTGTAATGCAGCACTAAAGTGAGGAACACCATCTGCTAACAATTGTAACTCTGCTAAAGAATAGTTGTTTAAATCTGTATCAAAGCCAGCTAACATAGCTTGCCATTCTAATGAATTGGATCCATCAAATATCTGACCAGTAGCACCATCTCGCCCAGCTCTACTTCCAGGATTTCTAGTTAACACAGATCCTGTAAAGTTTACAAAACCACCTTTGTCTCCTAAAGGAATTCCATAGTTTGCATCAATTTGGATATTTTCACCATCAACGCCACCATCTTGATTATTTGCTTGACTTGTAAAATTAGCACCAGAGTTTACTTGCAATTCTAAACCTTCACTTTCTTTCATTACAATATTAATTACACCAGCAATGGCATCTGAACCATATTGTGCTGCTGCACCATCTCTTAATACTTCTATTCTCTTAATAGCAAATGCAGGAATTGCATTAAGATCTGTACCAACACTACCACGACCGACAGTACTGTTAACGTTTACTAAAGAAGAAGTATGCCTTCTTTTTCCATTAACTAATACTAAAACCTGATCTGGCCCCAAGCCTCTTAAAGAAGCTGGGTCTATGTGGTCAGTTCCATCAGAAACCGTTTGTGTTGTTGATGTAAACGAAGGTGCCACATAGTTTAAGATGTCATTTACAGACGTCTGCGGTCCAGCAGATGTCAATTCTGTAACGTCAATTACATCTATTGGAACAGGTGAATTAATTGCTGTTCTGTTTTTACTTCTTGTACCTACTAAAACAATTTCATCTAGTGCCACACCAGATTTCATTGTTACATCTACGGTACTTCCACTTACAACAACTTCTTGAGAGTCGAAACCAACATAAGAGAATACTAATGTATCTCCTTGATTGGCATCAATAGAATAGTTTCCATCAAAATCGGAAGTTGTTCCAGTTGTAGTTCCTTTTACAACAATGGACACTCCTGGTAAAGGTTGTGAGGAGTCATCTAAAATTGTACCAGAAACTTGTGCATGTAAAAAAGTTGACAATCCAAAAAAGATAGCCAACATAATTGTGTACTTTTTAATCATAAGTTTTATTTTTGGTTGTTCTTCCAAATGTAAGAAAAATGTAAATGAATCATAAAAAAAATGTTAACTAATTATAAAATTAACAAATGGATAAAAATAAAATCATGAATCGGTTTATAAGTTATGTCACTATAGATACTGAATCAGACCCAAATTCTGATACAACTCCAAGCTCAAAAAAACAATGGGATTTAGCTAACAAACTAGCTGAAGAATTAAAAACTATTGGCTTAACAGACGTGACTATAGATGGAAATGCCTACATCATGGCTACTTTACCTAGTAATGTTGAGCATGAGGTTCCAACCATTGGCTTTATATCACATTTTGATACGTCACCAGATTTTACTGGAGCGAATGTGAAACCTCAAATCATAGAGAACTATGATGGTTCTGACATCATTCTAAATGCTGAAGAAACTATTGTTTTATCCCCTAGTTATTTTGAAGATCTATTGCTTTACAAAGGACAAACATTAATTACAACTGATGGTACAACACTACTTGGTGCTGATGATAAAGCTGGTATTTGTGAGATAGTTTCTGCTATGGAATATTTAATTAATAATCCACATATTAAACATGGCACTATTAAAGTAGGTTTTACTCCTGATGAAGAAATTGGTCGAGGTGCTCATAAATTTGATGTAACAAAGTTTGGAGCTGATTGGGCTTATACTATGGATGGCAGCCAAATAGGAGAACTTGAATACGAAAACTTTAATGCTGCAGGAGCCACTGTAAATATAAAAGGTAAAATTGTACATCCTGGCTATGCAAAAGGAAAAATGGTAAACTCCATGTATATTGCTACAGAGTTCATCAATTCACTTCCTAGACTAGAAACACCTGAACATACAGAAGGATATGAAGGTTTTTTCCATTTATATTCCGTTACTGGTTTAGTTGAAGGAACAAAACTTAAATACATTATTAGAGATCACGACAAAGAAAAGTTTGAAGCTAGAAAAGCGCTTTTCAAAAAAGTAGCTGATGATATCAACTCTAATTATGGTAAACAAATAATAGAGGTTGACTTAAAAGACCAATATTATAATATGAAAGAAAAAGTAGTGCCTGTAATGCATATTGTTGATATCGCAGAAGAAGCCATGAAAGCTTTAGGTATTAAACCGTTGATTAAACCAATTAGAGGAGGAACTGATGGTTCTCAATTAAGTTTTATGGGATTACCTTGCCCAAATATTTTTGCTGGTGGACATAATTTTCATGGTCGCTATGAGTATGTTCCTGTTGAAAGTATGATGAAAGCCACTGAAGTAATATGTAAAATAGCTGAACTTACTGCTGAAAAATATAAGTAGTCATGAAAGCCCATAATGGGCATTTAGCAAACGAAGGCCATACCCATCGAAACAATTAAAAACTGAACCTTAAGTTCTTGTGAAAATTTAGATAAATGAAAAAAGTTTATTCGGTTGAAGAGTATCTAGAAACCGCTGAAAAATGGTCGAATGAGTTATCAAAACTCCGAGAAATTATTTTAAAAACAGAGTTAATTGAAACGGTAAAATGGAGCATCCCAACCTATACAATAAACAACAAAAATGTATTGGGTTTTGCTGGTTTTAAAAATTATTTCGGACTATGGTTTTTTCAAGGTGTATTTTTAAAAGATTTTGAGAACGTTTTAATTAACGCTCAAGAAGATAAAACAAAAGGAATGAGACAATGGCGTTTTAACTCTATCGAAGACATTAACGAGCCTTTAATTTTGAGTTATATACAGGAAGTCATAGACAACCAGAAACAAGGAAAAGAAATAACAATAGATCGTAAAAAAGAAACTATAATACCACATGAATTACAAGTCGTTCTTGATAAGAATAAAACTATTAAATCTTTTTTCATGGATTTATCATCTTACAAACAACGTGAGTATTGCGAGTATATAGCGTCTGCCAAACGAGAAGCAACCAAAATATCTAGGTTAGAAAAAATTATCCCAATGATCGAACAGGGAGTTGGACTTAATGATAAGTATAGGAATTGTTAGACTTATGTTTAATAAACAAAAAAGCTTCAGTAAAACTGAAGCTTTTTTTATATAATAGAGTAAATTCTATTTACTTTACTTGAGCAGGAGCTGTATTTAATTTTCTACTCATTTCCATTGAAATGGCAGAGCGATCAAATTTTATTTTTCCAGCCATAGTCTCAATAACACAACTGTTATCCTTGTCGTTTAAATCCACTACTCTTCCGTGCATCCCACTTTTAGTTATTACCTTATCACCACGTTTTAAAGCAGCAGCAAACTTTTTTTCTTGCTTTGCTCGTTTCATTTGAGGTGCAATCATAAAAAAATACACCACAGCAAACATTAATAATAACGGTAAAAAAGAGCTTACGCCTTCACCCATAATTATTGTACTTTTAATTGAGGTGTAGCAGTAGCTGGCTTGTTAGGATCTGGCTTAATAAATGCTTTAATCTTAACTGGCTCTTTACCTTTTTCTGTATTAGCAGTAACTGTTACTGTTTTAGAAACTGCATTTTTACCTTTACCATTAAACTTAACTGTAAACTTATCTGACTCACCTGGAGCTAGAGGCTCTTTACTCCAATCTTGTGGTACTGTACAACCACAAGTACTCTTAATATCAGAGATTACTAAAGGTGTTTTACCTGTATTCGTATAAGTAAAAACAGTTTCTACTGGAGTTCCTTCTTCGATTTCTCCAAAATCGTGTTCTGTTTTATCGAAAGTTAATACCGCAAAATCATTAGCTGTTGCGTCTCTTTCTGCAGCTACTGCTACATTTTCAGCTTTAATTTTACTAGTAGCATCTTCTTTACATGATGTAAAAGCCACTAAACACAGTGAGCTTAAACCTAATAGTACTTTTTTCATCTTCAATAAATTTTTAAAATTATAAGTAGTTTTCGTTTTATAATTGATGGTAGCCATCATTTTCAGCGCATAAAAATACTAAAAAAATATTATGCTGATAATTTCTTAACTTTTACTTATGTAAAATTTGATGTAAATTGGACAAAATACGAGTTTAAAAGTACAAGTGTTACATTAAACCACGTCCTACTTTATTTAAAGAACCATCTGTTTTATATTCCTTTACTAATTTATCTAGAATACCATTAATAAACACGCTGCTTTTAGGTGTTGAATATTCTTTAGCAATTTCCAAATATTCATTAATGGTAACTTTTACTGGAATAGAAGGAAACTTTTTAAATTCACAAATAGCCATTTGTAACAGCACCAAATCTAAATTGGCAATACGATCACTATCCCAATTTTTAGTTTTAGTAGAAATCTCTTCGGTAAACTGAACTTTATTTAAAATGGTTTTTGTGAATAAATCTTTAGCATAATCTCTATCCTCACTATCCTTATATAGTTCAGGTACAAAAAAGGTGTCAGGCGAATTAGGTTTTACTTTTCGAAGTAGCTTTAATAAAATGGTATTTACCTCAGGATAATCATCTAACCAAGTAAGCCTATTATCTTCAATAAATTCATAAAGTTTATCGCTAGGTGCAATAATTGTTTTGTAAAGCTCTATTATAAAGTCTTTATCTTCTTTAAATGAAGATACTTCGCTTTTCATATAATCCTTGTAGATATCACTAGATAACATAGCTCTAAACAACAAATCGACATATTCATCATGTTGGTGCCAAGTCGTTATTTTAGATTTTTCAATAGCTTCCTTAAGTACAGAATTTTTGCTAATTGAATACAATAGCTCATTTTTAACAAAGCGCTCGTTAGGGCTTTTATCTTCTTGAGTGGCGAGATGTTTATTTTGAGTTTTTACAAGATGTTCTTGCGCTTTTTTTCTGATTTCAATTAGAAGTGAAAGCATATTAAGGTACAAAGCATACATACCATCAATACTCTGTAGCAAGAACTTTTCATCTTTTTTTAGATCATCACTAGCGCCATTTTTTAACGCATATAATAGTTGCATAACCTTAACACGAATATGTCTTCTATTTAACATAAGCTTACAAAGAACTTTTTTATTTAAAACTTAAAAAGGCGAAAAACAGAAATTTTTCGCCTTGCAAAAATAGTATTATTTACTAATTCTAATATTAAGAATTAGCTTTTTTTCTAGCTTCTATTCGCTCATTTGCAATATTAAATGCAGCAGCTTGCGTTGTGATATTATTTTTATCAGCGTAGTCAAAAATCTCTAATGTTGTATTATAAATATTTTCTGTTTTACGCATGATTTCTTTTCTATCATAATTTTCTAATTCTGCATAAACATTTATAATTCCACCAGCATTAATTAAAAAATCTGGAGCATATACAATATTACGCTCTCTTAATATGGTTCCATGTTTATGTTCTTCAGCTAGCTGATTATTTGCAGCTCCAGCTATAACTTGAGCTTTTAATTTGTATATGGTTTCATCATTTATGGTTGCACCTAATGCACATGGAGCATAAATATCCATCTCTTCAGAATAGATGTCGTTGCCTCTGTAAATAGAAGCGTTATATTTATCGCTAACTTCTTTTAAACGATCTTCATTTATATCAGAAATTGTAACTAAAGCACCTTCATTTGTTAAATGCTCAACTAAAGCTTCACCAACATTTCCAATTCCTTGAACACATACATGCTTACCTTCTAAAATATCTGTACCAAACTTATATTTTGCAGCAGCTTTCATTCCCATGAAAGTGCCATATGCTGTTACTGGAGAAGGGTTTCCAGCTCCTCCTTTACTTTGAGAAATTCCTGTTACATACGGAGTAACTTCTCGAACAGTATCCATATCTTCAGTAGTCATTCCAACATCTTCAGCTGTAATATATTTACCACTTAACGAATTAACAAACTCACCAAACTTTCGCATTAATTCGGGCGTTTTCTGGGTTTTAGCATTTCCAATAATAACTGCCTTACCACCACCAAGATTTAAGCCAGTTATGGCAGCTTTAAAAGTCATTCCACGAGATAAACGCAACACATCGTTCAGGGCTTCCCATTCATTATTATATTGCCACATTCTTGTTCCACCAAGTGCAGGTCCTAAGACTGTGTTATGTATTCCAATTATTGCTTTTAATCCTGTATCTTTGTCATTACAGAATACAATTTGCTCGTGATTATCAAAAGATAATTGACCAAACACTGGATCAATTTTATGTAACTCGTTAGAGTTTAATACATCAGATATCATTTAGAAAAAATTAAATTGAGTCTTTTTAAGATTATTTAAAAAAACGTGTAAAAATAACCAGTAATTACATTATGCACAATAAAATTGATGTTAAATTGAGAAATTGTTAAAAACTATAAAGTCCCATTTATATTTAAATGAAAGAATTACAGCATCTTAATAAGCACTTCTATAAGTATCGGTTCAGATTATTTTTTGGTGTGTTAATAACTATTGTCTCAAAAATATTTATTCTATTTACTCCTCGTTTAACAAGAGATTCTGTAGACATTGTTGATGAATATATCAAAGGAACAGTTACCGACATTTCTATTGTTAAAAATGAGCTACTTGAAAATATTCTACTAATAATTGGCGCAGCAATAATAACAGGCATATTAACTTTTTTTATGAGACAAACTATTATAAATGTCTCAAGATATGTTGAATACGATTTAAAAAATGAAATCTACAGACACTACCAAAAGTTGTCACTAAACTTTTACAAAAAAAATAGAACTGGTGATTTAATGAATCGTATTACTGAAGATGTTGGCAAAGTGCGCATGTATGCTGGACCTGCAATTATGTATAGCATTAATACCATTACTCTGTTTATTATTGCGCTTACTTATATGTATAATCAAGCGCCAACACTTACGCTATATACTGTAATACCTTTGCCAATATTATCCGTAATCATTTATAAAGTAAGTAAAGCTATTCATAAGCGAAGTACCATTGTGCAAGAATACTTATCAAAACTATCCACATTTACACAAGAATCATTTAGTGGTATTTCAGTTATAAAAGCATACGGAATTGAACAACAAACGTATAATGACTTTAATGAGTTATCAGAAGTAAGTAAACAAAAACAACTGCATTTAGTTAGAATTCAAGCTTGGTTTTTCCCAATGATGATTTTACTAATTGGTATTAGTAACCTTATAGTAATTTACATTGGTGGAAAAATGTATATAGATGGTAAAATAACTATTGGAACTATTTTGGAGTTTATTATCTATGTTAATATGTTGACTTGGCCAGTTGCAACTGTAGGTTGGGTAACGTCTATTGTTCAACAAGCAGAAGCCTCTCAAAAACGTATCAATGAATTTTTAAAAGAACCTATTGAAATTACTAACACTAATTCTACAGAAACTTCTATCTCTGGTGAAATAGAATTTAAAAATGTGTCATTTGTATATGATGACACAAAAATTGAAGCTCTCAAAAACGTGTCATTTAAAGTAAATAAGGGCGAAACATTAGCAATAATTGGCAAAACAGGGTCTGGTAAGTCAACCATTTTAGATTTAATTGGTAGATTGTATGATGTTACTTCGGGAGAGATTAAAGTAGACGGTCAATCTGTTAAAGCCATCAACCTCAATAGTTTAAGAGAAAGTATAGGTTATGTACCACAAGATGCCTTTTTATTTTCAGACACTATTAAAAACAATATTCTATTTGGAAAAGAAGACGCTTCTGAAGACGACATAATTCAAGCAGCAAAAATGGCTGATGTTCACAAAAACATTAAAGATTTTAATGAGGGTTACAATACTATTCTTGGAGAAAGAGGTATTACCTTATCTGGAGGACAAAAGCAACGAGTATCCATAGCTAGAGCCATTATAAAACAACCAAATATTTTATTATTTGATGATTGCTTATCTGCCGTCGATACAGAAACAGAGGAGAAAATACTAAACAACCTCAAAAAAGTTACCGCAGGAAAAACAACCATTATAGTTAGCCATAGAATATCATCTGCTAAAAATGCGGATAAAATTTTAGTAATAGATCAAGGAGACATTATTCAAGAAGGTACTCATGACCAGCTTATTAATATAAAAGGTTATTATAAAGAATTGTATGTAAAACAGTTAAGTGAATCTTCAAGTTCAGACTCCTAATTGTTAAAATTTATTCGTTTTGTCAAGCTTCACAGGGCATTCTTAAAACAAAAAAAAAGAAATGTCTCAAAGGTTTGGTTGGTATTCTTTTTTTTCACATTTTTGATTCATCAAAATTTAAACACAACAAAAAAACATATATTTATGAGTTCGCACGAAATGATGGAGAAAGAAGAAATTTTCTCAAAGATATTAAGAGCTGGAAGACGTACTTATTTCTTTGATGTTAGAGCGACAAAAGCTGGAGACTATTACTTAACAATTACTGAAAGTAAAAAGTTTACTAACGATGATGGTTCTTTTCATTACAAAAAGCATAAAATCTACTTATATAAAGAAGACTTCGCAGAATTTGAAGAAATTTTAGGTGAAATGACCAATTACATCATTAACGAAAAGGGTGAAGAAGTAATTAGTGAGCGTCATCAAAAAGATTTTAAAAGAGATGATTACACTGATAGTGATATGGATTCTTCTGAATCATCAACAGATAGCTTTACAGATGTAGACTTCGATGACATATAAACAGAATTACTGTTAAAAAGTTAAAACCGTTACGTAATTGTAACGGTTTTTTTATTTTTATAACCTATACCAATCTTAATTAATCATATGCAACGTATTATACTAGTACTCGTTCTTACCGTTTTTTCTATTCAAGCACAAGAATCTTTAGATTTAAGTTATTACTTACCAAGTAACACAACTTATAATAAAAACATTCCAACACCAAAAAGTGTAATTGGTCACGAAGTTGGACAATGGCATGTTACTCATGACAAGCTAGTACAGTATATGTATGCTTTGGCAAATGCTTCAGATAGAATAACTATAGAAGATAGAGGCAAAACTTTTGAAGACAGACCACTCCTATTATTAACTATTACGTCTCCCGAAAATCATAGCCAATTATCAAGTATTAAAAGGGATCATGTAAATGCTACTAATAACAATTCATCAAACTTTAGCAATAGACCAATTGTTGTATATCAAGGATTCTCAATACATGGTAACGAAGCAAGTGGTTCTAACGCAGCATTGGCTGCAGCTTACTATTTAGCAGCCGCAGAAAATATTGATGACTTATTAAATAATACAGTTATACTATTTGACCCTTCATTCAATCCTGATGGTTTACAACGCTTTGCGTATTGGGCGAATACTAATAAAAGTGATAATTTAAATCCTGATCCTAATGATAGAGAATATAGTGAGGTTTGGCCTGGAGGGCGAACTAATCATTATTGGTTTGATATGAATCGTGATTGGCTTCCAGTACAGTTACCAGAATCAAGAGCACGCATCAAAACGTTTCATGATTGGTATCCAAATATTCTAACAGATCACCATGAAATGGGAACTAACTCCACCTTCTTTTTTCAACCAGGAATACCATCGCGTACACATCCTTTAACACCAAAACTAAACCAAGAACTTACTAAAGGAATTGCTAATTATCATGCTAAAGCATTAGATAAAATTGGCTCTTTATATTATTCTGAAGAAAGTTTTGATGACTTTTATTACGGAAAAGGGTCTACATTTCCAGATATCAATGGAGGTATTGGTATTTTATTTGAACAAGGAAGTTCTCGTGGTCATATTCAAGAGAGTGAAAACGGTATACTAACGTTCCCTTTTACGATTCGCAATCAATTTACTGCTGCTTTATCTACTCTTGAAGCTGCAAATAGTATGCGAGAAGACCTTTTAAAATACCAGCATGATTTTTATAAAAATGCTCGTAATGAAGCATCTAGTGCAGGAAACAATGCCATTGTTTTTGGCGATGAAAAAGATGCCGCAAAAACCTATCATTTAGCTGAAATATTAAATAGACATGATATAAAATTTCATGAAGTAGCGAACGATTTTACCTCCAACGGAAAACGATACAAAAAAGGTTACAGTTATATAATTCCTAAAAACCAACGAAATACACGTTTGATAAATGCTATGTTTGAAAAACGTACAACATTTCAAGATAGTTTGTTTTATGACGTGTCTGCTTGGACTTTTCCCCTAGCTTTTAATGTCGATTATTCTGAAAATGTAACCACAAGTAATGCTGGAGCAGAAGTAACTAATCTTGAAGCTCCATCAGGTTCTATAGCTGGAAAAAGTAATTATGCCTATTTAATGGAATGGCATGAGTATTACACACCAAAAATTTTACATGCTATTTTAACTAATGGGTTACGTGCTAAAGTTGCTATGAAACAATTTAAAATGAATGGCAAGCAATATGATTACGGAACCATTATGATTCCTGTGCAAAATCAAAAGTTAAATGCTTCTAGTTTGTATAGTACTCTTGAAAAATTAGCAAAAGAAAGTCATGTACATATTGATGCTGTGTCTACTGGTTTAACAAAAGGTATAGATTTAGGAAGTAGAAACTTTAGAGCTTTAACGAAACCGAAAATTGCTTTATTAGTTGGTGACGGAATCACATCGTATGATGCAGGAGAGATATGGCATTTATTTGATCAACGCTATGATATTACAGTTACGAAACTAGATACTAAAAGTGTTAATCGAGCAGATTTAAGTAGATATAATGTAATTATTATGCCTAATTCTTGGTCTGGATTAGAGGATAGAAACGCTAAAAAATTAAAAACTTGGGTGCAAGATGGTGGTACATTAATTGCCTTTAAAAATGCAGTAAACTGGTTAAACACTAAAGAGTTTGCTAAATTAGATTTTAAGAAAAGTGATCGCACTGCTAAAGATATTTCGTTCGAACAACGAGGTGATTATAATGGAGCACAAGTAATTGGAGGTGCCATTTTTGAAGCAAAATTAGACAGGTCTCATCCTATTAACTTTGGCTATAAAAATGACAAAGTGGCCTTGTTTAGAAACACAACAATCTTTATGAATGCTGATAAAAACAGTTATAACAATCCAATTCAATATACTAAAAACCCATTATTAAGTGGTTATATTTCTAAACCTAATCTAGATAGCTTAAGTATGACTGTTCCCTTACAAATTAAACGTTTAGGTCGTGGTAAAGTTGTGGCTTTTACAGATAATACAAATTTTAGAGCGTTTTGGTATGGTACTAATAAACTTATGATGAATGCTATTTTCTTTAGAGAAGAATTATAGCTTAATTGTCAATAAAGCCAATATTAAAACACTTGCTAGATATAAAAGCGCAATTTTAAGACTTAAAAAAGTAGCTAGAATTATAGTTACAATAAGTAGATAGAAAGGAACCAAAGTAGCAGCAATAGCAAATCTGAAAGTTGACGTAAATTCTACTTCCGTAATTTTTGGCTGTGCTAGAAGCTTCCAAATGGCATAAGGTATTAACAAATTTAATATTAGTAAGTATTTTAATCCTGAACGTAACCAATGTAATTGCGATTTAGGTCTTACTTCACAAGTTTCAAAATTAGAAGTAATACACCTGTTTACAGATTCAGGATTTAAAAAGTTAACATGCATCTGCTCTAATTTAATAACTGTTTCATCATAACCTTCAACTGGAATATGTGTTGTTAGTTTAGATATGGCATCATGAACATCTTTTTTAATTTTTACTATTGATTCGTTTTTATTGTCTGACAAGTAAGTTTTAGCCTCTAAAGGTTTCCCAAAATAAATAGCTGCACTATCAGGACAATCTTTGGCATTCTTAAAATTTAAGCCTATTGGCACAAGTAGTAAATTACTATCAGGATGCTTTTCCAAAACATTAAAAATAATACGTGTAAACCCTTTACTTAAAGGACGAACACGTCTTGCCAAATTGTGGCTACCTTCAGGAAAAATAGTGACCATTTTGTTAGCCTTTAATAAATCTGCTGCTATTTCGAAAATAGCATTATTATTGGTTAAGTTTCCATAACCATCACGAATACGATATACAGGGATCAATTGTAAACTTTGTAATAATTTAGAAACAAATTGCTTTTTAAACACGCCAGCTCTGGTTAAATAATGTGCAAAACCTTGTATTCTGGTAGCAATTAACAACGCATCTAACAAGGCGTTTTGATGGTTAGATAGTAATAAAACTGGTTGATTTTTAGGTATATTTTCTAGACCATGTACCTCTATCTTTTTAAAATAAAAGAACAAGCATAATCGTAAATACAATTTTAAAAGATATAGTTTCAAATACTTCACATTACACCTTTTTAGACCAATACGTAGCTAAAAGCAGACCAGAAATTATATGCCAAATCCCCCAGAAAGCTGCCATTATCGCCATACCTCCTAACCCATTAAAAAATGTGAAAATTAGTAATAATCCCAAACCAGAATTTTGAATACCTGTTTCTATAGCCAAGGTTTTTCTGTCTTTTAATGAGAGTTTAAATAGCATAGCTAATGTTAAACCTAAAGCTATAGCAATCGTATTATGCAAGACACCTAAACCTAAAACATGGTGCACATAATTATTAAAAATATCCAGATTATTAGAAAAGGCTATTACAACAATTGCTATAAAAACTAGTATCGATAGAGGCTTCAATATTTGAGACAGCTTATCAGCTAACACTTTATTTTTACTTCGTAAAAACATGCCTAAAACCAAAGGAATACCTAGGATAAGCATAACTAGTTTTACCAATTCAAAAGGATCTAACTCTACGGTCTGTAAAATTTCGGCTGTTGGTTGATATAGGTTTCCATATAACTGAAAGTTAAAAGGTGTCATAAACATGGCTAAAAAAGTAGCAAATGCTGTCAAGCTTATAGACAATGCTGTATTTCCTTTTGCCATGTGTGTCATAAAATTAGAAATATTTCCTCCTGGACAAGCAGCAACCATCATCATACCAAGAGCAATACTTGGTTGTGGTTTTATAATTATGATAAGAACATACGTTAATAAAGGCAATAAAATAAATTGAGACGTCACACCAAGCAACACTAACTTTGGGTTCTTAAACAGGTTTTTAAAATCTTCGATAGTTATACCAAGAGCCACACCAAACATCACCACTGCTAAAGCAATGTTCATGATCATAAGACCATTACTATCAAAATGTATTTGTACATCGTCTAACTCTTGCATATTACGATACTGTTGAACCGTTTTTAACTCCTGTTTCTGGATTTAATAGAATTACATCCTTTCCATTAACAGCTCCTAGTACCAAACATTCGCTCATAAATTTAGCAATTTGCTTTTTCGAAAAATTTACAACAGCAATAATCTGTCTGTTTAATAAATGGTCTTTACTGTAAAGTGTTGTAATTTGAGCAGATGATTTTTTAATACCTAAATCGCCAAAATCAATAGTCAATTGGTAAGCTGGATTTCGCGCTTCGGGAAAATCATTCACTTCGATGATGGTTCCCACTCGAAGATCAACTTTAGTAAAGTCTTCAAAAGTTATAATATCGCTCATTTAGTCAGTAGTTAGTGCTGATGAAGATAGGAAAATTAATCAAAATAGAACTCCTCAATATTTATATTGAGGTTTCATTAATCTTGTCGTTCCAAATTTATTTTTGGAATCTTTTAAAGGAATTTTTTATAATTTAAATAACAATAAAAAATTCTTTAATTATTTTAGAGAAAAATTAATCCAATGGCTAGAACTCCATCTAATATGCTTGAGTTAGGCACTCAAGCACCAAACTTCTCTTTACTCGATACTGTAAGCGACCAAACTAAATCTCTAAATAATTTAAAAGGAGAAAACGGAACGGTTATTATGTTTATCTGTAACCACTGCCCTTTTGTGATTCATGT
The DNA here is from genome assembly GCA_026162565.1 of Flavobacteriaceae bacterium NBU2973. GTDB lineage: Bacteria > Bacteroidota > Bacteroidia > Flavobacteriales > Flavobacteriaceae > JAOEIQ01. The sequence goes on from JAOEIQ010000003.1 coordinate 331,228, forward strand.
AAATGAAGAATTGGTAACTATCGCCAACGCATATCAAGACAAAGGTTTTGGTTTTATAGCTATCTCCAGTAACGACGTGGTTAATTATCCTCAAGATGGTCCAGATTTAATGAAGACTCATGCGGCAACTGTTGGTTATCCATTTCCGTATTTGTATGATGAAACCCAAGAAGTTGCAAAAGCCTATAATGCTGCTTGCACACCAGATTTATATTTATTTAATGCTGATTTAAAGCTAATTTACAGGGGACAATTAGATGACTCTAGACCAGGAAATGGTTTACCTGTAACAGGAAACGATTTGCGTCATGCTTTAGATTGCTTATTAAATAAAGAAGACAATACACAATTACAAAAACCAAGTATTGGTTGTAATATTAAATGGAAATAGCATATGATTAAATTCTTTAGGCATATTCGTAATGTCATTGCGAGCGTAGCGTGGCAATCTTTTAAATTATAGTAACAGAGTAACAGACCTGCCTACCGTCAGGTAGGTTACCACGTCTTCAAACTAAAACATCTGGAGCCTCGTAATGACAATTAAAATGATTAAATTCTCCAAAAAAATGATTAAAAAAATTAAAACATGGAAGTAACATCTAAAAAAAATGAACAAGTTGCCAATATGGTTTTTGGATCTATTTATCCACATTACTTAAATAGAATTGTAAAAAAAGGCAGGACACAAGAAGAGCTTAACAAAGTAATAGAATGGTTTACTGGTTATGATGAAAACACCTTACAAAATCTTATGGACGACAAAGTAACATTTGGAGACTTTTTTAAAAATGCAACCATTCACCCAAATGAGCATTTAATTAAAGGTGTTGTTTGTGGTTACAGAATTGAAGAAATTGCCGATGAATTTGTATTGTATAAACAATGTAGACAACTAGAAAAACTCATTGATGAATTAGCAAAAGGTCGTAAAATGGAGAAAATTTTACGTGTAGAAAAAAAGTAACATAAACTTACCAACCTTTTCTATCTAGTAAATTTTTTATGTGTGCATAATGATGGTTAGAATGCCAAGCATAAATACCAACATTCTTTTTTAAACCCACTTCTTCATCATGCTCTGGATGAATAAAGCTTCTATTAAATTGCTCATCTGTCATGCTTTTTAATAAGTACACCAATTTAGCATGTACTGCACTTAAATGATTTAATGATAAACCTATTGGAGCCGTTTTATAATCGTCTAATTCTGCCCAAAGTTGCTCATAATAGTATTTTATCACTGGTTTATCTTCGGTTAAAGCCCATTTAAAGCGTATATAACTATGATGATGACTGTCTGATACATGATGTATTACTTGACGAATTGTCCAACCTCCTGGTCTGTAAGGCGTACTTAACTGCTCGTCTGTTAAGTCTATAACGAGTTGTTGTAATCTAGTTGGAAATTCTTCTAATGTGGTTATCCACTCTTGTAGATGATTATCTGTAATTGTTTCAGGACAAGAGAAATGTCCAATTGGATAGCGAAATTTTTGTAATTCAGAATCTGTCATGTAACAAATTTAGAATTAAAATTTAAACTGCGGCAGCTTCTAAATCAGAATTTTTTGCCCAATTAATCGCTGTAAATAAGTCCGTAAATTTTTGAATCTTTTTATTAAAGAATAAGTTTTCAACCATGGTATTTAAAATACTTCCTTTACTATTTCCAACAACAGCATATCCTTTTAAATTATAGTTATGCTTAAAAAATTTAATCCAATCTGCAGCTAATACAGAATATGAATTAATTCTGTTAGAAATATACACTAAATCATCACCATAAGTACCATAATAACTGGCAATATCTTGAACAATTAATTCTGCATGATCATCCCAGCTAAAAACAACACCACGTTTTATTTCAGAAACTATAAAACCGTCAAATAAAAAAACATTAGCAAAAGGGTAGTTCAGTTCTTTTATAACATCATTATAGAAAGGTGAATCTTTTACACTTATCATTCTCTAGTATTAAATTTGCAATGCAAACATAATACTTGACTATAATTCTGTAAAAAATATTAGTTGGAGCGTCTAATAAATTCTACAAAAAACAGAACCGTTTTTATTAAAACGTTTAAGTGTATATTCTGTACTATAAAAGACAATGCTTAATCTTTATCGTAAGCTTCAATAAATCGTTTGGCTCGTTTATTTCCTGTATTTAACTCTAAAGCTTTTTTATAATTATTAAGCGCTTGTAAACTGTCGCCACTTCTTAAAAAAGCATCTGCTAAACTATCATATACATTATCACTTTCAGGATACAATTCTACATTCATTTTAAAAACCTCAATAGCATCGTCATAGTTTTTCTCACGTAGTAAATTGTACCCTAATCTATTAAAGGTCCATTCATTTACATATTCACTCGTTGAATCTTCGTTTCTAATGGCTAAAAAACCTTCGTATGCTTGCTTGTATTCTTTATCTTTTATGTGCATACTAGGTGTTTTATAAGTGTTAGCAACTTTTTTATAATCATAAGAAATACTATCAGGATTATTTTTAGAAACAACTCCTATATAACGCTTTTTAGTCTCTGGATGTTCAATAAAACGAAGTTTATTATACATATCTGCCACAAAGAATGTGTTTTCATCTAATACGACTGGTTTAATATTTTCAGCTCCTCGCCATTTTAAAAAAAGCGCATCATTTTTATAATATACTTCCATGATATCATCATGATTAAATAAATAACGTCCTGATGTTTGTGCAATATGCTCTTGAGAATACTCAACACCTCCAGAACAACTAACTAAAACTAAAAGAAGACATAAATTAGCTAGTATTGATTTCATATATAATGTATTGGTTAGTAATAATTTGACAAAAAAAAGTCTCATTATACTAATGAGACGATTCTTTATAAAAAATGTTACGATTTTAGTTAATAAAATAGATTTATTTCACATTCATTAATTCTACATCGAAAATTAAAGTAGCATCTGGTGGTATAACACCTCCTGCTCCTGCACTTCCATAAGCTAAATCACTAGGAATTACAAAACGCGCTTTATCGCCTACTTTTAATAAACCAACGCCTTCATCCCAACCTGGAATTACCTGTCCTACTCCTAAAGCAAAATCGATAGGTTGATTCCTTTTGTAAGATGAATCAAAAACGGTTCCATCAACTAATTGTCCTTTGTAATGAACTGAAACCATCTTTCCTTTTTCAGCTTTTACACCAGAACCTTCTTGAATAATCTGGTATCGTAAACCACTATCTGTTTTATTAAATCCTGCAGCTATTTTATTTAAGGCTTCTTCCACTTTTGCTTTTTCTTCTGCTAAGCGCTTTTCTCTAGATCCTTCAAAGGTTCTAAACGCTTCAATTGCATTAAAGTTTTCGGCATCTGCTCCTACTCTAATAATTTCTAAACTATCAATTGTATCACCTTGAGCAATCTCATCTACCACTTCTTGTCCATGATAAACGTGTCCGAAAACGGTATGCTTATTATCCAACCAAGGAGTTGGAACATGAGTGATAAAAAATTGACTTCCATTAGTTCCTGGCCCAGCATTTGCCATAGATAAAACTCCCGGAGCATCATGTTTGAGATCCGAATGGAATTCATCATCAAACTTATAACCTGGATTTCCAGTTCCGGTTCCTTGAGGACATCCTCCTTGAATCATAAAATCAGGAATAACTCTATGAAACTTCAAACCATCATAGTAAGGTTGGCCTTGTGGCTTTGCAGAGTTCTCTAAATTACCTTCTGCCAATGCTACAAAATTTCCAACTGTTCCTGGTGTTTTTTGATATTCTAAAGTGAGTAAGATTTCTCCTTTACTAGTATTAAACTTTGCGTATAATCCGTCTTCCATTGTGCTTAAATTTTAAGCGGCAAAGATACACAATGATTTTAGATTAACGAATTACGATTTTTGATTTGCGAATTTAAATTGCATAAATTATTACTATCAAAATTGCACTAACAAAATTCCAAATTCCTACAAAACTGTGAATCTTAATTAAAACTGTAACTAAATACTGACTCCTGAATACTGAATACTAGTTAGCGACTTCACTTATAAACTTAATACGATAGAGACGTAATTCTTCATCATCATAATCGCCATCAAACTCATTAATAGCTACATCTATTTTATCGGTATCAGATTCCATAAAGTACTCATGAATTTCTTCCTGTTGATCTTCATCTAGAATATCGTCAATCCAATAATTTATATTAAGCTTGGTTCCAGAAAAAACAATAGCTTCCATTTCTTTAATAAACTCCGGCATCTCCATACCTTTGGCAGATGCTATATCATCCAATGGTAATTTTCTATCCACATTTTGGATAATATATAGTTTGATAGCAGAATTACTACCTGTAGATTTTACTACAAAATCGTCTGCTCTTTCAATATCATTATCATTGACGTATCTGGCAATTAAATCAACAAAGTCTTGACCATATTTTTTTGCTTTTCCATCACCAACACCATGAACATTAGATAATTCCGTTAGGTTTACAGGATATTTTAGCGCCATATCTTCTAATGAAGGATCTTGAAAAATAACAAAAGGTGGAACACCCAATTTTTTGGCATTTCTCTTTCGTAAATCCTTTAGCATAGACATTAAGGTTTCATCTACAGCTCCTCCACCAGATTTGGCAGCTGTAATAATTGAATCGTCATTAGTATCACTATACTCATGATCTTCTGTCATCATAAACGATTCTTGTTTGGTAATAAAAGCGTTTCCAGAATCGGTTATTTTTAAAACACCATAGGTTTCAATATCTTTAACTAAATATCCAGCAACTAATACTTGTCGTATGAGTGCCATCCAGTACTTATTTGATTTTGATGAGCCTTTACCAAAAAATGATTGGGTATTTGTTTTATGAGACTTTATTAACGCATTTTCCTTACCAATTAAGACTTTAACCAAATCTTTAGACTTATATTTTTGGTTCGTATCAATAACTGTTTGCAATAGAATTTTAACCTCGTCTTTTGCTTCGTGTTTCTTTTTAGGGTTACGAACATTATCATCCATATCACCTCCTTCACCAGTCTCTACATCAAACTCTTCGCCAAAATAATGCAATATGAATTTTCGTCTGGAGATTGAGGTTTCAGCATAGGCAACAACCTCTTGCAATAGCGCTTGACCAATCTCTTGTTCAGCCACTGGTTTTCCAGACATAAACTTTTCAAGCTTTTCAATATCTTTATAAGCATAATAGGCTAAACAATGCCCTTCACCTCCATCGCGTCCAGCACGTCCAGTTTCTTGATAATAGCTCTCTATACTTTTAGGTATGTCATGATGAATTACAAATCGTACATCTGGCTTGTCAATTCCCATTCCAAATGCAATAGTCGCAACAACCACATCTGTATCCTCCATTAAAAACATGTCTTGATGTTTGGCTCTTGTTTTGGCATCTAATCCTGCATGATAAGGAACTGCTTTAATACCATTAACTTGTAATACTTGAGCGAGCTCTTCAACACGTTTTCTACTCAAGCAATAGACTATTCCAGATTTTCCTGAATTTTGTTTAATAAAACGAATAATATCGGCATCTACAGTTTTAGTTTTTGGTCGTACTTCGTAATATAAATTTGGTCTATTAAATGATGCTTTAAATGTTTTAGCATCAGACATGCCGAGATTTTTTAAAATATCTTCCTGAACTTTAGGCGTTGCAGTAGCCGTTAAACCAATGATAGGAATATCGTCACCTATTCTTTCTATTATCTTCTTTAAATTTCTGTACTCTGGTCTGAAATCGTGTCCCCATTCACTAATACAATGTGCTTCATCTACAGCCATAAATGAAATTTTCACGGTTCGTAAAAACTCAATATTATCGTCTTTAGTTAGTGATTCTGGAGCAACATACAGTAATTTAGTTACTCCTTTAGTAATATCTTTTTTTACCTGTTTTACTTCTGTTTTATTTAAAGAGGAATTTAATACATGAGCAACACCATTATGTTGAGAAACACCTCGAATAGCGTCAACTTGATTTTTCATTAATGCTATTAGAGGCGACACAACAATTGCTGTACCCTCTTGCATAAGTGCAGGTAGTTGATAACATAGTGATTTACCTCCACCTGTAGGCATGATAACAAATGTATTTGTTTTTGAAAGTATACTGCTAATTACGGCTTCTTGTAGTCCTTTAAAAGTATTAAAACCAAAATACTTTTTTAATGCCGATTGCAAATCGGCTTCGTTAGTTTCCATTTAATCCCAGTTCAGTTTTAGTTAATTGTGTCAACAAAATTGTACTCAAAAAAGTTTCTAATTGAGAATGCTACATTTTTTGTTCTTTTGCAACAGCATTAAAAACTAATTTATAGTTAATTTTGCATAACTTTAAAGATAATGATTTCTTTAAACGTGTCAAACCTAAAAACTCATAAAGTTTTGAACACTAAAAATTCAATTATCGACATGGCAAAACAAACCATTACTATGGAAAGTCATGCCATATCAAATTTATCTAATTTAATAGATAACGATTTTGCTGATGCTGTTGAATTATTATATAACTCTAAAGGTCGTGTAATTATTACTGGAATTGGTAAAAGCGCTATAATCGCTACAAAAATAGTTGCCACCATGAATTCTACAGGAACTCCAGCTGTTTTTATGCATGCTGCAGATGCTATTCATGGTGATTTAGGTTTGATTTTAGATGATGATAATGTTATCTGTATTTCTAAAAGTGGCAATACACCAGAAATAAAAGTTTTGGTTCCACTTATTAAAAATGCTGGCAATAAAATGATTGCCATTACAGGTAATAAAGACTCTTTTTTAGGGCAACAAGCAGATTATGTACTTAATTCGTATGTAGAAAAAGAAGCTTGTCCAAATAATTTAGCACCTACTACCAGTACTACTGCACAATTAGTTATTGGTGATGCTTTAGCAGTTTGTTTATTAGAATTAAGAGGGTTTTCTAGTAATGATTTTGCTAAATATCATCCAGGTGGAGCTCTTGGCAAAAAGTTATACTTACGTGTTAATGACTTATCGTCTGTTAACCAAAAACCTCAAGTAACTTCAACTACTAGTGTTAAAGACGTTATTATTGAAATTTCAGAAAAAATGCTTGGTGTAACTGCTGTTGTAGAAAACAACAAAGTTATAGGAATTATCACAGATGGTGATATTCGTAGAATGCTACGAAACGATGAGAATTTTTCCAACCTTAAAGCAAAAGATATTATGGGAGGAAACCCAAAATGTATTGATTGTGATGCTATGGCTGTTGATGCTATGGAACTGATGGAAGAATATGGAATATCGCAATTATTGGTTGAAAAAGATGGAGACTATGATGGAGTGGTACATCTTCACGATTTAATAAAAGAAGGCATTATTTAATGGCAAAAAAAAATAGTAACGACATGTCTTTTCTTGACCATCTTGAAGAATTAAGATGGCATTTAATTCGTATTACAATTGCTATTTTAGTTGGTGCTCTTGTAGCATTTGTTAATAAAGTATTCATTTTTGGAACACTTATAGACGGCCCAAAAAACCCAAATTTTATTACTTACAGAGTGATTTGTAATATTTCTAAATCTTTAGGTTTTAATGAAGACTTATGTGTTACCGAAATGCCATTTAGCATTATTACAACTGCTATGGCAGATAAGTTTTCTATCCATATCTGGACCTCAATTACCATTGGTTTTATTATAGCGTTTCCATATATATTATGGGAAATTTGGCGTTTTATTAAACCAGCACTTCATGATAACGAACGTAAATACTCTCGATCATTTATTCTTGTAGGCTCATTCTTATTTTTTATTGGTGTGTTATTTGGGTACTATATAATTGCACCTTTCTCTGTAAAATTTTTAGGAGGCTACACGTTGATTCCGGGAAATGATTTTGAAGCCAAGCCTACTATAGCATCTTATATTGCTTTATTACGCTCTGTAGTTATTGCAGGAGGATTAATTTTTGAATTACCTATCATTATTTACTTTTTAACCAAAGTTGGATTGGTAACACCACAATTTTTAAAAACTTACAGAAAACATGCTCTGGTAATTGTATTAATCATTTCAGCTATTATTACACCTCCAGATATTGCCAGTCAAGTTGTGGTTGCTATTCCTGTTTTATTTTTATATCAAATTAGCATTTATATATCTAAGTGGGTTGTAAAGAATCAAGAAAAAAATACTAAAAAAGAATTACGAAATGTCAGACATAGTAAAAGAATTTAATGACTATCGTGCTAGAATGAACGACCATATTTTAGCAGACAACAATAAAATAATTAAGCGAATTTTTAATCTAGACACCAATGCTTATCAAAAAGGTGCTTTAGATGTTAAAACCAAAGAGTTATTGGGTTTAGTAGCCTCTACCGTTTTACGTTGTGATGATTGTATTCGGTATCATCTTGAAACCTGTTACAAAGAAGGCTTAACCAAAGAGGAAGTTGTTGAGTCGTTGAGTATTGCAACACTCGTTGGCGGTACAATCGTGATTCCGCATTTACGTCGTGCCTACGAATATTGGGATGCTTTAGAACAACAAGGTTAAACTTATTATAATTCTATTAAGCAGTTATTGCTATGCTATTGTTTTTAGTATTTTAGCAACAAGTTTAAAACTATATGATTTTAAGAGCCGAAAATTTAATGAAGTCCTACAACGGACGAAAAGTTGTAAAAGGCGTTTCTGTTGAAGTAAATCAAGGAGAGATTGTAGGTTTACTTGGACCAAATGGTGCGGGTAAAACTACATCGTTTTATATGATTGTTGGCCTTATTAAACCTAATGGTGGAACTATATTTTTAGACAATACAGAAATCACCAACTATCCAATGTATAAGCGAGCTCAAAATGGCATTGGTTATCTAGCTCAAGAGGCTTCTGTTTTTAGAAAATTAAGTATTGAAGATAATATCTTAAGTGTCTTGCAACTTACTAGCTTAAGTAAGAAAGAACAAGAAGCTAAAATGGAATCGCTTATTGAAGAGTTTAGCCTTGGACACATTCGCACCAATAGAGGTGACTTATTATCAGGAGGTGAACGTCGTCGTACAGAAATTGCTCGTGCTTTAGCAACAGATCCTAACTTTATTTTATTAGACGAGCCTTTTGCTGGTGTAGATCCTGTTGCTGTTGAAGACATTCAACGAATCATCGCTAAATTAACCAAAAAGAATATTGGTATTTTAATTACAGATCACAACGTACAAGAAACACTAGCGATTACTGATAGAACCTATTTAATGTTTGAAGGTAGCATTCTTAAAGCTGGAAAACCAGAAGAATTAGCTGAAGATGAAATGGTACGTAAAGTATATCTAGGACAAAACTTTGAGTTGCGTCGTAAGAAGCTGGAATTTTAGACTTCTTCCTTTTTTCTTTGTTCTCTCTCCTGTTCTGCTATTAAATTTTTCTGATAGCGACCTTGAACGATATCTACCACAACTAGCACGACAATCACAAAATAGAAAGTTGTTTTACTCATTGGTACAATCTCGTTCCCAAATATTTTTAGATGCGCTAAATGGCCACCTTCTGTAACCAACATAATTCCTACAATAAACAGAATAAATAAACCAAGTACTTCGTACATTCTATTTTTTGCTAAAAAGGCAGAAATCTTATCTGCTAAAAACAACATTAATAAGCCACTAATTACAATAGCAATTGCCATGACTATAAAGGCTGTTGTAGAATTTTCAATTTCATTAGTTAAACCAATAGCTGCTAAAATAGAATCGAAAGAGAATACTAAATTCATAATCACTATACTTACAATTGCAGCATTTGCAGATTTCTTTCCTTTGGAGCTATCAACATCTACATCATCATTTAAGTCTTGAACAGCTATCATATGCCATATTTCTTTGATAGCAGTGTATATTATAAATGCGCCTCCAGCGAGTACAATAAGGCTATGACCATTAAAAGCAAAGTCTAAAACATCACCTATTTCTCCTGTCAAAAATGCAAAAGGCTCTTGAAAGAAATCAATAATTGACACCAACACAAATAGCAATACAATTCTCAATACTATAGCTATTAAAATACCAACTTTTCTAACTCTTTTTTGGTCAGCTTCTGGAGCTTTTTTAGATTCTAAAGAAATGTATAATAAGTTGTCAAAACCTAAAACAGCTTGTAACATTACTAACATTAAAAGCGTAAAAATAACTTCTGCCATGAGACTTTAATTTATGAATTATAGGATACTAAAGATGTTAAAATATATAATGCAATAATAATTGGTATTGCAGCAAAATGGAACACAATTAATAACACAATACTCAACAATAAAAATGTATATCGCATCGCGTTATTTTTAAAACTCCAATCTTTAAATTTTAAAGCAAATAATTTTATATGAGAGTTTAATAAATAGGAACTTATTAATGTCAAACCTATTAAAAACCATTTATTAAGTATTATAGAGTTTATTAGGTCGTTATTTTGAAATTCCATCATTAATGGTAGAGACAAAATCAGTAATGCATTAGCAGGTGTAGGCAATCCAATAAAACTATCTTGTTGGTTTTCATCAATATTAAATTTTGCCAATCTGTATGCTGAAGCTAAAGGAATTAACAAACCTATAAATGCAATTGTAGGAATTGAAAATCCATACCAATGCATACTATCAGAAGACCATTGATTTGTCATATCAACATATTCAGGAGATTCAGCAGTTATTGCTAGCAATTTAAACATGATTATTCCGGGCACTAATCCACTTGTAATCATGTCTGCTAACGAGTCTAGTTGCACTCCTAATTCACTTTGCACTCCTAATTTTCTTGCAGCTAAACCATCAAAAAAATCAAAGAAAATACCTAAAAAAACAAATAATGCGGCAGAAACTAATTGATTATTAGCAGCTAATATTACTGCTATACTTCCACTTAAAGCATTTAAAAGTGTAATGAAATTGGGTATCTGTTGTTTAATAGTCATTTAATTAGTTTGAGCATAAAAATAAGAAACAATTTATCACCAAAGCAAATGCTATACAATAACTATTAAAAATTAGAGTTTAATATGTTGAAAAATGGCTATTTTTGTACAAAACAAATTGCAATTGAAAAATTTATTATTAGCTATTGTATTGCTGTTATCAGTAACAGTAACTTCACAAGCGCGAAAATATTCTAACGAATTTTTGAATATTGGTGTCGATGCTGCCTCATTAGGTATGGCTAATGCAGTTGTGGCTAATGCTAATGATGTAAATTCTGGTTATTGGAATCCAGCAGGTTTAGTAAATTTAGAAGACAAACAATTAGCCTTGATGCATTCTAGTTATTTCGCGAACATTGCTAATTACAACTACGCAGCTTTTGCAATGCCACTTGACGATAGAAGTGCTGTTGGAATTTCTCTAATTAGATTTGCTGTTGATGATATATTAGACACCACTCAATTAATAGATGAGCAAGGAAATATCAATTTTGATAGAATTAACCTTTTCTCAACTGCAGATTATGCTTTAACGTTTTCCTATTCTAGAAAATTACCTGTTCAAGGATTTAGCTATGGTGTAAACGCCAAAGTTATACGTCGTATTATTGGGGATTTTGCCTCAGCTTGGGGATTTGGTTTAGATGCTGCACTACAATTTGAAACGGATAATAATTGGAAATTTGGTTTTATGGCTCGTGATATAACAACAACTTATAATGCCTGGAATATTGATGATGATAGATTAGCAGATATTCAAAATGCCATAGAAGGACAAAACCAAACAGCTCCTGAAAAAACCGAAATAACCATACCAAAACTACAAATAGGTGTAGCTAAAAAACATACCTTCCATTATGATTATTCTCTACTTGTTGAGTTAGATTTAAATGTACGATTTGCAGAGAATAACGATATTATCTCTACTTCTTTCGCTAGCATAAATCCAGCTCTTGGTTTTGAATTTGGTTATATTGACATGGTGTATTTAAGAGGTGGTGTCGGTAACTTTCAAAACGAATTACAAATAGATAACAGCGAAGATTTAACTTTTCAACCAAGTTTTGGTTTAGGTTTTAAATACCAAGGTATTCATATTGATTATGCCTTTACAGATATTGGTGATCAAAGTGCTGCGCTCTATTCTAACGTATTCTCGGTAAAGTTAGATTTCAGTATATTTAGATAGATTATTTAAGTATGCAAAAACTAGTACTCCTTTTAGCTTTAACAGTTTCATTTTTTCTTTTCGGCCAAAATAATCAGTTATCTGATAAAGCAGAAATTAGTGTTTTAACTATTGGTCCAGGAGCACTATTAAACGATTCGTTTGGACATAGTGGATTTAGAGTTAAAGACACCAAATTAGATTTAGTTTTTAATTATGGAATGTTTGACTTTGATGCTCCAAATTTCTATTCGAATTTTGCTAAAGGAAAGCTTAATTATTATATGGGAATTAATTATTACGATGATTTCTTAAATAATTATATAAGACAAAATAGAACTGTAAAAGAGCAAGTATTGAATCTCAATGCAATAGAAAAACAACAACTATTTGATTTTTTATTAACCAACGCCAAACCAGAAAACAAATATTATCTCTATGATTTTTTCTATGATAATTGTGCTACCAAAATTAGAGATGTCATTGAAAAAGCAACTGGTAAGGTTATCGACCTTAAAAAACCCAAAGACTATTCTGAAAAATCATTTAGGCAATTAATCCAAGAAAACCTCAACTGGAATTCATGGGGAAGTTTTGGAATTGATTTAGCTCTTGGTTCTGTAATTGATAAAAAAGCTACGGCTGAAGAACAACTGTTTTTACCAAAGTATATACATTCATTTTTTGCTAATGCTTCATTTAAAGAATCTGGAAAACCTTTGGTAAAAAACGACACACTAATATTTGCGAAACAACCAAAAACCGAAAGTTCAAACTTCTTGTTAAGTCCTTTATTCATAATTGCTATTATTAGCATATTAATTATTGCAATCACCTATTTTGATTATAAGAATAGTAAGAGAAGTAAATGGATAGATGTACTGTTATTTTTATTAACTGGTATCATTGGTATAGTTCTATTACTGTTATGGTTTGCAACAGATCATACAGCAACTGCTCATAACTATAATTTGCTTTGGGCTTTTGCTTTAAATATTTTTATGATTGGTCAGGTCATAAAAAAAAGGCCTAAAATATGGTTTAAAAAGTATTTAAAATTTTTACTTATAATGCTTTGCCTATTAACATTGCATTGGTTTGTTGGAGTACAAGTTTATGCTGTTGTTTTAATACCTTTTCTAATAGCCTTATCAATTAGATATTTATACTTGATAACAATTATCTCCCACGATAATAAATAACTGTACTAATAGTTTTTACAATGATATTAATATCTAAAAAGATACTTCTTCTTTTTATATAAAATAGATCGTATTGCAATTTTTTGAGACTATCCTCAACAGTAGATCCATAGCGCATTTTTACCTGTGCCCAACCAGTTAGACCAGGTTTAATAATATGCCTGGTTTCGTAAAAAGGAATAGACTGAATAAGCTCTTTAACAAAGAATGGTCTCTCTGGTCTTGGACCAATCAGAGCCATCTCTCCTTTTAATACATTAATAAATTGAGGAAGCTCGTCTAAACGCGTTTTTCTCAAGAAATTACCAAAAAGTGTAATTCTTCGATCATTTTTCTCTGCCCATTGTATTCCACCTTTTTCAGCATGTCTCACCATGGTTCGGAATTTAATAATATAAAATAGCTTTCCATTTTTACCAACACGCTCTTGTTTATAAAATAAAGGACCTCTATTAGCAATAAGATTCCCTAAAACAATTAGAGGTAGAAAGAAAAAAGCCAGTATAATACCAACAAGAGAAACAATTATATCTAAAACTCTACTAAAAGATAAGTAGAGTCTATTTTGATTACTTCTACTAAATGGGAAATATTTATAAAAGTCTTTCCCAACAAATTGTACAGGTATACGCTGTGTTATAGATTCATAAACCTGTGTATATTCTCTAATAACATAACCATCTTCTAAAAGATTAATCAAATTGTTATATAATTCGGGAGTAATGGTATCAACATTGTTACTAGCAACCACAATTTCAGAAATACCATTTTCAGCTACAATAGTAACAATCTCATTTGCTTGAAACTTTTTTAATCCTTTAAAACTGATACTTTTGTTTATTTCATAATCACTATTGACATAGCCAACTATGTCGTAATTCGGATCTGATTCTGAAATAATATTTACCATTGGAGCTATATCAGAGGCATCAGCAATCAACAATACTTTTTTATAGAATCTAGGTGAATTAATTAAGGTAACATAGGCTATTCGCCATAAAAATATACCAACCAGAATAGTTAAATAAAAATAGATTATTTGTAATCTTTTTTCTGGTAAAAAAGGCGTTATAAAGGGTGTTAACAGATAAAAAAGAACCGTAAACGATGCTGTTAAAACTACGTTTTTAAAAGTGACATCTAATTTACTTGAGGCTTGTAAATCGTACAATTCAAAGACGGTTCCAACCATTGTTATATATAAAGACAAGATTACAGTCCATATCCAATTCTCTTTAGTTATATAAAAATAATCAAACTCAAACTGCCTAGAGATAACGTATAAACCTCCTAAAGCAAAGAGCACATCAAATAAGCGAAGAAGAACTTTTCGCTCGGAGACTTCAAAATGAATACTGCTTTTGTTTGACATATAACAAGTTAACTATGTAAATATAGTAAGTTATTACTATCTGAAATTACATTTCTCGAAATAAACTAAACCATTTTTCTTTTACAATAGACCAATCATAGTGTTCCACTTTAGATCTCGCATTTTGAGAAAGTGATTTGGCTAAATTAGTATTGCTTGCAATTCTTATTATGGCCTCAGTCATGTCTTCGCTATTATTTTTATCAACTAAAATTCCGTCTTTTTCGTGTTCAATTAAAAAAGGTATTCCACCTACATTAGTGGATACAACTGGCAAACCTAATGCCATTGCTTCTATAACACTTACAGGCATATTATCGAAATCAGTTGTGTTTATAAAGATATTAAAGTCTTTAGACTTGTTAATCCATTCTTGTTTAGACAATTTACCAGTAAACTCAACTTCAACAGATAACTGTTTAGCATAAACTTTTAATTCTTCTAAAGTTCCATCAGAATCCGGACCTATCATACACAAAGTAGAATTATATCCTTTATCAACTAATCGTTTGGTAACATCTATTGCTAATTTAGGATTATAAATTTTTGAGAATGATCGTACCCAAAGTAGCTTAATGTTATCATAAACTCTTTCTTTATAACCATAATTTTCTATCTGAATTGAATTAGGAATAAACTCTACATTGCCATATCCATATTTATTAAATTCTTCTACTAAATATAAAGAAGGAGACATATTAGTATAGGCATGATTAAAAATTGCTTTAGAGAATCTAGGGTATTTATTTAATCTAAATGGTAGATTACCTCCATGAAGAATCGGTATATATGGTTTTTTTAAGAGTCTAGCTATTTGAGAGATTATTAGTGCATAGTAAAAATTAGTTGTGCTATACGTATCAATAAAAATAACATCTACTTTATTTCGCTTATTTAAAACTGAAAAAATCATATCGAATAAACGTAATATCTTATTCGTTTTCTTTGAAGAGTAATACACAATATGTCCACTATCTTCCAGTAAATACCCTAAAGTGTGCATATAAGATGTATTAGTCTTATTTCCTTGCAGATAATTTCCTATGTATAGGATTCTTTTTTTCATAAACTATTCTCAATAATGCCAATCCATATATAAATCCAGGTGCTGCAATTCTCATTGCTGAGTGATTGATAGTCGCAAACCAAAACGCTAAAAATGAATAAAATAAAATATTACCTTGTTGTTGCGTTCTGTAAGCTAGTGGTTTGATAATGAGTAGTAAAAGAATAATGAGTCCCAATATACCATGTTCTGATAATAATCGGCTTACCTCATTATGGGATGCTACAATTTTACCTTCTTCTTCTAAACGAACTTGTTTCATCCCACTGGCACCAACACCTAAAAAAGGATGTTCTAAAAACCCTTGTATTTCATGAACGAATAATTCTAGTCGTCCTGTAGAGATATCTTCTTTTTCTCTTCCTATTGCATCTTTATTAGCATATCTATTATCAATTAAACCAGATGTTTGACTGGAGGTGATAGTCCAAGTAACCATACTACCAAGTACTAAAATTATGAATAATGCAATGATTTGTTGTCGACGTTTATATTTAGACCTTAAATACAACACCCAAAGAAAGCCAGCAATAACAATAATAGAACCAAAAACTCCTCCTCTACTAAAAGTTACCAGTGCTCTGTAAGTCACAACAAATAATAATAATGAATTAAAAACTTTAAGAAATAAAGTAGGTGATTTTAAAAAAAAGCGAACTATAAAGGTCACCATTCCTAAACCTAAAAGTGTTGAAACTTGATTTGGACCAAACCCTCCAGAAGTCGTAAAATTAGAACCTGTTCCTGTTAAAACCTCCTTTACACTTGGGTTATATAAAATAATATAAGTAGTCATGGCGACAAGTGGATAACTCATACATGCCATTATTTGTAAGAGTTGTTCGGAAGTGACTTTTTTGTCGTAACAGTACAAAGCTGATATACCCAAACAGACTGGCCCACTTAAAACAAAAGCTACACTGGTTCTAAAATTTAAGTCAAACCCTAAATTTATTGACGCTACTAAAACAGATGGCACTAATAAAATTAAATACATAAAGTAAGGGTAGGCTTTACCAGAAACACCATTAAAAAACATACCCATTAATACTAAAAGTATGACATAGTACTTTGAAAACTCATAGAATAAGCCTCCTCCAGTCATCCTAAACAAGGATTCAGCAGCAGCTATATAGGCACAGCCAAAAAGCACCCACATGGTTTTATCTGCTTTATGAGCTACAATTATTTTTAAAATAAAAAAAGAACAAGCAATAGCAAAGTATAATTTTGAAAAAACAGGAATCATATTTATCAAAATACCTAGTGCTATGTGTAATACAATCATAAACACATAAAGATCGTTGGTAAATTTATATTTACGAGCTTGCTTCATTAACTAACTTCTAAAACTTTGGTGTAAATAGAGACGACTTTTTTTATTTGTGAATCTACAGAAAACGTATTTTTGATGTGCTGATGTAATGCCTCTCCAGCATGAGTTCGTAATGTATTATCTTCCATATACAGTGAAAGTGCATCTGATAATGCAAGATGATCATTTTTTTGCACCAATTTCCCTAAATTACTATTTGATATAACTTTAGAACAATCTCCAACATCTGTTGCAACAACAGCTAAACTCCCTAAACCATACTCTAAAAGTGCTAATGGCAAACCTTCAGAATTAGATGATAGCACACCAATATTGGATTGCTCAATTACATATTCAACATCTTGAACACTTCCATAAAAAAACACCTTTTCTTTTAATTTAAACTCTTCAATTAACTTAAAAATATGTTTGGAGTAATCATCATTAAAATCTTTTCCTACACAGTGCAACGTCCATTCTCGAAATTTAGACTGTAATCTCTCAAAAGCCCTTAATAGATTTTCATGATCTTTTTGAGGTCGCAAATTAGCTAAACACAATATTCTCTTTCCTAAAACACCATTTAAATGAGTTTCTTTCTTATTATTGTTTTTTACAACAAAGTTGGGTAAATAAGATACACTATCGCATGACAGTTTAGTTTTTGACCAGGTTTCCAATTGTTCATTAACACTAAATATATGAGAAAAATAGTTTGAGCAAAACTTTAGAATTCTATGTTTTCTTTTATCGAGAAACTGGCTTTTACCATAGTGATCGTGCCAAACAATTTTAATATTTCCTCCAAATACTTTTAAAATAGTAGCTAAAAAAAACGACGAAGAATGTGCATGAATAATTGCTATTTGTTCATTCTTAACATAACTTAATAGCCTTTTTATTACTGCATAATCTACTGTTCGTTTCTTGTTCAAGAAAAAATAATTAACCTTATTAGATACGCTATCTTTTAAAAGTCCTTCGTCTCTAGTTACACATAAATAAGACTCTACATCATGATTTGCTAAACTATTAGCCATATTTACAGCTACTCGTTCGGCACCACCTGTATGCAATGAGTCTATTAATTGTAAAACTCTCATTATTCTAAAACATATTTCTTTATAGAACTTTCTAAAGTTTCTAAAGTGTATTGTTGCGACCAATCTAAAGCCTGTTTAGCCATATCATTCAAGTCAGATTTGTGTAAATGTTTTTCTATTGCTTTTACAGCCAATTCAACATTTGGTTCAATTAAAATACCTCTATTTCCGTAATCTAAGATCCACTCTAAACAGGATATTTTTGTAGAAACTGGTATAGCTCCATAAAACATCCCTTCAGCAATTGCTTTTGGCCATCCTTCACTTTTTGAGGGTAAAATTGTAAAATGCGCTTGCTTTAATCGTTCTCTTATAACTTCCTTTTCTTGATTACCATAAAGTATAATAACGTCTTGAAGATTATTATTTTTTATATAATTTTCTAGGTCTAATCTTAAATCACCCTCTCCATACATATGAAGTTTTGATTTATATCCTTTGTTGTTAAGTAGTTCAATAATTTTAATGGTTAATAAAGGTCTCTTTCCTATTACTAACGCTCCTGCAAACACAAACTGAAGTTCTTCATTAAAATTTCTTTTATTAAAACTCACTTTTTCGTGTTCAAAATAGGTAGCAGAAATAAATGGTGTAACATAGTCACTTTTACTGTTCCAATCGCCATACACTAATACTCTCATTTTTTTAGTAAAAAACGTATTACTTAATAGGCATTTTTGAAATTTATACCCTAAAGGCTGAATACTATTTGGATCCCAATTGCCAGCATATTTTGTAATCTTTTTTTTAGACGGAAAAAAAACTTGTACAATTGAAGCTAAAGCTGCTACATTGCTAGGGCATCTAAAATGTAATTGATCTGCCTTTCGCATCACTTTAGCCATTTTATAAAAAACTCCTGGCAGTAAGATTAGAATTCTGAAAATACTCTGTATCGATTTAATATTAAAATCGGGAGCTTCAACAAATGTTATTTTTTTATGATCATATGGTAAATCTATTGCAGAAACTACATTGTTTTTTGATTTTGGAGCTACAACAATAACGTCGTCAACATATTTGGTCCAAATATTCATTTCTCGTATATATGGTGCATAACCATAATATTTGCCATCCTTCTCTCTGTGTTGCACTAATGTAAATATGGCAAATGTCATTTTTCTACAGTTGGTTTTTTAAAAATTAAACTTATCCAGCCTATTAATCGTCCAAATCCTTCAGCTAGAGCATCCATTTTTTTTGAGCTCGTAAAAACTCCTATAAAAGTAATAATCATTAATAATAAAGCGGTTACATTCCATTTTATAATGGACATAAATGACGATTTTGGATATTTTACTCTCCATACATACCATCCATTCCGTAAAACCATTTTTCCATATTTATACTTATTAGGCCTCCCTGAAACATGATGATGATGACTTAATCTAGCATTGGTATTAACATATAATGCTCCTTTTTTCGTTAGTCTCAATGAAAAATCTGTATCCTCATATAAACCATAGCCTTCAAAATATTTTGAAAAACTTAATGCTTCAAAAACCTCTTTTCTATAAGATGCTACACCTCCCATTATCTGTTCCACTTGGTATATTTTTCCTGAGGGTGGTAAAAAACTAACAGATCTACCATGAGAGAACGTGGGTAAAAATGCTGGATTGGTATCAGGTTCCAAGCCGAAATAGTTTCTAATTCTAAATCTCAAAGGCTCCTCTCGCATCCATCCATCATATATAAACTTACCTTTTAGTTTATTCAAATTGGTCTCTTCCCACTCAACCTCATTAGTTATGTAACCTCCTACAGCTAATGCTTTAGGGTAAGTATTATACGTCGCTATAATTTCTTTAAAGAAATCCTGTTCTAAAATAGTATCATCATCTAAAAAACATATAATCTCTGAAGACTCCTTAACTTGTTTTATTCCAAAATTTCGTTGTTTGGTTAACCCTCTATGTAATTCATCAACTTTAAAATATGTTAAATTTTTAAACGTGTTTTGTTTTAAAGCTTCTTCTGTTTCATCATTTATCGAACCATCAATTATTAAAATTTCATTAGGACAAAGAGATTGCTGATTTACCGAATTTAACAAATTCAATAAAGATTGAGCTCTCATGTATGTACAAATAACTAACGAAAATTCCATCTACTATTTAAACTGACTTATTTATAACGAACACCTAATTGAATCAATTTTTTTGCATAAAAAACTGATCTTTTAAATTGTAATATTTTATATGGTAATTTTAAAAGTTTAGGAATAAATTTAAGTTTACTTCCTTTGAACAAGTGTAGTATAAAATATTTGTATTTATACTCTTCAAACTGTTCTGGTGTAAAATGTTTATGAATTTGATACATGATTGTTGGACTAGGAACTGGTCTAATATGTTTAACAGGAGTATCTAATTCCCAAGGTTGTTGTTTTCTTTTTTTACCTAAAATTTTAGCTTGACTTCCCCAAAACCTGTAACCTCCACTAGACGGTTTTAGGTGCAAATTAACTGAAAAAGGATTTTGTAGTAATGTGACACCACTTTTTAATAAGGATATACCAAAATCACTATCCTCACCATAACCTCCATCATAATTAATATCGTTACCTATAATATTGTTTACATGCTCTCTTCTTACACAGGTATTTGCATTGTTAAAAGTTAAAGCCGCTCCTACCTTTAGAGTTTTATCTTTATAATCTTCTAATTTTCTTTCTAAATCAGCTAAATCTTGATTAGAATTATCTGCCATGATATCTAACCCATTACAGCCTCCAGCATTATATGTTTGTAAAATTCTAATATGATTTTCTATAAAATTAGGTTGGATTCTTATATCATCATCTCCAAAAATTATGAAATCACCAGTGCACAAATTAATAGCTTCATTCCTTGCTCTGCAGCTTCCTTTTGTCGTTTGCCATTTAAAATCTACTTTAAAAGGATAATTAGAACGATCATACAAAGTGGAATCTCTACTCGTTTCTGGAGTTGCATCCACTACTACAACTTGAGTAGGTTGATAGGTTTGATTAACTAAATCTTGGAGTAAAGTAAGCGTAAAATCCTGACGCATCATGGTGGGAATAATATAACTTACTGTTGGGTTTCCTTTAATTGGATGTAATTTACGAGGCGGAATTGAGACTCCTTGTGGTCTTAATTTAAAATGCTTTTTTGCATATAGTAGTGATTTCCATTCCTTATACTTCCAGAAACCTTTTCTGTATAGCATATAAAACGAATGTTCCATCTTAAAGTTTTTTCTGTAAAAAGTGTATCTGTCTTTTGCACTTATTAAAATAGTATCTTTAGACTTTTCAGTGTAGAGAGATGTAACATAATATGGAATTGCACCTCTATTTCTTAAAGCATTATAAGCAAAATCTAATGCTTTTATTTGATCGTTTTCATAATCCTCATCAAAGCCACCTAAAATATTCCATGTAGATTCTCGTATAGCAAAGTTATTTGGGTTTAATCTCCAACTAATACATTGATCTAAATCATCAAAGTCATTAATAAACCAAAAAAACACAACAGCATGATACACGATATCCCTAAATTCATTTTTATAACCTTGCTCAAAAGAACTATGCCAAATATCGCCATCACCATGAGAGAGGGCTTCTAGCAATTTTAAATCTGGATTCCCAGTATATAAAATTGTTTCACCCGAATTAGTAGTATATCTTTTAAATTCTACAGACATAAATTAACTTCTAGATTCAGCAAGTAAAGCTATACTATTTTTATAGTGTTCAATATTTTTATTTGTAATTATTTGTGTTGAAAAATTAGCCGCGACATGTTCACGGCCATTCTTACCAAACTCTGTTCTTAACTGATTACTATCTAACAGTTTTATAATTTTATTGGCAAACTCTTCATGTTTTTTTGGATCTACTGTATAACCAGTTTTTCCATCTATCATAAGCTCATTCGCCCAACCAATGTTTGAAGAAACTAATGCTTTTTCCATAGCTAAAGCTTCTAACCAGGTCATTGGGAAAGCTTCAGCAAAACTTGGCAATACTATAACAGAGGCTCTTGCAATATACTTTTTAATGTCTTGATAAGGAACTTCTTTTATATACTGAACTTTATTCTTGGCTTTATCTGAAAGCAACCTATTAAAAAGACTTAAGGTGGACGTATTCTCAAAAATATCATTACTGTCTTTACCAATTAACAGTAACTCTGCATCATGCTTTTTTTCTACAACCAGGTTAAATGTTTTTGCAAGCTCTAACACGCCTTTTTTTCTGATAATTGTTCCAAAATATAATAGTTGATTGTCATTTACAGACTCATGTAATGGTTTAAAGTCATCAATATTTATACTATTATGAATCGTTTTAATAGTATGCCTTAAACCAAAAATATACTTGGTTAGTTTACCAGTATAAGTACTTACAGAGATAATAGCATCAGCATTTTTTAAAGCTTTTTTTTCTAAAAAAAAGTGTTTCCACTTTTGTTTTCTATTTTCAATCTTACAGAAATAACCATCACTACCATTCAGTCTGATAATTAACGGGACAGAAAACTTCATAAAAGCAGAAATACCTGTCCAATCTGGCGCTTCAATTAGATTAATTTTAGTAGTATGAATGTCATTTTGAATAATTTTCTGTATGCGCTTTCTTTCAAAATGCCAATTAAAAAATGGATATACTTTTTTAGATATACTTACAATTCTAACTCCAGATTCTATGACTTCAAAATCACTGTTTTGCCAGCACACAAATACAGTAACTTTTATATCTTGACTTACCAATCCTTCAGCAAGGTTTTTAATACTTGTACCTAATCCTCCTGATTTTTTTAATCTCTCATGAGGAAATTCTGGAGTTAAAAAACCTATATGCATTCTAGAAGATTTAAATGTTGATTAACCATTTTTTCAATAGTGTACTTATCTTTTATAAGCTTACTGACATCTAAATTAATTGTCTTGTTATTCGTAAGTATATCTGTAATAATTTGTTGTAACCCATTTACATCTCCAGCTGTAAATACAAAACCATTTTCATTATCGGTAATTACTTCTAAATTACCACCAACTTCTGTTGTAATTACAGGAACATTTGCAGATAAGCTTTCTAAAATAGATAAACTAAAACACTCCATATAAGTTGGTTGTAACAGATAACTGTAATGTTTAAATTCTGTATTTAAGTTTGAAGAACTCCCTTTAAAATAAATAACGCTCTGTAAATTATAAGACGCAACTTGATTTTGTAATTCTTGTTCTATAGGTCCTTCCCCAAAAATATCGATATGCAATTTATTTTGTAACGATGTATCTAACCCATTGACTGCTTCAATAAGGTCTTGAATTCCTTTTGATGGTCGTAAATGAGATGCTACTATAAACTTATTGGTATTAGAATCTGTCCTTTGTTCAAAAACAGAGGTATCTATACCATTGTGTATAACTTTAGTTTTTGTATTTAGAAATGCACCATAATCCTTTAGAATATGTTTTTTAGTATAGTTAGACACTCCCACAAAAACATCTATATATTTAGAATATAGCAGTCCTTTAATTTTGTTCTTGATTCTTTTTTTTAAAGGATAGCCTTTATAAGGTCTAGGGTTATGATCTACAGCAATAATTTGAGTTTGACTATTTACCTCTTTTACGTTTTTGTAAAACGATGTACATAATTCCAAAAAATGAGTAATGACCACATCGTATATTACTGGTGTAGTTTTTATATGGTTTAAAAAAAACGATTCTATACTCTGATTGTTAGCACTTTTAATATGTAAACTAGTATAAAACTCAAAGGTTTCTGAATTGGTAAAAAACCAGTCTATAGTATACTCTTTTTTTTCAGCTTCTGTATTAAACGCTCTAAAAAAACGATCCATACCACCTATTCTATCAGGTTTTATTTGATAGTTGCAAACAATTGCTATATGACGATTCATTACTTTAGACATTTAAAAATAGATTGTGCAACTTGTTGAGACGTATCTTCTAGAGGAACTCCTATTTGAAGATTTATAAACTCTTTTCTCTCTTTATCTTTATTATCAGAATTACTTAAAATATGATTTAAATGATTTAAGTAGTCCTCTTTGTTTTTAGAAATTAATGAAGCATCAGATAGCACTAAATTTTTTAGATGCCTATACTCTAAAAACTTTTGATCATTAAAAAGTTCATTGTCATCATTCCCAAAAACTGGATTAATAACTGGTTTGTTAAATATAAACGCATCTAATGTAATAGTTGATAAGACATTCACACACAAAAAGCAATTGGCTAGCATAGATTTTAAATCCATTAAATCTTCTAATGAAGGAACTCTCTGCGACCATGCCTCTTGATGGTTTTGTCTAACAGATGTCCAATCTGGATAGTTCCATTTAATAAAATTAAAACGTTCTGCAATATGTTTAAATCGATCTGGATTCTCCGCAGGTGATGTTCTAACAAGTAAATTTACTTTTTGTATCAACTTATTTTCCTCTATATATTTAGCTAGTATTTCTAAATAAATAGGATCGTTCTCACTACTAGAATCGTTACAAGTAAAAAATAATAATGGTAGCTTACTATCTAAATTAAACTTCTTATGTAGTGAGTCTTTATCGTAACCAAAGTTTTGATACGTGTAAGGTTCAAATTGAGGTGTTCCAACAATGTGTATTTGCGACGCTTTTACTTGTTTATAAAATTGAAGTAATTCAGTTTTCATTAAATCACTCCAAACAAAGTAATTATTAAAATTACCAGCCATTCTTCCTTTAGAAGCTATGTTATCCCAACTAAAAATAAACGTTCCATTAGGTATTTTTAATTGTTCTGAAGCATATATTAAAGGTGCAATAAATGGTGGCCTTTGGTGTGTGAAAAATAAAAAGTCTAACCTATCCTCTTTTAAAATAGAAATATACTCCTTGGTAATAGGATGATTTTTAAATGTAGCCTGTTGAAAGGAATTAAATTTCTGAATCCAGAATTCTGACTTTAAAAATCTAGTTATAAAAAAAATAAATCGTTTAGCTATACCTCGGTTAGAATTGTTAAATGTTTTATTAATATTAAAACTATCTCTAATACCAAAGTTGTTTTTCATATTAAGTTGTAGATGAGCCACTTCTTTTAACTTCATGAAAAACCATGTGAAAAAATTTTCTTTGTAGGTTTTTAACTCCACAACTTTATGATTATTTAGATGATCTTTATAAACCACTTTTGGTAAGCATGAGTAAATAATTACCTCATCAAATATATTGTTGGCTTCTTTTACAAACTTTGTTAAAATAAAGTTTCTAAAACCTACTCCATCAGTTATAACCAGTCCTAATCGTTTCTTGCTCATTTTATATACTACCTACTCTTCCATGATCTGAAAAAGACCTATGAACAACATATTCATTATCTAGAGGTTTTTCAGATAAAAAAGTTATGTCACAAAAATACCCTTTTTCAATAGGATTTAGTCTCCAAGGAACAACTGTTTCATAATCTCTTTTCCAATTATTTTTAATAAGTAATTTCGTCTTAAGATCATTCCATGACGTTATATAATCAATCCATAAATAACCTAAATCCCAAGCTTGACTTTCTAAAAATTGTAAATCTTCTATATCAGCTACTCGCAAACCTCCAACTGCTTTTTGACAAACAGCTCTAGAACCATCTTTAAAAAGCATACCCTTGATATTAGGTTGTTTAAAATAATGTGTATCGTCAACTATAAATTCTTGAATCGAGACCTCTACAGGTTTACAAATATTTTCAAATTTTGGATCTGTTACATTTGGGTTGACCTTTACGTATCGAACTAAATCATAATATCTATACCACCTCATATTTTGATATAAACCAAGACCTGCTTCATTAGCTGCTGTTGCTGCTAATGGATAATAGGCTCTAGCCAAATCGTATAACTTTCTTAAAACACCTTTACCGCGAGAATCCTTATCTAAATAGACATTTATTATCCATGCTAAACCACCTTTAAAGTTTGCACCAACATGACCAGCTATTTCATTTTCACTATTGATATATACAAAAGACCTTCCGTGATTTTTATCGCCATATTGCCATTGCCAAAACGCTTTAGATAGAAGTGGATGGTTAGGCCTATATATTCTGGAGTAAAAACGAGATAATTTATCCCAATCTTCTATGTTAGCTTCCCTTGTAATCATTTGTATTTATAATTTTTTCCACCAGGTAAGTCATTGCAATCATATCGTTTTAGAGATAGGATGTTATCTGCTTCTTTATTGACTCCTGTAGTTGTAGTAAATCCTATTGAATAGTCTGCTTTTTTAGTTTGTAAAAACACTTCTTCTGTACAAGCTTGAGGTGAACCATACGGATAAGACACAAAATTTATTGGCATATTTGTTAAACTCTCTAGATATTGTTTAGATAGTTCTAATTCTTTATAAATTACATTTTCATCCAATAAACCTAGTGGATAATGACTGTGCGTGTGACTCCCCAAAAAATTTAATTTTGATAACTGTATCAAATCCTCTTCGCTCATATATAGATGTTTAACAACCTCGTTTTCATTAAAATAGTTTGTAAACATGTTATTAATTAGTAATTCTTGTTCTTGAAAAGGGATTTTAAAATTTAGTAGAAACTTTAATTCTGCAGTACTTGTATTATCAAATCTATAAGTAGCTCTAGCAATAGTTTTATCCTCTTGTGTTAATGTCACAGTAGTGTTTGAATTGATTTTTGAACTCATCTCTTCAGGAGAAAGAATTGACCTTAAAAGGTGTATTTTATGAACTGTACTAACTTTAGATTCAATGTGGTTGATGGTATTAACAAAAAAAATTGCAGGTATACTTTTAGCCTGTAAAATTGGTAAGGCAATATCAAATTGTTCTTTTAAACCATCGTCAAATGTTACCAATAAATAATTATCATCAGATTTTAAAATTGTCTGTGTATCTTCAAGTAAATCTGAAGGCGAAATATAATCACCTATGTTTTTTAGTTGCTGAAGTTGATAATCAAATTCATCTGGAGTGACTCCAAAAATACTAGGATACTTAAAAGAAAAATTTTGACGTATGTAATGATAATTACAAACAGTTAACATCTATATAATTTAATTAGATACGTAATCTACAAATTGTTTTTGTTTATTAATCATCCAAGTAGCAGAATCATTTAAACTTTTTAAAAATAATTCAGAGCTTCTACCGGAACCAAATTCTGGAAAGTCGTTACTTGGTTTTTTGTTTACCTTACGCTCTAAAGCATGTTGTATGGATTTTTGCGAATAATCAACATTAATTATATCGCTTTGTATGCTTCTATTTTCTTGTCTTGTTCCAATGTTAATAGTTGGTATTCCGTAATAAGGAGCTTCTCTTATTCCTGCACTACTATTACCAATTATAAATTGTGCCTGTTTTAAAAGGGTTAAAAAATATTCGAATCTAATAGATGGAAACAGCCTAAACCTTGGGTTATTTTCAAAGGCTTTATATTGATGTAATATTTTTTCTGAACCTAAATCGTTATTAGGATACACCACCACAAAATTTTTATTACTAGTAATTAGAGCATCCACAAAATTTTTAGCGTATATCTCCATACTATCGTATTCTGTTGTTACGGGATGAAACATGGCTACTGCATAATTATCGAACGCAATTTCATAATACTGCTTGACAGTATCAATAGTTGGCAAGGTATCAGAAAACATAATATCCACATCTGGAGAACCAATAACTTTTACAGATGCTTCAATTTCTCCCATTTGCAATAATCGTTGCTTCGCTAAATCATTAGATACATAATGTATGTGACTCATCTTACTTACCGAATGCCTAATTAATTCGTCCACAGTTCCAGAGACTTCACCACCTTCAATATGTGCAACTAGCGTATTATTTAAACTCCCGACAATGGCACCAGCAAGTGCTTCTACTCGATCTCCATGAACTACAATTAAGTCTGGAGACACGGTTTTTACATATTCAGAAAACCCTTCAATCGTTTTTGCTAAAGTTAAATCCATAGTGGTCTCACAAGTGTGATTAGAAAAGGTATGAATATTTGAAAAATTACAACGTTCTATTTCAATGAGTGTGTAGCCATATGTTTCTAATAAGTGCATACCTGTAACAAATACAAAAGGTTCAAAATCGTCATGAGATTCAAGGGCTTGAATAAGGGATTTTATTTTACCAAAATCAGCACGTGTACCAGTTAAAAAAACTATTTTTCTCTTTATCATTGAATATCCTCCCAAGTTAATTGCGTGTCCTCATCTATAGTTCTAGTAGCAGTCTTACCCAGAATACTATTAAAATTTTCTGCTAAAATGTCTCCAGTTCCAGGGCGTTTTACCCAAATATTATCTTTTGTAAAAACGGCTCCTTTTGCGATTGGTTTAATTGAACAAACTGTTGCAAAGGCAAAATCTATGGTTACTTGCTCTTCTTTTGCTGGCTCCTTTTTACCACCTCGCATTTGGGCTATTTCTTTGCTACTTATTATTAACTCTTTACACGTACTTTCATCCATAGAGCAAACTATATCAGGACCAACACGTTGCATATGATCTGTAAAATGACGCTCTAAAATAGACGCTCCTAAAGCGACAGATGCCAAACATGCATTGTTATTAAGCGTATGGTCACTTAACCCAAATACGTTATTAGGAAAGGCCTTATGTAATTCCATCATAGCACCAAGTCGTACTAAATGAGTTGGTGTTGGATATAGATTTGTGGTATGCAATAAGGCTACATCAACCTTGTACTTATCGAAAATAGCAACTGCTTTTGCAACACTTTCAATAGTATTCATTCCGGTGCTTAAAATTACAGGCTTTCCAAATTGAGCAATATGTTCTAGTAATGGGTAGTTATTACATTCTCCTGAACCTATTTTGTAGGCTTTTACATCCATACGTTCTAGACGTTCTGCAGCAGCTCTAGAAAATGGCGTGGATATAAAAATCATGCCTTTACTTTCTACATAACTTTTTAAAGCGATTTCATCTGCTTCATTTAGTGAACACCGTTGCATTATTTCGTAAATAGATACATCAGCATTTCCAGGAATAACAGTTTTAGCCACTCCACTCATTTCATCTTCTACAATATGTGTTTGGTGTTTTACCACCTCAACACCAGCTCTAGCAGCAGCATCTACCATTTGTTTGGCCACTTCTAAAGACCCTTCATGATTAATACCAATTTCTGCTATGACTAGTGGTGGAAAATCCAATCCTACTTTTCGTCCTGCTATGTCTATAAAAGGGTTAGTCATTTGTGTAGTTATTTAATACAAATTCCGCAAAATCAAAATCTTCCTGATAATCTATATCGACTTTAGAAAAAGGATGATTAACAACAAAAGAATAATTATTTTCAGCTAAAATTACATCCTCTAAAATATAGGACGCTTTTATGATGTATAGCAATCCATTTTCATAATATAACGGTTCTAAATCTTGACTTCTTTGACCAGGATTATAATTGTAAGGTTTAAAAGTTCCATCCGCAATCTTACCCAATTTTTTATCACTTTTTGAGACTGTCATTAAGCTATCGCAACCAGATTCAAAAAATTCGTTAAGGGCAGCTTTTAATAAATTGTCAGGGCGACAAGGATTAGTTGGTTGCAACAAAATAACATAATCGTACTCCTTATCAATAGTCTGCAACACATGTTTTAGGGCAGATACTGTTGTAGCTGTATCGCCTGAAATAGCTTTAGGTCTATCTATAACGGTGATATCTTTCTCTAAAGCAAAATTCTTGATCTCTTCATCATCAGTAGATACAACTATCTCATCAATACTATCTTTATTATGTTTTGCAAAATCTATGCTATGTTCTATAAGTGGCTTACCTAAAAGGGGTAACAAATTTTTTTTGGGTAAGCGTTTAGAGCCTCCTCGAGCTGGTATAATAGCAATAATTTTTTTGTTTCTTTTATGCATTATCATCGATATAAAACAAATTTATAATTTAAAGCTAAAATTTAGGTGCTTTTAGACGTTTCTTTTTATCAATAACGGAAGTTTTAACGGGTTCTCTATATTGTAAAACTTTGGGTAAAGTTATGATAACGGTTATAATAGATTTCCAAAAGTTATAGAAATATTTAAAACTTTTAAAAGCATACTTTTTAAGATTATGAGCTAATAATTTTACAATAGGTATTAAAGGATAGCGATAGTAAACCAAATAATAATACATGGTATTTTTTAACTGTTTTTGGAATCTAAACTCGTGATAGCCTTTTGTTTTTCTTGAAGCAAAATCTACTCTGTGGTTTATTAAAATATGGCTACTATATTTTATGTCGTACCCTTTGGAGATAACTTCTAGAGCGACACAATCTTCTTCGCCATATATATCGATCCATTTAGGAAATCCGTTGGTAGCATTATACACATTTTTTTTAATAGCAAATCCACAACCTATAAAACTATTACAAATATAGCTGTCTGTTGTTATCGCCTGTTTTAAAGCCTCTTCATCAGAATTAAATACGCCTTTTATTTCTTGAAAAGCTAGAATACCAATTTGATTATTGTAATTAAATTCCTTTTGCACTAATTCAATAAAATTAGCTTGCAAAGGATGTGCATCATCATCTAAACCAATAAAGATAGTTCCATTAGCAATTTTATACAGTTTATTTCTGGCATGAGAGGCTCCAATGGAAGTTTCTGACACCAACCATTTAATGGATGAAAACTTCGGTATTAAACTTTGCGAATCATCAGTACATCCATCTAAAAAAACACAAATTTCATGTTTGGAATAGTTGATATAGGTTTCAAGAATTTCAAGAGTTTTTTGAAGCGCTTGTTTCCTGTTTTTTGAAACGATTAAAATAGACACTTCAATCATATGGTCGCTATTATTAGGTTACCATTCATGCCATGGCGTTTTAGTCATTTCTTTTGGAAGTCCTTTAATCCTAATAAACCAATTAATAAAGGCTTTATTTTGTGTTAGCTTCCTAAATACATGATTTTTAATACAGTGGCTTAATTTAGTGCTTGACAATTTTTTGAGGTTAGCGACTGGAATTTCTTTAGGTTCTGTAAGTTGTTTTAATTGGTCGTCCATCCACGACTCATAAACATTTCCCATATGGTAGGCATAATTATCTTCAGTGGTTAATCTATAACCACCCTTTTTTAGAATTGGATAATCTAAAAAATCCCGATCACTTTTAGAACCCAATAACTCTTTAACTTCATTATTGTTGTTAGTATTAAATGCCTCGTATCTATAGGTAGCAACAAAATGACCTGAACCTACTAAAGCTTTAAAACCATTTTTATTCTCAATACTTAAATTAACTTTTAAAAAATCTTGATTATAACTATCATCCCAACCAATACTCTTATAAAAATGTTTCATATCTTCAGGATTAACCACATTGGTAAACCGCATTTTTTTTGATAAAGCATAATCAAATAACACATTACTACATAAATATGCATAGAGCTTAAACTGTGGAACCATACCAACGACTCCAGCCTTTGGAAAAGCATTAAAAACTTTTACCACTTGGTTTTGCCATTTAGATAGAAAAAACGTGTCGGCATCAGCGACTGTAACCAATTTAAAATAGTGACCTTTAATACCCTTACTAACCGCATTGATTTTACCAATATTAGAGGTATGTATTACTTCGTGTATACGACCTTGATAAAATAATTTATTTAAATAGTCTGATACTGAATCATAACTACCATTATTTACTACTGTTATAAAAGTTTTAGAGTGAGTCGTTTTAATTAAAGAGGTTAAACAGGTTTTTAAAACTTTTAAACCGTCTTTAAAATAATCTTCTTCATTGGGTAAATAAACAGGAATTATTACTTGATGAGTAAAATCAATTTTATCCTTAAATCTATTATTATATGGATTTTTACCCTTTCGCATTAACTAAATAATCTTTTAATAATTTTTGGGTTCTTAATAACATTTAATAAAGAGTTATAAAAATCTTTAAAATTGTTTATCTCTAGTATTCCTGTAAGAGCTAATAAGGAGTTATAGTATAAACCATTCTTAAATGATTTTTTTAATAAATCTAATAATTTATAAGTAAAATGTTTTTTAATATGAGCTTTATTATTAATTAAGTTGCCTTTAGAATTAATGTTTTTAAAAACTTTTCTATTAGCATTAATCATAGACTTTAATGTATCCAAATTATTAAAACCATTAATACTTTTTTCATGAATTCTAAAGTAATAAAGTATTCTCTTTATATGATAATAGTTTTTAGAATCAAGTAAAAGCCTCGTGTAAAATTCCCATTCTTGTTTTCTCTGTAAAGATTCATCAAATAATTTTTTATCTTTTAAAAACGATCTTCGAAATAATGGACCATTAGTATGAAAAGAAATATCTCCTATTGCATGATCTAAAGCAGGTGTTGAACTTGAAATGGCATCCCATTTTCCAAATGTATTAGTAATGCTACTTTTAAATTCTATTCCTTCACAAACAACAAAATCATAATCACTAAATCTTAAATTACTTACTTTTTCTTCCAACATTTCAGGATGCATTATATCATCACTATCAAACCATTGAACATAATCACCTCTCGATTTTTCAAAACCTAAATTTCTGCAAGCATTCCCTCCTTTTTTTCTATTTTTTGGTCTTAAAAAATATTTCATTCTAGGTTCATTAATTGAATACTCTTTTAGAATTTGCACTGTTAAGTCTGTAGATCCGTCATCAACAACAATGCATTCCCAATTTAAATAGGTTTGTTTTGTAACACTATCTAATGTTTCTTTAATAACATTTTCCCTATTAAATGTTGGAATAACTATAGATACTAAAGGATCGCTATCAATCATAATAATTTACAAGTCTAAATAACTTAATCCCTTTTTAGACGTTTTCTTTCTACTAACATTTATTTCTTTTTTCAAACTTTTTAAAAAAGATAGTTCTTTAGAGAAACCTTTATAACCCTTATAATCAAGTTTTAAAAAAGACTTTAATATTAGCCGTTTTAATTTTTTTTCACAATTTTTATAATGCACTTCAAAATCATTATCGTTGATATTTGCTAATCTAATTTTATAAGATTTTAATTTAGAAACATAATAAGCATTAGAAAATAAATCTGTTGTTTTATTATTTATTTGAGGTCTATCATGTATTATGAAGTTAGTTGTAGAAACGCCTATTTTAAAACCATGAAACAAAACACGTTGACAATAATTATCGTCTTCACCATAATGAAAAAACAAAGGATCAAAACCTCCAACTGTTTCAAGACAATCTCTTGAAACTAACCATGCAGCAGCATTTACAAAAGGAATTTCATATAACGTATCACGCTCTTTTTTTAGCAATACATCAGAAAATAAGCTTGGATTATTATTAAAACTAATATAGTTAGCAAAATTTCTATCTAATCTGTTTTGTGAGCTGTCTAAATGCAATGGGCTCAATATACCAAAGTCAGTATTTTGTTTATGCATGCTAACTAAATTTTCTAGAACATCACCTATTAAATAGGCATCTTGATTCAATAAAAACACATAGTCTGCGCCTTGCTTTAAAGCATACGATATACCAATATTATTAGCAGCACCAAAGCCAAGATTCTTTGCTTGATTTAATATGACAACTTCCGAGAAATTTTCTGCTATATAGTGTACTGTATTATCTGTAGATGCATTATCAACAACAATTACTTTATAGCCATTACAACTGGATAAACATTTTGGCAGCCAATTGATACCATTATAGGTAACTATTACTATAAAAATATTATCTGAAAATTTTTCTGTAGGCACGACGGCTTAAATCTTTAATTTTAGTAAATATAGAAAATTCAGATGCTAATTGGCTTTGTATTCTAGGATTTAAATAACTATAAAACTCACTGTATAAAATTTTGTGGTACAGCTTATAATCATTAATCTTTTTTTTCCGATTAACATTAGTAGCCTGAGTTTTATGAATTCTGAAAGCAACTAACTCTTGATTAATAATAGCTATGGGGTAGTGCTTTAACAATCTATAATAAAAAACATAATCTAGTATCTGAACCAAATTCTCATCAAAAAAACCAACTGCATTTATTATATTTTTTCTAAACATTGTTGTTGTAGGCTCTCCAATTTTATTTAAAGGAGACGATAAAAAATCTTGACGATAAAAAAGTGACTCATCCAAAAAAGTAATTGGATTATTATTTTCAAATTGAATCTGTAGGTTTTTATATTTATTTATCCAATTATTTATCAGTTCATCTAATTTTTGCTCAACAATAAAACTTCGCTTACAAGCCACTAATCCCAATTCAGGATTATTAGTCAATAAGTTAACCATCATACTAATACATTTGGGTAGTAATACATCGTCTTGAAATAAAAATTTAATATACTCGCCATTAGCTTGCTTAATACAATTGTTCCAATTGGCTCCTATACCATTGGGCTTATGGTTAAATATATAAACTGGTAGTTTTGTTTCTTGACGAAACTTCTCAACTATCTGTAATGTATTATCAGATGAATTGTCATCAGAAATAATTACTTCAAGATGTTTATAATCTTGAATAAGTATTGAACCTAAAGCATCCTTAATAAAAGCTTCACCATTATAAGTTGGTATACATATTGAAACTAAAGACATAAATATTATTAAGATTTTTGTTTAAAATAACTCAAAATATTTTTTAGTGTTATTTTTTTTGTTCTGGAGTACTTCGCAATTCTACTTTTTAAAATATAATGAACATCGTTAGTTAAATATTCAATATTATTTTTTACTAACTCAATAGATTTTTTTGTGCTATCAAATTTTTCTATTTCAGATTTTACTGACCATAAACTTGAATCATGTACTCTATATACAGCCATATTATCTGATAGTTTTTTGATTTTTCTATTTTTCAAGGATACCATATAAAGAGACCAATCTCCAATAGGCGATTTATAAAACCAGTTAGGTATATCAAAATCATTTCGTAATACTACAGATGGTGTGTGTATATAATTACCTTGGGCTAAATCTAAAACTGTTGTAGTTGTATCTACAGACCTTGTAATGGTATCGTTTTCTAGTTTCAATAACTTTTGATTAAAAACAGAAACCTTATGAAAGCAAATACTATAATCCAGATTAGCTTCTAAAAAATCTACTTGTTTTTGTAATTTAAGAAGGTCTGTCCAATAATCGTCGCCTTCACAAAGGGCAATATATTTACCTTTGGCAATTTTCAGGTTTTCAACAAAGTTAAATCTACCAGTTGGTCTATCATTAATATAAATAACATCTTTACGAGAACGCAAATGTAATTTTATTATATCAGGGAATTTTGCAGCATACTCTATACAAATCTCGCGAGTACCATCATTGCTTTCATCCTCACCTAAAATAATTTCATATGAAAAATTAGTTTTTTGCATTAAAATACCATCTAGACATTCTTGTATATAATCTTTTTGATTATATGTCTGTATACATATGCTCACTAAAGGACTACTATTCATACAAGAACCTTTCTAAATTTGTACCTTTAACATCTTCTGTAATATACTTAATTATATTTTCGGGTAATTCTAACCATTTATCATCTTTAATCTTACTCTTAAAAACTGAATACGCATCATCATCATTTTTCATTCTACTTATATTCAAAAAATATTTGGTACTTTTATTCAAGTTAAGGTCACAAAAATTAAAAATACGTGTAACTTCTTGTTCAGTATTTTTCAATAAATCAGAATAATTTACAATACAGGTTTGTTTAGGATATAATTCACTTAACCTTAAAAAATTAATCGCTGTTTCTTTCCACTTATTATAACCATTAAACTCTTCTGGTTTATTTAAATTTTTTTTTGGCGCATCTAACCATTCGTCTTGAAGATTCCAATTACTATTAAATTCTTTTGGTGCTTTACTCCAACTATGTATAACTGCTAGTGGGTTTCTAATTAAAAATACAAACTTTATAGTTTTATTTTTTTGCAACATATTTTCTATAATATGATGATAGCGTACTTCTTTGTAACAAATACATTGTGGTTCTTTAGCTTTACTAAAAGCAGGAATCAATCCTTTATCAACAGCTTCTTCTTGATTTATAAAAGAATCTTTTGATTTATTAATCTCTAAAAAAAATTGATCTATAACTAAATTAGACGAATCAACTTTCAAATAATCTTTAAAGGCATAAGAGAATAAAGGTTGGTATCTAAAATTAACCTCTGGGTGACTATTAAAAATATTTCCTAGCCAAGTTGAACCACTTCTTGGAACACTATGTATAGCAATTTTTTTCATTAAACCAGTTTATATTCATCTAACATCTGTAGTATTAACGATCTCGAGTTAAACATCAATACATCAATTATTGATAACCAAGGTACAAACTCATTATCAAATTGCTTATAACTAATATCCTTACTTTTTAAAAAGCTTAATTTTATATTATTATCAAGGAAATTGGATTTGTAGTATAATTCCAAGCCACCTATTGGGTTTATATAGTGCGAGGCATTAAGAGATTTAGATATTTCAATTAAACGCTCTTCCTTGTGAAAATGCATAGTATCAGAAA
Organism: Flavobacteriaceae bacterium NBU2973; assembly: GCA_026162565.1. Lineage (GTDB taxonomy): Bacteria > Bacteroidota > Bacteroidia > Flavobacteriales > Flavobacteriaceae > JAOEIQ01. The sequence continues at coordinate 367,963 of JAOEIQ010000003.1, forward strand.
ATTGCTCACTAGAAATTACGAACTTTGTATTTAACTCTAAATATTTTGATACTAACTTTACACTTTCAATAGCTAATTCAGAAATTTTAAGAGCTCTAGTGTTTTTAAAAAAACTTTCTAAAAGAGGATAAACAGAATTAAATTGTGGTGAATTAGAATAGCTATGATTAATTGAAGACAATAACTTTTCTACCCTAAATGAATCATAATCAACTATAGTTTTATTTATTTTTTTATTTTGACTAATAGATTTACATGGAATTGTAAACATCTTCTTTTCCATATTTATCAATAAATTATTTCTATTAATCCATCCCCTTTTTATAAAATTTACATCATCATAAAACACAAATGTTTCAACAGCTTTTATTAATTGAAAATAACCTATATATGGAAATATATAAGGTTGCATTATAGCTATTTTCATATTTCGCTAATTATAATATCAATTACTCTATTAATATTTTCTAATTCTAAACCGTAATAAAGAGGTAAACATAAAACTCTAGAGGCAATATTTTCTGCTATTGGAAATTGGGCTTTATTTGTATATGGCAATTTGTTTAAGGATGGATAAAAATATCGTCGTGTGAATATTTTATTATTCTCAAGTATCGATTTAATTTTTAATAATTGATTTTCATCATTAAATAATATAGGATAATAACTATAATTCCATTCTGTATTATCTCTTAATTTTAATGTATTAACATCTGTATTCTTGAAAGCTTTATTATACATCTCAACTGTATCCTTCCTACCTTCAAGAATATTATCTATATAAGGTAAAACTGCTAAACCCATTGCTGCTTGTAGCTCACTCATTTTAGCATTAATTCCAATTCCATTAAACGCCTCTTTTCCTTGGTGACCAAAATTATGATAATCAAAAAGCCTTTTATTAAGTGATTTTGAATTAGTAAAAAAAGCACCTCCTTCTCCTGTATGAAATAATTTGGTTGCATGAAAGCTACAAGTACTTACATCGCCATAATTAAAAATGGATTGACCTTTATAAGTAACACCAAAACAATGCGCTGCATCATAAATTACTTTAAGGTTATATTTTTTAGCAATTTCACTAATAGCTTCTACGTGGCATGGATTGCCATAAACATGTGTAGCTAAAATAGCTGATGTTTCAGACGTAATGACAGCTTCAATTTTAGTTTCGTCTATAGTCAAATACTCTGGATGAATATCCACAAAAATGGGTTTACAACCTTCCCAAACAATACTAGAGGTTGTAGCCACATAACTAAATGGTGTTGTAATGATATGGCCTTTTAAGTCAAGTGCCTTAATTGCAATCTGTATAGGTAAGGTACCATTTGTAGTACAAATTATTTGCTCAACTTCTAAATACGATTTTAGCTTACTCTCTAAATCTTGTACTAAAATACCTCTATTAGTCATCCAACCCGTTTCCCAAGCTCTTTGTAGAATAGCCTGATATTCGTTCTGTGGTGGTAAAAATGTTTTAGTTACATTAATCATACTATTTCTCTCCTATGTACAAGATAGACGAATTTTTAATTCCTTGCACTTTGAAAACATTTAATTTAAAATCATTAACACCAAAAGTTTTCAATTTGAAATTTGCATTTGTAATTCTATTAGTAAAATCATTTTTAGCAAATAATCTAAAGTGGTCAGATTGACCATAATTTTTAATTCTTTCTGCTTCAGTTTTATGATTAGGATCTTCAAGAGTTTTCTCTAATTCTGGTATAATAGGTGCCATAATGATACCTTTACCTCCAGGCCTTAATATTCTGTATAGCTCTTTTAAAGCTTTATCTGGATGATTAACATGCTCTAGTACATGTGAACAAATAAAATAATCAAAAGTATTGTCGTTAAATATTTTCATATCTTCAATGTTCAATTTGTAATCAACATTATCCATATTCAAATCAGTAGTTGTAACATCAAAATGTTTTACTAAAAATCTATTATTTAACTGCCAAGCAGGAGCTACGTGAAGTAATTTTTTATTTTTTTCCTTTCCTAATTCAAACTGAATAAAAAAACTAGCGTATAGTCTATCACGATCAGAACTATTACAAATCGGACAAGAATATTTTTCTATATTTAAATGCTCATTTTGTCCAAAATATTTATAACCATATTTTTCAGCGTTTAATTTATATTCTTTTGACAAAGGCCTGAAAGCAGAAACTCTTGACATACACACTGAACATCTGTACTTATAAAAATATTTTTTGCCAGTCAACAATTTTTTATATACAGCTTTAATAAGGTTCATAACTGTTTTAATCACTTTTTACTTCATTCTTTAAGTTATTCAACAAATCTAGTTTAGAGCTTAAATCTTTCATTTTTTGTTCATAAAAAGAATTGTTTTTTAATTTATTTCTTTTTCTCTCCTTTGGTAAAATATAGTTCTGATACAATCCAAAATAATCAACCCAATTAGCTTTACTAACTAGATCATATCCTAAATAATTCATATTTTCTTTACAAATTGTTTCTAATATTTTAATTTCTTTCTTACTTAACCTTTCTAAAAATTTGTTGCTATTATTTCTAATTATAGGTTTTGATAAATTTTTCCAAAGTTCATTGCGTTTAGATTCTTTATTATTTGAGTCAGTATTGAAACAATTCTCATCAACTTTTAAATCTATAAAATTTAAAACATTCGTCATTGCAGATCTAGTATCTTTAATTAAATCCTCATATTTGAGATGATACATATTAATTTTATTGATATAACTTAAAACTGTATTTTGTTCTCTATTCCATTTTTTTGCGATGTCAAAAACTGTATGTAAAAACAGAGGAGTTTTCAACCAAGAAACTGCATGATCCCTCGGGTCTCTTGTTAAATAAATATAATAAGTTGAACTATCTTTTTTTTCTAAATTTTCTAAAAGAGAGATGTAATCATAAAGATCATTATCCTTGCATACATAATGTTTTTTGTTCTCATTTTCTACATAGCATTTGTGAATAAAATCCATGGCTGTTTCAAAACTATATACTTCTTTTTCTAATGAAAACTTCGAAAAATCGACTTCTAGTTTCCAATCAGTGTAAGGATGGTTAGCCGACTTTAAAAAATGATTTAACAGTTTAACACTATTCTTTTTCTCTTTTAAATCCCCATAATAACTTAAGCTGGATTTAAATGTATTAAAAAAATGAACTGCTACTGGAGCAGAAATATCTTTATGGTTTCCCAGAAGAACTCTTAATAAATTTGTTCCTGAACGTTCGGATGCTAAAATAAAGATTCGTTTATTGCTCATTGGTTTTATTCTCCCATGGGAATTTTTCATATAAAGGTTTTACTTCTAAAAAATCACAAAACCTTGAGTAAGAATCTTCATGTGATAAATTAATAACTAGTAAATTTTTTTTAAATCTAAAATAGTCTATAATCATTCTATTGTGATCTAGATAATATTTTTTTAGCCGTTCCTCATTATAAGGATCATCATTGGATATATCATGCCTAACATTAAAATTATCCCACATTGTTCTATCCTTACTTCTTTTTGCTAATTTTAAATCATTTGAGTTAGGTAATCTATCTAAACCCAAAATTTTAGAATGAAATTGAGTTAAAGATTTATACCATTGTTCCTCATCGTCTCTTATTGTTAAAATGAACTTTGCTTTTTTAAAATATAAATCCATAAAAATACCTGTGTAGTGCCATGAAAAAGGTGCATCTTGGAAAGCATCTGCATTTTTACAAAAATCTCTAATTTTTTTAAAATCTCTAATCTTGTATGCTTCAATTAATGCTTGAGCAGAATTTTGATTTCCCATTTTAAACCCTAGATCACTTAACGCCTTTTCAACAGAGGTCGTACCTGTTTTATTAGCACCAATACAAAATACTTTAGGTCTATTTTTAAAAATCATAATCTAATTTCCAATCCAAATTTATTTTTAATGGAGCTGAACTTTTTCCCATCCAAGTACCTAAATCTTTTTCTCTATCTAAAACTACAAAAGATATTATATCATCCAAACGTAAAACAACCTCTTTTCTATTTTTAACGAATAATAGATTTACATAAAAATCTCCCGAATTAAAAAAGTCAGAATCAAAGCAAACTCTTGACTTCATCTCTCCTATTTTTTTAGAGTTATCTAAATTCTTAACTATTCCACTCCCTGTTGTAAGTATAAAATTTCCTTTTGAATCCTTTATTTGAATTGTAGTATCAATTTTAGAATCTTTATTTAGTTTATTATAACTAACTTCAAATTCAATTTGATTATTCATATGTAAAGGATCATTAAAACTTTTATTTTTTGATTTAACTCCAAATGATTGAATAACAAGTTCTTTAGAAGAAAACTCATCATTCAAGAAAACTTTATGATTTTTGAGGGTATTTGATATGTCAAGTTTTAGATAGTAGTCTATTGATCTATTAACATCTCCCTCAAAAACCACTTTTCCATGTTCTAAAACTATAGCTCTTGTACACAAACTTTTTACAGCTGCCATATTATGGCTTACAAACAACACCGTTCGACCATCGCCTTGGCTAATGTCCTGCATTTTACCAATGGCCTTTTTCTGGAACTCGGCATCGCCAACGGCTAACACCTCATCTACTACTAAAATATCAGGTTCTAAATGCGCTGCTACAGCAAAAGCCAAACGTACACGCATACCAGAACTGTAACGTTTTACTGGTGTATCGATATAACGTTCGCAGCCTGAAAACTCGATGATTTCCTGTTCTTTTTGTTTTATTTCAGCTTTGGTCATCCCTAAAATAGCACCATTTAGGTATATATTTTCGCGGCCTGTCATTTCTGGATGAAAGCCTGTACCAACTTCTAATAAACTCGCTATTCGCCCTTTAGACTTTATCTCGCCAGTTGTAGGACTTGTCACGCGTGATAGTATTTTTAACAGCGTGGATTTTCCGGCGCCATTTTTACCTATAATACCCAAAACTTCACCGCGTTTTACCTCAAAATTAATATCTTTTAAAGCCCAAACATAGTCGCTATCGCCTTTTGTACTTCTATCGTTACTATCGCCAATCTTTAAGTAAGGATCCTCCTTACCTCTTACGCGACTCCACCATCTGTTTAAATCATGCGTAATAGTACCTGTACCAATAAGACCAAGCCTATATTGTTTAGAGATATTATTGACTTGTAAAATGATATCAGACATGTAAACTTACTTTAGGGTTTTTATACATTATGGTCTGGCTTCTCGCTCCAAATCGCCTTATAAATATGGGTAGATAGTTTTCAAAGCGTAAAGATAACCGTTTAAACCTAGCCATATGTTTGCTGTTAAATGGTAATATTCTATTGAGTCGTTCAAAAATACCTAAAGGTACAATATGCACTTCATCAAACAACTTAAAACCAACCGTCTTATAATGCTTGGTACTATTATCTCTTGGTGGATGCGGATCTTGAGCTTCCCATTGCTTAAAAGCTTTAGGGCTAAACAGTTTAGAAGGTCTATCGTTCATAGGTATTGCCCAACGCAAGGCATCTAATAATTTACTATTGACGGCTGTTTCAAAAAAACGGGCTTCACCATCTGGCTTTAATAGTGTAGCCACTTGCTGTAATATCTTAAACTCTAAATCTAGCGTTAAATGGTGTAAAAAGGCTTTGCCTATAATAAAGTCGAAACTTTGTTTTTTGAGTTGCACTTTAGTAAAATCGCCAGATACGAAAACTATAGGATGTTCAAATTTATAATTAGCATTTAATGCGGTTATAATATCGCCACTTTTGTCTGATATATCATTAGCAACAACTTTAGCCCCTAATGCTGCCATAACTGCTGCATTAATACAATCGCCACAGCCTAACTCTAAAATATGTTGCCCTTGTATTTTAGATTTAAAATCTTGATAATACATACCAACCCAACTAATTTCGGTTGTGGTATGATGTTGTAAAAAAGACTCTAAATTGTTTAAAATTTTAATAATCTTATGAACGTCTATTGTATTATAGACTGCATCATAATGCTCGCGATTTTGGCTGATATTATCTTGTATTGTTTTTTCCAACTCCATCACACCGTATCTATAAAACGTTTTTCAGTTCTATTAAAAATGATTAAACCAATAAAAAAAACAATAACACTTACTAATAATGTATATAAAAACCCATACCAATTAAAACTACCTGTATTGAGTAGCATATACCTAAAACCTTCTATAATTTGAGTTAATGGATTATACTCTACCAAAGGCACCACATAATCAGGAAATTTTAATTTAGCTTCAGACACTGGATACGGCACAGCAGACACATACATTAATAATTGCACACCAAAACCTACCAAAACCGTTAAATCACGATATTTAGTTGTCATTGACGATATTATCATCCCCAAGCCCAAACCTAATAAGGCCATCATCATAATGTATACTGGAAACAATGCTAGATTCGCATTAAAGCCCATAGTATCACCTTTAATAGCATAAAATATATAGAAGCAAAAAAATATAGCGAGTTGTATACCAAACTTTAATAAGTTAGAAATCGTAACAGAGATAGGCATAATCACTCTTGGGAAATAGACCTTACCAAATATATTTTGATTTTTAGTGAAGGTATTTGAAGTTCCTGTAAGGCACTCTTTAAAATAATTCCAAGCAGTTATTCCTGCTAAATTGAATAAAAAAGGAGGAACACTACCAGTTTGTATTTGTCCTAGATTATTAAATATTAAGGTAAAAATTACAGAGGTAAACAAGGGTTGAATAACATACCATAAAGGCCCTAAAATAGTTTGCTTATAAACCGTTATAATATCACGCTTAACAAATAGGAATAATAAATCTCTATAACGCCATATTTCTTTAAAGTTTAAGTCTAATAGTGAATGCTTTGCAGAAATTGTATATAACCAATCGTCCTTAATATGTTGTGCTTTCAAGAAATCTATTTTTCAATGCTAATATAGCAAATGAAAAAAAGCTAATTCAGTATTATAAAAAAAATTTACACAAGCTTATGAACAGAATAATGGTGTATCATATTTGCTAATCCATCTTCTAAAGTAATGAGGTCTCTATTCAACACGTTACGCATTTTAGTTATGTCTGGACAACGACGTTTCATATCGCCTTCTTTAAGTGCAGGAAGGTGAATTATTTCTGATTTAGATTCTGTAATAGTAATTACTTTTTGTGCTAGTTCTAGAATGGTTAATTCATTATCATTACCAACATTCAACACATCATTTACATAGGTATTAGACTGCATCACAGATAAGCAGGTATCGATATTATCGTCTATATAACAAAACGAACGCGTTTGATCTCCTGAACCATATACAGGAATGGGTTGATCGTTCATAGCTAATCGTATAAAACGTGGAATCACAAAATCGTTACTTTGATTAGGACCGTAAGTATTGAACAATCTGAAAATAGTATAGTCTAAATCGTATTCAGTTTGATAGGCTTTAAAAAACGCTTCGCCTACATTTTTTACAATAGCATACGGTAATCGTGAATTTAAAGGTGTGGTTTTTTCGTTTTGAGGAATTTCAAAAGGTTCGCCATACACTTCAGAAGAACTTGAATAAAACACGCGCTTCACACCAGAGTTTTTGGATAATGATAAAATATTTTTGATACCTTCAATATCATCCAGAACCTTGATAGGATTTTCTAATGTTCGCTCAACACCAACAACTGCAGCGTAATGAAATACAAAATCAAAATCATAACGTCCAAAAACTGGCACGATATCTTCATAATTATTGATGTCTGCCTTGATAAACTTAATGTTCTTTGCTGAAGGAATCTTGCTTTTATTGCCCGTTGAAAGATTATCGACAATTACAATTCTATTATTTGAATCTTGAGAGAGTTTTAGAGCCATGGCACTACCAATATGACCAGCTCCGCCAGTAATTAAAATATTAGGCATTTAGTAATTTGTTTGATTAATAGCAAAAATAGATACTTAATCTATTGATTGACAATATACTAAAATCTACTAAAAGAAAAATTAAAATAATTATTGATTATTTACAAACCAATCGTACGTGATTTTTAAACCATCTTTAACCTTAAATTCCGGTTTATAACCTAGAAGTTTTGCCGCTTTTGAAATATCTGCAAGTGAATCTCTAACATCTCCTTGTCGTGGAGGGCCATAATTTGGGTTAACATTAGAATTAGCAGCAGATTTAAGATCATTCCATAGTTTATTAACATCTATACGCTCACCACAAGCCACATTAAACACGTGATTGGAAGCTTCCTTTCCTGCAAAAAATGATCTGATATTGGCTTGAACGGCATTATCAACAAAGGTAAAATCACGAGTTTGTTTACCATCACCATTAATAGTTGCAGGCACGCCATCTTTTAGAGCTTGCATAAATAATGGGATTACTGCTGCATAAGCACCATTAGGGCTTTGTTTTGGTCCATAGACATTAAAATAACGCAAACCTATAACGTCTGTATTATATGTACTACCAAATACATTGGCATATAACTCGTTAACGTATTTTGTTACTGCATATGGTGATAAAGGGTTTCCAATATGCTGCTCTACTTTTGGCAGCGTTTTACTATCTCCATATGTTGAACTAGATGCTGCATAGACCATTCGCTTAACAGAGTTACTATCTTTAAGCGCAATCATCATATTTAGAAATCCAGAGATATTTACAGCATTAGTTGTTGCAGGATCATTGATAGAGCGCGGCACAGAACCCAAAGCCGCTTGATGTGTTACATAATCAACACCTTTCATAGCATCTTTACAAGTTTGTAAATCACGAATATCGCCTTCTAGTAACTCAAAAGCTGGATGATTTTTAAACTCTAGAAGATTCTCTCTGTAGCCGTTAGAAAAATTATCTAAAACACGTACTTTTTTTGCTCCGTATTTTAATAAATACTCTACGATATTAGAACCTATAAAACCAGCTCCTCCAGTAACTAAAAACGTGAGTTTTGATAAATCGTCTGTATGATATTTAATGTCGTACATTATAATCTTGCGTCTACTAGATTTTTAGGAAATAATGATTTGACATCAAAAACTACTCCTATGGAAGATTTTAATGAATGGATATCTAATTCTAAAAACTCTTTGTGAGATACTGCTAAAACTATAGCATCATAATTAGCTTTGAGCTCTTGTGACGATGAGATTAAGTCAAAACCATATTCATGTTGTACTTCTTGGGCAGATGCCCAAGGATCGTAAACATCTACATTAATGTGATAGGTTTCAAACTCTCTAATAATATCGATTGCTCGTGAATTTCTAATATCTGGGCAGTTTTCTTTAAACGTAATTCCTAAAACTAATACGTTAGACCCTTTGATTGTCGCACCTTTATTAATCATCATCTTAACGGTCTCTTGAGCGACATAGCTTCCCATGCTATCATTCATTTTACGACCAGCTAAAATAATTTCAGGATTGTATCCAGACTCAATGGCTTTTTGCGCTAAATAATAAGGATCTACACCAATACAATGGCCACCAACTAAACCAGGAGTAAAATTGATAAAATTCCATTTGGTACCTGCAGCCTCTAAAACAGCTCTCGTATCGATATCCAATAATCTAAAAATTTTAGACAATTCATTTACAAAAGCAATATTGATATCTCGTTGTGAATTTTCAATAACTTTTGCAGCTTCTGCAACTTTAATAGAAGGCGCTAAATGTGTTCCTGCAGTAATGATTGATTTGTATAAATCATCAACAAACTTTGCAGTTTCTGGATTGGAACCAGATGTTACTTTTAATATTTTGGTAACCGTATGCTTTTTATCACCAGGATTAATACGCTCTGGTGAATACCCTGCAAAAAAATCTTTATTAAAAACTAATCCGGAATGTTCTTCTAAAATTGGTATACATACATCCTCTGTAGCGCCTGGATAAACAGTAGATTCATAAATAACAATATCGTTAGGCTTTAAAACCTTACCAACTGTTTCACTAGCTTTTATGAGAGGTGTGAAAACTGGTTTATTTAGCTCGTCTGTAGGTGTAGGAACCGTTACAATATAAATAGTAGCTTCAGGTAATTTATCGACTGTATTAGTAACATAAAGCCCTATACTGTTATCAAAATCTTGTTGTATTACCGCTTGTAGTTCACTATTTTCAACTTCGAGTGTTTTGTCTTGTCCTGATCGTAATTCTGCAATGCGATTCTCATTTATATCGAAACCAATTACTGGGTATTTTTTAGCAAATTCAACAGCTAAAGGTAGGCCAACATATCCCAATCCAATAATGGCTATCGTATTATTTGTATTCATTATTTTCTATATATAGATTTGAGTATCAGTTTCAAATCTACACAAAAACTCCAACTCTCCACATATTTTTTGTTTATTTCAACCTTATCTACCCAAATAATCGTTCTATTGTACTGTTCGGGATTTTTTTGACTGGATAAAATCGCTTCTTCGTCTTTATATTTAAGTGTTGCTTCACCAGTAATTCCTGGTTTTACTGTTAGTATTTTTCTGTCATCACCTACTAATTCATCTGCAAAACCTCTAATATCAGGTCTTGGGCCAATAAAACTCATATCACCAATTAAAACGTTAAAGAGTTGAGGCAATTCATCCAATTTAGATTGTCTTAAAAATCTACCAAATTTTGTTGCACTGGCATCTAAATGCCCTAATTTATGACGTTCATTTTTTAAGGTCCTAATTTTAAAAATATGAAATAGTTTGGCATGCTGTCCAACACGCTCTTGAAAAAACAAACCAAACTGCTTGGTATCTATAGTCGCTATTATAATTAATAAAAGTATTGGAACTATTAATAGAGGTAATAACACAATGCTTAATACTAAATCAAAAACACGTTTGGTAAAAGATTGTGATTTAGTAAGCAAAACTAACTTTTAAGAGATTTGAATTTTCTTTTAATTTGAGACCAAATTGAAGACTTATCTTTTTCGTGGTAAGCATTACCATAAACACCATAGCCATAACCGTAGCCATAACCGTAACCATAACCATAGCCATAATTATGATTCGTTTTATGTTTGTAAAAGTTTAAGACATAACTAATATTTTTCACCTCTCCTGCCCTGTATTTAGTATTAATGAGTTGCAACATACCTTTTTTAGTATAATCTAGACGAATCATAAATATGGAGGCATCTGCATAGTCAATTATTTCAAGAGCATCAGTCACTAAACCTAATGGTGGTGTATCTAAAATAATCATATCGTAATTACTGCGTAATTCAGACATTAAAACACTCATACTATCACTCATTAACAACTCTGAAGGATTAGGTGGCACAGGTCCTGAAGGAATAACAGATAAATTATCGATGTGTGTTGTATGTGTTACTTCATCGATAGTATTCTCACCTATAAAATAATTAACGACACCTAAATCGTTAGCAATATTGAAGTCTCCAAATATTTTAGGCTTACGTAAATCTAAACCGACTAAAATTGTTTTTTTACCAGACATGGCAAAAACGGTTGCCATATTAATAGAACAAAATGTTTTACCTTCACCACTTACAGAAGACGTAATCATTAATGTTCTTCCTTTTTCAGTATCTATTTTTTGTCTTTTATAAATAAATTGTAGACTAGAACGAATAGAACGAAATGATTCTGCTACAGCAGATTTAGGTTTTTCAAAAACTACCAAGTTATTCTTGTACTTGTACTTACCTATAAGTCCTAAAATAGGAATATTAGAAAGCTGCACGACTTCATCAGATCCATGAATGGTATTGTCTAATAAAAAGATAACAAATATTAAAAACATAGGTGCAAAAAAGCCAATCATGAGCGCCATCATATAATTGAGACTTTTATTAGGTCCTATTTGACCACCTCCAATATCTTTAGCATCATCTATAACAGTAATATCAGACACATTTGCCGCTTTAACAATAGCTGCTTCACTTCGTTTTGCCAAGTATACATCATACGCTTCTTGGCTAATATTCATTTTACGTTGAATTTTAAGATACTCCTGTTTGTCCTGTGGCAACTCACTCAAATCACTTTCAAAAGTGGCTATCTGACGATTAATGGCTCTTACTTGTAAACGAATGGTACTTTTAGTAGCATCTATAGTTTCTAATAGTACATTTTTTTCAGAATCGATTTGTCTGTCTAAATCTTTAAATAAGGCAGACCCTTCCTTTGTAGTATACTCTAAATTTTGACGCTCAATTGCCAAAGACGTAATTTTAGATACACTTGATAAAATATTGGGTTCATCAATTCCTACAGAGGTTGGTGCCGCAATATTAGTATAGTCTGTTTTGGTTCGTAAATAGTTTTCTAATGTATTTAGATATTCTAATTTAGTATCTTCAGCATCCTTTTTTAAATCTAAATCTTTTAATCTTGAGGACAGTTGCCTCATCTCATCATCAACATCAAAGACTTTATTTTTATTTCTAAAGTCATTCATCTCATCAGTAACCTCCTTAAGATTATCATTTACTGCAGCCAAACTACTGTCTATAAATTTAATGGTATTGGTAGCATATAAATTTTTACGTTCCAGCTCTGTTTTACTTAAAATACCAGCTGTGGCATTTAAGTAATCAACTATTTTTCGTTTGTTGTTACCAACTAGAGAGAGTTTTAAAACTGAAGACGATTCTTTAGAAAAGGGATCGATATTAATGGCGTTCTTGTATCGATTCACAATACCATCAAAATTAGAAAACTTGATATAGTAAGGACTGTTTATTGGTACATTTTTAGTGTTGTCTCTCAACAACACAACACCACTTAAAAAAGGTAAGTCTATTGGCTCACCTATTTTAAACTTTTTTATAAATTCTTCTGGTGTAACAGTGACTCTGTATCGCTCTTTTGTATCATACTGCTGAACCAATTTTGTGCTAGATGTAAAATTTACATATAACTCAAATTCGGTATTACTTAAAAACTGAATCTTGATGGGTTGATTTAATAATTGACCTCTGGATGTATTGGGTTCAAAAATAAAGGGAGCAGCAGTATAAATATCATTCTGTCTGTATTTACCATCTACCAAATACTGCATATAATATTTAAGAGAATCCACAACTTTTTCGTTATGAGTTCTGGTTTTAACTGCTGTCATTATTTTACCAACCTTACCAGAAACACCTCCCCAATTAAACGATATACTGGTATTTGCAGTAAAAAAAGGATTTTGATCGTTCTCAATTGATATTAAAGAATCTAGTCTGTAGACATTTTGTTTTCTAACGTTAATTAGGTAAGCAAAAATTAAGGATATACCAATACATAAAACTACTAACTTCCATAGGTTTAACACCTTAAACAAAAACCCTCTGAAATCGAAACTAACTCTTTGGGAATCTTGAATATCTATATCATCTTCATAACTCATATTCCTAACGATTTATTAATATAACTGCAGTAGTGACTAAAGAAACTATAGATATTATTGTTGCTAAACTCTCTCTCGCATTAGTACCTGTACCCAAAGATTTTTGTCGTAGTGGTTTTACATAAATATTATCATTAGGTTGAATAAAATAATAAGGTGATTTCATAACATTTACATCTGTTAAATCTAAATGATGAATTTTTTGACCTTGAGGATACTGCCGTATTATTAAAACATCTCTCCTATTACCAAATTCGGTTATTTCACCAGCATTAGCAATCGCTTCAAAAACATTTACACGTTCTTGAAATAAAGTAGTTGTTCCAGGTTTTCCAATCTCACCATAAACCGTGAAACGCAAACCAGCTAGCTTAACCGTTACAAAAATATTGGCAGTTTCTTTAAACTGCTCTTCTAGTAATTGATTTTCTATCTTTTTCTCAATCTCTTCTGTTGTATAACCCAAAACGTTAATCATTCCTAAAGTAGGTACTCTAATATTACCATGAGCATCTACCGTGAAACCATCAAAGTACGCTCTTTCACTTCCACTTGCATTTAAATTATCATCACCAATAGGATTTAATATTGCAACGTTATCTTGATCTAAAGCTTTAACGCGAATATTTAAAATATCATTAATTTGAATGCGATAAGGTTTTTGCTTCTCTATAATCTGCATCGTAGAATCTGTTGCAGTTGCTTGATTTTGAAGATAAACAGTATTTTTGTAGGGTACACACGAGGACATAATAACACATGCTAACGCTAGAAATACAACAGTAAATTGCTTCATAAATAAGGCATAGAGATTGTACACAAATATAACTTTTCGATAGCAATATCAAAACTTACTATATGTTTTTTTGGCTATTTATACGTTATTTGCAAAAAAGGAATTTTGAATTACCTAACAGTTGAAAACATATCAAAATCGTATGGCGAATTAGTTTTATTCGAAAACTTATCGTTTAGTATACATAAAGATCAAAAAATTGCTTTTGTTGCAAAAAATGGTTCAGGTAAAACGTCTATACTTAACATCATTTCTGGATTAGAATCTCAAGATTCTGGATCTGTTATTTACAGAAAAGATATCACAACAGCCTTTCTGGCTCAAGAGCCTAAATTTAATGAAGAACTTTCTATTGAAGAAACCATTTTTTCCTCTGACAATACAATTCTTCAAATTATAAGTGCCTATGAGAAAGCTTTATTAAATCCTAATGATTCAGAAACCTATCAAGCGGCTTTTGAACAAATGGAACAGCATAATGCCTGGGATTTTGAAACACTATATAAACAGATACTTTTTAAACTTAAGTTAGAAAACCTAAATCAAAAAGTAAAAGTCCTTTCTGGTGGTCAGAAAAAGCGTTTAGCACTAGCCATAGCTTTAATTAATAAACCAGATTTACTAATTCTTGATGAGCCAACAAACCATTTAGATTTAGAAATGATTGAGTGGCTTGAGTCCTTTTTTATTAAAGAAAATCTTACGCTGTTTATGGTTACCCACGATCGCTATTTTTTAGAGCGTGTATGCAACGAAATAATAGAATTAGATGAAGGCGAATTATTTACTTATAAAGGCAACTACTCCTATTACCTAGAAAAAAAAGAAGAACGTATTGAGCGTTTTAAAGTAGAAACTGGCAAGGCCAAACAACTTTATAAAAAGGAACTCGATTGGATGCGTCGTCAACCCAAAGCCCGAACTACTAAATCTAAATCGCGTATTGATGATTTTCATGATATTAAACAACGTGCTCATCAGCGACGAAAAGACCATGTAGTTCAGTTAGAGCTCAACATGGAACGTTTGGGTAGTAAAATTATTGAGCTACACAAGGTCTCCAAAACATTAGGTAACAAGTTACTTTTAGATGCTTTTGACTATGTGTTTAAAAAAGGGGAACGTATTGGTATTGTTGGAAAAAATGGAACAGGAAAATCTACATTTCTTAATCTTTTAACCAATAGCATTCAACCTGACTCTGGTAAAATTGTTATAGGTGAAACAGTAAAAATTGGTTATTATACACAAAAGGGTATCACTCTAAAAGACGGTCAAAAAGTAATAGATGTTATTAGAGAGTTTGGGGATTATATTCCTCTTAAAAAAGGACGCCAGATTAGTGCTCAACAATTACTGGAGCGCTTTTTGTTTAGCAGAAAAAAGCAATATGACTTTGTAGAAAAATTAAGTGGAGGCGAACGTAAACGCCTCTATTTATGTACCGTTTTAATTCAAAACCCCAATTTTTTAATTCTTGATGAGCCAACAAATGATCTAGATGTTGTAACCTTAAACGTACTAGAAAATTTTCTTTTAGATTTCCCAGGTTGTTTACTAGTTGTGTCTCATGATCGTTATTTTATGGATAAAATTATTGATCATTTATTTGTATTTAGAGGAGAAGGTGTTATCGAAGATTTTCCAGGAAATTATTCCGATTTTAGAACTTATGAAGACAGCAAACCTCCCGAAGTAACTAAAAAGAAAATCACAAATTCTGTTTCTAACACAAAAAACGAAGCCTCTAAATTATCATACAATGAACAAAAAGAATACAAAAACCTTGAGAGCAAGATAAAATCGTTAGAATATGATAAAAAGCAATTAGAAGCGAAATTCAATAATCCAGAATTAACTCAAGAACAGATTACAAAATTCTCCAATGAACTTGAAGCATTAATTGAAACTATTGAAGAAAAAGAATTGCGATGGCTAGAACTAGCTGAAAAAATAGATGGTTAAATGTTATATCAACTATTTCACTATTTTAAATTTTTAATTCGTTCTACCAATCAGCATGGTGTACACTCACCCTTTGTATATAAACTTGTTACGAAATGCTTTTATGATAGATCATCTTTTACTGATTACAGGAAATTAAAGGATTACAAAAAATCGCTCTTAAAAAATAAATCGAAGACCTTTATTACTGATCTTGGCCACGGTTCGAGAGTTACAAAAAATAGCACACGAAAAGTATCTCAAATTGCTTTTCACTCTGGAACAAAATTTAAACGTGCAAAACTACTTTACAGACTCACTAATTATTTTAAATCGAATACTGTTTTAGAACTAGGAACTTCCCTGGGGCTTGGTACTCAAGCTATGCATTTAGGAAATCCTGAATCTAAAATTACAACTATTGAAGGTTGCCCTAATATATCCAACTTCACAAAACAAGAGTTTCAAAAACTTGGTCTTAAAAATATTGATATGTTAGTTGGAGATTTTTCTAATGTGATTCCTAAACTTAATAAACCAAATTACGACCTCATCTTTTTTGATGGCAACCACAGTAAAGAGGCTACTCTAAAATACTTCAATGAATTAGTATTAAAAGCAAACAACGATTCTGTTTTAATTTTTGATGATATCTATTGGTCTAAAGGAATGACTGAAGCATGGAATGCTATTAAAAACCATGAAAAAGTAACAGTGAGTATAGACACATTTTTTTGGGGAATTATATTTTTTAGAAAAGAACAAGTAAAGGAACACTTTACAATTAGAGTTTAGTGTGAAGTGTGAAGTGTGAAGTGTGAAGTGTGAAGTAAAAAATAAATAAAATTCTCTTGCCACTAGTCTCATTTCTATTCTCTTTTTTCTATTTTCTCTTTTCATTAAACATCAAAACTTTTAACTCATAACTTTTTACTTTTCTCTTTTTTACTTTTACCTTTAACCTATGAAAATTTACACAAAAACAGGAGACAAAGGTACTACTGCATTATTTGGAGGAACACGAGTACCAAAACATCATATTCGTATAGATAGTTATGGAACAGTAGATGAGCTCAACTCGTATATTGGACTCATTCGCGATCAAAATATTGACCAACATCATAAAGACATTTTAATAGACATTCAAGACAAATTATTTGTTATTGGAGCCATATTAGCAACAGATCCTGAAAAAGCTATTTTAAAAAGCGGTAAAGAACGTTTGAATATTGAAAAAATTTCTAATTACAATATTGAGCTTCTTGAAAAAGAAATGGACACCATGAATGCGGTTATACCACAAATGACGCATTTTGTTCTACCTGGAGGACATCAAACGGTGTCATTCTGTCACATAGCACGATGTGTTTGTAGACGTGCAGAGCGTTTAGCTTCTGCATTAAATGAATTAGAACCATTTGAAGCCAATGCACTAAAATACTTAAACCGCCTTTCTGACTACCTTTTTGTCTTGGCACGAAAGTTGTCATTTGACTTGAAAGCCGAGGAAGTAAAATGGGTTCCAAAAAAGTTTTAAACCACATTACAGAATCGCCTTTAACACACTGAAAATAATCATTTTGCAAGCGGTTTTTTTAGTGATATTGAACGCTCTTAAAATTATTGAACAAATAATCACATTTT
Source organism: Flavobacteriaceae bacterium NBU2973 (assembly GCA_026162565.1). Lineage (GTDB taxonomy): Bacteria > Bacteroidota > Bacteroidia > Flavobacteriales > Flavobacteriaceae > JAOEIQ01. Next base: position 385,712 of record JAOEIQ010000003.1, read on the forward strand.
TTCTTGACTTTTTGAGCTAAAAATTTATTTTTGCAGAAAATTAAACACGATTAAAAAATGTATTGGACATTAGAATTAGCATCTTATTTAAGTGATGCACCTTGGCCAGCCACTAAAGACGAACTTATTGATTATGCCATCCGAACAGGATCGCCATTAGAAGTCGTTGAGAATCTTCAGTCAATTGAAGACGAAGGAGATTCGTATGATTCAATAGAAGAAATTTGGCCTGATTATCCATCAGACGAAGATTATCTATGGAATGAAGATGAATATTAAACAATAGTATATATCAAATAGTTAAAAAAGTCTCAAAACGAGACTTTTTTTATACCTATTTTTCAAATAAAACGATACAATAAAGTATCTTTGAAAGCTACCAAAAATAGCCTTCATAAAACAATTATTAAATTAATTATCAAGTACAGCTTGATTCAATCATAAAATAAAAAAACATGAGTTTTTTAAATTCAGTATTAAAAGTATTTGTTGGAGATAAATCCAAACAAGACGTAAAAGCCTTGTCTCCAATAATAAAAGAAGTAAACGCTTTTGAAAGTGAACTCGAAGCCTTATCTCATGATGAGTTACGTGCAAAAACTGTAGAGTTCAAAACTAAAATTGCAGACGCTAGAAAAGACATTGAGGATACGATTCAAGCTCTAAAAGAAGAAGCTGACAATTCCGATAACATCGATAGAAACGAAGAAATTTATCAAGAAATAGATAAACTAAAAGATGACTCATATAAAGTTACTGAAGCTGTTTTAAACGATATTATGGCCGAAGCTTTTGCTGTTGTTAAAGAAACTGCCAAACGCTTTAGAGATAACACCTCAATTACCGTTACTGCTAACGAGTTTGACAGAAGCTTATCTGGTGATAAAGATTATATAACACTCGAAGGTGAAAAAGCGACTTGGGCAAACTCTTGGGATGCTGCTGGAAAAGAAGTGACTTGGGACATGGTACATTATGATGTTCAGTTAATTGGTGGAGCAGCTTTGCATCAAGGTAAAATTGCAGAGATGCAAACAGGTGAAGGTAAAACATTAGTTGCCACACTTCCTGTGTACTTGAATGCACTTGCTGGAAAAGGTGTGCATTTAGTAACTGTAAACGACTATTTAGCAAAGCGTGATAGTGCTTGGATGGCTCCTATTTTTGAGTTTCATGGTATGAGTGTAGACTGTATAGATTATCACCAACCTAATTCTGATGCACGTCGTAAAGCCTATAATGCTGATATCACTTATGGTACCAATAATGAATTCGGTTTTGATTATCTACGTGATAATATGGCGCACAATCCAGATGATTTAGTGCAACGACCTCATCATTATGCTATAGTAGATGAGGTAGATTCTGTGCTGGTTGATGATGCGCGTACACCTTTAATTATTTCTGGACCAATTCCTAAAGGAGATCAACATGAATTTGATGCCTTAAAACCTAAAGTAGATGATATTGTTACTGTACAACGCAAATATTTAACTGGTGTTTTAGCAGAAGCAAAAAAGTTAATTGCAGAGGGCGATACAAAAGAAGGTGGTTTTAAATTATTACGTGTTTACAGAGGTATTCCGAAAAATAAAGCACTTATTAAGTTTTTATCTGAAGAAGGTGTTAAACAATTACTTCAAAAAACCGAAAACTTTTACATGCAAGACAACAACCGAGAGATGCCAAAGGTTGATGAAGAATTGTACTATGTAATTGATGAAAAAAATAATCAGATTGAGTTATCTGATAAGGGTATTGAATACTTATCTGGAAAAGATGATCCTAATTTCTTCGTGATGCCAGAAATGGGAATAGAAATTGATAACATAGAACAACAAGGATTAACACCAGAAAAAGAAGCAGAACTAAAAGAAGATTTATTTCGAGAGTTTGGAATTAAATCAGAACGTATACATACGCTTAACCAATTACTAAAAGCCTACGCTTTATTTGAAAAAGACATACAATATGTTGTAATGGATAATAAAGTAATGATTGTTGATGAGCAAACTGGTCGTATCATGGATGGTCGTCGCTATTCAGATGGTTTACATCAAGCAATTGAAGCCAAAGAAAATGTAAAAATTGAAGCAGCTACCCAAACTTTTGCAACGGTTACGCTTCAAAATTACTTTAGAATGTATCGCAAATTATCTGGTATGACAGGAACTGCTGTTACTGAAGCTGGAGAGTTTTGGGAAATCTATAAGCTAGACGTTGTTGAAATACCAACAAATAGACCAATCGCTAGAGATGATAGAGACGATTTAGTTTACAAAACCAAGCGCGAAAAATACAATGCTGTAATTGATGAAGTAACGAAATTATCGCAAGAAGGTCGTCCTGTACTAATTGGTACAACTAATGTTGAAATTAGTGAGTTATTAGGTAAAATGTTATCTATTAGAAAAGTATCTCACAACGTACTTAATGCGAAGCTTCATAAAAAAGAAGCTGATATAGTTGCCGAAGCAGGAAAACCTGGACAAGTGACTATTGCAACCAATATGGCTGGACGTGGTACAGATATTAAACTTATTGATCAAGTAAAAGATGCTGGAGGACTAGCAATTATTGGTACAGAACGTCATGATTCTCGTCGTGTAGATAGACAGTTACGTGGTCGTGCTGGTCGTCAAGGAGATCCAGGAAGTTCTCAATTTTATGTATCTCTAGAAGATAATTTAATGCGTTTATTTGGTAGTGAGCGTATTGCCAAGATGATGGACAGAATGGGATTAAAAGAGGGTGAAGTTATTCAGCATTCGATGATTTCTAAATCTATTGAACGTGCACAGAAAAAAGTGGAGGAAAACAACTTTGGAGTTCGTAAGCGATTATTAGAATACGATGATGTGATGAACGCGCAACGTGAAGTAGTATACAAGCGTCGTTATCACGCGTTATTTGGTGAGCGCTTGCGTGTGGATTTAGCCAATATGATTTTTGACACATCAGAATTGATCGCCCAAACCAATAAAGATGATAATGATTACAAAAACTTTGAGTTCGAATTAATTCGTTATTTCTCAATGAGTTCACCAATATCAGAAACAGAATTCAATAATTTATCTATTCAAAATATTGCTGATAAAGTTTATGAAGCAGCTTTTGATCATTATAAAAATAAAATGGCTCGAAATGCTGATGTTGCCTTTCCAGTTATTAAAAATGTATATGAAACACAAGGTGATAAGTTTAAGAGAATTGTTGTACCATTTACAGATGGTGTAAAAACATTACAAGTAGTCACAGATTTACAAAAAGCATACGAAACTCAAGGTAAACAATTAGTTACTGATTTTGAAAAAAATATAACGCTTGCTATTGTTGATGATGCTTGGAAAACTCACTTACGTAAAATGGATGAGTTAAAACAATCGGTTCAATTAGCTGTTCATGAGCAAAAAGATCCTCTGTTAATATACAAGTTTGAAGCTTTTGAGTTATTTAAAAGTATGATAGACCAAGTAAATAAAGATGTTATTTCATTTTTATTTAAAGGTGAATTACCAACTGAAGATAGCAATGCTATTAGCGAAGCAAGACAAGTAAAACGTAAGGACAATTTAAAAACACAAAAAGACGAAATCCAAAATATAGATGAGCGTGCTGCTGCTGCTCGACAAGCAGGACAAACTCAACGTCAACAGCAGGTAGTAGAAACTATTGTTCGTGATAAACCAAAAATTGGACGTAATGATCGTGTTACAATTAAAAACGTCATGAATGGTGAAAACAAAACTGTTAAATACAAGCAAGCTGAACCATTAATCGCCAAAGGCGAATGGGTTTTAGTGGAAGACTAAAAATCGTCTTTCTGAAAGGACGTTGAGGTGTCAGGTTGAGCCAGTCGAAACCCTCTCGAAACGTGTTTCAGAATCGTACAGATTAAACAGAGGCTATCTGAAAGATCAAACAAAAAAAAATGTCAGGTCGAGCGGAGTCGAGACCTACTTTGATAATCAGTGAGTCAAAGTTCTCGACTCCGCTCGAACAGACAGCAATACTTACTTTTCAGACAGTCTCTTTTTATTATCGTATTTTTAATACTAAATTAGGATCAGGACAATTCTCTAAATAAAAATCTAAATCTAATTTATTAGAAACGCCAGGATAATCTCCTAAATAATCTTGCATATCCTCTATAATTTGAAAATGTAAATGTGGTGCGTAATTACCATTTTCTTGAGGCAAACCTAATCTAGCAATTTCATCTCCTTTTTTAAACTCCTGTCCTACTCGTAAATTATTAAGTGAATCTGTACTTAAATGTCCATACAAACTATAAAATATATAATCGTTTATTGAATGCTTTAAGATTATGGTCGGACCATAATCGCCATAATTAGTATTGTTAGCAAAACTATGTACTTTACCTTCTAAAGGTGCATGAACTGATGTTCCTGCAGCAATCCATAAATCTAAACCCAAATGAATATTTCGTTCAGTTTCAGGATTGTCTTGATTAAAATAGGCACTTCTACTATAAATACCACGAATTTCAATATAACCACCAAATGCCACTTTCGCATGATGCTTTTTTAAAATTGAATTGATATAGATTTGAACAGCATCAGCAGATGACATATCTACTGTTTTTAATTCAGGATTTGAAATAGATAAATCTAAAGGAGTATAATCGTCATAGCGTATTGTAGGATCAATAACAGGATGTACTTTTAACGACTTGAGAAGATAAATTAGTTGTTGCTTCATTTAAGCAAAACTAATCATTTTTATACGTAATTTACTTATTGCATCACAACATCGCTATATTTAGCATTAACAACAATCGTTCTATTACTACTACTATTCTCTGGATAGTTTTTAATCACTTTTTTATCTGTACGCTCATTATTAAATTTTGAACGACTTCCTCTAAATAATAAATCATAATCTGTTTTTGGTAATTTAATATGAGCATCACTATTCTCTAAAATGATATTAAGATTGGTAAATGAGTCCATGATATTATGAATAGTCAACTCACCAAAACTTCCATTGATAATGGCATTATCTTTTAAATAATCAATGCCAATATTTGACGAATTGGAGTTTAAAAACAACTCCTCAACATGTTGCACTATAGCATCTTCAACATAATCTAATTCTAATTCACCAGCTTTCCATTCTTTTACAAAAACAGAAGAGTAAGCAGCATTGATAGAGGTATTACCTCCATCAATACTAACTGCTAATAAATCTGTATGTGATAAATCTGCCTTAAGATTTTTAATTAGAGACGCAAATTTAAGTTTACCATGTCTAACATTTACTTTTAACTCGGCATCTTTAGGCATTTTTATTTTAATCGTCTTTTTAACCTTTTGGTTATCTCTGTTTTCTAATCTATTAAACAAATCTGCTTTACGTCGATCTGCTCTAGCCTTTCGCTGTTCAGCTCTTTCTAACAAGGCCTGATTACGTTCTTCTATTTGGCTTTCGCGTTGTGCTAAACGCTCTTCTATACGCTTTTTTTGAGCGTCGTTTCTACTTTCTTGCGCTTCAACTCTTTGAGCAATTTGCTCTCCCCATCTTTCCATTTCCTTACCAAATTTCTCACCAAACTGTTCGCCCCATTTTTCCATATCCTTACCAAAACGCTCTCCAAATTCATCTCCCCATTGCTCCATTTTTTTTGCCCAATCACCTTCAAAACTTTTACCAAATTCTTCGCCCCATTTTTCCATTTTTTTTGCCCACTCACCTTCAAACTTTTTTCCATATTTTTCGCCCCATTGCTCCATTTTTTCTGAATAGGTATTAAAATCTGCTTTAGAAAATTCTTTTGCCCAGGCTTTCATTTTCTCTTTATATTCCTTTCCATACTTATCTTCATACTCTTGACTCCATTTTTCTAAATAGGCTTCACCTCCTTTTTTATAAGCTTCATAATCAAAACTAACTGAAGACACACCTTCTGGTAATTCCGGAAGTTCAGGAAACTCTGGCATTTCTGGCATTTCTGGTAATTCGGGAAAAGCTGGCATATTAGGCATAGCTGGAAATGCAGGTATTTCTGGTAAATCTGCTAATCTTAATTGTAAGTCTACTAAAGCATCTGTATAATCACTACTTAAAACTCCGTTATGAGACCATAACCCTTTTACAGAATTACTTGATTTTATAGACGCGAAATCTTCCCAAGCTTCTACTTCTAAATCCCAAGCTTCAGCAGCTTTTTCTAAATCGGATTTAGACAGTTCATTACTTTCAACATAAGCTTCTACTTCTAGAGTGTTTTTGTTCCAAGTTTCTACCTCGATATTTACATGACTGGTATTTAAATCTATAGTCACATCTTTAGGAACATTTAAGGATTTCGATAATTTCCCAACCTTTTGTTGTGCCATACTTATAGAAGTTACAGCAATACAAAGCATTATTAATTTTATTTTCAAATTCTTCATTTTGTTTGATTTTTTAAATACCCAATCCGATTGAGTATAAACTGTTCGTTTTTTGATTAAATTATTTCAGGTGTTTGATTGATAGTATTAAACTCTTTTAATTTCTCTTTTAGACGATACAATAGATCTAAACGCAATTTTAAGTTATTAATTAAGGCATCAATGGTTAACTCATCAGGACCAGACTTTATAACCTCTTGAGAAACTAGTTGGTACTCTTTATTCAATTCTTCTAATCGTTCTAAAAAGCCATCAAATAACTCTTTGGTTTCAGGAGTTGGCTTTATTTTAGATAACTCAAAATTGATATTTGCTACATAATAGTCTTCAACTTTTTTGAGGTCAGGCACTACATCTCCCAAAGATTTAGTTGGTGTTTCCACAACTTCAACTGGAACATCAATTGGATTCTGATTAAAAAATTTGAAAGCTCCAATAGATAAACCTACAAGTACAACTAAACTAGCAGCTATTTGCATCCAAGACCAAGATTTAGACGATTGCTCAACTTTAGGAATTTCACGATCTAATTTTTCTAAAAAGCGGGCTTCGTGTCCTTGAGACATTTTCTGGTTTGATGCATTTTCTTCAGTTTCAAATAACTTTCTAATATCCTGTGCCATGTTCTTTTTGTTTTAATAAATCCTTTAATTTAGTTTTACCACGAGATAATTGTGTTCGCGATGCTACTTCAGAGATTCCAAGAATACCTGATATCTCCTGATGATCGTAACCTTCGATTAAAAATAGCATCACCACATATTTATACGTCTCTGGTAATTGTTCTATTGCGGCCTTTACTTCGTCAATAGTAATTGCATCATCTACTAACCAGTTGTCATCATAATCTTGATCTACTACTTTAAGGTGCACCTCATTAAGCTCCAGTAATTGTTGCTTTTTAGATTTGAGTAAGTCAATACTTTTATTGATGACAATACGTTTTAACCAAGCACCAAACGTTACTTCAGCTTTATATTGATGTAGTTTTTTAAACGCTTTTATAAAGGCTTCTTGAACAACATCTTCTGCTTCCATAGAATCACTAACAAAACGTTTGGCAACTATATACATACCATTACAATATTGATTGTACAATTGCATCTGCGCTTTACGATCGTTTAATTTGCATTGCTCAATAATATCTATTGTTAGTGAACTCACGTATTAGTTTTTGGTTGGTTCTGCCTTAAAGACGACAGCTTTTTTTAGATGTTGCAAAAAAGTTACAGTTTTTTAATTTTTTATAGAAACAAATTAGAGATTAACTCGTTATTAACGTAACTAATCTGCCTATTTAAATATCTTTGAAAAAATTTTTAAAAGCTTATGAATCTCTTTTTAAAGCGCACATTAGTCTTTCTTGTTTTAATAACTATTGGTGTTTTTGGATACTCCTATTATAACGACGGATTATTTAGTAAACCTTTAAGTCCAAAAAAAACTGTAAAGTTTGAAGTGGATGATTTAGAATTAGAAGTGTTTTATAACAGACCATCAAAACGTGGAAGAGATATTTTTGGTGGGTTGGTACCTTATAACGAAGTATGGCGAACAGGAGCAAATGAAGCGACAACTTTTGAAACCAATAAAACACTAACTATAAAAGGTAATTCTCTGCCAGCTGGAGAATATACACTTTGGACTATACCAAATGACACGATTTGGAATGTCATTTTTAATTCTAAACAATATCCTTGGGGAGTAGATGATACCATGAAAGCCATGCGTGATCCAAATTTTGATGTTATTAATGCTAGCTTTCCTATAGAAAAATTAAAAACTTTTGTAGAACAATTTACCATTGCTTTTGATAATTCTACAGATAACTTATCTTTAACAATGGCTTGGGACGATATAAAAGTTGTTGTGCCATTAAAATAAATTGGCAAATTCTAAAAAACATAAAAGTGCTTTAAGCGAAAAAGAAGGTGTGTTACAAACAGACATTACTGATGGTTTGGCTATTTCCAAAATAAAAACCAAACGTAAATTGCAACCTTCCGTAGAAGAACTAGTTTCTGGAATTTTAAGTCAAGATATATCGTCATTAAGTCGCGCTATCACACTTATTGAAAGCACTAATGCTAATCATACAAAAAAGGCAAACGACATTATAAAACGCTGTTTACCTCATACTAATAAATCTATAAGAGTTGGTATAACAGGAGTGCCTGGAGTTGGAAAAAGTACTTTTATTGAAGTTTTTGGAAAATATCTTACTTCAATAGGAAAAAAGGTTGCCGTTCTTGCTGTAGATCCTAGTAGTTCGATTACAAAAGGAAGTATTTTGGGTGATAAAACTAGAATGGAAGACTTGGTTAAAGACAAGCATGCCTATATTAGACCATCAGCTTCTGGCGAATCTCTTGGTGGTGTAGCTAGAAAAACTAGAGAAACTATTATTTTATGTGAAGCAGCTGGCTTTGATACCATTTTAATTGAAACGGTTGGAGTTGGCCAAAGTGAAACGGCTGTTCACAGTATGGTAGATTTCTTTTTACTTTTAAAACTAGCTGGAGCTGGAGATGAATTACAAGGTATTAAACGCGGTATTATTGAAATGGCTGATGCTATTGTTATCAATAAAGCAGATGGCGATAATATTAAGCGAGCTAAAATTGCAAAAGTAGAGTTTAATAGAGCTTTGCATTTATATCCTGAAAAAGATTCTGCATGGCAACCAAAAGTATCTATTTGTAGTGCACTTTATAATGAAGGTGTTTCTGATATTTGGGAAATGATCATGAGTTACTATGATATGACTTCTAAAAACAAGTATTTTGAATTCAAACGTAATGAACAAAATAAATATTGGTTGCTACAAACTATTAACGAGCGATTAAAAAGTGACTTCTTTAATCAACCTACAATAAAAAAGGAGCTTGAAAAGCAGCTACAACTCATAGAAAATAATAAAACAACGCCTTTTGTGGCTGCTGATTATTTGTTAAACCTTTAAATTACCAACTCCATCTGCTTTTACTTTCTGGGAATAACTTATAAATCAAAATCTCATTACCTTTAACTATAATAATTGTATCATTATTTACTGATTTTGATATGTGAAAGGGAGCTCTAATATTTCCCAATACAGAATACCTATTTACAATTGTATCTATATTAATTCTAGGTAAGTTTCCACTTATAACAACACTATCATTTAACGTAATAAACCCTCTGTAGGTTTTAACCTTTGTTATTTTTAAGTCAATTGCATCAGACTTTTTTAATGTTATGTCGTCAGCAAAAAATATTTGATAAAATAAAGCACTCATAAACAATCCAAGGCAAACAAACAATCCAATAAAGATTATTTTTAACTCAAGTGGTGTTGGGTTTTTACTTTTAAATACATTCATGTTTTATACTTAACGTAAATACTTCTTTTTCAAAAACACTAAAAGCTTGTAAAACATAAATCCTGAAATTGCGCCAAATGTGAGTCCACAAACAATATCTAATGGATAGTGTACACCAACGTAAATACGACTATAGGCAACTACTGAGCTCCAAAATAAAAGAATGAAAATTAAGTTTTTATAATAGGGTTTTAGTAACAATCCAGCAAAAACTGCTGCAGCCATTGAATTAGAAGAATGCCCAGAAAAGAAACCATATCTCCCACATCTTGAAGCCAAATATCTGATAACCTCTAATAAATCCTCTTCTCTACAAGGTCGAGGACGTTTAAAAGTGTGTTTAAATAGATTTGTAATTTGATCTGTAAAAGTGATCATTAATGCAATAACTACAATAGCCATCCACATGGTTTTCATCCCAAATTTTTTGTGAATTAAAAACAGTAGTAATGCATATAATGGAATAAAGGACCACTTGTTGGTAATCACTAACCACAAACCATCCCAAGTATCAGAACCTAGGTTATTTAAAAATAAAAATAGCTCTTTATCGTATTGTAATAACTGCTCAAGCATCGGTTATTCTTCATAGCGAGCTACTTCTCTATCATAAAAATCTGTAGCTTCTTTGATTAATCCTTCTGTTTCGAACTCTAACTGTTTTTGGTCTTGCTGATCAAAATCTTCTAACCATTCAACCTCATCGTTTTCAAGATTAATAATAAACCTAGGAAAGTCTGTATGTATAACAAATATAGCGTCAGGGAAATCCGTATTATCTCCTAATATAAATTTAGGTAATGTCATGTTCTAAATTTGATTGTTTTGTTAAAATTAAACGTTTTGTAAGATAGTTAAATCTTATGTACAATAAAATGGCTGCTGAAGTTAAACCAGCAAGTAAGCCCAACCAAATACCTAAACTCGCATACGCATCTTCTTTTCCAAGATAATAACTTATTGGAAAACCTATTAACCAATACGATATAAAAGTAATCAGTGTAGGTATCTTTACATCTTGTAAGCCACGAAGCGCACCTAAAACCGTAACTTGTATACTATCACTTATTTGAAAAACAGCTGCTGCGAATAATAATTTTGCAGCAATAGAAACCACTTCAGAATTATCTATAAAATTTTCCGCATCGTTTAAATCTACATATATATTAGGCAGGCTTTTATGAAACAATAGGAATATTATGGCAAAAAAAGTTGCTAAAATAGTTCCCAATAAAAAAATAGAAAAAGCTATACGTCTTAATTCTTTAAAATTTTGTAATCCTTTTTGATTCCCTACTCTTACCATAGCAGCCACACTTAATCCCATAGCAACCATAAAAGTCATAGACGATAAATTTAGTGCAATTTGGTTTGCAGCTTGAGGGTTTTTACCTAGTAATCCGCTTAACCAAATAGCTGCTGTAAAAATGGCAACTTCAAAAAACATTTGCATAGCACTAGGAAAGCCGAGACTAATAATTTTATTAATCATTTTATTATTGAGTACAAACAATTTTATGTTAGTAACATACGCTTTAGACTTTTTAGATTTAGCCAAAAACCACCATAAAAAAAGCACCATCATAAAACGCGAAACCAGAGTGCCAACTGCAGCTCCAACAATTCCCATTTCAGGAAAACCAAACTTTCCAAAAATTAATAAATAGTTTAAAATCACATTAACAATATTGGCAAACAAGGTTGCATACATTGGATATTTGGTCATTGACAATCCATCACTAAATTGTTTAAAAGCTTGAAAAATTATTAAAGGCACTAATGAAAACGCCACTAAATCTAAATAGGGAATTGCCAATTTAACAACCTCTTCAGGTTGTTCCATATGAGACATTAATGGTTTTGCTAATAATATAGATAGAAATAAAATAATTCCTAAAACTGTACATAAAAACAAGCCATGCTTAAATGCTGATTTTCCTTTTTTAAAGTTTCCTTCAGAATCTGCTTCAGCAACTAATGGTGTAATAGCTGTTGAAAAACCAATTCCTATTGACATAGCTATAAAAATAAAGCTATTACCTAAAGATACTGCTGCTAATTCAGCCGATCCCAATTGACCAACCATTATATTATCTACAAAACTCACAAAAGTATGGCCCAACATACCCAACATAACAGGTGCTGCTAATTGCCAATTATACGTAAACTCTTTTGTGTAATCTCTTAAAGTGTAAGTCAAAACTGAATTTTTGTATGGCAAATTTAGGTATAAAAAAAGGAGAAATTGTATTTCTCCTTATATCTTATAGTCAATCTTTTTTACTTATTCTTCTTCATTAGAAGTAGAAGAGTTTTCATCTAAAAGATTTAATAAATCATGCTTATGCAGTAAGTTATACCATTGCACTACTTTTTTAATATCGCTAGCATATACACGATCTTCATCATAATTAGGTAATATCTCAAAAAAGTATTCTTCTAATTTATCTTTGCTGTCTTTATGACTAATAGTTGTTGGCTTACTATCCTCTTTAGTTTTTATTTTTTTGAATACGTCTCTTAAAGGTAATTCTTCTTCTAAAGTATAAATAGCTATCTCACTTAAAACACTCACATTACTGTGAATATTTACAGGAATTTTTTTCTTATCAATTAAAGATTCTGCAACAAAACCAGATCGTGTTTGAGTAACTATTTTAAATAATCCCGGTTTTCCAGAAATGGCTAAAATTTTATCTAAACCCATTTATTATTTTTTTTGAGAGCGCAAATATCTTTGGTTTGCAATAGTTATCAAAATTTATCGACGTTTTTTTTGATTAGGAAATCGCATTTTATAATCTACATGTATTTTCCCTTTAGATATATTGGCTAAACGTCCTTTAATTAATCGCTTTTTTAAGCTGGATAATTTTTCTGTAAATAAAATTCCTTCTATATGATCGTATTCATGTTGTATAACACGAGCTATCAATCCATCGAACTGTTTTGTATACGAATCAAAATTTTCATCCTGATACTTGATCGTAATTTTTGGTTTTCTAAACACATCCTCTCTCACATCAGGAATACTCAAACAACCTTCATTAAAAGGCCACTCGTCACCTTCTTCATCTAATATTTCAGCGTTAATAAAAACTTGTTTAAAGTTTTTTAATTCTTCTTGTTCTTCACTAGACAATTCATCATCTTCTGCAAAAGGAGACGTATCAACTAAAAACAAGCGTATTGGCAAACCTACTTGAGGCGCTGCTAAACCAACACCTGAAGCATTATACATAGTCTCATGCATATTTTTAAGCAAAGTTTCAAACTCTGGATACTCTGGAGTAATGTCTTTTGCTTTCTTTTTTAAAACTGGGTCACCATAAGCGACTATAGGTAAAATCATATTATATTATTTGTTGTACAAATAAGATTGTAAAATTAATGTAGCACTAATCTCATCGACTAACGCTTTATTTTGTCTTTTCTTTTTCTTTAATCCACTATCTATCATGGTTTGAAAAGCTATTTTTGATGTAAATCGCTCGTCAACTCTTTTAATAGGAATTGAATGAAATTTCTTTTTAAGTTTTTCTAAAAAAGGAAGTATTAACGCTTCACTTTGTGATGCAGAACCATCTTTTTGTTTGGGTTCTCCAACTAAAATTAACTCGACTGTTTCATTGGCAAAATAGTTTTCTAAAAACTTAAATAAATCTGGAGTAGCAACTGTGGTTAATCCAGAAGCTATAATCTGAAATTCATCAGTTATAGCTATTCCAGTTCTTACTTTACCATAATCTATTGCCAAAATTCTTGCCATGCCGCAAAAATACTATAAAAAAAGAAAAACTCTCTGTATTTTGGGAAAACAAGAGAGTTTTAAAAGTGTTGATCTATTCAACTAAAAACGCTATTAACTAGTTATAGGATCAACTTATAATTCAATCAATCATAAAAACAATTCTAACCAACCATTGTGTTTATAGTATTAAGACACCTTCATTTTTAAAAAGTCACAATTCAAGACTAAAAAAGTAGAAAGCCCTTTAGAATTAACTAAAGAGCTCTCAAAAATTGATTGAAGGGACTATATGAAATGCTATTAATTACATAAACTTCAATCAAAAACAATCTATCAATCATGAAAGATTCACCACAATCTTTCATTAATTAGGACACCAAAAAAATAAAAAGTCACATTAGATTATATTCAATAAAAAACTCTTCTAAAAAAAGAAGAGCTTTATACAATTTGATATCATATTATTAATCCCTCAATTTAAATATCTATCAAATCAACAACCATAATGCGGTTTTGAAAAAGCTCTCCTGTCAAAGACAGAAGAGCTATAATCCCAACAAATTTGGTGAAGTTTAACCCTAAAACATAGACATACACCGCTTTTGTTATTAGTTAAGACACCTAAAAAATACTTATGTCACTTCTAAATAAAACTTTTACTATTCATGCATAATAAAAAGTAAAATAATACAATTATCTTTGCTGAAAACATGAATTAATTACAATGACAGACTTACAACAAACCATTGAAAACGCTTGGGAAAATCGTGATTTATTAAAAGAAAAATCTACTATTGATGCTATTAGAAAAGTTGTATCACTTTTAGATATTGGTGAGCTTCGCGTTGCTGAACCAACTAATAACGGTTGGCAAGTAAATGAATGGGTTAAAAAAGCGGTTGTTTTATATTTTCCTATTCAAAAAATGGAAACTTTAGAGGTTGGTATTTTTGAGTATCATGATAAAATTCCTTTAAAAAATGGTTATAAAGAAAAAGGGATTCGTGTTGTTCCTCATGCAGTAGCTAGACATGGTGCTTATATTTCTTCTGGAACTATTTTAATGCCTAGTTATGTGAATATTGGCGCTTATGTAGATGAAGGTACAATGGTAGATACTTGGGCAACAGTTGGAAGTTGTGCTCAAATTGGAAAGAATGTGCATCTATCTGGAGGTGTTGGTATTGGTGGTGTTTTAGAACCTTTACAAGCTGCTCCTGTTATTATAGAAGATGGTGCTTTTATAGGATCGCGTTGTATAGTTGTTGAAGGTGTTCGTGTTGAGAAAGAAGCAGTTCTTGGTGCAAATGTGGTATTGACTATGAGCACAAAAATAATTGATGTTACTGGAAGTGAACCAGTTGAAATGAAAGGAATTGTTCCTGAACGATCTGTAGTAATTCCAGGTAGTTACACTAAAAAATTTCCATCAGGAGACTATAATGTACCTTGTGCACTAATTATTGGTAAACGTAAAGAAAGTACAAATAAAAAAACATCATTAAACGATGCACTTCGTGAATATGATGTAGCTGTTTAAAACGACTCCTTGAGTTTGAAAATTCTTGTTATACAACAAAAAATGATTGGTGATGTGCTGACTTCGAGTATTCTATTCGAAGCCATAAAGCAAAAGTATCCTGATGCTGAAACACATTATGTAATCAATTCGCACACATATCCTGTTGTAGAAAATAATCCATTTATAGATACATTTCAATTTGTAACACCAGAAATTGAAGCTAGTAAAAGGAAATTAATTTCCTTTTCTAAACAACTAAAAAAAGAGCAGTATGATGTAGTTATTGATGTCTACTCAAAAACATCGAGTAATATTATGTCTTGGTTTTCAAATGCAAAGACTAAAATTTCTAAATACAAGCATTACACAGCTTTCATATATACACATACATTCAAGGATGCTAAAAGTCCTAAAACAGATGCAGGACTTGCAATAGAAAACAGATTGCAATTATTAGAGCCATTACATATTTCAATTGCTGAAGCAATCAAGCCAAAAATCTATCTTACAGAAGAGGAAAAAGATGCTGTAAAGTTATTTTTAGAATCAAATACAATAGATTTAGAAAAACCATTATACATGATTAGCGTTATTGGTAGTGGTGAATCTAAAACGTACCCTTCTAAACATATGGCAAAAGTAATTGACGCTATTGTATCTGAAAAACCAGACGCTCAAATACTTTTTAATTATATACCAAAACAAGAACCTGAAGCTAAAGCTATTTTCGATTTATGTAAACCTGAAACTCAAAAACGCATCTTCTTTAAGGTCTTCGGAAAAAGCTTGCGTGACTTTTTAGCAATTACTCATTTTTGTGATGCTTTAATTGGAAACGAAGGAGGCGCAGTAAATATGGCAAAAGCTCTGAATATTCCTACTTTCACAATTTTCTCACCTTGGATTAAAAAGGAAGCTTGGAGTTTATTTGAAGATGATAAACAAAACGTATCTGTGCACTTAAAAGATTTTAAACCTGAATTATTTGAAGGAAAGTCTACTAAAAGTTTAAAATCTAATTGGAAACAACTATATCAAGAATTCTTACCAGAATACTTTACCAAAAAACTAGAACAATTTCTTAAACAATATTAAATCGATTATTCTAAAAACCTTTCGACTGCGCTCAAGGAGACAATAGTTTAGTTTGTAAATTTTGGATTATATAAACTAAAGTCAAACAATAGTTTCTCCAGCAGCTCGCATTTGCTTAATTAGATTTCTTTGAGCTTCTAACGAATGAAGATTCGCTTTTAAGAAACGACGCTCAACTTTCTTTTTAGCAAAATACTGAAACCAATCAGCCAACGGAAAAAAATCTCTATGACCTATTCCATCTATCACTATCAAGTCAATTGATTTATCTTTCAAAATCTTAACACAAATATTTCTGGCTCTTAAGTCACCGACAAAAACTTTATGTTGTATCATTTGAGATTTCAGGCGATTAAGACCCTCTAAAAACTGCTCATCAGAAAAAGGCGAATTATCCATCTCCAGATAATGACGCAAGGTTAAAGAAATATTTTGAGTGGTTTCATCTTTAACCAAATCGTACACAAAACCAGTTCCTAAATTAGTATCTACTTCTCCATGATATGTTACATAAAACGAATAATCAAATTTAGACGTGTCCTTATTTTTAATTTTATGATAGTACTTAATTTCTTTGTATAAGTGGTTAACCTCAACTTCGGGCTTACCAATTTTAATACATAAGTTATTATTATCAGGATGATAATATACCTTTCTTGCTAATCCTTCAGATATATAATGCTTGTCTTTAATCTCAATCATTAGTTAGTTAACTTTTCTATTCCGAAAGGGGTTTTAATAACTCGTTGAGTCTTTGTTGTATCTCTAATAGCTCTATTTTTTTTAATCATTTCTGGCTTTACATAACCACGAGCATGATCTAAATGCACACAAATGGCACTATATCGTAATTGCTTTGCTTTTATACCATTATTAAACATACGCTCACCTAGTTCTCGATCTTCACCTCCATATTGCATACGCTCATCAAAACCATTTACTGCTAATATATCTGCTTTCCAACCTGATGAATTATGACCATTCCAAGTTGCAGTAGTAGGTGTAAATCTATTTAGAAACTTTGCAAAACTCCCTGAAGCTGTAATCTTATTATTTTTAAACGACGATTTTAAACCACGACTTTTTAACCAATCTATATTAAAACAACTTTGGAGCTCTATATCATGTTTTGATATGTCTTGAGAAATAGACATTGGCAATTTAAAATAACCACCAGATAAAAAGTAACCTTGTTCTCTATGGTCAATATGTGTTTGTAAAAAATCTGCTCGCGCCACGCAATCGCCGTCTGTAAATAGTACATAGTCTGCATCGCATTGCAACAATGCTTTATTTAAGATTTTAGTTTTTTGAAAACCATCGTCTTCATGCCAAACATGCTTTGTAGGAAGAGAGACTGTTTTAGAAAAAGCGTCAATGCACTTTTTTGTGTCTTCAGTAGAACCATCATCAGCAATAACAATTTCAAAATCTTGAAATGTTTGGTATTGATAACTCCATAGCACTTTTTGTAACCACTCTGGATTATTATAAGTACTAATAACTACTGAAATTTCTATAGACTGCATCTAATACATATTTAAAACCATATTCCAGCAACCTAAATATCTCAAAATGGCATTAAACTAAATTTACAAATGTCCAATATGGACTTCATTAAGGCAAAAATACTATTTTTACCAAACCTATTATAACATCTATGCTTAAACTATCAGGCGTTATTATTACATTTAACGAAGAGCGTAATATCGAGAGATGTTTGCGATCGTTAGTTGGTGTAGTTGATGAGATTGTGGTTGTGGATTCTTACTCTACAGATGCTACAAAATCTATTTGTAAAAAGTATGATGTACAATTTATAGAACAAGAATTTTTAGGTTACGTTGAGCAAAAAAACTTTGCTTTAGAGCAAGCATCTTTTAATCATATTGTATCGCTTGATGGCGACGAGGCTTTATCTGAAAAATTACAAGAATCTATTAAAAACATAAAAACCAACTGGACACACGATGGTTATTATTGCAATCGCTACAATAATTTTTGCGGACAATGGATAAGGCATTCTGATTGGTACCCAAATAGAAAGCTTCGTGTTTTTGATAGACGTAAAGCTCAATGGAAAGGCATTAATCCTCATGACAAGGTATTGTTAAATGACCCAAAACAAAAAGCTGGTTTTTTGAAAGGCGATATTTTACATTGGACTTATCAGACGTATCAAGAAATGGATAAAAAGACTGATTATTTTTCTACGATTGCCGCACAAGCCTATTTAGATAATAATAAAACTGCACCTTTATGGAAACTAGCTTGGAATCCTTTTTGGGCTTTTTTTAAAGCGTATTTTTTAAGACTTGGTTTTTTAGATGGTTTAAATGGACTACGTATTTGCTACCAAACTGGTAAGATTACGTTTTTGAAGTATAAGAAGTTGAGAATGTTAGAAATAGAATAATGGAATTTAAAAAAATATTTGTCTTAATAATATTGTTTAATTCTCTGTTGACAATCTCATGTAATGAGGTTGTCAAATCAACTAAACAATTAGATTCGAATATAGTAGAATTTAATTTCCCAAATCAAGTTCCAATAATGACCGAAACTAAAGGCACAATACAATATAAACTTGAACAGGATTCAATTAACATAAAAGATATTGATAAAAGATTTATATTATTCTATGTAACTACAGAGGTTGAAATTTCATCATTAGATTATATGAAGAATTCTAAACATGAAGTTTTTATTGACACAATTGGTAATGGGAGAATTAATTTTAAGGTAAGTTTTTCAGAAAAAGGGAGTAATTTCTTGAATGGAATCATTGAGGACAAGATTATCTTTAAAACTCCTGATAGTACAGGAAAAATTAGAATTCTTTCTAAAGAAACTACTGTTTCGAAAAATATTTTAGTAGTTCCAAAACCTATTGTTAGTAAAAACAAAATTTAGAATAATATCTTTTGTAAGATTGTAAGTTAATAGATGTATAATGAAATTACTCCTAATGAAAAGAAAACTTTAAAATCATTTCTTCTTCCAAAACTTTAATTTCTTTTTTAAGCGACGTCTGTTTTGGTAATTATTTTGAAAGGCTTAAAAACTCTGTAAAATTAACTTTTTAAATCCAATTTAGATATAAGCCAAAATAATCTATTGCCTTATAACTCTTTTTACAACAGAATTCCCTCTGTGATTTGTTATTTTTAGAAAGTAAATCCCTTTATTTTCAATTTTTAGAGAATCTATAAAATCATCATCATTTATACGTTGAATTAATCGTCCATTCACATCGTAAACATGTATGCTTTTTATACTGTTATTACTAGTTTTAAAATAAAAAATATCATTAGATGGATTAGGATAAACCAGAACATTTTCTAAAAAATTATCATCTTTTATGCTTAAAGTAGAAAATGGTTTTCTATAAATATCAGTGTAATTAAGTGCCATAAACAAATCATTATTATGCAAAATAAAATTTACAGCTGTAGTTGTTCCGTTAGAATTTGTTGGCAACCCTAAAATATCTGTTGAAAAAGATTCTCCTGTATTTGTACTTACCAAAATATCCGGCGCTGAAGGATTGGCATCGTTATCTAAAGCCACTTGAATATAACTCCCTTTAACAAATAGCTTTCTAATTTGCTGTGGCACACCAATCCAATTATTTCCAATGTAGGAGGACATATCTATTTCTGTCCAACTACCACCATCATTATCACTATAAAAAAGTCGATAATTACTTTCAATGATACTTTTCCCAGCCATGTAAATTCTCCCTGAATCCTCATCAGTTATTAGATTATTTGCTAAAAATAGTATTGGAATATTTGCATCTGTCGCTTGTGTCCATGATTGACCATTATCTTGAGATACGTGCAAATGATAGTTTGCCCAAGCGTAAAACTTATTTCCAGAAAAAGCAAAAAATTCAGAAAATTGAGTATTGGTGTCATTATTTCTCTGCCATGAATTATCAGAAATGTGCTTCCAATAATTACCTGTATTAGCTATATCTGCTATCATATAGCCATTATGATGATATAAGTATTGAACATCTTCTATTTCATTAGCACCAGATACTCTTGGTAATCCTATAGTATCTGACACAAATGTTTGACCATTATCAGAGGATTTATAAATAACAGATGACGCAAAATTTGCAAAAAAGGTAGACACGTATAAATCACTTCCTGTATCTCTAATATGAGACACATATCTGTTAGTAGGATTTGTTGAAAACTCTGTTTGACCAACAGCCTGCCAAGAATTACCGTTATCTAAAGATTTAATAAAACCATCCGAATTTGATGATGCATATAAAACATTGTTATGTGATTGTACATCGTATATAGTCTCAATTGGATCTGTAGAAATACCTGTAGGTTGCCATTGTGCATTTACTGAAAGTGTTATAATCGCTAGAAAGCAGAAAAGTAATTTTGTCTTCATGATTTAATGATATTGTTGCATCATAAAAATCATAAATTATTAATCTCATAACAATACGATATTCGTCGTATATTGATTGGTATTCATTTTATGAAACCATCCTAGTTATGACCTCTTCTTCCAAAACTTCAGCTTCTTTTTTAAGCGACGTCTATTCTGGTAATTATTTTGAAAGGCTTGGGTAAACTGCCACATTAAGTCTTCTACTTTTTGAGCATCTTCGCCAATACATTTAGCATATTCATCGCTCATAACAGCAACCATATCTTTACTAGTTGTGAGTTTGGCAAAGTTTTTAATACGCTCTTCAAAAGAAAGTGATTCAAAATTCATGCGATTTAAATCCACTAAATAAAATTTATACGCCTCTCCTACTTTTTTTATCAAAGTATTTCCTGGAGAATGGTCTAGAAAGTTCACATTATTTTCATGCAGACTATATGTGAATCTTGTAAATGCTCGTAATATGTTTTCGTGATCTGGATAATTAGCATCTTTAGTGAGCTCTCTGTATGTTAAATCGCATTCTTGCTGTGCACTCAAGTAATAGCTTTTATTAAATGCTAATGGTGATTTAAACTCATAATAGGCAATCGGTTGTGGTGTACCAATACTTAAATCCATTAATTTAGTGGCATACTCAAACGAGCGTTGTGCTTTACTTTTTCTAAAAAACCTGTAGGCTATTTGATTAATTACATTAGGAACTCTAAAGGATTTTACATTAACGGTTAAACCATCTAAATCAAATAGTTTTAACGAATTTCGGTCTTGATTACCAAAAGGTGTTCCTGATGTATCAAAATCATGAATCATTGCATCAATAGAAGTTACCTTATCAATAAAATCAGGATGTATAACTTTGGTTTCTTTCATGATTTACTAGAAAATAATCAAAGGCTATTTTCTCTTTTTTAGATAATCGATTCCTAAATTATTTCTGTATCCAACATGCATTAAATTATCTATCGCTCCAGAACAAATGGTATGCGCTTCATCAAAGTAAATAGAGGCATCCATATTTAAAACTTCTATTGGTAGAATTTTAGAAATAATTTTTACCTCATTATCTTTAAATACCTCTTCATAATCAATTTCTTCTCTAGGATGTAATTTTAAATACACTTGCATACCTCTTGATTTTGCTCCTTCAATCATTTCTCTGTAAATAGCAATCATTTTTTCAGGCGTTACATCAAAACCAGCATTAATCAATGGTTGGGTAAGAATAACCGCTTTTTTCTTATCAGAATAAATATCTAATTCGGCTAGTTTAAAACAAGCTACAACATCCTTTTTATCAGCATCAGATAAATTATTAAGTAGTGCAGTAAGATTTAATGTTTTGGATTTAGAACGCAGAATAGGATCGATCATTTTTTCTGGTTCTTGAACTAAAATTTCAGAAACTTGATGATCATAACCCATTAATTCTGGAAAGCCCATTAACTTACGTTTAAAACGTCTGAACTTTCTAGCCTTTTTAGTATAAGTACCAATACCTTCTTCAATCATTCTAAAATTATTTTTCGGGTATTTTATAAAAAAATAGGCTTTAGAAGCTATCATATGAAACATATTGATTTCAGAATTCAATATATAATCGTGATGGTTTTTAATATGTGGATTGATAATCTCAAATAAAGAGGCTAACGTTTTACTTCTTTTAAACATGTACTTTGACCAACTTGAATGCTTTCGTAAAACTCTAACTGCAGCTCTTGCTCTAATACAAATAACATCTTCAAAAGTTTTTAAACTTCTTAAAGGCTCCGCATACATTGCAATATTAGGAGTCTCTTCTTCTATAATGATTAAAACTGTTTTTTTACCTTCTTGATAGTTTTTATAAGATAAAAGTATTGTTACATAAATATGATATACAGAGTCTATTACGTAAGTCTGATTCATTCAGATTGTTTTTAGCAAATGTAATGATTAAAACGTATTTTTGCATCATGCAAAAACAGCTGAAAAATACTATAGAAATTCTAGAAAACGAAGGTACCATTTTGTATCCTACAGATACAGTTTGGGGTCTTGGTTGTGATGCTACTAATACTGATGCTGTAAAAAAAATATATCAATTGAAACAACGAGATGATTCTAAAGCATTAATCTGTTTGGTTTCTGATATTGATATGCTTAAAAAATACCTAAAAAGTACTCCAACTTCTGCTTTAGATATTATTAGCACGTCTACAAAACCTACAACTATAATTTACGATTCACCTATTGGTTTTGCAGAGAATTTAATTGCTTCAGATAATACTATAGCTATTAGAATTCCTAACAATGAATTCTGCAAAACTCTAATAGAAAAATTTGGTAAACCTATTGTTTCTACATCAGCAAATATTTCAGGTGAACCAACACCAAAATCATTTAAAGAAATAAGCGCTGCAATTTTAAAAGATGTGGACTATGTCGTAAATTTGCAAAGCGAAAAAACAACTGTAAAGCCATCTACAATTATTAAAATAAATTCTGATGGATTGGTCACTGTTATTCGTGAATAATATATCTTTTTACGTATTCTGAAGTACAATAAATGAACTATAAACAAGCTTTACAAAATCCTATTTTTAAAGTAATCTCTGAATCTGCCAAACAGCTAAATATCGAGTGTTATGTAATTGGAGGTTTTGTTAGGGATTTTATTTTGCAAAGAGGGTCTGCAAAAGATATTGATGTAGTTGCTATAGGTAGCGGTATTGAATTAGCAAAACAAGTAGCAAATAATTTGGATTCAAACCCTAAAGTTCAAGTCTTTAAAACTTATGGGACTGCTATGTTGAAACATGATGACATTGAAGTTGAATTTGTTGGTGCTAGAAAAGAAAGTTATCAGGAAAACAGTAGAAACCCAGTTGTTGAAAATGGCACTTTAGAAGATGATCAAAACCGAAGAGACTTTACCATTAATGCATTAGCATTAGATTTATCTGAAGAAAATTTTGGCACTATTTTAGATCCATTTAATGGCATTTCTGATTTGGAGAATAAAATTATTAAAACACCTTTAGATCCAGATATTACTTACAGTGATGATCCTTTGCGAATGATGCGTGCCATTAGATTTGCAACACAATTAGGTTTTAAAATTGAAGAGGAATCACTCAAAGCCATTACACGAAATAAAGAGCGTATTAGAATAATTACCAACGAACGTATTGTTGTTGAACTTAATAAAATACTAGAAAGCTCAAAACCATCAACTGGATTTCTACTATTAGAAAAAACAGGATTACTAGAATTTATATTGCCTGAACTTACAGCTCTTAAGGGAATTGATGAAGTAGAAGGTCAAAGACATAAAGATAATTTTTATCATACACTAGAAGTTGTAGATAATATTTCTAAACACACAGATAATATTTGGTTACGTTGGGCAGCTTTATTACACGATATTGGTAAAGCTCCTACTAAAAAGTTTCATAAAAAAATTGGTTGGACCTTTCACGCTCATGAATTTGAAGGCTCTAAAATGGTATATCATTTATTTAAAAGGTTAAAAATGCCATTAAATGACAAAATGAAATTTGTTCAGAAAATGGTGTTTATGAGCTCTAGACCAATTGTTTTAGCGCAAGATATTGTTACAGATTCTGCCGTACGCCGTTTAGTATTTGATGCTGGTGACTATGTAGACGACTTAATGACCTTATGTGAGGCAGACATCACAACAAAAAATCCAAAAAAATTCAATCAATATCACAATAACTTTAAAATAGTTAGACAGAAAATTATTGAAGTTGAAGAGCGCGATCAAATTAGAAATTTTCAACCTCCAGTTTCTGGAGAAGAGATTATGAAGGCTTTTAATCTAAAACCTTCCAAAGAAATTGGTATCATTAAAGAGTATATCAAAGAGGCTATTTTAGAAGGAGATATTCCTAACGAATATGAAGCAGCATATAATTTAATGCTTAAAAAGGGTGAACAATTAGGACTAAAACTGATTAAATAGGTGATAAAAATTATTAAAACCGATTCAACTCATCCAGATTTTGTTGCTTTAGTAAAGCAATTAGATAGGTATTTAAAAATCACAGATGGAGATGAGCATGAGTTTTACAATCAGTTTAATAATATTGATGTTATAAAACATGTAGTTGTTGCGTATAATGAAGATGAAGCCATTGCTTGTGGAGCTTTTAAAGAATTTAATTCTCAAAGTGTTGAGATCAAGCGTATGTATACAAATCCAATCTCTCGAGGTAAAGGTATAGCAACTTTAGTTCTAAAAGAACTAGAAAATTGGGCTCAAGAAATTGGATACAAAAATTGTGTTTTAGAAACAGGAAAAAGACAAGTTGAAGCTGTTAACTTTTACAAAAAATGTGGTTATGTGGTTATCCCAAATTATGGCCAATATAAAAAGATGGAGAATAGTATTTGCTTCAATAAAACAATATCATGTATAGATTTAGAAAAATAGCAAAAATTGCTCTGGTATTGGTTTACCTTGTAATTGTTGCAGGAGCAGTAGTACGAATGACTGGCTCTGGAATGGGTTGTCCAGACTGGCCAAAATGTTTTGGATATTATATTCCTCCTACTAATATATCTGAATTAGATTTCAAGCCAAATCACGATTACAAAAAGGGGATTGTTATTATAAAAAACGAAGGATTATTAGTTTCCAAATCAAACTTTAGATCTACCGATAGCCTAAATCTTGACAATTGGGAAACTTATACCAAACATGACTATGCCAAATTTAACGCCACACACACTTGGGTTGAATATATCAATAGACTCATAGGCGCTTTATCTGGCATTCCTATATTAGTATTCACTATACTATCTTTTTGGTTATGGAGAAAAAATAAATGGTTAACTATTGTTTCAGTTTTAACTGTTTTTGGAATGGCATTTCAAGCATGGCTAGGAAAAACTGTTGTCGATTCTAATTTGGCACCCTACAAAATAACTTTACACATGGTAATGGCACTAGTTATTGTAGCATTCCTACTTTATCTCATATACGCATCTAAAACGACATTCAAAAAACGAACATTTGATTCTAGATTTAGAAATTTATTAGTTATAGCAATTGGATTAACACTCGTACAAACTATTCTAGGAACACAAGTAAGACAATATGTTGACGAGCAAGTTAAATCTGTTGGCTATCTAGAAGAACTATGGTTATCCCAACCAACATTACAGTTCTATATACATAGAACATTTTCAATACTAGTATTAGTTATAAACCTAATTCTATTTTATAGAAACCGTAAATTACATTTAGGTTATAATAAGTATAATTTAGTAATGCTTTGTATTGCATTAGAAATTATATCTGGTATAGCTATGTACTATTTTGATTTTCCTTTTACTACACAACCAATTCATCTTGTTATTGCAACCATACTATTTGGAATTCAATTTTATATATATTTAGAATCTAGAGTTAAAACTCAAAAAATTACTCAAAAAATATAAGTTACTATGGTATCTTTGCCACACAACTATTTGATATGATTTACAGATTTAGAGTTATACTTGATAATGATAACGAAGACGATGTTTTTCGCGATTTAGAGATTCGCGAATCGGACTCTTTAGAAGATCTTCACAACATTATTACCCAGTCTTTTGGTTTTGATGGATTGGAAATGGCTTCATTCTACATAAGTGATAACGATTGGAATCAAGGTGAAGAAATTTCTATGTTTGATGTCAGTGAAGGAGCTTCTGGTGTTAGAATAATGAGCGAAACAACCATTTCAGATGTAGTTCATGAAGTATCTCCTAAACTTATTTATGTTTATGATTTCATGAAAATGTGGACATTTTTTGTGGAACTAGCAGAAATTGTTGACGAAGCCCAAGGTTCTAACTATCCAAACTTGATGTTTGCTCATGGGATTATGCCTGAAGAAGCACCAGAAAAAAACTTTGAAGCTGACGAATTTGATATGGATAATGACTATGAAGACGATTTAGATATCGATGATTATGATAATCTTGACTTCGACGAAAACTGGAATTAATTCAGTAGTTAGTAGTCAAAAATCTCATTCTTAACTCTTAATTCTTAACTCTTAATTCTTAATTCTTAATTCTTAATTCTTAATTTAATTAATGCTCAACTTATACAATACCCAAATTGAAAGTTTATCTATACATAAAGTAGGTAATAAAAGTAGAAACGAAAATATATTTTTATCCTCTAAACCATTTTTGTTAGATGATGAAATGACACCTTTACTAAAAGAATTTTTCTTTAAATCTTTTAGACTAAAAGAAGAAAGTTACTATCAATTTTCTAATGAGGTAGATGTAGAGTTTAATCAGTTATATACAATTGTTTCAGAAATATTCTCTAATCCTGATTCGGCTCATATCAATTCAAAAAAAATCGCCTCTCACCTTTTCGAACAGTCACAGCATCCTCACATTAAAAGTGGTGAGGTTTATGTAACATATCTCGAAAATATTTCTTTAGATAATGAAAAGGTAAATGCAGTTGGTATTTTTAAAAGTGAAATAAAGCAAGATTTTATTCAATTTGAAGAGAATGCCAATGATTTAGAAATTATTCTACAACAAGGTATTAATCTTGGCAAACTAGATAAAGGTTGTTTAATTTTTGATGTCAATAAAGAAGAAGGTTATAAAATTTTATCTGTAGATAGTAACCGTTATGATACTAAATATTGGTTAGAACATTTTTTAGGAGTCAATACATTAGCAGATGAGAATTTTTACACCAAAAAGTATTTAAAACTGTGTCAAGATTTTGCTAAAGATGTAGTTTTTCCTGCAGAAGATAAAAAGGAAGAGGTTATGTTTATGAATCGTGCTGTAAATCATTTTGCAAAAAACGATCGGTTTGAAGAAACAGCCTTTTTAAATGATGTTGTAGAAAACCCTACTCTTATTCCAGAATTTAAACATTATAAAGTAGAACGTGGTCCAAAGTACAAGCTTGAGGACGTTTCTGAATTCCCAATTGCCAATAAAGCAGTTTCAACAGCTAGAAAAACGATTAAAAACACCATCAATCTTGATACTAATATTCAAATAAAAATGGATTTTATAAATCCTGAATCTGCCGAGCGATTTGTAGAAAAAGGTTGGGACGAAGAAAAGCAGATGTATTACTATTTAGTTTACTTTAATAAAGAGCAAAAAAATTAAACTAATTGAATTGTTTAAACTGTAATACCGATTTTGAAGGTCAATTTTGCCCAAATTGTGGTCAAAGAGCTGGAGTAAGTCGTATAGATTTTAAAACTTTTACAGATAGTGTAATATCTAGTCTAACTGACACAAACAAAGGGTTTTTATTTAATTTAAAAAACCTGACTTTAAAACCTTCAGATACTGTTAATGGATGGCTTGATGGTAAACGTAAACAAGCCCTAAATCCTATTAGTTATATTATTATTGCAGTTAGTGTTTATTTAATTGTATCTAGCTTTTTTGGAGTTGATTTTAAATCTTCAAAATCTTTAGATGAAAATCCAGATGGTTCATTGTTTAATTATAGTTTTAAAACGGGTTATTTTGTAGCAAAATATATTAAATATCTATTCCCTTTAATTGCTATTTATTTTGCCTTTTTTACTAAATTATTTTTTAAAAGAAGAAATCTATATGAGCACATCATTATTAATTGTTTCGTGGTTGGACAAGCCATATTTTTAAGTTTAATAGCTTATCCAATTCTCAAACTACCTATAATGTTTAATCCACTAATTTATTTACTGATAATAGTTTTTTACTTTTTTGTATTCAAAAAATACACAAGTCCTATTGAGATTTTGATAGGCTCTCTAATTACTATGTTTTTAGGAGTATTACTTCAATTTCTTATTCCTCTTACTGTCTTGTATCTGATAGATTTATTTTAATTCTATTAAAAACATCTGTAACAAATTTTTATTTTGGTCGTCAAGTGTATATACAACCGATCAAAAAACAACATTTTGGAAACGATTCTTACCATCAATAACCTAACAAAAAAGTTTGGTTATCTAACAGCAGTTAAAGACTTATCATTTACCATAAACAAAGGCAATGTTTATGGCATACTTGGCCCAAACGGAAGTGGAAAATCTACAACTTTAGGTATTGTATTAAATGTTGTAAATAAAACTCATGGCGATTTCAGCTGGTTTGATGGAGCTGTAGACACGCATGAAGCTTTAAAAAAAGTGGGAGCAATCATTGAACGCCCAAACTTTTATCCATATATGTCTGCAGCTCAAAACCTAAAATTAGTTTGTAAAATTAAAGGTGTTGACACGAGTAAAATTGAAGAAAAATTAGAAGTAGTCGGCCTATTAGATAGAAAAGACCATAAGTTTAAAACCTACTCGCTAGGTATGAAACAACGACTAGCAATTGCATCTGCTTTATTGAATGATCCAGAGATTTTAATTTTAGATGAGCCTACAAATGGATTAGATCCTCAAGGAATTCATCAAATAAGAGAGATCATAAAAACAATTGCAAACAATGGCACCACTATACTTTTAGCGTCTCACCTTTTAGATGAAGTTGAAAAGGTATGTTCTCATGTTGTTGTATTACGAAAAGGAGAAAAATTATACTCTGGACGAGTGGACGAGATGATCTCTAGTCATGGTTTCTTTGAATTAAAGTCCGATAAGCATAACGAATTAAAAAAACTTTTAGAAGATCATAATTCTTTTGGAAATATAAAAGAACAAGATGGTTTACTAACGGCTTTTTTAAATGAACCAATGGAAGCTTCCTCTTTTAACAAACTCATGTTTGACAAAGGGATTACCTTATCGCATTTAGTTAA
Organism: Flavobacteriaceae bacterium NBU2973; assembly: GCA_026162565.1. Classification (GTDB taxonomy): domain Bacteria; phylum Bacteroidota; class Bacteroidia; order Flavobacteriales; family Flavobacteriaceae; genus JAOEIQ01. The sequence continues at coordinate 415,062 of JAOEIQ010000003.1, forward strand.
ACGTAAAGAAAGTTTAGAAGAGCAATTTTTACAACTTACAGACAATAAATAAAAACCTGCCCAGAGCTTGTCGAAGGGTCAATCAAAAAATAATAGGTGATTTCGAGAACCTCAATCACCAAAACTAAAATCAACCAACAATGATCAGACTTGTACAATTAGAATTACAAAAGCTGCTTTTAAATAGAACGAGTAAAATACTCATATTCGTTTCATTTATTTTACCATTTACAGTATTAATTCTGTCTTCAATAAAAATAAATTTCTTTGGTTTTTTCACTCTAGAATTGGGTGAACTTGGGATTTTCAACTTCCCTATTATTTGGCATATTACAACCTTTTTTGCGTCTCAATTTAAATTTTTCTTTGCTATTGTAGTTGTAAGTATGATTGGTAATGAGTACAGTAATAAAACGCTCAAACAAAACCTTATCGATGGTTTAAGTAAAAAAGAGTTTATACTCTCTAAATTTTATACAATAGTCTTTTTCTCACTGTTAGCAACAGTATTAATTGCTGTAGCTTCATTTTGTATTGGATTGTACTATTCTAGTTATACAGAATTTAATATTATAATACTTGAAACTGAATTCTTACTTGCTTACTTTGTCAAGTTAGTAGGCTTCTTCAGTTTATGTTTATTCTTTGGAATGTTAGTAAAACGCTCTGCTTTTGCTTTAGCATTTTTATTCATTCTCTACATACTGGAATGGATTATTTTTGGTCTAATTGCATGGAAATCTACAGCTGATTTTGCTTTTAAAGTAAAGAACTTCCTTCCTTTAGAATCCATGTATAAGCTCATAGACGAGCCATTCCGTAGAATCGTCATGACTAAATTTCCAGACAAAAATGAAATAGCTTATGATTATGCTGTACATTGGTACGAAATAGCTATTGTTTTAGGCTGGACTGCCTTATTGGTATTTTTATCGTATAGATTATTAAAAAAGCGCGATTTGTAGTATATTTATAAGCAATTGCGCTTATGAATGAAAAAGATACTACTACTATACTTTTTAGTCAATTTTTGCTTCGTCTTTTGCCAAGGTGAAGCGACTAATTGGGCATTTGGAAATGGTGCTGGCTTATCGTTTGATTTAGCAAGCGGAACAGTTACAGCTATAAACTCCTCTGTAAGCACCAACGAAGGATGTTCCAGTATTTCTAATGCTGATGGAGAACTTTTGTTTTACACAGATGGCAGAACTGTTTGGGACAGAAATAATCAAATCATGCCTAATGCCGATTATTTTGGTGGTAATGGTTTATTAGGTGATCCATCAAGTACATCTTCTGGGTTAATTGTACCACATCCAACTAATCACGATTTATATTACATTTTCACTGTAGATGAACCTCATCATAATAATGCTTGGGCATTTCCAAATCAAGGACCAGCCGATCAAAATGGGAATTCAGTTGGAGCCTACCAAGAAACATTTGGTAATTTTCAAACAGTTCCTAATGATGATGATGGTTTCAATAATGGATTTAATTATTCTCTAGTAGATTTATCCTTAAATAATGGTTTAGGAGATGTAGTTGATAGTGAAAAGAACATACCTCTACTTACTTACGATCCTACAAATACAGAGCAATCTTTATACAAATGTGCAGAAAAAATTACAGCTGTTCAAGGCGAAGATTGTAATTCTTTTTGGGTTATTACTCATTTTGTAGATTCATTTTATGCTTTTAAAATTGATGAAAATGGCGTAGACCTAGATCCAGTTATTTCTACTTTAAGTCCAACCATAATTACAGATGGTTACAGACGAAATGCCATTGGTTATATGAAGTCCTCTCCTGATGGTAAAAAATTAGCTATATGTCATGCACAAAATTTTAATTTACCAAGTGATGTGAACGCTTCTCAAAATACAGGTAGTTTTTGGCTATATGATTTTGATAATTCTACAGGAGTAGTAAGTAATGGTTTAGCACTTTTAGAAAACACACCTAGTTACGGAACCGATTTTTCATCCGACTCAAAAAAGCTTTATGTTACTTCTGGAAATGCTGTTATTCAGTTTGATTTAGATAATATCAACCTACAAACAACCGTCTTTCAAGGTTCGAGTTTTATGCCTGCCGTTCAACTAGGTCCTAATAACAAAATTTATGTAGCAAATACCGGAAACTCAAATGCTTTAGACGTAATTGAAAACCCTCTTGAACTTGGACAGGCTTGTAACTATAATCCTTCTGGTCAATCGCTTCTTCCTGGAACTAGTGCTACTCTAGGACTCCCTCCATTTATTACATCGTTTTTTTCTCAACAAATAGATATTATTGATAATGATGATTCCTCAATATCTACTTTTCTAGAGCTTTGTGAAGGTGAAAGTTATACATTAGAAGCAGAAGATATTCCAGGCGCTAATTACACTTGGTTTTTTGATGGAAATCAATTAACTGAAAGTGACTTTGATTTAGAAATAACAGAATCTGGTTTTTATTCGGTAATTATTGATCAAATTCCTGACGATTGCAGTCTAACTATCAATGGTGAAGCCACAATTGAAATCATAGACTTACCAGAAGAGATAAACACAACCCTCTTTCAATGTGATGAAGATGGCATACCAGATGGTTTTACAACCTTTAACCTCTCTCAAG
>JAOEIQ010000004.1 GCA_026162565.1 Flavobacteriaceae bacterium NBU2973
GTAAACCTGATAATACCTGCGCATCTGCATCGGTTAATGTGAATTCGGCAAAACCATCGTAATCGTCATCACACACCTCTAAAGATACATCACCTATATCTGTGGCTGTTACATCTAATGTTACTTCTTCTATTCTAAAACAACCGGTTCCTGTATTTTGAACTCGTACATATACTACTTGAGGATTTACGGTATTGGTAAATGGCGCGGCTGCTTGCACATTTGTCTCCGTTTGTGCATCGGCTAATGTTAAATAATACGTGAACGTGTAATCCGCAACATCACCTGATACTAAAACATCTGGATTGGCCTGGTCTAAATTATATTCAGTCAATCCATCAGGAACACCATCCTCATCACATTGTTGGAGAACAGCACTCTGAACTTCAGGTAGTTCGTTTACAATTAAAATAGCTGAAGTCGTATTAATACACGTTGTTACTGTATTTTCAAGTCTTACAAATATTGTTTGAGGATTACTGATATTAGTATATGGACTAACCAAGGCATTCATACCAGAATCAGCATCTGCCTGATTTAAGTGATAAGAAGCTACAACATCTGCTTGACCATTAATAGCTTCAGTATCAAGGAATGTTAAATCAAATTCGACAAAACCATTTGTATCATCACCATCTAAATCATTATCACACAATTCAAAATCAGTAATTGGATTTATATCTGGTGTGGCAATAACGACTAACTCAAAACTTGTTGTACCAAAACACTGATCATTATTTATATTTTCAACTCTAGCAAAAACCTCTTGAGGATTACTTGTATTAGTATAAGGACTCACTAGCGGATTATCTCCAGAATCTGCATCTGCCTGACTCTCATGATAGGTAACTGTGTAGTCTGTAGCTGATTGTGCTCCCAGAATAGTGGCTGATTGCGTCTCTAAATCAAATTGTGCTTCACCATCATTTGAAGGATCATCACAAACTTCTAAATTATTAGGTGTGTTAGCGGTTGGTTCTCCATCAGCTCGAAGTGTAAATGTTTCAACTTCAAAACAATCTGACATTAAATATTCTATTCTTACATAAATAATTTGACCATCTGTACCAGAATAATTGGGTAAGTCTGCAACAGGAATAGGATTTACATCAGTATCTGCATCTACTTGACTTTCGTGATAGGTCACAACTATATCTCCTGGATTTGGTGTAGGGTTTAAAATTACGGCTTCATTTTCTGTTAAATCGAAAATAAAAGGCGGTCCTCCAGCACCACAAATTCTTAAGTCATTTGGAGAATCTACTATTATTTCTGGTAATAAATCAATACATACTTGTTCTGTATACTCACAACCAAAATCATCTGTTACCCTATAGGTATAACAATATTGCCCAGCAGTTGGTGGCTGTACAGTTATAATATTACCAGCTGTGTTAATTATAGTTGGATCAGAATCCCAAGCCTCACTGGTTATAACAGGTGTAAACGATAATTCTGGCGGCTGAATTGAAGGATCAAACTCCATGCCCCAAGAAAAAATATTGCCGTTATCTTGAGCTAAATTATCCTGAATCTCAATACACCATTCACCATTTAACGGACTTCCCAACAAACCATCAAAAGTTTCTTCAGGCAAATATGTCCCTGGAGCTATTGAGTTATTTGGCGGATTACTTCCAGCTATAATAGTAGGTCCATTGACTAGAGTTACAGTTCCAGATGCAGAAAAGCAATAGTCAGCACCAACTCCAGGAGCTAATGTTCCATCATCATTAGCACCTCCAAGGTAAATTCCACCTCCTCCTGGAAAAGACTTTAATACTACATCTTGTCCATTCGGACTAATAATTCTAATATTTAAGTCCCCTAACCAAGAATGCTCAATATTCATACAAATTTCAAGTAATTGACTAACATCATCTAATGTTTGGCTAGACTCATAACAATCTACTGTTATACAGGTTGTATACACAGCGCCAGTGCCATCAGGCAAAAAAGTTGGATCGGCAATTGGTGGTGTACAATCTGCTAAAAACTCTACTGGATTTATTATAGCTTCAATAGTAGTTGTTTCTCCAAAACAAACTGTGGCATCAGCAGCTTGCGTACCTGTAAAATCAGGCCCTGTAGCAACCTGTATCACTTGATTTATTAAATTAGTATTGCTACAACCTTGCGGATTGGTATCTGTTATATTTAAATTGGCTATATACACACCAGGATCAGGATATGAGAATGTTGCTGTCTGTCCTGAAATTCTGGTTCCGTTTCCTAAATCCCACTCATAAGTTGCACCTGTTCCATCCTCAGAGAATTGTCCACTACCGACTAATGTAATTTCTTCATTAGGGCACACTCTAATATAACCATCAGCATTTGGCGTAGGTGTTGCAGAGTCTAACTGCGATATAATAGTTTGGCAAGGTGTAAAACACGAAATATTAGCTTCCCAACCAGAAGTGGTATTAGCAGCATCACTTGCAAATACTATAGTTAAACATCCACTTACATTATTTGCATTAATTACACCTGGACTATTAGCAATTGGACCCGAAAACTCTCCTATTAAAAACATAGCATCTACCATATCATTATTGTAGATGGTCATGATGTCAGTATTGGGTAATGTATTAAATGCTGTAAAATCTAATTGAACAGACTCACCAGCAGTATCTGGACAAATAGTAATGGTAAAGTTTTCGTTATCACTGTAATTTCCTGTAGCTCCTCCAGAATCTGTAAACGTACCAGAGCATTGATTAAATGTTCCGTTCTGCATCACCAATTGTGCAAATGTACTGGTTGAAAAAGCTAAAATGGTTACAAATAAGTAGAGTTTTTTCATGGTTGTGACTATTGCATTTGCGACTTAATATGTATCACCGAATTTGTATTATCAATTCTTATAAAAGACGCTCTTCGTGAGTAAAAATCGAACTCATATTTAAGAGGATTAAAGTTATTTTTATCAACAGTAGTATCTCTTTTTAATTTAGAATTATAATGATTGAATAATGGCACTTCAGATAGGTTTTTTAAACCTTTTAATTTTTCAGCAGGCAGTTCGATTATCGCTATTCTATTCCTTAAAATATTTTTAACAGATAGCAATCTATTAGGCTTACTCAAAATATACTCCTCTAATTTATCAGCATAAACTTCCTTGAGCATTTTTGTTTCAATTGAGTTTAATGGTGTATCTAAATTACTGTTATAACTAACATGAGGTGTTTTTGTAGGGCTTTGCGATTGTGCAACAATAGTATTAACGCTTATTAGCATTAAAAACACTATTGCAGATAGTAGTTTTTTGTTCATCGAAGTTTAGTTTAAATTATAGAGCTGTATTTTAATTAAGAAAACGGTCTTGAAAATTAAGAATTTTTTAAGACTTAAGCTCATCATTTAACTTTAAATACAACTCTGTGGTTATATAACAACTTAAATTAGAAAAGTCCTACTATATTTTATGATGTTTTAAATATGTATCTTTGCAGTCTGAAATTATCAAAGAAAAAATTGATGAAACTGGAAAAAGAATTTGAAAATTTTGATGCTATTGGAGACGACCATATTGGTTCTAGCTCTGAAACGCCATTAAGAGACGATGCATTTAAATTAACAAATGAGGAGAAAATTGACATTATTAAAGATGATGTTAGACATATTATGGAGACTTTAGGTCTTGACTTAAATGACGATAGCTTAAAAGGCACTCCAAATCGTGTTGCCAAAATGTTTGTAAACGAAATTTTTGGTGGACTCAACCCAAACAAAAAACCCTCTGCATCTACTTTTGAAAATAAGTACAAGTATGGCGAAATGCTCGTTGAAAAAAACATTACTGTCTATTCAACTTGCGAACATCATTTATTGCCTATAGTAGGTAAAGCTCATGTTGCTTACATTTCTAACGGAACTGTTGTTGGCTTATCTAAAATGAATCGTATTGTCGATTTTTACGCTAAGCGTCCTCAAGTTCAGGAACGTTTAAACATACAAATTGTTAAAGAGTTACAGGAAGTTTTAGGCACAGAAGATGTGGCTTGTGTTATTGATGCGAAACATTTATGTGTTAATTCCAGAGGCATTAGAGATGTTGCCAGTAGTACTGTAACTAGTGAGTTTGGTGGTAAATTCAAAGAGAAAGAAACTCGTAGAGAATTTCTAGATTATATAAAGCTAGATACAGAGTTTTAATTATTTTTACTTCGTAAAATACTTTAAAGTTTCACTTCATGCAGTTGTATCAAAACCAAGAGATAAAAATTTATAATACGCTTTCTGGTCAAAAAGAAGTTTTTAAACCTCTAACAGAAGGTTATGTTGGTATGTATGTATGTGGTCCAACAGTCTACAGCAATGTGCATCTTGGTAATGTGAGAACTTTTATGTCGTTTGACATGATTTTTCGTTATTTAAAACATCTTGGTTTTAAAGTTCGTTACGTTAGAAACATTACTGATGCTGGACACCTTGAAGATGATGCTGATGTTGGTGAAGATAAAATTACTAAAAAAGCGCGTTTAGAACAGATAGAACCTATGGAGGTTGTACAGCGTTATACTGTTGATTTCCATAATGTTTTAAAGACTTTTAATTTTCTACCTCCAAGTATAGAGCCAACAGCAACTGGACATATTATAGAGCAGATAGAACTTATTAAAACTATTATAGATAATGGGTTTGCTTATGAAGTTAATGGTTCGGTTTATTTTGATGTACATAAATTTAACGAAACTAATAACTACGGAATATTAAGCAAACGTAAGTTAGAAGACTTAATTCATAATACTAGGGCTCTTGATGGACAAAGTGATAAAAAAAATCCACAAGATTTTGCACTTTGGAAACGAGCAGAACCACAACACATAATGCGTTGGCCATCTCCATGGAGCGACGGTTTTCCTGGATGGCATTTGGAGTGTACAGCAATGAGCACCAAATATCTTGGAGACAACTTTGATATTCATGGTGGCGGAATGGATTTAAAATTCCCACATCACGAATGTGAAATTGCTCAAAGTGAAGCAGCTAAAGGACAATCTCCTGTAAATTATTGGATGCATGCCAATATGCTTCAATTAAATGGACAACGTATGTCTAAATCTACAGGAAATACTGTAAATCCAGATGAATTGTTATCTGGAAACAATACATTTTTCAGTAAAGCATATGCACCAAGTGTGATTCGCTTTTTTAATGCACAATCGTCGTATAGAAGCATTTTAGACTTAACAGACGATGGTTTATTAGCTAGTGAAAAAGGATTTGTAAGGTTAATGGATGCTGTTAATCTATTAGATAAAATTGAAGCCAGTAACACATCAACATTTAATGTTTCTGAATGGAAGCAAAAATGTTATGATGCGATGAATGATGATTTTAATTCACCAATATTAATCGCTCATTTATTTGATGCTGGTAAATTTATCAATCAAATAAAAGATGGAAATGCAACAATATCTTCAGATGATTTAGAGATACTAAAAACAACCATGAATGACTTTGTTTTTGATGTCTTAGGATTAGTAAATTCTAGTTCTGGTGATACAACTTCTACATCAACAGGAACAGACAAACTATCAGGTGCTGTTGAATTATTAATCCAGCTTCGTAAAGAAGCTCGTGATAATAAAGATTTTGCTTTATCTGATAAAATTAGAGATGAATTAGCAGAAATTGGCATTCAGCTAAAAGACGGTAAAGACGGAACCACTTTCTCGACTAATTAATCATGAGAAAAATCTTAATTACACCTTTTTTGTTGCTTATAAAGTTTTATCAAGGTGCAATCTCTCCATTATTTCCTGCTACTTGTCGATATCAACCAACATGTTCTCATTACAGTGCAGAGGCTCTAAAAAAACATGGTTTATTTACTGGTGGTAAATTAGCTGTTAAAAGAATATTTAGTTGTCATCCTTGGGGAGGAAAAGGTTACGATCCTGTTCCAGATAAGGATAATAACTAAATTGCCCTCGCGCAGTCTCGCCTGTTCACTAAAAATATACACTGTATATTTTCTTTTCGTTCCAGCGCCTTGGGGAGGAAAAGGCTACGATCCTGTTCCGGAAAAAAACCAATAATTAGTGTCATATTTTAACCTTTATTTTAGATAACATTTCTCTATCTTTATCCACGATTAAAGTAGTAATGAAATGAGGCTGTCCGAAAAGTAAGTATTCTTGTCTGTTCGAGCGAAGTCGAGAACTTCAACCTGTAGATTATGAAAATAGGTCTCGACTCCGCTCGACCTGACAAATTAATTTTTTGACTTTTTAGATAACCTCAAGTTCAACTATCTAATTTGAATTCATTGTTAAACAATTTTTCAAAGTAGAGTTTCACTAATAAAATTTAACACATGACATTTTTAAAATTTGTTTGGAACCCAAGTTCTGAAGGTATAGATTTAGTTTTCTTCACTTTACATTATTACAGCTTAATGTGGGTTTTAGCATTTGTACTAGGCTTACAAATCATGAAACGCATTTATAAAAATGAAGGACAATCTGAAGAAAGTCTAGACTCACTTTTCATCTATTCTGTATTAGGTATTATGATAGGTGCACGATTAGGTCATGTATTGTTTTATCAACCAGAATTAATTACAGAAGATCCCTTGAGTATCTTTTTGCCAATACGCACAGTTCCTGAATTTGAATTTACGGGTTTTAGAGGTTTAGCGAGTCATGGAGCAACTTTAGCTATGCTTTTTTCAATGCATTTGTATAATAAAAGGATATTAAAAAAATCAGTGCTTTGGATTTTAGATCGTATAGTTGTTGCTTGTTCATTAGGTGCTGCTTTAATTAGGTTGGGTAACTTTTTCAACTCTGAAATGGTTGGTCATCCTACAGATGCACCAACTGGAGTTGTTTTTAAAACTTTAGGTGAAGATTTTGCTCGCCATCCAGGACAATTGTATGAAGCGTTTGGTTACCTTATTTTATTTGTGATTGTATTTTATCTATACTGGAAAACCAATAAAAGTAAGCAAGAAGGATTTTTATTTGGTTTCTTTTTAGTGTTCTTATTTGTTGTGCGCTTTATAGTTGAATATTTTAAAGTTGCTCAAGTAGATGATCGAGCAGATTGGTTATTTAATACAGGACAATTATTAAGTATCCCTTTTATATTAATCGGATTATACTTTATGTTTATGTATAAATCTAAAAGAACATCTTGATGCAAAACTCACTAAAGCTTACAGTCATTTGTCTAGTTTTTATCACTAGTTTTTCTTGTAAAAAGGAACAGAAAGTAATTAAACCTACTGAAATATCCTTTAAAAAAGAAGGTGAATTAACGCTCTATAAATCTACTTCAGATTCTATAATCACTAAACTAGACATAGAAATTGCAGATACAGATTATGATGTAGAAACTGGTTTAATGTATCGTACTTCTATGAAAGACAATCAAGCAATGTTATTTGTATTTCCCACTATGAGGCAAAGGTCTTTTTATATGAAGAATACACAAATACCTTTAGACCTCATCTTTTTAAATAATGATCAATTTATTGTTAGCTTTCAAGAAAATGCCAAACCATTAGACGAAACATCTTTACCGTCTCAAGTGCCTGCCCAATATGTTTTAGAGATAAATGCTGGATTAGCAGAGAAATGGTTGTTAGAGATTGGCGACCGCATGGAATATATTGATAATCAATAATGAAAATTAAACAATTATTATTAATTCTATTTGTTAGCTGTTTCTCTCATGCTTTTAGTGATACCAATCAAAAAAATAGCAGCTATGAAAAATATTATTTAACAGCAAAAGTTTGGGGTTTTTTAAAATACTATCATCCAAATGTAGCAAATGGATCTTACGATTGGGATGAGGAGTTATTTACTATTATAAAAAAGTTAGATGATATAGATACTAATTCCGATTTCTCTAACATAATTTTAAAATGGATAAATAGTTTAGGAGATATTTCAAAATGTAAGGAATGTAATAACGATGTTAGCAAATACTTTACGAAGAATTTTAATCTATCATGGTTTAATAACTCTATTTTCTCCAAAGAGTTATCTAACAAACTTAAATATATCGAACAAAACAGATATCAAGAAACACAGTATTATGTGGCTTATGCACCTGCAAAAAATATAAAAATAATCAATGAAAAACTATATACTGATAAAACCTTTCCATCAAGAAACATAAGACTTTTAAACTTATTTAGGTATTGGAATATTATCGAATATTTCTACCCTTATAAATATCTTTTAGACCATAACTGGGATAAAGTTCTCGAAGAAATGATTCCTATTTTTATTAACGCTAAAAATGATGAAGAGTTTAAAAAAGCTATAAAATTGTTAGTCGCAAGAGTTGATGATTCCCATGCTTGGGTTAGTTTTAAAAATAATAAAAACACAAAGCATATTCCCTATAAAGTAAAAATAATTGAAGACTCACTTGTCGTTTCTGGAACATATAATAAAAACTTAAGTACAAGTGCTGGTCTTAAATATGGTGATATTATTTTAGAAGTTGGCGGTAATAACATATATGATGAAGCTGAAAAAATTTATTCCCTGATTCCTGCTTCAAATAAAAACACAAAAAGGTTAAGCTCATTTATCTCTCTATTACAATCCAATGATAATTATATTCAATTAACTGTTAAAAGAGATGGAGAACTCCTTAATCAAAAAGTAAAAACATACCCTTTTAAAGATTTTAATTACTATAGTTCTGAATCTAATAAATCTCATTACACCATAAATAATGAGATTGGATATATTAATATGAGAGTAATTGGTAAAAAAGAGACCTTACAAACCATGAAAAAATTCAGAAACTATAGAGGTATTATTTTCGATATTAGAGGCTATACTAAAACTGTTTTCTATCAAATTTCTAGATTTTTAAATTCAGAAGATAAAGAGTTTGCTAAAATTTTAAACCCTTATTTAAAATATCCAAGCAAATTTGTTTGGACGAACTCAATAAAAACTGAAAGCAACAAGAATAATTTTAAAGGGAAAATAATTATTTTAGTAGATGAACAATGTATTAGTTTATCTGAATTTGCAGCAATGTGTTTGAGTTCATCAGAAAATTCATTAGTTATTGGCAGTCAAACTGTTGGTGCAGATGGTAATGTTTCAATTTTTAATTTTGCTAGTGGTTTTAAAACAGCTATTTCTGGTAAAGGAGTTTATTATCCTAACAAAGAAGAAACACAAAGAGTTGGAATTAAATTAGACTACAAAATCAAACCCTCAATTAAAGGCTTAAAAGAAGGGAAAGATGAAGTGTTGGAAAAAGCAATAGAGTTAATAAAATCTTCAGAATAATAAATTCTTAATATAAAACTAAAGCCACTCAAATTGAGTGGCTTTAGTTTTATATTAAAATAGAGAATTACTCTTCCATATCGTCGTCTAATTTTTTAACAGTATCATACATAATTGGTGTTGCAATAAACATAGATGAATATGTACCTACAATGACACCCACAATTAAAGCAAATAATAACCCTCTTAAGGATTCAGCTCCAAAAATAAACATTGCTAATAATACCACTAAAGTAGTAAGCGACGTATTTAAGGTTCTACTTAATGTACTATTTAATGATGCATTAATTGTTTTACCAAAGTTCCATCCTGTTTTTTCTGCCAAGAATTCACGAATTCTATCAAATACAACAACCGTATCGTTTAACGAGTAACCAATTACTGTTAGTATAGCTGCAATAAATGCTTGATCTATTTCCATACTAAAAGGCATAAACCTATATGTTAAAGAGAAGATACCTAATACGATTAGTACATCATGGAAAACAGCTGCGACAGCACCAAGAGAGAATTGCCACTTTTTAAATCGTATTAAAATGTATAAAAATACCACTATTAACGATCCTAAAATTGCCCATACAGATGACTTTTTAATATCATCTGCAATCGTCGGACTCACTTTTCCAGAGAATAATTTACCAACTTTTTTATCACCAGAACCATCTACAAACTCATCATATGTCATTCCATCTGGTAAGAATTGTTTTAATGAATCGAATAATAAGCTTTGCACTTCCTCATCAGCTTCAGCAGAGTTTTCATCTACTTTAAACTTTGTAGAAATTTTTAATTGATTTGGACTTCCAATCGTTTTTACTTCCGCGCTTCCAAAAGCACCAACTAAAGCATCTTTTACTTCTTCAGTATTCATATCTTGAGTAAAGCGTACTTGATATGTTCTTCCTCCAACGAAATCAATACCTTCATCTAAACCAGTTGTAAATAATGATCCAACTCCTGCTAAAATAATTACAGCAGAAATAGCATAAGCAATCTTACGCTTTTTCAAGAAGTTGATATTCAAATTCTGGAATAAACCTTTAGTAAGCGATGTTGAGAAGTCTAATTTTCCACCTCTGTTCACATACCAATCTACTAATAATCTTGTGATAAAGATGGCTGTAAATAATGATGTTAAAATACCTATTAGAAGTGTAGTTGCGAAACCTTTAATTGGTCCAGTACCAAATACAAATAATATTAAGGCAGTTAAACCAGTAGTAATATTGGCGTCTAAAATTGATGATAAGGCGTTAGCGAATCCATCTTTAATAGATTCTTTTTGGCCTTTACCTTTAGCTAATTCTTCTCGAATACGCTCAAATATAAGTACGTTAGCATCTACCGAAATACCAATAGTTAATACAATACCTGCAATTCCTGGAAGTGTTAATACAGCTCCTAATCCTGCTAATATCCCGAAGATTAAAACAATATTTAATAATAAAGCGATATCAGCAAATCCTCCTGCTTTTCCGTAATAGAAAAGCATCCAGATTAATACCAAAGCTAATGCAATCATAAATGATTTCATTCCAGCATCTACAGCTTCATCTCCTAATGACGCTCCAACCTCTTCAGCTTGAACGATATCTGCAGAAGCAGGTAATTTACCAGCTCTTAATACGTTTGCTAAATCGACTGCTTCGTTTAAAGTAAACTGTCCAGAAATTTCAGAGTTACCTCCTGCAATTGGACCAGTTGTTACTCCAGGAGCAGAATACACAATATCATCTAATACAATAGCAATTTGTCCACCTGTAGAGAATGCATTTCCTGTCATTTTTTCCCAAACTTTTGCTCCTTTTGCATTCATTTGCATAGACACTGTTGGTTTACCAGTTGGTCCATACGATTGACGAGCATCTGTTACAACAGCTCCACTTAATTCTGGTTTGTTTTCTCTATTCCCTTGTAAAGCATATAACTCTATAAGCTCACTATCTTTAGCTTGAATTCCCCATGCAAATTTTGCATAACGTAAATCTGCAGGTAATAAACTACGAACTTGAGGTGTATTTAAGTAGCCATTTACAGTTTCTTTATCTTTAGCATCAAACATTGCTATAACTGGACCACCTGGGTATCCTTGCCCTTTTATTAAATCTAATAAAGGATTTACTACTGCAACAGCTGTAGAATCAGTAGTCGCTTCACCTAATAAATCATCAATAGCAGCATCCTCTTCTGAAGTTTCAGCAGCAGCTGTAGTATCTTTAGCAGGTGTCACAATCTCTTTAAGCACCTCGTTAGCTTGCACTAAAAACGGCACTAATTGCTCCCCTTTGTAAGCATCCCAAAATTCTAATTGTGCTGTACTTTGTAAGAGTTTTTTAACACGATTAACATCTTTAGCCCCAGGTAATTCTACTAAAATACGTCCTGAATTTCCTAAACGTTGAATATTTGGTTGTGTCACACCAAACTTATCAATACGTTTACGTAATACCTCGAAAGCAGAAACGATTGACTCATCAATTTTTTGTTTGATGATTGGTTTAACCTCATCATCAGACATATTAAAATTAATTTCTTCACTCAATTCTCTATTAGCAAAGATATCTGGAGACGCTAATTTAGTATCACCTTTAATAACATCAAAAGCCGTATAGAAAGACTCTAAATACGTATCTTGACTATCTTTCTGCAATTCTTCCGCATCATTTAAGGCCTTATTGAAAACTGGATCTTTAGTATTATTAGCCAATCCTTTTAAGATGTCTTTTACAGATACTTGAAGAATTACGTTAATTCCACCTTTAAGATCCAGACCTAAATTCATAGCCTTATCTTTCACTTCATTATAGGTGTAATCAGCAATTCCTATGTTAAATACTTTTTCGTTTGATAACGAATCTAGATAACGTGCTTCAGCAATGTTTCTTTTTGCATCGTACTCTTCTACTGATTCATCAAACTTGCTAACAGCATATTCTGTAGCATTACTTTCTACTTGATTGGCTTTAAATGTGAATGATAATTGATAAATACTTACCAAACCAAACAACAGCGCAAACAATTTTACTAATCCTTTATTTTGCATTATTATTTATTTTAAGGTCAAATTTTTTAAAAACGAGCAAATATATTATTTACCTCAAAACCTGACAATTATTTTTTGTGTTTATAGTATTTTGGAAATTCGATACGTTTTCAGCAAATCCTGACGAAAACAAATCTTTTTTAGAAAAAAATTAGCAGCTGGGTCCAGCTCTAACTTCTGGTATTTTGTAAGATATGGTATCTATTGCAAGAGCAATAGTGTTATTTATTTTTAAGGCTACCTCATAATATTCGCATTTGTCATCAGCTTCATTTATACTTAAAAATGTGAATGCATTTGGATTTGAAAATCGATCACTTTCTGTTTTAACTTCTAAAACATGACCATCGAAGCTCCAATCATTTGAGTTAATTTCTTGAAGTTCATAGACATCTAGATTATAAGTGATTGCTGAATTTTCTGAAGGAAAAGAAGACTCTTTTGATGAAAAATCAACATCTAAACTCTGCTCATTAGACAATACATTTTTTATACTAGATGCATCAGTACTACTGTAATAAGTAATCTTAAGGCTATTGCCTAGTTCATGTATTTTAATATTCTCAACACCTAATTTTTCTAATTGCTTTGTTAGTGTAGCAATTGTTTCTTGAGCATAGCTAGATTTTGAGTCGTTATCAACAAACTGCAATACAATTTCTTGATTGGGAGCAGTTGTTTGTTGCTGATTAACAACACCTAATACGGTAAGAATAATTATAAATGTACTAATGTACCTTCTAAAATGCATGCGCCAAATATAAAAAAAATAAAGACTGCATCTCTACAGTCTTTATATAATATACATTTTAATCGATAAACGTTACAGTTCTAACAAACCATTTGTTTTTTTAACACCTTCAGCACTTTCAGCTAAATGTGCTTTTTCTGCATCGTTTAAGTTAATAGTTACAATACTTTCTATTCCGTTACGTCCTAAAACAACAGGCACTCCAATACATAAATCGTTTAAACCATATTCTCCTTCAAGTAATGTAGAACAAGGGAATATTTTTTTCTGATCACAAGCAATTGCTTGAACCAAACCACTAACTGCTGCTCCAGGAGCATACCAAGCAGAAGTTCCTAATAATTTTGTAAGCGTCGCTCCACCTACTTTAGTATCTTCTTTTACTTGTGTTAATCTTTCATCTGAAATAAACTCTGAAACAGGCACTGAATTTCTAGTAGCTAAACGTGTTAATGGCACCATTCCTTTATCTGAATGACCTCCAATAACCATTCCGTCTACATCACTAATTGGCGCTCCTAAAGCTTCTGCCAATCTGTATTTAAAACGAGCAGAGTCTAAAGCGCCTCCCATTCCAATAATTCTATTTTTTGGCAATCCAGTTGTTTTATGAACTAAATACGTCATTGTATCCATTGGATTACTCACAACAATAATAATAGTATTTGGAGAATGCTCAATTAAACTTGCAGATACAGATTTTACAATTCCAGCATTGATACCAATTAACTCTTCACGAGTCATTCCTGGTTTACGTGGAATACCAGATGTAATAACACAAATATCACTATTTGCTGTTTTACTATAATCGTTAGTGGTTCCTGTAATTTTAGTATCGAATCCGTTTAATGAAGCTGTTTGCATTAAATCCATAGCTTTACCTTCTGCAAAACCTTCTTTAATATCTAGGACTACAACTTCTGAAGCAAAATCTTTAATGGCAATATACTCTGCACAACTTGCTCCAACTGCTCCTGCTCCAACTACTGTTACTTTCATACGTATTTTATTTAAATTAGTGTTGTTTTTTAAGACTGCAAAATTACGAATTTATATCCTCTAAATAAAAAAGCGCAAGATGAATTCTTGCGCTTTTAACTTATATTTATAATACGTTGTTTTTTTAGAATGAAAAATTAATTCCCAGACTTGCACTATCAAACTCTGCAATTGTATAGTCTGCATTTAATCCGAAAAAGCCCAACTTTAAATTTGCTCCAATAGTAGCTCTCATTCCGGAGATATCTTGTTCTATTGAAAAGGGATCTACAATTTCATCTGAAAATAACAATCCATCAGTTACTACATAAGTTCCTAATAAGTCTGTTGTTGATTTTCCATCTAAATAACCTAAAGCGCCATAAAAATTGACTACTTTAAGTTTTGTACCAACTATTAATTGAAACAATAAGGTATTAATATCTGTTTGTATTTGTTGATTTTCACCTTCAATTACTTCTGTATCTGTAAAGTCATAGTTAGCATCTAAATGTGTGTAAGCCACTAATCCAGAAATGGCAACTGGGAAAATTTTGTCTGCAGGTAACCACGAAGTAAACTCCTGTTGTAATCCAAAGCCATAATAGCCTACTTTGGCATCTTCAGTTTCAACTTTTGGAAAGAATCTTCCCTTGATTTGAGTTCCTTTAAAAGGTGAAAAACTTGCTTGTAGAAAAGCAGTTGGTATTATGTTTACACCTTCTGATCCAATTCCAGTTGGTAATGTTAGCTCTACTTCTTGATTTCCAAAAATAGGATCGTCGTAGGTTACAATAACTGTAATATCTGGATCGTTATCTCCTAAAGCTGTGGCTACTGTTTTTGAAGGACTGTTATCAGGGAATCTAATGTTCTCGTAATCTGCAACATTAAGCTCAAAAGATTTTTTTTCGTCTTTTATAAATGATGCATTAGCAATTAGTGATATTTCAAAACCAAATCGTTTAGGTGCTTTGGCACTATTAAACCATCCATTATTCATACCAAATGCTAATCCTTCAGAAGCTGGTGCTATGTAATCTGTAGTAAACCTTTTAGCATCCTCAATACCTGCAGTTAGTAGGTCGTTAACATTTTCTTGAGCAGTGGTTGTTACAAATGACGACAGCATTAAAGTAAAAATAAATAACTTTTTCATAAACTTAAATAATTTAGGGTGTTCAAAAATACTAAAATTCTTAAAATAAACGCATTTAATCGTTTAAAATTGCTCTTAATCGATATTTGTTATTTTTTTGAAACAAAAAAAGCAATTACGATTATTTACGTAATTGCTTTAAAATAGGTTTTGTTTTAATCTAGCTATGCATCAATATTTGCATAGATAGCATTCTTCTCAATAAACTCTCTACGAGGCGGCACTTCGTCTCCCATAAGCATAGAGAAAATACGATCTGCTTCAACACCATTATCTATCTGAACTAAACGCATGGTTCTAAATTCAGGGTTCATAGTAGTATCCCAAAGTTGTTCTGCATTCATTTCTCCAAGACCTTTATAACGTTGAATTTTAGAACCCTCTCCAAATTCTGCAATAATCTCATCTCGTTCTTTATCGCTCCAAGCGTATTGCTTTTTAGCACCTCTTTTTACCAAATATAATGGTGGAGTTGCTATGTATATGTGTCCATTCTCAACTAATTCTTTCATATATCTAAAGAAGAATGTTAAGATTAATGTAGCAATATGCGAACCATCAATATCGGCATCACACATAATAACTATTTTATGGTAACGTAACTTTGATAAGTTTAATGCTCGAGGATCTTCTTCTGTACCAATAGTTACACCAAGTGCTGTGAAAATATTTTTTATCTCTTCATTTTCAAACACTTTATGCTGCATCGCTTTTTCAACATTTAAAATCTTTCCACGAAGCGGAAGAATTGCTTGAAATGCTCTGTCGCGACCTTGTTTAGCCGTTCCACCTGCAGAATCTCCCTCAACAAGAAATACTTCACATTTTGCCGGATCTTCTTCAGAACAATCACTTAATTTTCCAGGTAAACCACCAATACTCATGACTGTTTTACGCTGAACCATTTCACGAGCTTTCTGGGCTGCATGACGAGCTTGCGCTGCTAAAATTACTTTTTGGACAATAGTTTTAGCATCATCAGGATGTTCTTCTAGATAATCTGTAAGCATTTCTGAAACTGCTTGACTTACAGAGGCAGATACTTCTCTGTTTCCAAGTTTTGTTTTGGTTTGTCCTTCAAATTGAGGTTCTGCAACTTTTACAGATACAATAGCTGTTAAACCTTCACGGAAATCATCACCAGAGATATCAAACTTTAACTTATCTAACATTCCAGAGCCATCTGCATACTTTTTTAATGTATGAGTTAATCCACGACGGAAACCTGATAAGTGTGTTCCTCCTTCATGCGTATTAATATTATTTACATAAGAGTGTAAATTTTCAGCATACGATGTATTGTAGATCATGGCTACCTCAACTGGCACACCATTTTTTTCACCCTCAAAAGCAATAACATCTTTCATTAGAGGTTCTCTGTTACCATCTAAAAATTTAACAAATTCAGGTAATCCGTTTTCAGAATGAAATGTCTCACCTTCGAACTCACCATCTCCCTTTTTACGGCGTTTGTCTACTAGATGAATTGTAATTCCTTTATTTAAGTAGGCTAATTCTCGCATACGACTCGCAAGTGTATCGTAGTTATATTCTAGAGTTTGGGTAAAAATTTGTGAGTCTGGTTTAAAGGTTACTATGGTTCCAGTTTTATCGGAATCTCCAACGGTTTTTACTGGATATAATGTTTTACCTCTTTCGTATTCTTGTTCCCAAATTTTACCTTCTCTATGTACTGTAGCTTTTAAATGTTCTGACAAAGCATTTACACAACTTACACCAACACCATGTAATCCTCCAGATACTTTGTATGAATCTTTATCGAACTTACCACCAGCTCCAATTTTAGTCATTACCACCTCAAGAGCCGAAACACCTTCCTTTTTGTGTAATCCTACAGGAATACCACGACCATCATCTTCTGTGGTAATGGAGTTATCTTCGTTAATAGTAACAGTTATATTGTTACAATGTCCAGCTAATGCTTCATCAATTGAGTTGTCAACCACCTCGTATACTAAATGATGTAATCCACGCACACCAACATCACCAATATACATGGATGGACGCATACGAACGTGCTCCATTCCTTCAAGTGCCTGAATACTATCTGCTGAATATTGTTTTTTATTCTCTTCGCTCATAAAGTTTATATCTTTTATATTTGATTTTAGGTCATAAAAAAATGACACTTAACGTATCATTTCAACATAAACAAATATACAACTTTACATAGGCTTTTTAAAGCGTTTTAAGCTATTTATCACTTATTTATTAACAATTTTAAAATTAATAAAAGTTGCTTAAATCGTCTAAAAAGTGGCTTAAATTTAATTCAGTCTTGTTTTTTTAGTATTGCAATTATCAAAGATGTAAAAGTGCCTTAAAACTCAAATATTGGCTAAATATACATTGTCAAAAACTTAAAAAACCATCTTATTAACACCATTAAAAACACTTTTTCAGTAATTACTTTCTTGTCTTCAATTTCAAATAGTGCTTTTCTGTTGATTTCTTCTGTAATATTCGGTAAGTATTAATCCAATAATTAAAATACTTAACTGCATAACTAGCCCAATGTTTTCCGTTTGTGTTTTTAAATCTTGAGTTGCATCTACAGGAAATTCTAAATTCCAAAGCGCATGTCTTTCATCTTTTTGACCAACTAAAGCGAGTACAACATTTATAGCCATATGCAATCCTGTAGGAAATGCTATTCCTTTAGTCCAAACTGCTGTTATTCCATAAATAAACGCCCAAATCCCTGGACCTAGCAATTGATTAAAAAAAGTAGTGCCTGTAAAATCATGATACCAAGCAAAAAGAATTGCTAATAAAATTTGAGCTGGCCAAACACCGAACTTATCATTGATTTTTGTAAATGCATAGCCTCTAAAAATAATTTCTTCCATGTAGGCTAATGGGAAAAATGCCAATAACCAAAATAATACTGATGGAATATTTGACTCAAAATTATAAGACATCTCTAAACTTGAAAAACTGATTGATATTGCTAACATAAAAACTGTAACAACAAGACCAATAAAAAACCCAATAACAAATCTTACTGGCGTTTTTCGCTCTAAATAGAAACCTATTTTTCTAAAAGATGTTTTGTCCCTCTTTACAGCTACATAAGTCAATAAAAGTGCTACACCTGTAATAAGTATTCCTCCTAGACCATATTTGCTTACTGAAACCAAAGGAATGGCATTTAGACCTATTAATATTACAATAAAACTTGTGGGTAATATTAGAGCAGACAATATCTGTATGAATTTAGTTTTCATAATAAAAAAGTTTAAAAATTAAAAAAAAGGATTAGCTAGTTTTTTGGTTTCAAAAACGGAATAGATAAAGGATATTTATACGTAGCTGTTTGTAAAGCTCTCGATATATTATAGAGTGTCGTTATAATACTAAAAAAAACTACTGCTCCAGTGATAAAAAAATTATATCCTGGAAGTGCAAAAAACAATACTAATGAGCATAAAAAATACAACATAATGGAACTATGAAAATTAACTACTGCTCTTCCATGAGCATCATATACTTTATTATCGTCTGCTTTATGAATCCATAGAAACAATGGAAACAAAATACTTGCAAAAGGAATTATTAATCCAAAAAATGGCGCGCCATGTAACAACAACATCCATTTACGCTGAATGACTTCTACATTCGGATTATCTAAAATCAATAAATCATTAACCTCAACATTGAGTCCAGCTGCTAATAACTTTACTGTTTGTAAATGAGGTTGCACATCGCCTTTCTCTATACGTTGAATGGTACGCACAGTAACGGTAGTTTTATCAGACAATTGTTCTTGAGTAAGCCCTTGTAATTTTCTCTGATAGACTAAATTTTCGCTTAACGATTTTGTTTTCATTTGCTAACACCTTTTGTTTTTCATCTGTCAAATGGAACATCTATATTATACTAAATCATTTATTCTTAATGTATACAACAAGAAATAGATATTTCATTTCTATTGTTTTGCTGGTACAAATCTACAGCAAGTATTTGGTTTTTAGCACGACATTTAAATGTCATCTTTCTGTCATTTATAGGTTTTACAGGGCTTTTTGAGGATTACTTGTCTAATTCTTGATCGATTAACTTTAAAATTTCATTTGTGTAACTTCTAACTACATATGACTCTTGTTTTGTCCATTCGCAAATAGAAATTATATTAAAAATATAATCGTCTACATCCTTATTGTTAATATAGTCTTTAACTGCCTTAAGTCTATTTTCTTTATTTTTTATGTATTCCTTTTCTTGCCAAACACCATCAAACAAATCTTTAATTGAAAAATTTTGGGTTAAAAATGGATTATAATTATTCATATTGTAAAGTCTCAAATCTTGTTCATACTCTCTTAATCTATCTACTTGACCAGACCAATTAGTCAGTCTTGTTTTTAATTCGTTACTATCGATGAGATAAAGCTTGCCAGAGGATAACAATTCATTAGTTGTACCCATAACTGGATCAAAAGTAGGTGTATTATGAGTCCATGTAATATAGCTTCTTAAAGTATCTGTTGAAAATTCAGAAATACTATTCTCTTCCTTTATATTAAATAACTGTTCTATTGAATAAATCATATGCTTTCGCATAGTGTCTTTCGCGTCTAACTCCTTTAGATTTTCTTGAAACTCACTTTTAAGTTGTAACAAAATTTGTTGCTCTTGATTACTATCTAATCGGTTTTGGTTCCAATTATTTATTTGAAGTGCAATTAAAATTCCGATTACAACAAGAATAATTTCGCCAAAAGCATATTTAAAATATTTTCCCATTTTATTTTGTTCTAAAAGTGATTTGCGAATATGTCTGAAGAATTTAATCATCAATTTATTACTTTGTCATTACGAGACTTTTGTAAAAAGTCGTGGTAATCTGTTGTTTTATTCTTTCAATTAAAAAGATTGCCACACTACGACTTCGACAAGCTCTGTCTGACAGCTCGCAATAACAATTAAGAATATGTCTAAAAAAAGTTAATCATTAATCCCGATATCCTGAACCATTACAAGTTCCGCATGTTATGGGTTTCAATTCAACTTTTGCAGTTTGCTTATAAGTAGTCATTGGTGCTCTACCAGGAACATATTCCAAAATTTCCGTCTTAACCAATTGTTTGCGCATATAACCATTATTAGCGCGTCTTTCTTCAAAAGTTCTTACTACCCAAAATCTTCTTTGCACTTCACCTTTTCCTTTACAAATATGACATCGGAATTTTATTTTTTGTGTCACTTTCTTTTCCGGTTTGCTTGAAATAGAGCGTATGAAAGCTGGCCTACCTTCATCATTTACTAATTGCTCACTACTAACTAAATTATTGTTAATGAACTTTGAGCAATTAAAAACTCCCTCTATATGAGTTGTTACTACTTTAGATTTATGAGTTTTGTTAGATATTATTATTTCATTTTCATCTTTATTTAGATCTAATTTGATATAATATCCATCATTATTAAACTCTCCTGTATATTCATAAAGAAATACACTGCTCTCATACTCATAATCCATCCATGGTTCTAGACTATTCATATAATACATCGTCATTTTTTCAAACTGATATTTGCGATCACTACCACTACCATAGTAAGTATAAGTGCCTTCATTTAAAACATTATCTTCAAAGTATCCTTTAAACATTTCATCAGGACATCTTTCCTCATCAAAATATTGCGGTAATTCACTACCAGAGAGTAAGGCTTCTTCGAATAATGCATGATGCGAGTTATTGGCTTTGGTATTAAAAATGTATAAAATTGCATTTCCGTTTAACTTTCTGCTTTTAAATTGCCCTTTAGCATACATGTAGAAATGCGTTCCTTTTGATCTAAAAATGCCTTCACCATTTTCGCAATTTCCTGATAAACACTCAAAGCTTGACCAACTTCTATTATACTCATAGATTCTGCTCAAACTTTTTTTAAGTTTTTTCTTACTAAAAAGAACATCAAAGTCTATTTGAGCTGTTAAAGGTTGTGATAAAAACAAAGAGATTATTGAGAAATAAATAAGCTTCATAAAATTATTAATTTTTATTGGTCTAGTGTAAAGCTAGTATAATGAAAGAAATTAATCATTCTGTTCCTCTAACAAATTTAAAACTGCTTCTGTTTTTTTTAGTATGATGTTAAATTCTCTTTTTGTATTCCTGTAGAGATTTGCTTTTAGAGTTCCCCAAGAGTTTAGTTTCATTACAAGTGCTTTCTTATCAATATTCTCCCAAATAAAATTATTTTGAGGCGTATCTTTAATAAACGAAAATGGGACTTGTATTGGATAAAAACGAACTAAATTTTCTATTTCATCATAATAATCATTCAAAAAGCCTTGATGTTCTTTAAAACTGGTATTTTGCAAAATTGAGAGTTCATACAATGATGGTTTAATAGCTTCACTCAACACATCAAGTTTTCCAGAGGTTTTCATAGACTCGTAAGTATTATTATTAAACCCGTTAAAGGTATACACAGGTATATAGATCTCATTTTTTACAAAATGTATCAAGGAATCTAGATTGTTGGAGATGCGATTCACTGTTTTTGATTGGTTTTTTAAAATACCATAAGTAGAGTCCATGATGGTCAAAAAATACTTTAAGTTTGCTACATCAGCTTTAAGGTCTTTTTTTATGGATTCTGTTAATACACGTTCTTCATCTCTAGCCTTCCTATTTTCATTCCAATTATTAACCTGTAGCGCGATTAATATACCAATAACGACCAGTATTATCTCGCCAATAGCATATTTAAAGTATTTTCCCATTTTATTTTCTTGGATTAGTGAACGGCGAATATGTCTAAAGAATTTAATCATTTATATTGGCGTTGATCATTTTTAAAGTGTGGTGCAAATAAGTTTCTACGTTCTCATAAGCTTGTAACACAAAAGCTAAGTTAAGTGCGTGATTATAGACTTGGTTTTCAAATTCAAGCGTTCTTAAAGTTTTATTATAATCTATTGTAAAGTTAGATCGTGTAATCTGGGAAAGATTCCCAACACCTTTTAATCGTTGTGGAATAGCCATATTTCTTAAGATGGATTTATTTGTTAAGGAGGGAATTAAATATTTAAACAAATAATCATAATATATCTCAATATCATCTTCTGTGTCGGCTACCATAAACGCCCATTTAGATATTTGTTTTCTTAATTGAGCGTCTTTTATAATGTTCATTGAGCCCGAACTTTTAATTTCATCTATTGACGCAGCATTTAAATCAAGTGAATAAAAACCATTGATTATAGAATTGAGTAATACGTCAATTTCGGAAGGATTAACTTTAGAATCACCTTTAATGATCTCTAACAATCTTATTGATGATTTATAAGAGTCTGTACTACTTTCATAAATTCTATTATACTCTGCAATGTTTTCGTTAAAATCTGAATGCAAATTCTTTAATATGGCTTGTTCTTTATTAACCTCGAGTCTTTTATTATTCCAATTATTTACTTGCAACGCTAATAAAATACCTATCATAACTAGTACAATTTCACCTATTGCATATTTAAAGTATTTACCCATTTTGTTTTCTTTGATTAGTGAACGGCGAATATGTCTAAAGAATTTAATCATTAGTATCTGGAGCTGTTAATTCTAATATTCTTTGTATTTGCTTCTCAACAGTCTCTAATTCTTGACCTTCAGCGAATAATACATTAAGGTAGTTAAGACGAAGATCCACTAAATACTCAAATTTTAGATTTTCAAAAATTTTTAGATTAACTCGTGGATCTTTTAGTTTCATGTAAAAATCAACATGACCTGCGAAATATGCATCTAATGGACCGTCAACAACATTTTTAGCTAATATTTCATCTTCTTGAAGATCTAAAATAAGATCTGGCCACGAAACCAAGATTTCTCGTAACTCATCGTTAGCAATAATATCTAAAGATGAGGTGTTGATCAATCCATTAATAGAACCTTGGGATGGGTTAAAAGTCCAAGCATCCATGATATCTAAAACCATAAACCCTAGAGAATCTAAATTTTCATTTTCAATAATTAGGGGAAACTTTTCTGAAAGCGTAATGCAGGCTTTATACGATTTTTTATGATGAAAAAGCACGCTATCAAGTTGAATCTTGTTTTTAGTAAACTCTTTATGAATGGATGCTAAAATTGCTTTTTCTTTTGCTGTGTTTTTACGTTGTTCATTCCAGTTATTAATCTGTAACGCAATCAGGATTCCAATAACAACAAGCAATATTTCTCCAATGGCATACTTAAAATATTTGGATGTTTTCCCTTCATTAAGAAGGTTTTGACGAATACGCCTAAAAAATTTAATCATTAGCTTACAGGTTAGGTTGTAAGCAGGAAATTAAAAGTAGAGATGGTTGATTATATTATATGTTTAAATACCATTTACCAATTGAATTTACAGTAATAAAACACCCTTTTTTCCTTTCTATTTCAAAATAAAAAGAAACCGTAGCTATGCTATGCTTTAGTTTTCTTTATTATATAAAGAAAAAAATCATCGTTTTCTTTTACAGTAAATTCAATCAATAAGTGGTATAAATGTAAGAAATTGTTACATAAAAAAAGACCAATCGTTAAAATTGGTCTTTTTTGCTACTAATCAAATATACAACAACTAATACGCATCATCATGAACATTAGCAATGGCTCTTCCTGATGGTTCATTCATGTTTTTAAAAGCTTCGTCCCACTCTAAAGCTGTTGCAGTACTACAAGCTACACTTGCTTCCTGCGGTACACTTAATGCAGCAGCATCGCTAGGGAAATGCCCTTCAAAAATAGATCTATAATAATACTCTTCTTTATTTAGTGGCGTATTTATTGGGAATCTAAATTTAGCATTTGCCAATTGCTCGTCTGTTACTTCTTGCGCTACAATCTCTTTTAAGGTATCTATCCAACTGTAACCAACACCATCGCTAAATTGTTCTTTTTGTCTCCAAGCAACACTCTCTGGTAAATAGTCTTCAAAAGCTTTACGAATTACCCATTTTTCCATACGCTCGCCATTGATCATTTTATCTTTTGGATTAATACGCATCGCTACATCCATAAACTCTTTATCTAAAAATGGCACACGACCTTCAATTCCCCAAGCCATTAAACTTTTGTTTGCTCGAAGGCAATCGTACATATGCAGTTTATCTAATTTACGTACTGTCTCTTCATGAAATTCTTGAGCGTTTGGTGCTTTATGAAAATATAAATACCCTCCAAAAATTTCATCGGCTCCTTCTCCAGATAACACCATTTTAATACCCATAGATTTAATAACTCGTGCCATTAAGTACATTGGAGTCGATGAGCGAATCGTAGTGATATCGTACGTTTCTATATTGTAAATTACATCTTTAATAGCATCTAAACCTTCCTGAATCGTGAATTCTATTTCATGATGAATAGTTCCAATATGATCTGCTACTTTTTGAGCTGCAGCTAAATCTGGAGAGCCTTTTAGTCCTACAGAAAAACTATGTAATTGTGGCCACCATGCTTGTTCTTTATCATCTGATTCGATACGTCGTTGCGAATATTTTTTTGCGATTGCCGACGTTACAGAAGAATCTAAACCTCCTGACAATAACACACCATAAGGCACATCACTCATAAGCTGTCTGTGCACAGCATCTTCTAAAGCTTGTTTTACTGCTTCGATAGATGTTTCATTCTCTTTTACAGCTTCGTATTCTTCCCAATCGCGTTTATACCATTTTACAAACTGTCCATCTTTACTAGACATATAATGTCCTGGAGGAAATAATTCTATTTTAGAACAGATACCTTCTAACGCTTTTAATTCTGAAGCCACGTAGAAGGTTCCATGCATATCCCAACCAATGTATAGTGGCACAATTCCCATGTGATCGCGAGCAATAAAGTATTCATCCTTTTCAACATCATAAAGTGCAAAGCCAAAAATACCATTCATATCATCTACAAAGCCAACTCCTTTTTCTTTATATAATGCTAAAATAACTTCACAGTCACTTTGCGTTTGAAATTCATATCTACCTTCAAACTGACTACGCAATTCTCTATGGTTATATATTTCTCCATTAGCTGCTAAAACCAGTTTTTTATCCTTACTAAATAAAGGTTGTTTACCTGAAGCTGGATCTACAATAGCCAAACGCTCGTGAGCCATTACAACTTTTTCATCACTATAAATACCACTCCAATCTGGACCTCTATGACGAATTGCTTTTGCCATTTCTAATATTTGAGGTCGTATAATTTCACTTTTTTGTTTTAAATCAAACGCACATACAATTCCACACATAGCTTATATATTTTTTATCTTTTTTTATTACTAATTATGAAACAAATATGAATCCAAACTTTCACAATTAAAACTTAAAAACGTTTATCAATTTCAATTTAAAACTTAAAATAGATTAATAATACTAAATTGTAATTTTAAAAACTAAATATTTACTTTTTAATTAAAGATTGTAAACTTTAACAAAAGATGTCGACTGTTAGGAAAACTTTATGAAAATTACTTTTTAATTTTAAACAAAATAAAAAACATGAAACAATCTAAATTACTTTCTGCCATTGCTTTTGCATTTATAATGCTAATTTCTTTTAATGTAGAAGCCCAAAAGTTTGCACCAATAGATAAAAGCCCTATGGATGCTGCTTCTTTTCCTACTAATTGGAGAGATTCAAACAAGTCTATAAAAATTGTATACAGTAGACCTCAACTTAAAGGCCGCTCTTTAGATAAGTTAGCTCCAAAAGGTGAAGTTTACAGAACAGGAGCCAACGAAGCAGCTGAATTAACTTTATATACAGACATGAAGTTAGGAGATACAACTGTTAAAGCTGGTACTTACACGTTTTATGTTATTCCTGGAGAATCTGAATGGACAGCCATTATAAATACAGACCTCAATGTTTGGGGATCGTATTTTTATAACGAAGCTAAAGATATAGCGCGTTTAAATGTTCCTGTAAGTCAAGATAACGAATCGCTTGAAGCTTTTTCTATAGCTTTTAATGAAGGTGATAATGGTGTTGATATGCATATTGGCTGGGGAACAACCAGAGTTAAAGTCCCTTTTACCAAATAGAGTTAACTACTTTATATTTAGTGTTAAATCTAAAAAGTCTTCAGAGTTTCTGAAGACTTTTTTTATTAAGGAATATTCAAATATTTATGTGTCTGTAAGGATACTTTCCATTTAGGATTTGCCATAACGTAATCTACAATTTGAGGCATCATTTTGTCTCGCTTACTCCATTCTGGCTGCAAGTATAAAATGCAATCGCCATTTACTTGAGCAGCTTGTTCTTCAGCAAATCTAAAATCGTCTTTATTATAGATAATACATTTAAGTTCATGAGCTTTATCAAAAACTTCTTTTGTAGGTAATTTGTTCTTTTTTGGAGATAAACATATCCAATCCCAATCTCCAGATAATTCATAAGCACCTGATGTTTCAATATGTGTATTAACACCTTTAGATTTTAATAGATCTGTAAGTGGTTTCATATTCCACATTAAGGGTTCTCCTCCAGTGACTACAATTGTATTACTGTATTTTGCAGCATCATTAGCAATTACATCTACAGCAGTTGGTGGATGCAACTCTGGTAACCAACTCTCTTTTACATCACACCAATGACAGCCAACATCACAACCTCCAATTCTAACAAAATAAGCAGCAGTACCTTTATAGTAACCTTCTCCTTGAATGGTGTAGAATGCTTCCATTAGAGGTAATAATTCTCCCTTATCTATCAATGCTTGTCTTTCTCGTCTTGTCATAGACCGCAAATATATTAATAAGTGTTCAGTATACAGTCAAAGTATGCAGTAATCTAGTGAAACATCTGAAATTTAGCGATTTATAAATATTTTATATTCAAATACTAACATAAATTTAAAGCTTATAAATTTTATTTAGCAGCAATTACATCAATTTCAATTTTTGCATTAGCAGCTAATCCAGCAGCTGCAAAAGTTGTTCGAGCTGGTTTTTTGGTGAAATACTGAATGTATACTTCATTAAAAGCACTAAAATCATTTATATCACTTAAAATAACTGTACATTTTACAACATTATCTAACGATAAATTATGATGCTCCAAAACTGCTTTTATATTATCGATAGTTTGTTTTGTTTCTGCGTGAATGCCACCTTCTACTAAATTTCCTTTTTTATGATCTTTACCTATTTGCCCTGTTAAAAACAGTAAGTCATTAGTTTCTACTGCGTCGCTAAAAGGCGCACTTAACCTACTTTCCTCATGAGATTTATGAAAGGTAATACCTTTACTTTGGTTATTACAAGAACAAAATACAATTGATAAAACAAGAATAAGAATGTTATAATTTTTCATGAATTTTTAGATTTTATAGTTGATTAAAATTACACTATTTTTATGAAAATTTTTAAGAATGAGTAAACGAGACGAATTTTTCAAACACATTGAAGAAGGCTACACATTTAAAGGTGATTATTTAACATTAGGTTCTGCGATTTTAGATGAAGAAACTGTTACAAATGCTTTTGTAAAAGTCCCGCTAAAAACTATGAATAGACATGGTTTAATTGCTGGAGCAACAGGAACTGGTAAAACCAAAACTTTACAGGTATTAGCCGAAAATCTATCTGAAAAAGGAATCCCAGTTCTACTTATGGACATTAAAGGAGATTTAAGTGGAATTGCACAACCGAGTCCTGGTCATCCAAAAATTGATGAACGCCATGAAAAAATAGGCTTGCCATTTGAGGCAAAATCATTTCCTGTTGAAGTGATGTCGCTTTCAGAACAAGATGGTGTTAGGCTTCGTGCGACTGTTAGTGAATTTGGTCCTGTTTTAATTTCAAGAATTTTAGATGTAACTGAAACTCAAGCTGGAATTATTGCTGTAATATTTAAGTATTGCGACGATAATAAATTACCACTTTTGGATCTTAAAGATTTTAAAAAGATTTTACAATACGCTACAACTGAAGGTAAGAAAGAATTTGAAGAAGCCTACGGAAGAATTTCTACAGCTTCAACTGGAGCCATACTGCGAAAAATTGTAGAAATAGAACAACAAGGTGGCGATTTGTTTTTTGGAGAAACCAGTTTTGAAGTTGAAGACTTATTAAGAACAACAAGAGATGGACGAGGTTATATCAATATTATTCGCTTGACAGATATTCAAGATAGACCAAAGTTGTTTTCAACATTCATGTTAAGCTTATTGGCAGAAATCTATGAAACTTTTCCAGAACAAGGCGATAGTGGTCAACCAGAACTCATCATGTTTATTGATGAGGCACATTTGATTTTTAATGAAGCATCTAAAGCCTTGCTTAATCAAATTGAAAGTATTGTTAAACTAATTCGTAGTAAAGGTGTAGGCTTATATTTTGTAACCCAAAACCCAACAGATGTTCCTGAAGCGGTATTAAGCCAGTTAGGCTTAAAAATTCAGCATGCATTAAGAGCCTTTACTGCAAAAGATAGAAAAGCAATTAAACTAACAGCACAAAACTATCCTGATACAGATTATTACGATACAACTGAAGTGTTAACTTCTCTAGGAATTGGGGAAGCACTAGTATCTGCTTTAGATGAAAAAGGAAGACCAACGCCATTGGCTGCAACTATGATGCGTGCTCCAATGAGTCGCATGGATGTTTTAACAGATTCTGAATTAAGTAACCTATTGGGAGATTCTAAACTCATAATAAAATATAACAAAGAGGTTGATCGCGAAAGCGCCTATGAAATTTTAAATGAAAAAATTAAAAATGCAGAAGCGCTTAAAGCGAAAGAAGAACAAAGAATAGCTAAAGAAGAAGCAGCTAAAAAAAGTTCCAGATCTTCCAGTAGAAGAAAGAGTACACGTATGAATCCTGTTGTAAAGGTTTTAACAAGTGCTACATTTATTCGTGCTGTTTTTGGGATATTAAAAAAATTATAATTAAAACTACATTCAATTTGAAACAGTTACTTGCCCTAATAATTATTGGCTTTATATTTCAATCTTGTAAAAAAGAGCAAGATCCTTTTTT
The DNA here is from genome assembly GCA_026162565.1 of Flavobacteriaceae bacterium NBU2973. GTDB lineage: Bacteria > Bacteroidota > Bacteroidia > Flavobacteriales > Flavobacteriaceae > JAOEIQ01. The sequence continues at coordinate 29,215 of JAOEIQ010000004.1, forward strand.
AATTTCTAAACAGAATATTGGCTTACTTACAGATTCTACTCAAGTGCAAAGTTTAGAGACAATTTATGCAAACGATTCAATTGTTAAACGAGTTGGAGGAGATGAATTTACAGGAGCTAGAAATGATATAGAAATATACTCTAAAAATGGTGTACAACTTCTTGCATTAACGCCATCTGAAGCGTTAGATTCTACTGCTACAATTACTACTATAAAAATTTTAGATAGTCGATTTAAAACAGATAAAAAATTGACAATAAATAGTACGTTTAAAGACATTAAAAACAACTACACTATTTCCAGTATACAAAACACTATTAGTAATGCTGTTGTTTTTGTAGACGATATAAATGCATTTTTTACCATTGATAAAAAGTTTCTACCAGGTGAGTTACGATTTAATACAACTTCTAAAATTGAAGCTATTAATATTCCTAATGATGCAACTATTAAGCATTTCATGATTGGTTGGAATTAAATTATAAAGTATGAATCCTTTAATCGGTAAATTATTAGTAGACATGGCAAGACGGAGGCTTAAAGCTAATAAAGCTCCTCTTCCAATTACTGATAAACAAATAAAACCAGTAGTAAAAAATATTAAAGTTGAGTTATCTCATGCCATTAAAGAATATATTTTTATTACTATTGGTGTGTTTTCTGCTGGATTTGGCTTAAAAGGTTTTTTACTACCTAATAGCTTTATAGATGGTGGAGCGACTGGTATTTCGCTTCTACTTCAGAATATTACACCACTATCACTCGGAATTTTACTTTTAATAGTAAATGCCCCTTTTTTAGTTTTAGCGTCAAAAACTATAGGCAGGAAATTTGCCTTAAGAAGTGTAATTGCTATTTCATTTTTAGCCATTGTTGTTCATACAATAGAGTATCCTATCATTACAGAAGACAAACTTCTTATTGCAGTTTTTGGTGGTTTTTTTCTAGGATTAGGAATAGGTATGGCAATGCGTGGTGGCAGTGTAATTGATGGAACAGAAGTATTAGCAATTTTTTTAAGTAGAAAATTATCTATAACTGTTGGAGATGTTTTACTATTAATTAACATTATTATTTTCTCTTTCGGTGCCTATGTATTGTCAATAGAAACAGCATTATATGCGATTTTAACATATTTATCTGCTGCCAAAACAGTAGACTTTATAGTTGATGGTGTTGAAGAATATGTAGGAGTAACTATCATTTCAAAAAAACATGAAGAACTACGTATTATGGTAATTGAAAAATTACAGCGAGCTTGTACTATTTATGCTGGTAAAGGAGGCTATGGCAAAAATGGTATCAGTTATGATAAAAATATAATTTATACTGTAATTACCAGGCTTGAATTGGCTAAACTCTACACAGAAATTGATAAAATAGATACAGATGCTTTTATTGTCATTGGTATGGTTAAAGATTTAAAAGGAGGTATGATAAAAAAGAAGCCTTTAAAATAATTGTAAAAAAATATGAAAGAGAAGAAATATACTATACAGAAGTCACCTTTTATAGTTCCTACAACTGATGGTAAGTTAATTGAAGAACATTTCGGTTTAGCTAGTGATAAAAATTCTGAAATTAGTATAGCTCATATGGTTGCTCCTCCAAAATGGAATGAACCTTTTCAAACTCCTGAATTTGATGAATACACCTATGTAATTAAAGGCAGAAAACAATTCATTATCGATAATGATATTGTAACCTTAGAAGCAGGACAATCTATTAAAATTAAAAAAAATGTAAGGGTTCAATACTCTAATCCCTTTACTGAACCATGTGAGTATATAGCAATTTGTTTACCAGCTTTTTCTATTAATTCTGTAAACAGAGAAGATTCGTGAACATTGTAAAAACTATTGGAGCTATACTAAACCTAATAAGTTATATCTCACCTTCCTATGCTGCAAAAAAAGCACTAAATCTTTTTGCTACTCCAAGAAAAGGACGTGTAACAGATGCTGAAATCCCTTTTTTAGACACAGCCTTTAAAAAAGAAGTTACTTATCAAGATTTAGAAATAATGACCTACCGCTGGCCAGGTAAAAACAAAACCGTTTTATTAGCTCATGGTTGGGAAAGTAATTCGTCTCGATGGTCTTTTTTAGTAAAACAACTTAAACCGTTTGATTATAATATTGTAGCTATTGATGCACCAGCTCATGGCAATTCATGTGGCAATCAGTTTAATGCTATTCTATATTCAGAATGTATAAATGTTGTAGTAAACACCTTTAAACCTAAAATTATTATTGGACATTCGGTTGGCGGAATGGCTTCTGTATTTTTTCAAAACAAATACCAATTTACAGGTTTAGAAAAATTAATTCTACTAGGCGCACCAGCTCATTTTGAAGGTGTTTTTAAACGTTATGCAGATATGCTAGGATACAATAGCAAGATAAGAGAAGGTCTTGATAAATTAGTGCTAAAACGTTTTAATCAACTCCCAAGTTATTTTTCAGCTGCTAGATTCTCTGAAACAATTTCTACCAAAGGTTTAATTATTCATGATAAGCATGATAAAATAATTCCTTTTGAAGATGCTCTTCTCTACCAAAAGCATTACGCTAACGCTGAACTTATTGAAACCAAAGGTTTGGGTCATGGTCTAAAGGGTGAAAAAATCACCAAAATAATTATTCAATTCATCAACTCTTAAAGTTTATAGTATTTTTGCAGTATGTCAGAAAATTTAACACGACTTAATAAGTATTTAAGTGAAGTTGGTTACTGTTCTCGTAGAGCTGCCGATAAACTCATTGATGAAGGACGCGTTACCATTAATGGAAAAATTCCTGAAATGGGCACAAAAGTAAGTCCAGATGATGAAGTACATGTTGACGGACAGTTAATCACTAACTCCAAAAAATCTTTTACTTATTTAGCTTTTAACAAACCTGTTGGAATCGTCTGCACTACTGATACTCGAGTTGAAAAAGACAATATTATTGATTATATTAATTATCATAAACGTATTTTCCCAATTGGTAGATTAGACAAAGCTAGTGAGGGTTTAATTTTATTAACTGATGATGGTGATATCGTAAATAAGATTTTACGCGCAAGCAACAACCACGAAAAAGAGTACATTGTTACTGTGGACAAACCTATTTCACAAACGTTTATAGAACGCATGCGTAATGGCATACCAATTTTAGATACTGTTACTAAAAAGTGTAAAGTTAAGAGACTTGATAGATTTACTTTTAATATTATACTCACTCAAGGTTTAAACAGACAAATTAGACGTATGTGTGAGTATTTAAATTATGACGTGCAAACTCTAAAAAGGGTTCGTATTATGAATATAAAATTAGATACTCCTATTGGTGAATATCGTGAACTCTCAAAAACCGAGTTTGATGAATTAAATTCGTTATTAATCAACTCTACTAAAGAATTTAAAGCCAAACAAAAATAAACACAGCTAACTTGTTTTCAGTTTTTAAAAACATATCAAGCAAAAAGAAAAGTATACTTTTAATTGCTTTAATATTAGTTATCGCAATAGCATTCGAAACGTTTCAGCAGTTGTACTATATAAATCGTTATAACATAGCCCAAAATGTGTCCTTCTTCGATTTATTAAAAACACAATCTCAAAGCTGGATTATTTGGGTGCTTGTATCTATTCCATTAATGAGTATTGCTAAATTAAATTCCAAAAAAGATAGCCTCTCTATTTCTAACTACTTAAAGTCTTTCTTATCCATTTTAGGGCTTGTGTTTTTAAGTATTTTATTGATATCTATTACACAATTATTACGAACAGAAGCAACATTTTCATTTAAGTATTTGATTAGTGAATACATACCATTTTTCACCTTTCAAAAAGCGTTAATATTTACTTTAGGATATATAGCCATTACTATTATCCTACATTATTATTTTGCAAACGAGCAATTATTAGTTAAAGTAGAAGAGCTTATTAAAGTAAAAAATACACATACAGATTTATATAACAAACTACGTAAAGATATTGATGATAAGGCTTCTATTTTAAATATTAAAATTGGCAACAAACGTAAAATAATTGCAGTTGAGCATATTTACTGGATTGAAGCTGATGATTACTGTGTAAAGGTTCATACAGAAAATGATGATTATACAATGCGTAGTTCTTTAAAAGCTTTGGAAGAAAAACTAGGCTCAAATTTTTTAAGAATTCACAGAAAGGCAATTGCTAACATGAACAAGGTTACGGAGTATAATTTATCTAATACTCCAACACTTACTTTAGAAAACCGAGTTAAAGTTCCTATATCTAAAAGCAACTTAAAAGCAGTTAGAGGATTTATATCTTAATTTTTTAACCAAGCTTACTGCAAATAGTTAGCTATTCTCTGCATTTTAGCTAAACCATTTTATTTTTTTTGTTGATTTGGTAAAACAATAAAAAAGCAAGCCATGAAAAGACTACTATTACTATCACTAGCCATCTTATTTACTGCAACAACTTATGCACAATATGATTATGAAGCCTCAATAGATTTTCCATTTGGAAAACCCAATCCTGAAGCTCCTGAACAAATAAAAGATTTTGAAGCTATGATTGGTGAGTGTCATTGTAAATCGACAACTAGAAATCAAGATGGAACTTGGTCTGAAGCCGAAGATATAATTTGGAGATGGAAATATATAATGAATGGTATGGCTATTCAAGATGAAACGCTAAAAGCAGATAAATCCCATTCTGGAAGTATCAGACAATTTATAGCAGATAGTAGCAAATGGTATGTGCACTGGTACTCATCTAAAACCCCAACAACTGTTTTGCCAACTTGGGAAGGTAAAAAAACAGATAACGGTACTATTGTTTTGTACAAAGATCAAAAAGCACCAAACGGGATGGAAGGTTTTTTTAGACTTACTTTTTATGATATTAGGAAATCTGGTTATAAATGGATTGGAGAATGGGTTGATAAATCTGAAACAGTAGTTTTTCCAACGTGGAAAATAGATTGTAAAAAATAAAAGAATTTAGTTGTAGATTTATGGTTTAAAAATAAACCTATGTCACAATTATCTCCTTTTCATTTAGCAATTCCAGTACATAACCTTGAAACATGTAGAACTTTTTATCGTGATATATTAGGTTGCATAGAAGGCAGAAGCAGCGATCATTGGGTGGATTTCAATTTTTTTGGTCATCAACTCGTTATTCACTACAAACCAAAATCTGAAGACGAATTATTACACATAAATAAAGTAGATGGGAAGGATGTACCTGTTCCGCATTTTGGAGTTGTTTTACCATGGGGTATTTTTGAGAGTTTTTCTAAAACACTAAAATCTAAAAATATTCATTTTATAATTGAACCCTATATAAGATTTGAAGGTCTTGTAGGTGAACAAGCAACTATGTTTTTTAAAGATCCTTCTGGAAATGCTTTAGAGTTTAAAGCATTTAAAAATATCAATCAATTATTCGCTAAATAAAAAAAGCGTCTTTAGTAAAATACTAAAAACGCTTTTTGGTTGGCTACTAGATCAAGTTTATCTGTTTAGTATAACTCTTTTAATTTCCGTACCTGAATCAGTAATAATTTTAACATAGTACATTTGATTAGGTAGTCCACTAAAATCAAACTCTAAATTTGATATACCTCTTCTAGACTTATCATATTGTTTAGTTCTAATTACTTTACCTAGCTGATTAGACACTTCAATTTTAACATCTGAAGTAACAGTATTGTCAAATTTAATAGTCATTTTATTCTTTATAGGGTTTGGATATACAGTAGACCTGTTTCTTGGCCTATTTGTAGTGATATTAACATTTAAAATTGTGATATTTGGATCTATATCATTCGGTCTATTACAATTAGAAGTGATTTGAGATGAATTTTCGGCAATGTTTCCAAACTCATCGATTACTGATACTGTAAATGTAGCTTGACCTCTTCCAGGTTTAAAAGAAACAATATCTTCATTAGAACTTCCTATAATTTCCCATCCATCAGATTCGGAATCTAGATTCCAAGAAAAAGAAACTATATCACCACTTGTGCCAGTTGTTGCACAATACATATACGTATCATTTGTAGCTCTACATCTTAAATCTTCAGGAACAAAATCATATAATATATCTACAAGCATTTCAGGTTCTGATATTGTTACTAATACTTGCTTGATACATGGATTAACAACTCTATTTTGATCTGCATTTCCTTTAGACCTATTATTTAAAGTTTCAGAAGATTCATTATTTAGTACTGTAGCTGTAACTATATACTGTCCTGCTGCGAAAAATTCTTGCATACTTAAATCAGGACCTAAAGGGTCATCAATAGATTGAATAGTGTAAGTAGCACCTTCGCTTAAATTAGTAACTGTAATTGTTCCATCATCTAATCCTAATGCAGTAACATCAGTAGATGTTACATCAAAATCTACAAATTCTGGCTCAATGATTTCTATTACTTCAGAAATAAGACAATCTGAATTATCATTACCTTCATAGAATGCAGTAATAGTATACTCACCAGGTTCATATAATGCATTTTCATCGTAAGGTAAGCCATTTACTGTAATCGTTGCTCCTGGTGATGCGATGGCTGTAATTGTTCCGTCATTTTCACCAAAACAGGTTACATCTGTATAAGACACCTCTAACTCTATACATATACAATCTGGTGCTTGAACTTCAATTGAGCTCTCACAATCAAATTGATTAGTTACTGTAATAGTAGCATTTGTTCCATTTGGAATATCTGAAATCAACCACACATTACCTCCTTGATCCGTTGTTGTGTAAGCACTAGAAACTGTACCTTCATTAACCGTTACTTCTACCGAATAAAATCCGAATTCAGAAGGATCATTACAAACAGGGTCTGCTGCTTCAATAGTTGGTAATTCACTTACAGTAATATCTACAGTCGCACTATTTTCACATCCAAGATCATCTATATAAGTGTATGTTATAGTTTGTGAACCAACTCCTGGATCAAATAATCCATTTTCATCAACTCCTATTCCACTCCATGTACCAAAATCTGGCGAACCAACTAATTGATAAGCATCGTCATTAATACACAAAACATCTACTTCTTCAATACTAACGTCTGGTAATGGCTCTACACTAATCGTTATTTCAGCAGAATTAGAACATCCTGTTCCTTCAGAAGCACAAGTATTCACGCTGTTAAAGTAAGTACCAACAGGTATAGGATTACTAGCTTGAGCGTTTGTACCTGTTTCTCCATCTAAACCTCCTAATCCAAGTATAGTCCAATTTCCTGAAACAAAAGTTTCTCCATCAGGTCCAGTACTTGCATTTCTGTAAGCCCAACTATCTGTATAATCCCAAACTTCTCCGTCTCCGTTTACATTTGGATCACCATAGGTATCAATCACTACTCCATTTTTAAATAATTCAATAGCATCATCACCATTAATTCCCATAGCGCCAGTAGTATAATCTGGGTCAAAACCGAACCATGAATTAAAACCAGTACTTTCTGAAGCCACATAAATAAAGCTTCCAGCAGTAGCAGAAACTTCAGGGAAGGTAAATTCCTGTCCGTCAGTACCACCACCATTATTTGCAGAGCCTAATCCATAAATACTTAAATTAGCTATATCATGTAAAACATATAACTCCACTCCTTTTGGAAGTCCTCCAGATAAATCACCATCAAATACGGCAGTTAATACTAAACTATTGCAATCTTGCTCACCTCCACCATTATCTGTGTATGAGTAAGTGATAACTGTATCTCCTGCTCCTGCAACAGAAGGGTCGAATAATCCATTTTCATCAACTCCTGTTCCACTCCAAGTTCCTCCTGCTGGTGAACCAACTAATTGTACTGCATCTGCATCTATACATAAAGGGTCTATAGTATCGATAAATACTTCGGGAAGTGGGTTTACTACTATTGAAATTGTAGCACTTTCTTCACAACCATTTCCATCTTCATTAACAAATGTATACGTAACGGTAAATGTTCCTGAACCATTAGCTGGATTAAACACTCCTTCAGGGCTAACATCTCCGCTCCAAACACCTCCAAGAGGTGATCCTTGTAATTGTACCGAATCATCATCAATACAGAATGGGCCTACTTCATCCAAAGACACTTCAGGCTTATTAATGTCCTCTGTGACCTCTGCACTATCTGTTGCAAAACATCCATTGTCTAAATCCGTAACTGTTAAGGTATAAGTTCCTACTGCACTTACTGTAATATCTTCTGTGTCTGCTGTAAAACCTCCTGGACCACTCCATGAATACGATAAATTAGCATCTGGATTTGTTGAACTGCCTGATCCATCTAAAGTAACTTCTAATATTGTACATGTTAGCTCAGCATCTGCTCCTGCATCTGCCGTTGGTGCATTCTCATCTGCACTAACCTCTGCACTATCTGTTGCAAAACATCCATTGTCTAAATCCGTAACTGTTAAGGTATAAGTTCCTACTGCACTTACTGTAATATCTTCTGTGTCTGCTGTAAAACCTCCTGGACCACTCCATGAATACGATAAATTAGCATCTGGATTTGTTGAACTGCCTGATCCATCTAAAGTAACTTCTAATATTGTACATGTTAGCTCAGCATCTGCTCCTGCATCTGCTTCTATACTAATTACTGTAGCATCAACTTGACAGAACACTTCTCCTTCATCAGCAGTAACAGTTACTTTAACAATGTAATTACCTCCAGTTGTACCAGAGTTTACTGTTACTGACGTATCTGAATTGGTTGGTATAGGATCGAACGTTGCTGTTGATCCATTACTTAATATCAATTCCCAATTTAAGACTGGATTGGTAGCACCTTCAACTGCAACAGTATAAATATTTTCTTCTTGAGGACAAACTAAATCTGCACCTGTTACTTCACAATCTGGCGGAGCAGCGACAGCATCTGCAGATAAAGATCTATCTTGATTTCCTAAATTATTGAGATTCCAATCTATTAATCTCATGTGGTAAGGAGATCCTGAAATTCCACCAGCAGATAAAGGCACTCCATTTATATCTGAACCCCAATCATGTCTACTACCTATATGTCCACCCCAAGCTAATAATACCTCACCTCCATCTGAATCTGTGGTAAATGTTACTGTAATAGCCTGTGGTTCATTTGATTGAGATAAATCAGCTAAAGGTCCATAAGAAATCCCTGTAATAGTTCCTCCCCACATTGTCATTTGCTTTTCAGCAGCTCCAAGATTATTAAAACTATCTTCCGGTTGATTAGGTACTGGAGATGTAACATAATCTGGAAAAAGTGGAATAGTAAAATTCATAAATCCTAAATTCTCCATAAATGATGTTCCAATTGTTGGATCAATCTCTTCCGCAGTATGACCATATGATAATACATGAGGTTCTATTCTATCATAGCTTGTTAAATAATCTATAGCGTGTCTTCCACTATGCTTAACATCATATTCTAATGTTAAATTAACAACCGTATTCGCTGGCATATTTGTCATTATAGTTCTGTAAGCAGCTGACATACCCTCTGAATAATGCGAATTTTGCGAACCTAAATTTCCATTTACCCATTGCCCTGGGTCATTAGGTGAAGCAGCTGATCCATTTCGTAATTGATCTAGATTAGCAGCTGGTTGTTGCGCAAAAGCATAAACACTAAAAACTAGAAAAGTCAAAAACAACAGCATCTGTTTTTTGACTCTAGAATTTAAAATTGATGTTACAAAAGTATTACAACAAGGTTGACTTTTGTTAATAGCAGTAGAAGTATTCATAATGATTTGATTTAAATATTAAACCAAACATTAGAAGGTAATATTTTGTAGTTTGAGGTTGACTTATTGCTATTAATCAACCTAAATCGCTATTAACCAAGAAAAATACCTCGAAATAAGGTATTAGTGTAGGGAATAAGTGAATTTAGAAAAATTCTAGTTACTGACAACTGATTTTAGCCCAAAAAAATAAAAAAAAGTTGAATTGTAATTATCAGAAAGTAAATTCTTACTTTCTAAACTTATTTTCTCTTGCTAACAAGGTGTTTTTTAACAACATAGCAATGGTCATTGGACCTACTCCTCCTGGAACTGGAGTAATATAACTAGCCTTTTTAGATACATTCTCAAAATCAACGTCGCCAGTTATATAGTATCCTTTTGTTTTTGTTTCATCTGGAACACGAGTAATACCAACATCTATAATAACTACATCATCTTTTACCATTTCAGCTTTTAAAAATCCTGGTACACCTAATGCACTGATTATAATGTCTGCTTGAGACGTAATTTGATTGATGTTTTTTGTTTGGCTATGTGTAAGAGTTACTGTTGAATTACCAGGAAAACCTTTTCGTCCCATTAATATACTCATAGGTCTACCAACAATATGGCTTCTGCCAATAACTACAGTATGCTTTCCTCTTGTTTCTACTCCATAACGCTCTAACAATTCTAAAATACCAAATGGTGTAGCTGGAATAAATGTAGACATATCTAATGCCATTTTACCAAAATTAGTTGGGTGGAAACCATCAACATCTTTATCTGGATTTACAGCCATTAATACTCTTTGAGTATCTATTTGTTTTGGTAATGGTAATTGAATTATAAAACCATCGATATCATCATTATCATTTAGCTCATGAATTTTATCTAACAATTCAACTTCACTTGTTGTATTAGACATACGTACCATAGTTGATTCAAACCCTACACGCTCACAGGCTCTCACTTTACTTCCAACATATGTTAAACTAGCTCCATCATTACCGACTATAACTGCAGCTAAATGAGGCACTTTTTCGCCATTAGCTTTCATTTTTTTTACCTCTTCGGTAATTTCATCTTTAATATCGTTGCTAATTTTTTTTCCGTCTAATAGTACCATGTTAATTGTGTTATTTTAGTTGTGTTGTTTATAAATAAAAAAACATGAGTTACCTCATGTTTTTCATAGCTTGCATCATACGTTTTCCGCCTCCACCTTGCATCATCTTCATCATTTTGCTCATCTGATTAAATTGTTTTAAAAGCTGATTTACTTCTTGAACAGATGTTCCAGATCCTTTTCCAATTCTTTTTTTACGACTGGCATCTATAATTGATGGATTGGACCTTTCTTTTGGTGTCATGGAGTGAATTATTGCTTCAATACCTTTAAAAGCATCATCATCAATATCTACATTCTTCATCATTTTTCCAGCTCCAGGTATCATTCCTATCAAATCCTTCATATTACCCATTTTCTTTATTTGCTGGATTTGTTTTAAGAAATCATCAAAACCAAATTGGTTTTTGGCAATTTTTTTTTGGAGTTTTCGTGCTTCTTCTTCATCAAATTGCTCTTGAGCGCGCTCAACAAGTGAGACAACATCTCCCATTCCCAAAATACGGTCTGCCATACGAGATGGATAGAACACATCAATGGCTTCCATTTTCTCTCCTGTACCAATAAACTTAATCGGTTTATTGACTACAGATTTAATGGAGATTGCTGCTCCACCTCTGGTATCACCATCTAATTTTGTTAGTATAACGCCATCAAAATTTAAAACATCGTTAAATGCTTTGGCTGTATTTACAGCATCTTGACCTGTCATGGAATCTACTACAAACAATGTTTCTTGAGGTTGAATCGCCGTGTGGATATTTGATATTTCGGTCATCATAGCTTCGTCTACAGCTAATCGACCAGCAGTATCAATAATAACAATATTGTGACCATTGGCTTTTGCATGAGCAATACCTGCTTGAGCAATAGCAACTGGATCTTGATTTCCTTTATCACTATAAACATCTACTTTAATTTGATCTCCAACAACGTGTAATTGATCAACAGCGGCAGGACGATACACATCACAAGCTACTAGCAAAGGCTTTTTAGTTTTCTTTTTCTTTAAATAATTAGCTAGTTTACCAGAAAATGTTGTTTTACCAGAACCTTGTAATCCTGACATTAAAATAACACTTGGTGTTCCTGATAAATTAATTCCTTCGGCATCACCTCCCATTAATTCGGTTAATTCGTCTTTTACAATTTTAACCATTAATTGCCCTGGTTGTAATGTTGTTAATACATTTTGACCAAGTGCTTTTTCTTTAACTCTATTAGTAAACTCTTTCGCAATTTTAAAGTTGACATCTGCATCTAACAGTGCACGACGAACTTCTTTTAAGGTTTCTGCAACATTAACTTCTGTAATACTCCCATGACCTTTTAATACATGAAGCGCCTTATCTAACTTATCACTTAAATTATTAAACATACTGTTTATTCATTTTTAAAGAAATGCAAATTTAATAATTTGAGGCGGATTTAAGAAGTGCTTATTTATAAAAGTTGGCATAAAAAAAGAGCTATTAAAATAACAGCTCCTCTTTCCTAAAAACTAACTAAAAAACTAATAATTATTTTATTCGCAATTTCTTTCGATAAGCATATTATCATCACCTTTCTGCAGATGTAATACCTCTTCTGAGCATTCAACTATTAACCAATTACCTGTTATAACTTGAATATTTGCTCCATTAACATTACTGAACTCTAACCACACACCATCATCTGTTTCTGAAGTTGACCACGAAGCATCAATTGTTTCTGAATCTGTATAAATAACTAGGACTCCTGAATTAGGTTCAAAATCCATATTATAGATTATTAAATCATTGCTTCCATTTAAGTTAACAACATTCCAGATACACTCAACTAAGTAAGCATCTACATCTGCTTCAGAGCAACTTTCATCTGAACAATCTTCAGCATAAATATATAAAGGAAAAACCTCAAAATCTTCTCCAATTTCTACTCTAACATATATAGTTTGAGGGTTTGCTATATTTGTATAAGCTTCTGGTGAAGCAATGGCATTAACTGCATTGTCTGCATCAGAAATTGTTTCATGATAGGTTATAACATCTGCTTCTGGATTACAATTAGCGTAAGCTGTTGTTAGATCGAAAGTTTCTATACTATCGTTATTGTCATCACAGACTACAATTTCTGCTTCAAAGCTTGAAAAGCATTCAAACGGATTAGAATCGTCTTCACAATCTTGTTCTAAAATTAAAATATCTTCTCCTCTAACTAATTCGAATCTATCATCATCACATTCAACAATTTGCCAAGTACCTGTTAGGCCTTCAAAGTCTATTTCTACATATAACTCTAAAGTGTTTTCTCCTTCTGAAACTGACCAATTACCTTCTGCGATGACATTATTTTCTTGATAAACATATAGATTAAAACCTTCGGTGAAATCAAATTCTAAATTCTCAAAAAAGTCATCGTTTAATTCTGCATACCAAACACAATCTTTTAGGTTAAGTTCTACTGTTTCCTCGTTACAATCTACTTCATTGTCATCACATTCACTATATAATTCCATAATGAAATTATCATTATCTGCTTCCTTAACAAACTCCAGTTCTATGTTTTCATCATCTTCATCACATTCTTCTAGTAACCATTCGCCATTAGCAATAGCAAAGGTTTCTAATCCTTCAATTACTAGAACATACCCTAAATCGGTTTCTTGAATTTCCCAGCTTCCAGCCTCTGTAACAGTCGGTTCTCCAGTAGCAATTAATTCTCCAGATTCATCAAAATCAAGATATAACTCTTCAGATACTGTTTCATTTTGGTTGTATATTTCAGCAACAATTCCACAATCCATTAGGTACCATTCAAGTTCTTCTAAACTTACATCGCATTCATCTTCGTCTTCACAATCATCTTCTGCGGCGATTATGGCATCTTCCAATTCTTGGTTATTATTAACTTCTATTGTTTCGCCATTAGCATAAATAAGTGTTACAGGAAAATTAAGACTTGCTAAAACAACACCATTTTCGTCATCTTCTAAACTTTCTAAAAACTCATAAAGCTCTTCATCGTCATCTACTGTAATGGTATCAATAACCTGAAAGTCTGTGTTATATATTGAAAAAGAAATTGGATACTGAAAATCTACACACTCAATAATATCATCGTCATCATCAAAACAGGCATCAACAAACTCCTCAAATTGTTCTTCATTTTCAATAACAACCTCTTCAAAGTCATTAAATGTAATTGTTATAGGAAACAAAAACTCTAAAATATCGTCGTCGTCTAGCTCATCTAAAATATCTTCAAGCAATTCTAAATCATCAAGAGTATTAATAGTAAACGTGATATCGCCAGCAGTAATGGTTACAGGTAAATTAACTGAAAAACAATCTGCTCCATCTAAAATATCGTCTATTGAACCATCATTACTAGAAGTAGCAGACATTAGATTTGCTAAAGAAGAGTTTGGGGCAATAACCTCTTCTTGATTGTTTTGGGTTTCTTGTATTGGATCTTCATTACAAGAGAAAAGGGCAAAAAGGACAAAAAGGTGGATTAAAAAAATTTGTTTAATTGTAGGTTTAATTGTAGGTTTCATTGCAAAATTTTTATCGTTCATAAGTAAAACAACTTTCATTTAAAAACTCCTACCACAAAAATTCTTTTTTTACATTTACCAAAACTAATCGATTATTAAATGCCCAAAAATTTAAAAAATCATGTTTGTGAAGAAGCACTATTTTCTTCATTATTTAATAAGCATTCTAAAAACTTACATGATTTTCTGTATTATAAATTTGGTAGTTCTCTCAACCCAAAAGATAAAGTGCAGGATGCTTTTATAAAATTATGGGAAAATTGCTCTAATGTATCTCCTGAAAAAGCAAAATCATTTTTATTTACCGTTGCAAATAATATGATGCTCAATGAAGTAAAACATCAAAAAGTAGTTTTAGGTTTTCAGAAAATAAAACCTAAAAATTACACTTCTGAAACTCCTGAATTCATAATGGAGGAAAATGAATACTTTAATAAATTACAAAAAGGTCTAGCCAATTTAAGTGAGGCTCAACGTACTGCATTTTTACTTAATAGAATAGAGGGCAAAAAACATAAAGAAATTGCAGACATGTTAGATATAAGTACCAAAGCAGTTGAAAAACGAATTTATGGTGCCTTAAAAAAATTGCGAGAAACTATAAAAGAACTTTAGAGTTTAAGGTAGGAATTATTAAAAGGTAATTGTTATATAATTGAATCAATGAAAATGACACGAGAAGAACTAATACTAAAATGGTTAGATAATGATTTGTCTCCTCAAGAGTTTGAGGCCTTCAAAGCTCTTGAAGATTATGACGAACTCATTAAACTATCCAATAGTTTAAAAGAATTTAAAGCTCCAGAATACAATACTTCTGAAGAGCTAGAGATGGTATTATCTAAAACAAGGTCTTATTCCAAAACCTCAAACAATTGGTTAAAACCTCTACTAAAAGTTGCGGCTGTTTTGGCAATATGTTTCAGTGCATATTACTATACAACAACTCTTGACACCATTATAGAAACCCTTGCCTCTGAAAAAACAAATATCGAACTTCCAGATAATTCTTTAGTAAATATAAATGCCCTTTCAAGTATTGTCTACAATAAGAAAAAATGGTCTAACTCCAGAGATTTAAAACTTAATGGTGAAGCTTATTTTAAAGTAGAAAAGGGAAGTTCATTTACTGTTAAAACTGACCACGGAAAAGTAACAGTTCTTGGTACAGAATTCAATGTAAAACAAAGAGAGAATTTATTTGAAGTTGTTTGTTATGAAGGATCTGTAAGAGTAGATTACAAGTCTAAATCTAAAATATTAAAACCAGGTGATAACTTTTTAATTCTTGATGGGAAATATATTGCTACAGAAAAAGAATCTACCATTAATCCTACTTGGATTACTAACGAAAGTTATTTTAAAAGTCTGCCTTTTAAATTTGTATTAAATGAATTTGAAAGGCAGTACAACCTGATTATCAATTCTGAAGACATAGATGATTCGGTTTTATTTACCGGAAACTTTACTCATGATAATTTAGAACAAGCATTAAAAGCTATTACCATACCTTTAAATTTAACATACAACATACAATCTAACCAAATTGTATTAATACCACGTGATTAAAAAAGTATTACTTGTTATTGGTATTGTTTTTTTATTTGGCTTTGAGACTATTGAAGCGCAACAAAATTCTGCTGAAGTACCTTTAATAGATATACTTTTAAAGCTTGAAGACACATTTAACATTCAATTATCGTTTGCAGATAAAAATATAGATGGTAAATCATTAATAGCACCTAACTTTAAAGACTCTAAAAAAAATGTAATCTCATATATTGAAAATGTTACAGACTTAAAATTTGTAGCTATAAATGATACTTCTTATGCCATAAAAACTAATAATGAAGCTCTAAATTTTGTAGCACTTCAAAACTTACAAAAAGTAATAATTACCAGATATTTAACTAAAGGCATCAAATTAAATGATGATGCAACAACTACTATTACTCCAAAATATTTTGACATATTACCAGGTTTAATAGAACCAGATATTTTACAGACCATTCAAGCGCTTCCTGGCATACAGAGTGTTGACGAGCGCATTTCTGATTTAACAATCAGAGGTGGCACAAACGACCAAAATCTTATACTTTGGGAAGGCATAAAGATGTATCAAACAGGTCATTTCTTTGGCCTCATATCTGCCTTCAATCCTTTTTTAGTAGATAACGTAACCGTTTCTAAAAACGGAACAAGTACAATTTATGGAGAAGGTGTTTCAAGTGTTATAGATATCAGAAACATAAATGATATAACTGGAAAATTTTCATCAGGATTTGGTGTGAATTTAATTAATGCTGATGCTTACGGTATTATTCCATTAAATAAAAAGTTAGAACTGCAACTATCTGCTAGACGATCTATAACAGACCTATGGACATCTCCAACTTACGATTCGTACTTTAATCGTGTTTTTCAAGACACAGATTTAACCAATGAACTAAACAATTTAAATAACAATAATGAGCAATTTTCTTTCTATGATGTATCTGCTAAATTATTGTACCAATTAAACCCAAAAGATAAATTTAGTGCAAGCGTCATTAATATTGAAAATTCTTTAGATTATGAGGAAGAATCCATTAATTCTCAAAACAGCTTAAATAGCAATCTTCAACAAAATAGTTTT
The DNA here is from genome assembly GCA_026162565.1 of Flavobacteriaceae bacterium NBU2973. Taxonomy (GTDB): domain Bacteria; phylum Bacteroidota; class Bacteroidia; order Flavobacteriales; family Flavobacteriaceae; genus JAOEIQ01. The sequence continues at coordinate 46,228 of JAOEIQ010000004.1, forward strand.
GCAGCCACATTACATTATAATAGACAATGGAATGATTTTTTAATGACAAATGCTCAAGTATATGTATCCAATTACAAGTTAGAATCAACAAATATTGAAGGAATGAACAATCAACAAATCTTTCAAGAAAATGATGTAACAGATACTGGACTTAAAATAGATGTAAATTATAAATTAAGTGATAATATAAATTACCTTGGAGGATATCAGTTTTCAGAAATTAGCGTTACAAATATTGAGCAAGTAAACATCCCTGATTTTAAACGCTTTGTAAGAGACATCAATAGGCAGCACGCTATTTTCAATGAAATAAAATTCACATCAAACTCTTCTAAAACTATTCTAAAATTAGGGTTACGTAACAATTTTTTTTCAGAATTAGCACAATTTAATGTTGAACCTAGAATCACTTTTAATCAAAAATTAGGAAGTGATTTTAGATTAGAAGTTTTAGGCGAATTAAAAAGTCAAACAACTTCTCAAATTATTGATCTACAGGATGATTTTTTAGGGGTAGAGAAAAGACGTTGGGTATTATCTAACGATAGAGATATTCCTATAACAAAAAGCAGTCAGGTATCTGCAGGTATTCATTTTGAAAAAAACAAACTTCTAGTAAGCCTTGAAACCTATTTTAAAGAAGTTACAGGAATCACCACAAGAAATCAAGGATTTCAAAACCAATTCCAGTTTGTAAACGCAGAAGGGAAATACACCATCAAAGGCATTGATTTTTTAATTAATAAAAAATTCAAAAACTTAAGTTCATGGTTAACGTATTCGTACAATGAAAACGATTATGTATTTGAGGATTTAAATAACGGTGATTCTTTCCCAAATAATGTTGCTTTTAATCATGCCCTAACGTTTTCAAATACATGGTCTCTAAAACAATTTAATTTAGGATTGGGCTTAAACTGGAGAACCGGAAAACCTTATTCTAGACCATTAAGCAATCAATCAATAGCAAATAACATGATCATTTATGGTGCGCCTAATGCCCAAAATTTACCAGATTATTTTAGAATTGATGCCTCTGTTAGATATAATTTTAAAATAAATAAAAATATAAAGGCTTCTTCAGGAATTTCATTGTGGAATATTAGTAATAAAAACAATGTTTTAAATAAACGGTTTGTAATTAACGATCAAAATAGCATCAATGAAATTGAAAACCAATCACTAGGATTGACACCAAATTTCAACTTCAGAATTGATTTTTAAAGTTAAAAATTGAATTACATCGAGTTTTAATTTACACAGTACTAGAATTTAGTAAATTCACACTGCTATTAATCAATTTGTCCTGAATGAAAAAGCTTTTGCTACTTACCTTTGGGTTATTATTCTTGTATGCATGTAACAACGATGATCAAGAAACAGTTGCTATTTGCGAAATACCCGAAAATATAACTGTAACAAATATCACTCACCAAAGCGCGCAATTACATTGGGAGGATTCAAATACTAGTGCTAATTTTTCGTTAGAATATGGTGAGTCTGGTTTTATTTTGGGTAATGGTGTTACAATTTCTCTAGACGTGTTTGAAGTAACGCTTTTAAATTTAATAGCTAATACAACTTATGATTTTTATATTAAATCCGTTTGTGGCGCAACAAATGAAAGTATGTATTCTGAAGTTATTAGTTTTACTACGCTTCCACCATTAGTTAGAGCAGAGTTTCTACCAACCTTATCAGAATTAAATTTATATACTGGAAATTTAGCAGATTTAAATGAAACCATTTATGCTTTTAATTATGAACTAATTACACCTTTATTTTCAGATTATTCGCATAAAAAAAGATTTATAGCTTTACCTCTTGGTGAGTCTATGGAATATGTAGATGATGGATTCCCTATTTTTCCAGATAAGACAGTAATTGCCAAAACTTTTTTCTACAATTTAGATGAAAGAGATGTATCACTTGGAAGAACAATAATAGAAACTAGAGTTCTTATAAAGGAAAATGGAAATTGGGAGTTAGGAAACTATAAATGGAATAGTGAACAAACTGAAGCTTATTTAGATGATACTTCAAGCATAGTTCCAATTTCATTTATTGATGATGATGGTAATACAAATACTATTGATTATGAAATTCCATCAAATACTGATTGCTTTACTTGCCATAGTAATGCAGGTAATAAAACTCCTATTGGGCCTAAACTTCGAAACATAAATATGGATAATCAGATACAGAGGTTAGTAGAAGATCAATTACTACTAAATCTAACTGATCCTTCAACAGTGTCTAAACTCCCAAACTGGAAAGACACGTCCTTCACTCTAGAGGAAAGAGCAAGAGCATATTTTGAAATTAACTGTGCGCACTGCCATATAGATGATGGTTATTGTGGTGATATTTCAGATTTACGCTTGTCATATGACACACCTTTCGCTGATACTAAAATCTTTGAAAAGCGTTTTACAATTCCTGTTTTAATGCAAATAGGAAATATGCCTTTTATTGGCACTACTACTGTCCATAATGAAGGTTTAGCTTTAATCCAAGAGTATTTAGACACGCTATAAAACCATTTAAGCTTCATATTCTAGTTTAGTTAAATTTTGTTAAAACTCACAAGTGGTTTAAACCTTTGTCATCTAAAAGTGTCAAAGAGACAAATAAATTAATTAATACTATTAAAAATGAAGAAAACACTTTTTATACTAATGATCTTGTTAACTGTATCAATAACAGCACAAGAAAGAGAACGCGGAAAGCATAAAGGAGAAAAAATGGAACGTTTTAAAGATTTCTCTGCTGAAGAAATTGCCCAATTAAAAACAAAAAAGTTAACGTTAACTCTAGACTTAAATTCTGAACAACAACAAAAAATAAATGCTTTTATTTTAAGGGGTGAGCAAGTTAGAAAACAGCGAATTGAAGAAAGAAAGCAAAAAGAAACTGTAAACAAAGGTGAAAAACCAAGTAAAGAAGAGCGATTAAAACACATGAATATGCTTTTGGATGAAAAGATCGCTGCTAAAGCTGAAATGAAAAACATTTTAACTGAAGAACAATTTTCTAAATGGGAGAAGATAAATGAGCAAAGAGACATGAAAAAAAAGCACCATAAAAGACAAAGAGCAAAACGTAAAAGATAATTTTATTTGGTTGAGTTACATTGGTTTTTTTTAAGAGTATTGGTTTTTAATCGATACTCTTATTTTTTTAATGTCGTTTAAAAAGTCTACATTGCTTAAAATATGTATTACATCATGAAAAACTATTTAAAATTGTCTTTTTTAGCATTCGCATTAATATATGGAATGAATTGCAGCTATGGACAAGATGGTAATATTACTGCAAAAGATATTGCCATTAAAAAAACCGAGAGTTTAAAAACAATTATGAATCTTGATAATCAACAGCAAAAACATCTTATTTATTTATTTCAAACCAACGAAATGCTAAAAAATAAATTAGCTTCTCAAAATACTGATGGAGTAATATATTTAAAAGGTTTAAGAGACATCGAACAAAAAGAAGAATTAAGAATTAAAGACATTCTTAATGATGAACAATTTAAATTATTTCTTGAAAATAAAGAGAAATTACCAAGCGGCAATTAATATCGCGTTCAATAAATAAAAAAGGCTTCAAATTTTGAAGCCTTTTTTATTTTATAACTGTTTAGAAACTCTATCTACAGCAGTTATTGTATTATCTAAATCATCATAGCTTAATGCATCTGTTATAAACCAACTTTCAAAAGCACTTGGAGCTATATAAATACCTTGATTTAACATACCATGAAAAAAGTCCTTAAACATTTGATTATTTCCACTTGCCGAAGTTTCAAAATCTACAACTTCATCTTTGGCAAAATGAACAGATATCATTGAGCCAACTCTATTAATAGTATGTGTTATTTTATTTTCTATTAATACCTTACTAATTCCTTTATGAAGGTATTTTGTTTTTTCTTCCAATCTATTATAAATTTCAGAATCAGAATTTAAAGCTTTTAGCATTTCTAATCCAGCAGCCATAGCCAGTGGATTACCACTTAAAGTTCCTGCTTGATAAACTGGTCCTAAAGGTGCTAAATAGTTCATTATTTCATTTCTAGCTGCAAAAGCACCAACTGGTAGACCTCCACCAATTACTTTTCCAAAGCATACAATATCTGCTTTAATATTATATAGCTCTTGTGCGCCTCCCTTTGCTAAACGAAAACCAGTCATAACTTCGTCAAAAACTAATAAAACATCATGTTGGTCACATAAAGTCCGTAATTTTTGCAAAAAATTATTTTTTGGTGGAATACAGCCCATATTTCCCGCAACAGGCTCAATAATCACGCAAGCTATTTCACCTTTATTTGCTTCGAGAATTTCTTCTACATTATCTATATCGTTATATCGAGCCAACAAAGTATCTTTTGCTGTACCTTGAGTAACTCCAGGGCTATTTGGACTACCAAAAGTAACAGCTCCACTTCCAGCTTGAATTAAAAACGAATCACTATGCCCATGATAACAACCTGCAAATTTGATGATTTTATCTTTTTTTGTAAACCCTCTAGCTAAACGGACTGCACTCATACAAGCTTCTGTTCCTGAATTAACAAAACGTATTTTATCAATATTTGGAACCATAGATACAGCTAATTCTGCAATTTTGGTTTCCAATTCGGTTGGCGTACCAAAAGAGGTTCCTTTTTTAGCTCTCTCAATAACTGTATTTACAACAGGTTGATAGGCATGACCAAGAATCATTGGTCCCCAAGAATTTATATAATCAATTAATCGATTTCCATCTTCATCATACAAATAAGCTCCTTTAGCTTCTTTTATAAAAATTGGAGTACCTCCAACAGATTTAAAGGCTCGAACAGGAGAATTTACACCTCCCGGAATTACTTGCTCTGCTTGCTTAAACAAATCACTACTTCTCTTGTATAGCATTAAATTTAATCTTTTGGTAAGGGTTTAATAAATAGAGCTTGACCAATATGAAGATCATTGGTCTCTAACCCATTTAGTTCTTTTAATAAATCAATAGATATTTTATAACGTTTGGCTAACGAGTATAACGTATCTCCTTTTTTTACAATATGCTTTTGATTAACAGTTCTGCTAACGCCTAAAACTTCTTGATCGAACCTAAAAAGTTGGTAACGCTCAATTAAACTTATTAGTTTTTGAGGATACTTCCTATCAGTAGCATATCCAGCTTTACGTAATTCTTTTGCCCAACCTTTATAATCACTTTGATCTAGTAAAAATAAGTTAGCATACCGTTTTCTTCCAACTAAAAATTGAGAATGGTCATCAAAAGAACGTAATGAGTTTCTATATTTTCTAAAACATTCTCCTCTAGCATCATCATCATGATATATTTTTTGTCCTGTCCAGCTACTATGGCATTTAATACCAAAATGATTATTAGCTTCTATTGCTAGACGTCCTTTTCCAGATCCAGATTCTAAAATACCTTGAGCCAAAGTAATACTAGCTGGAATACCATAAGCTCGCATTTCATCTTGAGCCTTATCACTGTAAATGGCGATATACTCTTCAGTAGCATTTGCGTAAACTTCAGGAGAATCTTTTATGATTACTTCTTTAGTTTCTACCTTTTCTACTTCTTCTAACTCTTCTATCTTTTTTGTTTTGTTATCTGTAGTAGTTATTGTTTTATCTCGTTTGGTGACCACTGTTCTTTTAGAACCACAACTGGAGAGGGAGAATACTAAAATTAGTATTAAAAGTATTTGTTTCATTTTAATGAATTAATTGTAACTTCTTTTGTTTTAAACGTTGATTCATGCCTTTTATTCCCTGTAATCCACCAGTATGAATTATTAAAATCTTTGATTTATCAGGAAAAAAATCGTTTTTTGTTAAATCAACCAACCCGAACATCATTTTTCCAGTATATATTGGATCTAAAGGAATAGTAGTTTCTTGTTTAAACTGATTAATAAAACTAATTAATTGGTTAGAAACTTTCGCATATCCACCAAAATGATAATCGGTAATAATTTGCCAATTATTTTTGGTAACAAATTTACGAATATCTTGCTTTAAAAAGTCTCCTTTTAAGGCTGGAAATCCAAAAATTTGCTGATTCTGTTTTGAAGAATTAATCAGACCCGAAATTGTTCCTCCAGTTCCAATAGAGCAGCATACAAAATCAAATTGATTTTTATCATCTTCTGTTAGAATTTCCTCACAACCTCTTACAGCTAATTCATTAGTTCCTCCTTCAGGAATTAAATAAAAATCATCAAATTCTACTTTTAACGATTCTATAAAATTAGTCGAATCTTTTTGTCTAAAATCTCCTCTAGAAATAAACTTTAATAACATTCCATTTTCTTTGGCAAATCGTAATGTATCATTATCATCTATTTTAGAGACTAATTCTTCTCCTCTTATTACGCCTATTGTTTTAAATCCAAATTCTTTACCTACAGCTGCAGTTGCAGCAATATGATTAGAGAAAGCTCCTCCAAAGGTTAGCAAAGTGTTTTTATTAAGAAGTTTTGCTTCGGTGATATTGTATTTAAGCTTTCTGTACTTATTACCAGAAATAAATGGATGAATCAAATCCTCTCTTTTAATATATAATTCAACACTGAACTGTTCAATTTCAGAAAACTGAACGCGTTCATTTTTGATATCTAAATTGAATTGAGAATTCACGAATCAAATGTACTTTAAAAAACTCCAAAACTTACGGTTTTTAGTATAGTTTAAATCTGAATCATTAGTATAAGCTTCCCGCTCAAAAGAAATATTTCTGTAAGCTAAAAATTGATTTCTATATTGAAATAATCTAAAAATATATTCAATACCATACCAAACAAAAAATGGTATAATCAATAATTCTAGTTGTTGTTTTAAGTGGATAGTTTCATGATTTAACAAATATATATTATCCTTCAATTGTTTCTTTTTTAAAAAAATAAACGGATAAATAGTTAACCCTAAATAACCATTAGGCACCATATATTTTGATACTAAAACCATCTGTTTTTACTTCTTAAAATCAATCCATTCTCAATTTCTTGAGAATGACAGTTATATTGAAACCTTGACAAAGTCAAGGAAACTTTTTCTCGAATTTACATTATCTTTGTTAGATGAAGAAACAACAATAACTTTATTATTCTTTTACATTTAGAATTATAAATAGTTGTTACATCTGACCTTAATTTAAAATAAAATGAACAGATGAAATTTGTCCCAATTGAAGATGGCGATTACTATTTAACACCTGAAGGTTATCGTTGTTTTACTGAACAATACCATTTAAAAAGAGGGTATTGCTGTAAAAGTGGTTGTAGACATTGCCCTTATGGATTTGACAAAAAAACTGATTCGATAAAAAAAAACTAGTTTCATTACGCATGACCTTTCAAGAACAAATATTAGAAGGTATTCCAGATAAATTACCTCAACCAAAAGCTTATGATGTATCAATTAATCATGCGCCAAAACGTAAAGACATTCTATCTGATAAAGAAAAGAAATTAGCACTTAAAAATGCTTTACGATATTTTGAAAAGAAGCATCATGCGACATTACTTCCGGAGTTTAAAAATGAATTAGAAACTTATGGTCGTATTTACATGTATCGCTTTAGACCAGACTATAAAATGTGTGCTAGACCTATAGATGATTATCCCGCAAAAACTAAACAAGCTGCAGCTATCATGCTTATGATTCAGAACAATTTAGATTATGCTGTTGCTCAACATCCTCATGAGTTAATAACCTATGGTGGAAATGGTGGTGTTTTTTCAAATTGGGCGCAATATAGATTAACAATGAAATACTTGGCTGAAATGACAAACGAGCAAACACTCGTTATGTATTCTGGTCATCCAATGGGATTATTCCCTTCGCATGAAGAAGCACCAAGAGTTGTTGTAACGAATGGCATGATGATTTCCAACTATTCTAAACCAGATGATTGGGAAAAATTTAATGCACTTGGAGTCACTCAATATGGACAAATGACAGCTGGAAGCTATATGTATATTGGACCACAAGGAATCGTCCATGGAACTACAATAACTGTTTTAAATGGTTTTAGAAAAATTGGTAAATCCCCAAAAGGCAATTTATTTGTTACTTCAGGACTTGGCGGAATGTCTGGTGCGCAACCTAAAGCAGGAAATATTTCAGGTTGTATAACTGTCTGTGCCGAAGTGAATCCTAAAATTACCCAAGTAAGATTAGATCAAGGTTGGATTGATGAGAAAATTACAGATTTAGATGAACTAGTTGCACGAGTAACTAAAGCCAAAGCTGAAAACGAAACCATCTCAATTGCTTATTTAGGAAATATTGTAAATGTCTGGGAAAAGTTTGCAGATGAAGATATCCACGTAGATTTAGGAAGCGATCAAACTTCACTTCATAATCCATGGGCTGGAGGTTATTATCCTGTAGATATCTCATTCGAAGACGCTAATGAGATGATGGCTAACAAGCCAAAACTATTTAAAGAAAAGGTACAAGAAACCTTACGACGTCATGCAAAAGCTATAAATAGACACACAGAAAAAGGAACCTATTTTTTCGATTATGGCAATGCCTTTTTATTAGAATCTTCAAGAGCTGGTGCCGATGTAATGTCCGAAAATCCTACACTAGGCCGTGAGTTTAGATACCCAAGTTATGTGCAAGATATTATGGGGCCTATGTGTTTTGATTATGGATTTGGTCCATTCCGTTGGGTATGTGCTTCTGGAAAACCTGAAGACCTTGCAAAAACCGATGCAATAGCATGCGAAGTGTTAGAGACTATCATGAAAGAGTCTCCCCAAGAAATCCAGCAACAAATGGCAGATAATATTCAATGGATAAAAGGTGCTCAAGAAAATAAATTAGTTGTAGGTTCTCAAGCAAGAATACTATATGCTGATGCAGAAGGACGAATGAAAATTGCTAAAGCTTTTAACGATGCGATTTCTAAAGCCGAAATAGGTTATGTAATATTAGGTAGAGATCATCACGATGTATCAGGAACTGATTCTCCTTACAGGGAAACTAGTAATATATATGATGGCTCTAGATTTACTGCTGACATGGCTATTCATAATGTTATAGGAGACAGTTTTAGAGGTGCAACTTGGGTAAGTATTCACAACGGAGGAGGTGTTGGTTGGGGCGAAGTGATTAATGGTGGATTCGGCATGGTTCTTGATGGTACTAATGAAGCAGAAAAGCGATTAAAATCTATGTTATTCTGGGATGTAAACAATGGTATTGCACGACGTAGTTGGGCAAGAAATGATGAAGCAATTTTTGCCATAAAACGTGCTATGCAAGCAGAACCTAATTTAAAAGTTACTATCCCAAATATTGTGGATGATAATTTGTTTGACGCTGTTTAACTCAAAAAAAAAGCAATGAAAAAATTACTCACCATTACATCAGTACTACTATTACTGATTACCGTTACCTCTTGTACTAGCGTAAGAGTTGCAACAGATTATGATAAGAATGCTGATTTTAACTCTTACAAGACCTTTGCCTTTTTCAAGACTGGGATTGACAAAGCTGAAATTAGTGATTTAGACAAACGTAGAATTTTACGTGCTATTGAATCTGAACTATTAGCAAAAGGATACACTAAATCCCAAAATCCTGATTTATTAGTAAGCATTTTTACAAAATCTAAAGAACGAGTTGATGTTTTTAACAATGCCTGGGGTATTGGTAACTGGGGCTGGGGAGGTCTCGGTGGCTGGGGCTGGGGCTGGGGTTGGAATCAACAACCAGCTGTAAGCACAAGTACAGAAGGCGTATTATTTGTTGATTTGATTGACGCCAATAAAAAAGAATTAGTATGGCAAGGCTCTGGAACTGGTTATTTAACAAATAGAAGTGTTGAAAAAAAAGAGGAGCGAATAAAAGAATTTGTTTCTAAAATTATGGAACGCTATCCTCCAGGAGATACTAAATAAAAATAAAAAAAGTGTATTTCCAATAATATTAGCAGTACCTTTACGGCTTAATTAAATATATTATTATTATGAGTACTGGTACAGTAAAATTTTTTAATGACTCTAAAGGATTTGGATTCATAACTGAAGAAGAATCAGGTAAAGAGCATTTTGTACACATTTCTGGATTAATCGACGAGGTTAGAGAAGGTGACAATGTAGAATTCGATTTAACAGAAGGTAGAAAAGGATTAAACGCGATAAACGTAAAAGTTATCTAATATACTTTTAAACTTTTTTAGTACAAAGCCTATCAAATAAATGATAGGCTTTTTCTTTTTAATAACTCAAAAGTTCTTCTGTTTTTAATTTCACCTTTTCAGTAGAGGGAATCATCGTTTGCTCTAAAGTAGAATTTAAAGGTATTGCTGGCATATTCTCACTACCAATAGTCATAACTGGTGCATCCAAATATTTAAAACATTCCTCTTGAATTTTACCAGCTAAAGCTCTAGCAAAACTATTATTAGACGGTTCTTCTGTTACAACTAAACACTTTCCAGTTTTCTTAACCGATTTTATAATCGTGTCTTCATCTAAAGGATAAAGTGTTCGTAAATCTATTATTTCTATCTGATCGCGCATATCCAATTCACCAGAAGCATTATAAGCCCAATGTACTCCCATTCCGTATGTAACTATGGTGCATGTTTCTAAATTTTCTTGCTTCCAAATTTCTTGAAGTACCCAAGCCTTACCAAATGGTAAAATATAGTCTTCTGAAGGCTCAACTGATGTTGCTGTTAATGTTCCAGGGACTTTAGACCAATACAAGCCTTTATGTTCTAATATAACAACTGGATTTGGATCGTAATAAGCTGCTTTCATTAAGCCTTTTAAATCAGCTCCATTACTTGGATAAGCGATTTTAATACCGCGAATATTAGTTATGACACTTTCAACTGAAGATGAATGATAAGGACCTCCACTTCCATACGCTCCAATAGGCACACGTAAAATCATACTAACTGGCCACTTCCCGTTAGACAAATAACAACTTCGACTTACTTCAGTAAACAGCTGATTAAGTCCTGGCCAAATATAATCTGCAAATTGAACCTCAACAATTGGCTTTAATCCAACTGCGCTCATTCCTACAGTTGATCCTACAATGAATGCCTCTTGAATTGGTGTATTAAACACGCGATCATCTCCAAATTTTTGCGCCAATGTAGCTGCTTCTCTAAATACTCCTCCTAATCGTCCTCCGACATCTTGACCATAAAGCAAACATTCTTTATGTTCTCGCATGAGTTCTTCAACAGCAAATAATGCACAATCTACCATCACAACTTTGTCAGCACCTTCTGGTTCTCTAGTTCCAGTTTCTTGAGTTATTGGTGTTGATACAAAATCATTAGTGAATAAATCTTCCGGTTTTGGATCTTCAGCTTTTAATGCTCTCTGAAAATCTTTCTCAACTATCTCTTTGGCTTTTGCTTCTATTGAAGCTATTTCTGTTTCGGTAAAACCATTATCTAGTAATTGCTGTTTTAATACTGGATAAGGATCCCGAGAACGTGCCTCTTCTAAATCATCACGATACCATTCCATTCGAACTCCTGATGTATGGTGATTTAAAAGTGGGACTCTTGCATGGACTAAAAATGGTCGTCTTTCTTTACGAATTGTTTTGATTACTTTTTCTATTGCTTGATAACTTTCAATAAAGTTGGCACCATCAATTGAAATAGCTTCTAATCCATAAAAACCTGCTGCATATTCAGCGGCATTTTGCGCTCTAGTTTCCGCTTCGTTAGCCGAAATGTCCCAACCATTATCTTGAACCAAATACAGTATTGGCATTTGTTTTAGTGCAGCCATTTGAAAAGCTTCAGCAATTTCACCCTCCGTAACTGAAGCATCACCTAGAGAACAAACAGTAATTGGTTTTTCTTGAGACGTTTCGACTGAGCTCAACGTGACAGGATTCTTTAAACCTTGTTTTTCTATGTATTGCATTCCCATAGCTACTCCAGTTGCAGGAATAGCTTGCATTCCTGTAGCTGATGATTGATGTGGAATTTTTGGCTTATCGTCATCCTTTAAACTTGGATGCGAATAATAAGTTCGTCCTGCCGAAAACGGATCGTCTTTTTTTGCTAATAACTGTAACATTAAATGGTATGGTTCCAACCCAAACGATAATAGCATAGCATCATCTCTATAATAAGGAAATGCATAATCTTGAGGTAATAATTGCATTCCTAAAGCAATTTGAATCGCTTCATGACCTCTGGATGTTGCATGTACATATTTAGAAACCTGCTTAAAATTTTCCTCATATAATTCTGCCATAACTTTAGCAGTACATAATTTTAAAAACCCTTTTTCTAAAACTTCTTTCTTCATATTTATCATTCCTACAAAGGCAGGAATCTTATTTTATTTATTACTTCAAATTGGATTCCGCATCTAGTGCGGAATGACAAAAAGATTAAGCTAATTCTTTTTCAACTTTGGTCATCCAATTAAAAGTATCTTTTATTTTTCCAGTTTTTATAGCATTTAAAGTATTATTGACTTCTAATCCTATTGGGCTTTCATTAGATACATGAATTGTTTTATCACTCAATCCTATTTCTTGAATATAGGCAATACCAACAGCTGTTCCAGTTCCAAAAGCCTCTTCTAGTGTTTTATTATTTGAAGCTTCAATAATTTCATCGATTGTAATTTTTCTTATGTCTACTTGAAAGCCTTTACTTCTTAAAATATCAATAACACTCATACGCGTAATTCCGTCCAATACAGAGCCGTCTAATTCAGGAGTAATAAATTTGCCATTTATTTTAAAGAAAATGTTCATTGTCCCAACTTCTTGAATATACTTATGTTCATGAGCATCTAACCACAAAACTTGATCGTAACCTTTTGCTTTTGCTAATTCTGTTGGACGAATTGCTGCTGCATAGTTTCCTGCAGCTTTTGCTTCACCTGTTCCTCCTTCTGCTGCTCTTATATATTTTGTTTCGGCATATAGCTTAATTCGTTTCGTAAAGAATGGCCCAGCAGGAGATGCCATAATTATAAACTTATAATGAGTTGCTGCTCGCATACCAATAAATGGTTCGTCTGCATACATAAAAGGCCTTAAGTACAATGCGCTTCCTTCTTGAGGCGGAATCCAATTACGCTCCAAATCTACTAGCTGTTTTAAACCTTCAACAAACAAATCTTCTGGGAAATTTGGCATTCCCATTCTGTCTGCACTGTAATTTAATCGTGTTGCGTTTTTATCTGCTCTAAATAACATTGGGTTTCCATCAGCATCAACAGTTGCTTTCATCCCTTCAAAAATTGCTTGACCATAATGCAAAGCCATGGCTGCTGGATGAGTTGGAATTAACCCCATTGGTTCTATTCGAGGGTTTACCCATTCACCATTTTCAAAATCACAGATAAACATGTGATCTGTAAAAGTGGTTCCTAATGGAATATTATTAAAGTCAATTGATTTAACTCTTGACTCTTTAACCTTATTAATTTTTATAGTATTCATTTCTTTTTAAATCTTTCTATTAACATCAAATTGCTCAAAATAATCCGCAACACGACGTACAAAGCTTCCGCCTAAAAAGCCATCCACAACACGATGGTCAAAGGATAATGATAAATACATCATACTTCTAATGGCAATTTCATCACCTTTTTCGGTCTCTATGACTTCAGGACGTTTTTTTATAATTCCCAAGGCCAAGATAGCAACCTCGGGTTGATTGATAATTGGTGTTCCCATAACACTCCCGAAAGTCCCAACATTAGAAATCGTGAAGGTGCTTCCTTTAATATCATCACCAGCTAGCTTATTGTCTCTAGCTTTTCCAGCTAAATCATTAACATCAGTAGCAAGCGCTTTTAAATCTTTGGTATCAGCCTTTTTGACTACCGGAACGATTAGGTTTCCACTAGGCAAAGCTGTTGCCATACCAATATTAATATCCTCTTTTATAATGATATTATTACCATCAACAGAAGCGTTGATATTAGGAAAATCTTTAACGGCTTTGGCTACAGCTTCTACAAATAATGGGGTGAATGTTAATCGCTCACCATATTTATCTTGAAAGGCCTTTTTATTAGCGTTCCTCCAATTAACCATATTCGTTAAATCGGCTTCAACATAAGCGGTAACGTGAGGTGAGGTATGCTTGGAATACACCATATGGTCGGCAATCATTTGACGCATACGGTCCATTTCTACGATTTTCCCCTTGCCTTTATCAAAAGTTAATTGAGGTATTCTGTAAGCTGTTGGGTCTTGAGTTATGGGTTGTGCAAATTTATATGGCCGTCCTTCTTCTATATAATGAAACACATCGCTTTTACGCAAGCGTCCTTCATTTCCTGTCGCTGGAATTCTAGCCAATTCTTCAAAACTAATATGATGTGCTTTTGCAATTTCAATGACCAACGGCGAAAAAAACTGATTGGAATTTGAAGATGAAAAAGAAGTTGAGGCAACATTTTGAGTACTACTTTTGCTAACCGTTTTTTTCTTTTTTGATTTTTCAGTCTTTTTTTGAGGTGTTTTATCTGTTTTCGAAACCGCACCCTTTTTAGTTGAAACTTCTTCTGAAACTTCTAGAACTGCAATAACTTCTCCAACAGGAACAACATCTTTTGCATGAAATAATGTTTTTATTAAGGTTCCTGATGAAGGTGCAGGGACTTCATTATCTACTTTATCAGTAGCAACTTCGAGGATTATATCACCTTCATCAAAGGATTCGCCTTCATTGACCAACCAATTAATGATAGTTCCTTCTGTAATACTTTCGCCCATTTTGGGCATTTTTAAATCGAATTTCGACATTTTCTAATCTTAATGGATTCCGCATCAAGTGCGGAATGACAAATTTATTGTTGTCATTGCGAGGACGAAGGACGTGGCAATCTTATTATAAAATTCTCCACTTTCGTGCTGAATGACATTCTATTTCTTAAATGTTTGTCTTAATGTTTTATAAATTTCATCTTGAACCTTCATTTTTTCAGGCACTTCCTGTAATGGCTCTACTTCTTTTAAGCTGTTATGACATTCGGTCGGTAATTGCTGATATAATTGCGTTCCTTTTGTTTTCCATGCAATCATGTCATCACTGACTTGTTTTACTACTTTGGCAGGATTACCAACAACTAAACTTCGTTTTGGAATTATGGTTTCTGCTTTTACAAATGTCATAGCACCCACGATACTTTCGTCACCAATTTCGGCATCATCCATAATCACAGAATTCATACCAATCAAACAATTTCTTCCCAAATTAGCACCATGAATAATGGCTCCATGACCAACATGAGCACTATCTTTTAGTGTTATCGATTTACCTGGAAACATATGAACTGTACAGTTTTCTTGAACATTTACACCATCTTCCAAAATAATTTGTCCCCAATCCCCACGAATTGCAGCTCCTGGACCTATATAGCAATTTTTTCCGATGATTACATTGCCAGTTACAGCAGCTAATGGATGCACGAAACTGGATTCGTGAACGACTGGTATGTATCCTTTAAATGAGTAAATCATATTAATAATACTTGTCATTGCGAGGAACGAAGTGACGTGGCAATCTCAAATGAGATTCTTCGCTTTGCTCTGAATGACATATTTATTTGTAGGTTTTCAACTTATTTTTCGTAAAGTCACTTAATACCAAACGTCCGCTTATAGCTGCACGTTCTGCTAATAATGTATCCCAATCTTCAGTACCTTTCCAAAACATTTGTTTCATATCGCGCATGGCTTCTGTATTATAACTACATAAGTTTTCAGCAAATGCTTTTACTGCTTCATCTAATTCCTCTGTCGATTCGTAGACATGTGCAAATAAGCCTTTTTGCTTTGCCCATTCAGCAGAGTAAAAGCTATTAGCATCAATAGCAATTTGCGACATACCGCTTAAACCTAATTTACGTTCTACAGCTGGACCAACAACAAACGGCCCAATGCCAACATTAAGCTCACTTAATTTAATTGACGCAAACTTTGTAGCCATACAATAATCTGTTGCAGACGCTACACCAACACCACCTCCTACGGTCTTACCTTGAACACGACCAATAATAAACTTTGGACATTTACGCATAGCGTTAATTACATTGGCAAATCCTGAAAAGAATACACGACCTGTTTCAGCATCGTTAATATTGATTAGTTCTTTAAAACTTGCTCCAGCGCAAAATGTTCGGTCTCCACCACTTTTTAATACAATTACTTTAATGTCATCGTTAGTTCCTGCATTAGTAATTGTTTGGGCTAATTCAGCTAGAATATCTCCTGGCAAAGAGTTATGAGCAGGATGAAAAAACTCAATATACCCTACTCCATTTTCTATTTCTAATTTAACATAAGGATCGCTCATATTATTTTCTTTTATCTGTCATTGCGAGGAACAAAGTGACGTGGCAATCTCAAATGAGATTCTTCGCTTCGCTCTGAATGACACTCTGATTTATATTAATCCAAATTGTTCGAAATGGTGGTTCAAGTGCTTACGTTCTAATAAATACCACTCATATCTATTTAATTCTCCAAATACCATATTATTTAATGCAGCATCTGGGTGTTCTTTAAAGTATTCTAAATAAGCCTCACGTTGGGTTTTAAACTTTTCAATAGCTGTTGCCAAATCAGGATGCTTTAGGGTATCTAAAGTATCTTTTTCCAACAATGGGAATTGAGAGTTTTGCGGAAACTTTTTATAGTTATACAAACTATTCTTAACTTTCTCTAAAATCTTTTCTGGTGTGGACACCTCAAAATCTTGAATGTCTCCAGCTGCAACTTTATAAGTGAATTCCAAATGCTCAATCATATGCTGTGGTGTCATGATTCCCCATTTTGGTTTCATATCTTCAGTCAACTTTGATAAGCAGTCATCAATGGTTTCATCTGTCATCTCAACAAACGTTTCTTGTTTCTTCTGAACCATGGTCAATACAGTTGCCAATGCTACCAACTCATCATCAGCATCAAAAATTTCTGCAAACCATTTTACAATACCACTTGGATGTTCAGCTGAAGCAACATCTCTATCTACTTTTTGTTTACAAGTTAATCGTACATAAATGGTGTCGTTATGATATAACGGACGAAGAAAACGACATTCCTCTAATCCATAATTTGCTGACACAGGACCTTTATTTGGATACACAAATAGTCCAGCTGCAGCGGAAATGATAAAATACCCATGAGCAGTACGTTTTTCAAAAATGCTTCCGTCTAAAGAGGTAATATCTGTGTGTGCATAGAAATGGTCCCATGTGAGATTAGAAAAATTAATAATATCAGAATCTGTTATGGTTCGCTTATGCGTTTTCATGGACATACCAGGCTGAATGTCTTCCCAATGGTATTTAAATGGATGCTGTTCTGCTTCTTTATATTTTGCTTTTTGCTGATAAATTCCTGTAATTTCAGTAATAGTTGTTGGTGAGCCTTGAATCGCAGTTCGTTGCAGATAATGTTTTATACCTCGCATGCCTCCCATTTCTTCGCCTCCACCAGCACGTCCTGGACCTCCATGTACCAAATATGGTAATGGTGAACCATGACCTGTACTTTCTTTAGCCATTTCACGGTTCATGACTAAAATTCGTCCGTGATGACTTGCTGCATTAACTACATAATCTGTTGCTATTTTATCATCAAAAGTCGCAATAGATGATACCAAAGACCCTTTACCCATTTGTGCTAATTCAATAGCTTCATCTAAAGTTTTATAGGGCATAATGGTACTTACAGGACCAAATGCTTCGCGTTCGTGAACTAAAGTATTTTGAAAAGGATGGTCTGCTCTTAATAAAATTGGACTGATAAATGCCCCTTTTTTAGCATCTGCACCTAAAGTTTCTATTTTATCTAAATCTCCGTACACAATTTGAGCTTCTTTGGCTAAATCGTTAACAGAATCTTTCACAGCTTGTACTTGTTGACGACTCACTAGTGAACCCATTCTAACTTCCTTAAGTCTTGGGTCTCCGATAGTCACTTTATCCAATGCTTTTCCTAAAGCAATTTGAACATCTCCAACTAAATTTTCTGGTACGATGATTCGTCTGATAGCTGTACATTTCTGACCAGCTTTAACAGTCATTTCCTTTCTGACTTCCTTGATAAACAAATCGAATTCTGGAGTTCCAGGAACCGCATCTTCACCAAGAATTGAAGCATTTAGTGAATCTGCTTCCATCGTGAATGGTACAGATTCTTGTATTAATCTTGGGTGTGCTTTCAACAATCTACCTGTAGCGGCAGAACCTGTAAAGGTTACCACATCTTGGGATTCTACAGTATCCAGAATGGTTTTAACTGTTCCGTTTATAATTTGTAAAGCACCTTCAGGTAAAATACCAGAATCAATGATTGTTCTCGCTACAGCTTCCGCTAAATAAGATGACGAAGGAGCAGGTAACACCACAGCAGGCATTCCTGCCATCCAATTCACTGCACATTTTTCTAACATTCCCCAAACTGGAAAATTAAATGCATTAATATGAACAGCAACACCTTTTTTTGGCACCATAATATGATGTGCCATAAAGCGTCCTCCTCGAGATAAATCTATTGAGTCGCCTTCTACATGAAACGGTTGATTTGGAAACAACTTTCTTAAAGACGCATTTGCGAATAAGTTACCAAAACCACCTTCTATATCAATCCAACTATCAATTTTAGTAGCTCCTGTTCTATAACTTAACTCATAAAAGGCATCTTTTCTTTTGGTAAGATATAATGCCAATTTTTTGAGCATATTACCACGCTCTTGAAAGGTCATCTTACGAAGTACTTCACCTCCTTTTGTTCTTCCATATTGAAGAATTTCAGGAATATCTAATCCTTCTATGGCTACACTTGTGAACGCTTCACCAGTTACGGCATCTAGAATTGGTGTTCCTTCTTCTTTGCCTGTTGTCCATTGTCCTTGGACATAATGTTGTATTTTTTCCATAATAACTTAAGCCATTATTCTTAAAATTCTTCCAGTAATTTTTCCCTCAATAGATTTCACATAACCATCTACAATTTTATGCATAGGTACAGGTGTATTTCCAGGGAAATAGTCTTTATATTTTTCAAAAGAGTCTTCTACCAAATCTGAACACACCACATTGATACGTTTTCCGTCTTCTAACTCCAAAGCAACAGCTT
Organism: Flavobacteriaceae bacterium NBU2973; assembly: GCA_026162565.1. Lineage (GTDB taxonomy): Bacteria > Bacteroidota > Bacteroidia > Flavobacteriales > Flavobacteriaceae > JAOEIQ01. Next base: position 65,361 of record JAOEIQ010000004.1, read on the forward strand.
TTACGAAGCTATTAATCGCTCCATTCACCATTGCAGCACTAGTTGTCATATCAACTGGGTCATCAGCTAATATTCCTGTAGATAAGGTTATTGAACCACCTGAATTAAGATAGTCTTTTCCTATTCTCACCACATTAACTTGACCCATCATTTTACTACTAATACCAATGTAAAAATCTTCTTCAGAAAGATTATCGAGCTTATCCCATTTAGCGTCACCAGCAATAGCAACAATAGCATCTAGCTTTCCGACTTTTTCAAACATCTCTTTTATTGATTGTGAATCAGAAAAATCTACAGTCACATTACCAGAGTTTCTTCCAGCAATAAGTACTTCATGCTTTTGAGCCAGTCGTTGACTCACTTTTTTACCTATGGTTCCGTTTCCTCCTATAATTAGTATTTTCATATTATTCCTTCAATTGATACCTCTCGACTGCGCTCGAGGTGACATATAAATTTACATTTTCTATTACACAAGCATAACCTTGTCCAACTCCAATACACATTGTCACTAATGCATATTTTTTATTTTGCTCATGTAACTCCAAAGCTGCTGAATAGGCAATTCTTGCCCCTGTAACTCCTAATGGATGACCAATAGCTATTGAACCTCCATTTGGATTTAATCTTGGGTCGTCATCTGCCAATCCCCAAGCTCTAGTACATGCCAATGCCTGCGCTGCAAAAGCTTCGTTTAGCTCAATAACATCCATATCATCCATTTTTAAACCAGCCTTTTCTAGTGCCTTATTTGATGCCTGAACAGGACCTATTCCCATAATTCTCGGTTCTACACCTACCACAGCTGAACTTACGATTCTTGCCAATGGCTTAAGGTTATATTTTTTAACAGCATCTTCTGAAGCGATTATAGTTGCAGCTGCACCATCATTTAAACCTGATGCATTACCTGCTGTGACACTTCCGCCCTCTTTCTTGAAAGCTGTTCTTAACTTTCCTAAAACTTCAAGCGAGGTATTTGGTTTTACAAATTCATCTTTTGAAAACTGTATTGGGTCTTTTTTGCGTTGTGGAATTTCAACTGTAACAATTTCTTTTGCTAACCTCCCGTTTTCTTGTGCTTTAGACGCTTTCATCTGACTCCAGTATGCAAACTTGTCTTGGTCTTCTCGAGATATATTGTATTTCTCAACCAAGTTTTCCGCTGTCATTCCCATACCATCAGTTCCATACATCTCATGCATTTTTGGGTTGATAAAACGCCATCCAAAGGTTGAATCATACATCTTGGAATCACCACCAAAAGCACTCGATGGTTTAGCCATAACATAAGGACCACGAGTCATATTCTCCACACCACCAGAGATGAAAACATCGCCATCTCCAGCTTTAATTGCACGATTGGCATGTATGATTGCTGATAATCCTGAACTACATAATCTGTTAACTGTTTCCCCTGGAACCGTAAATGGCAAACCTGCTAATAGCGACGACATTCTAGCTACATTACGATTATCCTCACCAGCCTGATTAGCACAACCCATAATGACATCATCATAGGCTTCTTTTGGAATGTTTGGATTACGTTTTACAACTTCTGAAATTACCAATGCACCCAAATCGTCTGTACGAATAGCTGATAAAGTACCTTTATAATTTCCTATTGGTGTACGAACACCATCTATAATATATGCTTCTCTCATGTTATTCTTCCCAATCTTTTTGAGTTCTATATACTACACCTTTAAAAAGTGCTACTAATTCATCATCACGTTTTACCTCGACGATGTTAAATCCTAATTTATTATTTACTTTTTCAATAATACATTCAGCAACCAGATAATCACCTTCTTCAAGGGCTTCAATATGATTGATACTAGTTTCGATAGAAACTGCATACTTGCCATGAGTATTGGCAGTAAAACCAAAGGCTGTATCTGCAAGTGTATAGCTGATACCTCCATGCGCATAGTTCATACTGTTGAGCATTTCTTTACGTATGGTCATAGCTACTTTGCAACGACCAACTTCGCATTCTAAAATCTCAATTCCCATCCAAGTACTGAAAGCATCTTGGCTTAACATTTTGTATGGAATATCCTTTCCTTTCATATTATCTTTTATTCTTTTTTCCATTGATGAAAAAAGAAACAAAAAAATCTAGACTAACTAAAACTTGACTAAATTTTTCTTTTGAATTCTAAACCTTCCGACCTTTTCAGCAGAGCTGAATTCGAACATGCAGAAGCTTTTTACGAATTCTTCAATTCAAATTTTACGTCAACCTTTAGATAGGTCATTTATTTCAATGCTTCGCATTGATTATTATTAATTAAAAGAACTTTAAGTTCTCTCTATTCATTTTACGCAATAGTGGACTACAACGGTATCTATCTTCATGGTACTCATTATACAATCTATCTAATGCATTTACACATGTATCAATACCTATTTCATCTGCCCAAGCCAATAGACCTTTTGGATAATTAACACCTTTAGTCATAGCATTATCTATATCTTCAGCAGAAGCAATATTTAAAAACAAGGCATCTGCCGCTTCGTTAATCAACATCACTAAAACGCGGTTGAATATTTGTTCTGCTAGTGCTTTGTCTTCAATTGGATTTGGCTTGGTTGCACCTTCTGAATAATCATAGTAGCCTTTGCCAGACTTACGCCCTAAATAACCAGCTTCTGCAAAGCGCTTTTGTGTGAATGCTGGTTTATATCTCGGATCGAAATAAAAGGCTGTAAACACGGTTTCGGTTACTGTATAATTAACATCATTCCCTATAAAATCCATCAACTCAAAAGGTCCCATTCTGAAACCACCTATGGTTTTCAAACTCCAATCTATAGTTGCGAAATCAGCAATACCTTCTTCATAAATACGTAACGATTCACCATAAAATGGTCGCGCAACGCGATTCACAATAAAACCAGGTGTGTCCTTGGCAACAGCCACCACTTTTTTCCAGTCAGAAATAGTTGCAACAGCTTTATCCAAAACTTCTTGTGAAGTTTGAATTGCTGGAATCACCTCAACCAATTTCATTAAAGGTGCAGGGTTGAAAAAATGAATACCAACACATCGTTCAGGTTTTTCTAGTGACGCCGCTATTGATGCTATTGATAAACTTGACGTATTTGATGCTATAATACAATCATCAGTTACGTAACTCTCTAGTTCAGAAAATACTTTTTGTTTAATCTCAAGATTTTCAATAATAGCTTCAATAGTCAAGCTTGAATCTGATAAACTTTTTAAATTATCTACATATGAAATATTAGATTGAATTCTATTTTTCTCTTCTGTATCAATCCTTCCTTTTTCTATGAGACGATTTAATATTTTTTCAAGGCTTACTTTAGCTTTATCTAAAGCTGCTTGATTGGTATCGTATAATTTTACTTTGCAACCAGCAGTAGCTGCTACTTGCGCAATACCGCTTCCCATTGTTCCAGAACCTATTATTCCTACAAATTTGATTGAAGATTTTTGATTAACGATTTTTGATTTTTGATTTGTCATCAATTTAAGATTTTAGTTTATTTGAGGCAGTTTTTATACTTACTACAAAAATTGAAATCAATTCATCATTTTCTTTCATCAATTTATCTAGTTCTTCTATATCTGAAATAAGATTAGCTCCTTTTTGGATTTTCATATTTATTAAACTTTCCCTCAACTCCTTTAAGCATATTTTCATTTTATGAAGAAAGTCTTTAGTGGATTCAGCGCTTCTTGCTTCACCATAGTTTAATGCCGAAGAAGTCACTGACCTAATCAACTGTTTTGCCAAATGTTCTGAAGCAAACGATTTGTCAATTTTTTTGCATAACAAAATGACATTAACTGCAAATTGAATTAATCGTTCTTCCAATTGATTAGGTTTCATATTTATTATTTAAGATTGTAAATCAACGATTTCTGATTTTTGAAGTGCTTACTCATACCTCTTAAATCAAAAATCGACATTCTTCAATCGTTAATCATCTTCCTTTAAAGTTTGGTTTACGTTTTTCTATAAAAGCGGTAACTCCCTCGGCATAGTCCTTACTTTGCGCTGCTACAATTTGATATTTAGATTCCATATCTAATTGTTCTTCTAGCGTATTAGTCATTGATGAGTTGAATAACTCTTTAATCATTCCTAAAGCTTTTGTTGGCATATTTGCCAATTTTAGAGCCAATTTTTGGACCTCATCATTAAAGTTTTCTAGAGGAATTACTTTGTAAATCATTCCTATTTTTTCAGCTTCTTCAGCAGATACTTTATCCCCTAACATAGCTAAAGCTTGCGCTTTATGGAAACCAATTAAACGTGGTAAAAAATATGTTCCAGCGCTATCAGGAACCAAACCAATTAAACTAAATGCCTGAATAAAACTCACCTTTTCGTGTGCTACAACAATATCACAAGCCAATGCAATATTAGCTCCAGCTCCTGCAGCCACACCATTGACAGCACAAATAATTGGTTTCCGAATTGAGCGAATTCTTTTAATGATTGGATTGTAATGCTCCTCTAATATTTTTTTGAATCCTGGATTTAATTCTGGTGATGTCACTTCTTTTAAATCTTGTCCAGCACAGAATGCTTTTCCGTTTCCAGAAAGTACAATCGCTCTTACTTCAGAATTAGCTTCACAATCATCAAATACTGACTGTAATTTTAAAGCCATTTCACGATTGAAACTATTAAATACTTCTGGTCTATTAAGCGTTATATACGCTACTTTATTTTCTATTTTTAATTCTATAGAATTCATATTTTTTTTAATTCTTTCTGTTCATTTTTGTCTTGACACAAAAACGAACCAAAAAAGTCAAGTTGAAATGAGGAATTTTTCAATCATGTTTCACAGATTGAAAACCAAAAATAAAATCTAAATTCAGTCCAAGGCTTCTTGAATTCTTAACGATTTGATTTTTATATTCTGCATTTCAACAGTTATTTCAATGCTTCGCATTGATATTATCTAAAAGCGAAGCGGTTTATTCTCTATTTTCTAAAGTCTATTTAAGACATTTAAAATAATCGAATGGTTCTTGGCAGTCATCACACTGAAACTGTGCTTTACATGCTGTTGAACCAAACTGACTTACTAATCGTGTGTTTTGTGAACCACAATTAGTACATACTACTAATCGCTTACCCTCTAACAAAACACTTTTATCAGCTTCAGCGTCTAAAGGAGCTGCAATACCATAATCTTCTAATGCTTGTCGCCCTTTGGGCGTAATCCAATCGGTTGTCCAAGCAGGATGCAAAATCAAATTAACTTCAGATTTATAGCCTGCATCTTGCAATGCTTTTTTCATATCATCACCAATAACATCCATTGCAGGACATCCACTGTAAGTTGGTGTGATTTCAATTTTGACAATATCATTAACAATAACTGCAGAACGCACAACGCCCATATCCATGATTGATAACACAGGAATTTCTGGGTCTGAAACCTTTGCCAGTATTGGGATTAAAACTTCTTCTATATTTTGTTCTGTATTCGTCATATTTTTAATAATGAAATCCTGAAACAAGTTCAGGATGACAAATCATAGATTTATCACCATTCCATATTTGGATAGGCTCTTTGCATAAATTGTAAATCTGCTAATAAATATCCAAGATGCTCTGTATGAATACCTTGTTTACCTCCTTTTTGAAACCATTTCGATTCAGGTGTTTTTAGAGTTGCTTCTTCTAAAAGTTCACTTACTGATTTATAATAGTTGACTTTCAATTTTGTCACATCTACGCCAATACCTTCTTCCACCATGACTTTATCAGCTTCTGTTTGATGAAATAGTTCATCCGTGTAGGTCCATAAATCATTAATAGCTTCTTGCATTTTCTGATTACTTTCCTCTGTTCCATCACCTAATCGTTTAACCCAATCAGAAGAGAAACGTTCGTGATAACTTACCTCTTTGATACATTTATTTGCAATTACCGAAAGCGTTAAATCTGAACTTTTTTGAAGTTCTGCCAGAAAAGCCAAATGATACACATCGAATAAAAATTGACGCCCAATAGTATAGGCAAAATTCGTATTGGGTTGCTCGGCTAATAATACGTTTTTATAGTCACGCTCTTTACGAAGCATAGCAATATCATCTTCAGTTCTTCCATCTCCAGCTATTTTAGCTGCATATTGAAAATAACTACGCACTTGACCAAATAAATCTAATGAGATATTAGTACATGCAATATCGGTTTCTAAAGTAGGTCCATGACCACATAGCTCTCCCATTCGCTGTCCTAGAATTAAACTATTATCTGCAATACCTAGTATGTAATTATATAAATGTTCGTTTTTCATGCTAATATATTTCTTGATGAGATCCTGAAACTAGTTCAGGATGACAAATCAAAGATTTATCACATATGTTTTACTTCGTCTGGTAAATCGTAAAAAGTAGGATGACGATATACCTTATCTTGAGCAGGTTCAAATAATTCACCATTATTTTCGGGATTTGACGCTGTTATGTGTTTTGATTCTACAACCCAAATGCTAACACCTTCATTTCGCCTTGTGTACACATCTCTTGCATTTTCTAGTGCCATTTCAGCATCAGAAGCGTGAAGACTTCCACAATGCCTGTGCTCTAATCCATTTTTACTTCTCACGAAGATTTCCCAAAGCGGCCAGTTTTTTGTTGACATATTATATAATTTAAACTGCTTGTTTTTGCTTTCTATTAGCTTTCTTTTCAGCATGAGCCATTGCTGCATTTCTAACCCATTCTCCTCGTTCCCATGCGTCAACTCTAGCTTTCATTCGAGCTTTATTCATTGGACCATGACCTTTGACTACTTGCCAAAATTCATCCCAATCAATTTCACCAAAGTCATAACTACCTCGTTCTTCATTCCATTTTAAATCTGGATCAGGAATTGTTAGTCCAATTAAATCAGCTTGTGGTACAGTTTGGTCAATAAATTGTTGACGCAATTCATCATTGGTTTTACGCTTTAACTTCCATTTCATGGATTGAGCTGTATGTACTGACTTATCATCTGTTGGACCTAACATCATTAAACTTGGCCACCACCAACGATTTAAAGCATCCTGTGCCATTTCTTTTTGCTCTGGTGTTCCGTTGGCTAATTTCATCATGATTTCGTAGCCTTGACGTTGATGAAAACTTTCTTCTTTACACACACGAATCATAGCTCTTGCATAAGGACCATAAGAGGTATTACATAAAGGTACTTGATTAATAATCGCTGCACCATCTACTAACCAACCAATGGCTCCCATATCTGCCCAAGTTAATGTTGGGTAATTGAAAATACTTGAATATTTAGCTTTGCCTGTATGTAACTGTTCATACATTTCATCACGAGAGATTCCTAATGTTTCAGTTGCAGAATACAAATACAAACCATGGCCAGCTTCATCTTGTACTTTTGCTAATAAAGCTACTTTACGACGTAATGAAGGCGCTCTAGTTATCCAATTGCCTTCAGGTAACATTCCTACAATCTCTGAATGTGCATGTTGCGACATCTGCCTAATGTGTGTTTGACGATACTTTTCAGGCATCCAGTCTTTAGGCTCGATTTTTTCGTCACGAGCAATTCGTGCATCGAATTCTTTTTCTAGACTTCGACTGTGCTCAGTCCAAGAATTTTTAATTTGTTCTTCACTCATTTTTTTTGCTTTTGGCTATTAGCTTTAAGCTGTTAGCAGGTGAAACTTTAATTTTTCTTTTTCAATATATTTTACACATCAAAATCTACTACCACATTATCTGTTAATGGAACAGCTTGGCAGCTTAATACTAAATTTTGAGCCACTTCCTTTTCGTCTAGAGCATAATTAATTTTCATCTCCACTTCTCCTTGTTTTACTTCACATTTACAAGTACTACAAACTCCGCCTTTACAAGCAAATGGTAAATCTGCTCCGGCATTTAGAGCTGCATCTAAAATGTTATCATATTCTTTTGTCATGGTAAAAGCGAATTCTTTTCCTCCATCAACAATTATTACCTCAACACCTTCAACATTTTGTTGTGCTAAACGCTCTGCACGTTTGATATCTTCTTCAGATAATCCAGTTACGAAGAGCTCATAATGAATTAGTTCTTTTGGCAGTCCAGCATTGACTAAATAATCACTAACATAATTCACCATTTGTTCTGGTCCACATAAAAACACATCATTGGTATCTGGAATATCAATGAAGGTTTTAGTTAGAATTTTCATTTTTTCATCATTGAAGCGACCATTAAACAATTCTATGTCACGTCGTTCTTTGGTTAAAAAATAATAGATTTCCAACCTTCCAAAATATGTATTGCGTAATTGCTCTAACTCCTCTTTAAAGATAATGGATTTTGCTGTTTTATTTACATAAAACAGTTTGCAAGTAGAGTTTGGTTCGGCAGCTAGATGTGCCTTAATCATTGATAGTATTGGCGTGATGCCACTTCCAGCTGCAAAAAACAAATAGTTTTTAGGTGTATTTGGATTTACCTCAACACCAAAATTACCACTTGGCTCCATTACCTGAATAGTATCTCCAGTCTCAACAGATTGATTTATATAAGATGAAAATTTTCCTCCTGGGATTTCTTTTACAGCAACTTGCCATTTATCCTCTCTTGGGCCAGAGCAAAGAGAATAAGATCTGCGCACATCCTCACCATTTAAATTTGCCCTAAGTGTTAAATGTTGCCCTTGTCTAAACTTAAATAGTTCTCTTAAATTTTGAGGTATATCAAAAGTAACAACAGAAGTATCCTCTGTTTCTTTGTATATGTCTGCAACCTTTAAGCTATAAAATTCTACCATCTTATGCCTGTCTTTCGACTCCGCTCAAGTTAAACTTCAGCAGGTATCTTTTAATTATATTTAAAACACATATTTATGAGATTCCTCGACTTCTCTCGGAATGACAAATACTAACTAACAACTGTTAGTTTGGTTTACAAATTTACAAAAAATTTCTATTAACTATTTGTTAATTCCGTTTATTAAAATATTGCTCAAGTTATCAGCTAATTCTTTTGGGTTTAGATCCTCTTTTTTTGGAATCCATAAATAAAGAGATCTTAATGTAGATAGCATTGAAAACAACATTAAATCAAGTTTTTCGTCTTTGATTTCATTTGAAGCTATACCTTGTTTTATAATATTTCTAAAATCGTCTTCATAATCATAACGCAATTTTAAATAATACTCAAGTTGTTCTTCAAGATGCATCCAATCGTTATTTAAAGACGCCATTCCATAAATATTTTGGCTCGATATGGTAACATGTAATTTAACTATTTGTTTTAGTTTGTCTATAGATGAGTTGTTAGAAACCTGAATGACATTCATGCCTTCAGTAAACTCTTCAGCGATAGAAATAATTATGGATTTTAAAATATCTTGTTTTGAGTTAATGTGATTATACAAGCTTGCTGCTTTAATCCCTAATGAAGATGCTAAATCACGCATTGTTACAGCACTATATCCTTTTTCCTTAAACAGTTTTGCTGCAACTCTTATAATTTGTTCTTTTCGATTTTCTTGCTGCATTATAACTGTATAGTTTGAAGTAAATCAAGATTAGAAATTGGCGTTTCATTATACTCAAGTGTCCAGCCTAAAGAATTAGTAAGAATGTAGAATTTAGATAACTCACTAATTAATCTATTTTTTGCATTTGACTTTAATTCAGATGCTTCAATTTTTTTTCGAAGAGATTGATTTACAATTTCTTTTATCTCGTTATAATCTTCAGCTTTAAAAGGATTCAAAAAATCTGCTTGCACATCATAATATTCAAAATCTGGATTTATTTTGATTTCTTCTTCTGGGATACTTGTGATTTTTAGGGTTCTATTTTCTTCATCTATAGTATATTCTATTTCACTTAAATCATAAGCTACAGAGACATCTGCATTTACAATAACAACTGCTTTTTTATCTGATGTTATATATTTACCAAAAATTTCTTTTGAATTTTTATAATTAAAAACCTCACTAAAATGACCTTCTGTTACAACTAGCTTACCAACATTTTTTAGTTGCTCTTGAATTAAGGCAGAGTTTTCCTGAAGTACAATTCTATCTTCTTTTTTATCACCACAATACTTGAAAGTGAAAAGTACTATTAATGTAATTATGACTCCAAATAGAATTTTACGCATAGGCTAATTTAAACAAAAAAACATTAGTCTCTTTCTCAATTGAAAGCCTGACTAACGTTTTTATCATTTGATTAATAGCAAAGTAAAATTATTAAATTCTTGGCATCTAATATTAAGTAAATTTTATCAAAACTTTAAATAAGATTATTTTTTTTGGCTTTCTGAACAGCTTCTAGTTTATTATGCACTTGAAGTTTACGATAGGTGTTTTCTATATGTTTACGGATTGTTCCATGAGACAAAATTAAGTTTTCTGCTATTGCCTGATAACTCAAACCTTTACTCAATTGCTCCAGAACATCTGTTTCACGTTCGGTTAATTTAATATCTTCTTTTTCTTGCTGGTTTTCAATCTCAATAGGATTACGAAGTAGTTTTAAAGTTTTCATTGCTATGGAAGGGTTCATTGCAGCACCTCCATTTAAGGTTTCAATAATACCATCATGCAAATCTTTTGCATTAATCTCTTTTAATAAATAACCATCTGCTCCAGCCTTGATTGCATTAAAAATGTTTTCGTCATTATCAAAAACCGTTAACATAATAATTTTAATATGAGGATATTTTTGTTTCACAATTTCTGTGGTTTCAATACCATTTAATATTGGCATTTCAATATCCATTAAAATTAAATCAAGGTTAGAATTTTCTTCTAATTTTTTTAGTAATTCTGAACCATTTAAAACAGAAAACTTATAATTCAAATCATCAAAAAAAGAAAGCTTTTCCTTAACGGTATTTATTAAGAATGTATTATCATCGACTATGGCAATTTTTATATTCATTTTACATCTTAATATTTGATTAAGTCAAAGTTTATATAGCTTATAAACTCGGAAACCAAATCTGATACTCCAAAAGTGCTATAAACTAGACTGACTTCACCTTGTTTACCACAATTCCATTTTAATCTTACTAATTTATCCTTTTCAAACTTTGCTGGTAAAGTTGCATTATCCTTTATTTTACAGTTACAATCGCTAATTGTGTTATAGAAATTAGACATAAAATTAGTTAAAGTTTCTTGCGTTTTTTCATCACTCAATTTTACGTAAGTAGATCCAATAAACATTTGAAATTCGTCAACATAATTATTTTTTCCAGACATAGGAGTACCATAATTAGACATTAGTAATGGTTGGTCTTTCATAAATTTATAATTTGTTGCTACAGATTGTTCGACACCACGCAGTTTACCTGATATTTGATACGTTGTATCATTATAAGCAACTCTTTGTATTTTGCCTTTTTTTACATTTTTAGCCAAATCTTTGAACGCTTCACAAAACTGCTTATCAAAATCATTTTGGGACCAAATAGACATACTAGAGGTAATAATTATAAGTACTAATAAATTTTTCATAGGATAAATAAACATGTTATTATTTAATTTGTTTCAGTAGTGGTTTTGCTAAAAGCACTGCAAGGATTAAGCTTATTATTAATAATATTAAAGAAAACCATTTAATTGTTCCTCCTTCATTATTATCTATCATAAAATTATAATCGTCTTGGGTTAATGATTTTGCAAGATTACTTTTAAAATATACTATTGTATCGCCAACATTATACTTTGGTTTTAACTGCTCAAAAAAATAGGTATTCTTTTTAACGGTTTCTAGTAAAGTATCATTTATGTTCAAATTTAAATTATGTAAATCGTATTGATAGATGCGTTTAAAAACATCTTTATCATAATTTATTGGATACTTTTCACTTAATATTGTAGTTACATTATTCACTACGGCATTATTAGCTTTATAAGATCGTGTTTCACTTATATGAACATGTTTAATATCATTAGATAAAAACAAAAGCTTTACAGAAGGTACTAATAAATACCAAAAAACCGCTACTATTACTGTTAGCCTAAATACCGTTTTTAAAAGCTTGTTATTCATCTATTGTTTTTATTTCAGATAATTTAAACAATAAACCATATCTATCTTTTCCATTAAACTCCAAATACATATGTGTTTGTATTGGAAAATCTTTATCGTTTAAAAATGCTAAAGTGGTTACCATTGTATCATTCTCCTTATTGGTTTTGTAATAATTAATAGTTGATTTAATAAGCTCATTATTAAACTTAAAACTAAATGGCACTACTTTATGATCCTTTTTAAATTCAAAAAAATCTTTTTCCCATTCTGGATATACAGTAATATTAAACTTCCCAAATAACTCATCTGATAAGAAAATAGTTGTAGCATTTTCTATATTTATTACAGCATCTATAAAATTAGCATAAGTACTAGCCTTGCTATATTGTTCTAAATTTATTGTAGTTCCATAATATGGTTTTCCCTTGTCGTCATAATCCATTGGTTGCAATCCTTTAGATGTACTAACTAATGTAATTACAAGACTATCTCCTATCGATTCTCCCTCTTTAATTCGTATTCCAGACCAACCTTGTTCTTTGTGTAAAGCATATACTTGATAAGTTATTACTGTTCCTGATTTTAAAATCTTTAGCTTGTTTAGATTAGTACCTTGAGCATTTAAAACACAGAATGAATTTAACACCAAGAATAGAGTAAAAAAATGCTTCATCTAATTTAAGTTTAGTAATGACATATAAATTTACTCACAAATATATTTTTATAAAATACGACGTTTTACGTATTTATTGGTATTAGCAATTGAATAGTTGTACCAGAACCTTCTTTAGAATCTAATAAGAATCCTGCATCTAATTCTAGCGAGCGTTTTTTCATGTTATTTATCCCATTACCTAATTCAATATCTTTTTGATTAAAACCTTGACCATCATCAGCAATCTCAATTGCTAGCGAATTATTTTTGCTAGATACATTAACATTTATATTTTTAGGATTTGCATACTTTATTGAATTGTTGATAGCTTCCTGAATAATGCGATATATATTCATACCCTGAACAGATGAAAACACTATATCCTCTGAAACATTTTGATCTACATTGAAGTTGTAATTGATCCCATTTGAACTAATTTTGGCTTTATCTATAAAATTAGAAATACGAGTCTGTAGATCTTCAAAATTGATTTGACTTTTATTCATCGCCCAAATAGTATCTCTCAATTCATAGATAGTACTTGTTGTAAACTCACTAATAGATTTTAATTTACCCTCAAGTTTACTCGGAATTTTAAAACCATATTTTAAATTATCCAGAGACGATATGATAAAAGTTAATTGCGCTCCAATATTATCATGTAAATCTCGAGAAATATGTAAACGTTGCTCTTGCAATCTATTCTGGGTTTCTATTTTAATTAAAGCATCTTTAAGTTCGTTTTCTTTTTGAAGTTGTTTATTTTTTAACTTTTGTTGATTAAAAAATAAATATCCCAGTAATCCTAGAACTACAGCTAAAACTCCTAATCCAATTAATTGGGTATTCTTTTTACTTAATTTTAATTCTTTTTCAGCAATATCTGCTCGATGAGATAAAATTTCTTTCTCTTTCTTTTCAGTTTGATATTTGGTTTCTGCTTCAGCAATGATTCTTGAATTATTCTCATTTAAAATAGAATCTTTAACCAAGATATAATCTTCTAAATACGAATTAGCAGTTTTATAATTTCCTCTAATTTTATATAATTCTGACAGTCCTTTATATGCTTCTCGCTTTTGAAGTTTGAGATTATGCTCTCCTGCTATAGATAATGCTTTATTTAAATTTGTTTCAGCTTTATTTAACTTACCTGTTTTAGCAAACAAATCACTATATCCCAAATAATTATTAGCCATCCCATTAAAGTCTTTAATATTCTCACGTAAGCTAGTGGATTGATCAAAATACTCTTTAGATTTATCATAGTTATCTAGCTGATGGTAAGCAATACCAATATTAAAAAGTTGAGTTGCTTCTAACTTTTTATCATTGATTTTTTTACTAATTTCTAAACCCTTTTTGTAAGATTCAATTGCTTCAGCATACTTTTTTTGATAATCCAAAATTGCTCCAACGTTATTATAGCCGTTAATAAGACCATCATAATTCCCTAAACGTTCTTGAATTTCGAGAGCTTTGGTGAGATAAAAAGTGGTTTTTTCGAAGTTTTGCTGATAATAGTAACAGACTCCAATATTATTATATGCTTGAGCTATGCCGTTTTCATTCCCTAATGTTTCTTCAGCTTTTAAAGCATCAAACAACAACTCAATTGCTTTATCGTACTCCGCCTTTCTAATGTAGATTGTAGCAATGTTATTCAGAATTACAGCAAAACCTTTTGTGCTGTTAAGTTTTTTAGCAATCTCTAGAGATTCATCATATTTAAGCATTGCATTTTTATAATCTGTCTTTCTCTCATAGTAATTACCCAAATTATTGAGGTTAAACATTTTACCTTCCTGAAAATTAAGTTTATCTGCTAGTTTAATTCCATCTTCAGAAAATGTTTTAGAGCTATCAAGATGAGTTACATTATAATGCCCAGAAATTTTATGATATAACATGACTTTAGCTGTATCTTCTTTTGAAGATTTTAGCTTAAGTAGTAGACTATCAATATTTTTATAGGTTTGTTGAGAAAATAGGTTAGAAGTAGATAATAGTAGAATCAAGAAAGCAAACTTTCTCATAATAATTTAAGGTTTGATTAATAGCGAGATGAATATACTAAAAATAACTATATAGATAAGGACACTGTAGTTCCCTCATTCACTTTGGAAGAAATTGAAACATTAGCTTGAATCGTTTTAGCTCTTTTTTCCATATTAATTAACCCATTGCCTTTTTCTGTAGTTTCAGGATTAAAGCCTACACCATTATCTGAAACACTAAAGGTTAGTTTATTGTCTACTTTTAAAATATAAACTATAATTTTTGAGGCATTAGCATATTTAATACTATTATGAATAGCTTCCTGAATAATTCTGTAAATATTCATGCCTTTAACTGAAGAAAAGGATTGACTTAAATTTATTGAACTATCTATGTCAAATTCAAATTTGGTGTTATTTGAAACATTTCGAGCCTTGTCCACATAATTTGCAATTCGAGTCTCAAGATCCTCAATAGAAATTTCATCTTTATTCATTGCCCAAATAGTATCTCGTAACTCATAAATAGTTTCTGAAGTAAACTCGCTAATTGTATTGAGTTTATTAGTGAGCTTTTTATCTTTTATATCAAAACCATATTTTAAATTATCTATTGACGAAATAATAAAAGTTAACTGTGCTCCAATATTATCGTGTAAATCTCTAGAAATACGTAAACGTTGTTCTTGTAACTTGTTTTGAGTTTCAATTTTAATTAAAGCATCTTTGAGTTCGTTTTCTTTTTGAAGTTGCTTATTTTTAAGTTTTTGTTGATTGTAAAACAAATAACCTATAAGCCCTAATATTAGAGCTAAACCACCCAAACCATACAATTGATAGTTACGTTCTTGAATAACGAGATCCCTTTCAGCAATTTTTGCTCTTTGAATAAGTATTTCTCTTTCTTTTTCTGCAGTTTTATACTGTTCTCTAACCTCAACAATTTGCTTTGTTTTTGTTTCATTAAGCAAAGAGTCTTCTATTGATTTATAATCAATATAATTACTCAAAGCACTTTTGTAGTCTCCTTTTTTAACATCCAATTCATGAAACCTGTAAAATGCTTCTAGTTGGTATTTTCGAGTACCATACTTTAGAGTATTTTGCATAGCACTATCAAGTATTTTTTTTGCTTCGTTATAACGACCAGTTTCTAAATAAATCTTCCCAAGATTAACAAGCGTCACACCTTTAGCCTCTTCAAAACCAGGAATTGCTAAAGATTTCAAAGTATACTCTTCGGCTTTTTTATAATTTTTAAGCTTACTGTAACTATTACCAATATTTGAATAGGTTCTTCTAGCAAAGCTTAAATCTCCAGAAGATAAAGCTAATTTTGCAGCTTTATTATTGTAATACAAAGCACTATCAAATAGCTTTTTATTAAAATTATCTTTTTCTGCTAACTCATCGTAAGCAATACCAATTCTACCATAACACTTAGCAATTGCACTCGCATCTTTTAACTTTTCTGCGATTTTTAATGATTTCCTGTTCCAATTAATTGATTCACGAAACTCATACATACGATCATGAATATATCCAATGTAAGACATATCTCTTTGTACTTCAGATTCGTTATCATTAATTTGATTATACTCTAAAGATTTAAGTGCAAAACTCATGGCTTTAGGAAACTCTGAAATAACTGTATAAGAGTTTGACTGCTTATAGTAACTATTTTTTAAATCGTTTTGATCTAAACTCTCGAAAACATGTGTTGCTTTTTCAAAAAACTCAATAGCTTTTCTAGGTGATTCTTTCTCGTATGATAATGCCAAAAAATAATAGGCTTTACCCAATAATGATTTATCTTTTTTAGAATTAATTATATCTATAATATTATTAGCCCTAACTCTAGTAATTGAATCATTTTTAGAATCAGATAACTCTAAAAATAAACTATCTAAATTTTGAGATTGGCTATTAAAGGTGGTAAAAAAAGAAAAAAGAAAAAAGAAAACGGAAGCCTTCATTTTAAGACACAAAAAAGGCATCAAATAATTAGTGCCAAAACAGGACAATGTATTTAACGCCTTTTTAAAAAAATTGATTAATAGCATGTCGAAGATATAATTATTACTTATTAGTAACCCTTTTTTTCGATAAGATGTCATTAAAAAAGATTAAGCGTAATCTATAAAAAAATCACGCCTAATCATAATCTCAACAACAAGATTTAATTATTAAGATTGTAAGCGTAAATGGTTTTATCATTAGCTTGATAATATAAATAACCACCAAATTCATCTACTTTATAAGTTGGTTTTTTATCCTTTAAAAGAATTTCTTTTTCAAGAGCTCCCGTATCTTTATTAAGCTTTACTAATCCTGCACCATCATCTAATTTTGTTAATATAAATTGAGAATTTTGAGTTGCAGCTGTTGCTTTAAAACGTTTAAGCATTTCAGCAACAGAAGCACCTGAAGCAGCAGCCATACCATCACCAAGATTAGCATACCTTTGACCTCTTGGTGTGTAATTTCCTAATCTGTTTCTATTTTGGTTTGCAGCATTGTAAGAAGCAGCTGCAGTAGCTGCAGTAGCAACAGCAGTAACTCCTGCTAATATAGCTCCAAAAGCACTTTTACCAGGCGCTCGTTTGTATTCATGCCATGATTTTCCGCCTTGCCAATCTAACATCATCATGTTTTGATCTGAAGTTAATAGAATGCCATTATCTCTTACCTCAACTGCTGTTGGATCCTCCTTACCTTCAAAATCTGATTCTGCTAACGTCTCAAAATTTCCAGAGTTAGCATCAACTGAAAATAAGTCTTCATCTGCACTAATTAAGTAACGGTCGTTCTTTTTATCATAATCAGAACTTACCACATCAGCACGTTTATATTTTAAAGGCTTGCTCCAAACTTTTTCTCCATTATCAAGATTAACAATATTCGTGTCTTCAGAAGTAATGTACAATAAACCTTGACTAGTTTGCGCCATTGTTAAAATATTTTCTCCAGTTTTTAATGGTTTTTTAAAAAGAGGCGTTCCATCATAAGATATTTTATTAATTCCGCCTTCTTGTATACCGAAAAGGATTCCATCATCCATGATATAGAAATGCTGAACATAGCCTTTTGTTTTAGGTGCCTTTTCCCATAAATCATCTCCTGTAGCTGCACTTAATAATGTAATTTTCGATTCAGCTCTTGATGCAGTTAATTTTGCCAATCCTTTTTGACCAGTATCAGCTACATCACTTACTACAGCTAAACCTTGAGGTAGAATTTGAAAATTAGATACCTGACCTTTTACTTTTTTCTCATCTGCCCAAGCTGGTGAACCACCTGAATTTAATTTATAAATTTTAGTATTTTTTAGATTAGTTGTTGCAGCAAATCCATAGATGTCACTTTCAGATTCGTTTGCAACCATCCAGTTAATATTTTTTACATCATTTTCCCAGATAGTTTCTCCTGTTTTAGATTTTGCAATAACACCTTGGCTAGTAGGTATTAATAATTTATCCTTTAATAGAAGTGGCTTACCAGTTACAGCATAGTTTCTCATCGTTACTTTTCCTGGTGTAAATAAGAAAAAAGAATAATCTAAATCACCAGTATTTAAATCATACACTGCAACTTTAGGAGTTACATTTTCAGCTTTACCTCCACCTTTTTGAAATCCGCTAACCACCAACTTATTTTGTGGCATTATTACATCGCAAGTAAATATATTTTTCCAGTCTTTAGATTCTGTAGTGAACAATACCTTACCAGACATATAATCTATAACCGCTTTTTTAGACGATAAGTTGGCAAATCCTGTTTGACCAACCATTACATAAGGTGCTTTTGGAATAAAATTTAATTCCTCTGGCTTTACACGTCCATAGTTAGTAAAGTTAAATAGTAAATCATCATTCCCTGGTTTAATACCAACTAATCCATCATTAGTTGCTACAACTACTGTTCCTCCTTCAGTAATTGTCATGTCATTTATTTTTGCTCCTAAAGCATAATTGTGATCTGGAGTTTCTGCTTTTTGTGCAAAAAGTGATGTCACACTCAATAAGAGTGTAAACATCACTAATTTTTTTGTTTGAATTAATAGCGTTTTCATGACAAGCTATTAAAGTGTTTGCTTACCTAAATCAAAAGAACCATTAGTGATATCTTTTATAGATTGATCACCTCCAGTATTTTTACACATAAAAGAAAAAGTTCCTTTAATGTTAGTGTCTGTTTCTTCAGAAATATTTAATTCGCCTGCTTGTGTATCATCAAAAGGCGCTTGCCAAACTTCAGTAGTAGAATTTTGTGGATTGTTTAAATCTACATCCGTTTCTGTGTAAGAAGCACCATTAGCTATATTAGCTCCTCCACCTATTGGATAAGTGCCAGGTCCATCATATCCTAAAATAGTAAACGAAAAAGCATTACCATCGCTATTAGAAGCAATAATAATTAAGTTTTGTCCACCATTAGCTATTGTTGCAGAAGATGATATTTCTAAAGATTGAAACGACACACCATCTACACTAGCAGCAAGTGTTCCTGAAGCAGCAGATCCTCCTCCGCTTCCTCCATCGTCATCACTTTTACATCCTGTAATTGTTACTAATGAAACTGTCATTATAAGTAACATGAATTGTCTTAAATTTCTCATTGTTGATTTGTTTTTAAAATTAATAGTGATACAAAAGTGCCTTAAATGAGAAGGGTAAACAATACGACGAAATGCGTATATTAAAATTTAATGAACGGGAAACCTTTGTTTATAAGGCTTTTCTTTTCTTCTAGTCGCTGAAGAAATTGTTTGTGCGACTCTGAATTAGAATTGAAAGGTTTATGATGTATCCCTTTTTGAATCTCATCAATTTTTTTCATGACTTCTTTTGAAGAATTAGAAATCCAAACCTCTTGAAATTTGTTCCAGATATAGTTTACAGCCAAACTATTTGGGTGAATCATATCGTCTTTGTAAAAACGATAATCACGAAGCTCATCCATCATTATTTCATACGATGGAAAATAATACAGTTGTTTTCTCGGCTCAACTACTTGGTGAATAGCAGAAATTATATGCGATTTACTTTGGGTATTCTCAATAAATCCATCTTTTAAATGCCTCACTGGAGACACTGTAAATAGTATTGAAACTTTGGGATTCACTTTTCTGATTAAAGTAACTATAGCTTCCAAACTTTCTGAAATTGTCTCAACAGACAACAATTCTTTTAAAAATTGTTTTTGTGGAATTTTATGGCAATTCGCAACAAAAGCATCCGTTTCAATATATCTGTAAGCCCAAGCTGTGCCTAAAGTAATTATAATATGTGAAGATGTTTCTACTTGTTTGTTTGTTAACTCAATACTACTATTTAAAGATTTTAATAAATCTTCTTTAGAGGCCGTACTTAATTGTGAATGCGCATCAAAACAATGCCATTGTTCGTTATGAAAAAAGACATCATCTTCTGTATATTCTTTTTTATTAATAGCATTAGAAATCAATTTTTCTATTGCCAATGGATGAAATAAAATACCTAAAGTATTAATACTATTTTGGAATTTAAAATAGTTAAGCTTGTCTCCAATATTCTCTACAAAACAAGAACCCAATAACAACAATTTAGAGTAATAATCAATTTGATTATGTTGCTGTGGTTTAAGTGGTATTTGCGTTTGAAGTTTCAATTAAGAAATGTATTCTTTTGCTTTATCCAAAGCATCTTGTATGCCATCTGGATTTTTCCCACCTGCAGTTGCAAAAAACGGTTGTCCTCCTCCACCTCCTTGAATATATTTACCAAGTTCTCTTACTATTTGTCCAGCATTTAAGTTTTTATCGGCTACTAAACTTTTAGATATATAGCAGGATAAAATTGCTTTACCATTATTTTCTGCACCAAATAACAGGAATAAATTATCTATTTCGCCACCTAAATCAAAAGATACATCTTTAATACCTGAAGCATCTAAATCTACTTGTTTTGCTAAAAACTGAATACCATTAATTTCTGTTAACTCATTCTTTAGTTCACCTTTAATATTCTTGGCTTTATCCTTTAGAAGGTTTTCTATTTGCTTTTTTAAATCGGCATTTTCATCTTGTAAACTTTTTAATGCTTTTACTGGTTCTTTAGCATTATTTAGTAAATCTCTCATTTCAAAATACGCACGATTATTTTCAAAATAAAAATCTTTTACAGCATCATTTGTAATCGCTTCAATACGACGAATTCCTGCCGCCACAGCGCCTTCAGATTTAATTTTAAAATGCCAAATATCACTTGTATTCTTTACATGAGTCCCTCCACATAATTCTATAGATTGACCAAATCTAATAGTACGCACTGTATCTCCATACTTCTCACCAAATAAAGCCATAGCTCCATCTGCAAGGGCTTTTTCCATTGGCACGTTTCTATTTTCTTCTAAAGGTAACTTGCCTTCTATACGTCTATTCACAAAATTTTCTACTTCACGTAATTCGTCTACTGTCATTTTAGAAAAATGAGAGAAATCAAAGCGTAGATATTTAGAGTGTACTGCAGATCCTTTTTGCTCTACATGATCTCCAAGAACTTCTCGAAGCGCTTGATGTAGTAAATGAGTTGCTGTATGATTACATTCTGTTCTGTAACGCTGTTTAGCATCTACTACAGCTTTAAACGTTTCATCTAAATGTTTTGGTAAGTTTTTGGTAAAGTGAATGATAACATTATTCTCCTTTTTAGTATCCAAAATATAAACAACATCTCCATGAGTATCTTCTAAATAGCCTTTATCACCTACTTGTCCTCCACCTTCAGCATAAAATGGTGTTAAATTAAAAACTAACTGATACATTTCGCCATCCTTTTTAGAGGTCACTTTTCTGTATCGTGTAATTTTTACGTTAGCTTCTAAATTATCATAACCTATAAACTCTTCAACATCATCTTCAATTAAAATCGTCCAATCATCAGTTGACATTTCACTTGCTGCACGAGAACGATTTTTTTGTTTTTGTAATTCTTCATCAAAGCCTTTTTCATCAAGCTTACACCCTTTTTCTGAAAGAATTAAAGCCGTTAAATCTATAGGAAAACCATATGTGTCATACAACTCAAAAGCTTTTTCACCAGAAATTGTATCGCTTTTAGTTTCTTCAACTATCCTATTTAATAAGACTAAACCTTGTTCTAGAGTTCTTAAAAAAGATTGCTCTTCTTCTCTAATTACATTTTCAATAAGTTGCTTTTGAGATTTTAATTCAGGGAATGCCTGACCCATTTTCTGACTCAACACATCAACTAATCTGTAAATAAATGGTTCTTTTTTGTCTAAAAACGTAAAACCATATCTGATAGCACGACGTAAAATTCTACGAATCACATAACCAGCTCCAGTATTACTTGGTAACTGACCATCAGCAATAGAAAATGCTACAGCTCTAACATGATCTGAAATAACACGAATAGCTATATCTATCTTTTCATCTTTACCATAATCTTTATCAGTGATTGTCTCAATCTCTCGAATAATTGGAGTAAACACATCTGTATCGTAATTAGATTTTACGTCTTGTAATACCATACATAGACGCTCAAATCCCATTCCTGTATCTATGTGTTTATTCGGTAAAATCTCCAACGAACCATTAGCTCTTCGGTTGTATTGCATAAAGACCAAATTCCAGATTTCTACCACATGAGGATGATCCATGTTTACCAAATCTTTACCATCTACTTTTGCTTTTTCTTCAGCCGATCGAATATCTACATGTATCTCACTACAAGGACCACAAGGGCCTTGATCTCCCATTTCCCAGAAATTGTCCTTTTTATTTCCCATGAGAATACGATCTTCAGAGATAAACTCCTTCCATAAATCGTATGCCTCTTGGTCCATTTTTAAATTATCAGCATCATCACTTCCTTCAAAAACAGTAACATATAAAATGTCTTTATCTATTCCGTAAACCTCTGTTAAAAGCTCCCAAGCCCAAGCAATAGCTTCTTTTTTAAAGTAATCACCAAAGCTCCAATTACCTAACATTTCGAATAACGTATGATGGTAGGTATCATAACCTACTTCCTCCAAATCATTGTGTTTACCAGAAACACGTAAGCATTTTTGCGTATCAGCAATACGATTGCTCTTTGGCTGGGCATTTCCTAAAAAATACTCTTTAAAAGGTGCCATACCTGAATTCACAAACATGAGTGTTGGGTCATCTTTTGTAACCATTGGTGCAGAGGGCACAACCAAATGTTCTTTTTCTTTGAAAAAGTTTAAAAATTTAGAGCGAATATCTTGAGACTTCATAGTATGTTATAACTAATCTTTGGTATTGTTAAATTATATAAATTGCGAAACAATTTTTATCTTTGGTCGTTTGCTATTAAAATTCTCGATTTACCAGAATTTAACAACTGCAAAAATAGCATAATTTAGATAATGAGTAAGGTAAAATACTATTATGATTCTGAAACGCTCTCCTACAGAAAAATTGAGCGTAAAAAGCGTACCACAATTAAATATGCTTTAGGTTTTTTATTAGCATCAGCCTTATTTGGATTTTTATTTGTTTTCATAGCTAGTCAATACATTGAGTCTCCAAAAGAAAAAGCACTAAAACGTGAACTTGAAAATGCACAATTGCAATTTGAGTTGCTTAACAAAAAAATGAATCAAGCTCAAGAAGTATTAGCAAATGTAGAAGAGCGAGACAATGCTATTTACAGAATCTATTTTGGTGCCAACCCAATTCCTGAAGAACAGCGAAAAGCTGGATTTGGAGGCATAAACCGTTATAAAAATTTAGAAGGTTATGACAATTCTAAATTAATAATTGAAACTAATAAGCGAATGGACATTCTGCAAAAACAGATAGTAGTTCAGTCAAAATCGCTTGATGAAATTGCTAAACTTGCCGAAGAAAAAGAAAAATTTCTGGCAACAATTCCTGCTATTCAACCTGTAAATAACGATCAATTAACAAGAATGGCTTCTGGTTATGGTTATAGAACTGACCCTTTCACCAAAGTTCGTAAGTTTCATTATGGCATGGATTTTACTGCTCCAAGAGGGACACCTGTTTATGCCTCTGGAGATGGTGTTGTAACACGTGCTGATGCTAGTGCTACTGGATATGGTAAGCATATTCGTATCGATCATGGATTTGGTTATGTAAGCTTGTATGCTCACTTGTATAAATACAATGTTCGAAAAAATCAAAAAGTAAAGCGTGGTGATTTAATTGGTTTTGTTGGTAGTACTGGACGTTCTGAAGCACCTCATTTACATTATGAAATATTTAAAGATGGAGAACGTATAAACCCAATTAATTTTTATTATGGAAATCTATCCTCAAAAGAATTTAATGATCTTTTAGCTAAAGCATCATTAGAAAACCAATCACTCGATTAATGCATTTAGATTTACCAGAAAAACGATATTATGGTATTGGCGAAGTAGCCAAAGCTTTTGGAGTAAACACTTCTCTAATTCGTTTTTGGGAAAAAGAATTTGATGTATTAAAGCCTAAAAAAAATGCTAAAGGCAATAGAAAGTTTACACCTGAAGATTTAAAAAACCTGAAACTCATTTATTATTTAGTGAAAGAGAGAGGTTTCACTCTGGATGGTGCAAAAACGCACTTGAAAGAGGATAAACAAAAAACACTTTCTAACTTCGAAATTATTACTAAATTAGAAAGTGTTAAAAACCAACTCATTAAAATAAAACATCAACTTTAAAATTTACCAAAATGAAAAAATGGTTAATTCCAATTGTTCTCATAATATTAATTGCTTTATGGGGAATGAATGTAAATAATACTGTCATAGGATTAGAAGAAGGAACAAAAGAAGCATGGGCAGACGTTGAGAGTAGCTATCAAAGAAGAAACGATTTAATCGGCAACCTTGTTAAAACTGTACAAGGTGCCGCTGATTTTGAACGAGGAACACTAAAAGATGTTATCGAAGCTCGTGCTAAAGCAACAAAAACAACTATTGATCCCTCTAATATTACACCTGAACAACTTGAAGCTTTTAACCAAGCTCAAAGTGGATTAAGTAGTGCCTTATCTAGGTTATTAGTTACAGTTGAGCGTTATCCTGACTTAAAAGCAAACAAAAACTTTTTAGAATTACAAACTCAATTAGAAGGAACAGAAAATAGAATTAATGTGGCAAGAGACCGTTTTAATGATACTGTAAGACCTTACAACGAATATGTAAGAGAAATGCCAAGAAAATTCATTGCAAGTTTAATGGGATTCAAAGAAATGGGATATTACCAAGCTGAAGCCGGAAGTGAAAAAGCTCCAGATGTCGATTTTGAATTCAATTAAAAATGTCTCAAAACACGATTGAAGAATTTTTAACTGCTCAAGAAGAACAGGATGTTATAAATGCTATTCGTTTAGCTGAACAGCATACTTCTGGAGAAATCCGTGTACACATAGAAAACACTTGTAATGGCAATGCTGAAAAGCGTGCATTAGAAGTGTTTTCTATTTTAAAAATGCATAATACTGAACAACATAATGCTGTATTGTTTTATGTTGCTGTTGGTTCTAAATCTTTTGCCATTTATGGTGATAAGGGAATAGCAAAAAAAGTACCTCATGATTTTTGGGATAGCACCAAACACATTCTTGAAACCCATTTTAAAAGTCAACATTTTAAAGACGGTTTAGTTGCCGGAATCACAAAAGCTGGTGAGCAATTAAAAAAACACTTCCCTTGGTCGTCTAGCGACACCAATGAGTTACCTAATAGTATTTCTAAAGGAGAATGATTAAACTACTAAAACATAGTATTCTTCTGTTAAGTATTGTTTACTTTCAGTCTGCAATTGCACAATTTACCATTCCTGAAACTCCAGAATTTCAAACTAGTGTTTATGATTATATTGGTTTATTATCTGCTTCAGAAAAAAATGCGCTTGAACAAAAGCTTATAAAATACTCTGACACAACCTCAACACAAATTGTAGTAGCGACAATGAGTTCTACCAAAGGAGAAAACATATTGTATTTAGGAGCACAATGGGCTCAAAAATGGGGAATTGGTCAAGAAAAAGAAGACAATGGTATTTTTATTTTACTGGCTAAAGATGATCGAAAAATTGCTATTAATACTGGTCAAGGTGTTGAGCATTTATTAACCGATGCTATGTCTCGACGTATAATCGAACGTGATATAATTCCGTATTTTAAACGTAACGATTATCCTGGTGGATTAAATAAAGGTGTTGATGCTATTTTTGAGGTCATGACAGGCGAATATCAAGGTACTCGACAAAGCAACGAAAGACCTTTTCCTATTGGTGTTTTTATATTCTTATTGTTCTTTTTTATTATTTTTTTAATTGCTATTTCTAAAAATAGACGTAATGGAGGTGGAAATGGTAGAAACTATCGTGATAACTCTTCTGGAAGAGACATTTTAGAAGCCATTATTTTAAGTAACTCTGGTCGTGGTGGTTATAGGCGTAGCTCTGGAGGCTTCGGTGGATTTGGAGGCTCATCATCTGGAGGTGGATTTAGCTCTGGAGGTTTTGGTGGTGGCTTTGGAGGCGGAAGCTTTGGTGGTGGCGGTGCTTCTGGTGGTTGGTAACTAGTTATTAATACTGTCTGTCTTTTTTAAGCAATACATATTATATTCAGGCATATAAACCCATTTACCAGCTTTAACATTTGTTGTGTTAATTACACGAAATTCAATTCTTGTATTTTCAGCAAAGTAACCACTAGTACCTTCAGTAAATTTATTTCGTTTTAAAGGCTCTGAATTTCCTTTAGCATTTAAATAAATATATTTAGGATCTACTCCGCTTTCAACTAAAAAATTACCAACTAAAATTCCTCGTTGTTCAGAAAGTTTCGTATTGATAGAATCGGGAAATTTTGAATGATAATGACTTGAAATTTGAAATGAATATTTTTTCTTGATAACTTTCTTCATGTCCTTTAAAATAGCCTTTTTATCACTTTCTAAAAGCGCATCTCCAGATTTATTAAAAGCTATTGGTAATTCATTAAATGAAACAAAATCACAATCAACTTGTTTCCAATCTCCAAACTCTTTTATTTCGGAATAACATTTTACATAGCATCTACCTGGTTGTGGATTTGGTGGTAAGTCTACTTGCGAAAACAATAAACTACAAGTAAAGAACAATGTTAGGCTTAAAAAGAATCTCATACTACAAGTATAAGAAATTATTTCTTCCTCATATACACAGAAACTGGTACACCATGAAAATTAAAATGTTCACGCAACTTATTCTCAAGAAAACGCTTATATGGTTCCCTCACATATTGCGGTAAATTACAGAAAAATGCGAATTGCGGTTGAGGTGTTGGCAGCTGTGTAATAAACTTAATCTTAACGTATTTACCTTTATAAGCTGGAGGTGGATTATTTTCAATTATTGGCAACAGCGCTTCGTTAAGCTGACTTGTTTTAATCTTTTTACTTCTATTTTGGTAAACCTCAACTGCTGTTTCAATTGCTTTAAAAATTCGTTGTTTGTTAAGCACAGAAATAAATACAATTGGTACATCTGTAAAAGGTTCCATTTCTCTTCTAATATGCGCTTCAAACTCCTTCATAGTTTTGTTGTCTTTTTCAACTAAATCCCATTTGTTTACTAATACGACAATACCTTTTCGATTTCTCTCTGCTAACCAAAATATATTTTGAACTTGTCCGTCAAACCCTCTAGTAGCATCTAGAACCAATAAACACACATCTGCATGTTCTATAGCTCTAACGCTTCGCATTACTGAATAGAATTCTAAATCTTCTTTTACTTTAGATTTACGACGAATTCCAGCAGTATCCACTAAATTAAATTCAAAACCAAAACGATTATATTTTGTATCAATCGAATCTCTTGTCGTACCAGCAATATCTGTAACTATATAACGATCTTCACCAATAAGCGCATTGATAAAAGAAGATTTCCCTGCATTTGGACGACCAACTACAGCAAAACGAGGTAAGTCCTCTTCAACAACTTCTTCCTTTTCCGGAAGTGCTTCTACTAATGCGTCTAATAAATCTCCTGTTCCACTTCCGTTAATACTCGCAATAGTATAATAGTTACCTAAACCTAAAGAGTAAAACTCTACAGCGTCTTCAGCACGCTTATTATTATCTACTTTATTAACTGCTAAAAAAACTGGCTTATTTACTTTACGCAATAAATTTGCAACATCTTCATCCATTCCTGTAACACCTGACTCTACGTCAACCATAAAAATTATAGCATCTGCTTCATCTATAGCTAGTTCAACTTGCTTATCAATTTCTGCTTCAAAAATATCATCACTACCAACAACATAACCTCCAGTATCGATTAAAGAAAACTCTTTACCATTCCAATCGCTTTTACCATAATGGCGATCTCTTGTAACACCACTTACTGCATCAACAATTGCTTCTCTTCGTTTAATTAAACGATTAAAAAATGTTGATTTACCGACGTTAGGCCTTCCTACAATAGCTACTATGTTGTTCATTTTTAAAAAAAATTTGCTGCAAAGATAATGATATGACTCTGATTTCGTTATATATTAGTGTATTATAAATAAGATATGAAAGCCCATAATCCAGAAATAAATTAGGGATAAGTTGGGAACATGTCCGTCGGCAGTCAGGTTTGGTAAACAATGATGACTTTCAGCTGAAATAATTAACTAACTGAACCATACATTCTTTTAATAATTTAAATAGATGAAAAATAATATTACAGCTTTAATCTTTGCTCTAGCTATTATAATAGCTGCTTATTTACTTGGTAACGCTTATATGAATAGAACTAGTGAGGAAGGAACTATTTCTGTTACAGGTTTAGGGAAAGCAGATTTCACCTCTGATCTTATTGTTTGGGAAGGTTCTTTTTCTAAAGAAAGTTTCGATCTACAAAAGGCTTATAGTGATCTTGAAAAAGACAAAGAGGTAATTTCGGGTTATTTACTGTCTAAAGGAATCTCTGGAGACGAATTAGTATTTAATGCTGTTAACAGTCGAAAAAATACGCGAGGCAAGTACAATCCGCAAGGTCAATATACAGGTGAAGAATTTTTAGGTTATATATTAACGCAATCTTTACAAATTGACTCTAAAGATGTAGAAAAGGTTGAGAAAATCTCTAGAGAAATCACTGAATTATTAAATAAAGGCATTCAATTTTACTCACAACCTCCAAGATATTATTACACTAAATTAGCTGATTTAAAAATTGAAATGATTTCTAAAGCTACAGAGGATGCTCGTATTAGAGCAGAACAAATTGCAAAAAATTCTGGAGGTGATTTAGGCGAGTTGATTTCAGCTAAAATGGGTATTTTTCAAATTACTGGGCAAAATAGTAATGAAAATTATTCTTGGGGAGGAACCTACAATACATCATCTAAAGAAAAAACTGCGTCTATTACTATGAAATTAAACTATAAAAGTAATTAGTTTTGGTTATAACCAAATCTTTTTAATTGCCTTTGATCACTTCTCCAGTTTTTATTTACTTTCACATATAGCTCTAAATGTATTTGTTTACCAAAGAACTTTTCTAAATCTTTTCTAGCTTCAATACCTACACGCTTTATAGCTTCACCTTTATGTCCAATTATAATACCTTTTTGAGTATTACGTTCTACCATAATAACTGATCGCATTCTTATAATAGTTTCCTCCTCAAAAAATTCTTCTGTTTCAACCTCTACAGCGTATGGAATTTCCTTCTTATAATGCAGTAAGATTTTTTCACGTATAGTTTCGTTTACAAAAAAGCGTTCAGGCTTATCAGTTAATTGATCTTTTGGATAAAAAGGTGGCGATTCTGGTAATAATTCTATAATTCGATTAAAGACTTCTTCAACATTAAACCCTTCTAAAGCCGAAATTGGAAACAGCTCTGCATTTGGTACTTTTTCTTGCCAAAGTTGCACGTGTTCTTCTAACTGTGTCTGATCTGATCTATCAATTTTATTCAATAATAGCAGCACTGGAATTTTAGAACTGGTGATTTTTTTAAAAAACGTTTCATCTTTTAATTCCTTTTCACCAATCTCAACCATATAAACAAGCACATCTGCATCTTCAAAGGCAGACTTTACAAAATCCATCATTGAGCTCTGTAATTCGTATGCTGGTTTTATGATTCCTGGAGTATCAGATAATACGACTTGAAAATCATCACCATTAACAATACCAAGTATTCTATGTCTTGTTGTTTGAGCTTTAGAGGTAATAATGGATAGTTTTTCTCCTATAAACGCATTCATAAGGGTAGACTTACCAACATTTGGATTACCTATAATATTAACAAAACCTGCTTTGTGCATAAAACAATTTTAGATTGCAAAGTTACGACCTTGGTTTGTTTATTCCTCTATCATACATCACAATACTTCCAGCTACAGATACATTTAAACTTAATTCTGATTTAAATTTGATTAGATGATGAGATTTTTCAATAGCTTTTTTAGACAATCCATGATCTTCGGCTCCCAATAAATACACGCATCGTCTAGGATGACTAAACGTTTCTAAATCCACTGCATTATCTGCTAGCTCTACTCCAACTAACATAGCGCCTTTTGGTAAATGCTCATAAAAATCTTCGAATGTATTATAATGAAAATAAGGCATTGCCTTTACAGCATTATGTGTATCACAAGCTTGTTTTGCATAGCGATTACCAATAGTGAAAATAAAACTTGCTCCAAGATTTTGAGCAGATCGCCAAAGGACACCTAAATTTTCTGGTGTTTTACCATTTTGTATACCAATTCCAAAAAATTCGTTTTCAAAGTTATTTACCATAAGGTAAATGTATAAAAACTAATAAATTTTTATGGTTAGTGCACTACTACTTTTCTAGTAGTTTTTAAAAGATTAGTTGTAATATTGATTATGTAAACACCTTTACTAAAAGTATTAGTATTTATGTTTAATTGCTTATTTGAAGTATTTAAGTTTATGGCACTAATCTTTTTACCTAGACTATTATATATCTTCAAATCTTTCAAAATATCAGAATCTTTTAATTTTACTGATATTGAATTTAGATTCTTATTGTAAGCTAGTCGCACAGAATTAGCAGATTGTTCTTCAACAGATAGTACATCTTGCCACATACTCAATGGAAAGTCATTTCTAAAAGTTATAAAAAATCTGTTTAGGTAATCTCCAGAGTTCAAATCTTGGAAATAATTACCGTCATTTAATTTGGAGTAGGTATTATTTAAGGTATCATAAATAAATACACTTATATCTTGGTTGAAATTCTCTAATGAATTAAGATGAAAACTAACTTCTCCAGAATCTGACAGAAATGCACCTATTGGATAAAACTTATCTACACTGAACTCACCAACTCCTTGAATGATATATGACTGATCTTCAATTACCCAACCAAAATCATTTGGGAAGCTATCAAAACTAGCGGCATCGTAACCAAAATCAACTCCATCAGAAGCTGCATTGTCTGGTGTAAATCCTAAAAGTAATTGCCTTACATAACCTGTTGGTGTAGATAGGTCTATTCTAACACGCTGAATATCATTCTGTGAAAACACAGATGTAAAACATACTAAGGTTACTATAACTAAATATAGATGTTTTTTAATCATGATTTGGGGTTTCATGACTTTATTAAAAAGCCTTAATTAAAGGCTAAATATATAAAAAAACATCTTTAAAGTGCAAATAAAATCGATAAAACGCACTATTAATTTTTAACTACAACCTTTTGATTAAATGTTTTACCATCTTTAGTATTCACATTTATAATATAATTACCACTTGAAATTCGAGCTTCAATTTTGATTTTAGAATTTTGAATCGTAAACTCATTATCATTCCATTGGTTAATAGTTTGTCCAAGAATATTTACCAAGGATACCTTATCTACATCAATTTTATTAAGCGTGTTAATATAGATCTCTTTCGACTTATTCAAGTAGTTGACTATAATACTTTCAGATTCAAACTCTGGTAAACTTAATTGATCTTGGATTTCAAATGTTAAATAAAATCTATCTAAATAATCTCCTGCATCTAACTCTATTTCAAAATCAGAATCATTTATCTGAATATAATTACCTGATAAAGAGTCATAAATGTAAGTATCTATTGATTCTTCAAAATTTTCTATATCATTTAATCCAATTTTTATAACACCTGAATTTGCTAAATAAATAGCTAGTGGTAATTGTCTTTGTTTATCAAATTCTCCAACACCTTGAATGCTATAAAAATCATCCTCGATAATCCAAGAAATATCATTAGTAAAGATATCTGACACTAATGCATCATAACCGTAATCTACCCCATCTGTTGCTTCACCATTCTCTACAAAACCAAGCAATAGCTGACGCATATAAGCATCTGAAGAAGTAAAGTCTAATCGTATTCTCTTTACAGTTTCTTCTGTTGAAGGATTAACTGAATTTCTACTTTCTGAACTTTCTGCTGTTAACGGATTAGATTCCATAAAAACAGAAGTTCCTATTGACTCTCTAATGAAAATACGTTGATCATTATAAAAGTTAATATTTCCTCCAGTAGCTGAAGCTGTTACAAAGAAACCTTGTGCAACTGGAACATAACGTCCAGGTGTTTTTGAGAAAGATCCATTTCCACTAATTTCAGCTGGAATATATGGAGGAAGACCTCCAATTTTATTGTACGCTGCATAACCACCTTCATATTCTTCTAATATGTGAGTAGTATTACTTACAAAATGTTCCCAAAAATATAATACACCATCAATACTATTGGTACCTGAAGGACCATTATCATCTATAAATTCATTAGCATCTATTGCAGAAGGATACGGATTACCAACCAAAGTCTGGTATCCTGGACTAACTGTATTAGTAATAGTACCATTATTTGGTTTTCCTTCAAACACATAATTTTGATAACTTGTAGATGCGTCACTACCTTTCATAGTAAAACCTAATCCAGGTTTTAATAAACCACTTGATTGTATATGGTGCCAATCTGAATAAGAATTTTCTGGTTCATCATCATATGACCATAACCAATATTCTGCTAAACTTAATGGATTTGAAGCATTAGAATCTACACCAGCTATCCAGTTAATATTTTGGTGAGGATTATTATTAGTATTTGTTCCATCTCTTAAAACACCATTTATACTATAAGAACTAAAATTGGAATTTCCTTGAGCTATAACTGGCGAGCTCCAATAGTTATAATTATGACGATTAGTTGTTCCTTGCTGATCTCTTTCTAATTTACCTGAACTTACATCATCTAAAATACTTCCTTCGTCCTGAATAAGTTGAGATTCACCTACGAGGTCTATATTACCATCTAATCGCAAATAGTGTGTGATTCTTAAAGCTTGACCAACGTTAGTTTCATCGTTAGAAGACATTGGGTCAATGATCGTTAATTCTTTGTTTGCTGTATCAGAAATCAATCCTAAAACGGTGATGTCTTTATCTCCAGAATTAATATCGTGAGATACTCTGACAATATTCCAATCTATTGGTGTAGCTCCATCAACACCTAAACTATTTGGTGCATCCCAAACATTAAAATTAGTCCAAGTATTATCTGTAGCCCAATTTTGATTGTCTACTCTAGACGTATATGGAAGTGGTGCTGTTTCTTCTTGGGAAGAATTCATGTTACGTAATTGTCCTCTTATGGTTCCAGCTAAAGTATTTAGCTTACCACAATTAATATCCATACGATAATATCCATCTAAATTAGTCCACGATAGTCCATTTATATCTAATGGTACAACAGCTCCACGAACAGCAGTATTATCGTTAATTTCTTGATTCATCATTTGACGAATTTGATCTTGAGAAATAGCTGTATTCCATATTCTAATCTCATCAATCCAACCATTAAAATAATTAACTGGTTTATTAGGAGCATTACCTGCTTGATCCATGGCTCCCACTAGAGCTTTCATATTATTTGTACTTGGCATAACTCCAGAAACTGGGTTGTTTGTAACTTCTATACCATCTATGTACAATCTATAATCACCACCATCAAAAGTAACAGCAATATGATACCATCTTGAAGTTGTTACAGGATATATTGACTGAATACTTCCAGCAGCATTCCAATTAAAAGATACTGTATTACCAACTAGTTTTAAATCGTAACCAGTAGCAAAATTATTAGCATCTCTTTTAGAAATAATTGTTTGATTTCCTGATATTGATTCTGGTTTTACCCAAACCTCAAAACTAAATTGGTTAGATACATTGTAATTGTCACCAAAATTCACAAAATCATTAGTTCCGTCAAAATCTATATTTGAGCAACTATCAATTGTAACCTCTACGTCGTCAAAACAACCAGTCGATAAAGTCCATCTTAATGTATAAGTACCTGGATCCGCAGTAAATGATGCTCTTGGATCTCCAATTGGATTTGTATTGGTAGCATTTGAAAAAGAATAATTACCACCACAAGTTGAATCAGTGTTGACAACTGTCCAAGCTCCTGTTATACCTGTTCCAGGATAATTATTGTTTTGTGCAATGATATTTGGTGTATTAATATCGTTATCATGATCATAAGATTCACCCGGATAAATATATACTCCTTGCTCCCAAACACCATCGTTAAAGTTTTGTAAAGCTGTTTGTGTATTATCATATGCTCTTAAGTTCACGATCTGTTCACCACATTCACCAGAAACTGGTAAAATATCTACTCCAGCGTAAGCTAAACTTGCATCTACATCTACAAATTCTGTTCCTTCATCACCTAATGATCTACAACCATTAATTAGAGATGTTACTCCAAACTCTTGAGATCCAGGAGTGATTGGAGTTACACTTGTTGTCGAACCTGTAGTAACAACTAATCCATTTTGATCAGTCCATTGAATAATCTCATCAACTGGATTATCAGGGATTGTTATTCCGTCAATTGCCCATGAGCTTCCAGCTGTAGATGTAAACTTAAACTGTATTCTTAAATTTGTTAAACCTAAATAATCTTCTAAATTAATAGAGTTAGAATGAATAGCATCTTGCAACTGAACGGTTGGAACATTATTAGCACCTCCTCCAGCATTAACAAAACCTCCTGAATTTCCTGGACCACTAAAACTCATTAATGTAATTGGATAAGTATTTCCTCCATCTAGAGATAATTCAATGACACCTGAAGCACCTGCTTGAATATAATAAGCAGATTGAAAGTCTAAACTAGCCGTAGTTAAACCTAAAGTATTAAAAACTGGTGTTTCTAAAGTTGTAATATTAGGTGCGCCAAAGTTTCCGTAAGTAATTGCAAATTTATTCCCTCCTTGATTTTTATAACGAACACCTTCTGTTATATTACTCCCATTATCACCATTTCCATTACTTATTCCACGCCATGCTGATGGAACAGAATTACTTCCTGAAGCATTCCATCCACTTACACCATCAAGTCCATCTACTCTCCATCCTGGCAAATTACCTTGGTTAAATTGCCCTCCTTCATTTAAAATTGGTGGCACACCAAAAGAGCTCTGTGCTTCTACAGTAAAACTATCGCCTAGACAAATTGTAAATTGATCTGGACCAATAATAGTCGGTGGAATATCCGGAGGAATAACCACAACTCTAACAATTGTTGAGTTTGCTTGACAAGATCCAAATTGAATAACAGCTCGAATTAATGTTGTTTGTGTTATATTATTAAAAGTGTAGGTATCTGATGTATTAGCTATAGTAGTCCAATTTAATCCTCCATCTATTGAAGATTCCCAAGAACTAACCACTCCTGTGTATCCACTTAATGTAAATTCAGCACTTTGCGTCGCAGGTGTTGGAGGATCAGTAGTTGTATCAAATGGACACGCTGTTACTTCCACTATATCATCTGCATCAGCAGGAGTTTCAGTATCAATTAAATATCCTACAACTGTTCCGCCACTGATATTTGGATCCGTAACTGTTATAGTAGTTGTACAAGTATCTGTATTACCATTTCCATCATCAACAGTAAACACAACCACATTGGTTCCTATGTTAGAACAATCAAAAACAGTTTGTGACAAATTAAAGTTAACTGTTCCACAATTATCAGAAGATCCATTATTCACTTGACTAGGGTTTACAGTTGCTAAACCTGTTACTGGATCTAAACCAATAGTAAGGTTTTGACAAACTGCAATTGGATCTGTAGTATCATTTACCACAACACTTTGTGGAACAACGATTGTGTTTCCATTACCATCATCAAAAGTCCAATTAATAACATAAGAACCTTGAGAATTATAAGTTAATGGATCGGCTGTAGTTCCTGTAATAGTACCAGAACAATTATCTGTTGTAGTAGGAGCTGTTGCAGTTGCAGAACACTGCCCAGAAACTACAGGTAAAGAAGGAGTTACTGGTGCTGTCACATCATCTACAATAACCGTTTGTGTTTGTGTCGATATGTTGTCATTGCCATCATCATAGGTCCACGTTACTGTATATGTACCTTGTGCTGTATAGGACGTTGGATCTGTTGTTGTTCCTGTGATGGAACCTTCACAGTTATCCGTTGCT
This sequence comes from Flavobacteriaceae bacterium NBU2973, assembly GCA_026162565.1. Taxonomy (GTDB): domain Bacteria; phylum Bacteroidota; class Bacteroidia; order Flavobacteriales; family Flavobacteriaceae; genus JAOEIQ01. The sequence goes on from JAOEIQ010000004.1 coordinate 101,524, forward strand.
GTTGGTGCGGTTACTGTTACTGAACATTCGCCTGTTA
>JAOEIQ010000005.1 GCA_026162565.1 Flavobacteriaceae bacterium NBU2973
CTACTGGTGCTGTCACATCATCTACAATAACCGTTTGTGTTTGTGTCGATATGTTGTCATTGCCATCATCATAGGTCCACGTTACTGTATAGGTACCTTGAACTGTATATGACGTTGGATCTGTTGTTGTTCCTGTGATGGAACCTTCACAGTTATCCGTTGCTGTTGGTGCGGTTACTGTTACTGAACATTCGCCTGTTACAGTTGGTAAGGACGATACATCGGCTACTGGTGCTGTCACATCATTCGCAGTTAAAGTAACATTACATGAAGTAGTGTTAGCAATGGGAAGTGCCACATCAGTAACAGTGATTGTAACTATATGAGTGGCTCCATGACTAGAAGAAATAATTGTTCCCGCTGCTGGTGATTGTGAAACAGATGCTACTCCGCAATTATCAGCTTCATCAGTAATTCCTGACACTAAATCTGGAATAACTATTTGACAGTTACTATTTAAATTAATAGATGTATTACTTGGACATGTAAAAGTAGGTGGCGTTGTATCCTCTGCTAAACCACATTGAGCGTGAATTCCATTAGCAGTAAATAGAAATAAAGTAAATATTACAACAATGTATTTTTTTTTCATACTCCCTAAAATTTGTTTTTAAAACAAATAGCTCAACAATAAGCTATCGATAGATTGGGTTAAAATTTGCTATTAATCGTGTTGAGGGGAAAATTAAATTATTGCATTTGAAATCTAAATTACAGTATGTCAAAAGAATAGATTTAAAAATATCGATTAAAAACATAAAAATCAGTATGGAATCATACTATGTAGGATTTTACTTATTAACCAAGCTTTTGAAGAGAATAAACTTTAATTGTATCCAAAAGAAAAGCTCCTTGAAAAATCAAGGAGCTTCTTTGTAGCGGGAACAGGATTCATTTCTTCCAGCTTTGGTGGAAGAAATGAGCCAGAAAGAGAAACAGCCCAATGAAAACCTTCGATGCTTCGCATCACATTTTTTTATGATTCTAAATCTTTGTGAAATCACAGATTTGAATCCATAAAAAAACCTCTTGATCTTTCAAGAGGTTTTCTTTGTAGCGGGAACAGGACTCGAACCTGTGACCTTCGGGTTATGAGCCCGACGAGCTGCCTACTGCTCTATCCCGCGATTTAGTATCAAAATGCTTTTACTTTAGCTTTTAACTTTTCGGTTCATAATGCCGACAAAATCATTTTGGACTGCAAATATACAACCATTTTTACTTTTAACAACTATTAATCGAAAAAAATGCCATCATTTTCATGACGGCATTCAACACAAAATTAAAACTATAATTAATTATCATCGTCGTCGTCGTCAGTTGTTACTAAAACACCAGATGATCCATCGAGATTTAAATATTCAAATTGTTGTATGTTTGGTAAAACTTTTCCTATTGCTGCTAAATTTCCTTTGAAAGAATTATTGTTTAACATCAATACTTTTAAGTTTGTTAGTTGGGCTATTTCTTTTGGAATACTACCATATAATAAATTGTCAGAAATAATAAGCTCTTCAAGATTCGTTAAACTTCCTATAGCTGATGGTAAAGCTCCAAATAATTTATTGTCAAAAAGATTTAATTTTTCTAATTGATTTAAGTTCTTGATTTCAGAAGGTATTTTACCTGATAATTCGTTACTACTTAATAATAATTCCTTTAAGTTATTTAAACCTCCAATTTCAGATGGAATACTCCCAGTAAAACTATTAGCATAGAGTTCCAACGTTTTAAGGTTTTTTAAATTACCTATTTCTGAAGGAATCTCACCAGAAAATCGATTCATGAAAAGTTGTAACATTTCTAATTTATCAAGAGAACCAATTTCTTTAGGTAACTGACCTTCCATTTTGTTTAAACCAAGATTTAAATGTTTTAACTCTTTTAGTTTAGAAATAGATTGTGGTAAATTTCCTGATAAACTATTTTTAAATACTGAAAAGCATTGTAAATGAACTAAATTACCAATCTCATTTGGCAAGCGCCCTTCAAGATTATTGAAACTTAAATCGATGCCAACAACTTTATTGTTTTCAATTGTTACACCATACCAAGATGATTCGTTTTCTTCTAAATTCCAAGTTGTATTCCAATCTTTTCCGTTAGTTGCATTGTAAAGAGCAATCAAAGCTTCCTTTTCCTGAGGAGAGACATTTGCAAATGCTGTAACACTTACAAATAGCAACATAAGCGTTAACTTAATGGTTTTCATAATCGTAGATTTACTTTGAGGGCATTTATTATGGCACTAAAGTATATTTTTATCGATAAAAAAACAATTTTATTCGATGAAATGCATTTTATGAAAAATTGAATTATACTAAAATACTGATTAACAATATTTTAAACACATTCTATTGTTCTATATTTTTTGCAAAAAATGATGTTATTTCTTCATTTTCAAAACCTACTTCTATCTGAATAGGATTGCAACACACTTCACAATCTTCTATGTATGTTTGCGTTTTTTGTGAATTATCTAGTAGCATTGAAATGTTTTGCCAACAATAAGGGCACGTAAAAAAATACTCAATCATAATTTAAAAATCTACATTGAGTAGCTGTCCTGTTAATTGAAGTAATTGAAGCTCGGCAATTTTGGCTGCATATTTAGCAGCGTTTAAATTAGTTTGCGCAAGAATTAAATTGATTTGTGCTTGCCTAAATTCAATAGATGTAATTTGACCTAACTTGAATCGCTCAAAAGACCTATCAAAATTATTCTGATTTGTTATAACATTTTGTTTTTGGATAGCAAATACAGCTAATCTGTTTTCGTAATTACCAAGTGCATTTGCAATATCCCTCTCTACTTCAATAGTAATTTGGTTTTTTGCTAGCTCTTGATTGTCTAGAGCAATTTTAGAGTTTTTAACTCTTGTAATAGTTCCTCCTCCATCAAAAAGGTTCCAACTTAAATTAACTCCAGCACTTAAGGTGTAAGTATCTGCAACGTTTCCTGGAAAAAAAGCCGAAGCTGGGTTACGATTTTCGTTCCAACCATACGATCCTGTTAAACCAACTGAAGGTAAATATCCAGATTTATTAACTTTAATATCAAACTCACTAATACGAATATTACTTTCATTTTGTAATAAGGTTACATTATTGTCTTTAGCATTATTTACATAGTCATCTAAAAGTAATTTTGGTATGAAATTCACTAATGTATCTACTTCAAACTCTTGTTTATATTGGTTTGCAAAAATTACATTTAAATCTCTCTTGGTATTTTTTAATAATTGCCTTTCATTTAACAAATTAATGCTGTCATTTGACACGTCTACTTGAGCATTTAATACATTTAATTTTGTGTTCTGACCATAATCAAATTGATAATCTGCCCTCGTAACTCTTTCTTTAGAAATTTGTAATGTTGTCTCTAAAATATCAACGTTTTGAGACAATCTTGCGATTTCGTAATAAATAGTAAACAGCTGTAAAATTGTATTCTCAATTGTTTCTCTGGCCTGTAATTCTGATAAGTTATATTCCTCTTTTAGACTCTTGTAATTATAATATCTACCTAATCCATCAAATAATGTATAATTAAGATTTAAAGAGGCATTATAACGTTGGCTTTCTGCATTGTCTATTTCTATATCGTCTCTTGGCTCTCCTGTATTAGGGTTTATTGCTCCTTGAAAACCTGTTACACTATTTGCTTGTTGGTAAGTTGCTCCTGCAATTGTTGTTAATGAAGGCAAATATCCAGAGTTAAGTATGCTCTTATTATTTTCTGCAACTTCAACATTATTTGTAACAGTTTTAATACCAAAATTATTTTCTAGTGCTAGTGCTATTGCTTCAGATTTTTGAAGCACTTCTTGCGCACTCAAATTGAAAGCCACAAAAATGCTTACTAAAGCAATTATTTTAGTGTTCAAATTCATGCTGATCTTTTATAACGCGTTCTACTTCCTCTTTTGTAATTTGCCTTCCTGTCCATAACCATTTTACTTGACGCTTAAACCAATTACCAAATGACAAGAAAATTGGCAATAGCACCAATGTTAAGACAGTTGCAAAACCTATTCCGTAGGCAATTGATACAGCCATAGGTATTAAAAACTGTGCTTGTCTACTTTCTTCAAAAATTAATGGTGCTAAACCTGCTACTGTGGTTATTGAGGTTAAAAATATGGCTCTAAAACGTGAACGCCCTGCTTCATATAAAGCATCATCATAAGCCATTCCTTCTTTAAGATTGCTATTAAATTTACCTATTAGAACCAATCCATCGTTTACCATAATACCAATTAAAGCAATAATACCTAACAAGGATAAGATATTAAGTGGAAAATCGTGAATCCAATGTCCCCAAGCTACAGCAGGAAAGCTAAATGGAATTAATAGTAATAGCATTAATGGCTGACTATAACTCCTAAATGTAAAGGCTATAACAATATAGATTAATGCTAAAACTGTCAAACCTACTGGACGTAAAGAATTTGTTAATTTGAGACGCTCTCTATTTTGACCTTCGTAAGAAGGAGTGACTGTTGGATATTTAGAGAGAATATCTGGCATAACCTCGTCTCTAATCTCTGCCATAACATCAGTAGAACTTGTTTTTTTAGGATCTTTTATATCTGCTGATACTTGAATTTCTCTCCTCCCATCTAAATGGTTTATTGCTACATCACCTCTTACAATACTATATGTTGCTATTTCTTTTAAAGGAATACGTTGACCGTTGGGTGTAACAATCCTCATATTATCTAAATTTTTTAATGACGAACGATCCTCTCTATTATACCTTACCCAAATACGAATTTCGTCTTGACCTCTCTGAAATCGTTGTGCTTGCGCACCAAAAAAAGCAGAACGCACTTGCAACATAACTGAGCGCAAATTTAAACCCAATGCGTAGGCATTTTCATTTAATTCTAACCGCACCTCTTTTATTCCAGCAGGATCATTATCTGTAACATCCTTGAGTAAAATATTATCCTCTAAACTCTGTTTTAATTCAGCTTTAACAGCTTTAAGCTCTTCAATATCATTACCTAATAAAGATACTGAAACCGGACTTCCTCCAAAGTTACCTCCTCCTCCATAAACCAAACTTTCTACTCCAATTACAGGACCAACTTTCTCTTGAATTCTGCTCGTTACTAATCTAGTATTTATCTCATTAGGTCTTTTTTCTCCTGGCAATAAATTTATAATAAGCGATGCTCTTGAAGAACCTGGACCAATATTTCGAATCATATTTTCTACTAAATGCTTATCGGCATTTTTGCCTATATACTCGTCATGAATTTCATTAGTAGCCTCAATGGCTTTTTCTTCAATAAATGAAATAATACTATCTGTTACTGTCTCATTTGTACCATTAGGCATATTCAAGTTAACCTCAACTCTATCACTAGCTATTTGAGGAAAAAATGCTACTCTTACAATACCACCTTGAACACTAGAATTTGTTAAAATGAAGAATACGATGAATATTGAAAAGGTTAAAATTTTATACTTTAATCCAAATCGTAAAATTGGGCTATAAATATTATCGCGTAGCCATCCCATTATTCTATCACCAAATGTATTGATGTATCGAAGTTTTGAAAAGATTTTCTGAAAGAAACCTGCAATTCCAGATTTAGGTGTATTATTTTGAACTCGTAAGGCTTTAGAGTGTGCTAAATGTGCTGGTAGAATAATTAGTGCTTCAACTAATGACACAACAAGTGTTAAAATAACAACAACTGATACCTCTCCAAAAAACTCACCTATTCGTCCATCTAAAAACAAGAAAATACCAAATGCTAATATGGTAGTCATAATTGCAGATACAATAGCTGGTAATACTTCCATAACACCATCTATAGCTGACTCCTCTGGCGACTTACCTTTTTCGTAGTTTTGATATATGTTCTCGGCTATTACAATACCATCATCTACAAGAATACCGATAACTATTATCATCCCAAATAATGATAAGACGTTTATGGTTACATTAAAGTGACCAGCTAACATAAACATACCAGCGAATGCTACAGGTAACCCCCAAGCTACCCAAATAGCGAGTCGAATATTTAGAAATAATGATAAAAACAATAAAACGAGTATCATTCCAACCAGAGCATTTTCACCCAATAATTTTGTTCTTTGGACTAGTGTTATTGATAGATCTCTAACGACATCTAATTGAACATTGTCGTACTTTTCATTAAATTCTTTTATATACGCTTTTGTTTTATTGGCAGAGCTTATTAAAGCTTCAGTATTTGTACTGGTAATGGTAACATTTATTGATAAGTTGCCATTAAAGAAACTAGCATTTGGTGTTTCAGAGAATTGATCTCTTACTTCAGCGATGTCTTTTAATCTAATAGTACGTCCTGTAGGATCAGATCTCACAATTAAATTGGATAGCTCATCAGCATAATATGATCTAGCATTAGCTCTAATTAAATATTCTTCAGCTTCTGTTTTTATGGTTCCTCCTGTAGTAATTAAACTTGCTTGATTAACTGCATTTGTAACTTCTGTAAATGTTAAATTATACGCTAACAAATCTGTTTCATCAACTGCTATTTCTATTTCCTCATCTGGATAACCTGCTATTTGTATTTGAGATATCCCATCAATACCTCTCAAGTCATTTTCAATCTGTCTTCCTATTTGTTTGAGAGTTGCTAGAGGAATATTTTCTCCGCTTATTGCAAATGTAATGGTTGGTCTTAATGCTTCTTGTTTAGCTACAATAAGAGGCTCCATTCCTACAGGAAAGGTTGGCACACGATCTACAGCATTTTTTATTTCAAGAAGCATGAAATCGATGTCCTTACCTTTTTGTATTTCGACATTTATATTTCCACTATTTTCTCTAGATGTAGACGTCACACGTTCTACTCCATCAAGGCCTTTGAGATTGTCTTCTATTTTTAAAACAACTCCTTCTTCAATTTCTTGAGGTGAAGCACCAGGATAAGTAACACTGATTATGATATTTTTGGAGTCTACTAAAGGGAAAAAGGATGATTTTAAATTAATAGCTCCTATAACTCCAAAAGCAATAAAAGACCACATGACGACATTTACAGCAACGCTATGTTTAATAAAATAAGCAATTAACTTTCTCATCTTATTCTACTGTTTAGAACCAACATAAGGTTTTACCTGCATACCTGCGTAAGCTCCCGGAACAGGTCTAGCTAATAAGTGTGTTCCATCTGGAATATCTTTGACAACGACTTTTGTTTCTCCCAAATAAACAGGTTTTACTGGAATTATATCTAACACAGAATCTCTAACAACAAACACCTCATCGTTATCTAATAGTAAACTCCTGTTAATTTCTATGGCATTCTGCTCTTCTTTTGCATCTAGTTGTGCTTCTAAATACATGCCTTCTTTTAAGTTATCGTTTTTAACTTCAATAAAAGCACTTACTGTTTGCGTTGTAGCATCTATACTTCCATTAACCCTTGTGATTTTTCCCGTATATGTTTCAGTTTTATCTAAATTATTAAGCGTAACGGATTCTCCCACTTTTAGAAGACTTGCATAGGTTTTACTTAAAGCAACTTCCATTTCATATACACTATTATCTATATATTCACCTAGCTTTTGACCATTCCTCACTAGAGAACCTTCTGTTACTAGAGCTTCTGTTAGGATTCCTCTAAAAGGAGCTCGTATACTGTACTTACCAAGTCGTTGTTCTAAATTTTTAATATTATAGTATTCAGTAATAATACCACGTCCAGTAATAAAATAACGCTCTTTATCAGTTGTAATTTCAGGAAGTTTTGGAGTTGTTTTATTTAAATCAAACCCTTTAATATAATCCTGCCATTTATCAAAAATATCTGGAAAGTCCAGTTTGAGATCTGGCATTATTGCTGTTATAGAATTATAAAAATTACTTTTGGCAGATTGTACACTTGCATAAAACTCTGAAGCATCAATGCGAATAAGAGTTTGGCCAGAATTATATGCTTGTCCAGCTCTAAACAATTTAGAACCTGATCTAAAGATACCTTGCACTTCTGAAAACAACTCTATTCGTCGTTTAGCAGTTAAATTACCATTTGCAGGAATGACAATTCTAACTGTTCCATTTTTTACGGTATCTACAAATACCGTTTTAATAACTTTTTTAGCAACTGGACGTATTGTTTTTTTGCTTTCAGCTATAGTGCTACCAACATATATAGCTCCAATAATTAAGAATACTCCTAATACGGAAAGAATAATTTTTCGCATGAATAATTTTTGATGGTCAAGACCACAAAATTATTGAATAGAAAGTCATTAGGAGTTAAAAAAAACTTAAAGCTTTTAATTTAAAAACTCTAAATCCTCCTGGACAGTTTCCCACTCAACCATTAAAGTTTCTAGTAAATCTTTTTTGGCTTGATACGAATCAAAAAAAGATGGATCAGAAACTACTTCATCATAATTAGTAGCTAGATCTACATCGATCTCTTTAATCTCTTTTTCTAGTTGTGAGATTTGAGATTCTATTTTGCTTAATCTATTATTAAGTGCTTTTACTTTTTTCTGATCTTGGTACGATTGCTTATTAGTAACTTTAGGTTCTTCTTTTACAACAGTTCTCTTTTCAACATCACGAAGATTTTCAACGTTACGCTGTTCTAAATAAAAATCTATATCACCCAGATATTCTTTTATTTTTTGATCTTTAAATTCGTAAACCCTATTAGTCAATCCTTGTAAAAAATCTCTATCATGAGATACTAAAACCAAAGTTCCTTCAAATTTATTAAGAGCCTCTTTAAGTACATTTTTAGATTTAATATCTAGATGATTTGTTGGCTCATCCATTATTAAAACATTCAAAGGTTGCAGCATTAATTTTGCTAATGCTAATCTATTACGCTCTCCTCCTGATAAAACTCTCACATACTTTTCTACCTCATCACCTCTAAACAAAAAAGACCCTAAAATATCACGAACTTTACTTCTATTACTCTCGTTTGCAGCATCAATCATGGTATCTAAAACCGTTTTACTACCATCAAGATATTCCGCTTGATTTTGAGCAAAGTATCCTATTTGTACATTATGACCTAGTTTTAAACGTCCTTGATGCTTAATGTCTCCAACAATTATTTTGGCTAATGTGGATTTACCTTGTCCGTTTTGCCCAACAAAAGCCGTTTTGGTATCACGTTCAATCATTAAATTGACATCAGATAACACATGATTATCGTCATAACTCTTTGAGATATTTTCAGCGTGAACCACAACTTTTCCTGGTGTTAGAGAAACAGGGAAATTTAAAGTCATGACACTATTATCATCTTCGTCAACCTCGATTCGATCGATACGATCTAATTTTTTAATAAGTGATTGAGCCATTGTTGCTTTACTTGCTTTAGCTCTAAATTTCTCAATCAGCTTTTCAGTCTGCTCAATTTGCTTTTGTTGATTTTTTTGAGCTGCTAACTGCTGCTCTTTAATTTCATTTCGAAGAACTAGATACTTACTATAAGGTTTTGGGTAATCGTAAATTCTACCTAATGAAATTTCTATGGTACGATTAGTTACATTATCCAGAAACATCTTATCATGAGATACAATAACTACAGCGCCAGAATAATTTTTTAAAAAATTCTCTAACCAAATAATTGACTCTATATCTAAATGATTTGTAGGCTCATCCAGTAATAAAATATCATTATTTTGAAGTAATAGCTTTGCCAACTCAATTCGCATACGCCAACCTCCTGAAAAGGTATCTGTGAGTTTATTAAAGTCCTCACGTTTAAAACCTAGCCCTTGAAGTATTTTTTCGGTATCACCTTGATAGTTATAACCACCAATAATTTCATATTGATGCTGCACATCGTTTAGATCTATCATTAATTGATTATAACTCTCGCTTTCATAATCAGTCCGTTCTGCTAATTGAAGATTTATAGTTTCCATTTTAGCTTCCAACTCTTTTATGTCTTTAAAAGCTTCATATGATTCTTGAAGTACAGTTCGACCATAAACAAAGTCTATATCTTGCTTTAAAAAACCAAAGCTTAAATTTTTATCTGCAGCAATTTGTCCAGAATCTGGTTCTAATTCTTTAGACAAAATTTTTAGCAGCGTCGATTTACCTGCGCCATTTTTACCAATTAAGCCTATTCGATCTCCTGGACTTAACTTAAAAGTTATATCCTCGAACAAATAATCACCTTGAAAAGAGATTGATAAATTATGAATATTAAGCATAGAAAAATCTGATGTAAATTAGGTGAATTCGTTTGTAATTTTGTCTAATTTTGTAATAGCAAATGCAAAAATAAGGTATTTAATTATGTTTAAAAAGGGAACAAAAATCTATAGCATTTTTACAGGTAGTTGCCCAAAATGCCATCAAGAATCTATGTATCAAACTAAAAATCCTTATGTTTTATCAGACACCCTAAAAATGCACCCAAGATGTTCGCATTGTAATACCAAATACAAAATTGAACCGTCTTTTTTTTATGGATCTATGTATGTGAGTTACGGTGTTGGAATTGCTTTTGCAGTTGCTGCATTTATAATCTCTAATATAATTTTTGGAAGCTCTTTAAAAGTAGCTTTTACAGCCATAGTTATAACTCTTGTAATTTGCTTGCCAATAATTTTAAGGTTGTCTAGAAATATCTGGATTAATATTTTTATGACATATGATAAAGAGCTTGTCAAGAAGTAGAGACCTTATCAAACCTACTTATATCTATCTCTTTCTCTAGGGCTTCATTATTTTCTATATAATTATACAATTGTTTAGCAACATAAGGAGCAATCATGACACCACGAGTTCCAAGTCCATTTAAAACAAATACATTTTTATGTAATTGATGAGCTCCAACTAAAGGACGTCTATCTATAACCGTTGGCCTAATTCCTGCAACTTGATTAACAACTGTAAAATCACATTTTAAAATGCTTTTCAGTTTAGTTAAGAGTTCTTCTCTAGCTACCTCTGTAATTGTATTAGTTTTATCTGTCCACTCATAGGTTGCACCAATTCTATATAAATCTTCACCAATTGGAATTAAAAATACACTCGATTTTAAAACAAAGTCTATTTTTAAACTGGGAGCATGAATTGTTAGTAGTTCGCCTTTTGTTCCTTTTAAGGGCAAATGATTAAAGTAAGGGTTGTTTTTAAGTCCGAAACCTTCAGAAAAAACTATATACTTTGCTTCTATGTCTTTATAAATTAATTTACCGTTTTGAATAGTTAAAGCATCATAATTAAAAGCTTCAGAAATTAGTTGTTGATCTTTTTTTAGATCGTTTCTATAAGCATCAATAAGTTTAGTTGTATCAACCCTTCCTGTTTCTAGTACTTCTCCAAATCCATAAGAAGCATCAATACTTGAGTTCGTATTCGGAATAATATCTGTAGATAAAAATCCTGTTAACCCTTTTCTATCTGATGCAGTAAACCAATTATTCTGTTCTTCTATAGAATTAAACAGTCTATAAACCGGTAGTTTATAATCGAGCTTAATATGGAGTCTTTTTTCTATGTTATTATAAAAAGGAATGGCTATATCAAGTTGTTCGCGACTTTTCCAGACAGACGTAAAGCGTTTTAATACGACAGGATTGTACAAACCTCCAGCAACAGTTGATGATTGTTGAGAGTTATTATCGAAAACTACAAACGATTTGTTAGTCTCTTTTAATTCTTCACAGAAAGCAATTCCTGCCAAACCACAACCAACAATTATATAATCTACTTGTTTCATAGAGGTGCAAAAGTAATAAATGGATTCCTGCCTTACTGAAATAAATTCAGTATAAATCGCAGGAATAACAAAACTATTAAAAAAGATCGCCACAGCTTTTAACAAAAGCTTCGCAATGACAGAAATAAAAAACGCTCGCCTTTTTTTGAGGCGAGCGTTATTGCTATTAATAGAAATTACTAATTAGTAACTCCACATATCTTGTTCAAAGTTTCGAATCTTATCTTTAATTCTATCCGATTCGAGAAGTTGCATCAGTGCATTATCGCTAATGTACTCATCAACACTTCTGTCTCCATAAACGTTTTCTTCTTTGTAAGTATAACCGTTGAAACGTCTTGCATTTAGCAAATGATCAAAACTCACAGGTATTGCACTGTTTTTGTTATTAAATGATTTAGCTTCATGCAGTACATCTCTGGCATCTGGGAAGAATACCCAAAACAACTCTACTAAATCTTGCTGTTCTGAATCTATAAAGTTTACATCTGGCGCTACTGGAGCGATACCAAGTAAACGATATTTTAATTCACCATGACGCTTGTCAAAATACCAAAGACCTTTAATACGATATTCAACAATATCTGCAGAGGTTAACTCTCTTCTATTGATATATTCTTCAGACAAGGCCTCACCAGAATTGATTTGCTCGAAACCTAAATCAGTTGTATCAACTAGCTTCATGGTTGCTTCTAAATCTTTTGCAGTGCGTTTTGCCGTAAAATACGAATCGTCGTACATGTTTTTTATGTTCCCATTTTTAATGTTTTTCATTAATACATCAAATAATGAACGTCTGTTACTACCAATATTGTTAGTGTCAACAGGATAATATAGTGGAAAATTTACACGCTCATCCAGAACGATTTTTTCCCAAGCCATTTTAGAATATAAAATGTCTCTATCATCTACATAACCATATTCTAATGGTTTATCGTTGTCTAATAACATCTGCTCTTCTGTCTTAACACCAATTTGGTCTGGACTTTTAGCATTTAAAATATTAGCTTGTGCTGTAATTACAGATACTGCAAATACACAAGAAACGGTTAATAAAAAACTTTTAATAGTCATCTTACTTAATTTATTTATTTGGGACAGATACAATTTATCTAATCTCTTTTTTAGTTTGTAAGCTCAATTACAACAGGAGATACTTTCTTTAATCTGTAGGAACTATTACCTGTTATTTTTGCTTGGATATCAAATACCTGAACAGTTTCACCACGCTTCGCTTTACGCAATGCAGCTTTTGCTCTGTCGTTTAATTTACTACCACTAACATTTATAGTTGGTTGTCCAGGAACTTTAAATTTAAATCCAGAAACACTTAATGGTAAATCAAAATCAAAGTCATCTAATTTTGCACCAATAGTAGAAATTTCAAGACTGTTACGTTGCATTTTAATTGCTCCATCTTCACCTCTTACTGTTCCAGTAGGTTTTGGTATATCTTTAATTCTAAAAGTAGCTCTATCACTTACTTTTTGACCATCTGGTAATGTACCAGTAACATTAATTGATACTTCACGTCCTGTACCTGGATTCATAACATATTTACCAACACCAGATGCTTTAGATAAACCAGGAGCGCTTGCAGACACTTTATTATCTGAAACTCCAGCAAATGAAATAGTCATTGGGTTACTAACACCACGATATACTACATTCATTTTATCTGCAGAAATAGTAGCAGAATTTGGTTTAGGTACTGTAGCAAAAGTTGAGCTTACAGGAACCTCTGTTTCTTCTCCATCTTGAATAAAAATTAATTTACCCTCGATTTTATGTTCTCCAGCACTTCCTGCATTAATATTAAGTTTCACTTTTCCATCTTCAATAGAATATTGATCTTCTGATAGTTTTCTACCATCTAAAGTTAATTCAACTCTATTAGGTTTAGTTGAAGCATCTTTTCTACCAAGTACAATTTGTCCATCAAATTTCTCTCCATTAAAGAAAGCAGATTTACTAGTTTCTAATAATGTAGTATAATTTGTCATTTTAAGTTCATTAGACAAACTTCCTTGTAACATAGCAGACATAATTTCAGATTGAGTTGTTTTAACGTCAGCCTGTAACTGTGTCATTTTAGTTAAAGAAGCAACCAAAGGAAATCCTTTATAGTGATAATCTAACCAATCTACTTTAATATTATCGCGATTGGTTACTTGATCTGTTGCGAATTTAGATTTTACATCTTTAGCTATTTCAGGATAATCATTACCTAATATTGATGTAACTCCCTCTCTAAATGTAGCTATCTTGTCTAAAAATTCTTGTCCTTCAGGCTTTAGCTTGTCACCTTTAAACCAAGCTTGGTCTAAATAATCGCCTTTATCCATGATCTCATAATCTTGAGGGTCCTCAAGTTTAGCAGTCATTTTACCTTTTAATTCCGTTAAATAAGAATTAAAATCATTAGCTAAAGAGTTTACCTGTTCAGCTCTATCTTTTAGAGGTTTGAATTTATCAGGGTTCTCATCAGCTTTTAGAGCTAATCCTGACATAAAATCGTTATTTCGCTGTGTAGCAGCTTCATTAGATTCAGTCAGTTTTTCGTTCATTAATCCAAATGCCGAAAGTACTTCTTTAGACATATTTAATGCTAACATCGCAATGAAGATTAAATACATCAAGTTTATCATTTTCTGCCTTGCAGATAGTTTTCCACTTGCCATTTCTAATTAGGTTTTTGTTAATTAATTAATTTAAGTTAAAACTCTAATTAGTTTTTATTCATAGCAGAAAGCATACCTCCATATACACCATTTAATGATGATAAGTTAGACGCTAATGATTGCATTTGCTCTTTTAATTTAGAAGCATTTTCAATTGCTTCTTCATTAATTGATGCTTGACGGTTTACACTATCAAGTTGTACTTTATATAAACTATTTAATGATTCCATTTGTGCAGCAGCTAAAGATAACTCTTCACCATACTTTTTAGTAGCTTGAATAGAATCTACAGTCGGAGAAATTCCTTTTGCAGCGCCTTCAAAGTTTTTAATACTATCTCCAAGACTCGTCATTAATTCAGCATCAATTTTTGCATCTTTTAATAAATCGTCTAATTTTTTAGATAATAATCCTTCAGCATCTTTTGGGGTGTCGGCTTTTTTCTTGCCTTTACTTTGACCTCCAGCTAATTCTGGGTAGACTAAAGACCAATCTAAATCGTCATCTACTGGTTCGAATGCAGAAATTGCGAAAATAACAGCTTCAGTAATAAGACCAATTGCTAACATCACGTTACCTGTTAAAGGTCCAATTTCGAAATGGATAATTTTAAATAATGCTCCAATAATTACTACTGATGCTCCTAATCCGTAGGCCATATTCATGAACCTTTTACTTGCTTTTGATTGTGCCATAATACTTGTTTTTAGTTAAGTTAATGTTTGTTTTAAGGTTAAGTTTAATATAAAAATTTAATTAATTTTTTGCGTTTTTAGTGATTTCAGTTCCCATGTAATCTTGTACAGTTCTAAAACCAATGTAGCTTCTTGCAGAATCTGCATACTCATAATCTCTGGAGCTTACTTGTAAGAAATAGGCAACATCTTTCCAAGATCCTCCTCTTACAACTTTACGTTCGTTTTCTTCATCGTTAACAGTTGGGTTAAATGTTGAAGAATATTCGTATGATGATGGATCATAAGATGAATGTACCCATTCTGATACATTACCTGCCATATTATACAGGTTAAAATCGTTTGGTTCAAATGACTTAGCCTCTACTGTGTATAATGCTTGATCTGCTGCATAATCTCCTCTTAAAGGTTTGAAGTTTGCCATAAAACACGCTCTATCATTTTTAGTGTAAGGGCCTCCCCAAGGGAACGTTGCACCTTGCAATCCACCACGAGCAGCATACTCCCATTCTGCTTCAGATGGTAATCTAAACGAATTTACAAACTGACGCTTTCTAGATTTTTGGTAGGCGTTTTTGTTTAATGTTCTCCACTGACAAAACGCTTTTGCTTGTTTCCAGTTAACTCCAACTACTGGATATTCTCCATAAGCATCATGCCAAAAATAATCGTTATGCATTGGCTCATTATAAGAATAAGAGAAATCTCTAATCCAAACGGTTGTATCAGGATAAACTTCAATTTCTTCTTTTATAATAACATCACTTCTGCTTAACTCTCTGTATTTAGCAGCTTCTTTAATATCCATGTATTGGTATTGAAACTTGAATTTTCTAACATCCCAGGTTCTTTGACCATTATAAGACTCTTCAGCAGGTAAATACATAGTATCCATTACTTCAGTGTATAACTCGTCTGGATAATCTGCTGTGTCAAAAATTAAATCGATATCATTATTTAGCTTTCTACCTTCATAACCTGTTTCACCAAGACCACTATAGTTGTCTAACATATATTTTTCGTATACAGTCATATTAGTAGTATCTGCATCTTTAAAGGCAAATTCTCCAATACCACCATCTGTAGGTGTTTTTCCTTCCTCGTCTGCTAAAATTGCTAGTTTGGTTCTAATAATAGAATCTCTAACCCAATTAACAAATTGTCTGTACTCACTGTTAGTGATTTCAGTTTCATCCATATAGAATGCTCTTACTGTCACTGTCTTTGTAGGTGCATCGTTAACTCCAGCTAAATCGTCATCAGATTTACCCATAATAAAGGCTCCTCCAGGAACTAGCTCCATACCATAAGGTTTTTCAGGATGCCATTTTTTTCCTTTAACTCCTACTAACTCGCCTCTATCTTTAGAGCCGCAACTAGCTAATAATGCTAGTAGTGTAGATAATAAAACAAACTTCTTCATAAATGAAAATTTGAGGTTTAATGTTAAGTTTTCAAATTTTGAGGTTGTAAACATATCTATATATTTTTAAATAACCAACTTTTTTCTATAAAAATTTGCATTTAAACGAAAAAAAAATGCATTTTATCGATGAAATTGTGCTTTCAACCTATTATTTGACGTTTAATCTAAAGGCTGTTTTTCTTATATGCTTTAAACCAACGTTCTGGTATTTTATTCTCGCAAGCCTCCAGATAATCTTGATGCATGCATGGTAATAACGTATGTCTTTTTAATTTATTATTAACATTTGATAAAAAAGGAATTTCTATCCACCATCTTCCGGTTTGGCTACTCTTATAAAAAATTAATTCGTCCTCTTCTACTATTACTGTATACTTTTTATAATTATACTCTTTAGTAAAATCATCATCTTTTACTCTACAGTTAACACCCTCTATAAAATACCAAAGCATTTGCGCTAATAACATTTCTGTTACCGTTTCCTTAATTGATGGTTTGTATTCAAAAATTCCAAATGCAGAAACTTTATTACTTATTCCTGCATAACGAGAAATAGCACATATCTCTCTACCATCAAAACCATTAGGTGAGAATTTTTGCTTGACACTTAATTCTGAAGATTTAATACTCTTTAAATCTACAGTTACAATATTGGCATCACGCATAACTGGTTCTACTAAATTAATATTGTTAGTTATCTCTCCTAATCTGTAAGCTTCAAAATAAAGCTTCTCCATTAAGTCTATCTCTTCTTGAGAATTAAAATAGGTTTGGTAACCAATGGTAGAATAATTAAATAAATTATACGGTTTATCTAAAATGACCTTACCAAGGAAGCTATCATTTTTAATAGGTTTTGAAGAATCACCTAAATCAAATGATTTATCCACATTCACAATATTAATCATTGGCATGAATTCATCATAAGCGCGATAAACTGAATAGGTTAAATCTTGGCTTCCTCCAAGTATAACGGGAATAATATTCTTTTTTAAAAGAATACTAATAGATGTTTTTAAAGCAAAGTAGGTATCTTGAACGGATTCACCTTTTTCTATGTCTCCTAAGTCTGCGATTGTAGTATTCCAATTACCTGGGAATAACGCATAAAATATTTTTCGAATCTCATCTAAATGAAATTCTTCTCCTAAATAATTAACATCATTACGATTTTCGAGTACTCCAATAATTGCAATTGAAACACCCTCTAAATCTGGAAATCCTAATTGGTTAGAATGAATTTTTAATTTTCGACCGAGAGCTTGAGCAGATAATAGTTCGTTGTGAGCTAATACAGTATCTGAAACAGGAGACAGAAAATTAAAATTCATAAAGGATTACTTCTTTTTAGTAGTTGATTTCTTTTTTGTAGATTTTTTATTTTTTGGAGCGTTCTTTTCTATAATTGCCTGTACATCTTCGAGTGTAAATTTAGAAACATCTACTGTTTTAGGCAATTCTATTTTAGTTTTACCTTGAATCACGTTATGTCTTCCCCAACGTGCTTTTTCAACTCGAATACCTTCGGTTTCCCAATGGTGAATTAACTTATCTTTCTCTTTTTGAACCTTATCTTCTATTAAGGTAATGATATCATTTTCAGATAAATTATCCCAATCGTATTTTTTATTAACATTTATAAACATATTGTTCCATTTTATAAATGGCCCAAATCGTCCTTTGCCTTTTTGAACAGGTAAGCCTTGATAATTATAAATTGGAGCATCAGCTTGTTGCTTCTCTTTTATTAAAACTATCGCATCATCTAATTCTACACTTAAAGGATCAACTCCTTTGGGTAGAGAGACGAATTTTTTTCCAAACTTAACATAAGGTCCAAAACGTCCGTTATTTACTTCTATATCTTTTCCTTCATATGTTCCCAAACTTTTTGGGAGTTGAAATAAATCCATTGCCTCTTCAAAAGTTATGGCATTTAATTGTTGGTCTGGAGATAGACTTGCAAATTTTGGTTTTTCGTCCTCTTCAACTGTTCCTATTTGCACCATTGGTCCAAACTTACCTAAACGCACACTCACTTGACGTCCAGTTTCAGGATCAGTTCCTAAAATACGTTCGCCAGATTCACGTTGCGCATTTTCTTTAACATCCTCTACTACTGGGTGAAAATTTTTGTAGAAATCTTTCATCATATTCTTCCAATCCTCTTTACCTTCAGCAATGTCATCGAAATCTGCTTCAACTTTTGCAGTAAAGTTATAATCAAGAATGGTTTCAAAATGATTGACCAAAAAGTCTGTAACAATAATACCAATGTCTGTTGGCACTAGTTTACCTTTATCACTACCTACTTTTTCTGATAAGGTTTTATCATCAATTTCACCATTAGATAATGTGAGTTGCGTATACTGTCGTTCTACACCTTCTACTGTTCCTTTTTCTACATAATTTCTGTTCTGTATAGTTGAGATTGTTGGTGCATAGGTAGAAGGACGCCCAATACCAAGTTCTTCTAATTTCTTTACTAATGATGCCTCAGTAAATCGATAAGGAGGTCTAGTAAAACGTTGGGTCGCTGTAATATATTTATTCTCTAACGCATCATTAACCGATAAGTCTGGTAACATATCGTCTTGTTCAACGTCTTCATCATCTGTACCTTCTAAATACACTTTTAAAAACCCATCGAACTTTATAATTTGGCCATTAGCAGTAAAGTCACTGCTATGCGTAGAAGCACTAATTTTAACATTGGTTCTTTCTAATTGGGCATCGCTCATTTGAGAGGCAATTGAGCGTTTCCAAATTAAATCGTATAAACGAGATTGATCTCTTTCTAAATCTACACTCTGAATTGAGAAATCTGTAGGTCTAATAGCCTCATGAGCTTCTTGAGCACCTTTGGATTTACTAGAATAGTTTCGCTCATGACTATATTGAGAACCATAAGCTTTAGTAATTTCTGCTTCCGCAGATTTACGAGCTTCGTTAGATAGATTTACACTATCTGTTCTCATATACGTTATTAATCCCGCTTCATATAATCGCTGTGCCATATTCATGGTCTTTGCAACAGAAAAATATAATTTACGTGAGGCTTCTTGTTGTAAAGTAGATGTTGTAAATGGTGCAGCTGGCGATTTTTTAGCTGGTTTTTTTTCTAAATCAGCTACTTTAAAACTAGCTACAGCATTAGATTCTAAAAACTTATGCGCCTCTTCTTTAGTAGAAAATGTTTTAGGGAGTTTTGCTTTAAAAGATCTCCCATCTTCTGTTGTAAACTCTGCATCTATTCTATAGGAAGCTTCTGGAGTGAAAGCCTCTATTTCGCGTTCTCTCTCAACAATTAATCTTACTGAAACTGATTGAACTCGACCAGCAGACAACCCTCCTTTAACCTTGCGCCATAAAACTGGCGATAATTCATAACCTACAATTCTATCTAAAACGCGACGTGCTTGTTGGGCATCTACTAAATTATAATCTATAGTTCTAGGATTCTCAATAGCTTTTAAAATTGCTGCTTTGGTAATCGAGTTAAAAACAATGCGTTTCGTTTTGTTTTTATCCAAGTTTAATGTTTCAGCTAAATGCCAAGCAATTGCTTCTCCTTCACGATCTTCATCACTAGCCAACCAAACTATTTCAGCTTTTTTAGCCAAATCTTTTAGTTTTTTAACAACTGCTTTTTTATCAGAAGATACTTGATATTTCGGATTAAAATCACCTTCTACATCTACACCCAATTCTTTGGATGGTAGATCAGCAATATGCCCAAAACTAGATTCCACTTTAAAATCTTTTCCAAGAAATTTTTCTATAGTTTTAGCTTTTGCAGGTGACTCAACAATGACTAAATTCTTCGCCATAATTTGTTTTTTTGGAGGAGCAAAGGTATGGCAAAAAAAATATACAAACCTAATTTTGAATGTTTCAAACTCTATAAATCAGTATTACGCAAAATAAAAGCTAGCTGAAATTTAACTGTCAACTTGTCATATATCTTAAATAAATACTATCTTTGCACACTTATTGACTGATAGTCATTTCAGTAGTTTATATGGAAAAAATAATTGACGAAAATAAACAAGGCGAAAGCTTAATAATTGAAGCAAAAGAAGGTAACTCACGTAAACTTTTTATAGAAAGTTATGGTTGCCAAATGAATTTTAGTGATAGTGAAATTGTAGCTTCAATTCTCTCTAAAGAAGGTTTTAATACAACTCAAAACCTGGAAGATGCAGATTTAGTTTTAGTAAATACTTGCTCTATTAGAGATAAAGCAGAACAGACTGTAAGAAAACGTCTTGAAAAATATAATGCCGTAAAAAAGATTAACCCTAAAATGAAAGTTGGTGTTTTGGGTTGTATGGCAGAACGCTTAAAAAGCAAATTTTTAGAAGAAGAAAAAATTGTAGACCTAGTTGTAGGTCCAGACGCTTATAAAGACCTACCAAATCTTATTGCAGAAGTTGATGAAGGTAGAAATGCAGTAAATGTAATTTTATCTAAAGAAGAAACTTATGGAGATATAGCTCCAGTGAGACTAAACAGTAATGGTGTAACAGCTTTTGTATCGATTACTCGTGGTTGTGATAATATGTGTACGTTTTGCGTTGTGCCTTTTACGAGAGGTCGAGAGCGTAGTCGTGACCCTCAAAGTATCATTGAAGAGGTTACTGATTTATGGGCTAAAGGCTTTAAGGAAGTAACACTTCTCGGTCAAAATGTTGATAGCTACCTTTGGTATGGTGGAGGCTTGAAAAAAGATTTCGAAAAAGCAAGTGACATTCAAAAAGCGACAGCTACAAATTTTGCCCAACTATTAAGCTTGTGTGCAGAAGCACAACCAAAAATGCGTTTTCGTTTTTCGACATCTAACCCTCAAGATATGACGTTAGATGTCATTGAAGTGATGGCGAAATACAGAAACATCTGTAATTACATTCATTTACCTGTCCAAAGCGGTAGCAATCGCATTTTAAAAGCTATGAATAGACTTCATACACGTGAAGAATATTTTGAATTAATAGACAATATTAAACGTCTAATTCCAGATTGCGCAATCAGTCAAGATATGATTTCAGGTTTCCCAACTGAAACTGAAGAAGATCATCAAGACACATTAAGTCTTATGGACTACGTTAAATACGATTTCGGATTTATGTTTGCTTACTCTGAAAGACCTGGAACGCTTGCAGCTAGAAAACTAGAAGATGATATACCAGAAGACACCAAAAAACGTCGCTTACAAGAAATCATTCAGTTACAACAGAAACACAGTCTTTACAGAACGCAACAATATGTTGGTAAAACATTAGAAGTTTTAATTGAAAAACCTTCAAAACGATCAAACGATCATTGGTCTGGACGTATTAGTCAAAATACAGTTGCAGTATTCCCAAAAGGGCATTACAAAGTAGGTGATTTTGTAAATATCAAGATTACAGATTGTACGAGCACAACTCTAATTGGTGAGGCTGTAGGTTACTCTGAAAATAATTAATACTATGGAATCTGTTCAAGCAATAAAACAACGTTTTGGCATTATTGGTAATGATGCAGGTTTAAATCGTGCTATAGAAAAAGCTATACAAGTCGCTCCTACAGATATTTCGGTTTTAGTAACTGGAGAAAGTGGAGTCGGTAAAGAGAGTATTCCAAAAATTATTCATCAACTATCGCACAGAAAACATGGTAAATATATTGCCGTAAACTGTGGAGCTATTCCAGAAGGAACAATAGATAGTGAGTTATTTGGACACGAAAAAGGAGCCTTCACTGGAGCAACACAAACACGTTCAGGTTACTTTGAGGTTGCTGATGGCGGAACTATTTTTCTTGATGAAGTTGGTGAATTACCATTAACTACTCAAGTACGTTTATTACGTGTTTTAGAAAATGGTGAATTTATAAAAGTAGGTTCGAGTAAAGTCCAAAAAACTAATGTGAGAATTGTAGCTGCAACTAACGTAAAAATGTTTGAAGCTATTAAAAAAGAAAAATTTCGTGAAGATTTATACTATCGTTTAAGTACTGTAGAAATTAATATTCCTGCGTTACGTGAGCGTAAAGAAGATATTCATTTATTATTTAGAAAGTTTGCCAGCGATTTTGCATTAAAATATAAAATGCCAACTGTAAAACTTGAGGATGATGCTATACAATTATTACTTAAGTATCGCTGGAGCGGAAATATTAGACAGTTGAGAAATGTTGCCGAGCAAATTTCCGTTTTAGAGCAAAATCGTTTAATTACTGCTCAAACACTACGAAATTATTTACCAGATGTTGGTAATAATTTACCTGCAGTTATCAATACCTCCAAAAAGGAAAGCGATTTCAGTAGTGAGCGTGAAATACTTTATAAAGTGTTGTTCGATATGAAAGCCGATTTAAATGATTTAAAAAAGCTAACTATGGAACTCATGAAAAATGGCAATGCGCAAGATGTTCAAAAAAATAATGAAGGATTAATTGAAAAAATCTACGGAAGTTCTGATGAGTCACAATATAGTAATTCAGCTGAAGAGCTAGAGGTTTTATCAATTCCACAGCAATCTAATTCAGTAGAACCAGAAATAATCTCGTCTCAAAATGTTGAAGATAAATACCACTTTGCTGAAGAAGTTGAAGAAGAAGAAACCTTATCACTTCATGATAAAGAACTAGAGCTCATAAAAAAATCGTTGGAGCGTCACAACGGAAAACGTAAATTAGCTGCTGCAGAGCTTGGTATAAGCGAGCGAACATTATACAGAAAAATTAAACAATTCGATTTATAACATGGCATTAAAAGCAGTTGAAATATTTATGATAAGAAAGTCTTTTAGACCTAATAGTTCTGAAGCTATTAGACAAGAAGCTGAAGACATGATTAACGAAAAACACTATCAAGGCTATCGTTTAATTAATGTAGATTTTGATGTCGCTGATAATGCAGGTTACATTTATGCGTTTATAACAATGAAACGTCCAAATACTTATTAATGAGATTACTAAAAAAACTGCATGTAGCTTTGTCATTACTCCTCTTTTGGAGTTGTGGACCTTACTCGTTTACAGGAGCGTCTATTCCGGAAGGCACTAAAACATTTCAAGTAAATTATTTTCAAAATAATGCACCTTTAATAGAACCTGGTTTTGATCGCGACTTTACATTAGCATTGCAGGATTTACTAATTAATCAAACAAGTTTAGATCTAGTAAATTCAAATGGCGATTTGACTTATGAAGGAGAAATTGTAGAGTATCGAATTTCGCCAACTACTGCACAAGCTAATAATACTGCTGCGCAAAACAGATTAACAGTTGCTGTTAATGTACGTTTCTTTGACAAGAATGACCCTGAAGCCGAAATGGAACAGCGTTTTTCTTTTTTTTATGATTTTGATGGAAGTGCGCAACTAGTTGGCTCGCAAAAAGATGTTGCTCACGAAGAAATTTTCGAGCGTATCACCCAAGATATTTTTAATGCAACACTTGCCAAATGGTGATTTCGAGAGTCTCAATCGCCAAATAAGAGCATCTGTTAATAAATAAATAATGACACAAACAGATTTTACATATTTGCTAAAAAACCCTCAAAAAACCAATGAGGAGCAAACGCGTAATTTAAAGTCTGTAATTAATGAATATCCTTACTTTCAATCAGCAAGAGCTATTTATCTCAAAGGCTTAAAAAATGAAGAAAGTATAAGATACAATCAAGAGTTAAAAACCACTGCAGCTTACACTACAGATAGAAGTATTTTATTTGATTTTATTACATCTGATGTATTTTCACAGAACGATATTTCTAATCAAATAAAGCAAACTTCAGAACGCTTAAAACAATTTAATGTTACTGATGCTGAAGATATTTCGGTAAAGAAAAGTGTGATTATTGATGATGCACTTCGCCAGAGTATTGACGAAACTAAAGGTGTTTTAGATCCAGAATTATTTGAAGCTAAAGATATTGAACATCAGGTAAAACCTCTTTTTGAAGTAAGTTCTAAAGATATTATAGCTACTCCAGAAGAACAACTACAAATTGGTAAGCCATTAAAGTTTGATAGGACAGAAACACATTCGTTTAGCGAATGGTTAAAACTTACAAGTTTTAAACCTATAGTCCGTGAGGAAGTTTCAGATAATGCAACAGAAAAGTCAAATTTAAAAACTAAAAAATTTGAATTAATTGATAAATTTATTGAGGCCAATCCTAAAATTAGTCCTGTAAAAAAAGACACCTCTTCTTTTACATCTATTCAACCAAAAACTGTACAATCAGAATCACTGATGACAGAGACTTTGGCTAGAATTTATCTTGAGCAAAAAAACTACGAAAAAGCCATTCAATCTTATAAAATATTAAGTTTGAAATATCCAGAAAAAAGTGGTTTCTTTGCAGACCAAATTAAAGCAGTAAAAAAATTACAAGAACAAAATAATAAAGAATAATGAGTACGTTTACAATATTTTTAGTATTGATAGTAGTAGTAGCATTTTTACTAGTAGTAGTAATTATGGTGCAAAATCCTAAAGGTGGAGGATTAGCTTCTACTTTTGGAGGAGGAGGATCTCAACAAATGGGAGGCGTTCAAAAAACAACCGACTTTTTAGATAAAAGTACATGGACATTAGCTACTATATTAATCGCATTAATTTTAGCTTCTAATTTAGCTATTGGAAATGGAACAGGAAATGCAGAATCTAAAGCTTTAGATCCTGATGCAGTAGAGCAACCGCTTCCTGAAGCTCAACCTTTACCAGAGGCTTCTAACGATGATGCAACAACTACAGATGACACTTCTGGTAACTAATTACTAGAGAACATACAATATTCAAATGCCAGCTTTTAAAGTTGGCATTTTTTGTTTATTAAAACAGTACTGAAACTTTGTCAGTGAAAAAGCATTGGCATAATTTCTGAATAACGCTAAAGCGTTAACAAAATTTATAATTAATCAAAACAAATAAACAATGAGTGTAAACATTAAGCCTTTAGCAGATAGAGTTCTTATAGAACCTATGGAAGCTGAAACTAAAACAGCTTCAGGAATTATCATCCCAGATAACGCCAAAGAAAAACCACAAAAGGGTATTGTGGTTGCTGTAGGAAATGGCACAAAAGACGAACCGATGACAGTTAAAAAAAATGACACTGTTTTATATGGTAAATATGCAGGAACAGAATTAAAGTATGAAGGTAAGGATTACTTAATCATGCGTGAAAGTGATATTCTTGCAATTGTATAAATGTTATTCCTATTAAATATTAGGAATCACATTAGTTTAAAAGTAAACACAAAAAATAACAGATTTCCATTTTCATGGAAACGCTAAAATTAAAATTTTAACGATGGCAAAAGATATAAAATTCGATATAGAAGCTCGCGATGGTTTAAAACGTGGAGTTGATGCATTAGCAAATGCAGTAAAAGTAACTTTAGGACCTAAAGGCCGTAATGTAATTATTAGTAAAAGTTTTGGAGCACCTCAAGTAACAAAAGATGGTGTTTCTGTAGCAAAAGAGATTGAACTAGAAGATGCTCTAGAAAATATGGGAGCACAAATGGTAAAAGAGGTAGCTAGCAAAACTAATGATCTTGCAGGAGACGGAACAACAACTGCTACAGTTTTAGCACAGGCTATTGTAAAAGAAGGTTTAAAAAATGTTGCAGCTGGTGCTAATCCAATGGATTTAAAACGTGGTATTGACAAAGCAGTAGAGTCAATCGTAGCAGATTTAGATAAACAATCTAAAAAAGTTGGAAACTCTTCTGAAATGATTAAGCAAGTAGCATCAATTTCTGCAAATAACGATGATACTATTGGTGAGTTAATTGCCACTGCTTTTGGTAAAGTTGGTAAAGAAGGTGTTATTACTGTTGAAGAAGCTAAAGGTACTGATACGTATGTAGATGTTGTTGAAGGTATGCAATTTGACAGAGGTTATTTATCACCTTACTTTGTAACAGATTCTGATAAAATGATTGCGGATTTAGAGAATCCATATATTTTATTATTCGATAAAAAGATTTCTAACTTACAAGAAATCCTTCCGATATTAGAACCAGTAGCACAATCAGGACGTCCTTTATTAATCATTGCTGAAGATGTTGAAGGTCAAGCATTAGCAACATTAGTAGTAAACAAATTACGTGGAGGATTAAAAATTGCTGCTGTAAAAGCACCTGGATTTGGAGACAGACGTAAGGCCATGTTAGAAGATATTTCAATTTTAACTGGAGGAACAGTAATCTCTGAGGAAAGAGGATTCTCTCTTGAAAATGCGGATTTAAGCATGTTAGGCACCGCAGAATCTGTAATGATTGATAAAGACAATACTACTATTGTAAATGGTTCTGGAAAGTCTTCAGATATTAAAGCTAGAGTAAATCAAATTAAAGCACAAATTGAAACAACAACTAGCGATTACGATCGTGAAAAGCTACAAGAACGTTTGGCTAAATTAGCTGGAGGAGTTGCCGTATTATATGTTGGTGCTGCTTCTGAAGTAGAAATGAAAGAAAAGAAAGATCGTGTTGACGATGCTTTACATGCTACTAGAGCTGCTGTAGAAGAGGGTATTGTTGCTGGAGGTGGCGTTGCTTTAGTAAGAGCTAAAAAGGTTCTTGAAAAAATTACTACTGATAATTTAGATGAAACAACTGGTGTACAAATAGTAAATAGAGCTATTGAAGCACCTATTAGAACTATTGTAGAAAATGCAGGTGGAGAAGGTTCAGTCGTAATTAACAAAGTACTGGAAGGTAAAAAAGATTTTGGTTACGATGCCAAGTCTGAAAAGTATGTAGATATGCTTAAAGCAGGAATTATTGACCCTAAAAAAGTAACACGTATTGCACTAGAAAATGCGGCATCTGTTTCAGGAATGATTCTAACTACTGAATGCGCATTAGTGGATATTAAAGAAGATGCACCTGCAATGCCACCAATGGGAGGCGGAATGCCAGGAATGATGTAAAACTTCTTTCACTATAAATAAAAAAGCCAGATATAAAAATCTGGTTTTTTTATTTTATACTATTCCCCTTTCATAAAACCATACAACCGTTCATCATATAATTATTGTTTTAAGTTTTTGATTGCCTTATATTTATGTGAATCAAAAATATTATGAATGAATCGTTTCTCTTTTATTCTTCTAATAGTATGTAGTTACACCTTTGCTCAAGAAACTTCTCCCTTAAATATTGACTCAATATTAAAAAATCATCACACAGCAAAAACTATTTCTCTACATATTCACACTAATAAAACAGTATATGTAAATGATGAAAAAATATGGTTTAGTATATATGCATTCGAAAAAGAAAGCTCTAAAATAACATTAGAAAATTTAAATATTGTTGTTCAAATTATTGATATTAAGAATACGATTATATCAAAATCACTTTTATACCTTGATCAAGGTACGGTAAATGGGAGTTTTACATTAAGTCCTAAAACCAATACTGGCAGTTATTTTATAAGAGCTTTTAAGGCTAGTAACTTATATACAAAATCATCAGAAATAATAACTAAACCTATTAAAATTATAAATCCTAATAACCCAGAAAATACACATGTAACAAACGAATTAGATATATCTTATGATGTACAAGTTTTACCTGAAGGTGGTCACCTTGTATCCAATATTAATAACACATGTGGTATAAAAATTATAAATCAAAAAGGAAAAGGTGTTCAATTTAATAATCTTACTCTTTTAGATGAAACAGGGAAACTCGTAAAAACTAACATTTCTACCAACAAATTAGGAATGGGAAAATTTTCTTTTTTACCAAGGCAAGGAATAAAATATAAGATAGTTAGTTCTGACAATTCTATTTCTACTGAATTACCTCTATCAAAACAAAATGGTGTTGCATTCAAACTGGAGCAAGATTTTAAAACTGGTAATCTTCAAATAGAGATAACAACCAACAAACACTCTTTACCATACTTTAGTGATCAAGATATTACAATTTCTATACATAAAGAAAGCTTATCTCATACTTACACTACTAAATTTGAAAAAGGATTCCACAAAATGATTTTAAATATACCCAATAAAAAATTATTTCCTGGAACGAATATCATTACTGTTTTCGATGAATTTTCACAACCAATTTGCGAGCGTTTATTTTTTAATTTTCAAAGCATTAATAGCAATAGTTCTATTATTACAACCTCATTAAAAGTTAAAGACACTCTCTCATATAGAATAATTAACAAGGTAAATAGTAAGCCTATTGGTACGAATACTAGTATTTCAGTTTTACCTGTAAAAACAAAGGCTAACAATTATAAAGGTAATTTATTGGCATCTATTTATCTACAACCTTTCTTAACTGGAAGTATTGAAAACCCTGGTTACTATTTTGAAAAGAATAATAACCAAAAACGATTTGAAATAGACTTATTAATGTTAAATCAAGGCTGGAGTAAATACAATTGGAATTATATACTTAATAATAAATCTAAAGACACTATTACAAGTAATTCTGGAGTAACTATAGAAGGTTATGTAGTTCCCTTAAATAAAAATAAAATTGTAAATAAAGTTTTACTCTATTCAAAAGACAATACAACTATTCAAATTGCAGATTTAAAACATGACAATACTTTTTTATTAGAAAATCTAGTATTTGAATCTGGATCTCAATTCGAATTTTCTGCTATTGATGAAAAAGGTAAGCCAATTAAAGCTAATTTCTTTTTTACAACAAATCCTCTTGCAAAAATATTAGACTCAAAATTTAAAATAAGTAATTACAATCCTTTTGATAACTCTAGTTTGGATATAAAAAAATCTTTAAACGAATTTGAGGGAGAGGTTCTTGACGAGGTTGTTATTAAAGCAAATAAATTAAAGTTTAATAAGTTTACTAGAGATCGTTACGGCATAGTTGTAGACTCTAGCTTATATGGTTATGGAACAATTGGCAATTACTTTAAAGCTAAAGAAGGTTTAACGACAAGACTAGTTGTCGGTGATGTTAGATTACCTCAAGGTTTATTTTATTTTTATAGAACAACTGGTGAAATGGCAGTTTTTATTGTTGATGGAAAATTAGGAACTCCAACAAATGGCTTATTAGATATCTCAATGAAACATGTTATTGAAATGTATCATGGAGGAAGAAGTGATTTTGGTTTTAGAAGAAGTCATGTAATTTTTACTGACGGAAAGGGTTTTGAACTCCCAGAAAATCAACAGACTTCTAAAAAGTTTACTTTAAATAATGGTTTTACTTTTGAAAAAGAAGTGTACAAACCAGAGTATATAGATTACGAAAGTATCAGCTATCAAAATTTCGGTGCCGTATCATGGCATTATAGTGTAGTCTCAAATGCTGAAAACTATAGCAACATAACTCTGACGAATCCTGGAAAACACGATTTATTATTCTATATAGAAGGTTATACTGAAGACGGAGACCCTTTCTCCACAATAACTTCTGTGGTTGAAACCTCTAATAATTAACTAAATAATTTGAATAAAAATACTCGGCTCTTAAATAGGTTTTATTTCCATCCTTGTCTAGTCTGTAGCTTTTGCGGTGTGCATTAAAAATAAAATCTGAACTACTATCATAAGTCAGGTTTTCAACCCAACTAGTGTGGTCTTTTAACACGACTTTATTAGCTAAAATTAAAAAGGATTCTTTATCGATTACATAATACCACTTATCAGCATCAGGTTTATCTCCTTTATAAGAAACCGAAACCACATAACAATCTTTACTATTAATAATAGTATCGTTTTCTCTAGTTAAAATAACCTCATCTCTCAATAAATCGAAAGGCTGCTTTATAACAAACTCTGAAGCAAAAAAAGCACGCTCTGCATTTTCTATAGCCACAGGAGAATTAATAGTTGAATCATTCTCTATCTTAAAAATCTTATTATCTTCATAAATAATCATATGCGACTTATCATTTTCTCCCCATTCAATCTTTCCGAAATCATCTTGAAATTGAAATAATTGAAATTGATCTGTTTTGCGTTCTAAATCACCATTTTCTAAAAAAAGAGTCACTTGTTTATCAAAGCTTAGTTGATCAATGTTTCTCCAATTTTCCAGCCCTCCATAAACCTCAAGTGTTTGCTCAATTATTGTGTTAGCAATTAGCCTTTCCCCTTGACAAGACCAAAAAAACAAACTTAACACAACAAAAAAACCGAAGCCCTTGACTTCGGTTTTATATAATTTAGTTCTTTTTTTCTCCGCCTTCATGATCTGCTTTTATATCTTCATCACGATATTTACAACATGGATGAACAGAGTTATACGCTTCATCTGTTGCTGTCATTTCTTGCGTATCATGACCAACAGCAATAATATTCTTCTGTATGGTTTCTAAATTGGCCTTACGTTCATCATAAATTAATTTTAATTCATGAGTTTTAATATCCCAATTAGCAGACTTTACACCTTTTGTTCTAATAGCTGCTTTTTCAATGCGTTCTTTACACATCATACAAACACCATCTACTTCTAAAGAAGCTTTTGCATTTTTGTTTTGAGCAAATACTGTAACCGTTAAAAAAAGCATGGCTATTGTTAGTATATTTTTCATTGTAATAAGTTTAATTTAGTTTATATCGTAATCCTGTATAATACATGCTACCAAAAATTGGACCATATACAAAGGTAGTATCAAAATTCGCTCCAAACGGATTATCTGCTCCTAAAATTGGGTTACTTTGCCTTACATTCGTTAAATTTTCACCTCCTAAATATACTTCAAATTTTGGAGAAAACACCTTTGTGATTTGAGCATTTAGCGTTGCAACTGTTGGTGATTCATTTGGCAATTGAAATTCTGAAGGACTATTTATAGTTGAAGCAAAACGTTGCTCACTTAACCAATTATAGGTTAGATCAAATTTCCATTGCGCTTGTTTTTCAGTTTTATTTGTTTCATATGAAGCATTTGCAAACAAACGATGATTTGGAGTTAACGGCTTGGTCTTTTTTCCAGATAAATACTCGGTTTGCACATCGTAATACTTGTAAGCCGTTCGCAAGTCAAAACCTTCAAAAGCATTATAATTAAACTCTGCTTGAAAACTATTGGCGTAACTATCACCTTCTAAATTATAAAAATTCAACTCTTGAGAATTCTCATAATCTACTACTACTTGGTTTTGAAAATCTGTTCTGTAAAAATCAAGAGTGATATCTGCTTTTCTTCCAAACAGATTAAATCCTTGCAAATAGGACACTCCGTAATTCCAGGCTATTTCTGGATCTAATCCATAAATTTCACCATTTGTATTTAATATATTAATAGAACGAGATGTTGCAAATATTTGTTGGTTTTCTGCAAAAATGTTAGCGCTTCTAATACCTCTTCCAATTGAGGCTCTTAAAGCTGACTTCTCCCAAGGCGTGTAACGTAAATGCAAACGCGGTGTGATAAATTCACCCAGCAAATTATGTGTATCAAACCGCAAGCCTGCTGTAAGTGTTAATTTATCTAAATCGTCATAAGCGTATTCAAAAAAGCCTCCAAAAGAGCGTTCGCTTCTTTCAAAATCTGTTGCTAAAGCTATTTCATCGTAATGATCGTATGTAAAACTTAAACCTGTTTTTATTTTATGTCTAGAATCACTGATAATAGAATTGTAAATTATATTAGAGTATACACTGTTGTGCCTTATATCATATTGGTTTAAACCAAAATACGATTCTTGATTATGATTGCTATAAGCTAATTGCAAACCAATACTTTGCCAAGGTATTTCTGGGTTTACATATCCTAATTTTGTTGATAGCTCAAAACGCTCTGTATCCACCTCACTTCCCCAATTATTGGTAGTTAGTTTATCTCTATCAGGATCAAAATCTACTTGACCTGATTGATTATT
This sequence comes from Flavobacteriaceae bacterium NBU2973, assembly GCA_026162565.1. Taxonomy (GTDB): domain Bacteria; phylum Bacteroidota; class Bacteroidia; order Flavobacteriales; family Flavobacteriaceae; genus JAOEIQ01. Next base: position 32,349 of record JAOEIQ010000005.1, read on the forward strand.
ATCATTTAAATATCGCACATTAATAAAACTAACTAATCCCTTTTCAGGATTTGTATACTGCCAACGATTCATAACATTAATTTGCTTTTTTAATGGTACATCTAAAAACGAATCGTTATTTCTATCAAACTTACTATCTCTTAAGTTTCCGTGAATATACAATCCTGTAAACCATTTATCATTAACTTTAGTATTAATATGTGTATTCAGCTCTAATCGACCATTAACAGAAGCGTATGCATTAACAAATAGCTTATCATCTGTAGAAGGTTTTTGTAGTTCTGCATTAATTTGTCCTGCAATACTTTCAAAACCATTTATTACGCTTCCTGCACCTTTAGTAATTTGAATACTCTCTACCCAAGTTCCAGGTATAAAACTCAAACCATAAGCTTGTGATGCTCCTCTAACAGATGGAATGTTTTCAGTAGCTATTAAAATATAAGGACTGGAAAGACCCAACATTTTTATTTGTTTTGTTCCGGTTACCGCATCAGAAAAGTTAACATCTATTGATGGATTGGTTTCAAAACTCTCACTTAAATTACAACAAGCAGCTTTAAGTAATTCGGCGCTACTTACAATTTGAACATTCTCTGCTTTTAAATAGGATTTAGCAGTTGATTGTTTTCTTGAAGTAACTGTTACGGCATCTAAATCACTGGTTGATCGTAACCAATGCTCAATCTTTTTATTACTAGTAATTTCTAAAGTATCCGTTTTAAAACCAACATAACTAATTACTAATTTTTTATAATTAGATGAATACGGAATTGTGAAATTACCATCAAAATCTGTTGTAGTTCCTATAGAAGTATCTAACCAATAAACATTAGCTCCTAAAAGACCAATTTTTTCATTTTTTTCATTTGCCTCTAATATGACTCCTTCTAAATTTGATTGTGAAAAAGTAACTAATGGAAGCAATACTATATATAATAAATTCTTCATCTTATGCTCACGAAAGTGAGTGTCTTTTTAATTTATGTTTTATTAATAAATATTGAATAACATTATCATTGCCATAATCAGCATAATGCTATTTTCAATAAATGTGGCTTTTGTCATAGGCAACTTTAAAGCTGTTCCTAGACATGCACACTGAATAGTTTTTTTGTTTAAAAGTGTTTGTGTTACACCAATTGTTGTAATACCTAAAATAACTACTGTTACGATTAAAGCTAATGGAATTTGAATGCGCATTATAAACAATAATCCAAGCGCAACTTCAATAAAAGGATACATAAACCCATAAACAGGAATTGTTTTAGCTAATGGATCATACATTTTAAACGATTCTGGAAACCCTTTTAAATCTAACAGCTTGAAAAAGCTAAAAACTATATAGAATAGGCCCATAAAATCTAGCATGAAATTATTCCAACTCCACCCAGCATAATTCAACAATACAGACGCAATTGTGATATATCCAAAAATTAAAAACAAAGGATATAATTGCTGTAATTCTGTTTTTGAGTTTTCTTCAACTTCTGGTGAAGTCTTAAAAATATTAGTTTGCTCTTTTGTAACAATCGAATACTTTTTTGGTAATACTTCTCGAAAAGTTTTAATAGGAATGTGATGAGTCATTTTTATATTGACTATCGAAGATTCTAAATCTATAGAAACTTCTTCCACTCCATTTACAGTTATAATTGCTTTCTCAACTGAAGCTTTACAACCATTACAGGTCATGCCAGAAACCAAATATGTATGTGTCATTTTTTTGTATTAAAAATTAGTGTTTTGTCAAAATAAATTGACATGAACTTTTGTGTTTAAAACACAGAATTTTTAATACATCAAATTAAGAAGACCTGATCCAATACCTGGATATCATAGACGAGGTTTGGAGGCGAGTAATTTTTATGAGGAATTACAAGTTGCGGCAATCCTTCAAAAAGATTTTTGTAGGATTGTAAATAAATGGTTAGAAATAATTGTTGATCTAAACTTAAATCATCAAAAGATGTTTTTTGAAGTTCATCTTGACCTTTAATCAAATCTACTACATCTTTACAACATGGCTTTTTTGTGATCTTTTGAAGTCCAATATCATTAGTTTCAGAAGCACATTTTTCTACTTCAGAAAATACAGAAACGTCTATTAGTGCATCTCCACAATAGTGTTTTTCTACAGTAAAAGACACAGTAGAAAATAGCACTAGAAACGCCATGCTCATAGAAAAAACTTTATTTATTACTTGTTTTATCACAGTACAAAATTACAAAAAATTAAATTCTTAAGTGTTTTTTATAAAATGATTAACACTCACTGCTTGAGCTTATAGTAATAAAAGGCTGGTAATAACACTAACAGACCTATTGGCTGGATTAAGAACCGACGAACATTAAAAAATAAATAATAATCTTCTTGTCTTGGATTAATAACAAAATATAAATAGAAGAGAATTAAAATAATATAGGCTACACAAAATGAGAGCGCAGAAAACTTGATGATACTTTTATCTTTAAAAAACAGATAGATAATTCCTAGAGATATTAAACTATTTAATAAATATCGCATTGTTGTAAATACTGTGAGCTTAAAAATTTCTCTTCTAGGCGAATCTATATACAAATAATCATTTTGAAAAAACTGTAAATACGGATCGTAAAACAATTCGTTTTCAAAAACTCGAATCAATACAAGAAATCCAAACAAAACGAGTAGTAATATGCTTCTTATTGGATTAATCATGACTCTTATTAATTTTAGTAAACCTATTAACCCAAAACATCCATAGTATAAAAACCATTCCGTATATAATAACTGGAAAAATAACTGTATGTAAAATATCACGTCTCCAAGGATAATGATACAATCCTATAGACAGGATAACAATCCTAGCAAGATTAACAGCATATATTAAAACAACACCCGAAAGCGTATATAAAAAAGTTTGTTTAAAACGTCCAGCAAAAGCAATCATAAACGAGACAAACAAAATTATAACACTTACAGAATTACATCCTTCAATAACTCTTGCTACATATTTATCATTAATAATAAGTTTCATTGAAGCTTCATCTGAATGCGCAATAGTTTGAGCCTGATAACCAAAATCATTTAGCAAATATTCTGTTTGATTTGCTACTAAATTCGTGATGTAGTCGGGATAATATTTAGAGCCATCTGAAAAATCTAAATACAATTTATAGATAATTGATAATACAATATAAGCAAGTATAAAGGTAAGAATAAACCTAACTACTGTTTTGTATTTAATTAAAAGTGCTTTCAAATAAATTTATTAATTGGTTGTTAAATTTATATAAAATGTACGACCAAACTTTAAACGAATTAAATACTTTTACAAAAAAATAAATTATCATGACTTTTGAAGTCCTAAAACCACAAGTTGACACTATAATTTCGAATACGAATTTAACGTTTGAAGAAAAACTTCTTGAAATATGTGTTTTATTAGAAAAACATGTAGACTATTATAACTGGGTAGGTTTTTATTTTAAAAATGGCGATAAAGATGAACTAAAACTTGGCCCTTATGTTGGTGAGCCTACAGATCATACTATTATTCCTTTTGGAAAAGGTATATGCGGACAAGTAGCTATTAGTAATAAAAATTTTGTAGTTCCAGATGTAACTGCTCAAGATAATTATATAGCGTGTAGCATTACTGTAAAAGCAGAAATTGTAGTGCCAATTTTTGTTAATGAAGAAAATATTGGACAAATAGATATTGACTCTAACACTCCTGACCCTTTCTCTGATGAAGACGAGCGTTTTTTAGAATATGTTTGTTCAAAAGTCTCTAGTGTCTATTTGTAAACTTCCCAAATACATGTTAACAACTTCTCTTTTTAGTTGAAAAACTCTAAAAAAATTTAATAAAAAGACAGAGCAGATTAATTACATTTGATGGCTTAATAAAGCAAGCTATTTTTTTAGATAAAATAAAAAAATCCTTTGCATCATTAGATCCTGAAACAAGTTCAGGATGACAATTTTTAATGTTTTCTCGATCTATAATCGAGAAATTATTTTTTAATTACACAACTATAATGAGCAACTCAAAAACCATTAAATCTGCACTTATTTCCGTTTTTTCTAAAGACGGTTTAGAACCAATCGTAAAACAATTAGATCAACAAGGAGTTACTATATACTCAACTGGTGGCACGCAAAAATTTATTAATGATTTAGGCATAAATGTAGTTCCTGTTGAGGATGTAACGTCGTATCCTTCTATTTTAGGAGGTCGTGTAAAAACACTACATCCTAAAGTATTTGGCGGTATTTTAAATAGGCAATCTCATGAAGGCGATGTTGCTGAATTAGCAGAATATAACATCCCGCAAATTGATTTAGTAATTGTAGATTTATATCCTTTTGAAAAAACAGTTGCTGCTGGAGCTAGCAATCAGGATATTATAGAAAAAATAGATATTGGAGGCATCTCATTAATTCGTGCTGCCGCCAAAAACTATGCTGATGTAATTTGTGTGTCATCTGTAGATGATTATTCAGAGTTTTTAGAATTATTAGAAACTAAAAACGGAGAGACTTCTGAAGATGACAGAAAAACATTTGCCGCAAAAGCTTTTAATGTTTCCTCTCATTACGATTCAGCCATATTTAACTACTTTAATTCTAATCAGGAAATTACATCATTAAAAATTTCTGAATCTAATGGAAAAGAGCTTCGTTATGGTGAAAATCCGCATCAAAAAGGATTTTTCTTTGGTGATTTTGACGCTTTATTTACTAAACTTCATGGTAAAGAATTAAGTTACAACAACCTGTTAGATGTAGATGCAGCAGTTAATTTAATGAATGAGTTTAAAGGTGAAGCACCTACTTTTGCAATTTTAAAACACAATAATGCTTGTGGATTTGCTCAACGAGACACAATACATCAAGCGTATGTTGATGCTCTTGCTGGAGATCCCATTTCAGCTTTTGGTGGCATTTTAATAAGTAATATAGAAATTGATGAAGCTACTGCTGAAGAAATTCACAAACTGTTTTGTGAGGTGGTTATAGCACCATCGTTTTCTAGCGAAGCGGAAGCAATTTTAAAAGGAAAGAAAAATAGAATTCTTTTAGTTTTAAATGATGTCGAGCTGCCTCAAACTACAGTTAGAACTTGTTTAAACGGTATTCTTGTACAAGATAAGGACAACAAAACAGATACGCAATCTGACCTAACTAATGCCACAGAAAAGACACCTTCAGAAAGAGAAATTGAAGATTTATTGTTTGCTTCAAAAATTTGTAAGCATACAAAATCTAATACTATTGTTCTTGCAAAAAATAAACAGTTATGTGCAAGCGGAACAGGACAAACCAGTCGTGTTGATGCCTTAAATCAAGCTATTCATAAAGCACAATCTTTTAATTTTGATTTAGAAGGTGCTGTTATGGCAAGTGATGCTTTTTTTCCTTTTCCTGATTGTGTAGAAATAGCAAAAAATGCAGGAATTAGTTCTGTAATTCAACCGGGAGGATCCATAAAAGATCAATTGAGCATTGATTATTGTAATGACAATAATGTATCAATGGTTTTTACTGGAACACGTCATTTTAAGCATTAAAAAATAATTCCTGTTTTAAAACATCTATTATGCCAGTAATATCGTATAATTTATTACATTTACAACTATTCGCCTTTTTGTATAATACAACCCTAAATAATATATAATAGCTAATGGGATTTTTTGATTTCTTAACAGAAGAAATAGCTATAGACCTTGGAACCGCAAACACACTTATTATCCACAATGATAAAGTAGTAGTAGATAGTCCTTCAATAGTAGCAAGAGATAGAATTACTGGTAAAATTATAGCTGTTGGTAAAGAAGCCAACATGATGCAAGGTAAAACTCACGAAAACATAAAAACTATTAGACCATTGAAAGATGGTGTAATAGCAGATTTTGATGCTTCAGAACAAATGATGAGTATGTTTATTAAAAACATACCTGCATTAAAAAATAAATGGTTTACACCAGCATTAAAAATGGTAATTTGTATACCATCTGGAATTACTGAAGTAGAAATGCGAGCGGTAAAAGAAAGTGCCGAGCGTGTTAACGGAAAAGAGGTTTATCTAATTCATGAACCAATGGCAGCAGCAATTGGTATTGGTGTTGATATTATGCAACCAAAAGGAAATATGATTGTTGATATTGGCGGAGGAACAACTGAAATTGCTGTTATTGCTTTAGGAGGAATTGTTTGTGACAAATCTGTGAAAGTTGCAGGAGATGTATTTACTAGTGATATTGTTTATTACATGCGCACGCAACACAATTTATATGTTGGAGAGCGTACTGCTGAAAAAATTAAAATTCAAATTGGTGCTGCAACAGAAGATTTAGACTTACCACCAGAAGATATGAGTGTTCAAGGTCGAGATTTATTGACAGGTAAACCAAAACAAGTTCAAATTTCATATCGTGAAATAGCAAAAGCTCTCGATAAATCTATTTTACGTATTGAGGATTCTGTTATGGAAACTTTATCACAAACGCCTCCTGAATTAGCCGCAGATATATATAATACAGGAATTTATCTCGCTGGAGGTGGCTCTATGTTACGTGGTCTGGACAAACGCTTATCTCAAAAAACAGATTTACCTGTTTATATCGCAGAAGATCCTTTACGTGCTGTTGTTAGAGGAACAGGAATTGTGTTAAAAAATCTACCTAAATTTAAAAGTGTACTCATAGGTAAACAGTAATAACAAATGCAACAAATTTTTGACTTTTTCTTTAAAAACAAAACGTTTTTATTGTTTTTGTTGCTTTTAACAATTGCCTTAAGTTTAACCATTCAATCGCATTCTTACCATAAAAGTAAGTTTATAAATTCTGCTAATTTTTTAAGTGGAGGCATATATAGTTGGACTTCAAATATTAATCAATATTTTAATCTAAAAACAGAAAACGAAAAGCTGTTAGAAGATAATACGAATTTAAAATCGCTTCTGTTTAATCAACCTGAAGGTACTGCAATTTCAACCATTGATTCAACCTATCAAAAATATATAATCACTGAAGCTGAAGTTTATAAAAATAGTTATTCAGCAATCAATAATTATCTATTAATTAATAGAGGTAAAAAAGATAGTATTACAGAAGACTTAGGTGTTATAACCTCAAAGGGAATAGTAGGTATTATTGACAAAACATCTGAAAAGTATGCCAGAGTTTTGTCTGTTCTAAATACCAATAGCAGAATAAATGCTCAATTAGAAAAATCAGGTCATTTTGGTTCTTTAAAATGGAACTCGGATTCACCTCAATTTGTTCAACTTGAAGATTTACCAAATTTTGCTCCAATTAAAATTGGAGATACCATAACAACAGGAGGACAATCTCAAATATTTCCTAAAGGAGTTTTAATTGGTGAAGTTATTTCGTTTACTAATGATGCATCTGGCGACACCTATACTGTTGACGTAAAATTATTTAACGACATGACTAATATTGGTCATGTTTATATAATTAGAAATAAAGATAAAAACGAAATTATAAACCTATTGACTAATCCAGATGAATAATCTAATTCTTGTAAATAGCTTAAGGTTTATAACTCTTGTTTTAGTTCAAGTAATAATTTTGAACAACATAAATTTTATGGGTTATATAAATCCGTATTGTTATATTTTATTTATAATCTTATATCCTGCCAACAGTAACAGATTACTGTTTTTATTTTTAAGTTTTTTATTAGGCTTAAGTGTGGATATGTTTTCAGACTCTGGAGGCATTCATGCTGCTGCCTGTGTAACCATTGCCTATGTTAGACCAGTTTTTCTAAAATCTGCGTTTGGTATGTTGTACGAGCACCAAACTGTAAAGTTTAAAGACACAGATTTAAGTCCAAGACTAGTTTACATGATTGGCCTTGTAACGATTCATCATCTTATATTATTTTCATTAGAAGTTTTTAACATTTCTAAAGTACTTTTAATACTTCAAAAAGTTGTATTCTCTAGCATTTTTACTGTAATTTTATGCTTATTGATTACTGTTCTATTTAGCAGAAATTCTAAATGAGAAAATTACTATTAGTTTCCTTAATTATCATATCTGGACTTGTATACATATCCAGACTGTTCTACTTACAAATTTATACAGGAACAACTTATAATTTATATGAAGATAATGCTATAAGAAAGGTTTTTGATTACCCAAAAAGAGGAAATGTTTATGACAGAAACAACAAATTACTTGTTGCTAATCAACCATCATATGATGTTATGATAATTCCTCGTGAAGTTGAACCTCTTGATACTTTAGAATTTTGTTCTCTGTTAAAAATAAGTAAAGAGACCTTTATTAAAACATACAACAAAGCAAAAAACTATTCACCCAGATTACCTTCTGTATTTATATCGCATTTATCAAAAGAAGATTATGCAGTTCTACAAGAAAAAATGCGTAAATATGACGGTTTTTACATTCAGAAACGTTCTTTGAGAGATTATCAAACTACAATAGGTGCCAATGTGCTTGGTGATATTGGAGAGGTCAGCACAGCCTTAATTAACAAGAACCCTTATTACAAAATGGGTGATTTAATTGGTAAGCAAGGTGTAGAATTATCATACGAAAACACGTTACGTGGAGTAAAAGGTGTCAAGTTTATTCAAAAAGATAGATTTAATAGAGATATTGGCCCATACAAAAATGGTAAGTTTGATACTATTGCGCAACCTGGAAAAGATGTGACCATTACTATAGATGCTAAACTTCAAGAATATGGTGAGTTGTTAATGAAACATAAACGCGGAGGCATCGTAGCTATCGAACCTAGTTCAGGTGAAATTTTAGCTATGGTTTCGGCACCAACTTATAACCCAAATATTCTTGTAGGCAGAGATCGATCAAAAAATTTCACAAAACTATACAATGATTCTACAGCTTTACCACTTTTTGATAGAGGCTTACAAGCTATGTATCCTCCAGGATCCCCATTTAAAACTCTTAATGCACTAATAGGTTTACACGAAGGTGTTGTCTCTACAGATGATACATTTAGTTGTTCATTAGGATATCGCTATGGAAATAGGAAAATGGGTTGCCATCATCATAAAAGTCCTGCTAATATGAATTTAGGTATTTATGAATCTTGTAATGCTTATTTTGCAAATATCTACAGACGAATTATGGATAAATACGATTCTCCAGCTGAAGCTATGGATATTTGGAGTAATCACATTAAAAGTTTTGGCTTAGGTGATTATTTAAATAATGATTTATCTGTTGGTCAGCCAGGGAAAGTTCCAACTGCAAAAACCTACAATAGTGCATATGGTGAAAAAAAGTGGTACACAACGTTTACCTTGTCTAATGCCATTGGTCAGGGCGAAGTATTAGCTACGCCAATTCAACTCGCAAATATGGCTGCAGCTATTGGCAATAGAGGATATTATTACACACCACACATTGTCAAAAATATTAAAGGTGAAACAATCGATTCAAAATTTACTACTCAAAAACAAACAACAATAGACAAACAGCATTTTGAACCTGTAGTTCAAGGTATGTTTGATGTATATAATAAAGGAACCGCTAAAAATTTACAAGTAAAAGATATAGATATATGTGGAAAAACTGGTACAGCAGAAAATTTCGCAATTATTGATGGCAAAAAACAGCAACTCACAGACCATTCTATCTTTGTTGCTTTTGCTCCTAAAGACAATCCAGAAATTGCCATTGCTGTTTTTGTAGAAAATGGCTATTGGGGAAGTCGTTTTGCTGGAAGAATTGCCAGTTTAATGATTGAAAAGTATATTAAAGGCTCTATTAGCAGAACTGATCTTGAAAGCTGGATATTAAATCATACGCTTCAACATGAATATGAAAAACCGTATTCTAATAAGCCTTTTAAAATTAATGGTGAAACCGAAATTCTTACAGTTGATCAGTACAAAGAAAAAAAGCGTAAAGAAGCGCTAATGAATATTGCTTTACAAGTAAACGATACCTTAAAAAAATAATGAGTAGAGCAAATCAATTTAAAATAGATTGGATTACAGTTATACTGTTTTTATTATTAGTTCTTTTTGGTTGGGTAAATATTGTATCTGCTTCAGCATATGGTGAAATTAATTCACTACTTGATTTTTCAACTCCTTATGGTAAGCACTTGTTATTTATTATTATAAGCGTATTTCTAATCATTTTAATTTTATCTATTGAAGCCAAATTTTTTGAACGTTTTTCAAGTATTATTTATCTAGCCTCCTTATTATCTTTAATCGGGTTGTTTCTATTTGGAAAAAATATTAATGGTGCTACTTCATGGTATTCGTTTGGCAGTATGACTCTCCAGCCAAGTGAATTTGCTAAAGCAGCTACAGCATTAGCAGTTGCCAAATACATAAGTGATTTACAAACTAACATTAAGGAATTTAACCACCAATGGCGTTTATTTCTCATAATCTTGGTTCCTGCTCTTTTAATATTATTGCAAAATGATGCAGGTAGTACCATTGTTTATGGCGCATTTTTCTTTGTGTTTTATAGAGAAGGATTGCCAAATATCTATCTCACCATAATAGTATTTTTAATTCTAGTTGCTTTAAGTACATTAAAGTTTGGGAGTTTAGGAACCATACTAGTTGCTGCTTCTTTGATTTTTGGCTTTCATTTTATAATTAAAAAGAAAAAAGAGTCTCTATTAAAACCTTTGAGTTTAATTTTAGTTACTGTACTACTATCGTTTGGAGTAAAATTCTTCTATCAAAACATATTAAAACCTCATCAACAAAACAGAATTAGTTTGTGGTTACGTCTTGAGAAAGATCCAGATAAGCTGGAGCAAATGAAACGTACTATTTTATACAACCTTAACGAGTCTGAAAAGGCAATTAGCTCTGGAGGTTTTTCAGGAAAAGGTTTTATGGAAGGCACTAGAACAACTGGAAAATTTGTGCCAGAACAAGACACAGATTATATTTTTAGTACAGTTGGAGAAGAATGGGGTTTTGTTGGTAGTTCATTAGTCGTACTAGTTTTTGTATTATTATTAGTAAGAATACTATTTTTAGCAGAACAGCAAAAATCCCAATTTAGTAGAGTTTATGGTTACTGCGTTGCTTCCATCCTATTTTTTCACTTTTTTATAAATACTGGAATGGTTATGGGATTAATTCCGACAGTAGGTATTCCGCTTCCATTTTTTAGCAGAGGTGGTTCTGGATTATGGGGTTTTACTATTCTGTTGTTTATCTTTATTAAATTAGATGCTAATAAAATTAATGAGTGGTAATTCTATTGGTAAATGAAAGTTAACTTTTTAATTATTGGCGCAGCTCGATCAGCCACTACAAGTTTAAGTTCTATTCTTGCTAATCATCCATCCATTAGTTTTAGCAATCCTAAAGAGCCACAATTTTTTAGCAAAGAAGATTGGAGAGATCGCATTGCAAAATATCATAAACTATTTAATAAAAAAGATGGTGTGTTATATGGAGAAGGCTCAACTAATTACACTAAATTTCCTTCTTTCAATAAAACTATTTATAATGATATTTATGAATACAATCCAGAGATGAAACTCATTTATATCGTGAGAAAACCTCTTGATCGTATGAGATCACACTATAAATTTGCAGTAGAGAGAGGTTATACTACAGAGTCTATAAATACAGCCTTACAAACAAATTCTATTTATACAGATGTAAGTAAATATCACATGCAGATAACACCTTATATCAACACATTTGGTTTTAAAAATGTAAAAATTATTTTTTTTGAAGACTTTGTGTCTGACACGGAAAAAGCAATGTCCGATATTTGTGATTTTCTAAATATATCTTCAGACAAACTAAACTTTAAAAAAACACATTTTAACCAAAGCACAAAGGGCAAAATAGGCTCAATTAAGTATGACAACCCGAAAAGTCTACAAGATTATTTTAAAAAGACTATTAACTTTATTAAAAGAAGATTTTCTAATTCTAATTCTTCAAATGTAGAAATGGAAGAACTTTCTGAAGCTACAATTACCAAAATACAGACTGTAATAAATTCAGATTTAGAAAAATTCGAAAAACTTACTAAAAGAAATTTAAGTAATTGGAAAATTTAATACTATTTAAGTTCTAATTTTTCAGCAAAATAATCGCAGAAATCTTTCATTGTAGCAGTCATTTTTTCATCTTGAGTAGCCTTGTAAAACGTATCGCTCATAGTAACTAACGTCTGATGAAAAAACTGTTTCATTTCATCAACTGGCATGTCTTTTGTCCAGAGGTCTATACGCAAAGTCTCCTTATTGTTATTGTCCCAAACAGATAACATTAATGCTTTAGCCTCTTCATTATTAATACCTCCATCTTGAGCAGACCACGATAATTTTTCTGGCACTCTATTGTCATCTAGCTCAACATGCAATTCTATTTTTGATTTTAAAGTATCTGCCATTATTTTTTGGGTTTAAATTTAGATTTATTAAAAATATCTTCAGCTTCTTTTTGCATCATATCTTGAAAGCTAATATCATTGTTTTTCATGTAAGATTTTACTATTTGCCAACCAATATACTGACCAATTTTACCTGGAGATTCTCTATCAATTTCTTCTAAATAAAATTTAGAAAAAGGTGCTTCAATAATAAAACGACTTGGTAATTTAGAATCAGTACTGTATAGCAATTCACGCTCAATAAAGTAGCGCCAGATATAACTCTCGTTAGCTTTAGACCAATCCAACTGTTCTTGAGAATATCCTATCTGTTCTGCTTCAGTCTTAAAAGGAATTGTTTTTTCTTTAAAATACAGCAGTTTACCATGGTATATCATCTCGTCCAATAAGGTACTTTTTTTTGATTGAAATGCATATTTTTCAGCATAAGCTGATGCTAAATCCACAACTATTTGAGAGGGTTTAAAATTCTGCTTTAAATACTTTGGAATATTCCCGTAAAACTCATGTTCTGGACCTAAATACGTGTCTAAAGCAACAAGAACAATAGAATCTGTAACAATTACCTTATCTCTATATCGCACATTGTTTGTGACCGCAATTACACGTGGTTCTCTAAAAGTTTTATAGTAATATTTTAAATGTTGAAAAAATGAGGTTAACTCAAAAGTTAACTCACTCTCATCTTTAAAAGTAGTGATAGTTGCCTGACGCAATTGTTGTTGAAGCGTATCGTTAATTTTAGCAATCCATACAGAATCTGAAACTTCAGAAGGAAAAATAAAAGGAAACGTCTTTTTTAGTTTAGGGAATGTGCTTGCCGTAGTTTCATTATACAGTTTATCAAATCTCTCAATAGCAATATCTACATCTACAGCAGCTATTTCCTTCTCTGTTTTAGAATCTTGTTCGCAAGATAAATTCAGAAAAAGAAAACCACAAACCAATACTATAAATTTAAAATGCTTCATAAGGTGAAAAGTAAAAACTAATAGACTTTTAATAATTGGTCCTTTATCTTATTTTTGTTGGCAAAGGTACTTATATTGACTCATTATAAAAATGAAATAAGATGAAAACTAAACTTGTAACAGAACATATTGTTAAATGGTTAAAAGATTATGCTACTAACGCTAGAGTTAATGGTTTTGTTGTTGGTGTATCTGGTGGAATTGACTCTGCAGTCACCTCTACTTTATGTGCTGAAACTGGACTTGATGTTCTGTGTATAGAAATGCCTATTCATCAAGCAGCAAGTCATGTGTCTCGTGCACAAGAACACATTGCACAATTGAAAGAACGTTACAGTAATGTCTCTGATACAAGAGCTGATTTAACACCTGTTTTTGAAGAGTTTAAAACGGAAGTATCGCTAGACGGAAAACAAGCAACTGTAGATATGGCTTTAGCAAATACCAGAGCGCGTTTACGTATGACAACTTTATATTATTACGCTGGCTTAAAAGGGTTATTGGTAGCTGGAACTGGTAATAAAGTTGAAGATTTTGGAGTTGGTTTTTTTACAAAATATGGCGATGGTGGAGTGGATTTAAGCCCAATAGCAGATCTCATGAAATCTGAAGTATATGCTGTTGGTAATTATTTAAAAGTTCCAGAATCTATTATGGCAGCTGCACCAAGTGATGGCTTATTTGGTGATGCTAGAAGTGATGAAGATCAAATAGGTGCTTCGTATCCTGAATTAGAATGGGCAATGAGTATGCAAGATCAAGGAAAAACTGAAGCCGATTTTCAAGGTCGTGAAAAAGAAGTTTATAAAATTTATAACAGCTTCAATACTAGAAACAAACACAAAATGATACCAATTCCTGTTTGCGAAATTCCTAACGATTTAAAATAATACTTGAGTTTTTCTCATCTATTCGAGAATATTATTGATTTATTTTTACTATTTTTGCAATCAATCTCCACTTCGATAGGCTTAACTTGTTAAATGTTAAGTTCTAACTCAACAACAATATAAATTATTTAATCATGATTAAAGTATTAATTGCTGATCATCATCCTATAGTTATTAAAGGACTACAGAAAATATTTGAATCGTCTCATGATATTCAAATAGCTGAAGTGGTTAAAAGTGGTCGCGAGCTTTTTGATATTGTTGGTAGAAGAGATTTTGATGTTATTATCTCTGAAATAGACTTACCAGAACTTAATGGTATTACCGCCTTACGAACACTAAAAAAAGAATATAATCATCTAAAAATGATTATGTTTAGTGTGCATCCAGAAGAAATTTATGCCGTAAGTACTATAAAAGCTGGTGCTTCTGGATATCTTTCAAAAAATGTAGACACAGATATTATAAAAGAAGCCATTATCAAAGTGCATAATGGAGGTATTTATATAAGCAATAAACTAGCGCAGCTTTTAGCTTTTGATGAGCGAGGTAACAAACCGAGTAAACTTTATAAAAAGTTATCTATGCGTGAAGTTGAAGTTTTAAAACTATTATCCTCTGGAAGAAAGAATAAAGAGATCGCAAAAGAACTGGAAATTAACGAAAAAACGGTAAGCACTTATAAAGCACGATTAATGAAAAAATTGAATGTCACCAATTTAGTAGATTTAATTAATCAAGCTCGATCGTTAGAGTTATAGCACTCGATTTAATTTTCTTGACAATAACATTTTCAGGTTAGAATAATTCATTACATCCTCTAAAACTGATCGAGAGTCTGAAGCATTCTCTTTAATGACTTCATTTTTAAACTCCGTTACTTTTTTATCAATTAAAAAGCAACGCAAACTTAATATGGTTTCGCTTACCAATTGGGCTATAGTATGTTTTTTACCCTTTGGATAAATATTCATTCGCTCCCAATCATCTAGATTATAACGATCATCTTCCATTAAAATAGTCGTGATTTCAGCAGCTAATTCAGGCTCTACAGTATTAATGAAGTTTTTAACTTTAAAGTCGTTGTTTTGATGTAACGAATCTATAATAGTGTAATATAATTGTTTGAATGATGTATTTGTAAATTCCATTTCATCATCTTGCAAATCGAGATAAATTTTTTCAAATACCTTAACTTCATGTTTTGTTGGCTCTAGAATAAGTTCACCCGATTCGTCTTCTTTTAACAGTAAGTCTTCAAAGGTTTCAACTTCATTACCATAGAGTAATAAAATTTCAATTATCTTTTTTTCTAGCTCGTATTGAACATCTACCTTTTTTACAGGTTGTTCGTGCTTGATAACCTCAAAAGCTTTTTGTTCTTGCTTATACTGTTTATTCGCGTCTTGAAATTCTTTTTTATTAATTTGAGCTAATGTACTAAACAATACATCTTCACTAATATCCATAATTCTGGAACACTCCTGAATATAGACTTCCTTTTTAATACGATCTGGAATCTTGGAAATGCTATTTACAATATCGCGAATAGTTTCTGCCTTTTTTATAGGATCGTTCTTGGTTTGCTCAAATAGCAACGAGGCTTTAAACTGAATAAAATCTTGTGCATTCTCCTCTAGATATAAGGTAAGCTCTTCAAAAGTGTTTTGTTTGGCAAAACTATCTGGATCTTCGCCATCAGGAAACATACAAACTTTTACATTCATACCTTGTTCCAAAATCAAATCGATACCACGTAGAGAAGCTCTAATTCCAGCAGCATCGCCATCAAATAAAACAGTAATGTTTTTGGTAAGACGGTTAATCAATCGTATCTGTTCAGGCGTTAAAGCAGTACCAGAAGATGAGACGACGTTTTTAACTCCTTTTTGGTAGAACTGAATCACATCTGTATAACCTTCTACTAAATAACAATTATCATCTTTAGCAATAGATTGTTTGGCATGATAAATACCATACAACACTTTACTTTTATGATAGATATCACTCTCTGGAGAGTTTAGATATTTAGCTGCTTTTTTATCGTTAGTGAGTATACGACCACCAAAGCCTAACACACGACCACTCATACTTTGTATGGGAAACATCACGCGACCTTTAAAACGATCAAATCGTTTAGCATCTTTTACAATAGTTAATCCTGTTTTTTCTAAAAACTCGATTTTATAACCTTGCTTTAAAGCCTCGTCTGTAAAAGCTTGCCACTCATCTAACGAATAGCCTAAATTAAATTTCTTTATAGTTTCGTCTGTGAAACCACGTTCTTTAAAATAGCTATAACCTATGGCTTGGCCTTGATCTGTTTTATGTAGTATTCTCTCAAAATATTGCCTTGCAAACTCACTCACTAAATAGAGACTTTCACGCTCATTGGCTTGCTCTTTTTGCTCATCTGTTTGCTCGGTTTCTTCAATCTCAATGTTATACTTTTTAGCGAGATAACGTATGGCTTCTGGATAAGTAAAATGTTCATGCTCCATTAAAAAAGCTACAGCATTACCACCTTTGCCACTAGAAAAATCTTTCCAGATTTGTTTTACTGGAGACACCATAAAACTTGGTGTTCGCTCCTCACTAAATGGACTTAAACCCTTAAAATTACTTCCTGCTTTTTTAAGTTGTACGAAATCACCAATAACCTCTTCTACGCGAACAGTCTCGAATACTTGGTCTATGGTGTTTTTACTTATCAAGCTATTTTGTCATTCCTGCGTAGGCAGGAATCTTATTATTTTTTACTGATTTTAAATGAATTAGCTACGCTGAATCTTCGATTTCCTAAACTTTGCAGGAATAACGATGTAAATGTACTTAAATAGTTTAGATATTAAAAGATTGTGTATTTTGAAGCAAAATTAATTAATTAAGAAAAAGACATGATTGAAAAGTATTTTACTAGATTGCCTTACAAGAAAAAATGGGTGATTTTTGCTTTTATTGTTTGGAATCTTCTCTTTATTCCAGCGTTTATTGATTTTTTTAAAACTATTGAAAATGAAGTTAATATAACTTCAAAAATTATTTATCCATTAATTTTTGCAATAACTTCTTGTTTACTATTAATTTTTTCAAAAAATATTCGCGAGATGGTTTTAAAAGAAGGAAAGGCTTTTAAAGATATTCGTAAGGATTGTTTTTTAGTTTTAGGAGTTTCTTTTTTAATATTATTTATGCATTTTGGAATAAACTAATTATTATTTGATAATATCACTGTATTCATCAACTAAAAAAGCCTCCAAATTTCGACAAGCTTGATTTAAACACAAGAATGCTCTGTAAATTTAGGCTACTACAATTATTTGATAATCTCGTAAAAAACAACGAACTTGGATACTTGTACTGAATTTTTAAATTGAGTAAATCGAAATGAGCGAAATTTTAAGCTGGAATATTGACAAAGAAAAACTGATTGACTACAGAGCTGAAGGTTGGACAAAAGACTTTTTCGCTTCATCACCAAATAATGAATACGGAGTTGTAGTTTATAATATTCAGGAATGGAGAATGGGTGCAGAATGTGGATTAATTGGAATTTACTCGAACTCAAAAAATCCGATAATCGAACTTAATTCAAAACGAACTTGGATTTGGTTTGACTATGAAAAAACATTTTACTTTCTTAAAGAATCGAACTGCGTATTATGCCGAATCATTATTCAAAACAAAATGACATTTGAAATAGAATTTCCTTTTGTTTTTATAAATCTTAAAAAGAAAAAATTTGCCCTTTTTGGTTTTTCGGATTATACATCAATTTATTATGGACTTGAAGAAGTTGAGGAAAACAAAGCAAAACTAGTAGAGGTTAACTCTGAGGAGTTGGAATATTCAAAAAGAGAAAAACATACAAATAAAATAGTGGATTTATCTAAATTAAAATGGAATAAACTAACAGATTTTGATCGAGCATCAGAAAAATATTATAAATAATAAAAGTCAAATTACAGCAACGTATGAAAATAGTTACTTGTTTCTATTATACTCAGTGTGTACTTGTAAAGTTTTGTGTTAAAATAAAAGCTAATAATTGAGACAGTTAACGAAACATCAAAAAAAAGCCTCCATATTTCGACAAGCTCAATGACAATGGAGGCTTTTTTTTAATCCTAATTTTATAAAAAGTAGTTAGTCGAAATCAAAACGTAAGCCCAGAGATATATTATGTTGGTCTACAGCTTGGTCTTTAAACAAAGGGTTTAAATCGTATTTCATATACAAGCTTGTTTCACCAAAACCTACATAAGCACTTAAACCATACACTAAATCTGATACATTATAATTACGTTTAATTTTTTGCTTAACACGATCGCCATCTTCTTTATACTTTAGTTTTTGTAAGGTCCCTAGTCTAAAACCTCCATATGCTCCTACTCCTATTTTAAATTTGTTATAAGTGCTGTATCTAAAATAGTTTTTACGCTCTATTTTTTTTGATGGTCCAAACTCAAAATGTACAGGAAATACTAGATTAGTAACTCTAAATTTAGATTTGCGCAAATCTAAAGGAAACTCGGCTAGAACTGTTTGATCTCCAGTTTGCTCAAAGTACATGTTGTCTTTTGGTTTTAATTTATTCCATTGAAAGGAAAAACCATATTTTAAACGTACTGCATTGGTGTTTTTAAATAGTCGTGTTTTCCAAGCTACACCTAACTCTATAAATCCAGAGGTTCCAATTTTATAAGGTGACTCATCTAAACCTTGACCATCTATTAAGGTATTGTTTAACCCAAAAGCAAATACTAAATCACTTGTTGTGCGTCTGTCATATCGACGCGGTTTATTTCTATTTCTAAATGTAATTCCTGTAACCTTACCTATATTTAATGTAAAACTTTCACTTCCATCCACATCATAATCCTGATCGTTACGTTGTAATAATGAAATTTTATTATCAACTATAGCCAAACGATTTTCGATATTTAAAGCACGTTTTTTAGCAGCATCTTTTTTTAAGGACTCTGCTTTAGATTGAGATATTTCTCCTCTATCTAAACGTTGATTAATCGTTTCGACTTCAGATTTTAAATACTCACGTTCCTCTGCTTGAATGGTTTTTTTAAGCTCTTTTAAGGTTTCAATTTTTAATGTGTTGTTACTATCTTGTATAGTATCTTGAGCAAATAATTGTGTTGAAACTAGGCATAGAATAACTAGCACTAAATGTTTTGTAATAGTGTTCATAACTGTTCGTTTTTTAATTGATGATTGTTTTTAATTGTTTCGTTCGGCAACTGCAGTTTTTACCTTACTATAATTGGTTTTTAAAGCTTCAAAAACTTTACTTCTAAACGATTGTTCTAAATCTGCTTCAACGTCTTGAAGGAGTGCATCAGCATCAACCGTTTTTGAGGTTTCGTTATATATACGTTGGGTTAAAATTTCTTTATGAGCCACTTTAAGTAGTGAATCTATTTCTCTATCTGTAACTCCAGATGGTTCTTGCTGCATTTTTTGTATTTCTGCTACTACATCTAGAATTTTTACTTCTTCAAAAGTTTTAAGTTCTTCGACAGGTTCAACAACCTCTTTTTTTATCGCTTCAATAGGTTTTGCTATGTTAACAAAGGCTTCTTCACTTTTAACAACCGCATTCTTGACAACTGCTTTTGGCTCTTTTATTATTAAATTATCCTCTTTATTTACAACAGGTTTTTTTGTTTCTACAATAGCATCCTCTTTAATTTCATTTACTACTTCCTGAACAACCTCATTGGTTACTTCTTGATTAGAATTTTCTTTTGGTGTTTCTTTTTTAGTGTCAACATCAACAATAATTGGTTGGGTATTTTCTGAATCGTTATTAAAATAAGGGATTGAAACCGCAAGAATTATAATAATACTTGCAGCAATACCAAGCCACCAAAGTGATCTGTTTTCTTTTTTCTCTTGATTATCTAAACGATTAGCAAGTTTAGACCAAGCTTGTTCAGATGGTTGCAACTTACGCTGCTCCAACTTGTCTTTTAATTGTTCTTCAAATTTAATTGGTGCCATTACTTGCTTTGTTTAATTGTTTAATTTGTTGCTGAAGCATTTTACGTGCTTTAAATAATTGTGATTTTGAAGTGCCTTCAGAAATATTTAAAAGCTCCGCAATTTCATGATGCTTGTACCCTTCTATAGCATACATAACAAATACCATTTTATAACCTTCTGGAAGCGAATCTATTACTTGTTGAATATCTGCAACAGCCAGATTGCTTAACGTTTCATTGTTATAGTTAGTAATTTCAGGAACATCTTCTACAGCAAACTCAATGTTTTTTTGTTGACGCAAAAATGAAATAGATTCTCTAACCATAATGCGTCGCATCCAACCTTCAAAACTACCTTCACTTTTAAAACTTTTAATATTTGAAAACACTTTAAAAAATCCATTTAACATCGCTTCTTCGGCATGCTGAATATCTTTTATGTAATACCTACAAATACTCAACATTTTTGGTGCATGCAACTCATAAAGCACATGTTGTGCTTCTCGATTATTTGCTTTAGCTCTTTTAATAAGTAAAGCTTCGTTTTTATGGAGTTGAATTACTTTCAAAAGCGATTTCATATTGGCTTCTGTTTATAAAGACGCAAAAATTATACAAATGGTTGCCTGGAATACTTATTTTTTTCTGTCAATCACATAATTCACCATTAACTCTAGTGAATTTCTGTATTCTGATTCTGGATATTTTTTTAGAATTGACAAGGCTTCAGACTGATATTGCTTCATTTTAGTTTCAGCATAAGTCAGTCCATTATTTTTTTTCACAAAAGCAATAACTTCCTTTACACGCTTTCTATCTTTATTGTGATTTTTAATAGAATTTATAAGCCAATCTTTTTCTATTTTAGGAACAGTATTCAACACATGAATAAGCGGTAAGGTCATTTTTTGTTCTTTAATATCTATTCCTGTTGGCTTACCTATTTTTTCTTCACCATAATCAAATAAATCATCTTTTATCTGAAAAGCCATCCCAATAAGTTCGCCAAATTTTCTCATAGTATCTACATCTTGAGAATTGGGTTTTACAGATGCTGCAGCCATACTACAACAAGACGCGATTAATGAAGCTGTTTTTTTTCTAATAATTTCATAATATACAGCTTCTGTTATATCAAGTTTTCGAGCTTTTTCTATTTGTAGTAATTCGCCTTCAGCCAATTCTCTAACTGCAACAGAAATAATTTTCAATAAGTCAAAATCATTATTATCGATACAAACTAGCATACCTTTAGACAATAAAAAATCACCAATTAAAACGGCAATTTTATTTTTCCAAAGGGCGTTTACTGAAAAGAATCCACGGCGTCTATTACTATCATCAACAACATCATCGTGAACTAACGAAGCCGTGTGAATAAGCTCTATAACAGAAGCTCCACGATAAGTGCGTTCACTAACTTCTCCATTATTAAGCATTTTAGACACTAAAAAGATAAACATTGGTCGCATTTGCTTACCTTTTCTGTTAACTATGTAGTGCGTGATTCTATTTAAAAGCGCAACTTTACTAGACATTGAGATGCGAAACTTTTCTTCGAAAAGCTCCATTTCGTAATCTATAGGTTGTTTTATTTGCTCTACTATTTTCAAATCAATACTTCGGATTAGGTATTCTAAATAACAAACCTAATAAAAGAGAATTAAATATAATTTATGATTTTTTATTTCTATACAGTGACTTATCGACACATGTTTCCATTTTATCAGTATCTAAATCTAAACCTATAAATTTATTTATTTTTAGAATTTCCTCTTCTGGTTTTGAAATAACATCTTGGTAATCAACATAAATCATTTCTACTCCTGGTTCTTTATTTTTCCATAAATCAACTTGATTTAGATGCTTTTTATAAGACTCAAAAAGTTTTACTGGTAAAACATCTGGGTCTTTACCAATCATTTTTTGTTGAGATTTAACTACTTCTGTCAAATCTCTTTTCATGAAAATAACTTTGTAGCGATATTTAGGGTCTAAAAATTTTAATAAAGGAGCGACTATTTTAACCGATTTATTTTGCGCTTTATTTAGCCATGAGTTATCCTTGTGAATTGACATGACAGGATCATATTCAAAATACCCTTTAGGATTTGAAATATCAGCTTTTCTATTATTATCGGTTAATATTTCAAGGCCACCTTTTTCTAACATTTGCATCATTAATGATGTGCCTGATCTAGGTAAGCCTGAAACTACTACTATTTGATCTTCTTTATATTTAAATTCAGATTTATCTAGAAAAGAATTAGAGTTATTATCGAACTTATCATCAATATTCTCAATGGCAGCCTCTGCTCTATGATGCTTTTTAGGTTTTAAACTGCTTGCTGTTTGGTAAGCAATTTTAGCATTTTCTAAATCTCCCATTTTCTCTAATGCCTCTCCTAATGTGTAGTGTGCATCTGGATAATATTTAACTAATTCTATTGCTGTTAACGCATGTTCCGCCGCTTCTTCATAATCTCCTAATTGAATTAAAGTAGTAGCGAGAGCTTGATGGAATTTTGACCTATCAACTTCCATGGCTAGAGCTTGTTCAAAAGCAATTTTAGCATTTTCAAACCTGTTTAATTGCCCATAGATTTTTCCTATTTGATAGTATATCTCTGCTTTTGGTCTTTTTTCTATTGCATGTTCTAAAAGCTTAAGAGCCTTATTAACTTTTCCTTTACTGATTAATATTTTAGCTTCAGAAACGTATGTTGTGTCTTCAAATTTTTTATCAAGCTTTCTTAATTGTTTTAAATAATATTCAGCTTGTTTAAAATCGTTAGTATTTAAGCTGATTGTCAGCAAATCCATATAAAATGGAATTTTATCTACAACATCGTCTCCTATTTTAAAACCTTGTTGTTTTAAATTTTCACCTTTTTTACTTTCAAAATCACTTTCAAAATATTTAGGATAGTCATCTTCAATTAACTCTAGTAATATCTCTAAAGCGTTTTCAAAATCTCCTTTACCAATAAAAACTCTAGCAAGATTATGCTTTAAATCACATTTAGTTTTTAATACTGCTATTTCAATTTTTTCATCAGGTTTATCTATATAACCTAAATCAACCAATTGTTTCATTGTTTCTTCATCATCTAAAATATCCGATTCATTAGAGTTAGTTAATTGGGCAAAATCACCTTTAATGTTCTCCCAACTATCTATATATTTTGGTTTTTCTGAATTAGTAAAAATATCTAATGCCACATTTCCATCCATATCCTTACCTACTGGTAATCCAAACATGTGCAAAATAGTTGGAGCAATATCTATTAAACCTAAACCAAAAACTTTTTCATTTTTTTTAATATTAGGTCCAGCTGCTACAAATATCCCAAATTGTCGATGCTCTAAAGCTGGAGCTGCAGGATATTTAGGCATTTTTATAATACGTTTATTTCCTGATTCAAAACCATGATCAGACATAATAATTACTGTGGTATCCTCATCTATTAAATCTAATTTACGTGCTAGCATCATATCTTGAATTCTGTATGAACTAACAACTGCATCTTGGTAGATGTCAAATAAATCTTGAGGTGTTTGTTCTAATTTAGGCGGATGAAATTTCATGAAAGCATGACAAAAATGATCTATTAAATCGTAATAAACTGCCATGAAATCCCATTCTGTAGTTCGCATTATATTGGTAGCTGCCGCGTGTACTGAAGAGCTTTCTGCCAACATTTTAGCAAATGTTTGTAACCGCTTATCTTTTTCTTGGTCTATTTCTGCGGCTTTAGGTATACATGGTAAAATATGATTATTCGTAATTTCGTTAGGAAAAACACGTAAATCCTGAATCTCTTTAGTTAAACTCTCTGGATGAATTGTTCCCTTAACTATTGGACTCTTTTTACTTGGGTCTAAACTTACTTTTTGAAATTTATCAGATACTACAACTCCATTAATTGGTTCTGCAGGAAAACTTGGCCACCAACCTACTAAATTACTTTTGTAACCTTTGTAATGTAAGATATTCCATAAGGCTTTTGCCTTTCTTGAATTAGTAGTTACAGGACGAATACCTTTAGTATCTGGTGTTACTTCAATAAAACCTAAAACACCATGTTTGTCAGGTGTTTTCCCTGTTGCTACAGAAGACCATAACATTGGGGAATAAGGCGGATTCATAGTACTCATATTACCATATACACCTCTATCTATAACACTTTTTAAGGCTGGCATTTGACCTTTAGCAATTAATGGCCCAATTATCTCCCAATCTGCAGCATCCCAGCCAATTAATAATACCTTATTTTTTTTCATTTGATTTATTTTTATCTCTTGCCTCTCTCTTTACTTTACGCCAAGCCCTTAAACCAATATCACCAAGTGCTAAAAGCCCTAATGATCCTTCTAAAGGTATATTATATTTTGAATTTACTGAATTAGACTCTTTGTTTTCTCTGTTCATAAATGCCCGCTATTTTTTGGATAGTTGTAAATAATTAATATATTGTGAGTTACTGAAACAAAACTAATAAATTAATACGTAATCCATATGAAAAAAACTACTCTTAAACATTCTAAATCATTAACTAAAAAACTCTCGAAATACGGAGCTTTATCTGCTGCTATTGCAGGTATTGCTGATGCTAGTGGTCAAGTAGTATTTACTAATATTACGCCCGACTTTGTTGGTACAGATGTTTTTGTTGGTTTAGATTTAAATAATGACGGAACTTTTGATTTTATTCTAGGTGAAGGAACTAACGGTAATTATGTGATAATTGATGCTTATCAAAATGCAGCAGGAAACTCTTGGTTAGGATCACAACCTGGCGGTTACAATTACCCCTTTGCATTAGGTAATGGTGTAACTATTAGTTCTGGGCAAGCCACATGGTTTGCTGGTGATACAGATATAGGATCGATGTACAACTTTGTAGGAACTTTGAACTTTAATAGTTGCTATTCTGGCGCTGGCGCCAGTAATTGGTGTGGTGTTACCGATAGATTTTTAGGATTACGATTTACTGTTGGAGCAGACGTACATTATGGTTGGGCACACCTAGATGTTAATGCTGCTGGTACAGAATTTACAGTTAAAGGTTATGCATATGAGCAAACTCCCGGAGCACCTATTACTACAGATACAACGCTATCGTTAGACGCTGAAAACCCGCTTGAAAAAACAAAAGTTGTTGCCTTAAACAAAAGTATAGGCTTGTACAATTTAGCTGAATCAACTAACTATACATTATACAATATGTCTGGACAAAAAGTATTAGAAGGTTCTACCAACCTTAATACTTATGTGATTGAAGCAAATTCTGTTTCTTCTGGTGTTTATATTATAGAAGTTAGAGATAATCAAACAAATACAATGATTAAAAAGAAAATTGTTTTATAGTAATATTAAAAACGTAAAAAAAGCCTTCAACATTGAAGGCTTTTTTTATGCTTTATTGGCAAGTTGTCCACAAGCAGCATCAATATCTTTTCCTCGACTTCTCCTTACATTAACCACGATTCTATTCCTTTCTAATGTAGTTATATAATTCTCTAATGCTAGGTTAGAAGCTTGTTGATAGTCTCCATCATCAATAGGATTATACTCAATGATATTAACCTTACAAGGCACATATTTACAAAACTTAACAAGTGCATCAATATCTCTTTGAGAATCGTTAATTTCTTTCCAAACAACATATTCGTATGTAATTTGTCGCTTGGTTTTGGCATACCAATACTCTAATGCTTCTCTTAAATCCTCTAAAGGAAAATGCTCATTGAAAGGCATAATAGAAGTACGAACCTCATCTATTGCCGAATGCAATGACACAGCTAAATTAAACTTAACCTGATCATCTGCCATTTTTTTAATCATTTTAGGTACTCCAGAAGTCGATACAACAATTCGTTTAGGAGACATACCTAATCCTTCAGGTGATGTAATTTTTTCTATAGATTTTAAAACATTATTATAGTTCATTAATGGTTCGCCCATTCCCATAAAAACTATATTAGATAAAGGCCGATTATGATACAATTTACTTTGTTGATCAATTACTACAACCTGATCGTAAATCTCATCTGGATTGAGGTTACGCATTCGTTTTAATCTTGAAGTAGCACAGAATTTACAATCTAAACTGCAACCTACTTGGCTAGATACACAAGCTGTCGTTCTAGTGTCTGTAGGAATTAATACAGATTCTACTGTTAGACCATCATGAAGCTTAACCGCATTTTTTATAGTGCCATCATTGCTTCGTTGCATGGCATCAACGCGAATATGATTAATCACAAAATTCTCTTCAAGCATTTGTCGAGTTTCAAGAGATATATTAGTCATATCCTCAAAATCATGAGCAGCTTTTTTCCAAAGCCATTCATAAACTTGATTACCTCTAAATGCTTTATCACCTTGTTTTACAAAAAACTCTCGAAGTTGATCTTTTGTGAGCGATCTTATATCTTTCTTTTTAGATGTCATACTATTTACAAAAGTAGGTAAATGACTAAATACAAAAAAGCCTCCAAATTTCGCCCAGTTCAAGAACCTCACTACTCAGCTCAATGACTATGGAGGCTCTTTATTTATATCATTTTGTAATATTAAATAATTAACATGGCATCGCCATAGCTGTAAAACTTATACTTTTCTTTTACAGCTTCATCGTAAGCTTTCTTTACAAAATCGTGACCTGCAAAAGCTGCAGTCATCATTAATAGTGTTGACTTCGGTGTATGGAAATTAGTAATCATGGAATTGGCAATACTAAAGTCGTAAGGAGGAAAAATGAATTTATTGGTCCAACCTTCGTAATCATTAAGTGTTCCGTTTGAAGATACGGAACTTTCAATAGCTCTCATTACAGTTGTTCCAACAGCACACACACGTTTTTTTCTTGCTTTACCTTCATTTACAATTCTTGCAGCTTCTTCAGTCACTGTAATTTCTTCACTATCCATTTTGTGCTTGGATAAGTCTTCTACTTCAACTGGATTAAATGTGCCTAGACCAACATGCAGTGTGATTTCAGCGAAATTTATACCTTTAATTTCAAGACGCTTTAATAAGTGTTTAGAAAAATGCATACCTGCAGTTGGCGCAGCTACAGCTCCTTCTTTTTTAGCATAAATGGTTTGGTAACGCTCTTGATCTTCTGGTTCTACTTCTCTTTTAATGTACTTTGGTAAAGGTGTCTCACCAAGTTCTGTTAGTTTATTTCTAAATTCTCTATAAGAACCGTCATATAAAAAACGTAGCGTTCTTCCTCTAGAAGTTGTATTATCAATTACTTCAGCCACTAAAGTTTCATCATCTCCAAAGTAAAGCTTATTTCCAATTCTAATTTTTCGTGCTGGATCTACAAGTACATCCCAAAGACGTTGATCGGCATTAAGCTCTCGTAATAAAAATACTTCTATACGTGCTCCGGTTTTTTCTTTATTACCAAATAAACGTGCAGGAAACACTTTAGTATTATTTAAAATCATGACATCATCCTCTTCAAAATAGTCGATAATGTCTTTAAATAATTTATGTTCTATGGTTTGTTTTTCTCTGTCTAAAACCATTAAACGTGCTTCATCCCTATTTTCTGATGGATATTCTGCTAATAAATCTTCTGGTAAATTAAAGTTAAAATGCGATAGCTTCATGTAGTGAGTTATTTTTACGAGCTGCAAATATACAATCTCGATATGGGCGTTGTCAAGTATTTATGTAATTATTATTGGTAAATTTTAAAACCTATAGTCTTTAAGTCTCTCCAAAAATCAGGATACGATTTTGAAACCACATCTGCATCTTTAATTTTAATAGTTGTTTTTAATGCTATAGGTGCAAAGGCCATTGCCATTCTGTGATCGTTATAAGTTTCAATTTCTATATTTTCATTAACACTATTAGATGCATCAAGAGTTAGTGAATTAGTAGTTATACTAACTGATCCTCCAAGTTTTTCAATTTCTACTTTTAAGGCTTCAAGTCTATCTGTTTCTTTAATTTTAAGTGTATGCAATCCTTTTAAAAAACATGACATTCCTAATCCAAAACAGGTAACAGCGATTGTTTGAGCAATATCAGGAGAATTAGAAAGGTCTAAATTAATTGAATCTGAATGAGCTGAAACTTTTGAAAGCGTTATTGAATTATTAGTAAATTTAGTTTCTACTCCAAACAGCTTATAAATTTCAATTAGAGATGAATCTCCTTGCAACGAATTTTCTTTATAAGATGATAACGTAATTTGAGTTCCTTCTGGACTTAAAGCTATTATGCTATAAAAATAGGAAGCTGATGACCAATCGGACTCTACCACTAGTTTTGTTTTAGTTACTTGAGATTGTATTGACTTTACAGTTATGATATTACCTTTAAAATTAGTTTCAACTCCAATCTCGTTTAGCAGAGCAAGTGTCATGTTAATATAAGGCACAGACGTTATTTCACCATCTAACTCCAAAATAATTCCGTTTTGCATTTTAGAACCAACGAGTAACAAAGCAGAAATATACTGACTGCTAACATTTGCCTGAAGAGTAACTTTATTCTTGTCTAAAACTTTCCCTTTTATATGTAAAGGAGGAAAGCCATCATTTTCTAGATACGTTATTTCTGCCCCTAAATCCTGTAATGCATCTACTAAAATTTTTATAGGGCGCTCCTTCATTCTAGACGAACCTGTTATGGTAACTTCTCTATTTTTTTGAGTGGCAAAATAGGCTGTTAGAAATCGCATAGCTGTACCTGCATGATGAATATCTATAGCATCTGATTTAGATGACAAAGCTTTTTGCATGAGTTTAGAATCATCTGAATTAGAGATATTTTCTATGTCAATGTCTGGGAATAGACTTTGTAATAATAATAAACGATTAGACTCACTTTTAGAGCCAGTAATCTTGATTAATTTATTATTTTTTATGTTGACTTTTTTAAGTTCTAAATTCATTTAATAGAATTTCTATTTCTAAAAATAAACACGAAAATAATCGCTGTAAATAATGCCGTAAAGAAAGGGTTTTTAAAATCAATTATTGCATTGCTCCCTTGTAAAACTCTTATCATAGGAGTTAAGTTTGAGAATAAAAAATTTAACACAAACAAGACAACAAAATTAAAGAGTAGAAAATTATACCAAGGTTTTAAATTCATACTACTTTAATTTTTGGTTATTGTGATGCCTATCGTGATCACGTTTGGTTTTTTTATCCATTTTTTTGTCAAACGCTTTTTGTAAATCTATTCCTGTTTGATTTGCTAAACATAATACAACAAAAACAACATCTGCTAACTCTTCTCCAAGATCTTTATCTTTATCACTGTCTTTTTCGCTTTGCTCGCCATATCGTCGTGCAATTATCCGAGCAACTTCTCCAACCTCTTCAGTTAATTGAGCCATATTTGTAAGCTCGTTAAAATAACGCACTCCATGTTCTTGTATCCAATTATCTACTGCTTTTTGAGCGTCTTGTATATTCATTACTATAGTTTTTTAAGTACTATTTTTTCTGATAGTTTCTCAATATAAGAATTATAATACTGTCTGAATGTAGGATATTCAGCAGCTGGAACAGCTGAATAATTAAAGTTAAAAGATACTTTTAATTGTATACTTTTTTCTGATGCATTCAATAGATAAGAAAACATACTAACATTATTATCATCTAATTTAACCGCTTTATTTTCTGGTAAATTTTCAACTTTATACCCTTCAGGTATTGAGATATTAATCATATACTCATTAATAAAAGGGTGATTAAAATCTATTGGATAACTTCTTATCTCTTGTTTAAAAGGGCTTTCTTCACTTACTAAAAATAACATTGGAGATATATAAATATCATCTCCAATTTTATCTAATGCATTATTTAGTGTAAAGTTATAAGATTGAAGAATTGGTTTATAATTAGACATATTTTTTATATCTAAATCAGAAACCATTAACTCAGGAGATTTTTCTTGTAAAACATCTATTATGCTCTCTTCGCTTACATTGAAAAATTTAGATCTAAATTTATATGCATAATGATCTGTAAACTGATCTCTGATTTTTCCTGATACAGTTAAATCATTGTTTATAGTATAGTTCATAAAAACCTTATGTTCAGAAGTATTAGATGACAATAGATTTATCCATGTTGAAGTTCCTCCCTCTTTTATCATTCTACCTTTCCAGTTTAAAGCTCGAGTAGGTAAAATATTTGGTGATGAAAAAGTTGAAGAAGCATCCAATAAAATTAGACCTTCGGGAAGCTCTATTGCAGATATCACATAATCAAACCCATCTCTTGTTGGGAATAAAGGCACTCCATTTTCTTTGGTACTAACAAGCACTGGATTGGCATTTAAACCAGCGTATCGTAACATTGATGTTAATAGAAGATTAATATCAGCATTACTTCCTGTTTGACTGTTATAGGCTTTTCTCACTCCATTTTCAGAATATATCCCTACAAAGCCATTCCATTTTACTTTAGATTTTAAAAAATTAAAAATCAATCCTACTTTTTCAAAATTATCACTAGAATTAGTAATTAGAGCATCAACCTCATCTTTATAAAAACTTGTTTTATCTAGTTGCCCTCCAAAAGCTTCATTTTCATAAATAGTGCTAGCAACGGCTTCCCAAGTAGTAGATAATTGTTTTATTGGTTTGTTAGGATATTTTAAAAAATCTATTTCTAAAACCAATTTAGACCTATAATCATTAATATTTGAGACCATAGGTTCCTCTTTTAAAGCTGGAATATTTACTAAATTGGCTTTAACAACTTTATATCTTACAGATTCTTTACTTACTTGCTTTTGAGATCTTGTTGTACCACTTCCTCCCATTCCAGCCTCTTCTCTAGATGAAAATGTTATACTTTTAGAAATCTCCTCATCAGAAATTGACGGTAAATAAATCGCTTGAGGGTTTATGTATTTTTTATAGTTATAGTATTCGGGCGCTTCAAATCTAAAGTCTAATTTTTTAATAGGAATTATTTGCTGAAGATATACCTCATCAACTCCTAAAAAAGGAGATGTTAAGGTATACTCATACTCTACAATACATCCTTCTTTTAAATTAGGCATTGTAAACTTTTGAGTTTTCCAATATTTATTTTTTTTCTCTTTAAATATCCCATTACTTTTAAGTTTTGTTTTTTGAATCTTTCCATTTTCTAAATTATAAGTAACTGCTTTTAATCCGGAAATTGTCTCACTGTTTCTTGAGTCAGAATCGTAATACTTTAAAGATTTTGTAGCGTTTTTAAATCCATCTCTGGAGTAAATTTTTATTCTTTCAAAAACATTCTTCTTCTGTATAAAACCTTTATCTGAAACAAACTCAAATGTTATATACTCCTCTCTATATAATACAGCAGCATTAACATCTTCATTAGACATATAGCTAGTTTCCTGTAATTCTTCTTTACTAACTTTTCCGAATTTGAAATTTTGAGCAAATGAAATTTGAACAATAACAAACAATACAATGGTTATTAATTTTCGCATACTATTTTAATTTTAATACTATTTTAAGGTTATCATTTTTAGCCACTTGAAGCAAAAACTCTCTAAAGGCTTCATATTCTTCTTTTTGGTATAAACCCTCATTAACTAAAAACTCTCTCTTGTAAATCAACTTGTTGTTTTCATGAGTTATACTACAAGAATAATCTCCAAATTGTGTACTAACTCTAATAGGTTTAAATAAGGATTCAACAATTAAAGATTCTGGTATATCGATTTCATATTCATCAATATCTAAAAACCCTCGATCTATTTTTATTGGTAATGTTCTATAAGAATATTCTTTTGGAATAATCTCACTTATATTAAAAAAGTTGGGATTCAATAATAATCTATCACCTGCATTAGATGCGTATTTTTCTACTTCTACATCTATAGCTTCAGAGAAAACTATTGCGTTTTTATCATTTTCAAATGTCACCAAATTTACATCGAGATTATTTATATGGTTCCAATAATTTTTATAGTGCATTTTTTGGTCTTTTTTAGATTTTCTTTGAATCCTCTCATGCTGACCATATTGCGAGCCATAAGACTCTATAGAAACCTTTGCTTTAAAACCACCTGTTTCAGTAAAATAGATTTTCGATGTTGTTATTTGTTTATTACCAATACTCTCATACTTTTTGGTATGAACAATTTCCCCTCCTTCAGGTTTTATAATTAAGACATCTCTATCGTCAGTAAAATTAGCAGTATATCCAAATGGCACCGTTTGACTTGTACATTCTAACCATATGTAATCATCATTATTAGGTAAGCATAAAATAGCATGATTCCCTTGAGTTGCAGAAAAGTCTCTGTCAATGTCTCTAATATTATCTCCTGCATACAAAACTGTATAATACGATTCAACTCCCACTTCTTTAAGTAACGCTTTTGTAAAATTTGTTAAACCTTTACAATCACTATAACCTAATTTACTAACATCTTTTGCTAGCATTGGTTTCCATCCACCAATACCAATTTGTACACTTATATATCGCGTTTTACTTTGCATATATTCATAAACAATCTTTGCTTTTTCTAAAGCTGTCTCAGCATCTTTTGTTAATGCTACAACTTCTTGTTTAACAGATTCAGGTATATTTTGTGTGTCAGCTAATAAGCTCTCATTTATCCATCTACCAAAATCTTTCCAATTAGTATTACTACCTCTAACTCCTTCCATATTAAAATCTACTAAAGCTGCCTTTACATTAGGCACATATTCTTCAAAATTAGGACTGTAGCTTTCACTATTAATTGCTTTTAATCTTTTTGCAGAATAACTTAACCTTGAGTCCTTTATAATATTAAAACCATCGAAATTTGATGCCTTAATCTTTAATTCAATATTTGACTTATTATCTAATATGTAAGAACTGTTTTCTGTACTAACATAAAAGCCCTCTAGAGGTTCCCAGTTAGGAATAAATGCTGTAGACCTATACTCAACTTCAGTATAAAATTCAACTGTGTAAGGGTATTTTATTGGTATATAATTTAAATACTTAACACGACTATCCGAATACAAAGTGCCACCGCTAACAGCACTTTCATCTAAAAAATCTCTTTTTTTGAACTTCTTTATCTCTTTTCCATTGACATCATAAACCAATGCTTGTAGTTTTTTTACAGTTGTGTTATTATCATAGCCGACATAAGCTCCAACTTTGCTACTCCCTCTTTCATTAAGTACAGTTACAACTCTTTTATTAGAATAAATCATTTTATCATAAGACTCAATAGTAATATAGATCTCATTTAGTCTAATAACTGCATTGGCATTTTCTTTTAATTCATCAGAAATAATTAATGATTGATAAAGTGGACCTTCTTGAGAATATACTTGTAGAAATAGAAAGGAGAAAATTAGAAAAGTAATTTTATTCATATGCAGATGGTTAGAAGCTAAAATAGAAAAATTAGTTATTATTAAAAGTTTATTTGAAGAAAATTACTCTCTATTTTTACTATCTATTATTATTGTTACTGGACCATCATTTAACAGGTCGACTTTCATATCTGCACCAAACTCTCCTGTTTGTATGTTTTTACCCAAATCATTTTCTAATTGTAGAATAAAATCTTCGTATAAAGGAATCGCAATTTCAGGTTTTGCAGCTTTTATATAACTTGGCCTATTGCCTTTTTTTGTTGAGGCATGAAGTGTAAATTGACTTACTAAAATCACTTCTCCATTACTATCTAAAAGAGAAGTATTCATCACACCATTTTCATCATTAAAAATTCGAAGGTTTACTATTTTTCTGCTTAACCATTCTATATCGTCTATTGTATCATTATTTACAATACCAAGTAAAATTAATAGCCCTTCGTTAATTGAAGCCACTTGTTTACTATTTATGGTAACACTTGCTTTAGACACTCTTTGTATGACTACTCTCATTAGGTTATTTTTATTCCTCTTTTTCCCAATTATCGGTTCGATAATGCTCATCTTCTCCTTCTAAAATCTGTAAGTAACTTCGATATCTAGAAAAGGCTAATTCATCATTATCTAATGCTTCTTTTACAGCACATTTTGGTTCCTCTAAATGTAAACAGTTATTAAATTTACAATCTTGTTTCAAGGCAAAAAACTCAGGAAAATAATCGCCTACTTCTTCTCGTTCCATATCAACAACACCAAAGCCTTTTATTCCTGGAGTGTCTATTATTTTAGCATCAAAACTTAAATCAAACATTTCTGCAAAAGTAGTTGTATGCTGACCTTGCATGTGTTGAACTGAAATTTCTTTTGTACGTAAGTCGAGATTAGGCTCTATGGCATTTACTAAAGTTGATTTGCCAACTCCAGAATGACCAGCAAACATACTTACTTTACCTTCCATTAACGATTTTACTTTGTCGATATTTTTTCCTTTTGCTGCAGAAATACCAATACATTCATAACCAATTTTTCGATAAGTATGTGCTAGAATTTTCACTTCTAAAAGAGTTTCTTCATCATAAGAATCTACTTTATTAAACAGTAAAATTGCTTTAATATCATAGGCTTCAGCGGTTACTAAAAAACGATCTATAAAACTGGTAAAAGTCGGAGGATTATCAATTGTTATTAGTAAAAAAACCTGATCAATATTAGAGGCGATTATATGTGTTTGCTTGGAGAGATTAACAGATTTTCTAACGATATAGTTTTTTCGCTCCTGAATGTTGTTAATGATTCCTGTAGTTGTATCGCTTTTAGTATCTAACTCAAAATCAACATAATCTCCAACAGAAATAGGGTTGGTGCTTTTTATACCTTTTATTCTAAATTTACCTTTAATTCTACATTCATAAACCTTACCATTAAGTGTTTTAACAGTATACCAACTTCCTGTAGATTTATAAACTATTCCTGTCATTATTACAAAGATGACAAAATAATATTAAAAAATGGCTCGCAATTGCGAGCCATTTTTAGTTATTGATAATTTTTTCTTGATGATTAATTGACTCTTGGTGAATGGCTTTAAACACTCTTAAAATAAATTCTTCACTCAAGTTTTTCTCCTCTCCTTGAAGAATCATTTTACCTAAAATCTCATTCCAACGTTTAGATTGTAATACAGCCACATTGTGCTCTTTTTTTAACTGACCAATATCATCAGCAACAGTCATACGTTTCCCCATCATCTCAATTAATTGATGATCTATTACATCTATTTGCGTTCGAAGTGTGTTGATTCTATTTTTAAATTCTGCATCATTATCTGTCTCTTTTCTAATTTTTAAATCCTCCATAAACTTGATAAGTGTACTTGGTGTAATTTGCTGTGCTGCATCACTCCAAGCATTATCAGGATCATGATGTGTTTCTACCATTAAACCATCGTAATTTAAGTCTAATGCTGTTTGACATAAATCGAAAATAATATCGCGACGTCCAGCAATATGAGAAGGATCTAATATTAAAGGTAAATCAGGAAAACGATTTTGTAAATCAACAGCCAATTGCCATTCTGGATTATTTCGATATCTTGTTTTTTCATAGGTTGAGAACCCTCTATGGATCACTCCTAAATTTTTAACATCAGCTGTATAAAAACGCTCTACAGCTCCTAGCCATAGAGACAAATCTGGATTTACAGGGTTTTTTATTAAAACTGGTTTATCAGTTCCTTTTAAAGCATCTGCAATTTCTTGCACTATAAATGGACTAACAGTTGTTCTCGCTCCAATCCATAAAACATCTACATCATGTTGTAAAGCCAAATCCACATGATTGGCATTTGCAACTTCAGTAGTAATTAGCATTCCTGTTTCTTCTTTAGCTTTTTGAAGCCACTTTAATCCTAATGCTCCTACGCCTTCAAAATTTCCTGGTCGTGTTCTAGGCTTCCAAATTCCTGCTCGAAAAACTGTAGCATCGCTATCTTTTAATTCGTGAGCAATTTTTAATACTTGAGCTTCTGTCTCTGCACTACATGGTCCAGCAATTACTAAAGGATGATCTAATCCGAAGTTTTCATACCATGTTCTTAATTCTTTTTTATTTTCCATAATTAATTTTTTTCATGTCAAAAGATCTCGACTGCGCTCGACCTGACATTTTTAAGCAATTCCGTTTAATATATCTTTTATATGATTGGTTTCTTTCATTTGATTAAATACTGATTCAAAATCATTATTTATCATATACTCTTTAAAAGTGTTTAAGTTTTTTATGTACTCATCTAATGTCTCAATAACATTAGTCTTATTTTGTCTAAATATTGGTGTCCACATTTCTGGTGAACTTTTTGCTAATCTAACTGTACTCTCAAATCCTGACCCAGCCATATCAAAAATATCTCGCTCGTTTTTTTCTTTTTCAATAACTGTTTTACCTAACATAAATGAACTTATATGCGATAAATGAGATACATAAGCAATATGTTTATCATGAGCTTTGGGATTCATATAGCGAATACGCATTCCTAAATCAGAAAATATTTTTAGAGCTTTTTCTTGAAGTTTAAAAGCTGTTTTCTCAACCTCACAAATAATCATAGTTTTTCCTTGATACAAATCATTAATTGCTGCTTTTGGTCCAGAAAATTCAGTTCCTGCAATTGGATGTGCTGCCAAAAAATTTCTGCGCTTTTTATGGTTTTCAACTTTTAAACAAATATCCTCTTTTGTCGACCCAACATCTATAACTAACGTATGGTCTTCAACTACATCTAAAATTTCTGAAATCTGATTAACAGTAGCATCAACTGGAATTGAAACAATTACAACATCTGCTTGATTTAAATCATTAAAAGTAGCTGTTCTATCTATAACTCCTAATTGCTTGGCCTCTTCTAAATGATCTTGATTAGAATCAACTCCATAAACAGTTATATCAGAATTACTTTTTTTAATATCTAAAGCAAAACTTCCACCAATTAATCCTACTCCAAGTATGTATAAATTTTTCATTTAATTTTATCTAACTCTTTCAATAGCTTCTTTAATATCATTTATTTCTGCACACAACGATACTCTAATATAACCTTCTCCATTGCTTCCAAAAATGGTTCCTGGAGCCACAAAAATGTAGTTGTTTTTAAGTAATACATCTACAAATTTTTCAGACTTTACTTTTCCTAATAATTTAGCCCAAACAAACATTCCTGTTGCTGTTTTATCATAACTACAGTTTAAATTATCTAATAGTTCCCAAACTAATTCTCGCCTTTGTTCGTAAACGCTATTTAAACTAGCAAACCACATTTTAGAACTTTTTAAAGCTTCAATTGCTCCTTGTTGTATGCCATAAAACATTCCAGAATCCATATTACTTTTCACTTTTAATATCTGTTCTATATAATCTGAATGTCCTAAAACCATACCTACTCTCCAGCCTGCCATATTAAATGTTTTACTTAATGAGTTTAGCTCCAAACAATGTTGACGAGCACCAATACATTTCATAATACTTCTTGGGTGGTCGTTTAAAATAAAACTGTAAGGATTATCATTTATAATGAGTACATCATTACGTTGCGCAAAGGCAATTAACTCATCAAACAATCTATAATCGGAAACTTTTCCGGTTGGCATGTTTGGAAAATTAATCCACATAAGTTTTACTTTAGAAAGGTCTTTACTTTCTAATTCTGCAATATCAGGTAACCAATTATTGTCTTCTTTTAAATTGTAATAAATTGGTTTAGCCTCTAATAGTTTGGTTACTGATTCGTAAGTTGGATAGCCAGGATTTGGAACTAATACAGCATCTCCTTTATCTAAAAACGCCATTGATATATGCATGATACCTTCTTTACTTCCCATTAATGGTAAGATTTCAGTTTGATAGCTCATGTTTATATCAAAATGTTCTTTGTAAAATTCGGACATGGCCTTACGTAATTCTGGATGTCCTTGATAGCTTTGATACTTGTGTCCAACCTCGTTATCTAAACCTTCAACTAGAGCTGATAACGCTTTTTGAGGAGGTAATAAATCTGGACTACCAATACCTAAATTTATAATGGGTTTTCCATTTGCTTTCATAAGGTTTACCTCGCGAAGCTTTCTTGAAAAGTAGTATTCTTCAACTTTTTTTAATCGTTTGGCTGGCTGAATCATAGTTTTGCATTTTTATATTCTCCCAAGATTTTAACATCTTCTGTCATAATATTCATAACAGATTTTGCCTTTTCAAAATGAGAATACTCATTAAATGTTACATCTACAAAGAAAGCATATTTCCATGGAGTTTCAATTTTTGGTAACGACTGTATTTTAGTTAAATTTAATTTACAATCGCTTAAGACGTTAAGCATAGTAGCTAAACTTCCTCGTTTATGGTCTAGCTCAAATTTAATGGATGCTTTGTTTATCTCAGATGTATCTACTTCATTATTCTTTTGCTTTACAATTACAAAACGTGTTTCATTATGTTTTATAGTCTGAATACTTTCTGCTAAAATATTTAAATCGTAAATCTCCGCAGCCAATTTACTAGCAATAGCTGCTATACCTTTAATTTGTTTTTTGTTGATTCTATCAGCTACTTCTGCAGTGTCTTTATCTTCAACTAGTTTAATGTATGGATGTTTTTTAAAAAACTCTTTACATTGTAATAATGCCATTGGATGCGAGTAGACCTCTTTTATATCTTCTAAAGATTGCCCTTTTAAAGCCATTAAGTTATGTTGAATATCTAGATACTGTTCTCCAACTATATGTAAATTATGGTTATCTATCAAAGCATAATTAGGAATGATTGATCCTGCAATAGAATTCTCAATTGCCATAATAACTGCATCACTTTCTTTGTTTAAAAGACTCTCAACAGCAGCATCAAAAGTCAGGCATTCGTTTACAGTGATTGTATCACTAAAATAATTTTGCGACACAATATGATGAAACGACCCTTTTACACCTTGTATAGAAACTGATTTAATCATAATTAACATTATAAATGTGATCCCGAAACAAGTTCGGGATTGTTTAAAAGCTTTTACAAAGTCTTATAAACAAAAAAGTCTCGATTTTAAATCGAGACTCACACTAATATATTCTATAAATTACACATGCAACGTCTCGACCTCTTTGTTAAAGAAGTAGTAAAACCAGAAATATGTATAATTTTTATTGTTCATTGTTATTATTGATTGTGCTAATGTAAATAATAATTTTAAAAATCAAAATTACGATTGCGTTTTTTTGAACCTATGACTTAAGATTTAAATAATTCTAAATAAAAAAGGAGACTTTTTAAATTATATTTACTTTTCTTCAGTAAAAACTAAATATTGAAAAAATGAAATACAAAATTTAGTTTTACTTCAGGAACCACTTTGTTAGTTCATGATTTATTTTATTCATTGTTTAGGAATTTATGAATTAAAAAAATCATGTACTTTTGAATAAACATTCTTTACATGTCTATAATTGTAGAAAATATTACCAAACTTTATAAGGATCAAAAAGCCTTAAACAATGTCTCGTTTTCGGTAAGTAACCCTGAAGTTGTTGGGTTTTTAGGACCAAATGGAGCAGGAAAATCTACAATGATGAAAATACTAACAACCTTTATTAAAGCAAATGAAGGTTCTGCAACAGTAAATGGCCATGACGTTATAAGCAATAAACAAGCAGTACAAAAAAGTGTTGGCTACTTACCAGAACATAATCCTTTGTATCTAGACATGTATGTTAAAGAGTATTTAACTTTTAATAGTCAGGTTTATAATACTCCAAAAACAAGAATCGAAGAGGTTATAGAATTGACAGGTTTAACTCCTGAATCTCATAAAAAAATAGGACAATTATCTAAAGGGTATCGTCAACGTGTAGGTTTGGCAAATGCGCTGCTTCACAATCCAGATGTTTTAATTTTAGATGAACCAACTACTGGTTTAGACCCAAATCAATTAGTAGATATTAGAAATCTTATAAAATCTATTGGGAAAAAGAAAACCATTTTTTTATCGACACATATTATGCAGGAAGTTGAAGCTATGTGTGATCGTGTTATTATAATTAATAAAGGTGAAATCGTTGCAGACAAAACTTTAAAAGAACTGCGTGAAGGCAAGGAGCAGGTAGTTATTGTTGAGTTTGATTATCGTGTTGAAGATGCGTTTTTGTTAAAACTCCCAAAAGTAAAAGCTGTAAAAAACACGTATGATTTTGTTTATGAAATCACTTTTTCTACCCAAGAAGATATGCGCTCGTACGTATTTGATTTTGCACATGATAATGAATTGAAGATATTGCAGCTCAATCAAAAAAATGCCAGTTTAGAGAGCTTGTTTAGGGAATTGACATCCTAAATTTATGCTATTTAAGAAAGTAAAATATTCATTAGTTATTCTCTTTTTAATTTTTTCTTGTAAAAAAGAGAAAAATACAATTGATTATTTAATTAAATGTAAAGAAGAAGTTCAAATAATTGAACAATATCCAGATAATATTTTAATCACATTTTGTAGTTTTAAAAATCACCTATTTAAATCTATTGGAACTCCTGATTATAAAGGAAGATATTCTTATGACTATAAAATTTTAGAGATTACGAAATCTGATACTCTAGAAATAAACAATTCAAAATTCTTCAATAATAACTCTAATGCTTTAGAGCATCTTGTTAATAAAAAACTGAAGGCTCAATACGAGTCAAATCTTAAGATTCCCGAAATTAAAGAATGTATAAAAGCTATTGATTTTAGAAACTATTCTTTAAACGAATTTGGAATAGCTATATCTGATAAGGGAGAGATAACCTTTAATATAAATCATAATATTGGAAGTGCATGTTTTAATGTAAAAACAAGTTCCGTAACTTTTAATTTGACAGATATCCAAGAATATGTAAAATAGAGAAATAAGTTAGTATTTATTCAAAAATAAGACGTCCTGTATACAGTTCTTCTACCTCAACTGTTTCAGGCTGATTGAGTGCTCTAACATTTCCTGTAGATCTTATAATTCCTGTTATGGACTCTTGCGGATTAACAATCATATCGTTACTACTTCTATGTCCAACAACAATATTAGTTGCTATAAGATTCCCGCCTTCAAATCGACTAGAACCTGAAAAGAAACTAATACTTAAATCTTCCACAACTCCTGAAATATAAAAAGCAGAGATGTTATTTGAGATTACACTGAAAGATTCGCTATCTAATTCTAATCTGAAATCACCTACAGCAAAGCTATCTGGAGAGTTGAAA
Source organism: Flavobacteriaceae bacterium NBU2973 (assembly GCA_026162565.1). Taxonomy (GTDB): domain Bacteria; phylum Bacteroidota; class Bacteroidia; order Flavobacteriales; family Flavobacteriaceae; genus JAOEIQ01. Next base: position 73,755 of record JAOEIQ010000005.1, read on the forward strand.
TTTTCAGATATAACCGTTAAATCATCGTACTGCAAAACACCATCTGAAGCAATGTCATATTGAGTAGAAGAGCGTATTCTACTAATATTTGGAGCACTGACATAAATTTTAGTTATACCAAATTCTCTTGTAAAATTACAGGTATTGTTGTCTGTTAACTGTAACTCGTTTCCAACTACAACAGCTTCAACGTCATTTAATAAATTCTCTCCTGTTTCAATAACAACTTTAAACTCTGCAGCTTGTTTTAAAATAACTTCTACGTCACGATTTACCAATATGTTTTCAAATGAGCTAACTGATACTTCTTGAGTTACTAAACCTCCAGCAGTTTGAAAGCAATCTGAAGCATCTTCACTGTCGCAAGTAAAAAGAAAAAATGAGATTACTATGTATATATACTTTTTCATAATAGATTCTGTTTGAGGTTTCGAGTGCCTCAACCTCCAAACTAAATAACAATTAAATTATAATCTAACTCCTATTCCAAATTCTACAGCTTCTGCTTTGGCAGCGTGCGATTTTAAGGTCATTGCTCCAAAGAATTTTTTACCAAAATAATGTTTTAAACCAATTCTAAAATAGGTTCGCCCTTCAAAATCAAATGGATAATACACGTAATATCCAACTTGTGTTTCTATACTTAACTTATTAATAAATAATTCGTGTCCAGCAAACAAACCAACACGTTTATAATCCTCATCACCAGACACATTGTCTTCAGGGAAAGCTACAGATTTAAACGCTATTAATTCTTTTAAAAAATTTGAGAAAAACACATCTGCTCCAAACTGAACAGCACTTTTATGACTTAATCGTTTATCTGCATAAGCACTCACTACATAAAATGCATACTGACCACTATCTATAATATCGCTTTCATTAATTCCAGTACGTAAAGCAATGTTATATTTAATAGGTTCTGTAAATTTTTCTTTGGTAGCCGTTTCTATATACTCTGGCTCTTCTTCATCTAAATTATAAGTAACTCCAACATTTAAAGCAATAGTATTTATGCTAGTATTTGGTGCTTTTACATTAGCATTAGAATAATGAATAAGCGACAAACCAGCTTGCAGCCCAAAACGATCTATAATACGTTCTTTCTTATAATTAAACATTAAATAGGTACTACTCATTAACTTGGAACCAAAAGCTATATTTTTAAAATTATCAACCTTATCGTAAGGATTAGTTGTAAAAGCTAAACCTTGACCAACACGTAGCATTAAGTTTCGTTTAAAAAAGTAGAAGTTGAAATGACCATACAAAGCGTAGTTATTACCTAAAACGTCATTTTTTAAATTCTGATAGCTAAACGAGACACCATAATCTGGATAACCATATCGTTGTTGCCAGCCTTGATCTCCAAAGGTTTTTTTGTTCCAACTGATTATAGTTCCTTCAGGGTGACCTTGAATAAGATGTAAGATATCATCATTATGAAGTGCTATATTACCTCTAAAATAGTTTACATCTACATACGAATTAGTAGTTGTTTCTTGAGCAGATATAGTCAAGACCAGAAATAATAAAATAGATGATAATAGCTTTTGCATCTGCTTAATTAGAGACGCAAATGTAAGGATAAATTCTAATTAGAAAATTCCCTAGATTTTAAGATTACATAAAGTAGGCCATCAAAAGAGATACAACAGTAAGTAGCAAAATTTGAATAGCAAACTTAAACTCGTGTTTATTCTTTTTTAATATGTTCATGTGATTTTGATTGATTTAATTAACACGGTAAAATTCTGTATTTCATTTATTATTCATGTTTCCTAATCAAGAAAAAAATGTAACTTTTACATTAACTCAGTTGAGTTGAAATTTTTATAATCTCTGAAAATAAGCCTCTTGCAGTCACTTCTTTTCCTGCTCCAGAACCTTTTATAACTAATGGTTGTTTATTATAAGTTTCTGTGAATATTTCAAACACATTATCAGTTCCTTTTAGTTGACCTAAAGTAGATGCTCTTTTTACATGTTCTAATTTTACCTCTAGCTTTTTATTTGATACATCTAAACTCCCAACATATCGCAATACGTTATTTTTACTTTGGACATCTTTTATTTCGTTAAAAGGTTTGTCCAACTCTTTGATTCTTTTTTTAAATTGAGACAAGGTGGTTTTACCATTAAGCTGTTTTGGAACTAGCGATTTTATTGACACATCCTGTAACTCTAAATTTAAATCGAGCTCTCGAGCCAGAATCAATAATTTTCTAGCTACGTCTTTCCCTGAAAGATCCTCACGAGCGTCAGGCTCTGTTAAGCCTAATTCGGTAGCTTGATTTAGCACTTTAGAAAAAGGTATGTCAGCGTCAGAAAATGTATTAAAAACATAGCTTAAAGAACCTGAAAACACACCTTTTATGGTTTGTATTTGATCTCCTGAGTTATGCAAACTTTTAATCGTTTCTATAATTGGCAAAGCTGCTCCAACATTGGTTTCGTATAAAAACTGTTTATTATGCTTTTTAAGTACTAATCGCAAGTGATTATAGAATTCGGCATGTAAGCTGTTAGCAATTTTATTTGCTGAAATGATATGAAAACCATTTTCAATTAATTGAATATAATTTTTTACCAAACTAGAACTTGCAGTTGCATCAATAGCAATTAAATTATTAAACCCTTTCTCCTTCACAAACCTTATAATATCTGATATTTTATAAGGAACAGAAAATGCTTCGAAATCTGTTTGCCAACTATTAGCAATGCCTTCTTCTTTAAAAAAAGCCAATCGTGAATTTGCAATAACTGGAATCTTTATTTTAAGGTGATTCCGTTCAAGATGCTGTTGTGCTGTTTCTATTTGTTGTATTAATGTGCTGCCGACATTACCAATGCCGAACAAGACTATGTGTATTGTTTTCAATGTGTTTGGGTTTTAGTTGAAAAATTGGTTTTAAAAATTTTTCCAATTGCTCATATTCGATTAAAAATGCGTCATGACCATGAATGGACTTAATTTCATGTATTGCTACGTCTTCTTTCACAAGTTTTAATTCTACGAAGGTGTCCCAGTTTTCATCTGATTTAAAAAACAAATCTGAATTAATGGTTACTATATGAATACTTGCTGAAATCTTTGAAGCCACTTCTTGAAACATTCCTCTATTGTGAGTAATATCGATAGTTCGTAAAACTTGATTCATCATTTTATAGGCAGATAATTTAAATCTGTTATTCAGAGTCTTGCCATGATGGTTCAACCAACTTTCAATATTAAATAAATGTATATCTTTTTTACTTCTACTAAACTTTTGAGTTAACGATTCTGGAGTTCTATATAAAGTCATGGCATGCATTCTTGCATCAGCCAATGGTTGAGTTGAATTATTTAAAATAGTGTCTTGAATATGGCAATTGGCAATCAACCAATCTGTAGACTTCCAATCTGTCGCGATAGGAATAAGATGATCCATTAAATCTGGTTTAAGTGCTGCTAATTCCCAAGCTATTCCGCCTCCAACTGAACCTCCAATTACTGCAAAAAGGCTTTCAATTTCTAATTTTTCTAATCCTAGAGAAAAGATTTTTGCTATATCCTTTGCAGTAAAATCTTTATAATTTTCAATTAAATTATCATCTTTATTATCAAAACCATTTCCAGGAATATTAAATGCTATAATCGTATAATTATTTGTATCGATGCATTTATGGTTTCCTATCAAATCTCTCCACCAACCATTATCACCTGTTACTTCAGAATTCCCTGTTAGAGCATGATTAACTAAAACAATTGGAGCAGAATGTAAGGGCTTACCAAATAACTGGTAAGACAACTCTATAGTAGTTGACTTACCAGATTTAGTAATGAAATGTGGTATTTGTAAATACTGCAATTGTGACATTTTAAAACAATTTAATGTTGTAAAACCGTTTTTGTCACCACAGCAAAAGCTTCTTTTAAATCCGCTTTTAAATCCTCTATATTTTCCAAACCAACAGACAAGCGAATTAAATCTTTAGTAACTCCTGTACTTTCTTGTGCTTCGTCACTCAATTGTTGGTGAGTTGTACTAGCAGGATGAATAATTAAAGATTTTGTATCGCCAATATTGGCTAATAATGAAAATAGTTTAGTAGTATCTGCTATTGTTTTTGCAGAAGCATAACCACCTTTCACTCCAAAGGTTACAATACCACTTTGTCCATTAGGCAAGTATTTATTAGCAAGGCTTTTATACTTACTTGACTCTAATCCTGGATAATTAACCCATTCTACTTCTTCTTGATTTTGTAACCATTTAGCCAATTCTAGAGCGTTCTCACTATGCTTTTTTATGCGTAGTTCTAAAGTCTCTAGTCCTTGAATAATTTGAAAAGCATTAAATGGACTTAAAGCTCCACCATAATCACGAAGACCTTCTATTCGTACTTTTGCAATAAATGCTGCCGCTTCTAATGCTTCACTATAAACTAATCCATGATATCCAGCTGAAGGTTCTGTAAATTCTGGAAATTTACCATTAGACCAATCAAAAGTTCCAGCGTCAATTATAACTCCTCCTAATGCTGTTCCATTACCATTTATATATTTTGTTAGAGAGTGAATAACAATATTTGCACCATACTCAATAGGATTTAATAGATATGGAGTAGCGACTGTATTATCTACAATTAATGGAACTTTATAGGCTTTCGCTTGTTTAGATATTGCTTCAATGTCTAATACATCAAGTTTAGGGTTACCTAAAGACTCTATAAAAAATACTCTAGTGTTTTCTTGAGCAGCATCTTTAAAATTTTCTGGATTTGAAGGATCAACAAAAGTTGTTGTAATACCATGACGTGGTAGAGTAACACTTAATAAATTATAGGTTCCTCCATACAAACTATTAGATGCTACAATATGATCTCCAGCTTTTAACAATGTAAGTAGTGACGTTGCAATTGCAGACGTTCCAGAAGCGGTTACTACTGCTGCAATTCCTCCTTCCAGAGCTGCTAGTCGTTGTTCTAAAATATCGTTTGTAGGATTGTTAATTCTGGTATAAATATTACCAGTTTCAGCAAGGGCAAAAAGGTTAGCAGCATGATTAGAGTCATTAAAAACATAAGCTGTTGATTGATAAATTGGAACTGCTCGTGTTCCACCATTTGTTTGAACATCGTGTCCAGCGTGCAACGCTTTTGTTGCAAATTTTTGTGTACTCATTTTTCTAATTTTTGAGTTAATAAATAATTAAACCAAAAGTCAAATGCGCTTTAAAAAAAAGCGTACTTAATAGAAAAATGTTAAAAAGAAAATTACCAAATACAGATGAGTACTTGGTTTGAGTTATCTATCCGAATTCGTGAGAAATGATTCACGTTTTCAAGTAGAATTTAGCACCTTCTTAATTGCTTAAGGGTTGCTAAGGCTTCAATGGGTCTATTCCCTCCACCTTTCTTGATAACATTTCAGTAAGTGTTTGAACTTTGTGAATACAAATATTGCTTCAGAAAAATTTAATTTCCAAATTTATTTTCAAAAAAAGTTAATTCAATTTACTTAAAGCAGCTTCTAATAGCTGAAAAATAGTAGAAATATCCTCTTTTTTAGCTGTCCCAACTGATAACCTGAACCAATTAGAATCTGTTGATGCTCCGAAGGCATAAAACGGAACGACAGCTAATTTAGCGTCATTTAATAAGTAACTAGTTACCGCTTTTATATCTTCTAGAACCTCGCCTTCAGGAGTTTGTTTACCTATTAAATCAAACTGAACAGTTAAATACAATGCAGCTTCTGGCTCAATAGCATGAACTGGATAACCTTTTGATTTTAAATCAGAAAAGTATTGATAAAAAGTAATTAATCTATTATTAAGTTCTGCCTTAATATTTTTTAAATACGATGACGTAGCTTCAGAATTTGATAAAAATGCTGCTGTAGCCATTTGTTCTGCTTTAGGAGACCAAGCACCAATATGACTCAATAATGCTTTCATTTTACTAATTACATGAGCAGGCCCAAAAGCCCAACCAACTCGAACTCCAGTGGCGGCAAAAGCTTTTGAAATACCATCAACAAAAATGGTATAATCTCTCATGTCTGACACCAATTCAACAGGATTATAATGAACCGTTTTACCGTAGGTTAACTGCCAATAAATTTGATCGTATAAAACGTATAAAGGCTTTTTATTTTGTTCGGCTCTTTGTTTGTTTTCATCAACAACTAATTTTGATATTTCCAACAAGGTTTCTCTACTAAAAGTTGTTCCGGTTGGGTTTAGTGGCGAACATAGAGCTATTAAGTTAACCTCTTTAATATGTGGCTTTATGTCTTCAACCGTAGGCATAAACTTATTTTCTGGCTTGGTTTCTATAACTACAGATTGGTTTCTTGCCAGATAGGTATACGCATCATTATTCCATGAAGGTACTGGATACAAAACCGTATCGTTAACATCTAAAATTGTTTGATAAATAGCGTAAATGAGCGGTCTAGCTCCCCCAGAAATTAATACTTCATCTTTGGAGTATTCTAGACTTAAACTGTTTGATAAATACGTTGAAACACTTTCTCTCAAAGGTTCCATTCCATTTGCAGCAGGATAATTGGTTAAATTATTATTATAAGCAGTAATTATTTCTTGCTTTAATTCTGTAGGAATAGGAAAAATACTAGAATCAAAATCACCAATTGTCTGGTTATAAATGGTTTCTCCTTGAGCTTTTAAAGCATTAACCTCTCCAGCTATTTTAATAATTTCTGAACCCTTTAAACCTTCAGCTAATTTTGATGTTTTCATCATATTTATATTTTTTGCAAAAGTACTATATCATATGTTATTATCTCACATAAAAATCATAATATATTATGTGTACATAATATTTAAAATTAGTCGTTAAGAGTGCTTCAAGAATTAGAATTAAATAAGTACATTTGTTACCAAATTTAAGAGGATAAATTTGACTGATTGCGACCTCAATGTTTTCGTTTTTTCGAAAAACAGATTCCAAATCAAGTGTGGGATTAAAAATGCTAAAGGCAGTGTAAACTTCCTTCGACGCTTTCGTCAAACTCAAAATAAACTATTAAAATATGCCATATTTATTTACTTCGGAAAGTGTTTCTGAAGGACATCCAGATAAAGTAGCAGACCAAATTAGTGATGCTTTAATCGATAATTTTTTAGCTTTTGATAAGGACTCTAAAGTTGCTTGTGAAACATTAGTAACTACAGGACAAGTTGTTTTAGCCGGTGAGGTAAAATCCAATACGTATTTAGATGTACAAAAAATTGCAAGAGACACCATAAATAAAATTGGGTATACTAAAAGTGAGTATATGTTTGATGGAAATTCCTGTGGTGTATTTTCAGCAATTCATGAACAATCAGACGATATTAATCGAGGTGTAGATAGAGCAACTAAAGAAGAGCAAGGAGCTGGAGACCAAGGAATGATGTTTGGTTATGCCACTCGAGAGACCGAAAACTATATGCCACTGGCTTTAGATTTATCGCATAAAATTTTAATTGAATTAGCTGCTCTTCGCAGAGAAAATAAAGACATTACCTATTTAAGACCTGATTCAAAAAGCCAAGTAACTATTGAGTATAGTGATGATAATATTCCACAACGTATTGATGCCATAGTAGTTTCTACTCAACATGACGATTTTGATACAGATGCTAATATGCTCGCAAAAATCAGAAAGGATATTGTAGACATTTTAATTCCTAGAGTTGTTGCAAAATTACCAGAACATATTGCCGCTTTATTTAACGATGATATTACCTATCATATAAACCCAACTGGGAAATTTGTAATTGGTGGACCTCATGGAGATACTGGATTAACTGGACGAAAAATTATTGTGGATACGTATGGAGGAAAAGGTGCTCATGGAGGAGGTGCTTTTTCTGGAAAAGATCCGAGTAAGGTAGACAGAAGTGCTGCTTACGCTACCAGACATATAGCAAAAAATTTAGTTGCTGCTGGACTGTGTGATGAAGTATTAGTACAGGTAAGTTATGCAATTGGAGTTGTTGAGCCAACTTCTATATTTGTAGATACATTTAGTACTTGTCCTTTTAACATTACTGATGGTGAAATAGCTGAAAAAGTTGCAACTATTTTTGATATGCGACCAGCTGCTATTGAAAGTCGCTTAAAATTACGTCAACCAATGTACAGTGAGACTGCGGCTTATGGACATATGGGAAGACAAAGCGAAACAGTTACCAAAACATTTGAGACACCAGCTGGTGAGTTAAAATCTGTAGATGTAGAGTTATTTACTTGGGAAAAATTAGACTATGTTGATAAAGTGAAATCTGCATTTGATTTATAGGTTTTTATAATAATAAAATAAATTTAAGAGCAACCCAAAGTAGGATATTTCTATTTTGGGTTGTTTCATTTATGTTAAACAATAATCCTTTTTATTATATTGACATACGTTTTAACCAATACAATTGTTATGAAATTTACCAAACTACTTACTTTACTTTTCTTAACCCTTTTTATTACCTCTTGTAATACTGACGACGGAATTCTTGGAGAACGACCTGATACTGATGGTGGAGATTCAAGTACATTTTCAGATAACTTTGGAAATGCCATTAATCGTGATTTTCTAGGTCGTGTTATTGATATTAATAACAATCCTATTTCTGATGTAACCATTACAATAGGAAATAGCACAGCATCAACTGACGATAATGGTGTATTTATAATTAATGATGCTTCTGTCTTTCAAAATTTTGCTTATATCAAAGCTGATAAAGCCGGTTATATTCATGGTTCTCGTGCAGTAGTTCCGACTACAGGAACTAATAAAGTAACAATTATGTTACTAGAAGAAACCGTTATTCAAACCGTTAATAGTGGAGAAACTGCAACAGTCTCTCTTGGAAATGGTGCATCTGTATCTCTTGATGGTAATTATAAAAATCCTGATGGAACAGATTATACAGGAAGTGTAGATGTAATTATGCACATGCTCGATCCTGTAGATGAGAATATGGAACAACAAATGCCTGGAATGCTCTACGCTGAAAATTTAGATGGAGACGAACGCATGTTACAAACTTTAGGAATGCTTGCTGTCGAGTTACGAGGTGATAGTGGCGAAGATTTGAACCTTGCTGATGGTTCTACATCTGAAATTATAATTCCTTTAGACCCGAGTTTAGTGGCTTCTGCTCCAACTACAATTCCACTTTGGTATTTTGATGAAGTAAATGGCTATTGGAAAGAAGAAGGAGAAGCAACATTAACTGGCAACCAATATATTGGGACTGTAACACATTTTAGTTTTTGGAATTGTGATATACCAGCTGAAGCTATAAATCTTTGTGTAACCGTAACTGATGAAAACGATAATACTTTAGCAAATCTTACTGTAAATATTACAAGTGATACTTTTGGAACTAGAGGTGGAGTAACAAACGAAAATGGTGAAGTTTGTGGTTTGGTACCAAGCAATGAGACTTTAACTATTGACGTTTTAGATTTTGATGTTTGTGGTAATAACCCAATTTATACAGCAGCGATTGGACCTTTTACTGCTGATGCCACAGAAGCAATAACTATTACTAGTTCAGCAGATATTATTTCTGAAACTGTAACTGGCACATTTAACGATTGTGATAACAATCCTGTATCTAATGGCTATGTTATACTCTCTTATGGAACTCAAAATTTTTATGACACAGTTACTGATGGGACTTTTGAAATAGATATGATACGTTGTACAGATGATAATACATTTTCAATTGAAGCGGTAGATTTTGATAATATCCAAACGACTGGAACTATTAATTATACCTTTTCAACACCTACAACTAATTTAGGAACACTACAATCATGTGACACTGTAACTGAATTTATAACTTACCAAGTAGATGACAATCCAGAAATCTATTATATTTTTGATCTTAATAATTTTGAAGAAGGCCCTGATTCTATTTTTATTTTACATTTTGAAGATGATCAGACTGGAATAGAAAATCGTTTTGAACTAGGTCTTTTTACTCAAACATTAGGTACCTATAATTCTCAAACAGATAATATTTTCTTTAGCTTTAATGATAGTAATGGGGATTTTGCTAATGCTAATAACCAACCTAATATAACTGTAAATCTAACTGCTTTTGGAGATACTGGAGAATATATTGATATGAATTTTTCAGGAACCTATATAGATAACAATAATGTAGAACGAACTATAACTGGAAGTCTTCATGTTATTAGAGATTTTTAATAAAGCAAAAAGCCTTCTCAATTGAGAAGGCTTTTATTTTTCTTTTTCATATTATATTCTATCCACGTCTAGCTCCCATTCGTTGCGATCTAAATTCTTTCATTTTATTAACTATAGTCTCTTGATATTCTTTTTTTGTTATCTCCTTACCTTTACTTGGTGCTTTAATTTCTAATTTTTCTTCTGGGTTTAGAACTATTTTAGAGCATAGCATAGTCGTATCTCCAGCACTTACTTCTAAAATTAATCCAGGAAGTCCCCAATATTCAGAAGGTCCATGACCAACAGGAATTTGAGGTGTATACCAAGCCTCTACTTCTGTCATAGCAATTTCTTTTTCTTCTCCTTCGGCACTGTTGTCTCGTAATTTTCCCCAAGAAAACGAATACCACGTTAACTCATCTGTTGGTACAGAAGCCGTTGCTTTAAAACACGAATAACTACCAATTTGTTTTGTTTCAGAACCTAATTTCCATTCAATTGGTTGTAGCTTATCTTTTACTAAAAAACGCTTACCATAGAATTCTTGATCTTGAATCTGCGTATTCGTCTTTACATTTTTATATTGATTTCCTGCTGCAAAATTCTTTCCCCAGGAATCTGTAGCACCAGACATGGCATCTAACTTATCGTCTTCAGTAAAGTACGATTCTGTTTTATTAAATGTTAAGGTATATGTTTTTTCTAATCTGTTTTTTAAACGATCTTTTACTTGCTTTTTTTGCTCTTCACTCATACGAGCTCCCCAACTTCCTAGATCTAGAGTTGATTTAGACATATAAAATGCTTGACCTTGAAAGTCATCAGAAGAAAGAGATTTATTTGGTTTTGGGTTTAAAAACAGTAATAAACTAAAGGTAATGATGCTAAATGTAGTTAATAGTGCTTTCATAATTAAAAATTTTGTCTAACAAATTTAATTAAATATTGAACAAAACTGAACTGTTTATAAAAAAATTAACACTAAACACATTAGTATTAAGCTTATTAGCAATAAAAAAGCCACTTCTGTATTGAAAAAAGTGGCTTTAAAATCTATAATTATTTAGCAAACTTATAAGGTATAAATAACTCTAAATGTAACTAATCTAGGCTGTATAAATGTTTCTGAAGTAAATACAGATATATTGTTAGCACTGTTACTTACTTGCGAATCTATATCTAACAAGTTAGAAGCTTTTATTTCGTACTCCCATTTTGCATCTCTATCTTTTCTATAGGCAAGACTTGCATCCCAAGTTTGAAACGAAATTGAATTATTACCATCGTCTTGATTGGTGTAAGTATAGTCTGTTTTAAAGGTAACAGACTTCCATAAATAGGCATCAAAATCTATAGATGGAGAGTTTCTTATAAATTTGGTTGACCTTGAACCTTGATCGTTGTCAGTAACAGAATAGGTATATCTAAATGTAACATTAGGAGCTTCTCTAAAATTAGTGCGAATTTCTGGCACATATGTTTGAGAAAAACTTTCATTAACAGATCTAGCCCCTTGAATAAACTGATTTATTTTACTGTAGTTATAATTAACTCTTAAACTTCCTCTTATCTTATTGAATGTTCTTTGTACACGACCAAAAGCTGTAAAACTCTCATCTGCAAAATTAGAATTGAAAAATGTATTGGTTCTGATAACACTTTCAAAATCTGTAATACCTCGTATCTGATCTATATTCTTACTATAATTTAAGATAGCAAATACATTAGTGTAATTAAATAGATTAAAACTAAAATAGCTTAAGTTTAGGTTATGAGATAACGAGTTTTGTAATTCTGGATTACCAAACTGCAGACTATTAAAGCTATTAGCCACTAACCCTTCTGCTAAACTTGTCACATCTGTAAAGGAGTTGTTCATACTATAACGAAATGTTAAGTTTTCGCTTTTCTTGAACTGAATTCTAGTTTCAAATTCTGGCAATATTCTAAAAAAATTATCTTTAAATGTTTCTCCAGATTGTGAATTTTTATTACCATAAGCATGAGCCGAAAAACCAGGAGTAATAGTAAATTTACCTGTTTTTAGTCTGTACCTAAATCCGAGGTATACGTCACTAAAATTATAGTCTACATCATTAGTATTTTGACCATTGTTAATTGTAGGTATTGGAGTAAATAATGATCCATCATCTAAAAACTGAAATAAATTAGAATTAAAATTTTGGTTACTAAAAATGGTTCCTAGAGTTAAATTAATATTACTCTTATTATTCAAAATATGATAATAATCTAGTTTAGCATCTAATTGATTAGACTTAATGCGTCGTTCCTGATTTAAGTTGTAACCAAATTGATCACGATTGAATCCAAGACCTTCAGCCGTTTGATCAAATGCATCTTCATTATCAGAAGGATCTTGGTTATTAAATCCGTTTTCATTATTTGTAGGATCATTTGCTAATAAAGCATTGTAAAATGGATCTTCATCTTTTATTAGATGCTGTGCCTCAAGAGCAAAAATATTTTTATCATCTAATGTGTAATAATAATTAAGGTTCTGGTTAATACTAAAAGGTTTAATAGTATTTAGTTGATTTGTTGATCCTACTACCGAAGACACTAAATCTTGGGTTTCTTCATCACTAGAAATGCGTCCCAAAACATCATAATCTAATTGGTTATTAAAATTTGGCTTGTAAGAAACACTCAACTTTGCTAACCCTTGATTTGTAGCTTCTCTACCAGATTGTTCTGTCTCTTCATCTGGAATACCCAAATCAGGATTAATATAACGTACTGAATTTTCTTCTCGAGTTCTTAATCTACTACTGTTATATATCAAGAATCCACTTAAGTCCAGGTTCTTTTTTGGTGCATAACTAAAATTAGCAGCACCAAGTTTTGTTTCTATCTCTAAAGCATTGGCAATATTTGTTAAACCTCTAAGTCCATTATCTCCTATACTAATATTTGTACCACTACTCCTACTTGGAGGTCTAAATCCACCTCCAAAATTTCGTATATCACGATTAGTTAAAGCGACTTCTCCAATATTATTTAAATCTCCTATGAGGTTTATACTATATTTTGGGCTGTAATAAAATAACTTGGGCTGAATAAGGTATAATTCTTTTTCTGTTGATGAACCTGCTCCAGCTGTAACATCACCAAACCAAAAATTCTTTTTACCTTCTTTTAGCTTAATATTAATAGCTACGTTATCTTGGTTATTGGTAACACCGCTTAACTGTCCAACTTCGGAATAATTTCGTAAAACCTGAACCTTATCTACTGCGTTAGAAGGTATATTTTTAGTTGCTAATTTAGAATCACCATCAAAAAAATCTTTACCATCTACCATGAGTTTATTAACGACTTTACCTTCTACCTCAACTTGACCATCTTCATTAATTTCTACTCCAGGTAGTTTTTTGAGTACATCTTCTAATTTACGTTCAGTACCATCTTTAAAAGAATCGGCATTATAAACTAATGTATCCCCTTTAATGGTAACTGGCATTTCGTAAGTGAGTTCAACCGCATCAAGCGCATTGTCGTTTAATAATGTGTACTCTTTAGTAATATTACTTTCAGCAGTTGAAATTTCATCAGTAAGAGTTTCCATACCAATATAACTTACCTGCACGCTAAAAGTGGCATTTTTTTCTAAATCTAGTTTAAACTTTCCTTTATCATTAGTAATTCCATAAGATGCCATGGCTTGGGTTTCTTTATTTATGGCAATTACATTTGCTAACTCTAAAGGTGTCCCAATGCTATCTTTTACTACTCCAGTAACGGTAACTTGAGCACCAGAGAATGCTGTTACAAACAGTAACATTATTAATAAAATATGTCTCATGTATTTTTTGATTGGTTTTTACTACTTGAATTTAAAGTAGTTGTTGTTTCTAATTTCTACGACCGCTTCCTCGATTTCTCCCTCCATACATTTGGCGCATTTCTTCAATTTTGTCTTTCATGATTTTGTTGTACTCCTCACGAGTTACAACTTCTCCTTTATCAGGTTGCTCAATAACATCTTTATCTTTTGGATTCATGACAATTTTTGTACATAACATCACTGTTTTATCAGTATTAACTTCCAAAATTAAACCTGGTAAACCATGATAATCTCCTGGCCCAGAACTTACAGGGATTTGCGGTGTATACCAAGCAGTAACAATTATAAACTCTGGAACAGACACTTCATCTAAAGGATTGTCCGATTCTTTATTTTCAGTTTTAGAGCTGTCTGATACTTTGTCTCCTTCTTTCTTTTCTTTGTCTGTATCACGGTTATTTCTTCGCATTCTCATGAAATCCATTTCATCTACTTTTTTTGTAGTAGTCGCTTTAAAACAGGTGTACTGCCCTATTTGTTTGGTTTCACTTTCTAACTTCCATTCTAATTTTGGCAAAGAGTCTTTAACTAGAAATGCTTTACCAAAAAACTCTTGTTCTTGAAGTAATAGATTTTCTTTAACGTTTTTATATTGTGGCCCTCCAGTAAAACTACTCATCATTCCTCCCCAACGATTTCCTCCTGCTCCAGGTGCTTCTAATTTTTCTTCTTCCTTGTAAGTAGATTCACTACGATTAAAGTTTAAAACATATGTTTTTTCAAGCATACTTTTCATACGCTCTGCAATCATCTTTTTTTGTTGCTCACTCATTTGTTGAGCTCTACTTCCCCAACTACTCATATCAAGTGTTGTTTTAGTTTGATAAATTGCTTGTCCTTGAAAATCGTTTTGAGCATTTAGTTTTAAAGAGGAAAACAATACTAAAGTTGAACAGATAGAGAGTAAGAAAAGCTTTTTGGTGTTAATTGATAATTTCATGTTTAACAAATTTATGTAATGATTAAACAAATACTGTGTCTTTATAATAATATTAACAGTACTTTCAATAAAAGTACCTTAATTAATTATTGTTCGACAATAATTACAGCAGAAAGTTTAATTTACCTTCGTTAAACTTTTGTTAATAGATTAACCTCCTATTCGTATACTAATATTTTCGCCATCATCTCTTCTATTATTTCGCATACGCTCCATCATCTCTTTAGACTTTTTATCCATTATAGCATCATACTTCTCTTGGGTGATTTCCTTTCCTTTTTTAGGCTCTTCAATAGCAACCACATTTTTTGGATTTAATACAATTTTACTACATATAGTTGTAGTAGTTCCATCATTTACCTCTAAAATTAATCCAGGTAACCCATGATAATTTGCTGGTCCGTTATTAACTGGAATTTCTGGAGCGTACCAAGCCACTACTTCTACTTCTTTCATTTCTGGTTTTCTTTCTTCATCTTCATCAGGCTCATTGTCACCATTAATACTAATACTGCTTTCAATTACTTCTACTTCTCTAATTTTTGTAGCCTTAAAACATTTATAATCTCCAATAAACTTGGTTTCTCCTGTAAGCTTCCAATCATGCTTTTCTAATTCATCCTTTATTAAAAACAACTTACTGTAGGACTCATTTTGATTCGTAAATCTATTTTCTTTTGTGTTTTTGTATAGTACATCAGATCCTCCTGAAGAAACCATTACAACTTGCATACCTGCAGGATGTGGTGATTCTAACTGTTCATCTTCCTTATAGATTGATTCTGTTTTATTGAATGTTAGAATATGTGTTTTTTCAAATTGTTTTTTTAACATCTCCATCATTTGCTCTGCCATACCAGAAGCCAATTGTGTACTATCTAATTTAATGTCTAATTTTCGTTTGGATTTGTAGGTTGCTACACCTTGAAAATCTTGAGCTCCTATCGTAGACGTCATAAAAAGTAACGCCAATACCAAATACTTTGTTAATTTAATCATGATTATTTTGCTTTATAATAATTAATTGCTGCTTTTCTTATTTTCTTCACGCTTTTTAAAAAGCCATTAATGTCTTTAGAGTTTCCATTAACTTTATAAGATACTCGTGATTTACCCTCTTTAAACATAGTCTCTCCATTACAAACTATTTCAAATGAAATCTCTTCATTGTCTGAAACAGAGCTTAATATTTCTTTAATATCTTCTATTTTAAATGTCGATTTAACTTCTTCTGCAGAATCCACATCTACAGAAACGCTTAAACCTTGAATTTTCACATCTTCAATGGAAGTATTTCCAGTAATAGATTTTGATTGACTAATCCCAATAGTGGATATTAGAAGTAATAAAATGGTAACTAAATTTTTCATGATAATTTGATTTAATGATTAATTATGATACAAATATGTAATCCTTTTTAAACTATTATAGTTAATGAGTGTTAACTACTGTTAACCGATTAGTTTAGTAACATTTTAACATTTACTTTTGATGTATGAATGATTCAAAATACAAATGGATATTATATACAATAGTACTTGTTATTATGACTACTATTGGTATACAAGTGTATTGGAATTACAAAAACTACCTAACCAATAAACAACAGCTAATAAACGATGTACAAACAAGTTTAGATAAGGCTGTGGATGATTATTATACTAATCTCGCTGAACGTTCAACCCTAGGTTTATCCTTATCAGGAGACAGTCAAAAAAATGCCTTGGAGAAAGGTGGATTATTAGATCAGATAACTAAAAAGATTGATAGTTCTAAAAATGAGATTTCCAGAATTGATTTTGATACTGAAACTCTAGAAGGTGTTACAATTTTAAGAGGCTTTAAAGTAGATTCAATGATGGCAGACCATCGTGAAAAGCATAATCCTATTACAATAGATTCGTTTTCTGCCAAAATTAAAACGCTCAAAAAAAACAATGACAGTCTCAAGGTTGACTTTACCGATTTTGAAATGCTTACATCAAAAATAGTTATCTCTATTAGTAATGACTCTCTTGATATTAATGAAGTAGATAGCCTGTTAAGTTCTGAACTAAAGCGTAAAAATATTTCGGTAGATTACAGCCTTCACTACAATGATATAAAAGAAGGTTTTAGAGAAACTAATGACTTAAAATCTTTCATTTTTAAAGATCAAGATGATGTATTACTAACCACATTTTCTAAATCCACCTTCTTACCTGATAACAGCGCTTTAGGTATCACTTTTACTAATGAAACTCAAGCAGTTTTAAAACGCATTTTAGGAGGTATTTTAATTTCATTTTTATTAGTATTAGCAGTAATAAGCTGCTTATTTTATTTATTAAAAATTATTAAACATCAAAAGCAATTAGCAGAGGTAAAAAATGACTTAATAAGCAATATCACTCACGAATTTAAAACACCTATTGCTACAATTGGAGTGGCATTAGAGAGTATTAAAGACTTTAATGGCATTGAGGATAAGGAAAAAACAAAAAACTATCTCAATATGTCAAGCGACCAATTATCTAAATTGAACACAATGGTCGAAAAATTATTAGAAACTGCTACTTTAGATAACGACAGTATTACTCTAAATTTAGAAGAGGTTAACCTTGTAGATTTTATTGAAAACTCTATAGAGAGATATCGCGTATTATTAAATGGTAAAACAGTTACCTTTAATCATTCTCAAGATTTGATTCCTATTTTTGTTGATGTATTTCATTTTGATAGTGCCATTAATAATATAATAGACAATGCTATTAAATATGGAGGTAATTCAATTACTATTAGTTTAGAAAAGAGGAAAGCTAAAATACATCTATCCATTACAGATAATGGCAATACACTTACCAAAGTTCACAAAGACAAAATATTTGAGCAGTTTTATCGTGTTCCAAAAGGTAATACACATGATGTAAAAGGATTTGGAATTGGGTTATATTATACTAAAACCATTATAGAAAAGCATCGAGGAACTATTGTATTAGATGTATCTAATAAACAAACAACTTTTAAAATAACGTTACCTAATGAGTAATGCAGTAAAAATTTTATTAGCTGAAGATGAACCTGCTTTAGGTCAAATAATCAAAGAGAGTTTAGAAACCAGAAGCTTTAATGTTTTGTTATGCGACAATGGCGAAAAAGCATATGAAACTTATAAATCAGAAAAACCTGAACTACTCGTTTTAGATGTTATGATGCCCAAAAAAGATGGTTTTACACTAGCTAAAGATATTAGAATTGAAGATGATACAATTCCTATAATTTTCTTAACTGCTAAATCACAAACTCAAGATGTTGTTGAAGGTTTTACTATTGGTGGTAATGATTACTTAAAAAAACCATTTAGTATGGAAGAGCTTATAGTGCGCATTAACAATTTACTCAATAGAACAAAGCTTCAAAAAACCTCTGAAATTCTAAAGTTTGGAGACTTTATTTTTGATTTTCCTAAACAAACTCTACAATTTAAAGAACAAGAAAAGAACCAGCTTACTCATAGAGAAGCTCACTTATTATTTCACTTAATTAAAAATAAAAATGCTGTTTTAGATCGTTCTCTAATACTAAATAAACTGTGGGGAAATGATGATTTCTTTTCCGCTAGAAGTATGGACGTTTTTATTACTAAACTTCGTAAAAAATTAAAATTGGACGAGTCCATACAAATTGTAAATGTCAGAGGATTTGGCTATAAATTAATTTGTTAAAAAAACACATCACAGTTTGAGTCCTAATTTAGCTCTAACTTTTGTTATCGTAATATTGCAATATTCGATAACAATAATATCTCATAAAAATTGGTTTGATTTTTGTACTTTTCTAACTACAATGAAACAATTTTTTATTTCTATACTTTTTTTATCTCAAATTGCTTTTAGTCAAAATACTATTGAAGCTAAATTTCTAGAAAAAAAACCTTTTAAATATGGTAAAATTGTCAATATAGATAATTTTGAAACCATCTTTTATTTAGATAATAATGTACTTCATAAGAAAAATGCTAAAATAGATTACACCTATAATAATCTACAGTTAGGAACTGTAACATCTGCTAATGCTTTTAATCCACTAAAAATAAACTTGTTTTATCAAGACATGAACTCGGTTATAATTCTTGATAATCGTCTGGCCGAAATTTTTAAAATTAATTTTAATACTATTTCATCATATAAAAATGTATCTCATGTCTCAACAGGAAATGATAATACAATTTGGATTTACAATCAGGATACTAGCGAATTAGAAGTTTACGATTATTTAAATAATAAAACTCGTGTAAAAACCTTACCAATAGCAGAGAATGTTTTAGATATAACTAGTAACTTTAATTTCTGCTGGCTTTTAACCCAAGATAATTTGTATTGCTATAATTACTTTGGAAGTTTAGTTTATAAAATACCAAATACTGGTTATACTAAAATCAAGGAGAATAATGACAATATTATTTTAAAAGGAGAAAATACATTATATTTTTTAAAGAAAAATACAACTGTAATTGAAGCTCTAAATTTAGACGAATTGTTAATAAATCAGTTTTTACTAACCAACGAAAGCTTGTATATTTACGACGGAGAATTTCTTCATCAATACCAAATAAAAACTGAATAACATTATGCACGTTGCAATTGCCGGAAACATTGGAGCTGGAAAAACTACACTCACAAAATTATTAGCTAAACATTATAAATGGGAAGCACAGCTTGAGGACGTTGTAGACAATCCTTATCTCGATGATTTTTACAACCAGATGGAACGTTGGAGTTTTAATTTGCAAGTGTATTTTTTAAATAGTCGATTTCGTCAAGTTGCTCAAATTCGAGAAAGCGGAAAAGATATTATTCAAGACAGAACCATATATGAAGATGCGCATATTTTTGCTCCTAACCTTCATGCAATGGGATTAATGACCAATCGTGATTTTGAGAACTATTCCTCACTATTTCAGTTAATGGAATCGTTTGTAAAAGGTCCTGATCTATTAATTTATTTAAGAAGTTCTATTTATAATTTAGTTGCGCAAATTCACAAAAGAGGACGCGATTATGAAAATTCTATTAGCATAGATTATTTAAGCAGATTAAATGAACGCTATGAAGCTTGGATTAGCAAATATGATAAAGGTAACTTACTCATCATAGATGTAGACAATCTTGATTTTGTTGCTAACCCAGAAGATTTAGGAATGATTATTAATAAGATTGATGCTGAAATAAACGGTTTATTTTAGATTAGATAAAACTCATAAAAAAGCCTTTCAGTTTCCTGAAAGGCTTTTTATTTAGTATTAAGAGTAAAACTAATTTTCTTTAATTTCTTCTTTTACTTCTTTGATTATTTTTTTGGTTTTAATCTCTACTTCAGCGTCAACATTTTTAAGTGATTCTACTTTTGCTTCAACTTCTTCTAGAGTTCCTTCAAAAGTTTCTTCTTTAGTTTGAGTTACACCATTTTCTGTAGTTGTAGTTGTCACAACTGCTTTAGCCATAGGGTTTTCATCACCTGCAGTCATTTCAATTCGTACTTCTTTGCTCATTTCTTCTTTAACTTGAGTTTGAGCCATAGCTGAATGATCTGAAGTATGCCCTCCTAAAATTGGTGCTATTACTAAACCAACTAAACACGTTAATTTAATTAAAATGTTCATTGAAGGCCCTGATGTATCTTTAAAAGGATCTCCTACAGTATCACCTGTAACTGCGGCTTTGTGAGCATCACTACCTTTAAAAGTCATTTCTCCATTAATCTCTACACCAGCCTCAAACGATTTTTTAGCATTATCCCAAGCACCTCCAGCATTATTCTGAAAAATTGCCCACATCACGCCAGAAACACAAACACCAGCCATATAACCTCCTAATGGTTCAGCTCCAAATACTAATCCGATAATTACTGGAGTTATTATTGTAATTAAGCCTGGTAAAATCATTTCTTTTAATGCCGCTTTAGTCGAAATATCTACACATTTAGCATATTCAGGAGTACCTGTTCCTTCCATAATTCCCGGAATTTCTTTAAACTGGCGACGTACTTCTTGTACCATTTCCATTGCAGCTTTACCTACAGATTTCATAGCCAAAGCAGAAAACACTACAGGAATCATTCCACCAACAAATAACATGGCTAATACATCTGCTTTAAAAATGTTAATTCCATCAATTCCAGTAAACGTTACATAAGCAGCGAATAATGCTAATGCTGTTAATGCAGCAGAGGCAATTGCAAATCCTTTACCAACAGCAGCTGTTGTATTACCAACAGAATCTAATATATCTGTACGCTCACGAACGTGAGGTTCTAATTCACTCATTTCAGCTACCCCTCCTGCGTTATCAGCAATAGGCCCAAAAGCATCAATTGCTAATTGCATAGCAGTTGTAGCCATCATTGCAGAAGCTGCCAAAGCAACACCATAAAATCCAGCTAAAGCATATGATCCATAAATTGCTGCGGCAAATAATAATACTGACCAAAATGTTGATTTCATACCTACAGCTAAACCAGCAATAATATTTGTTGCTGCTCCTGTTGAACTATTTTGAACGATATCCAAAACAGGTTTCTTACCTAAACTTGTATAATAAGCCGTTACAAAAGAAATTAATGCGCCAACTGCCAATCCAATACATGCAGACCAAAACACATTAATAGAAGGCACTTCGCGTAACCCTTCTCCAAAGAAATTCATTTTTAAAGTCTCTGGTAACATCCAATCAATTAAGAACCAGCTTGCTACTAATGTTAGTATAATTGAAGCCCAGTTACCCATATCTAATGCTTTTTGAACTTGAGGTTCTTTTGCGTCATTACTTGATATTTTCACTAAAAACGTTCCTAATATTGATGCTAATACTCCAACACCAGCAATAACTAATGGTAATAAAATTGGCCCCATATTATTGAATGCATCTGTAAATTGCGATGTAGCAGACATATCCTTAATAATATAATTACCAAGAACCATTGCTGCTAATACAGTTGCTACATAAGACCCAAATAAATCAGCTCCCATTCCTGCAACATCTCCAACGTTATCTCCAACATTGTCTGCAATTGTAGCTGGATTACGAGGATCATCTTCAGGAATTCCTGCTTCTACTTTTCCTACTAAATCTGCTCCAACATCAGCAGCTTTTGTATAGATTCCTCCACCTACACGAGCAAAAAGTGCAATAGATTCTGCTCCTAAAGAGAATCCAGCAAGTGTTTCTAATACTATAGTCATGTTTGTATAGAAGTCTCCTTCGTTACCCATAAATTGACTCAAGAAGAATAAGAAAAATAAGCTTAATCCTAAAACAGCTAATCCAGCAACACCTAATCCCATTACTGTTCCTCCACCAAAAGATACTTTAAGAGCTTGTGGCAAACTTGTTTTGGCAGCCTCTGCAGTACGAGCATTAGCTTCTGTTGCAACTCTCATACCAATATTTCCAGCCAAAGCAGAAAAAATAGCTCCAAATATAAACGCTGGAACAATCATCCAACTTGTGGAGTCAACTAATGTTGATATTACATACAATAATACAGATGCTATTACTACAAAAATTGCTAATAATCTATACTCTGCATTTAAAAAGGCTAATGCACCTTCTTTTATAGCTTTAGATATACTTTGCATTTTGTCGTTACCTGCATCTTGCTTTTTTACCCAAGACATTTTTATTAGCATAAAAATTAGTCCTAGAACTGCCAAAGCAATTGGCACAAAAATCACATTTGATTCCATATTATTTTGATTTGTTATTTAGCTGCGCAAAAGTAACAAAATAGACGAGAAAAGAAAAACCCTTTAGCAACTAATACTAAAGGGTTTTCATTTGTAGATTTTAATAGCTGTTAAATTGTAAAATCGCCATTTACTTTATGATCACTAGTTTCATATCGATCTATACATTTATTAAGTATATCATAAGCCTCTTCAGCATTTCCCCAACCTCCAACATCAACTTTCTTTTTTTCTAAATCTTTATATACTTGAAAGAAATGTGTAATCTCTTTTTTTCTATGCGGATTTAAATCTGAAATATCATTGTAGCTGTTCCAAATAGGATCTGTAACAGGTACACAAATAAGTTTTTCGTCTGGACCTTTTTCGTCAGCCATATGAAACACACCAATAGGTTTAACTTCCATAACACACATAGGAAAAGTTGGTTCTGTACCCATGACTAAAACATCTAATGGATCTCCATCAAGTGCTAACGTTTCAGGGATAAATCCATAATCTCCTGGATACATCATTGATGAAAATAACATACGATCAAATCGAATTTTATTTAATTCAAAATCATATTCATACTTGTTTCTACTTCCTTTTGGTATTTCGATTAACACATCAAAGGTTAATTTTCCTTTTGGGCTCATATTCTTAATTTTTAAAGGGCAGCAAATATATAGATTGCAAGGGATTTACTACTAAAATATTCGTTATTTTTTTGCATAAAAAAAGCGTTGCCATTGCAACGCTTTTTTGTTGTATTTAAAACCTTACTTAATTACTAATTTTCTAGTAACTGAAGCATTGTCTTGAGTAATTTTCAAGATGTATACACCAGCTTTTAAATTAGAAACATCTAAAGTATTGTTTGTAACTCTTGAGTTTAATACTTGTTTTCCTAAAATATCGAAAGCAGATACAGAGATCACATCGTTAATAGTTGAAGTAATATTTATTTTCCCTGTATTGGTTGGGTTAGGATAAATAGAGAATTGAGAAGTTTCAAAACCTTCAGCTGAAAGTGTTGCATCATCATTTTCTAAACCAGGAGAAAATAATGCATTTGCAGTACCAATGTCAGTATGATTTACAAAAGGACCTGTAAAATCAGGGTCACGACCAATAGATTGGTTATTACCAGCATTAGAATAAGTAAATGAAACTACTTCTACTCCATTATTATCTTTTAAAACAACAGTAGCTCCGCCATTAGTTAATGATAAGCCATTCGTACCTTCATTAGAAACTTGTACAAGACCGGTAATTCCTGTTGGAGTACCTCCACCAAAAACAGTCATAAAAGTATTAGGCAATATAGTTGCAGTTGTGAAAGTATGGCGAAGAGTACCATTAACCTCAATCGAGTAGTTATCCATAACTATTGGATCAGTGCCAGTATTATAAAACTCAAGAAATTCATCATCTCTAAAATTTGCTGTTCCATCTCCATTAGCATCACCAACATCACCAGCTGCATTACTTGGATCAGCGTGAATTTCATTAATAACTATTATTTCAGGGTCACATTCTGCTGCAGGTACTGTTCCAGAAATTGTAGTTCCATCACAATCACCACCATTAATTGTTAAATCCCAAGCTAATCCTTCTGCTAATCCAGTTATTGTAATTGTTCCATCTGCAATCATACTTGGATCATCTCCTCCAATCGTTCCTATTGAAGTTGTAGTAACAGATGTAATAGTACTTTCTAATCCTGAATATGGTATATTAACAGTTACACCATCATTGTTATCACCTTCAGTATTAGTATCACATGAGTAAGTTTCAGTCTGTAAAGAAAGATCACATGTAGCACAGTCTGAAGTTGGTCTAGCACCTAATGTAGGGCATACATCAAAAGCAGTTAACTCAACATTAGACAATGTCCAAGAAGAAAAAGTTCCGTCTGAATCTAAATATTGAATTCCTACAAAAACATCTGTCCCAGAAGCACTTGACAAATCAATATTTTGAGATCCAGGATCAGAAACCATACCAGCAGAAGTCCAAGTTGCCGTATCAGGACATAAGCTACTATAGTCACTTGTGTATTGAATATTTAACGTCGAACCATCAAACCCTTCTGCAGCATCAAATTGCAATGCTAAATCAGTAACTCCTGTCATATTCAATGGCCCAAAAACTAACCAACCATCAGTTTCTTCCATACATCCACCTCCGCAGAAACCATTTATAGAATACTCTCCTGAAGCGAACTCCCATACATCAGGATCAGAATTTGAAGCTACCGTAACTATTTCAAATGACTCTGAACCAGCACTTAAATCAAAACAAGTATTAGGGATTGGGTCACATTCTGTTGCAGGAACTACTCCTGAAGTATTGATTCCATCACAATCACCACCATTTAAAACTACATCCCAAGCATCTCCTTCAGATAGACCAGTGATAGTTATTGTACCATCAGCTTCTGATGCAGGATTATTTCCTCCAACAACACCACCAGAAGTCGTAGTAACAGATGTAATACTCATATCGCTTCCTGTGTAAGGGATGTTTATAACAACATTATCAGTATTTAAAGTATTTGTCGAACATGTGATTGTAGGCATTCCAAAAGAAACACTACAAGCAGCATTTACAACTTGGAAAGAAGTAGTTGTGTAGCCATCTCCTGATCCATTTTCGTCAAATTCAAAACCTACCACTAAACTAGTAGCTCCTGAAACATCTAAACCAGTTACAGTATAATTCACATCATCACCATTAGCAGATGATATATTACCACTTGAAACTCTCGAGCCTCCATCTAATATATAAAAATATTCAAATATATTACCGTTAGCACCAGAATTAGTAGATAGTGCAGAGATATTTACATTGGAAAAAGATGATACATCAATTGCAACACTTTCAAAAATTCCAACTCCTCCCCAATCATCTGAAACTAATGCGCCACCAGAAACACTAAAAGAATTAGGTGTTGTATCTGTAGTAGGAGCTACATCATATCTTAATATCCAATCATTTGGAGCCATTCCGCCAGAGACAGATGCTGGACCTGCAGCAGGAGGCATTGAAGTAGTATGATCTGCAAAACCATCTCCATCATTGGAGAAATCTGCATCATATAAGGTCTGCCCAAAGGACATTGAAGTAACTAGAACAGCTACTAATAAAAAGTAAAGTTTTTTCATAATTATATTTTATATATTAAAAAATGCGACTACAAATATACAAATTAATGTAGGTTAAATCCCTTAAATTTATTAACAATCGCTTATTTTACAATAAGATAACATTCGTCAAAGTATTCTTTTAAAATAATATAGAGATGTTAACATAATGTTATTTATTTTGGTACTAAATTTTTGTTTATTACAATAGTTTTATATTTACATCACTAAATAATTAGTTCTCCTTGTAAATGAAGAAAAAGGATATTAAAATTTTATTGGTTGACGATGAGCCCGATATTTTAGAAATTGTTAGCTATAATTTGTCGTCTGAAGGTTACCAAGTATCTACAGCAGAAAATGGATTAGAGGGTTTAAAAAAAGCTAAAAAAGTAAAACCTCATCTCATAATTTTAGATGTTATGATGCCAGAAATGGATGGCATTGAAACTTGTGAGCAAATCAGAAAAATACCCGACTTAAGTGATACAATTATCACATTTTTAACTGCCAGAGGTGAGGATTACTCTCAAGTAGCTGGATTTGAAGCAGGTGCAGACGATTACATTACCAAACCCATAAAACCTAAAGTTTTAATTAGTAAAGTAAAGGCTTTATTGAGACGCATTAAGGATTCAGAATCTACTGATGACAACATATTTAAAATTGGCGACCTTATCATTAACAGAGATGAGTACAAAGTTATATCGAAAGGGAAAGAGCTTGTATTACCTAGAAAAGAATTTGAATTACTATCTTTACTTGCATCAAAACCTGGTAAGGTTTTTAAGCGAGAAGATATTTTAGATAAAGTTTGGGGTAACGAAGTTGTTGTTGGAGGTAGAACCATAGATGTTCATATTAGAAAACTTCGCGAAAAAATTGGAGATAAACGCTTTAAAACTGTTAAAGGTGTTGGTTATAAGTTTGTAAATTAATGCAGAAAAAATTAAAAAGAACTTACAAGTTTGCTTTTAAAACATCCTTGTTTATAACCCTTTTTTTGACACTCGCCATGAGTGTTTTTTTATATTATTCTAATGCTCTTGATTGGTTATTTTTATTAGCTTTCTCTATTATTTGCTTTTCTTTTTCTTTTTTAGTTATTCAATATAGAGTTGAACGTTTTATTTATAGACGTGTAAAAAAAATATACGACGACTTAACTCTTTTAGAATCCTCTAACTTAAGACAAAAACGCATAACTACAGACATGGCAACTCTTACTCAAGAAATAGATAAATATGCTAGAGATAGAAAATTTGAAATAGAAAGCTTAAAAGTTCGTGAGGAATATAGAAAAGAATTTATTGGCAATGTATCTCATGAGTTAAAAACACCTCTATTTACCGTTCAAGGTTACCTTGAAACCCTTATTGATGGAGCAATAGAAGATAAAAAAGTTCGAGAAAAATATTTAAATCGTGCTAATAAAGGAGTTGAAAGACTTGTGTACATAGTTAAAGATTTAGATATGATTACCAAATTAGAAGTTGGTGATTTAAGCTTAACTATTGAAAGATTCAATATTGTAGAATTGATTCAAAATGTATTTGATTTATTAGAAATGAAAGCTGCTAAAAAAGATATTAGCCTCATCTTTGATATAGAATACGACAAACCAATTTATGTTAATGCAGACATTGAACGCATACAACAAGTTCTCTCCAACTTATTGGTAAACTCCATTAAATATGGTCGAGAAAAAGGCACTACAGAAGTAAGCATTGAAAACCTGATTAAAAATAAAGTAATCGTTCGTGTTACAGATAATGGCGAAGGCATCTCAAAAGAAAATTTACCGCGTTTATTTGAACGCTTCTATAGAGTTGACAAAAGTGGTTCGAGAAAAGAAGGTGGTTCTGGACTTGGGCTCTCAATAGTAAAACATATTATTGAAGCTCATGATGAAAAAATATATGTGGAAAGCGAGTTAGAAGTTGGTAGTGAGTTTTCATTCACACTCGAAAAGGCTGAATAGTTTTTTGTAATTTACTTCAACTTCAAAGTCATTTAATCCGTCATAATTATCAACCATTTCAAGTTTATTAATAGTAAAATAATCTTGATTACAACTTGGCACTAAATTAAGTTTGGTCAAACGTTTGGCTAAATACTCTTGTTCAAACTGGCCAGGAGTTGGAATAAAAAACGCTTTCTTACCAACTTTTGCTAAATCCATAATAGTTGTATAACCAGAACGACATAAAACAATTCTACTCTCGTTTAAAGCATCTTGTAATTGACTACTAGTCATAAAATTATAAATTAACGCATTGCCTTCATTGTAGTTTTCTTGCTTTTCTTCAACTACTCCTCTAATAAATAAAACATTTCCAGTATAATTTTTTACTTCTTCAAATAGCTTCTGTTCCAATAATGTTCGTTGAGGTTCTGGACCAGAAAGCAAAACCATTACATCAAACTTTAAATCTCTCTTTTCTTTTTTAAATCGGCTGATTGGCCCAAGGTACCTTAAAGGTATTTTTAACGACTCAGAATGACTCAACTCACCACTTAAATTATGCTTTCCGTAATTATCAGGAATCCAGCATTCATCAAACTTTGATATGATTCTCTCATGAGCTTTGGTTGTTAACCAAGTGGTTTTTCCACTCATCACTTTTAATTGGTGCGTTATAAAAACTGACGGTATGTTTTTATGATAGACTCCAAATCTATTGTCTGATATAATTCCGTGAATTTTATTCGATTTTACTAAACTCTTAATCAAGCTCTTTTCTTTAGTAATAGCTTTCAGCATTTTGGGAGAGTTTTTTAATAGTTTAAACTTTAAATATTTCCCTTTTTTAGCATATTCAATATTATAACTAGGTAACTCAATCGTATCTAATTGAGGAAACTCTTTTTTTAATAATTTAAGAGCATTACCATCACTTGCAATAATAGGAATGTAATCAAACCTAATAAGTTGATTAATAATTGGAATACATCGTGTAGCATGACCCAAACCCCAATTTAATGGCGCAACAAGAATTCGTTTCTGAAATTTCTTCATCTAAAAACAAATATAACTCTAAAATGTTTCCTTAATTTTACCAAAATTTTAAATAACTGTGGGCAGTAAAAATAAATTGAAGCGTTTTAAAGAAAATGATACATTTTCTAATGTTTTTCAACCTAAAAGAGAAGAATTAATTGAAGAACAATTCAGCCTTAAGGGACAATGGAATAAAACCTATTTTAAAAATAACAATCCTTTAGTTTTAGAGCTTGGTTGCGGAAAAGGTGAATACAGCGTTGCATTAGCACAAAAATATCCTAATAAAAATTTTATTGGTATTGATATTAAAGGTGCTCGCTTTTGGAGAGGTGCAAAAACTGCTACAGAAGAGTCCCTTAAAAACGTTGCATTTATTCGTATGCAAATTGAACTAATTGAATATGCTTTTGCAAAGAATGAAGTAGATGAAATTTGGATTACTTTTCCTGATCCGCAAATAAAATACAAACGCACTAAACACAGATTAACTAATACTGCATTTCTTAAGCGTTACAAAAACATCTTGAATAATGATGGCATTATGAACCTCAAAACTGATAGCGAATTTATGCATGGCTACACATTAGGTTTATTACACGGAGAAGGTCATGACGTTTTATATTCTAATCATGATGTATACAATCAAGAAGGAAGTCCAGAGGAAGTAACTAGTATTCAAACTTTTTACGAAAGTCAGTATTTAGAAAAAGACAAAGCAATTACGTATATTAGGTTTAAAATTAACTAATATTGGATATTACCATTCTTTTCTTTCTAGGACTGATTATTGCCTTGATTGGAGTAATTCCTCCTGGATTACTTAACATGAATGCTGCTAAAATTAGCTTAAAAGAAGGACACAGTCGTGGCATTATGTTCTCAATTGGTGTTTGTATTACTGTTTGTTTACAAACATACATTGCAGCTATTTTTGCTAGATATTTGAATAACCATCCAGATGTTGTTGATGTGTTGCAACGTGTAGCATTTGTAATTTTTGTTCTCATAACTATTTACTTTTTAGCACTCGCCCAAAAACAACCCAAACAACAAACCATTCAACCAAAAATAAAAAGTAAACACAGTCGCTTTTTTTACGGTATGTTTCTATCTGCTCTTAATGTTTTTCCAATTCCGTATCAAGCCTATATGGTATTAACACTAGCATCATTTAGGTTTATGGATTTTGAACAAATTAGCATTATATCTTATGTAGCAGGAGCAGCAACTGGGACTTTTGTAACGCTGTATATTTATATATTCTTTTTTGATAAGATTAAGAGTAAATCATTTACATCGCAGAAAAACATGAATTATATAATTGGAAGTATTACTGGAATAATAGCTATTGTAACACTTTGTAATATTATTAAAGAACTGTAATACATGAAGCCAGAGACACTAAATTTTTTTGATAAAGTTTATGCAGTTGCCAAACTTATTCCTCATGGTCGTGTTACAAGTTATGGAGCTATTGCCAAATACCTAGGAGCAGCAAAAAGTGCAAGAATGGTTGGCTATGCTATGAATGGTTCTGGTGGAAAAGATGTACCAGCTCATCGTGTGGTGAATAGAAAAGGACTTTTAACTGGCAAGCATCACTTTGATGGCACTAACCTTATGCAACAATTGTTAGAAAGTGAGGGTATTGAGGTAATAGATAATCAAATTCAAAATTTAGAAACCGTTTATTGGGATCCTTCAAAAGAGCTATAAAAAAGTAGTATTGAATTTCTCACCTTTCCAGTAGTTAAAGGTTTTTTTATTTACTGGTATTTTCTTTAAAAATCCTTTTTCCACTAATTCTTCAATATCTGTCCTCGCAGTTTGGTTTGTGACACTAAATGTATTTTCTATTTCTTTTACTGTAAAAAAACGATTATTATCATCTTCTATTTTTTGAAGAATTACTGCTTGTCGTTCATTAACACCACTTAATTTTAAATATTTTAAAAGTTTAGTTTGTTCTTTTTTCTTTTTTGCAACATACGTTTTTAATTCTTCAAAAGCTCTCAATAATACCTTTACTTGATAATGAATAAAATACGTAACATCCATATCATCAATTTCTGTATACAAATAAGCCTTTTCGTATTGTACTTTAGTTTTCATTATCACACGAGAAATTGATAAATACTCTGTTAGCCAATAACCATTTTTAAGTAAGTACCAATAAAAAATTGCTCTTGCTGTACGACCATTTCCATCAACAAAAGGATGTATATAACCTATTAGAAAATGAAGAATACTTGCTTTTACAATTGGGTGAATAAAATCTTCTTTGGGATTGTTATTAAAAAACTCGCAAAATGATTTCATTAAATCTTTAAGTTCTTCAAAATTTGGAGGTGTATGCACTATCTCTCCAGTTAACTCATTAACAACATTAATTTCATTAGTAGTTCTAAAGACACCAACATGCTCTTCTTCTAAAGTATTCTCTGTAACAAGCCTATGAACTTCATATAGCTTTTCTATGGAAATATCTTCATTTTGATACTCACTTATATATTGAATCGTTTTATAATTATTCAATATCATTTGTTCACTCTTATTTTTAGGCTTTTTGCTTTTGCGGAGCATATCTTTAGCTCTCACACGAGTTGTAGTCGCTCCTTCTATCATAGAAGAAAAAATAGACTCCTCCATCAATGCATTATTTAAATAATCCTGCTTATCTAAATCTGTAAGCAACTGTTCTTTTTGTAAACCTGCACCGAAATTAAAGTCTAAATAATGGAGTTTTTGTTGGAGATATTCATTAATATTATAATTAATAGAAATACTTTTTTTTATATCACTGTGTAAAATTAATACTGATTTTGAATTTAATATTCTGATGACTTTAACAGAGTTCCAAATTCTTTCTGGTTTTAAAAACATCTCTTTTAAATGTTTTATTTTATCCCAGTAATAGTAATTTTCTTGACTTTTTCTTATAGATGCTAATCTATTTTGAAACTTTGCTTGTATCAATCTATCGTAAAAAGTAGAGTTTACCTTCGTTTCAGGTGCTTTCTCAATCATAATTAATATTTCCTAATTTTATAAAAATTTACAAATATTACCAAATATACAAAAATTAAATTATTTCCTAATTTTTATAAAATTTACAAATATTAACAAATTCCTACATTCAATTACTAACCCCAATTTCATTATAAATCATTTCAATTAAAGCCCTTTAAAAACTAAACTTTTAGCAGTATCTTTGCATTTAGAATTAATCTGAATAAGCTTAATGAAATTAAACAAACAAGATATCTATAAGGCTTTAGAAACTATAACTGTTCCTGGAGAAGGACAAAATATGGTTGAAAGTGGCGCTATTAAAAATGTCGTTACTTTTGCTGATGAAGTAATAGTAGATATTACGATAAAAAACCCAAGTCTTCAGGCTAAAAAGAAAACCGAAGTCGATATACTTAAAACCATTCATGAAAACGTATACGAAAAGGCAAAAATCACTGTAAATGTTAAAGTTGAAGCTCCGGCAAAACCTACTACAAACGTTATTAAGGGAAAAGCTATTCCAGGTATTCAAAATATAATTGCGGTTGCCTCTGGCAAAGGAGGTGTTGGTAAATCTACAGTTACAGCTAATTTAGCAGTTACTTTATCTAAAATGGGATTTAAAGTAGGAATTTTAGATGCAGACATTTACGGCCCTTCAATTCCAATAATGTTTGATGTTGTAAATGAGAGACCTCTAGCAGTAAATGTAGATGGAAAATCTAAAATGAAACCTGTTGAAAATTATGGTGTAAAAGTTTTATCAATAGGCTTTTTTACAAAACCAGATCAAGCAGTAGTTTGGAGAGGACCAATGGCATCTAAAGCATTAAATCAAATGATTTTTGATGCAGCTTGGGGTGAATTAGACTTTTTACTACTAGACTTACCTCCTGGAACTGGAGATATTCATTTGAGTATTATGCAATCGCTTCCAATAACTGGTGCAGTTGTTGTAAGCACACCTCAAAATGTCGCTCTTGCAGATGCTAAAAAAGGTGTAGCTATGTTTCAACAAGACAGTATCAATGTTCCTGTTTTAGGAATCATTGAAAATATGGCTTACTTTACTCCAGAAGAGTTACCAAATAACAAATACTATATATTTGGTAAGGAAGGTGCTAAAAATCTAGCTGATGATTTAAAAACTCCTTTTTTAGGTGAAATCCCTTTAGTACAAAGTATTAGGGAAGCTGGTGATATAGGTAGACCTGCAGCTTTACAAACAGCTACTGTTTTAGAGCAAGCATTTGAAAAAATTACACAAAATGTGGTGCAAGAAGTTGTTAGAAGACATGATAACTTACCACCAACAGAAGCAATTAAAATCACAACAATGGCTGGATGTTCAGCAGTAAAAAAATAGTAAATGAGTACAGACGAACTACGAATAAATATTGAAAAAGCTTTAGATGAGATTCGCCCTTTTTTACAAAATGATGGAGGTGATATTTCTCTGGTTTCAATTGAAGATGATAAGTTAGTTAAAGTGCAATTAGAAGGTGCATGTACCTCTTGTAGCGTTAATCAGATGACATTAAAATCTGGAGTAGAAATGACTATAAAAAAATACGCCCCTCAAATAGAAAAAGTAATTAATATTAGTTAATCTAAAACTGATTTTTATCATAGATTGATTAGGTTAATAAATCTATTTTTACTTTACAATTGTACATTTAATGATTAAAACAGATATACTTATTATTGGTGCTGGTCCAACTGGATTATTCACTGTTTTTGAAGCAGGATTACTAAAATTACGTTGTCATTTAATTGATGCTTTACCGCAACCTGGTGGTCAATGTTCTGAAATATACCCAAAGAAACCAATTTATGACATACCTGCTTACCCAGAAATATTAGCCGGAGACTTAACTGAAAAATTACTTGAACAAGGTAAACAATTTGAACCAGGATTTACATTAGGCGAACGCGCAGAAACCATAGAAAAGCAAGAGGATGGTATGTTTATAGTTACAACCAATAAAGGCACTAAGCATCAAGCACCTGTGGTTGCAATTGCCGGCGGCCTAGGGAGCTTTGAACCTCGTAAACCATTAATTCATAACATTACAGATTTTGAGGATAAAGGCGTAGAATACATTATTAAAAATCCTGAAATATATAGAAACAAGAAGGTTGTTATTGCAGGTGGTGGAGACTCTGCTTTGGATTGGTGTATTTTTTTAAGTGATGTTGCTAGTGAAGTAACTCTTATCCATAGAAGAAATGAGTTTCGTGGACATTTAGACTCTGTAGAGAAAGTTCAAGAATTAAAAAATAAAGGCAAAATAAACCTCATTACTCCAGCAGAAGTAATTGGTATTGTTGGTGATACAAGTGTTAAAGCCATAGTTGTAAATCAAGCTCAACATATAGAAAAAGAGTTCGAAGTAGAGTGTGATCACTTTATTCCTCTTTTTGGTTTGTCTCCTAAACTTGGGCCAATTGCAAATTGGGGGTTAGAAATAGAAAAAAACGCTATTAAAGTAAATAACGCATTAGATTATCAAACCAACATTCCTGGTATCTTTGCTATTGGTGACGTTAATACATATCCTGGTAAATTAAAATTAATCCTCTGTGGATTTCATGAAGCTACAATTATGTGTCAAGCTGCTTATCAGATAATTAATCCTGGAAAAAAATATGTCATGAAATATACAACAGTTAGTGGTGTAAATGGTTTTGATGGTACAAGAAAAGAAGCTCCAAAAGCTGTGGTTAAAAAAATTGAATAATCAATGTCTTTAATTGATTACATACAGCAACTTTCTGAAGACAAGCTTCTATATTTTGCAGTCCCTGTTTTTGTTCTTGCTATTTTAATTGAAGCCTATTTTAATAGGATAGCTTATTATAAAAAAGACACTATTGTGTCTTTTATCATGATGATTTTTTCTGCAATTGTAGAGTTTCTTCCTAAAGTCCTTGCCTTTGTAGCATTTTTCTATGTATACGAATTAAGTCCTTTTAAGGATACTATAAATCGTCAATGGTGGGCTTGGCTACTATTATTTTTCGCTGATGATTTATCATATTATTGGTTTCACCGTTTAAATCATGAAGTGCGTTTGTTTTGGGCTGGACATGTTCCACATCATTCTTCAGTCTACATGAATTTTGGCACTGCATTACGTCAAGGTGTTGGAGAGCGTATTCATAAGTTTGTTTTTTGGTTATGGATTCCTCTTTTGGGTTTTGATCCAATAATGCTATTTACCATGATGGGAATCAGTCTTATTTATCAATTTTGGGTTCATACAGAATTAGTTGACAAACTACCTAAAGCAATAGAATTTATTTTTAACACACCTTCTCATCATCGCGTTCATCATGCATCAAATATTCGCTATTTAGATTGTAATCATGCTGGAGTTTTAATAATTTGGGATCGTATATTTGGTACGTTTTCTGAAGAAGTAAAACTAATTGACAAACCTAAATATGGCTTAACAGTTAATATAAATACTTTTAATCCTATAGAAGTAGCTACACATGAATATAATGCTATATGGAAGGATGTAAAACGAGCAAGTAACTGGAAAGATAAATTAAACTATATTTTTAATGCTCCTGGTTGGAGTCATGATGGAGAAGATAAACGTGCAAAAACATTGCGTAAAAAACTAAAAGAAAAAGAAGCGAATGTCTGATGTTAACATAACAATTATTGATCGTGAGGGTGAAGCTCATACTATTGAAGCACCTACTGATATGGCAATGAATATTATGGAAGTTGTTAGAGCATATGAATTAGCTCCAGAAGGCACTATTGGTATTTGTGGTGGTATGGCAATGTGTGCGTCGTGCCAATGTTATGTATTATCTGAACATGACTTACCAGAAATGCAAGATGATGAAGATGCAATGCTAGCTGAAGCTTTTTATGTAAAAGATAATTCACGCTTGGGTTGTCAAATTCCTGTAACTCCTGAAATGGATGGGTTAAAAATTGAGCTAGCTCCTGAAAGTTAATCCGTTTTATAATCAATTAATTTTTGAGGTCCTTCTAATACTATTCTTACGATCTTAAGTACTCCTTCATCTGTTGTAGAAATTTGCCACTTAATTAAGGAAATCATACCCTTTTCTATTTCTAAACCAGTTATACTTCTGGGATGTACGCAACTACCATCATTAAAAAAGGCAATATCTCCAGGTTCTGGAAAACGTGGTCTATGTGTGTGACCTGTTACTGTTATTAGGTTACTATTTTCAATAATCCATTTTTTAGTTCTACGCTCTACTTTTATAAGTTCTTTATAATTTTTTGCTGGACTTGTAGGATCTGCAATTCCCATAACGTTCAAAGGTTTCCAAAGAACTCTAACCATAAATCTACTCCATCTCCAAAACGTATAATTCCACCAATCTGCTTGATGACCATGTGTTAAAAATAATTCCTGATTAGTTTCTTTATGTTTTAAAACAATTCCTTCATGATATTCTATATTACCAAATAATTCAACCTCTTCTCCAACTTTTTCATCAAAATAAGTTGACAAATGCTTTTTCACATAATCAGGATCACGATATACCATATCATGATTTCCCCAAATCATATGCAAACGATTTTCATCATGAAATTGCTTCATTAGCATATATACATTTTTATGTGAATCTAGAATAGAGTCAAATGATAAGTTTTCCCATAATTCATCTCCATCGCCTAGTTCGCAGTACTGAAACCCTTCAAAATAATAATGCTTTAAAGCGTGGTAATATATATTTCTATTGTTAGCAAAATCGTCTGCAAAACTATTATCTCCTCTATGGCAGTCACTAAACAAAATAAACTTACTCGAATTATCAAATTCAAGTATTTTAGCATTTTTATAAGCTTTATCTAATCGTTTTTTTGCTGAAAACATATATCTAATGTCTAAAAAAAAGCCTTGAATAAATCAAGGCTTTTCAACTTTATTAAAAACTTTATTGTTTGTATATTTTTCCTTCTTTCATTACAAAAACAACATTTTCTAATGTTTTTATATCTTCTGTAGGATCATCATTTGTTGCAACAATATCTGCAATAAAATTAGGTTTAAGTTGTCCTAATTCGGCTTCCATATCTAATAATTTGGCATTTGTTAACGTAGCCGATTGAATGCTAAACATAGGAGTCCATCCAGCTTCAACCATATATCTAAATTCTTTAGCATTTTCTCCATGCGGAAAAACACCAGCATCTGTGCCAAATGCTATTGGTACATTTTCATTAACAACCATTTTAAAAGTATCATCTAAAACTTCCATAGTACTCGTTATTTTTGGTAAAATAACTGGAGGATAATAATTTGGAATTTTTGCTTTCTCTTCAACGTATCTTCCTGCAGATATAGTAGGAACTAAATAGGTGTTATTTTGTTTCATTAAAGTAGCAACTTCTTTATCCATAAACGAACCATGTTCTATTGTTTGAACACCAGCTATAACGGCACGTTTCATACCTTCTTTCCCGTGAGCATGTGCAGCAACAACCATTCCGTATTCTTTAGCAGTTTTAACAATTTCGTTCACTTCCTCTTGAGTAAATTGTGCATTTTGGCCATTTTTAGCAACGCTTAACACACCTCCTGTCGCAGTGATTTTGATTAAATCAGCGCCATTTTTATAGCGTTGCCTAACAGCCTTTCTAGCATCTTCTGGACTATTAATAACTCCTTCAGTTGGCCCTGGATCTCCCATTAAATCTTTACGCATTCCATTAGTTGGGTCTGCATGACCTCCAGTTGTTCCAATAGCTTTCTCTGCTGTAAAAATTCGAGGTCCTGAAACTTTACCTTTGGCAATAGCATCTCGCAAAGCTACATTAACACCACTACCTCCAAGGTCTCTTACAGTTGTAAAACCAGCCATTAAAGTTCGATTAGCGATTTCAGCAGAAGTAAAAGCTACATCAGCATTATTTTTAGTAAATCGTTCTAGATAGCGCGTTGGACTTGTTTCTCCTTCAATATGGACATGCATGTCTATAAAACCAGGCATTACTGTTTTATCTTTTAAATCAATAACTACATCATCTGCTCGCTTTGTGCTCATATAACCATCGCGAATTGCAGTTATTTTTTTCCCTGAAACAACAATGGTTTTCTCTGTAAGAACTTTACCAGATTTAGTATCTATAATTTTACCACAATGCAAGTAAGTGTTTTGTGAAAATATAGAGACCGAAAAAATTAAAATTGCTATTTGTAGTAATGTTTTCATAATTCGTTTATTTATTTCTAATATTTTGTTCCCATTTCCAAGCCGAAAGCATAGCATCATCCAATGAAAATTTGGTTTTCCAACCTAACTCTTTATTAGCTTTTGTTGTCTCTGCATAGGCAGCAGTGACATCGCCCTCTCTTCGTCCAACAATTTTATAATTTAATTTTACACCTGAAACTTTTTCAAAAGACTGAATGGCTTCTAAAACTGAACTTCCTTTTCCTGTTCCTAAATTAAATACTTCAAAGGTTTCTTTGTTTGAATTATTTAATAGTCTTTGCAAAGCAACTACATGTGCTTTTGCTAAATCTACTACATGAATATAATCTCTAATACAGGTACCATCCTCTGTTGGATAGTCGCCACCAAAAACGGATAATTGTTCTCGTAAACCTATACCAGTTTGGGTAATATATGGCACTAAATTTTGAGGAACACCTATTGGTAACTCTCCAATTTTAGCAGACTCATGTGCACCAATTGGATTAAAATATCGAAGAACAATGGCTTTCAACTTGTTTGAAACTTTACAAACATCCTTAATAATTTCTTCTCCAATTTGCTTTGTATTTCCGTAAGGGGATTCTGCAGGTTTTACTGGAGCAGTCTCTGTTATTGGTAATTCATCCGCTTGACCATAAACAGTACAAGAAGAACTAAAAATAAAATTAGCTGCATCTAATTTTTCAAGTTCTTGAAGAAGATACACTAAAGTTGTAATATTATTTTCGTAATAGTGCAACGGCTTTTCTACACTTTCACCAACAGCTTTACTAGCTGCAAAATGAATTACACCTTTAATATCTTTATGCTTTCTAAAAAAAGAATGTACTAGACTTTTATCTCTAAGATCTAGTTTTTCAAAAACAGCTGCAATTCCAGTAATTGATTCTATTCTGTCAACCACATCTTCACTTGAGTTTGATAAATTATCTATTATAACTACCTCAAAACCTTCTTGCTGCAATTCTACAACAGTATGAGAACCTATAAAACCAAGACCTCCTGTAACAAGAATTTTATCCATTTACGAATTCTAAAACTTTAGAGGTTATAAAATTTATTTGCTCATCATCTAATTCTGTATGCATTGGTAGAGATATTACCTCCTTTACTAATTGATTGGTAACTTTAAAGTCATTATCATTGTAGCGTTCATCTAAATAGGCTTTTTGTTTATGTAAAGGAATTGGATAATATACACCACATGGAATTTCATTATCATTTAAATGCTTAACTAAAGCATCTCTATCAACATTTTTAATCTTTAATGTATATTGATGAAATACATGACAATCACATGAATCGCAGACACCTTCACAACCGTTTACAGTTTTTGGAATAGTAATATTTGGATGATTTTTAAAAGCTAAATTATATTTTTGAGCAGCCTGTTGTCTAGATTTATTATAAGCATTCAAGTTTGGTAATTTAGCATCTAAAACAGCTGCTTGTATAGAATCTAATCTTGAATTAACTCCAACTACATCGTGATGGTAGCGTTTATACATTCCATGATTTACAATTCCTCTAATGGTATGTGCTAAATCATCATCGTTAGTAAAAATTGCTCCTCCATCTCCGTAACAACCTAAATTTTTAGAAGGAAAAAAAGATGTTGAAGCTATATGTCCAATGGTTCCAGCTTTTGCTTTTTTTCCATTACTATATTTATAAGATGAACCTATAGCTTGTGCATTATCTTCAATAACATATAGATTATGCTCTTCTGCTATTTCCATAATAGCTTCCATATTAGCACATTGCCCAAATAAATGAACTGGAACTATAGCTTTTGTTTTGGGAGTAATTGCTTTTTTAATAGCATCAATATCAATATTAAAATTATCTGGATCAACATCAACAAGAACAGGAGTTAATTTTAAAAGTGCTATAACCTCAACTGTAGCAGCAAAAGTAAAATCAGCTGTAATAACTTCATCTCCTTGTTCTAACCCTAAACCCATCATAGCAATTTGTAAAGCATCAGTACCATTAGCACAAGGAATTACATGCTTAACATCTAGAAAATCTTCAAGGTTTTTTTGAAATTGGTGAACTATAGGTCCATTCACAAAAGTTGCTGTATTTAAAATTTCTTCAATAGATGTATCTACTGTATTCTTAATTTTTTTATACTGACCTTGCAGGTCAACCATTTGAATTTTTTTCATAAAAATATTTCAGTAAATGAGAATAGCTTTTTAGCTATTTCTATAGTAGCGAAAATACAAAAATTCGAACGCTATTACTAACGAATTTTAAATAAAGAGCTGTATTTTAGCAATAAAGAAATACGCTTGAGAGTTTTATATAACATACTTACTTACATTGTTACTTTTCACTTAAAACTTGCATCATTATTTAATAAAAAGTTAAGGCTTGGCATAGTTGGTCGTGATGAAACCTTTGATATTTTAAAATCTAAAATTTTTCCAGACGACCAAGTTATATGGTTTCATTGCGCCTCATTAGGAGAATATGAACAAGGTTTACCTGTATTTGAAATTATTAGAAAAGAGTATCAAGACTATAAAATTGTATTAAGTTTTTTTTCTCCATCTGGTTATGAGGTTAGAAAAAATACCTCTGTTGCTGATGCAATTGTCTATTTGCCTTTCGACACTATTTCTAATGCAAAACAATTCATTGATATAGTTAATCCTAAATTTGTTGTATTTGTAAAATATGAAGTATGGCCTAACTACTTATTCGAGTTAAAAAAACGAAAAATCACAACCATCTTAATTTCAGCTTTATTTAGAAAGAATCAAATTTATTTTAAAAGTTATGGATCTTTAATGAGAAAAACTCTTAAAAGTTTCGATCATATTTTTACTCAAGATGACAATTCAAAACAACTTCTTAATTCTATAGAATTTAACAACACTTCCATTTCAGGAGATACACGTTTTGATAGAGTATCTAATCAATTGCTAATTGATAATAATTTGGATTTTGTTACAAGCTTTAAAGACACTAAGTTATGCATAGTATCAGGTAGCACATGGCCTGAAGATGAAAAACTTCTGATTCATTTTATTAACACTCATAAAAAAAATACCAAATTTATTATTGCGCCTCATAATATTAAATCGAGTCAAATATTAAGACTGAAAAAATCTATTTCAAAAAATACTATTCTATTCTCTGAAATAAAAAATCTAGATTTAGGCAATTATGATGTTTTAATAGTAGATACAATTGGTTTACTAACTAAAATTTATAGTTATGCTGATATTGCCTATGTAGGAGGTGCAATAGGAAATACTGGTCTGCACAACATATTAGAACCAGCTGTATTTGGAGTACCAATTATTATTGGTGATAATCATGAGAAATTCCCTGAAGCAAAAATTATGATGGATTATGGACTATATTCTATTTCAAATCAAGAGCAATTAAATGCGCATTTAGATTTACTGATAAATTCTGACAAAAAAAGAAGAGAATTAGGCAATAAAAATGCTGAATTCATCACAAAAAATACAGGAGCTGTAATCCAAATAACTGATTACATTCGTAAATACCTTTGATTTATAATTACTATTAAGTTGCATTTAATGGTAACTTTTTTAAATTAGCAACTTAATTAACATTAACACTAAATAATTACTAAATGAAAAAACTAATTTTAAGTTTTGTACTTGTTTTAGCTTTAGGCTTAACATTTACATCTTGTAGAGAAACAAAAGAAAAAGCAGATCAAGCTACAGATGCAGTTGAAAATGCTGCTGATGAAGCAGGTGAAGCTCTTGAAGATGCTGCTGATGCTGCCGATGAAGCTCTTGAGGATGCTGTTGATGCCGCAGATGAAGCCCTTGAGGATGCTACTGACGCTGCAGGTGAAGCATTGGAAGACGCTAAAGACGCTGCTAAAGAAGGTGCTGAAAAGGTTAAAGATGGAGCAAAAGAAGTAGCTGCTGATGCTGCGGGAGCTGTTAAGGATGCTGCTAAAAAGACTGAAGATGCTTTAAAGAAAGACAATTAAAAAATAATTTTGTCTACAAATAAAAAGGGTTCAACTATGTTGAACCCTTTTTTTTATACATATAGTTTTCTATTCTAGAATCCTAATTCTTTTTTCACTTCTGCCATTAAATCTTTACCATCAGCCAAAATCACTCCTGCTCCTTGAGATGAATCTAATACATACTGGAATCCTTGAGCTCTAGCAACTTTTTGAATTGCAATTCTAGCTCTTTCAGTAATAGGTTTTAGCAAATCAAAGTTTTTCTTTTGCATATCTTGCTCTGCTTGTTGCTGATATTGAGCAATATTTTGTTGCATCGCTTGTACCTCTTGCACACGTTTAGCATTTTCTTCATCAGTTTGACTTTCAGCTTCGGCAGCATATTGTTTCTGTTTAGCTTCAAACTCTTTCGCTAGGTTCTGAATCTCTGTTTGATAAGTTTTTCTTAACTTTTCAACTTCTGCTTGAGCTGCAATATATTCTGGCATAGCTGGAACCAACTCTTGAGTGTTGATATGTGCTACTTTACTTTGTGCATTAGTAAAACCTGATACTCCTAGACATAATACCGCAGCAAATAAAAGGGTTTTTAAGTGTTTCATTTTTGTTTAAGTGTTTGTGTTATAAATTAATTATCGTCGTTGTTATCTTTTTCTTTAGCTTCTTTTCTAGCTTCTAATTTTTTTCTTCTAGCCTCTAATATTCTTTTCTTCTTTTCTTCAAGGGCTTGTTTACGTTTTTCTCTATCTGTTAGAACTGGTTGCGTTTTTTTATCTTCTGTTTCAACCTCCTCTTCATTTGACTCTTCAGATGCAGATTCTTTTTCATTATTCATCTTTTCTTCTTCAGAAGCTTGTATATCTTCTATTGCATCATCTGTTGATTCTTCTTCCTTAACTTCATCATCTTTCTTTTTTTCATTTCTAGCATCAATCTTTTCTTGTCTAGCTCTAGCTCTATCTTCTAATATTTTTTTCTTTTTGTCTTCTAATGCTTTCTTTTTTGCTTCTCTAGCACTTAACTGTTCAGCTCTTTTATCATCAATCAACTTTTGTCTAGCTTCAGCAGCATCTGCTTTTTCTTTATCCTTTGCTTCTCGTTCTAGGTTTACTTCAGGAACCACATCTTCATCTTCAGCTTCCTTACGCTCTTTTTTATTTTGAGCTTGTTTTCGTTTAGAACTTCTAGTTATTGATCTTAAAACTTGTTCGCTAATATCAAATCTGTTAGCTGAATACAACATTACCACATCTGCAGATTTATCAAAAACAAAGTCATATTTTTTGTTTTGAGCAATTTCTTGAACAGCAGCAAATATCTGATCTTGAACTGGCTGAATGAGTTGCTGTTTTTGAATCATTAAGTCTCCATTAGGGCCAAATCGTTTTTGTTGATAGTCTAAAATCTCTTTTTCTTCAAAAACTAAATCTTCCTCTCTTTCTGCAAGTAATTCTTTAGTTAAAAGAACTCTTTCGCTTTCTAATTGTTTCTTTTTTTGCTCAATTACAGAAAGTCGTTGATCTATTTCAGATTTCCATTTCTGAACTTTACTCTCAAGCTGTGATGAAGCTTCGTTATATTCCGGTACATTTTGTAAAATGTACTCTGTATCTATATAACCAATTCTCACTCCTCTTTGAGCCTGAACATGAAAACTAATTAAACCAGTTATAAACAGTAAAAAAAGAACTTTATTTTTCATCCGTAAAATTTTTATTAAATATTATCTATAAACCTTTAATGACGGATTACTATTTTATGATTCCATCACAAGAATTAATATCTTTCAAATTAACGAAATAAATTTTGAAAAATTTTAACACGTGCATTAAATCGTTATTATGGTCTATAGAAAATATCGTGCCAAAGTTAAAAACGTTGCCCAATAATAAAATGTGTTTCCCAAGCATTTTTAGATCCTGGATTTCCAGGAACATCATCAAAACGATGACCAAAATCAATACCTAGTAATCCAAATGCTGGCATAAAAATTCTAATTCCCATACCCGCAGATCTGTTTAAATTGAAAGGATTAAAATCCCTAAATTCTCCAAAAGAAGCACCTCCCTCTAGAAAAGCTAAAGCATAAATTTTTGCTTGTTGACCTAAAGTTAAAGGATATCGTAGCTCTAAAGAAAATTTATTGTAAATGGTTCCTCCGTCGTTAGTCGGTCTTCCGGTATCAGGATCTAAAGGTGCGATAGATTGATTTGGATAACCTCTTAATTGAACTATTTCTCTTCCATCTAAAGCAAATCCACCTAAACCATCACCACCAACAAAAAAACGCTCAAAAGGTATAATCCCTCTGTCATTATTATAAGCTCCTAAAAATCCAAACTCTATATTAGGTCTTAAAACCAATTTATCCCATATTTTTGAGTACCAAGTACCTTGAAACTTAATTTTATAAAACTCTAACCACTTAAATCGTTCTTGATCGATTTCTGAAATTCTTGCTTGCGCATCTGCTC
The DNA here is from genome assembly GCA_026162565.1 of Flavobacteriaceae bacterium NBU2973. Taxonomy (GTDB): domain Bacteria; phylum Bacteroidota; class Bacteroidia; order Flavobacteriales; family Flavobacteriaceae; genus JAOEIQ01. Next base: position 118,282 of record JAOEIQ010000005.1, read on the forward strand.
TAACATTGTTATCGAGGGAAGTATCAGAAACTATATTATCCTGAACTTCTCTTTCTTCCCTTAAGGCTGAATAATCTGTGTTATCGAATAATGAATAAGGCAATGATAATTTTGCAGAAACTGAAAAACTGGAACCACCTAAAGGATAAATCGGGTCATTAAATGTATTATCTCTGCTTAAGCCTATAGAATAGGATAAGTTATTAGAAGTACCATTACCAAAAGTAAAAAGACCAGTATTGTAATTTTTTAAATCGTAATGTTGTATACTTAAAGATTGAGATAACGTGAAATAATCGTCAGGAACAGATAATCTTTTAGCGAGACCTACTGCAAGGCCCGTAATATTAAAGCGTCTATCTCTATCAGCATCTCTGGTTTGAGCATTAAACAAAAATTGTTTTGAATGAGAAATAGAAGCAGAAAATGCAACTGGTTTTTTTCCTCCCAACCAAGGTTCAGAAAAAGAGAAACTATAAGTTTGAAAAAAACGACTTGCTTGAAGGCGCAATGCTAGCTTTTGTCCATTACCCATTGGCACTGGTTTATATGCGTCTTTATTAAAAATATCCTGTATAGAAAAATTATTAAATGACAACCCTAAAGTTCCTATAAAACCTCCACCTCCATACCCTCCTTGAAGTTCAATTTGGCTAGAACCTTGTTCAACCACAGAATATTCCATATCAAGTGTGCCTAAATTAGGGTTAGGGTTTTTAAAATCTGGAGTTATTTTTTGTGCATCAAAAAATCCTAATTGTCCAAGTTCCCTTACCGTTCTTACTACATTAGCTTTACTATATAATTGACCTGGTCTAGTTCTAAGCTCACGATATATTACTTTATCGTTGGTTCTATCATTTCCAACTACTGTAACATTATTAAAATAAGCTGGTTTTCCTTCAGTAACTCTAATCTCTAAATCAATTACATTGCCTTCTGCATTAACTTCAACTGGAATTATACTAGAAAACAAATAACCACTATTTTGATATAGGTTTGATAAATCAACAGCATCAGGTTTAGTGTCATCTGCAATTCGTTCTTTTAGTAAAACACCATTGTAAGTATCTCCTTTTTCTATTCTTAAAACTCTACTTAATTCTCTGTCAGAATATACAGTATTCCCTAAAAAATTTATTTCTCCAAACGTATACTTTTCTCCTTCTTCAACATTAATATTTAATGTAACCGAATTGTCATTGTTATTAATAATTGTGTCTGATATTATTCTTGCATCTCTGTATCCGTTTTCTTTATATTTATCAATAACACTTATTAAGTCATCTTTGTAATCCGCTTCTATGTATTTAGATCTTTTGAAGATTCTGATAGGATTTTTCTTTTTAGTATTTTTCATTGCTTTACGCAATTTCTTATCACTAATTTCACTATTACCATTGAAAACTATATCAGCTACTTTTACTTTCGAACCCTTGTCAATATTTAATTTCATATCGACCTTTGTTTTCGCAATAGTATCTAAAACTTCAGTAGTTGTTATATTAACATTAGCGTTGAAATAACCCTCTTTTTTGTACTTATTTTGTAAATAATTTTTAGTTGTAGTTATTAAATTTTCTGTAACCTTTACCCCTTTTTGTAATTTATTTTCATCAATTAAAGACTCATGTTTCTTTTTCTTGATCCCAGATATTGTAACATCATTAAGCTCTGGTAAATCAAAAAGTTTGATATCTAAAGTTACGTTACTACCTTCAACTTTAGTAACAAAAATATCAATATCACTAAATAGATTAGAACCCCAAAGTCTTTTTAAAGCATCTCCTATTTTTTCTCCTGGAATAATTAACTCTTGGCCTTTTTTTAATCTAGAAAAGGCTATAACTGTTTGAGAACTAAAGTTAGTATTACCAGAAACTGTAATGTCTTCAATAGTATATTTCTCACCTTTTTTAAAGGTATTGTTTTGAGCTGTAACAGAGAAGCCACAAACAAATATGAATATTATTAATAACTGATGGGTAAAATTTATTTTCAAAAATCTTGTATTACTTAAGTTGTTCACTCGTTTTTCCAAACCTACGTTCTCTTTTTTGATAATCAATGATGGCCTCATATAAATTTTCTCTAGTAAAATCTGGCCATAAAATATTTATAAAATACAGCTCTGCATATGCAATTTGCCATAATAAAAAATTACTTATTCGATGCTCGCCACTTGTTCTAATTAGCAAGTCTACATCTGGTAAATTTTGCGTGTAAAGATGCTTATTAATTGTTGATTCGTCAATACTATCAGCAGAAATTATATTATTTTTAACTTTAATACTTATTTCTTTAACTGTATTTAGCAATTCTTCTCTAGAACCATAGCTTAATGCTAAAGTTAAAGTCATTCTAGTATTACTTTCAGTTTTATCTATAACTTCAATTAATTCTTGATAAACTTTTTTGGGCAATGCGTTCAAGTTACCTATGGCAGAAAGCTTTATATTATTTTCTTGTAAAGTACTTATTTCCTTTTTTAAAGAAGACACTAAAAGTTTCATTAGTGTTTGAACCTCTAACTTTGGTCTTTTCCAATTTTCTGTAGAGAAAGCATATAGTGTTAAATTTTTAACACCAAGCTCTGCAGCTGCTTCAACAGTATCTCTCACAGATTTTGTTCCGTTTTCATGTCCAAAAGCACGAACCATTCCTTTTTGTTTAGCCCAACGTCCATTACCATCCATAATGATGGCTATGTGTTGAGGTAAGTAAGTACTATGTATTTGTGATTTTAAACTCATTCTCCTATGCAATAACATGGATTTCTTCCAAAAGTATATGTTAAGGTAATTCCCGTAAAGGTATACCAATCGTTATTATTCAAATTTCCAAAGGCTAGATCTTGTCTTTGGTCACTATCTGGTACACTTCCATCTAACTCATCAGAAAAGGTATATCTTGCTCCTATTTCTGCTGCTAAAACCCAATGATCTGAAATAGCTGCTTTAAAGCCTAATCCAAAAGGGATTCCAAATGCCCAACTGCTAGTATTTTCTGACGTTTGATTACCGTTTAAAAAGAAGGAGTTATCATGACTGGCTGCACTAAATCCCCCAAATATATAAGGAGTAGACTTAAACCCTCCATCATGTAAATTAAAATCAAAAAAGGTAAACTCCATTCCTGCAGATAATTCAATGATACTCGTGCTAAAATTATAGCCCCTCGCAACACGTCTTGGGTCATCTGATTTTGAGTCCTTACCTTCTAAATCAGAGAATAAAATTGAAAATCTATATGAGTGTCTAGCACTTCTATTCCATTTATATATAGCACCTAAAACCGCTTGATTAGGAGAAATATAATTTGTAGCTCCAACATCACCAATAAAATTACTACCTCCAACAAAAACACCAATTTCGTTGATTTGAGAGTAACTTAATGTAATACAAAAAGAACTGGTTAATATCAATAGTAAATACCTCATAGAGTCTAAAAGTTTGCAAATATAATAAATAAGATTAGCCTATAACAATTTGAAACAAATTGTATTAATCTAAAAACAAGTTTTAACTCTATTTATTGTTTAATTCCGCTTATCCTCTCCCCAAAGTAACTTTTTACGGAGTGTATCTAGAAAACTTTCTTCATGAAGTTCTATCATTTTTATACTAAAAGAGGCTTTTTTTATAATTATTAGAGTCTCATTGCTTAAAGTAGCAATTCTAGAATCTAAAGACACTAAGAAATTATCTTCTCTACCACTTACTTTCAACTTTATTTCAGTTGAATCTGGAATAACCAAAGGCCTTGCACTTAAATTATGGGGCGCAATTGGAGTAAGAGCCAAACTATTTGCACCAGGAGTTATAACTGGTCCACCACAACTTAAAGAATAACCTGTAGATCCAGTTGGCGTAGATACTATTAAGCCATCACTCCAATAAGACGTTAAATATTCATTATCTAAAAGTGTCTCAACAGTAATCATAGAAGTCGTGTTTTTTCTACTAACTGCAATTTCATTTAGTGCAAAGTTTAATTCTTTTAAATCTTCATTTTCTGGAAAAGTTTCTATTTCCAACAACGTTCTTTTAGAGATTTTAAAATTGTTGTTTAAAATATGATGCATGGCATCTTCAATTCCATTTTCCTGAATTGTTGCCAAAAAACCCAATCTTCCCGCATTAATACCAACAATCGGTATGTTTAAGTCTTTAACATACGTTATAGCTCTTAAAATAGTTCCGTCTCCTCCTATGCTGACTAAAACATCATAGGAATCATCTAAAGATTCAAAGGTTTTAAAAGAGTCGTAGTTTTTTTCTGAATCTAAATGCTGATTTATTAACTCTAAAAAATTCTTTTCAATAAAAACACTAACATCTTTGCTCAATAAAAAATTAAGAAGTATTTCTATTGAAACCTCTGCGTTTTTTTGATAGAATTGACCATAAACTGCAATTTTTTTCATAATTACATATCTAGGTATTTATTGAGATAATCTGATCGCTCTTTTAAACTCTCAAGATAGGAATCTTCTTCATGTCCTGACACTATATTATAACTATAACGTCTAAACGTTTGCATAACTTCGTTGAGACTAGTGTTTCCAATTTTAAGCGTTATCTGCGCCAAATCATTTTCAAATTTAGACACAAAAGCTCCCAATATTTTTCCATTATTAGATTCTACAATCTGGCTAATTTCACTAAAGGAATAATCATTAACTCCTTTTTCAACAATTAGTATACCTCCAGCTTCAGCGAAAAATGGTGTGTCATTAAAAAGATTGATTACATCATTTAATTCGTAATATCCAAGATACCTGTTTTTACCATCTAGAATTGGCATAATATTAGTAGAATTTTGAGCAAATGCCTCTAAAACATCTAGCCAATTAGTGGTATCTCTCACGAAAAAGCCCTCTGCTGCATAGGAATATTCAGAAATAACTTTTTCAACATCAAAGCAATGAACATCATTTTCAGACAAACAGCCTAAATAAATTCCATCTTGGTTTTTAATAGGCACGTGCGAATATGTTAACTGATTAAATAACATTTGGGCATCACCAATTAAATCAGAATTTAATAGCGGCTTTATATCATTTATAATGTATTGCGAAAGATTCATTCTACTTTTTTAATAATCGCAAATTAATCAAAAATATATACAAAAAGGCTGTTCTAGTTTGTATTTTTGTATTCTTAAAATTCATTTATGACTAAACTAAGTGTTAATATAAATAAGATAGCTACTTTACGTAACTCAAGAGGAGGCGATGTGCCAAATGTGGTTCAATTTGCTAAAGATGTGCAGCGATTTGGAGCGGAAGGTGTAACCATTCACCCTCGACCAGACGAACGTCATATTCGATACCAAGATGCTTATGATTTAAAGCCCATAGTCTTTACAGAATATAATATTGAAGGTAACCCAATACCTAAATTTATAGATTTAGTTTTAGCCAATAAACCAACTCAAGTAACTTTAGTACCAGACGCAATTGACGCTATAACCAGTAATGCTGGCTGGGACACCATAAAACACAAAGATTTTTTAACTGAAGTTATCGCTGAATTTAAACGCAACAATATTAGAACGTCTATTTTTTTAGATCCTGTTTTAGAACAAGTTGAAGGAGCAAAAGAAACCGGAACAGATCGTATTGAATTATACACTGAAGCGTTTGCACATCAATATAGTTTAGGAAATAAAGAGGCTATAAAACCTTACACTGCTTGCGCAGAATTAGCTAGTAAAATTGATTTAGGTGTTAATGCTGGCCATGATTTATCGCTCGATAATATTGCCTTTTTTAAACAAAATATCCCAGAATTATTAGAAGTGTCTATTGGCCATGCTTTGATTTCCGAAAGCCTCTATTTAGGCATTGAAAATGTCATACAAATGTACTTACATAAACTACAATAATGTTATTACACTCAAATATATTAGGAGAAGGACCACCATTTATTATACTTCATGGTTTTCTTGGCATGAGTGATAATTGGAAAACACTTGGTAGAAAATTTAGTGAAGAAGGTTATCAAGTTCATCTAGTAGATCAACGTAATCATGGTCGCAGTTTTCATGATACCACTTTTGATTATGAAGCTCTCGCCGAAGACTTAAAACACTATTGTGAAGAACTTCAATTAAAAAACATCGTTTTACTTGGTCACTCAATGGGAGGAAAAACAGCTATGGTATTTACCTCTCAATATCCAGATTTAGTTAGCAAGTTACTCGTTGCAGATATTTCTCCAAGATATTATCCTGTGCATCATGATACCATTTTAGAAGGCTTATCCTCTTTAGATTTTAACACCATAAAAAGTCGTGGTGAAGCCGATGAACAATTAAGTAATTATGTTCCTGAATTTGGAACACGACAATTTTTGTTAAAAAACCTATATTGGATTGAAAAAGAACAATTAGCACTTCGAGTTAATTTACCCGTTTTAAAAGACAATGTTTCGGAAGTTGGAGAAGCATTACCAGCTCACTCTAACTTTGAAAAAGATACTTTATTTCTAAAAGGTGACAGATCAGAATATATATCAATAAATGACGAAGCAATTATAAAAAATCATTTTCCGTTAGCAAGAATTGAAACTATAAAAAATGCTGGTCACTGGCTACATGCTGAAAATCCAACAGATTTTTTTGAAGCTGTTATCAAGTTTATAAATTAAAAAATAAATCATGAAACTCATTATTCGTTTACTTTTAAATGCGCTCGCTGTTGTAATATTATCTAAACTTTTAGATGGTGTTTTTGTAGACAATTACGTTACTGCCATTGGTGTTGCTTTGGTTTTGTCAATTCTAAATATTCTAGTAAAACCTGTTTTAGTAATTTTAACCTTACCAATTACCATACTAACATTGGGTTTATTTATGTTAGTAATTAATGCTTTAATTATTCTTTTAGCAGATAAACTAATAGATGGCTTTTCGGTAAGTAGTATTTGGATGGCTATGCTTTTTAGCATCTTACTTTGTCTACTACAATCACTTCTATATTCCTTATTAAAAGAAGATAAAAAATAGCCTCATTAACAAGACGTTAAAAACTTTGTTGGAGTGTTAAAAAGTAGTATTTTTGCACTCCTTTTTTAATGAAAGGAATTTAATGTTAAATGCCTTAAAGGCTTATATCATATAACAATGAATATAACTAGAGAAAACATCGATGAGCTAAATGCTGTTGTAAAAGTAGATATCGCTAAAGAAGATTATAGCGATAAAGTTGAAAAAATATTAACAGATTACAGAAAATCTGCTAATATTCCTGGCTTTAGAAAAGGCCATGTCCCAATGGGATTGGTAAAAAAGCAATACGGAAAAGCTGTTTTGGTTGATGAGGTAAATAAATTACTTCAAGATGCTTTAAACAAGTATTTAACTGAAGAAAAATTAGATGTACTAGGTCAGCCTCTTCCAAAACCTCAAGATCATATTGATTGGAATTCAGACAAATTTTCTTTTGAGTTCGAATTAGGTTTAGCTCCAGAGTTTGATATAAAGTTAAAAGGCAAAAAAGCAATTACGCATTATAATATTGTTGCAGATGATAAAATGATTGATGAGCAAGTAGAGCGTATTCAAAAACAATATGGTAAGATTATTTCTCAAGATACAGTTGAAAAAGACAGCGAAATAACTGGTACTTTCAAAAATGAAGAAAAAGAAATAGATAATACTGTCACTCTTACTCTAGATAAATTTAAAGGAAAAGCAACTGAAAAGAAATTTGTTGGTGCTAAAGTTGGAGATGTAATTACTTTAAAAACTAAAGGGCTTTATGATGATGATCACGAATTAATGCATGCCTTAAAATTAGGACATGATAAAGTTCATGGTTTAAACATTGACGTTACTTTTACAATTACTGAAATTAACCAACGTGAATTAGCAGATTTAGATCAAGAATTGTTTGATAAACTTTTTGGGCCAAAAGCAGTGACTTCTGTTACTGAAATGAAAAACAAAATTAAAGAAGACTCTGAAAAGCAATTTAAGCAACAAGCAGATCAAAAATTATTAAACGATGTTACTGAATATTTAGTGGACAGTACAAAGTTTGATTTGCCTGCGGAGTTTTTACAAAAATGGATGCAAACAGCAGGTGAACAACCATTAGATGAATCTCAAGCTAAAGAGGAATATGAGAAATCTGAAAAAAGTTTACGTTACCAATTAATAGAAGGCAAACTAATTACTGATAATGATATTCAAGTAACTATTGAGGATATTAAAGATCATGCTAAAAACATGATTAAAATGCAAATGGCTCAATTTGGACAAATGAATCCTTCTGAAAAAGAATTAGAAGATATTGCTGCACGAGTATTATCTAATCAAGAAGAAGCAAGACGTATTTCAGAACAAATTATTAGTCAACGTTTATTGGATGTCTATAAAGAAAAAGCAAATCTTAAAGTAAAAGAATTATCTTACGATAAGTTTGTAAAGGAAGTTTATGGCAATAAATAAGCTTAACATCCTTTTAAGGAAATAATATGTATATTTAAGCGTTGAATTTATTTACAATTCAACGCTTTTTTATGAATGAAACTTTTTTGATATTATTATCAAAAAATAAGTTGAATTCATGTTGATGAAAATCAAGATTCCAATTTATTTAATAAATAATTACAAGATAAAACACATATGGATTACGCAAAAGAATTTGAAAAATTCGCCATAAAAGATCAAGGTATTAGCAGCACTTACTACAACAAAATAATGAGTAGTATGTACCCAACTAACTTGACACCAAATATTATTGAAGAGCGTCAGATGAACATCGCTATTTTCGATGTATTCTCTCGTTTAATGATGGATCGTATTATTTTTCTAGGAACAGGAATTAACGATCAAGTAGCAAATATTATCCAAGCGCAATTACTGTTTTTAGAAAGTACAGATGCCTCTAAAGACATTCAAATTTACATTAATTCTCCTGGAGGAAGTGTTTATGCTGGACTAGGTATTTATGATACTATGCAATTTATCAAACCTGATGTTGCAACTATTTGTACTGGAATGGCTGCTTCTATGGGAGCCGTTTTATTATGTGCTGGAGAAAAAGGCAAGCGTAGTGCGTTACCACATTCTCGCGTCATGATTCACCAGCCATTAGGTGGTGCTCAAGGTCAAGCCAGTGATATAGAAATTACTGCGAGAGAAATTCTAATTTTAAAAGAAGAATTATATAAGATTATTGCCAAACATTCAGGACAAGATTACGATAAAGTTTATGCAGATTCTGATCGTGATTATTGGATGAAAGCTGACAAAGCGAAAGAATATGGTATGATTGACGACATATTAACTAGAAGTTAATAATTTATGGCAAAAGAAGAATTAGAATGCTCATTTTGTGGTCGTAAAAAACCTGAAACCAATTTATTAATTGCAGGTTTAGACGCACACATTTGTGATCGTTGCATCGAACAAGCTCATGGCATTGTTGTAGAAGAATCTAAACAATCTGATAATAGTGACTTATCTGCAGAGTTAATGTTACGAAAGCCACAACAAATAAAAGCGTTTTTAGACGAGTACATTATTGGTCAGGAGCATACTAAAAAAGTAATGTCTGTTGCAGTTTATAATCATTACAAGCGTTTACTTCAAATACCAACAGATGATGATATTGAGATTCAAAAAAGTAATATCATTATGGTTGGGCAAACTGGAACAGGTAAAACCTTAATGGCTAAAACTGTGGCAAGAATGTTAAATGTCCCATTAGCCATTGTAGACGCAACCGTTTTAACAGAAGCTGGTTATGTAGGCGAAGATGTAGAAAGTATTTTAACAAGATTGCTTCAAGCAGCTGACTATAATTTAGAAAAAGCAGAAAAAGGTATTGTATTTATTGATGAGATAGATAAAATAGCTCGTAAAAGTGATAACCCTTCGATTACCAGAGATGTTTCTGGAGAAGGTGTACAACAAGCTTTATTAAAACTTTTAGAAGGAACCGTTGTAAATGTTCCACCAAAAGGTGGTCGTAAACATCCTGATCAAAAATTTATTGAAGTAAATACAGAAAATATTTTATTTATTGCTGGTGGTGCTTTTGATGGTATTGAGCGTGTAATAGAAAAACGCTTAAATATGCAAGCCGTTGGCTATAGTGCTTCCATGAATGATGAAGCAGTTGACAAAGAACAAATACTACAATATATTATACCAAAAGATCTTAAAGACTTTGGATTAATCCCGGAGATTATAGGTAGACTTCCAGTGCTAACTCATATGAATCCTTTAGATGAAAATACCCTACGGGCAATTTTAACTGAACCAAAAAATGCGATTATAAAACAATATAAGAAGCTTTTTGCAATGGATGAAATTGAGTTTAGTATTACTGAAGGTGCTCTTGAGTATATTGTTGCTAAAGCTATAGAATATAAATTAGGAGCCAGAGGTTTACGATCGCTTTGTGAAGAAGTGCTTACTGATGCCATGTTTGATTTACCAGGAAGTGATGAAAAAGAACTTAATGTAACCAAAGCATACGCCGAAGAAAAACTAACAAAAACGAAATTGAAAAAATTAAAAGCTGTATCTTAAACTTAAGAAATAGCATAAAAAAAGAAACCACTCTAAATTAGAGTGGTTTTTTTATTTTCGGATTATAATTAATATTGAAAAAATATCTGTTGATTAATAGCTTTGTAAATGTAGTTTAATTTCTGTAAGATAAAAATTACTTTTAGGTGTTTTAGACCAACTTAAAACTATTATCGTTTAAGCACATTTTAAAATTTTAAATCTTCGACGAACTACACAATCATTACTTTTTTTCATTGTTTACTACAAAAACTTCTTCTAAATTAAATTTAGATTTTAATTGAAAACTATAAATATCAAAATTCCCTTTCCCTCCGGGTTTATTGGAAGAAAAATAACCTACGTTATTTTCTGTGAGCATAAATGCAACTTCATCGAAAGAGCTATTAATTGAATTATCAATACTTTCCGGAATTGTAAATTCCTTCTCAATTATATTGCTAACAAAAACGTCAAAGCCTCCTCTAGAATCATGACCTTTGGATGAAAAATAAAATTCATTTCCATCTTGGGATAAAAAAGGAAACTTTTCATCATGTTCTGTATTAATAGTTTCGCCTAAATTTCTCGGTATACTTAAAGTACCATCATGATTAATATCTGAAACATAAATATCATAACCTCCTACAGAACCAGGTAGGTTTGATGAAAAATACAATTGCTTCCCATCTGAACTCACATGAGGATCCTCAATAGAATAATAACTATTTCTAGTTAACTTAACTTCATTAATCCATATGTTACTTGAATGAATATCTAAATCAGCCTTATACAATTGATAGTTATTAGAGTTTTTTCTCATACTTCTAGTATAATAAACTGTCTTCTGATCTCTAGTAAATGTAACCTGTCCTTCATTGTGTTTAGTATTTAAAGTTCTGGAAAACAAATGTGGATCTTCTAGTCCACCTGATTTGTCTACATCTAAACAAAAAAGTTCAGAATACGGTTCGTTAGTATTTTTATCAATACCATTTCCTAATCCTCCTATCTTTTTTGAAGAGACAACTACGAGTTTATTTTTAAAAATTGCTGAAGGATATTCAGAGTACTTTGTGTTAATTTGAACGTTAGTAATATTAGAAACATTGTCTGATATTGGGAATAATGTAAATAGCGACAACACTATTGTAGGGATAATAGGTTTCATTTTGTGAGGGATTAATAGATTAATAGCTCTGTGAAGTTACCACACTAATACAAAAAAAATAATACTTGTTAGGTGTAAGATTCTATTTTTTCGATTAACTATTAACTATTGTAATTTCTATCGATGAATAACCTTAATATATTAAAAATTAAGTTTTAGCAAATCATCTAAATACATTCGAGAATTAGAGAGTCTTGGTACTTTATGTTGCCCTCCTAATTTATTATTTTCTTTTAACCAATCATAAAATAAATTCTCTCTGGCAATATTAATTTTAGGTTTATTAAGCGTCATATTGTTGTAGCGCTTTGCCTCATAATCAGAGTTTATAGCCTTTAAAGCATTATCAAATAACTCATTAAAATAATCAATATCATTTGGCATTTTCTTAAATTCAATCAACCACTCATGAGCTCCTTTTTCTTTTCCATTCATAAATATTGGAGCTGCTGTAAAATCAACTATTTCTGCTTTTGTCTTTTTGCAAACTTTTTTTAATGCATCTTCAGCGTTTTCAATAATTAACTCTTCTCCAAAAGCATTTATAAAATGCTTGGTTCTTCCTGATACTTTTACACGATAAGGATTTATGGATGTAAAACGAACTGTATCTCCAATTTTATAACGCCAAAGCCCAGCATTTGTAGTAATAATTACTGCATAATTTTTGCCGATTTCTACATCGCTTAAAGGAATTGCTTTTTCATTTTCGGATCCATAAGTATCCATTGGTATAAATTCATAGAAAATTCCATAATCTAACATGAGCAATAATTCACTAGAATTATTTTGGTCTTGTATAGCAAAAAATCCTTCTGAAGCATTATAGATTTCGTAATATTTAAAATCTCTTTTAGGCAATAAAGATTTATATTGATCCATATAAGGTGTGAAACTTACCCCTCCATGAAAATAAACTTCAAGGTTTGGCCAGATATCAAAAAGGCTCTTCTTTTCAGTATGTTCTAACACATTATTTAAAAGTACCAGCATCCAAGAAGGAACTCCTGCTAAACTAGTTACGTTCTCATTTATAGTTTCATAAACTATTGCTTGCATTTTATATTCCCAATCACTCATTAGTGACACCTTGCTACTTGGTGTACTGCTAAACTCGGCCCAAAACGGCATATTATCTATTAGTATTGCAGACAAATCTCCAAAAACGGTTCCGTTTTCCTCATACAAATCTTTACTACCACCTAATCGCAGGCTCTTACCAGTGAATAATTGTGAATCCTCATTGTTGTTTAAATACATACATAATAAATCCTTTCCAGCTGCATAATGACAATCTTCAAGAGATTCCATACTAACTGGAATAAACTTACTTTTAGCATTAGTGGTACCACTAGATTTTGCAAACCATTTTATAGGCGTTGGCCAAAATATATTTCGCTCCCCTTTTCGAGAGCGTTCTATTTTATCTTGGTAATCTTCGTAACTAGAAATTGGAATTCTTTCAGCAAAGTCCTTGTAGGTTTTAATAGAATCAAATTCATATTGTTTTCCTAATTCAGTGTCTTTAGCTATGTCTATTAAATTTAGAAGTAATTCGTTTTGTACGTCATTAGGATATTTTAAAAACAATTCTATTTGATGAAATCGCTTTTTTAAAAACCAGGAAGCAATAGAATTTACTAAAGGAATTGGCATGGATTAGTTATCTTTACAAGGACTAAAATAACAAAAATAGTTTTATGCTTTACAAGGGTGTTCTTACAAAAATGCAGACCGAATTTCAAGAGCCAATTCAGTACTATTTGGTATTTGAGAACGATTTTATACACATGAATCAATTACTAAATAAGAACATCCATATCGAATTTACTGGCTATCAATGCTTAAACTGTAGTTTAGATAAAGACATATATAGACAAGGGTTTTGTAAATCTTGTTTTTTTGAAATCCCACAAGCTGCAGACTGGATTATGAGACCAGAATTAAGCACTGCTCATTTAGATAAAGAAGATCGAAATTTAGAATATGAAAAAATGGTGCAATTACAACCACATATTGTCTATTTAGCTAATTCCAGTAATGTTAAAGTTGGTGTTACCAGAAAGAGCCAAGTTCCAACACGTTGGATAGATCAAGGTGCTCACGAGGCAATCGAAATAGCAGAAGTTCCAAATCGTTATTTAGCTGGAATAACTGAAGTCGCCTTAAAAAATCATGTAGCAGACAAAACCAACTGGCGTAAGATGTTGAAAAATGAGATTGAGGATGAAAACTTGACTGAATGGAGAGAAAAACTTTTAATTCACGTCCCTGAAGAAGTAAAAGACTATATTATTCAAAATAATAGTGAAACCCACTTACAATTTCCTGTATTAGATTATCCAAATAAGCCTTCTAGTATCAATCTCAAAAAAATAGGCAATTATTCTGGCAAGCTGACAGGAATAAAAGGTCAATATCTTATTTTTGAAGATAATATGGTTTTTAATATTAGAGCAAATGAAGGTTTAGTTGTTAAAATAGCCATTGATTAAACCAAACATTCTTGTATAGTTAGTTAAACTACTTTTCAAAAACCCTACAAAGTCTTATATTGCATTATATTTCAATAAAATATGTGTAAACAAGCTCATTTCTTTTTTGTTTTTTTGTTTGGTTTTTTTCTGTTTAATACTACCGCCCAAGAGCTCCCACCTATACAAAATTACACACCTCAAGATTATAATGGAGAAACTCAAAATTGGTCGATAAGTCAAGATCAATCTAATACAATATATATTGCAAATAATCGAGGGCTACTGCAATTAAATGGAGATAATTGGCAACTTTTTCCATCTCCCAATAAAAGTATAATTAGGTCTACAAAAGTAATTGACAACCATATCTATTGTGGTATGTACATGGAATTTGGATTTTGGGATAAAAATGAATTTGGAACACTTGACTATAAATCTCTATCAAAAAAACTAAAAACACCCTTAATTGAAGACGAACAGTTTTGGAAAATTGAATCTTTAGATAACTGGATCCTTTTTCAATCGCTTAACAGAATTTATATCTACAATGTGATCAATGATTCCTTTGATATTATTGAATCAGACTCTGGTATCAATAAAATGTTTAAAGTTAAAGATGAAATTTACTTTCAAAAAAGTAATGCTGGATTATATAAAATTAATAGTGGAAAAGAAGAATTAGTATCCAACAACGAGATTATTACAAATGGTAAAATAATTAACTTATTTACTTACGAAGACTCGCTTTTACTACATACTCAAGAAAATGGATTTTATTTACTAAATAACAACGAAATATCCTCATGGAATAAAGATTTAAATACGCTACTCAAAAATAAAAGCATCTATAATAGTATTAAACTCCATGATGGTAAATATGCTTTGGGTTCAATTGCCAATGGTCTTATTTTGGTCGATGAAGAAGGAACTTTCTTATACAAAATAAATCAGAGTCAAGGTTTAGCAAACAACACTGTACTAAATTTATTTGAAGATGATGATAAAAACCTATGGCTAGCTTTAGATAACGGAATTACCTGCATTAACATGGATACACCTGTCAAAGTCTTTAATGATGACAATGGCTTAATAGGAAGTGTATATGCTGCAATAATTTATAATGAAAAGTTATATGTAGGCACAAATCAAGGTTTATATTTTAAAAATCATAATACAAATTCGCCCTTTAAATTAATTGAAGGAACTCAAGGGCAAGTATGGAGTTTAAATGCCTATCAAAATACATTATTTTGTGGTCACGATTCTGGTACTTTTATAATTAAAAATGACATAGCGAGTTTATTCTCTGATGTTGAAGGCACATGGACTATTAAACCGATAGAAAATAGTCCTAGTCTAATGATACAAGGTAATTATTCTGGTCTTTATATTTTAGAAAAAAATAGCTCTAATTGGTACTTAAAAAACAAAATTAAAAATTTTGATATTTCTTCTAGATACTTTGAATTTATTAACAGTAATGAAATAATAGTCAGTCATGAGTACAAAGGAATAATAACCTTAAAAATTGACCCCAAACTATCAAAAGTTGAAGACATCAAAATCAATGATTCACTTAAAGGCTTAAAATCTAGTATTGCAAAACATAATGGCGAGATATTATATGCTTATGAAAATGGTGTTTTTAAATACAACCAACCACAAAAGCGATTTTTAAAAGATTCAATACTTTCAAACATTATAAAATCTAATGGTTTTATTTCGGGTAAAATGGATATTGATCCTAATTCTAATCGGCTATGGTTTTTTTCTAAAAACCAAATAAACTACATTGAACCAGGCAGATTAAGTGACAAGCCTAAAGTCGAGTCTATACCTTTACCTTATAAATTAATTAATAGCGTAACTGGTTACGAAAATGTTTTACCTCTAGGCAATAATGAATATCTAATAGGAACTACAAATGGATACTTGACATTTGACATAGATAAACTTCAAAATAAAAATTATACCATATCTATTAATGGTATAAATAACACTGAAGAAAGAAGTAATAAAACATTTAATAACACATCACTCATTACTAAAGGTAGCTTTCCTAATAATCAACATAACATAGAGTTTAATTATAGTATTAATAATTTTTATAAATATTTTAAGGCTGAATATCAATATCAATTATTAGGAATTTATGATTCGTGGAGTGATTGGTCTACAGATTCGCAACAGATATTTGAAAATTTACCAGCAGGAGATTACACATTTAATGTAAGAGGGAAAATAAATAATAATCTATCAAATATTGCTAGCTACGAATTTAATATTGAAAGACCATGGTACTTATCTAATTTAATGATTGCTCAATACATTATTGCTTTATTGTTGTTCTCTTTATTTATGCACTACAACTACAAACGCTATTACAAAAAGCAAAGACAAAAATTAATAATAGAAAAAAATAAAGAAATTGAATTAAAAGAATTAGCCAATCAACAACAATATATGAGCTTTAAAAATGAAAAGCTTAAACATGATATTGAAATCAAAAATAGAGAACTTGCAGTATCTACAATGAGTTTAATAAAGAAGAATGAGTTTTTAAGCACCGTAAAAAATGAATTAAAAAAAGTAGATTCAGAAAATCTTAAAAGTGTTATAAGAATAATTGATAAAAATCTTAATAATACAAATGATTGGAAACTTTTTGAAGAGGCTTTTAATAACGCAGATAAGGACTTTCTAAAAAAGATTAAATCTAAACACACAACATTGACTCCTAATGACCTTAAACTTTGTGCGTATTTAAGATTAAACTTATCCTCAAAAGAGATAGCACCTCTTTTAAATATTTCTCCTAGAAGTGTCGAGGTAAAAAGATATCGTTTGCGAAAAAAAATGAATTTACACCACGAAACAAGTTTAGCTAACTATATACTTGAGCTGTAAAAGTTAAAAATACCTATACATAAGCACTACATTAACATTTAAAAGGGTATATTTTAAAAATTACACCTATACAGATAAATCCCTTTAATAACAATGCTTTACTGTTATTTATTTGAGTATTTGCTAAAATTTATAGGTTTTTTTTGTTATGTATGTTTTTTGTAGTGCGTTCTGTTGCCGAATTCTCAAATAGTAACATTAAGTTTACAATTAGTGTACTTAAACTTTACTCACAAGCTTACACTCAAGACTGATCAATTTAAAAACTATACTATGAAGTACAATTTTTTAAAACTATTCATCTTATTATTTACAACAACTATTTTCTCTCAATCACAGAAGGTAGAAGTCGTAACTAATAGTGAAGGAATGAAATTAACCGTTGACGGTAAAGACCTTATGATAAACGGTATGAACTGGGATTACATCCCAATAGGAACTGATGTAGTTGATGCCAATTTATTTAAAAAGTCTGACGATATTATTAAATCTGCTCTCGATAGAGAAATGTCTCTACTTAAAAACATGGGTGTTAATGCTATACGTCAGTACACTGGAGTTCCAGCAAAATGGATTCAATACATCTACGAGACTTATGGTATTTACACCATGTTAAATCATTCTTTTGGACGCTATGGCTTAACAATAAATGGTGTTTGGACACCAATTACTATTTACGATGATGCTGTAACTATGGATTTATTAATGAACGAAGTTACCACGCTTGTGGAGGAGTACAAAGACACTCCAGGTTTGTTAATGTATTTATTAGGTAATGAGAATAACTACGGTTTATTTTGGGCTGGAGCTGAAACTGAAGACTTTCCTGAAGGAGAAGAGCAAAAAAGAGCAGTAGGTGAAAATAGAGGTAGACCAATGTATCGACTTATGAATGAGGCGACTAAAGCAATGAAAGCTATTGATGGAAATCACCCTGTTGCCATTTGTAATGGTGATGTGTTATTCATCGATATTATTGCTGAAGAGTGTCCTGATATTGATATATATGGAACGAACACATATCGAGGTGTATCCTTTGGCGATATGTTTCAAGTTGTTAAAGATAAACTTAATAAGCCAGTGATGTTTACCGAATTTGGTGCTGATGCATTTAGTGCTAAAGACAATAAAGAAGATCAATATTCTCAAGCTTATTACATGCTAGGTAATTGGGAAGAAATTTATGAGAATGCTGCTGGTCTTGGTAAAGTTGGGAATTCAATTGGTGGTTTTACTTTTCAATTCAGTGATGGTTGGTGGAAGTTTGGCTTTGATGACAGAAAAAATGCTGATGTACACGATAACAATGCATCTTGGGCAAATGGAGGATATAACAGAGACCAAATTAAAGATGGAGATAATAATATGAATGAAGAATGGTTTGGTATTTGTGCTAAAGGCCCAACAGATCCAAGAGGTTTATATGAATTATATCCTAGAGCTGCTTATTATACTTTAAAAGAAGCTCATCAACTTAATCCATATCAAGAAGGAATGACTTCAGACTTCGTTGACAACTACTTTAGTAACATTCAAATAATGGATGCTGTATTAAGAGCTAGAGGCGATAAAGCTGCTCTTGGAGGTAATGATTCACAAAAAATCAGTATTAGCCAATTAACTGCAAAATTTACAACCTTTAATACTGGAGGAAGTTTGATTACTACACCTGATAACCCAAATCCTGATGAAGTAACTTATCCTAACCAATTAGGGTTTGACCACATGCAATCTTATTTTGTAGGCGTTGAAGGAAATCCTGCGCCTAATGTAAGAGCTAATGCAGTGTTTAACATAGTTGGTAAAGTTGCAGAAAACCCAATAGATGAAATATTTTATGAAAACAGATCAAGACCAGTAACCGTTAATTCAGATAATGGAGAAGTGATTTTAGGAGATGTAAACAGAGTAAATGTTTACCAAGCAGAGTTTGAGTGGAATGCAAAGGATTTTGATTTAAGAGGGTTTTATAGAACTGGACATTTTCATTGGGGTTATGAAGGAGATTTCTTCGGGTTATATCCAGAAGCAAACTATGGTCCTAATTTAGATATTTATGGTGGAGAAATTTTAGGAATAGAAGTTGACGGAAAAGGTTCTCTTGATGGCTTAAAAGCAGCATTCGGCCCTCAATTATGGTGGGGAGCAAACCCAACTATGTTATTTAAATACCATCGTAAGTTTGGTCACTATGATGTTACTGGAATCTATCATAGAGATGTTGAAAGAGATATAACTTTCGACTCTAATGGTCGTCGTGTTTTAGATGCAAATCAAGTACGAAGTGGTGTCATTCCAGCTTGGCCAACAGAAAGAGCTACCATAGCAGTAGAGAGAGAGTTTGGAAAGTTTGGCGTGACTCTAGGAGGAATTTGGGGTGGTAGCCCATTAAATGGAAGTTCTTTTCAAGCCATGAGAGGTAACACAGCTGTTGTTGATAGAATTGAAAGTAAAGATAATTGGGGAGGTAAAGCAAAAATAACTTACGAAGGCGGTAAATTTAATTGGTATGCTCAAGGTTCTGTAATGGGACTTGTAGCTAACGGTGGTTTCGATCAAACATTAACATTTACTGGTTGGAAACTAAAGGATAGCGGAAGCGGCAATATGTCTAATTTATTAACTGGTTTTACATATCAAGTAGGTGACATACAAATCGCTCCAAATTTCATGTGGCAAAAACCACTAGTAGACCCTATGCCAAATGGTGTTGCTGCGCCAGGTAGATTACGAAATGTTATTGATGATCCTTTTGCTGTAAGAAATGGTAATAGAGAAACTACTGGAGCAGAAATTTTATTTACTTACGATCCAGAACCAGGTACTTGGTTTTATGAATGGAATAACGATAGAGCTGAAGATGCGAAATTTGCTATGAACCTTGGTTTTACGTATCGTCATTTACCAACTACAATGGATGCACATATTGGATTTTTAGCTAATCGTACATTCTTTGCTTTTCCTAATTCTGCTCCTGCTGAAGATTTATGGGAAGTACATTCTAGAATGGTATCTAAATTAAATTCAGAATTCGGAATTATAGGAAATTTCTACTACGGAAATGGTCAAGCTAATGGAGATAATGATAGAACTATTAAACGATTTGGTGGTGATATTAGAGCTATTTATAAGAAAATGAAATTTGAAGGCCACGCTAAAATTAATGATTGGGGACCTTTTGATTATCATAGAGATTTTAACTTAACGTATCCTTTACAATTCATGCTTGATGTATCTACCTCTTTAGGTAAGCCTGACTGGTTTGTACTACCAAGCACAACGATAGGTATTAGAGGAACTTGGCGCTCACTAGACCAAAACTCAAATAGATTTTCTCCTAGTAGCACATTTAACAATTCTTTCCCTCCTGAACTTGTTTTAAGTCCAACAGGATTTGATGATGGACAAGAATGGGAAATAAGAACATATATTCATATCAATATAGGAAAATAAAATAAGCTAATGATGAAAAATATAATAATTAAAAAATTTAAAAGCATATTCATTTCAGGACTTATTGTTCTATCAATTGGATGTGAAAGAGATATTGCTGACGATGCACCAGATGCATTATTCTCCTCAAATGGAGAAGTTTTTACTGATATACCTGTTGGATTAACAGACCAGTTTTTCGAATCGTTTAACCCAGCTGAAGGATATAACACTGATGACACTTTTGAAGTGGTTGATGATGAGTCTTTTGATGGAACATCTTCTATTAGAATTGATGTTCCTTCTCCAGATAACCCTAATGGCTTTCTAGCAGGAGGTATTTTTAGAGATCGTGGAGAAGGTCGAAACCTTACTGGCTATGATGCATTAACTTTCTGGGCAAAGGCTTCAACTACAGCTACTTTAGCTTCTGTGGGTTTTGGTTCAGATTTCGAGGAAGACAAATTTGCAGTCACTAGATCCAACCTTCAATTAACAACCAATTGGACTAAATATATAATTCCAATACCAGATCCATCTAAACTGGTACAAGAAAGAGGGTTATTTTCATACATTGCTGCTCCTTTCGATGTTTTAGGTGATGGTCCAAATGGTAATGAAATTGGTTGGACAATGTGGATAGATGAAATACGATTCGAAACATTAGGCACTTTAGGTCAACCAAGACCAGGAATTTTTAACGGATCAGATATCGTAACAGAAGCCTTTACTGGTTCTAATATTCAAGTCACTCCATTAACTTACACAGTTAATCAACCATCAGGCTTAAACGCTACTGTTAATGCCACAGCTAATTATTTTGAGTTTGAAAGTTCAGACCCAGCAGTAGCTTCAGTTGATAGTACTGGTGAAATTACTGTTTTAGGAGATGGAACAACTACTATTACTGCTTCCATTGGTAATATTGCTGCCGAAGGTTCTATAGAAGTTACATCTATTGGCCCTTTCCCTCATGCGCCAGTTCCAACTAGAGATCCTGCAAATGTTATTTCATTGTTCAGTGACGCTTATACGAATGTGCCTGTTAGACATTACAATGGATTTTTCTTACCATTCCAAACAACACAAGGTGGTGCTGGATCTGATCCTAATAATGTAGATATACAAGCACCTTTCTCTGATGGATCTCCAGATAATATAATTAATTATACTGCTCTTAATTTTGTTAGTATTGGTACTTATGAGACTGTGCCTTTAGTGGATGTAAGTAGCATGACTACTATACACATGGATATTAATGTAAGAGAAGCTATTGACGGTGGTGATTTTATAAGAATATTGATTGAAGCTGGAACAGGAGCTGGAGCAACTTCGGCTGGAGATTTCACTCTAAATGCAGCAGCTTTAAGTAATGTTAATGCAGATGGTTGGGCAACTATAGATATTCCGTTATCTAGCTTTTCAGGGTCTATAGACTTTGCTAATTTAGGCCAAGTCTTCTTTATCTCTGATGCTACGGTTTCAGATATTTGGGTTGATAATGTATACTTCCATAATGACTAATTTTATAATAATAAAATTGAAAAATAATATGAAACATATAAAAATAATACCATTATTTGTAACTGCACTTTTTTTAAGTGCATGTCAAACTGATGAAACTCAAGAAGTAGCCAAACTTAACAATCTTATAATGGCTGATGAGTTTGATGTAGAAGGAACTCCTAACCCTTCTCTTTGGAAATTTGAAGTAGGTGATGGAACAGCTCAAGGTATTCCGGGATGGGGAAATAATGAGCTTCAATATTATACTGATAGACCGGAAAACGTTACAGTAGATAATGGTTTGCTTGTAATTACTGCTAATGAAGAATCTTTTGGAGGATCTAATTACACATCAGGAAGAATAATTACTCAAGGACTATTTGAACAACAATATGGACGTTTTGAAGCAAGAATACGCCTACCTTATGGTAAAGGTATATGGCCTGCATTCTGGTTACTAGGTAATGATTGTGATCAAAATCCATGGCCACAATGTGGTGAAATAGATATTATGGAATATCTAGGCGATTCTCCTACTCTTGTGTTTGGCTCTGTTCACGGACCTGGATATAATGCAGGTGACTCTGTATCTAAAGAGTATCAGTTAGAGAATGATCGTTTTGATACAGATTTTCATGTTTTTGGAATTGAATGGGGTCCTGACTACATCAATTATTACGTTGATGGTGATTTATACCAAACCGTTACACCAAGTTTAGTAGCAGAAGAAGCCATTGAAGACGACAGTTTAGAAAATGCAGGAGAATGGGTTTTTAATAGACCATTTTATATTATTCTAAATATAGCAGTAGGTGGAAATTTACCTGGTGCTCCTAATGCAGAAACTGTTTTTCCTCAAAGCATGTATGTAGATTATGTAAGAGTGTATAACTAATCAATAACTAATTATGAGATTTTTTAACAACAAAATAAATATATTATCCTTTCTGTTTTTATCCTTATTTCTTGTAGGTTGCGATAGTGATGATACCAGTGAATCAAAAACACCATTAAATGCACTTTTTATAAGTACAACAGATTCAAGAACAGTTACTTTTACTAATTTATCTAGTGGAGCTAATAGTTATTCTTGGGATTTTGGGAATTCTGAAACTTCTAATCTAACGAGTCCATCAGTAACATTTGTAAATAATGGATCATTTACAGTAATATTAACGGCATTTGATGAAGATGGAAATGCTGATACTTTTGAAGAAACATTCGTTATTGATATTCCTATTTGTCAAGATGAAACAGCTGAAAATATTGATCCAGCTAACGGCAACTTAAACTGGACTTTTCTTAATGCAAATGGTGATGCGGCATTTGATGCCTTTGGAAATATTGGTGGCGCAATTGTTACTAATCCTGTTTTAGATAATACAAATTCTAGTTGTGCTGTCTACCAGTATAATAAATTAACAGGCTGCGAAACTTGGTCTGGCACTGGAGTTAGTCTTGCCAATGCCATAGACTTTTCTAATGCAAGTACAGGTAAGGTTTTCACCATGAAAGTTCTAGCAGAAAATCAACTTACTGACGTTACATTACGTTTAGAGTTTATGCCTTTCCCAAATACAGAGCCTTCTCAAGAGAGAGTTGCGTCGATTACTCAATTAGGTGAATGGCAAGAACTTACTTTTGATTTTTCAGGCGTAGCTGCAGGAACTTTTCAGAGTATGATTATTTATTTTGAAAGAAATGCTGCTTGCGATGGTGATATCTATTACTTCGATGATATAATTCAACAATAGAATAAATTTTGTAAAAAAAGGGCTTTAAATAAAATTAAAGTCCTTTTTGAACTTACGAAAACATCTTTATTACTTTTTATTAAATTTTAAGCAACTTGTTAATGTCCAATTCAAATATATTACAAGAAAAAGATATAAAACTTAAAAAGGTATCAATAGATAATGAAACCTATTATAAGATAACTAATCATGATGCCATGAGACCATTTTTCATGAGTATCGTAAGTGATTCAAATCACTGGATGTTTATATCTAGTAATGGAGGTTTAACCGCTGGAAGAAAAGATTCTGAGAACGCACTATTCCCTTACTACACTGACGATAAAATAACCGAATTAGCTGATACCACTGGAAGTAAAACTATTTTTCAAATAGAAGAGGACAATGGTATTAAAATTTGGGAACCATTTTCAGAACGTCAGTTCGGTTTATATAACACCTCTAGAAATATCTATAAAAATGAATTGGGTAATAAAGTGATGTTTGAGGAAATTAATCATGACTTAAATCTCACCTATAGTTACAGATGGAGCTCAAGTAATCAATTTGGATTTGTTAAAAAGAGCTTTTTAGTAAATAACTCTAGCTCTAACGTCACAATTAAATTGTTGGATGGTATTCAAAACATAATGCCCTATGGAGTTAGCACTGATTTACAAGCTATTAGGAGTAATCTAGTAGATGCTTATAAAAAAAGTGAATTAGAAGCTCATGTTGGGTTAGGAATTTTTGCATTGAGTGCCATTATTGTTGATAGAGCAGAACCAAGTGAAGCATTAAAATCTAATATAGCTTGGTCATTAGGTTTAGAAAACGTTACCTATCTTATTTCTTCATTACAGCTTAATAATTTCAGAAAAGGAAAAGATGTTCATCAAGAGACAGATGTAAAAGCCGAAAAAGGAGCATATTTTGTTTCCACCACTATTACATTAGCTGCAGAAGATACTAAAGAATGGATGATTGTATCAGATGTAAATCAAACAGCCTCTACAATTGCTGGAATAACTGAACGTATAAAATCTGATAAAAATTTAAAATCGCTTATAAATGATGATATTAAAATTGGAAATCAACGATTACTGAATTTAGTTTCAGCTTCAGATGGCATTCAATTAACAGCTGATAAAAGGCGAAACGGCAGACATTATTCTAATACGCTTTTCAATATAATGAGAGGTGGTATTTTTGATAATAATTATCAAATTGAAAAATGGGATTTCGACAACTATCTAGCAAAAGCAAATAGAAAAGTCTATCGTACTCATGAAGAATTGTTGCAAAATCTTCCAGATATATTTTCTCTTCAAGATTTAAAAGAAATTGCTAATAACAGTGATGACAAAAACTTTAAGCGACTAGCATTTGAATATATGCCACTTAAGTTTAGTCGTCGTCATGGAGATCCAAGCCGTCCTTGGAATAAGTTCTCGATTAACACTAGAAATGAGATTGATGGATCTAAAATATTAGATTACGAAGGTAACTGGCGAGATATCTTTCAAAATTGGGAAGCTCTAGCACACTCCTATCCAGAGTTTATTGAAAGTATGATTCATAAATTCTTGAATGCTAGCACTTTTGATGGTTACAATCCTTACAGAGTTACAAAAGATGGTTTTGATTGGGAAGTAATAGAAGAGCATGATCCTTGGTCATATATTGGATATTGGGGAGATCATCAAATTATATACTTATTAAAATTTTTAGAAATTGCTCAAGACCATTACCCAAATAAATTATCTAGTTTCTTTAATCAAGACCTCTTTGTATATGCAAATGTTCCTTACAAAATAAAGCCATATGCAGATATTCTTAAAGATCCTAAAGACACCATAGAGTTTGACTACGATTTAGATAAAAAAATACGAGATAAACGTGCTGAATTTGGAGCTGATGGCGCACTTTTAAGAGATGAAAATTACTTTATACACAAGGTAAATTTTATAGAAAAAATACTAGCTACTGTTTTAGCAAAAGTTTCTAATTTTATTCCAGAAGCTGGAATTTGGTTAAATACGCAACGTCCTGAATGGAATGATGCTAACAATGCATTAGTTGGCAATGGTGTGTCAATGGTTACCTTGTATTACTTAAGACGCTTCCTCAACTTCTTTGAAAAATTAGTAAACAATTGTGATGTTGAAACCATACAATTATCTAAAGAGTTAAATGAATTTTTCGATGATGTTAACACGACATTAGAGTCAAACAAAAGTTTGCTATCAAATTCTATTTCAGACGCCAACAGAAAAACTATAGTAGATGGTCTAGGTATAGCTGGAAGTAACTATAGAGAGACTATTTACAAAAACTCTTTCTCTGGTAGAAAACAAGATTTCAAAATAGATTCTCTTAAGAGTTTCATAAGTACTACTATTAGCTTTTTAGATCACTCAATAGATGCTAACAAGCGACATGATAATATGTATCATGCTTATAACCTTATGACAGTTACTAACGACAATGAAATGTCTATTTCATATTTAGATGAAATGCTAGAAGGCCAAGTGGCCGTTTTAAGCTCTGGATATCTGTCGTCAAAAGCTGCTTTAGAGGTATTAGATAGCATGAAAAACAGTGCGCTTTTTAGACCAGATCAATACAGTTATTTATTGTATCCTAATAAAGAGTTACCAAGATTTTTAGAAAAAAATATAATTCCTAAAGAAAGAGTAGAGACCTCTTCTCTACTTAAAAAATTACTTCAAGATGGTAATAATCAAGTTATAGAAAGAGATTTAAACGGGAATTATCACTTTAATGGAAATTTCAATAATGCTGAAAGCTTAAAACAAGCACTAAAAGGTATGTCTCAAAAAGGCTATGCAAATTTAGTAGATAAAGAAACAAAATTATTATTACAAATTTTTGAAGAGGTTTTTAATCATAAAGCCTTTACTGGTCGTTCAGGAACTTTTTATGGTTATGAAGGTTTAGGTTCTATTTACTGGCACATGGTATCTAAATTACTATTAGCTGTAGAAGAATGTTGTTTACAAGCAATTAATAATAACAAAGATGATATTACCATTGGTAAGTTGTTAGAACATTATTATGAAATAAATGAAGGTATTGGTGTGCATAAATCGCCGAAATTATATGGAGCTTTCCCAACTGATCCTTATTCACACACACCTTTTGGAAAAGGTGCTCAACAACCAGGAATGACTGGTCAGGTAAAAGAAGATATATTAAGTAGAATAGGAGAATTAGGCGCTTTTGTAAAAAATGGTGAGTTGTATTTTAATCCAAGTCTATTACGTGCAGATGAGTTTTTAAAAAATCCAAAAGTGTTTAACTATGTTGATGTAAATCAAAATAAAAAACAACTACAATTATATAGACATGAGTTGGCATTTACATACTGCCAAGTTCCTATAGTATACTCAACATCTAGTGAAAATAGTATTGAGATCTATAATCACGACGGCACACATTCAACTTTTAACAGCTTAACAATAGATAAAGTTACCAGTGAAAAAATATTTAAAAGAACTGGTGATATAGAATCTATTAAAGTAAATTTTGATAAAGAAATTTTAAAATAAAAGTATCTATATGCAATCCCATAAAAGCATAACAGCTAAAGATATACTAGAAAATCCTGATTATTTAGCCATTTCATATGGTGGCTATCGTAAAACATCAAGAGAGTTTCAACCTACAGTAAAACAGATTAAAGAAGATTTAAGAATTCTTCAAGCTATGAATATAAAGGTTTTAAGAACCTATAACGTTCAATTAGCACAAGCATCTAATCTACTCAAAGCCATTAAACAATTAATGCATGAAGACTCAAGCTTTGAAATGTATGTCATGCTTGGTGCTTGGATAGATTGTAAAAATGCTTGGACTGAAATAGCACCACACCATCATACAGAAAGTATATACAATGCTTCAGAGATAAAACGGGCTGTAGATTTAGCCAATAAATATCCTGAAATTGTGAAAATAATAGCTGTTGGAAATGAAGCGATGGTGCATTGGGCAACCAGCTATTACGTGCAACCTAGTGTAATTTTAAAATGGGTAAATCACTTACAAAATTTAAAAAAACAAGGCAAGCTTCCTAATGACCTATGGATAACTAGTTCAGATGATTTTGCATCTTGGGGAGGCGGAGCAGAAACATACAAGACTAAAGATTTAGAAAGTCTCATAAAAGCTGTTGATTATGTTTCAATGCATACGTACCCATATCACAATACTCACTATAATCCGTTTTTTTGGGAAACACAAGACACGCAATATAATTTAAGCTTTGATCAGCAAATAGAAGCTGCAATGGATAGAGCCATAAAATTTGCCCAATCCCATTATAAAAAAGTTTCTAAATACGTTAAAAGTATCGATCCAACAAAAACTATTCATATTGGTGAGACAGGCTGGGCAACAATCTGTAATCATCATTATGGGCCTGCTGGCTCTAAAGCAACTGACGAACTTAAACAAGCTCATTATTACGATAAAATGAGAGCATGGACCAAAAAAGACCGCATTTCGTGCTTCTATTTTGAAGCTTTTGATGAACCATGGAAAGATGCAAATAACGATAAAGGGTCAGAAAATCATTTCGGATTATTTAAAGTTACTGGAGAAGCTAAAAGACCATTATGGAGTTTGGTCGATCAAGGTGTTTTTAATGGTTTAACAAGAAACGGAAACCCAATAACCAAAACATATAACGGAAAAACAGAAGAATTAATGAAACATGTATTAGCACCACCTGTTAAAAGCTTGTGCTAAAAAGCTATATGTAATCTAAACTATTAATACAGATTAATTATTATTTATAATAATCTAATTAACAAAGACTAATTATGAAATTGAATAAATACACCTTTATTATTACAGTAGTTTCAATTTTTATTTGGTCCTGTAACCAAACAACAAAATCGAAAGATACCATGCCAACTGAACGTCAATTATCTGCCAAAGATATTTTAGGCAATCCAAACTATCTAGCAATGTCTTATGGAGGTTATAGATATGCAGATCATAGCATCGAACCTACTGCTGAAGAGCTTAAAGAGGACATGAAATTACTTCAGGCAATAGGTGTAAAGTTAATTCGTACTTATAAGTTACTTAAACCTCAAGCTACTAACTTGGTTAAAGTTATTAGCGAAATGAAAAAGGAAGATCCTAACTTCGAAATGTATGTAATGTTAGGAGCTTGGGTTGATTGTAAAAATTCATTTGGATCAGGTGATGGAGAACCTGATCATAATGCTGAAAACGAAGAAAATCCAGCAGAAATTGCTCGAGCTGTGGCACTAGCAAACCAATATCCAGATATTATAAAAGTAATTGCTGTAGGTAACGAAGCAATGGTTAAATGGGCTGCCAGTTATTATGTTGAGCCTTGGATTATATTAAAATGGGTAAATCATTTACAAGATCTTAAAAAAGAAGACAAACTTCCTAAAGATTTATGGATAACAAGTTCCGATAATTTTGCGTCTTGGGGAGGCGGAGGAGATGAATACCACATAGAAGATTTAAACAAACTAATCAAAGCTGTAGACTTTATTTCCATGCATACCTATCCTATGCATGACACACATTACCAACCGGACTTTTGGTTAAAACCCTTTGATAAAAGCGAAATGACTGACATTGAGAAAATTGAGGAGTCTATGTTACGATCAAAAACATATGCTATCACTCAATACGAAAATGTCAAAAAATACATGGAAAGTCTTGGTGTTTCTAAACCAATCCATATTGGAGAAACAGGATGGGCAAGCTTTTCAGATGGTTATTATGGTGCAAATGGCTCAAAAGCATGTGATGAATATAAAGAAGCTCTTTACTATAAACACATGAGAGATTGGACCAATGAGGCAGGAATGTCATGCTTCTATTTTGAAGGATTTGATGAACCTTGGAAAGGTGGAGAAAATCCAGGAAATTCAGAAAAGCATTTTGGTTTAATGACAGTAGATGGAAAAGCCAAATATGCTATTTGGGATTTAGTAGATAATAATGCTTTTAAAGGGTTAACTAGAAATGGAAAGCCTATCACAAAAACGTATAATGGCAAGAAAGAAGATTTAATGAAAGATGTACTAGTGCCTCCAACTAAAGAGCAAATGAGTTCACATCAATCCAATTAAAAATAAATCATGAAAAGGTATGTTCAATTTTTTTCAATTCTATTTACAGCAGTCTTAATTATGAGTTGTAGTGAACAAAAAGAACAATTACAAGTTGAAGTATTTGAAACTTCTGCTACTGGAAACAAATTAACACCTATTTCAGATTTTAACTTGGCTGATACTGAATCAGAAAATATTATAATCAATCCAGAAAAAGAATATCAAACCATTACTGGTTTTGGTGGTGCTTTTACAGAAGCTTCCGCTTATTTACTAAATAAATTAAGTAAAGAGAATCGCAAAAAAATTATTGATGCCTACTTCAGTAAAGAAGGCGCACATTATTCTCTAACAAGAACGCACATGAACTCTTGTGATTTTTCATTATCCAATTATTCATATACACCAGTTGAAGGTGATAAAAATCTGGAACATTTTACAATCGATGAAGATAAAGAGGATTTAATTCCATTTATAAAAGATGCTATGGCTGCATCAACTGATGGTTTCAAAATTTTTGGATCTCCATGGACAGCCTCACCATGGATGAAGGATAATAAAAAATGGGTTGGCGGTAAATTACTTCCTGAATATTACGATACTTGGGCACTATTCTTTTCTAAATATGCAGATGCCTATAAAGCTGAAGGCATTGATATTTGGGGCTTTACTGTAGAAAACGAGCCTCTAGGAAACGGAAACAATTGGGAAAGTATGCATTATACACCTGATGAAATGACCAATTTTGTTCAGAACTATTTAGGTCCAAAATTAGAAGCAGATGGAAAAGGTGCTATTAAAATACTAGGTTATGACCAAAATAGAGAACATCTAAAAGAATGGATTGATTCTCAATATAAAAATGAAGAGACCTCAAAATACTTTGATGGCACAGCAATTCATTGGTATGCTAGTACTTTTGAGGTATTTCCAGAAGAATTACAATACGCTCACAATAAAGCTCCAAATAAATACCTTATTCAATCTGAAGCTTGCATTGATGCAGAAGTTCCAGTATGGAAAGATGATACTTGGTACTGGAAAAAGGAAGCTACAGATTGGGGTTGGGATTGGGCTCCAGAAAAAGATAAACATCTTCATCCTAAATACGCACCAGTAAATCGCTATGCTAGAGACATTATTGGTTGCCTGAATAATTGGGTTGATGGTTGGGTAGATTGGAATATGGTATTAGACAAAAAAGGAGGCCCAAATTGGTTTAAAAATTGGTGTATAGCTCCAATTATTGTTGATCCTGATAATGATGAAGTCTATATGACACCTTTATATTACACAATGGCTCACTTTAGTAAGTATATAAGACCTGAAGCAAAAGTTATTGGTGTAGAAAAATCTGATGATGGTTTACTGGTTACAGCAGCAAAAAATAATGATCAATCCATTGCTGTAGTTGTTTTTAATGAAAGTTCAGACCCCAAAAACTTCAAATTACAACTAAATAAAAAAAATATAGATTTAAAAATAAACGGACAAGCAATTCAAACAATTGTTATTCCTAAATCATAAATTACTAACTAACACTAATTATTATGTCAAACATAAAAACAGCTGCAAAAGATAGAGTCCCTTTTGGTCAAAAAGCTGCTTTCGGCGCAGGTCATTTAGTTTTGAATTTACTTCCCGGAGCTCTGGGAGTTTTCATGTTCTTCTTACTAACTGCCTTTGGAATGGATCCCTTTCTAGCCGGTTTATTAGGTGGATTACCTCGAATATTTGATGCTATAACAGATCCAATAATGGGATTTATTTCTGATAATACAAAATCAAAATGGGGACGCCGTAGACCTTATATTTTTGTAGGTGCTATTTTAAGTGGTCTTCTTTTTGCACTATTATGGCAACTTGATCCTGAAAGCACTCAAAATTATAACTTTTGGTATTTTCTAATCATGTCTATGGTATTTTTAATAGGTAACACCATGTTTGCAACACCTCTAGTAGGTTTAGGTTATGAAATGACTTCTGATTATAATGAGCGAACACGACTTATGGCTTTCTCACAAATAATAGGTCAAATAGCTTGGATGATTGTACCTTGGTTTTGGGTTATTATTAGTGATCCTAACATGCTACCCATTTCAGCTGAAAAAATTAGTGAAATCGCTGCTCTAGGATTAAGTGAGGCTGATGCTGCAAAAACAACTTTAGAAGCCGTTCAAGCTAATGGCGTTAGAAAATTATCTATTATAGTAGGTGCCGTATGTATTTTACTAGGAGTATTGCCAGCATTTTTCTGTAAGGGTATTGATTCTGCTAACATGGAAAACAGAAAAGAAATATCTTTCAAATCTCTTGGAACAAATTTAATTGACCTGTTTAAAGGTATTGCTCAAGTCTCTAAAAATAAACCATTTGTAAAATTATGTGGCGCGACGTTTTTAGTGTTCAATGGATTTCAAATGGTTGCTGCTTTTAGTGTTTATATCATTGTATTTTATATGTATAATGGTAGTTATGAAGCTGCTGGAACCTTACCAGCATGGTTTTCAACAGTAACAGCAATGATAACGGCATTTGGAGTTATTCCAATTATTTCATGGATGGCTAACAAATATGGTAAAAGAAAAGCCTTCATCTACTCTACTGCAATCTCAATATTTGGTTACATATTAAAATGGTGGGCTTTTGACCCTGAAAATGTAGTATTACTATTTATGCCAATACCATTTATGGCTTTTGGTTTAGGTGGTTTATTCACATTAATGATGAGTATGACTGCAGATGTTTGTGATTTAGATGAATTAGAAAACGGG
This sequence comes from Flavobacteriaceae bacterium NBU2973, assembly GCA_026162565.1. Lineage (GTDB taxonomy): Bacteria > Bacteroidota > Bacteroidia > Flavobacteriales > Flavobacteriaceae > JAOEIQ01. The sequence goes on from JAOEIQ010000005.1 coordinate 150,934, forward strand.
ATGCCTCGTAAAGAAGGAACCTTTGGAGCTATTTATTGGTGGATGGTTAAACTTGGTCAAGCACTAGCATTAGTTTTAGGTGGTTTAGTTTTAAAAATGGTAGGTTTTGATGGTGCTGCAGCTCAACAAACTGCAGAAACTATGGTTAGCCTTCGTATTGCAGATGTCGCTATTCCTTCGCTTACTGCTGCATTAGCTATTTGGGTAATGTGGAAGTACAGTTTAGATGAAGAAAGAGCGAGAGAAATAAAAGCAGAATTAGTTGAAAGACGCGGAGAATTATAAATTATTAACTAAAAAAATATTAAATGTCATATAGAGAATATTCCTATTATAATTATAAAGGATACAGTCAAATTGCAACCCAAGGTATAGATACCTCAAAATTGTCGTTTGAAGAAATAAAAAAGCTTTGGTTAAAAACATTAGAAGATGGTTTCCATGGTATTTGTTTTAGTATGTATGAAGATGGTCAAACACCAGGAGATGATATTAGCTTTGAGCAAGTTGAACGACGTGTTAAAATTTTAAAACCTTATGTAAAAGCTATTCGTTCGTTTTCATGTATTGAAGGTAATGAACATGTACCTGTAGCTGCAAAAAAACATGGGCTTAGAACTTTAGTTGGTGCTTGGTTAGGTGATGATAAGGAAGATAACGAAAAAGAAATAGAAGGATTAATAGCATTAGCTAAAGCAGGTCATGTGGATGTAGCTGCTGTTGGAAATGAAGTTTTATATAGAAACGACTTATCACTAGAGGAATTATTAGGTTATATAAAACGTGTAAAAGATGAGCTAAAAGGTTTAAATATACCTGTTGGTTATGTAGATGCATATTATGAATTTTCTCGTCATCCTGAATTAGTTGAGCATACAGATATTCTACTGGCAAACTTATATCCTTTTTGGGAAGGTTGCCCAATTGAATATGCTTTAGGACACATGCAAGCAATGTATGGGCAAGTAGTAGATGCTGCTCAAGGAAAACCAATTATTATTACTGAAACTGGTTGGCCTAGTCAAGGAGGCGGTTTTAAAGGTGCTGTTGCTGGAGATATTGCAGCAATGAAATATTTTATAGACGCCATAAACTGGACCAATGCAAATGATATTCCTATATTTTATTTTTCATCATTTGACGAATCATGGAAAACTGGAGACGAAGGTGATGTTGGAGCATATTGGGGACTTTGGGACAAACACGAAAACCTTAAATATAATTAAGTACTTGTTTTAAGACATGTCGTTACGAGTTGAAAAAAAATTTGCATTAGCATCAATTGACTTTGAGGGTAAGAGTATCGAAGAATTACGATCTCTCTATAAAGACACCTTGCATCAAGGTATGCATGGTGTATGCTTTAGTGCTTATATTGATGGGCAACAACCTGGCGACATATTGACTGAAAAACAAATACGACAACGTTTTGAAATTATTAAACCATACACCAAATGGGTACGATCGTTTTCTTGTACCGAAGGGAACGAACTAATTCCAAAAATTGCCAAAGAATATGGTATAAAAACCCTAGTTGGTGCATGGTTAGGTGATAATAAAGACACTAATGAAAAAGAGTTAGAAAGCTTAATTAATTTAGCAAAACAAGGGTATGTAGATATTGCAGCAGTCGGCAATGAGGTGATGTATAGAGGAGATTTGACTGAAGATGAATTGTTAAATTTTATCTATCATGCAAAAAAAGAACTAACCAATATTCCTGTCGGTTATGTAGATGCCTATTACGAATTTTCAGAACGTCAAGCTATTACAGATGCCTGTGATGTCATACTAGCTAACTGCTATCCCTTTTGGGAAGGTTGCGATCAAGACTATTCTCTGTTATATATGAAGGACATGTATAATAGAGCATTAAAAGCAGGAAATGGTAAAAAAGTGATAATTACCGAAACAGGCTGGCCAAATAAAGGTTCTAATCTTGAAGGAGCTTTCCCTTCAGAGGAAAATGCTATCAAATATTTTATTAATGCTCAAAAATGGTCTGCTGAAGAAGATATTGACATGTTTTATTTTTCATCATTTGATGAATCTTGGAAAGTTGGAGATGAAGGTGATGTAGGTGCTTTTTGGGGAATTTGGGACTCCAAAGAAAAATTAAAATTTTAACTTCTTATTAGCACTAACTTTCCCTTGTTAAACTTTGTTTTTCTTATATTTAATATCTTATAATTTCTAAATCAAAATGAAAAAAAAACATATTAAATACTCCCTACTATTTCTTATTTTTTTCATCTTAATATCTTGTAGTAACAATACAAAAAGACCTTATGCAGATAAAATAGTTGGAGGTTTAGATTTACTTACTTCAGAAGAAACTGGTATAGATTTTAGTAATGATATCACAGAAACAAAAGCATTACATCATTATTACTTTAGTCAAATTTATTTAGGGTCCGGAGTTGCAATTGGTGATATTAATAATGATGGTTTACCTGACATTTTTTTTGGTGGAAACCAAGTTAGTGATAGACTATATCTAAACAAAGGTGATTTTAAATTTGAAGACATAACTAAATCATCAAAAGTTGCAATAAATTCTGGTTGGACTTGGGGAGTAACCATGGTAGACATAAATTCTGATGGCTATTTAGACATCTATGTTAGTCGAAATGGCCACTCTTTTAAACCTGAAGACAGAAGAAATCAACTATACATAAATAATCAGGATTTAACTTTTACTGAATCTGCAGTAAAGTATGGTTTAGCAGATATTGGCTTCTCTACCCAAGCTGTTTTTTTTGATATGGATAATGATGGTGATTTAGATATGTATCAATTAAATCAACCACCAGATAAAAAACTTATGCTCTCTAGAGATATACCTAAAAGTAGATATAAGTTTTTTCTAGATAGGATGTATCGAAATGATAATGGTAAATTCACAGATATATCACTAAATGTAGGTATAGATAGACGATTAGCTTATGGATTAAGTGTTAATGCTTCCGATTTTAATAACGATGGTTGGATAGATTTGTATGTCGCTAATGATTATGCCATGCCAGATTTCATGTATTACAATAATGGTGATGGTACTTTTAGAAATGTAATTAATGAAGAGCTTAAACACATAACTCAATTAAGTATGGGCTCTGATACTGGTGATATCAATAATGATGGGCTTTTAGATTTAATCACAACAGATATGATGCCTGAAGATCATTTTCGATCAAAAACCAATATGGCTTCTATGAGCACTGAAGTTTTTGAGGCATTAGTTGATGCCGGAGGGCATCACCAATACATGACCAACACCTTACAGATAAATACTGGTTTAGGCTCATTTTCAGATATAGGTAATTTAGCTGGAGTCTCCAGCACAGATTGGAGCTGGGCAAGTTTAATTGCAGACCTAGATAATGATGGCTGGAAAGATATTATAGTATCTAATGGAGTTAAGAAAGATGTGGATAATAATGATTACCGAAATGTATTAAGCAAACTAGATCCTGATAATACAACAGTAGACCAATTATTTGAAATGAGTAAAGAGGCTCCTTCAGAACCCATACCAAATTATGCATTTAGAAATAAAGGAAATTTAGAATTTGAAAAAGTTTCTAAAAAATGGGGATTTGATATTCCAAGTTTCTCTAATGGTATGGCTTATGGTGATTTAGATAATGATGGTGATTTAGATATTGTAATAAATAATATAGATTCAGAAGCTTTTGTTTTTAAAAATAATGCTACTGGTAATTTTTTTAAAGTTAAGATTCAAGGTCCTGATAAAAATACTTTTGGTTATGGAGCTAAAGCGATTATAAGCCATAATGGTAAAACTCAAATGGCCGAAAATTTTGTGACACGAGGTTATTTTTCTTCGGTAAACCCAGGATTTTTCTTTGGCCTTGGAGAAGATCAAAAACTAGATAAAGTAGAAGTAATTTGGCCTGATGGAAAAATCAATACCTTTTTAGATGTTAAAGCCAATCAAGAACTTATTGCTAAATACTCAAACTCTAAAACTAGAACTAATACTGTTGATAACAATAAATCTTTACTAACCAAATTAACTGCAAACGATTTAGGTTTAGATTTTAAACATATTGAAAATAAACATGATGAATTTGTAGAAGAAATTCTTCTTCCTCATAACATTTCCCAAAATGGACCATTCATGGCAATAGGTGATGTAGATGGAGATAATACCGACGATTTATTTATTGGTGGTGCTTCTGGGCAATCAGGAGTATTATATTTACAAAAACAAAATGGTCAATTTATAAAAAGCACCTCACAACCTTGGGAGAATGAAAAACAATCAGAAGATTTAGGTGTTGTATTTATTGATGTAGACAATGATCAAGATTTAGATTTGTATGTTTCAAGTGGTGGAAGTGAATTTAAACAAGGAGATAAGAGACTAAAAGACAGATTATACATAAATAATGGTAATGGCCAATTTTCTAAAAACGAAAAAGCAATTCCAAATATTTTTGAAAGTTCTCAATCTGTAAAAGCTTCAGATATTGATAATGATGGTGATTTAGACCTATTTATCGGTACTCGTTTGATTTCTGGAAAATATACCTATCCAGCATCTAGCTATTTTTTAATTAATGAAAACGGATCGTTTAAAAAAGACTCTGATTCTAAATCTCTTGAAAATATTGGTATGGTAACAGATGCTGTATTTACTGATATAGATAATGATGGTGATGATGATTTAATGATTGTGGGCGAATGGATGGATATTAAAATATTATTAAACACTAACGGTGTATTTGAAGATCGATCAGAAGCCTTTGGTTTAACAAATACTAGAGGAATTTGGTGGTCTATTACAGCTGAAGATTTAGATAATGATGGTGATGATGATTACATTATTGGTAATCTAGGTAAAAATAATAAGTTTAAAGCATCTAAAGAACACCCTTTTAAAGTATATGCCAACGATTTTGATAGCAATGGAACTAATGATATTGTTTTGGCAAAGTTTTATAAAAATGACTATGTCCCTCTAAGAGGAAGAGAATGTACAAGTCAACAGATGCCTTATGTTGCAGAAAAATTTGAAGACTACAGTAGTTTTGCTTCATCCAAACTTATAGATATTCTTCCAGAGGAGAAAGTAGACGAAGCAATTATATATGAGATTTCAAGTTTCGAGAGTATTATACTAATCAATGATAATGGAAAACTAACCAAAAAAGCATTGCCTAATGAAGCACAAATTTCGCCAATAAAATCCTCATTAGTTTTAGATGTTAATGATGATGGTCATTTAGATATCATTACCGCTGGAAATCATTATGGAGTGGAGGTTGAAACAACCAGATACGATGCTGGTTATGGTACAGTTTTAATTGGTGATGGACAAAACAATTTTAAGTTTTTTACACCACAAAAAAGTGGGCTTTTTCTGCCTTATGATAGCAGAGATATGAAACTAATAAAATTCAGTAACAGCAAACATATTTTAACAACAAACAACAATAATATTTTGTCAATTTTTAAACCAAACAAATAATAAACACATTGTATGGTGACTATAACTAGTCCCTTTTTTAGAGCTTAACTATTAAAAAACTGATAATCAGATAAATAAAATTATAGAATTTAAATACAAAAAAGATGTTAAATTCAAACTGTATGGTTTTTGTATAGGTGTAATTAACAGTAAATCCAGATAAATTTTTGGATATTGTAAATCAAAACAAATTTTAACAACCCAAACATTAAATTAAACAATACAAATTATGAAAAAAATTACTTTTTTAGTTTTCTTGCTTGTATCTGCTTTAGGATTCTCTCAAGAGTTAGTCACCAATGGTGATTTTCAAACTGGAACTGATGGAGCTCCATTCTACAGTGGTGGTGAAAACAATCCAATTGAAGTCGTAGATATAGGTGGCGGAAATTTAGCATTTCGTGCAAACGTAGCTGTGGCTAATGCACCAGAACCATGGAGAGTGAACTTAAGTCAAATTGTAGCATTAGAAGACAATACTGCTTACGAACTTACTTTTGATGCTTTTACAGATTCCTCTACTGGTAGTAGAGACATATTAGTAAGTTTAGGTCAAGCTGGAGGTCCATTCAATGGCACAACACCTGTTGCTGCTAGTTTAACTGATACTTCTCAAACCTTTAATTTCACAATCACTACAAATTTTGATACGGCCAACACAATGCCAACTTCTGGAGCTGCGGGAAGTCGTGTGATTTTTGACATGGCTAATACTACTGGTTTTGTTTGGATCGATAATGTATCTCTTCAAGAAGTAGATGGCTCTTTATCTGATATCACCTTAAGCGATTTACAAATCGATGGCGCAACGATATCTGATTTCAATCCTTCTACAACTACCTACAACGTTAGTGTTGCCAATGCGATGCCTGTACCGCAGATAACAACCGTAACAACAACAAATCCAAACGCTACTGTAGGCACTATCAATGACGCCACAAGTGTACCTGGTACCGCAACATTTGATGTCACTTCTGAAAATGGCAGCGTGATGCAGACATACACTGTTAACTATCTATTGCAAGGAGCAGAGGTTGATTTAGTAGATAATGGTGGTTTTGAAGCTGGTGATTATTCTGGCTGGCAACAATTTGAAAGTACTCCAGGTAACCAAACAATAACAATGACAAACCCTTCAAGTGGTACTTTTGCTGCAAGCATAAATAACACTACGTTAAGTTCTAATAGTTTGATTAAAAGCGCAAACAAAGGAGTTGGAATTGTAGAACCAAATACAGACATAACAGTAAAGTTTGACATGCGTGGTTCAACAGGAAATGGTGGTGTGGTTTTTGTAGAGCTATTTTCTGAATTATCAGGAGGTGGAGTATCTAACGCAGAAATTTTAGGAGGAGGACCTATAGCTCTTAATGCTGACCCTAATGTCTGGACTAGTTATGAGTTTATGACAACTCTAGGATCTGATGTTTCTGGAGGTGTAACACTCCAAATTGGTGCAGTTAATGGAGGTGCTACAGGATCATTTGCAGATATAGTTGTAGATAACGCAGAAATGCTATACACGCCTACTTTAAGTAATGAAAGTTTTAATACTACAGAGTTCAAAGTATTCCCTAATCCAACATTAACGGATTGGAATATAACTGCAAATACGTCTATAAACTCTATTTCAGTATTCAACATATTAGGAAGACAAGTAATGACTTTATCTCCTAATTCTAATACTGCTAAAATAGATACCCAAGATTTAAATTCTGGTGTTTATTTTGCAAGAATTGAAGGAGTTGCAGGAACGAAAACTGTAAAACTTATTAAACAATAAGGTTTTATAAATTATAATACTAAAAGAGCGTGTTTATTTTTAAGCACGCTTTTTTTTATAGTATATTTATAATATATGATTACACTAAAACAACTAGCAAAAGAATTAGAAGTATCTATTTCCACTGTATCCAAGGCACTAAATGATAGCGAAGAAATTAGTGCAGAAACCATTAAGCGAGTTAAAAAACTGGCTGAACACTATAATTATAAACCTAATAAGGTTGCTTTAAGCTTAAAAAATAGTCGCACGCGAACCATTGGTGTAATCATACCTAGTATACTAAATCCGTTTTTTGCTAGGGTTTTATATGGTATAGAAAAAGAAGCCTCTGAAAAAGGCTACCAAATTATTACCTGCATGTCTAATGAGTCGCTACAAAAAGAACAAAACAGCATACAATTATTAGCCAATGGCAGTGTGGATGGTTTTATTTTAGCAGCTTCAGAAGAAACACAAACAGTAAACAATATCGATCACTTAAAAAGTAGCCTAAACCAAGGTTTACCGATTGTTATGTTTGATCGCGTCGCTAATGATATTCAATGCGACAAAATAATTATAGATGATTATAATGCAGCTTATAATGCAACCAACTCATTAATAGCAAAAAAAAGAAACCGAATTGCCTTATTCAGTACCATAAATAATTTAAGTGTTGGTAAATTACGAGTAAACGGCTACAAAAAAGCCTTATTTGATGCAAATATAGAGGTTGATGACTCGCTTATTTTAATAATCAACAAAGAAGTAGAAGCCTATTCTAAAATTCTTCAATTTATAAAAGAACATAACATTAATGGTATCCTGGCCATTGATAACTCTAGTGGTTTAATGGCCATTAATATAGCAACAGATTTAGGGATTAAAGTTCCTGAAGATTTGTCTGTAATCGGGTTTTCAAACGAAATGCTTTCAAATTATTCATCTCCAAACTTAACAAGCATTGATCAGAATTCTGAAGATATAGGTAAAATGACTGTCAATTTATTAATTGATAGACTGGAAAATAAACCTTTGGATAGTGATTATAAAACAAAAATAATTCCTACTAGTATTACCGAAAGAGGATCCTCATAAAAATCTATTTTGAAACATACAGTCTATTTCTTTTTTCTTTTTTTGTTCATTTATAATTGTTCTCAAAACAATACAAAATCTCAAACTGATACTCGTATTGCTAACGATTTAATTAATGAAACAAGCCCCTATTTACTACAACATGCTTATAATCCTGTCGATTGGAAAGCATGGAATGATGAAGCACTAAGATTAGCTAAACAACAAAATAAACTAATAATTATATCTGTTGGTTACTCCTCCTGTCATTGGTGCCATGTGATGGAAGAAGAAAGTTTTGAAAACGATTCTGTCGCTAAATTAATGAACACAAATTTTATTAATATTAAGGTTGATAGAGAGGAAAGACCTGATGTAGATCAAGTATATATGAATGCTGTTCAGCTTATGAATGGCAGTGGAGGTTGGCCTCTAAATTGTATTACTTTACCTGACGGCAGACCTGTTTTTGGCGGAACCTATTTTACAAAAGCACAATGGACAAAAATTTTAGAGGATATTTCTACTTTGTATAAAGAAAACCCTGAAAAAGTGATCGCTTATGCGGAAAAGTTAACAGAAGGTATTAGAAAATCTGACTTAATTACTGTTAATAAGAATAATGTAGTTTTTAATACATCTAATCTAAACGATTATATAAAGTCCTGGAAGTCTATATTAGACTACAAAGATGGTGGACAAAAAAACGCACCAAAATTTCCTATGCCAAGTAATTTAAATATGCTATTAAGACATAGCTTTCAAAATAATGATGAAGAATTACAAGACTTTGTAATAACAACCCTAACAAAAATGGCTGATGGAGGAATTAACGATCAAATTGGTGGTGGATTTTCTAGATATTCTGTTGATGACAAATGGCATGTACCTCATTTTGAAAAAATGCTTTATGATAATGCTCAATTAATTAGCTTATATTCTAGAGCATATCAATTAACAAAGAATAACTATTTTAAAACCATTGTTGAAGAAACTATTGACTTTATCCATACAGACCTTACTAATACTAACAAAGGTACTTTTTATTCTGCTTTAGATGCTGATAGTAAAACAAAAGATGGAGAATTAGAAGAAGGCGCTTTTTATACTTGGACTCAAGAAGAACTGCAATCTTTATTGAAGAATGATTTCTCTTTATTTAAAAACTACTACAATATAAATGCAACTGGTAAATGGGAAAACGACTCATATGTACTGATTAAAACACAATCTAACGAGACCTTTGCAAAATCAAATAATATCTCTATTGAAGAATTAAAAGATAAGGTTGATCTGTGGAAAACAACACTTTACAAATACAGAGAAAATCGAGAAAAACCGAGAAAAGACGATAAGGTTTTAACGTCTTGGAATGCATTAATGCTAAAAGCTTATGTAGATGCTTATCGTGTTTTTAGAAAACCTGAATATTTAGAAAGAGCCATTAAAAATGGTGAGTTTATTAAGAATACTCAAATAAATTCTGATGGCTCTTTATTTCATAATTATAAAGATGGTAAAAGTAGTGTTATTGGATTTTCTGAAGATTATGCACATACAATTTCTGCATTTATTGATCTCTACCAAGCTACTTTTAATGAAGATTGGCTTGACACAGCTAAACAACTAATGGACTATTGCCTTAAACACTTTAAAGACGATAAAAGTGGTATGTTCTATTTCACTTCAGATACACAATCTAGTTTAATTGCTAGAAAAATTGATGTTACAGACAATGTTATTCCGTCGTCTAATTCCGTGTTAGCAGATAATTTATTCAAATTGAGCCATTACTATTCTGAAACAAATTATGCAAAAATGGCAAAGCAGATGTTAAGTAACATGAAGGCTGATATTGAGAAAGCTCCAGCTGGATATTCTAATTGGCTTAATCTATTTTTAAATTATTCAAATCCGTATTATGAAATAGCCATATCAGGAGAAAATGCTCTAGATAAGCTAAACGAAATTGATCAACACTATTTACCAAACATACTTATTGCAGGATCTAAATCAGACAGTCAATTACCTATTATGAAAAACCGTTACAATGAAGGTGAGACTTATATTTTTGTTTGTGTAGATGGTACTTGTAAATTACCTGTTTCTGAAACTTCAAATGCCATTAATCAAATTTTAAAATAAAAAAAGCCTCATCTTTAGTAAGATAAGGCTTTAGTACACTTGATTGACCTATTTTCGAACCAACATATCAAGTTGTTCAAAAATTTAATTAGACACTTTTAAAAACAAAAACCTCCAACCTATAAAAGGGTTGAAGGTTCTGCTTGTACAGAACATTGATCTATTCTCGAACAAGATGATCAATTTTATTTAAGGAATCTTTGAATGTAAAGTTTTTGAAACAGAATCAAAACTATAATTTAATCAGCTTCTTTGTCACGTTATTTTTATCCGTAGTTGTAAATTCTATCAAGTATACACCACTTTTTAATTCTCCCAAATCAAGAGTTTTACTAAAGCTCTTGCTTAATACCTTTTGACCACTCATGTTATATATAGTTACATCGGTAAAAATTGTTTTAGATGCAATGGTTAAAAATCGTGTTACTGGATTAGGATAAAAAGATAAATCAATGTCTAAATTGATATCATCTATTGATAAAGAGTTCAATTCAAAGGCCCTAACTTGACCAGCTCTAATTGCTGCGTCATCATTACCGATGGCGCCAACAGCTATTAAATTTCCATTACCCGATATACTTGTAGCTCTTCCAAAAAAGTCGTTAGAGGCGCTTCCCTCTATATTTTGGCCAATTTGAGACCAAACGCCACCAGAAAATTGAAATAATTTTACATGACCAGACTCCGTACCATTGGCATCATTTTCATCTGCGCCAATGATTAATTTGTTACCATCAGAACTTAAGCTCACAGAAGTGCCAAAGCGGTCTAAATCGTTATCGCCTATAATGCTTGGACCAACTTGATCCCATACGTTAGAGACAGAATTATACTGGTATATTCTTACTCTTCCTCTGTTTTCATTCACAGCGGTTATTAGGGTTGCAGGTTCTCCAATGGCTAATGTATTACCTAATGCATCAAGACTAAGAGACTTACCAATTTCGGAGTCTTGGTTTGCACCCTCTATGACCTGTCCTAAAGAATTCCATGTACCATTAGGATTTTCTCTAAATATCCTTACATAACCCGTATTACCAGCATTGCCACCTACGGATATAATCGAACTTGCAGCTATAATAGTACCATTGTCATTAATACTAACGGAACCGCCACCAAACTGTTCATTATTAAGACCTAATATAAATGTTGCAGGACCAAGTAGGTTATCCCAAGTATTTGTGGATGAATTGTATTCAAAAATAGTAATACCACCTCTGTTATTACTACCAGCATCTATGCCAGGTGCTCCTAACACGAGTCTATTTCCGTCACCAGAGAGTTGCATAGTTCTGCCTAAAAAATCATCAGTATTAGAGCCAGATATGTTTTGCCCTATCTGCACCCACTCATCCAACATAATATCATACTGATAAACACGCACTTGTCCTACATTCCCTGTACCTCTTGAGGGAGCGCTTACAGCAAGAATATTACCAGAATCACTAATGCTAACAACTTCTCCAAAATTGTCACCCCCTTGAATACCTGTAATGCCTTGCCCTTTTTGAGTCCATATATTATTTACAAGTTCATAGACTCTTGCGAGACCGTTATCTGTTAACCCAGGAGAATCGTGGCCTTGGTAACCTACCGCCATCATTGTTCCGTCATCGTTGAGACTTACTGAGGAGCCTCCAAAAGTGTCAGCGGAATCGCCGTTAATATTTTGACCTACCTGTGTTTGGGCATGTATTAAAACCGAGAAAATCATTAAGCATAAAAGTAATTTTGTTTTCATAATTAGGTTAAATTTTAAATTAAGCCACAAAATTCAAACGAATTACTCATTATTCTAGTTCATGTCTTCTGAAATGCATTTTTGAGTTTCTAAAGCGGTTTTAGTTTGATAATAGAGCTTCAGCAATTGTAAATGAAAATTCAGAAGTTGAACTATTGATTAAAAATTCATTGTGCTATTTTTGAAATATGAATAAAACTTTAGCAGCAACAACTCTTTTAACTTTATTTGGAATTGTAATAGGTTCATCCCAAATTGTGGATTTAGATAGTTTGCTTTTGGAAATCAACAATCCCAAGCTAGAGCAAACAAAAAAGGTAGACCTGTTAAATCTACTCTCAGCACAATATACAGCTAAGAACATATCAAAGAATGATAGCATTCTTAAAGAAGCCATAGATTTGAGCAAATCCATTAACTATAATGAAGGTCTAATTGATGCTCTTAACAATTATGGAAGCTTTTATTACCAAACAGGAAATTATAGTCAAGCTCTTAAATATTCATTGCGCTCTAAAGATATTCAGGACAGTTTAGGTACTAATCATGGGCAAATAAGAACTATTAATAACTTAGGACGTATCTACGATTTACTTAACGAACCTGAGAAAGCCATTGAAAATTATAATCTTAGCTTGAAGTTATTGAAATCGGAAGATCCTAATCATCCTCAATTACCTGCAACGTATTTTTATTTAGGGAGTGCCCACGAACAATTAGAACATTATGAAAAGGCAGAATTTAATTATAAACAAGCTGGTAGTATTGCAAAAAGAGAGGGTTATATTGTAGGAATTGCAATAGCAGAAGGATCTCTTGGTCGTGTTTATACCAACTCCAAACGTTTTGATGAAGCTATAAATTCATTAAACACAGCCTTAGACTACTTTAAAAGTTCTAATCAAAAAACCAACGAGGCACATACTTATTTAAACTTGGCGGAAGCCTATGCAGGTTTAAAAGATTATAAAACTGCTATTAACTATAATGAAAAGGCTTTAAAGATTTACCGAGAACAGGGTACTAACTTTCGACAAATGCGTTATGTACTTTCTAATCAGAGTGAATATTACAACCAGATAAAAGATTATAAAAAGTCTTCTGAATATTTGAAGGAGTATTATAAAATTAAAGATAGTGTTTTTTCTGAAGAACAAATGAAAACAGTAGAGGATTTGAAAACGAAATACGAAACTGAAAAGGCAATTTCCCAAAAAGAAATAGCACAGCAAGAAACAAATTTAGCCAAAGCAGAAGTTCAGAAAAGCCGAGCCTATTTTATTGGAAGCTTATTGGTTTTGGCACTTTCATTACTTACGTTTATCACCTATTCAAAACAACAAAAAACAAAAAAGAAAAATGAAATTATTGCCAGAGAATTAAGGGAAACTCAAAAACGTTTGGCACTAGAAAAACAATATAGGGCATCTGAACTTAAAGCCTTAAAATCTCAAATGAATCCACACTTTGTGTTTAACGCATTAAATTCAATTCAAGAATACATATTAATCAATGAGCGTAATTTAGCTAGTGATTATTTAGGTAAATTTTCTGATTTAGTAAGACGTTATCTTAAATTTAGTGATAAGGAAGCTATAACGCTTAGCGAAGAAGTAGAAAGCCTTAAACTCTATCTTGAATTGGAACAACTCCGTTTTGAGGATGATTTGGTTTCAGAGATTAACATTGACACCAAACTAGAAAAAAATCATATTAGAATTCCTTCAATGCTTGTACAACCTTATGTCGAAAATGCCATAAAACATGGACTTTTGCACAAAAAGAAAGACTGTAAACTGATTATCGACTTTAAGTACCTAAATGATAATTACATCAAATGTATCATTGAGGATAATGGTGTGGGAAGAGAAAAATCAAATGAAATCAATCATAAACAAATGCGTTTTCACAAATCCTTTGCTACAGAAGCTACAGCAAGTCGCTTAGAGTTGCTTAACTATAAATCAGAATCTAAAATTGCAGTTGAAATCGAAGATTTATATAATGAAGATATTGCCAGTGGCACGAGAGTTATCATTAATATTCCAATTCAAAAAACATGACAGCATTAATTATAGATGATGAAAAAAAAGCGCGTAATGTGCTGCAAATTTTAATTGAAGAAAATTGTCCTAAAATTGATAAAATAATTGAAGCTGAAAATTTACTGGATGGTGTTAATTTAATTAAATCTGAAACTCCAAATATTGTCTTCCTTGATATTGAAATGCCCGAATATTCTGGTCTGGAAATATTAGATTTTATAGAGAAAGAAGTTTTTAACTTTGAAATTATTTTTACTACAGCATATAGCGAATATGCTATACAGGCGTTTCAATTATCTGCGATTGATTATTTGTTGAAACCAATAAAAACAGATCAATTAAAACAAGCAGTTGATAAAGCTTTAAAATTTATAGGAAAATCTCAAACCAATTTGAAGCTTGAAGAATTAAAGAGCGTATTTATAAATAATAACTTTGATAAAATAGCATTACCTGTTTCTGAAGGCATTACTTTTTTAGAATTCGACGAAATTATTATGCTGAAAGCAGATGGAATGTATACCAAAATATCCACTCGGTCCGAAGGTGAGTTGTTAATCAGCAAACCTCTAAAACATTTCGTAGGCTTACTTCAAAATCGACCTCAGTTTTACAAACCTCATCGGTCTTTTCTTATTAACCTTAAGTATATCAAATCATATATAAAAAGGGATGGTGGTTATATTTTAATGGATAATGATGAAAGCGTATCAATATCTAAAGAAAAGCGAGAAGAGTTTCTTGGGATTGTAAGTCAGTTACCGAACTGATTAATTTAATAACTAAAACAAATAAAATTTATAGTTCTTTTTGTCAGAAACGAGGATTATCTAGAAGCCTGTTAGGGATCTTTTTTTTGAGATATCATCACATAAAGCTGATGTTGTACCTAAAAAAAGCCTCATCTTTAGTAAGATAAGGCTTTAGTACTGAAGACGGGACTTGAACCCGTACGTCCTAAACGGACATTGGATTTTAAGTCCAACGTGTCTACCAATTCCACCACTTCAGCATGGTATATTTTAAAAAGCTTCAGAGCGAAAGACGGGATTTGAACCCGCGACCCTCACCTTGGCAAGGTGATGCTCTACCCCTGAGCTACTTTCGCAGTCGTATAAATGATCGTACAATCTCACGATTGCGGATGCAAATTTAAAATATTTCTAATAAATGCAAAGGCTTTTTTAAAATAAATATAATTTATTTTATGCCTGTTTCTTCTTTACCAACATACGTTTAATTTCATTAAGCTTCATCAATGCTTCTACAGGTGTTAACGTATTGATGTCTATATGTAATATCTCATCTTTAATCTCTTCTAACAAAGGATCATCCAAATTAAAAAAGCTTAACTGCATGTCATCTTGTAAGGACTTTACCTTATCAGTAAGCTCTTCACTAGAGTGAGATTTTTCTAATTTCTTTAAAATTTTATTGGCGCGTCTAATTACCTGTTGAGGCATTCCAGCCATTTTAGCAACGTGAATACCAAAACTATGTTCACTTCCACCTTCAACTAGTTTGCGCAAAAACAAAACAGTATCTTTTAATTCTTTTACAGCAACATTATAATTTTTTATGCGCCCAAATGTTTCGGTCATTTCATTAAGCTCATGGTAATGTGTCGCAAATAATGTTTTTGGTTTTGCAGGATGCTCGTGTAAATACTCACTAATAGACCAAGCAATTGAGATACCATCATATGTACTGGTTCCTCTACCAATTTCATCAAGTAACACCAAACTTCTATCTGAAATATTATTTAATATCGATGCGGTTTCATTCATCTCTACCATAAATGTAGATTCTCCCATAGAGATATTATCACTCGCTCCTACTCTCGTAAATATTTTATCAACTAAACCTAATCGTGCTGTTTTAGCAGGCACAAAACTTCCTATTTGCGCTAATAAAACTACTAAAGCTGTTTGACGTAATATGGCTGATTTACCAGACATATTTGGCCCAGTAATCATGATTATTTGTTGTGTATCGCGATCTAAAAATACATCGTTAGCAATATAACTTTCTCCTAATGGTAATTGCTTTTCAATCACAGGATGACGACCATCCTTTATTTCTAAATCGAAGGATTCATCAATTGTTGGATAGATATATTGATTATCTTTTGCCAATTGCGAAAAACCACACAAACAATCTAATTTACCAACTAAATAAGCGTTTTGTTGAACAGGCTTGATATAATTATTCAACCATAATACAAGTTCAGAAAACAGTTGCTGCTCAATCGCTAAAATACGCTCTTCAGCTCCTAAAATTTTAGCTTCATATTCTTTTAACTCTTCAGTTATATAACGCTCAGCATTAACTAAAGTTTGTTTTCTAATCCATTCTTCAGGAACTTTATCTCGATGTGTGTTACGCACTTCAATATAATACCCAAATACATTATTAGAGGCTATTTTAAGCGATGTAATTCCAGTACGTTCACTTTCTCGCTCTAACATGTTATCAAGATAGTCCTTTCCTGATTTTGATAAATTACGAAGCTCATCTAATTCTGATGAAAATCCTTCAGCAATGGTATTGCCTTTTAAGATATTTACAGGAGCATCTTCATTTAAAGTTGCTTTTATCTTTTCACGAAGCACATCGCAGCTTTGTAGATTATCGCCAATAATTCGTAAGGATTCATTATCGCAATTAGTAGCTAAACTTTTTATTGGCACAATAGCTTCTAACGAGTTTTTAAGTTGAATCACTTCGCGAGGACTCACTTTTGCAGTTGCTACTTTTGAGATTAAACGCTCAATATCTCCAATATGCTTTATATGATTTTGAATCTTTTGTAGCGTTGCATCATTTTTAGTGAAAAAATCTACTACTTCATGACGTTGCTTAATCTTATCGATATTTTTTAATGGCAATGCCAACCAACGTTTTAATAAACGTCCTCCCATTGGAGAAATCGTTTTATCAATTACGTTTATTAAGGTAACTGCATTGTTATTTGTAGAATGATATAATTCTAAATTTCTAATGGTAAACTTATCCATCCAAACATAATCGTCTTCAGCAATTCTAGAAATAGAAGTTATATGCTGTAATTTATGATGTTGCGTTTCTCCTAAATAATGTAAGATTGCGCCTGAAGCAATAATCCCTTCGTATAAATCTTGAATCCCAAAACCCTTTAAGGTTTTTGTATCAAAATGCTTTATCAGAGTTTCATTGGCATAATCAGTTTGATAAACCCAATCTTCTAAATAAAACGTGTGAAAATCATTACCAAACGTTTTACTAAATTCTTGACGTTTTTGTTTAGAAACTAATACTTCACTAGGGCTAAAATTTTGAAGTAGCTTATCAATATATTCTGCATTACCTTGAGACGTTAAAAACTCTCCTGTAGAGACGTCTAAAAACGAAATCCCAATGCGCTGCCTGGTTATTGAGCTTGTCGAAATATCAAAATAAACAGAGCATAAAAAATTATTAGATTTAGAGTGCAGCACCTCATCGTTTAGTGCCACACCTGGAGTAACCAATTCTGTTACACCTCGCTTTACAATATTTTTAGTTTGTTTTGGATCTTCTAACTGATCGCAAATAGCAACACGCTCACCTGCTTTTACCAATTTAGGTAAATAGGTATTTAAGGAATGATGTGGGAAACCTGCTAACTCGGTTTCGCTTTCACTTCCTGCACCTCGTTTGGTTAAAATAATATCTAATATTTTAGCCGTTTTTACAGCATCGCTTCCAAAGGTTTCATAAAAATCACCTACTCGAAACAATAATAAAGCATCAGGATATTTTGCCTTAATAGCATTGTACTGCTTCATTAATGGTGTTTCTTTTTTTGCTTTTTTAGCCAATGGAAAACTGTTTTTAAGTAAGTTTGCTAATGTAATTAAATATCCATGTTTTTAGAAGTAGAAACACTATAAGTTATCTACAATTATACACAGTTATTAAATGCGAAAGTTAAAAAATAGCGAGCTTGACCGATTAGATGTTACGCAATTTAAACAAGCTAAAAAAACACCTATTATTATTGTACTAGATAATATTAGAAGCCTTAATAATATTGGCTCTGTATTTAGAACAAGTGATGCGTTTTTAATACAGAAAATCTATCTCTGTGGTATTACTGCAATGCCTCCACATAACGATATTAGAAAAACCGCTTTAGGTAGCACAGAAACTGTGGATTGGGAATATACAGAAAACACTATGGATGTTATTGAAAAACTAAAAAGGGATAATGTACAAATTTGCTCTATTGAACAAGCAGAAAACGCTACAATGCTAAACGATTTTAAACCTGAAGCTAATACAACTTATGCCTTGGTTTTTGGCAACGAAGTAAAAGGTGTACAACAAGACATTGTTAACGCTAGTGATGTGGTTATAGAAATACCACAATTTGGCACCAAACACTCTTTAAATATTTCTGTGAGTTGTGGTGTCGTGGTTTGGGATGTGTTTAGTAAGTTAACTAGTAATCAACTAAATTAAAATTCATTAATCTTTAATCTATGGCAATTTATAACACATCCTCAGATTCTGCTAACACAGCAGTTAGAGCTCTTCTAACAAAGATTGGCGAGTATTATCTTGGAAGATCTTTTAATACTGGTTCTGGAAAAGGAAAGAAAGACTGGATAGAAATTAGAGAAACCTATTTTGAGAGTAAATGTATTTATTGTGAAGAAAATAATTTAAAACTTCAAATTGAACATCTAATAATGTTTAATAGAAAAGAGTATGGATTACACCATCCTGGAAACATTGGACCAGTTTGCTCTGATTGCAACAAAAGAAGAAGGGATGAGAATAAAAAATTTCTAAATTGGGAAAATCATTTAAAACAAATATGTCTAGAACGAAATGAATTAGATTCATTTGAACGTAGAAAAGCGAAAATATTATTTCACATAAATGAAAGTGAGTATAAATATCCCAATCTTTCAGAAACTGAGAAACATTCAATTCGAGTTATTGCAAATTCTTTGTACGAAAACATAAAAATGGAAAGTGAAAAATCATTAGCACTATATAAGGAACTTGATGAAGCATTTGTAAAAAACTAACCACAAACCTGCTCTAATATCCAGAGATAATCTTCGCGGTTTTTTACAAAATCCCGATCAGAGATATCAATAATTTTAACGTTAAACTCGGTTTGGTTTTTTAAAAAGTCTAAATAACCAGCATTAATTTTATCGAGATATTCATTCTCAATTTCTTGTTCGTAGTTACGACCACGTTTTTTAATATTCGCTTGTAGTCGTTCTGTATTTTGGTATAAATACACATACAAATCTGGTTTGGAGATATCTTTATATACCTGATAAAATAGTTTTCTGTAGAGTCTAAACTCATCTTCAGGTAAGGTAATTTTAGAGAAAATAAGCGATTTAAACACATCGTAATCACTTACTATAAATTCCTTAAACAAATCAAATTGTGCCAAATCATCGGATATTTGCTGGTAACGATCTGCTAGAAACGACATCTCTAACGTAAAGGCATAACGTTCTGGCTCCTTATAAAATTTAGGTAAAAATGGGTTGTCTGCAAAACGCTCTAAAATAAGCTTGGCATTATAATCTCGAGATATTTTAGTCGCTAAACTGGTTTTTCCAGCTCCAATATTTCCTTCAATAGCAATGTAATTGTATTGCCCAAAATTATATTGCTTACTAGGGTTTTTTAACCAGATATTTTGAGGTTCTGGTTTAGAGGCATCTTCACAGTCGTTAATTAAACTAGAAACTGCCTTCTCTAAAACTGGATGTACTTTTTTAGCAGCAATATCGTGTAATGGTTGTAATACAAATTGACGCTTATGCGCTTCAGGATGTGGAATTACTAATGATTTGGAGCCTACAATCTCATCATCATAAAATATGATATCTAAATCTATAGTTCGTGATTGATAGCCTTCTTTTTTAGATCGCTCTCGACCTAAATCTTTTTCTATCTGCAATAATGTTTTAAGAAGTTTTTTAGGTTTTAAAGCTGTTTCTACCAAAACACACGCATTAAAAAAATCGTCGCCTTCAAAGCCTAACGCTTCAGTTTTATAAATTTTAGAGATACTTCTAATTGTTCCAACTTGATTATGAATAGCCGTAAGCGCTTCTTGTAAATTATCGAATTTACTGCCTTTATTGCTTCCTAAAGCTATATATGCGTTTTTTGGATGGTTCATTAGTGGAGCAAAATAAGTAAAACTAAACTTAAAATTTTATATTTCTTAAAGGTAATTATTCACAATCAATCTCGATACATTTAAAGAGTATTGAATCATTTAAAAAGAAAAATATTTATGCCGTCACTTCGAGTGATTTTTCAAAATAACATGACGAAAAATTATATCGAGAAGTTGTATCTTTAAACTTTTTAGTTCTCGATACATTTTGTTGCATTTCGACAAAGCTCAATAGAGCAACAAAACACTCGAACAGACAATTCTTTTATTCACAAATTTACATGACTCTAAAAGATAAACTTGCTGCACAACGAATTTACCTTTTTTTAGGTGCTTTGTTTATTACATCTTTAGTGGTTTCCAATTTAATTTTTCAGAAATTCTTTTATTGGTATCCATTTGATATTGAAATTTTCGGCACCAAGCTTTTTGAAATATCTGTTGGTATTCTACCTTATCCTATTACCTTTTTAATAACCGATTTAATTAGTGAGATTTATGGTAAAAAGAAAGCCAATCAGATTGTAGTTGCTGGTATTTTTGCGTCATTTTTCTCTATGCTTATTGTGTATACAGCTAATGCTGTTCCTGCAACAGATTGGTCTCCCGTTAACGATAGTTTATTTTCAACAGTTTTCGGTAGTACAGCTATCGCAGTTTTTGCGAGCATGATGGCTTACTTATTAGCACAGTTTATAGACATTCAAATCTATCATTTCTGGAAACGCTTAACACAAGGCAAACACCTTTGGTTACGTAATAACTTCTCTACTTTCTTTTCGCAATTTGTCGACACAGCAACCGTTTTATTACTACTCTGCTCGTTTGATAAAATTGGCTGGGATAAGTTTACAGGTTTATTAGTTGCAGGATTCTTATTTAAAGTATTAATTGCTGTAATAGATACACCTTTTTTATATCTAGGAGTATTTTGGTTTAGAAAACGTTTCAATCTTAAAGTAAACGAAGAGATTGAGTTGTTATAATTTTATCTTAAAATACCACCTAATCTAATCTTTTAACAAGACTTTTGCGTATATATTTTGGATTTACTAAAAACTATTATTAGGATTTATATATGAATAAAGCACTAAAAATATTCGGAATCATATTAGCTGTATTTGTTTTAGCATTGATTCTAACACCTATTTTATTTCAAAACCAAATAAAAAATATCGTTGCTAATTACGTCAACAACAACGTCAATGCTACAGTAACTTTTGATGATGTAAATTTAAGTTTCATAAAAAGTTTTCCGCAAGCTTATGTTAATGTAGACAACCTAAAAATTGTAAATAATGCGCCTTTTGAAGGTGAAACATTTGCCACTGCAAAACGTATTGCGTTTGATATGTCTGTTAAAGAACTCTTCAAAAAAACAGACGAAGAACCAATTATAGTTAACAGCATTACTATAGATGAAGCCTTATTAACCTTAAAACTCAATGAGAAAGGAACAGCTAATTATGATATAGCTAAAAAGGATAACACCTCAACTGAAAACACTTCAGAATCTAGTAGTTTTAGTTTTGATATTGATAGTTATGACATAAACAACAGTGCAATAACATATATTGATGAAGATTCTAAAACTGCTTTGTATGCCACGCGAATAAATCATTCTGGAAACGCGTCGTTTTCTGAAACGCTTTCTGAATTAGATACAGAAACTGAAGCACAAGTCAGTTTTAGTATAGATAGCGTAAAATATTTAGATAATAACTCCATTAAATTAGATGCTTTAATAGATTTAAATCTTGAGGAAAACAAATACACATTCAAAGACAACAAAGGATTTATAAACGATCTTCCTTTGGAGTTTAATGGTTTTGTGCAAATGCTAGACGAAGGACAGGATATTGATATATCCTTTAAAAATCCTAGCTCCTCTTTCAAAGATTTTCTAGCAGTTATACCAAATCAGTATGCCAGAAATTTAGACAATGTTGAAACCTTTGGAGATTTTAAAGTAAACGGATTAATTAAAGGTCTGGTAACAGATACAACCATTCCTAAACTAGACATCCATCTAAGTTCTAATAATGCGAGCTTTAAATATCCTGACTTATCAAAACGTGTTGAAAATATAACGATTAATGCTGCTATTAAAAACACCAATGGCATCGCAGACGACACGTTTATAGACATTCAAAAATTAAACTTTAAAATTGATAACGATGAATTTAAATCGTCTGCAAGCATAAAAAATCTAACTAAAAATATGCTTGTTAATGCTAATATTGATGGTACGCTGAACCTAGCAAACATAAGCAAAGCCTATCCTGTTAATTTAGAAAATGAATTAAGCGGAATTTTAAAAGGAAAGCTCAATACATCTTTTGATATGAATGCGTTGGAGACTAATGCCTTTCAACGTATTAAAAACAATGGTAATATGAGCGTAAGTGATTTTGTGTTTTCATCTGAAGATATTGTAAACCCAATTACTATTTCTAAAGCAGATATTCTATTCAATACCAAAACTGTTACGCTTCAATCGTTTGATGCCACTACTGGAAAAAGTGATTTAAAAGCCACAGGAACCATTGAAAACTTGTTAGGCTTTCTATTAAGCGATAATAAGCTTCAAGGTAATTTTAATGTAAACTCAAACACGTTTGCTGTAAGTGATTTTATGGTTGAAGATGAGTCTGCTTCTGTAGGAAATAAAAAAACAAGTGATAGTGAATCATTAAAAATCCCTGATTTTCTTGATTGTACTATAAATGCTAATGCCAAAACTGTTTTATACGATAATTTGGCATTGAAAGATGTAAAAGGAAAGCTATTGATTAAAGATCAAAAAGCAACTTTAAGCGATATGACATCCAGCTTATTTGATGGTAATTTAAGTATTGCTGGTGATGTTTCAACTAAAGAAGACACTCCAGTTTTTAATATGAATCTAGGAGTGAAAGATTTTGACATTGCCCAATCGTTTAAAGGATTAGAATTGTTTCAAAATTTAGCACCAATTGCTAAAATACTTGAAGGCAAACTCAATACAACTCTAAATCTCAATGGAAAACTAGATGAATCGTTTTCACCACAATTACAATCCATTTCAGGGAATGCGATTACTGAAATACTAACCAAAGCTTTAAACCCAAAAGAAGGTGGACTATTAGAAAAGCTGTCGAGCAACCTTGATTTTGTTGACTTCAAAAAACTAGATTTAAAAGATTTAAAAACCTCGTTAGAATTTAAAGATGGAATGGTTTCAGTAAAACCTTTTACTGTAAACTACCAAGATATTACTATTGATATTTCTGGTTCACATAGTTTTGACAAAAACTTACAGTACAATGCTGTTTTTCAAGTTCCAGCAAAATATTTAGGAAGCGATATAAATAGACTCATTGGTAAAATAGATGATGAGGCTGTAAGCAATTTAAAAATTCCTGTAACTGCTACCATTGGTGGTAGTTATACGAGTCCAAATGTATCTACAGATCTAACAAGTGCAGTATCTAATTTGACCAATCAGCTTATAGAGATACAAAAACAAAAAGCCTTAAATCAAGGAAAAGATAAAGTTAAAGATTTACTTAGTGGTTTGCTAGGAGGCAAAAAAGACGAGACTAACACTACGCAAACTGACTCTACAAAAGTCGATTCAACTGCAACAAAACCTAAAGATGAAGTTACAGAACAAGTAACAAATATATTAGGAGGCTTACTTGGGGGAAAGAAAAAGAAGAAAAAACAGGAAAAAGATAGTATTAACAACTAAAAAAGTTTAAAAACTCAATTGTTATTTAAGAATAATGTTGTTTCTTTGCCGAACCTTTTGAAAAAGGTCATTTCTAAAAGGTAAATAAATTAAAAAAACAAAACACTTATGATAATCATATCTGTAAAAGAAGGAGAAAACATTGATAGAGCTTTAAAGCGTTACAAGCGTAAGCACAGAAATGTTCAAATCATGAATAACTTAAGAGATAGAAAACAGTTTACTAAAAAATCTGTTGAAAGAAGAAGAGAGATCCAAAAAGCTGCTTACATCCAAAGCTTAAAAGACCAAGCTGAAATATAAATAGATTACCTTCAATTTGAAGGTTCATACATATCAAAAAGGAATTCCTAACGGAATTCCTTTTTTTATTGTAAGCTTTTGTAATTATTTTCTACAAATGGTTTATGATTTTAGTTTACCTTTTTATTGGCATTATAGCTTCCGTTATTGGAGCGCTCCCTTTAGGAGCCTCAAACATAGCTGTAATAAATACTACTTTAAAACAAGATGCTAAACAAGCTTTTAAAATTGTACTAGCAGCTGGAATAGCAGAAGTAATCTTATCCTTTTATGCCTTACACTGCAACACTGTAGTTAGAAACTTTATCGACATGAATATGTGGATTCAAATTGCTATTGTACTAATTCTTCTTACAGTTGGAGCATTTTTATTATTTAAAAAAGCTTCTAAAACAGAGAAGAAGAAATCGATTACTAATTCTAAATATGCTACTGGTTTTTTATTAGGGCTTTTAAATCCTCCTGTTTTAATTTATTGGATTGTTGTTATTGGATTTATAAATTCATATAACTATGCCTTATCAATACAGTCCTCTGTATTTATTTTACTTTTATTCTTTTCTGGTATTTATTTAGGTAAGATTTCAACCCTTTATGCTTATAGTAAGTTTAGCCTCTTTATTAAAGAAAAATCTCAAAACATTTCCTCTAGAGTAAATAAAATAACAGGTGTGTTGTTGATAGTAATTGCAGTATTTCAAGCAGTAAAATTATATGCTATTTAGCAGCTTCCGGTTTAGGTTTTTTATAAAGAAAACTGGCTACTAATATCATAATCATTCCTCCAGTAACTGACATATCAGCAACATTAAAGATTCCTGTTCTAAAAATACCTCCAAAATCTAAATGAAAAAAATCGGTCACAGAACCATATCTAATTCTATCATATACATTTGCAGCTCCTCCTCCAATAATGCAAGCAAAACCAATAACTGATAACTTATCTAATTGCTTATTTGTAATAATATAGTATAGAACATAACCTAATACAATTACTGGTACAATTAGTAGCACTATTAATTTTAAAGTAGGATTAAAATCACTTCCCATTCCTAAAAATGCTCCTGAATTTTCTACATTATGTAGTGTAAACCAATCTCCAATTATAGAACCTTCGCTTCCGGGAACAACATCTGCTCGTACCCAAAATTTAGAAACTTGGTCAATAACAATATTAAAAACTACTAGAAAACTTATAAATAGCGTACGCTTCATTTAGGCGTTTGTTTCAAAGGTTGCAGAAGTAGATTCTACTTCACGATTAATTTTTCTAACTAATCCTTGTAATACTTTACCAGGACCAACTTCGGTAAAATGAGTAGCGCCATCAGCAATCATTTGTTGTACAGATTGCGTCCATCTAACAGGAGCCGTTAACTGTGAAATCAAATTTGCTTTAATTTCGTTTTCATTTAAAACTGCATTTGCCGTTACATTTTGATAAATCGGACAGTTAGGTTTACTAAAATCTGTTGCTTCAATTGCAGCAGCTAATTGTTCTCTAGCTGGTTCCATTAATGGAGAGTGAAACGCGCCACCAACTGGCAATACTAAAGCACGACGAGCACCTTCTTCTTTTAAGGTTTCACAAGCAGCATTAATAGCATCAATTTCTCCAGAAATCACCAGTTGTCCAGGACAGTTATAGTTAGCAGCAACTACAATTCCTTCTGTAGTAGCACATACTTTTTCCACAACATCATCATCTAATCCTAAAACGGCAGCCATAGTACTTGGCTGGATTTCACAGGCTTTCTGCATGGCCTGTGCTCGTTGTGATACTAAACGTAATCCGTCTTCAAAACTCAACGTTCCATTTGCTACTAAAGCCGATAGTTCTCCAAGAGAATGCCCAGCAACCATATCTGGTTTAAAATTATCTCCTAATGTTTTAGCTAAAATAACCGAGTGTAAAAATATAGCTGGTTGTGTTACTCTAGTTTGCATTAAGTCCTCTGCAGAACCTTCAAACATGATATCAGTAATATGAAACCCTAGAATTTCATTGGCATTTTCAAATAATTCTTGTGCTAAAGGAGAATTTTCATAAAGGTCTAAACCCATTCCTGAAAACTGTGCACCTTGACCTGGAAAAATATAAGCGTTCATACGTTTTAATTTTGTGCTGCAAAAATAGGAATAAAATTAAAACTTATTGAGAGTTTATAGCTGCTTCTGCACAACGTTCACCATCCATTGCTGCAGAGATGATACCTCCAGCATAACCACCTCCTTCTCCGCAAGGAAATAAGTTATGTATTTCAGGATGGTGCAATTTATCATTTCTAGGAACATTAACAGGTGAGGAAGTGCGTGACTCAACTCCTATAATATTAGCTTCAGCTGTGTAATAGCCTTTCATCTTTTCGCCAAAAGCTTCAAACCCTTTGCGTAATCTACTGCCAATTAATTTTGGTAATAACGAATGCATTGGAGCGGATTTTAAACCTGGTTGATACGACGTTGGATTTAAACTGCTTGATAAATTACCTTCAACAAAATCGGTTAGTCGTTGCGCAGGAGCTGTTTGAGTTCTTCCGCCTGAAGTAAATGCCAATCGCTCTAAATTTTTTTGATATTCTAATCCTTTTAAAGCACCATACTGTTCGTATTTAGGTATATCTTGATCTACATTTATCTCGACAACTATTCCAGAATTAGCATACACATTATTTCGTTTAGAAGGTGACATACCATTGACAACCACTTCACCATTCGCAGTGGCAGCAGGAACAATAAATCCTCCTGGACACATACAAAACGAATAGACTCCTCTTTCTTTTACTTGTTCGACTAAACTGTAAGCTGCTGCTGGCAGTAATTCATCACGTAACCCTTTACAATGATATTGAATAGAATCTATAATATGTTGTGGATGCTCCACTCGAACTCCCATAGCAAACGATTTTGCTTTAAGAGCAATATTCTTTTTATCCAATAAATAAAATATGTCTCTTGCAGAATGTCCTGTAGCCAAAATCACTTTTTCTGTTAGGAGTTCATTACCATTTTTTAGCTGAATGGCTTTTATAAAACCATCTACTATTTCAAAATCAACCACACGAGATTCAAAATGAACTTCACCTCCATATTTTAAAATAGTCTCACGAATATTCTGAACTACTTTCGGTAGTTTGTTAGTTCCAATATGAGGATGTGCATCAATTAATATTTGTTCTGTTGCTCCGTGAAAAACCAAGTTTTCAAAAATACGACGCACATCTCCACGCTTTAAACTTCTGGTGTAGAGTTTTCCATCACTGTAGGTTCCAGCTCCTCCTTCTCCAAAACAATAGTTAGAATCTTCATTTACAAAATGATCACGATTAATCGCTTTTAAATCGCGGCGTCTACTTTGCACATCTTTTCCACGCTCTAAAACAATTGGCTTATATC
Source organism: Flavobacteriaceae bacterium NBU2973 (assembly GCA_026162565.1). Classification (GTDB taxonomy): domain Bacteria; phylum Bacteroidota; class Bacteroidia; order Flavobacteriales; family Flavobacteriaceae; genus JAOEIQ01. The sequence continues at coordinate 178,814 of JAOEIQ010000005.1, forward strand.
CTAATTCGATACATCGAAGAGCTGCATACATTCCTGCAGGTCCAAAACCAATAATATGAATGGGTTTGGCTTTAGTGACATCTTTATAATCAAAATGATATTCAGAATCTTCAGGCAAGGGCTCATTAATAAAAACGGAAACCTTGTAGTTAAATATAATTTTCGGTTTACGTGCATCTATTGATTTTCGAAGGGTTTTTATTCCAGAAATCTCATCTATTGAAACACCTAAATGTTCTGCTGATTTTTTAAGAAGTATATCAGAAATAGCTTCTTCTTTTAAAGAAACACGCAGCTGGATATCACGTACCATAATGTCTTATCGTCTTTCGTAAGTTATAAACGAAAAAGCAAATTCATGATTCTCATCTTTATCATGAAATGTATTACTTATTTCTTCCCAAACTGAAGAGTCTACTTCTGGAAAAAAGGTATCTGCATCTTCAAAACTGTGATGTACACGAGTTAGCTCCAATTTATTAGCTATAGACATGGACTGCTTGTAAATTTCTCCTCCTCCAATAATAAAAGGTTGTTTGTCTGCTTTGGATTTAACTATTGCCTCTTCTAATGAATTTGCAATAATTACACCTTCAGGAACTTTATAATTTTTTTGGCGTGTAATAACAATGTGTGTTCTATTTGGTAATGGTTTAGGGAAACTCTCAAATGTTTTTCTTCCCATTATTATATGGTGGCCTGACGTTAGCTTTTTAAAGCGTTTTAAGTCATCGCGCAAATGCCAAATGAGGTCATTGTCTTTACCAATCGCATTATTCTCTCCAGCTGCAACTATTATTGTAATGTCTTGATCGTTTTTTAAAATCTGTTCTTCAATGTAAGCTTCACTTTCTGCAATAATTGGTGCTTCAGATTTTAGTTCTTTTTTTAATTTTTCTATTCTAGCTTGTTGTTTAGCTACTAACTTATTGAGTTGTTGTTGCTCCCAATCTTTCCCCATGAAGGCATTGAATAAAAATACATTTAAAAAGTGCCACGCTAAAAACGCCAACCAAATAAAAATAATGACTACTGACCAAGGGAAAGTCGCTAATGTGAATTCGTCTGCTAACCCTAAACCAACATTAAAAGTAAAAAGTGGTAATGCAAAAATTAAAAACAATACAAAATGAATATACAAGCGCTTTTTTTGGCGCACGCGACGTTGTGCATTTTGTATAAGCTCTAATTGCTCTTTGTCTATTTGTGGTTTTTGTTTTTTCTTTCCGAACATAGTAAATCAAAAATAGTTATTAAAAATAAACTGTCATTTCCATACTAAAATCTGTATTTATTGGTTTCCCATTTTTAGTGCCTGGTTTTTTTAATTTAGGTAAACGCTTCAAAACTTTAATTGCCTCAACAGCCATTTCGCGTTTATTTGCCTTGGCATTTATTTTTTCGATTTTACCCTTTTTATTAATTGTAAATGCTACTAAAACTTTAGCTGTTTTATCTTGAGGAAATAATCTATCAGCCAACTCTAAATCAAAGCTCATTTTAAAAAAATTTCGAATTTTTCGGGTTGTGCACTTTTTTTGATCTTCCAAACTTAACGTCTCTTTACAACCTCTATAAAGAGGAAACTTATCAATATCTTTAGATTTATTTACTTTAAAAACAATTGGCAAAGAGTATGGGACTGCAACCTTTTTGTTTTTAAAAACTCCTGGTTTCATAGTTGGTAGTAAATTAATTACTCTGACGGCTTCAGCATCTAATTCTTTGTAAGTTGACCTAGCTCTTGCTTCAACAACTTTACCATCTTCATTAATTTTAAAACCTACAAATATTTTAATAGTAGAGCCATTTTCTACATCAATTTGATCTTGAACCTTCTGATTAAAGTTTGTAGCAAAAAAAGCTGAAACTTTATCACTCATACACTTTTTTAATTTGGCAGAGGATAATGTTTCATCACAACCAGGATAAATAGGGACTTGTTCAATTATGCGAAAAGATTTTTCTTCATTTTTATTTTGAGTAAAAACGAAAAAACTAAAAAATAATAAAAGGTAAGTGACTCTTTTCAAAAATTAATAACTTAAACAGCAACAACACCTTTTATATGTGGATGCGGATTATAATCTACTAAAGTGAAATCTTCAAACTTAAAATCGAATATATCTTTTACTTCGGGATTTAAAATCATTTTTGGGAGTGGTCTGCAATCACGAGACAATTGTAATTCTAATTGTTCCATATGATTATTATAAATATGTGCATCACCAAACGTGTGAATAAAATCTCCCGCTTGATAACCACACACTTGAGCCATCATCATTGTAAATAATGCATAGCTAGCGATATTAAAAGGCACTCCTAAAAAGATGTCTGCGCTACGTTGGTATAACTGACACGATAATTTACCATTAGCGACATAAAACTGAAAAAACGCATGACAAGGCGGTAAAGCTGCTTTACCATTTGCTACATTTTCTCCAAAAGAAACAGAGGTATCTGGTAATACTGAAGGATTCCAAGCAGACACTAACATTCGTCTACTATTTGGATTATGCTTTAGTGAATGAATTACTTCCTTAATCTGATCGATTTCATCATCGTTCCAATTTCGCCATTGATGTCCATAAACTGGTCCTAAATCACCATTTTCATCTGCCCATTCGTTCCAAATACGTACACCATTTTCTTGTAAGTACTTTACATTAGTATCGCCTTTTAAAAACCATAATAATTCGTAAACAATAGATTTTAAGTGAAGTTTTTTTGTTGTAACCATAGGGAAACCCTCACTTAAATCAAAACGCATTTGGTACCCAAATACACTTTTTGTTCCTGTTCCTGTTCGGTCTCCTTTTTGGTTTCCATGTTCTAAAACATGTTTTACTAGGTCGTGATATTGCTTCATGTTCACTTTCCGCGAAAACGGAAATCTCTTTAAATTAAACTAAAATCTTTTGGAATGAGATGCTGAAACGAGTTCAGCATGACGTAAAGCTAAAGTAAAAAAAAGCTTCAAATCATAAGACTTAAAGCTTTGTAGAATATAAAAAGTTATTAACTACTTATCCGATAATCATACCAGCAATTGTGGCAGACATTAAAGAGGCAGTTGTACCACCAATCAGAGCCTTCATTCCAAACTCTGATAAGGTTTTACGTTGACCTGGCGCTAACGATCCTATTCCACCAATTTGAATACCAATAGAGGCAAAATTTGCAAAACCACATAACATATACGTTGCCATTATTACGGACTTATTGTAGGTTAAATGCGTAGCACTAGCAGCATTTTTTAAATCTGCTAATTGTATATAACCTACAAACTCACTAGCTGCTAATTTAATCCCTAAAAGTTGTCCCATTAAAGCCATATCCTCTTTTGCAATACCAATTAACCACATAAGAGGCGCAAACGCATAGCCTAAAATAAGTTCTAAAGATAGATTTTGATAGGCAGTATTCTCTGCAATCCAATTATTTATAGAGGTTACATCACCAACCCAACCCAAAATTCCGTTAAGCATAGCTATAAAAGCCACAAAAACTAATAACATAGCTCCAACATTTACAGCTAGTCTTAAACCTTCGGTTGTCCCGTTGGCTATTGCATCTAAAATATTTGATCCTATTTTTTCAGTAGATACGTGTACATCAGTATTTATCTCTTCGGTTTGTGGGAATAAAATTTTAGAAATCACAATAGCTCCAGGAGCTGCCATTACTGAAGCCGCTAATAAATGTTTTGCGAATTGTAATCGTAAAACTGGATCGTCTCCACCTAAAAATCCAATATAGGCAGCTAATACTGCTCCAGCAACAGTTGCCATTCCTCCAATCATGACTAACAATATTTCGGAGCGATTCATTTTTTCTAAATAGGCCTTAATTAATAAAGGTGCCTCTGTCTGCCCTAAAAATATATTTCCGGCTACACTTAAACTTTCTGCTCCAGAAATTTTTAATGCTTTGGTTAGGAGCCAAGCCAAGCCTTTCACTACTTTTTGAATGATTCCAAGATAAAATAATAGAGAGGTTAAAGCTGAAAAGAATATAATAGTTGGTAATACTTGAAATGCGAAAATGAATCCGAAAGTATCCATATCGACTACTAGTCCTTCAAATAAAAATTTACTTCCAGCTCTGGTAAAGTCTAATACACTAACAAATAAACTACCAACCCATTCAAATATTTTTTGAACAAAAGGTACTTTCAAAACTCCAATTGCAATTAACAATTGAAAGCTTAATCCTAAGCCAACTGTTTTCCAATCAATTCCTTTTTTATTACTACTAAAAAGAAAAGCCAAAATGAGTAAAGAAATCATTCCTAAAACACCACGCCATAAACTGTTTATTGAAAAACCTTCACTTGGAAGAATTAAATCATCATCATCATCAGCAGTTACTTCTTGAGCTACAATAACATCGTTAGAATTAGGAGTTTTAAACTGATAACTCACTCCTTTTTCAGTGAACACTAAAGTAGAGTCTGTAAGTTGTGTGATTTTATATTTACGAATAGTATCAATTGGTTGATTATAATAAAAAACCAAAAGGTTGTTTTGATATATATAATCTCCTGAAGCCAAGAGATTGTTTTTTGATTTAAGAGAATAATTAAACTCGCCACTATTAAGTTCTAAAACATCATTAGCATCAATAGTAAATAAATCTGTACCTGTTTCATTTTGAATAGCATCAAACTGCCATCTTTTTTCTAAATCTTGAGCAAGTGTCAAGTTGATTCCAAAAAAATAGCTACAACAGCTAACAAAAAATTCTTCATAGTTTGGTTTAATTACGTTTAGATATCTCGTCTCTTATTTTCGCAGCTTTTTCGTAGTCTTCATTTGCCACAGCTTCGTTAAGCAACTTATTTAATTCATCGAGAGATTTAGACTTATAGATTTCAGTTGCAGAGACATTTTCTTCAATTTCTTCAGCAACCAATTCATCTAACAAGATATTATCCTCAATATCCTCTTCATCTTTTTTAGGGTTGACTTTCAGATATATTCCTGCCTTATCTAAAATATTTTTATACGTAAAAATTGGTGCTTGAAATCGTAATGCTAAAGCGATGGCATCACTAGTTCTAGCATCTATTATTTCTTCAATTTTATCGCGTTCACAAATTAAACTTGAATAGAAAACACCATCTACTAACTTATGAATTATAACTTGCTTAACAACGATATCAAATCTGTCAGCAAAGTTTTTAAACAAATCGTGTGTAAGAGGTCTAGGTGGTTTAATCTCTTTCTCAAGAGCTATAGCTATAGATTGCGCTTCAAAAGCACCAATAACAATAGGTAATTTTCTATCGCCATCAACTTCATTTAAAATAAGCGCATAAGCTCCATTTTGGGTTTGACTGTAAGAAATTCCTTTTATATTAAGACGTACTAAACTCATATTTAAAAGCCCATAATGGGCATTTGACTTTTAACTAAATAGTTCGTTAAACTATCGTAATATAGAACCATCGGCTCTTAATACTACTCAAAACAATTTAAACACAAAGGACTGTTTAAGTTAGGACAATACCAAATTCAAACAGTCCTTTTGCAAAATACAATTTATAAAAAATTATCTATTGTTGTGCTTTGAAGGCTTTTAATTTTTCCGTTAGAGCAGGAACCACTTCAAAAGCATCACCTACAACTCCATAATCAGCAGCTTTAAAGAAAGGTGCTTCTGGATCTGTATTGATAACCACTTTTACTTTTGATGCATTAATACCGGCTAAATGCTGAATAGCACCAGAGATACCAATAGCAATATATAAATTAGAAGCAACAGGCTTTCCTGTTTGCCCTACGTGTTCTCCATGTGGTCTCCATCCTAAATCTGAAACAGGTTTAGAACAGGCTGTAGCTGCTCCTAACGTTTCAGCTAACTCTTCAACCATTCCCCAGTTCTCAGGTCCTTTTAGTCCACGACCTGCAGAAACAACTATCTCTGCATCAGCAATAGTTACTTTATCTGTTGCTCGATCAACTGATTCTACTGAAACGCCTTCTGTTGAAAAATTTGGTGAAAAATCTTCTACTGAAGCACTTGCAGAGTTCTCAACTAAACCAAAAGCATTTTTTGACACTGCAACAATTTTTACATCAGAGTCTATTGTTGTATTGTTAAATGCTTTGTTAGTAAAAGCAGTGCGCTTTACTGTAAATGGCGACATACTTGAAGGTGCTTCTACTACATTAGAAACTAAACCAGCATTTAAACCTACTGCAAGCATTGGTGACATATACTTACTATCTGCACTAGAACTTACAATTACCACTTTAGCGCCCTCTTTTTCTGCGGCTTGCTTAACAACATCTGCATAAGCTTTTGCATTAAATGCCTCTAACGCAGGATTAGTAACTTGAAGTACTTTTTCCACTCCGTAATTACCTAAAGCAGAAGCGTCTCCTCCATTTATACTTACAGCTGTTACTGTAGTCCCCATTTTTTCTGCAACTGCTTTTGCATAAGATGCAACCTCAAAGGCTGTTTTTTTATATTTTCCGTTTTCTGATTCTGTATATACTAAAACTGACATAATTTTTTTATAAATTTTCCCCTGAACTTGATTCAGGAATCTATTAATAATTCCTTTAATTTTTCAAAGATTCCGAAATACATTCGGAATGATTTAGTTTCACTAAATCACTTTAGCTTCGTTGTGTAATAAATTTACTAACTCATCTAAATTTCCAGCATCAACTAATTTAACTGCGCCTTTTGGAGCTGGTTTTTCAAAACTAACAGAAGCTGTAGCTGCATCTGCTCCAATAGGCTCAACTACGTTTAAAGGCTTTTTACGAGCCATCATAATTCCTCTCATATTTGGAATACGTAAATCACTTTCTTCAACTAATCCCTTCTGCCCACCAACAACTAGAGGTAAACTTGTAGAAACTGTTTCTTTCCCTCCATCAATTTCCCTCACTGCTTTTGCATTTGTGCCATCAACTTCTAGACTAATACAATTATTTACAAAATTAGCATTTGTAATAGCTGCTAACATACCAGGAACCATACCTCCATTGTAATCTATAGACTCGCGTCCAGCAATTACTAAATCGTAACCACCATCTTCAACAACTTTTGCTATTTGTTTAGCAACAGCAAATCCATCTGTAGCTTCAGTATTAACTCTAATAGCAGAATCAGCTCCAATTGCCAGAGCTTTACGTAAAGTTGGTTCTGTCTCTGCACCTCCAACATTTACTACATCTACACTAGCTCCTTGTTTTTCTTTAAACCACATAGCACGAGTTAATCCAAATTCATCGTTAGGATTAATTACAAACTGTACACCATTGGTATCAAATTTAGTGTCGCCTTCTGTAAAATTAATTTTAGAAGTTGTGTCTGGCACATGGCTTATACACACTAATATTTTCATAATTATATAGTATTAATTTATTATTTTTTTGAGGTTACGAAGATACTGATTATTCTCATAATTTTCTATGCATGCATAATAAATTTTTTATCTCAAAATGATTATTTCTTAAATATCAACCCAAAAACTTATTAATCGTGTAAAAATAATTGTATTAACTGACTTTTAATACGAATTTTAAAATTGAATATGTTAAAACCTATTAATTGTTATTTAGATATTATTTGTAGTCATATTTTTAATAGAATAATTGCTATTTTTGCTTTTCCATAATTACATTATTTATGAAGACTATTCAATTTAGAGAGGCTATAGCTGAAGCCATGAGTGAAGAAATGCGAAGAGACGAAAGCATCTATCTCATGGGAGAGGAAGTAGCGGAATATAATGGCGCATACAAAGCTTCTAAAGGTATGTTAGATGAATTTGGCCCAAAAAGAGTTATCGATACTCCAATTGCTGAACTAGGTTTTGCTGGTATTGCAATTGGTTCCACAATGACTGGAAATAGACCAATTGTTGAATACATGACTTTTAATTTCTCTCTTGTTGGAATTGATCAAATTATAAATAACGCAGCAAAAATTAGACAAATGTCAGGTGGACAATTTAAATGTCCAATTGTTTTTCGTGGCCCTACAGCTTCTGCTGGACAATTAGCTGCTACTCACTCTCAAGCTTTTGAAAATTGGTTTGCAAATACTCCAGGTTTAAAAGTAGTTGTTCCTTCAAATCCTTACGACGCTAAAGGTTTATTAAAATCAGCCATTAGAGATGACGATCCAGTGATTTTTATGGAAAGTGAGCAAATGTATGGAGATAAAGGTGACGTGCCAGAAGGTGAGTATACCATTCCATTAGGCGTTGCTGAAACCAAACGTGAAGGTAACGATGTTACAATTGTATCGTTTGGTAAAATTATTAAGGAAGCTTATAAAGCTGCTGACGAATTAGAAAAAGAAGGCATTTCTTGTGAAATTATAGACTTACGTACTGTAAGGCCAATGGATCATGATGCTATTTTAAACTCCGTTAAAAAAACAAATCGTTTAGTAATATTAGAAGAAGCTTGGCCTTTTGGTAATGTTGCTACAGAAATAACATATCAAGTACAATCTCAAGCATTTGATTATTTAGATGCACCTATTATAAAAATTAACACAGCAGATACTCCAGCTCCTTATTCTCCAGTGTTATTAGCAGAATGGCTACCTAACAGTGACGATGTTGTTAAAGCTGTTAAAAAAGTCATGTATAAATAAATCGCATTTTTTTGCGTTATATACACTTCATTTAATAATTAGCATGATTGTTGATGAAGTTTTTGCTTATGAAAACCAAACTACTTATACTATTTTCACTATTCAGTTATGTATTGTCTTTTAGTCAGTCTAAAGTTAGTGGATATATTTATGATGAGGCTAATGAGCCTGTAGCGTTTGCTAATGTCTTATTTAAAGATTCTTCTGAGGGTGCAATTACTGATGAAAATGGAAAATTTTATTTAGAATCTGATGAAACTTGGGATACTTTAATTATTTCGTTTATTGGTTATGAAACTCTAGAGTTGCCTCTAACTAAAAAAGTTACTTACGATATAAAATTAAACTTAAAAGAAGAATCTGCAGAATTAGATGCTGTCGTAATTGTTTCTGGAAAACAGTCAAAAAAAGATAATCCAGCTATTGACATTCTTCGAAAAATATGGGCTAAAAAACGCCAAAATGGCTTAAACAAGTTCAAACAATATCAATACGATAAGTATGAAAAAATAGAGTTTGATCTCAATACTATTGATAGCAATCTGATAAACAGTAAATTGTTTAAAGGATTAGAATTCATGTTTGATAATTTGGATACTTCTAGAGTAACAGGAAAAACCTATTTGCCAATATTTATTAATGAGACAGCTTCAAAAGTATATGGAGATAATGTTATTAATAAAGTAAAAGATAGCACCAAAGGATCCAGAAATTCAGGATTTAATGGTAACGAGAGCATCACATCTTTTGTTAAGGATTTATATGCAGACTACAACATTTACGATAACTATTTAAAGTTCTTTGACAAGAGTTTTACGAGTCCACTTTCAAGAACAGGAATCAACACTTATAATTATGTATTAGCTGACACCTCTTATATAGATGGCAAACAGTGCTTCAATATTATTTTCTATCCAAGACGTAAAAACGAATTGACTTTTAAAGGTGATTTCTGGGTTGCTGACACCACATTTGCTATAAAGGAGATTAGCATGAATGCCAGTAAAAGTGCCAATATAAACTGGGTTAAAGAAATTTATATAGAACAGGAATTTAATGTTTTAAACGATTCTGTTTTTCTGTTAAAGAGAGACTATATGCTTTCAGATTTTGCTTTTAATAAAAAAGAAAAGTCTCGTGGTATGTATGGAAAGCGAACAACATTATATGATAATTACAAATTTGATGTAGAAAAAAGCAGAGATTTTTATGATGAAGTCGTAAATCCTTTCAACGAAGATTTGTACAAAGAAGATGAAAGCTTTTGGCAAGCCAACCGTTTAGAAAAACTTAATAAAGACGAAAAAGGAATTTATAAATTATTAGATACGCTTAAAACAGTTCCGAAATTTAAGCGTATGTATAATCTCGTTTCTATTTTAGGTTCTGGGTATGTAGAGTTTGATAAATTAAACCTAGATTATGGCCCAATATTTTCAACATTTGGATTTAATGATGTTGAAGGTGTTAGAATAAGAACAGGTGGAAGAACCTATTTTGGGCGCAATGATAAATGGCGTTTACAAGGTTATTTAGCTTACGGATTTAGAGATGATAAATTTAAATATGGTATTTCTGGTAAATGGCTACTTAATCCTAAAAACAGATTAATTATTGCAGCTGGCAATAGACGTGATGTTGAACAAACTGGAGTTAGCCTTACTGTAAACGATGATGTATTAGGACGAAGTTTTGCCTCTTCAGCTTTGTTTACAGCTGGTGATAATAATAGACTTACTGATGTAAACCTTACCAAGTTTTCTTTAGAAATGGAACCATGGAAAAATATAAAATTCCTACTTGGAGGCACCTATAAAACATTGAAATCTGCATCTCCCGACACATTTAGCTTATCGTATGTAGATCCTGAAAATCCAGCTAATATTATAGACGAACTAGATCAAGCTCAAGTAAATTTTACAGTGGATTATACACCTGGGAGGAAAACTATTTACCATGGAGTTGAACGTAAAACAACTAACGATAATTATCCAAGGATTTTTATGAGTTTAACTCAAGGTCTAAATGGAATTTCTGAAACAGATTTTGATTATACCAAATTACAATTATATTATTTGCAACCGTTTCAAATTGGAGGTTTTGGTAGATTACACACAACTGTTGAACTAGGAAAAACTTATGGAGAATTACCCTTAAGCTTGTTAAGTGTGGTCCCAGGAAATCAAACCTATTTTTCAATTTTCAACACCTTTCCACAGTTAAATTTTTATGAATTTGTTACTGATAGCTATGCATCATTGCACGTACAGCACAACTTTAATGGACGTCTATTTTCTAGAATTCCATTTTTACGAAAGCTTAATTTAAGAGAGTTTGTAGGTTTTAGGACTATTGTTGGAGATATTTCTGAAGAAAACATCGCGCTTAATGACCCTGCTTTTGCAACACTCCCCTTTGGCACAACCACACTTACTCCAGATGTCGTAGCACCTAAAAACGAACCTTATTGGGAATATTCTTTTGGAGTTGGAAACATCTTTAAAGTATTTAGAATTGATTTTAACTTTAGAGGGAATTATCTTGATAGACCAGATGCAAGAAAATTTGGTGTCACAGGTACTTTTGGCTTCCATTTTTAGAATTGTATTTTTGCTAGACAATTCAGTATTTAAGTGATCGATACAACACGAATATTTTCAATACAATCATCTGAGGAATTTAAAGCTCTAGCTTTAGAAGTTTTCAAGTTTCAATTTGAACATAATTTAGTCTATCGTTCATTTTGCGATTTATTGTATAAACATCCAAGTGAGGTCACTAAAATTGAAGATATCCCATTTCTTCCCATTCAGTTTTTTAAAAGCCATAAGGTTGTAAGTGCTCAAAAAACTATAGCTCAAACATTCACAAGTAGTGGAACAACAGGAAGCATTACCAGCAAACATTATGTTTCTGATTTAAGCATCTATGAAACTAGTTTTAAAAAGGGATTCGAGCAGTTTTATGGTAACATAGAAGAGTATACAATTCTCGCATTATTACCTAATTATTTAGAACGTGAAGGATCGTCTTTAATTTATATGGTTAAAGATATGATTGAAAACTCTAAAAAGCCTAAAAGCGGATTTTATCTCAACAATCTTTCTGAATTAAAGAACACGCTGTTAGAGCTTGAAAGCAACCATGAAAAAACACTGTTAATTGGTGTGTCATTTGCCTTATTAGATTTAATTGAGCAGTTTAAATTAAACTTAAACACTACTATTGTTATGGAAACTGGAGGTATGAAAGGTCGTAGAAAAGAACTCATACGAGAAGAGTTACACACCATATTAAAACAAGGATTTGGAGTTAATACTATACATAGTGAATATGGTATGACTGAATTGTTAAGTCAAGCCTACTCAAAAGGTAATGGTATTTTTAAGTGTCCAAATTGGATGCGCGTTCTTACAAGAGACACTGAAGATGCACTTAATGTAACCAATAAAAAATCTGGAGGTTTAAATATTATCGATTTAGCTAATATAAACTCTTGTAGCTTTATTGCAACCCAAGATTTAGGAAAAGTGTATGATGATAATTCTTTTGAAGTAATAGGACGATTTGACCATTCAGATATTAGAGGTTGTAACCTAATGGTATTATAAATTTGTAATGTTTCGTTTTCTTTCCGACTGAAAGTGAAAATTTAAACTAATGAAAGCCCATAATGGGCATTTAAAATTTATTATGAAATATTTCATCCTTCTAATCGCGTTTATCTCCAATCTTACATTTGCTCAACAGATTGATTACAATACCAAAAAAGGATTTGTAGCTAATGGTTATGATGTTGTGGCTTATTTTAATAATGAAGCAATAGAAGGCAGCAAACAATTTATTACTGGACATGATGGCGTTAATTATAAATTCTCCTCTCAAAAAAATTTAGATACTTTTAAAAACAATCCTGATAAATACATTCCAGAATATGGAGGTTATTGTGCCTATGCTATCGCCATAAAATCTAAAAAGGTAAGTATTAACCCAAAAACCTTTGAAATTAGAGATGGTAAGCTCTATTTATTTTACAATTCTTGGGGAACAAATACTTTAAATTTATGGAAAAAAGAACATGTGAAAGGTTTACAGAAAAAAGCCGACCAAAACTGGGAGTTGATTAAGTTTCAAGCTCCTTAAAATAGCTTGAAAAAGAAAAATTTGGTTGGTTAGTTTTTTTGAAAAGCCTGATTTTACATCAGGCTTTTCTTATTTATTGAATTTTTAAAATATAGGTATTCTTTTTGCCTTTATTCAACACCACATACTTATCATTAATTAAATCTGCAGCAGTAATTTTATAATCCTCTTGTATTTTTTCTTTATTTACAGACACCGCGTTTTCTTTTAAGGCTCTTCTAGCTTCACTATTGGACGCTAAAAAATTGGTTTGAGCAGCCAAAGCAGCAATCATATCAATTCCATCTGCCAAGTCTGCTTTAGGCAGTTCTGCTTGAGGCACGCCTTCAAATACATCTAAAAAAGTCGCTTCATCTAGTGTTTGTATATCGTGTTTAAAGGACTTACTAAATAAAATAGTAGATGCTTTTTGTGCATTTTCAAAATCGTTAGCAGAATGTACCATAGTCGTAATTTCTTGAGCTAAACGTTTTTGCAATAAGCGTAAATGAGGTGCTTCTTGATGCTCTTTTATAAGGTTAGCAATTTCTTCTTCTGTTAAAAACGTAAATATTTTTATATACTTTTCAGCATCTATATCACTAGAGTTTAACCAATATTGATAAAACTTATAAGGTGATGTACGATTGGCATCTAACCACACATTACCACCTTCAGATTTACCAAATTTAGAACCATCACTTTTAGTAATTAAAGGGCAAGTAATAGCAAAACCTTTTCCGCCACCAATACGTCTTATTAATTCGGTTCCAGTGGTTATATTTCCCCATTGGTCACTTCCTCCCATTTGTATAGTACAGTTATTCGCTTTATACAAATGTAAAAAGTCGTAACCTTGTACCAATTGGTAGGTGAATTCCGTAAAGCTCATACCATCAGAAGATTCAGATGAAATACGATTTTTAACAGAATCTTTAGCCATCATATAGTTAACAGTAATATGCTTACCAACATCACGAATAAACTCCAAAAATGAAAACGCCTTCATCCAATCGTAATTATTCACCAATTCTGCAGCATTATTAGCATTGCTTTCAAAATCTAAAAAGTGTGCTAACTGTTTTTTAATAGCCTCTTGATTATGACGTAGTGTTTTTTCATCTAACAAATTACGTTCGCTAGATTTACCTGAAGGATCACCAATCATTCCTGTTGCACCTCCAACGAGAGCAATAGGTTTATGTCCTGCACGTTGATAATGAGCTAGCAACATAATGGGTACCAAATTTCCAATATGAAGAGAATCAGCAGTTGGATCAAAACCAACATAAGCAGCTCGCATACTTTCGTTAAGATGCTCTTCTGCTCCAGGCATAACATCATGAATCATTCCTCTCCAACGTAACTCTTCAATAAAATTGGTCATTTTTATTCTTTTTTAAAAACTCTGGCAAAGATAAAAATCAATGTATAATTATAAATGAATAATGAATAATTCTTTACCTTTCGCTTATGATCTTAGTAACAGGAAGTACAGGCTTGGTTGGCTCGCATTTATTATATCATCTTACAAAAGGTGGTAATACTGTAAGAGCTCTGTATAGAACAGAAACTAAAATTAAAACTGTAAAACATGTGTTTTCTTACTACGAAAAAGATGTAGATAGTTTATTCTCAAAAATTGAATGGATACAAGGCGATATTACTGATTTACCATGTTTAGAAGAAGCTTTTAAAGATGTAACTTATGTATACCATTGCGCTGCATTAGTGTCTTTCGATCCAAACGATTATCGTAAACTACGAAAGATTAATATAAAAGGTACTGCAAACATTGTAAACTTATGTATAGATAATAATATAAAAAAGTTGTGTTATGTAAGCTCAATAGCTGCAATTGGCGAAGCTTCAAAAAACGATTGTATTTCTGAAACTTCTGAATGGAATCCTGAATTAGATCATAGCGTATATGCTATTACTAAATATGGAGCCGAAATGGAAGTTTGGCGAGGCACTCAAGAAGGAGTTAATAGTGTAATAGTAAATCCGGGAATAATAGTCGGTCCAGGTTATTGGCGAACAAGTAGTGGCGCATTATTTAAACGAATTTTTAAAGGACAAAAGTATTATACTACTGGTGTTTCTGGTTATGTTGATATTGATGATGTTGTAATACCAATGATAGAGCTCATGAAAAGCTCAATTAAAAATGAGCGTTATATTTTAGTTAGTGAAAACTTATCGTTTAAAGACTTTGCAACAACTGTTGCAAAAAGATTAAACGTGAAACCACCTCAAAAAGAAGCGTCTAAATTGCTTTTAAATCTTGCTTGGAGATTAGATTGGTTAAACTATTTTTTTAAAAGAAAGTACAGAAAATTAACCAAGCAAATGGTGAAATCCATTACATCAGATAGTTTTTACAGTAATGAAAAAATATTAAAAGATTTACCGAGTTCTAAATTTAAAACAATTGAAGAATCTATTGCTTCAACTTCTGTTTATTTTTTAAAAGATCATCATTAGTTCCTTTTTTAACCAAAAAAGGATCAGCCTTATCTCCAGGTTTTCTCTTGAGTAAAAGAGAGTCTTTTTTCCTTCTAGATAATCTAGAAAGTGAATCCATTTCTTTTTCCTCTCTATCTAAAATGGCTTTGTAGCCCTTTTTTCTATTTTCTAGTCTAAATCTAACTTGTTCATAAATATCCTCATAAACGTCAGGAAAGTATGTATAATAATTATTACTATCAGCAAATTGCAGACTGTCGATATCGTGCTTATTAAAAATAAACTCTTGTGGATTTAAACCTTTGTTTTGAATCATTTTTTTATTGGTCCCTTTTGCTGCGTTTACAATAGCCATGTCATATAAAACATTCACCATTTTAGTTGTAGACAATAAATTATCTGGTTTTTTAGGCACCTCAATTTTATTATTGTTACAGGCTAAAAACACGAACCCAACAAAAAGTATAAAAGCTATTTTTTTCATCTGTTAAAGGTTAAACGTTTTCCTGCTTTAATATCATAAAACTTAAAGTTTTTATACACTAAAGTTCCATTTACAAATGTATGTGTAATACGTGATTTAAAAGTAGTTCCTTCAAAAGGAGACCAACCACATTTATAAAGCACATTATCTTTTTTTACTGTCCAAGGATTATTTAAATCTACCATTACTAAATCTGCAAAATACCCTTCTTTTATGTAACCACGTTTTTCTACTTGAAATAGAATGGCAGGATTATGGCACATTTTCTCTACAATTTTAGGTAACGATATTTTATCTTTATGATACATCTCTAACATCGCTGGTAAAGCATGTTGAACTAATGGTCCACCAGAAGGTGCTTTTGTGTAAACGTTTTGTTTTTCTTCTATGGTATGAGGTGCATGATCTGTGGCAATGACATCTATTCTATCATCTAAAAGTGCTTTCCATAACTGCTCTCTATCACGTTCTGTTTTTACAGCAGGATTCCATTTAATATAAGTTCCTTTTTCATCATAATCTTTATCTGTAAACCATAAATGATGAATACAAACTTCTGCTGTAATCTTTTTATCCTTTAAAGGAATTTTATTCGTAAACAAATTAGTTTCTTTACCTGTAGACAAATGAAACACATGCAATCTAGCACCTGTTTTTTTTGCTAACTGTATAGCTGTAGAAGACGATAAATAACAAGCTTCTTCACTTCGAATAATTGGATGGTATTTAATAGGAATATCTTCTCCATATGTATCAATATGTTCCTGCAAGTTTTTTCTAATAGTTGCTTCATCTTCACAATGCACAGAAATAACCATATCTGTACTACTAAAAATTTTTTCTAAAACTTGAGGGTCATCCACTAGCATATTACCAGTAGAAGACCCTAAAAATAATTTTAAACCGGCAACTTCATTAGAATTGACCTTTAAAATCTCATCTAAATTATCATTCGTTCCACCAAACATAAACGAATAATTAGCATGAGATGTTTTAGAGGCTGTTTCAAATTTTTTATTTAACTCTTCTACTGTAGTAGTTTGCGGATTAGTGTTAGGCATCTCAATAAAAGAGGTAATACCTCCAGCTATAGCCGCTCGACTTTCTGTTTCAATAGTAGCCTTATGTGTTAGACCAGGCTCTCTAAAATGTACTTGATCATCTATTACTCCTGGTAAGATATATTTACCTTCAGCATCAAAAACATTAACATTAGCAGATTTAGCACTTATAGAGTCTGCTACCTCAACTATAAACTCGTTTTCAATTAAAATATCTCCAGAAAAAACACGTCCTTCATTAACGATATTTGCATTTTTAATTAAAACTGTTCGCTTCTCCATGATATTTATTTTCTAAACAAACTTTTTATTTTCATCGTGATTACTCCAAAAATAGCTTCAGAGATTATACCTGAACTTAACTTGGATTCACCTTTAGTTCTATCTGTAAAAATTATTGGCACTTCTACGATTCTAAACTTCTTTAAATAGGCTTTAAATTTCATTTCTATTTGAAATGCATACCCAACAAATTTTATTTTATTTAAATCTAACTCTTCAAGAACTTCCTTTTTATAACAAACAAAACCTGCTGTAGTATCTGCAATTGGCATTCTTGTTATAAACTTCACGTATTTGGAAGCAAAATAAGACATGAGTAGCCGTTTCATATCCCAATTAACAACATTTACCGTATTGTTGATATATCTAGACCCAATTACAACATCTGCTTCTCCTTTACTACACTTATTATATAGCCTTATTAAATCTTTTGGATTGTGAGAAAAATCAGCATCCATCTCAAAAATATAATTATACCCTTTTTCTAAAGCCCATTTAAAACCATGAATATAAGCAGTACCTAAACCTGATTTTTTTTGACGAATCTCTAAAAATAATTGATCTTGAAATGTACTTTGCAATTCTTTTACTTTCTGATTGGTAAAATCTGGAGAGTTATCATCTACTATAAGGATATCAAAACGCTTTTCAAGAGAAAATACCGCTTTAATAATAGCTTCTATATTTTCTATTTCGTTATAGGTAGGAATTATAACTATTGCGTCTTGCATGCAATTACTTTTTAGCAAAAGTAGTTAATTAAACTACTTATAATATATAATATTCTCTTAATTTAGCATTCATGTTACGAGAGGCTCTATCTAACGAATGGTTTACAATTATAATTGTTATTTGCTTATCAATTTTAGCAATAACTAAATACTTATTTCCTGTTAGATTTCTAGATTTTTTAGCTACACCAGGGAATTCAAAATATTTAAAAGTATATGCTAGAGACCAGAAATTTATAGACTTATTTGATGGCTTACTATATTCAAACTTTTCAATATCACTAGCACTATTTATTTTTCTTGTTTACAAAAATCATATTCAAGCTATTGATTTTGAAATACTGTTATTTTTAAAAATTGTTTTTGGAGTAGCGTCACTATTTTTAATTAAAATTCTTTTAGAACGACTTATAGGAAGTCTTTTCGAGTTGGATGAATTAGTTGATAGTTATCTATTTCAAAAAACTAGCTACAAAAATTATTTAGGTATCATCTTGTTTCCGGTAAACCTATTATTAATTTTCACGATTATTCCAACAAGAGACGTTTTAATCTCAATAGCTTTTATTTTAGCTGTAATTAATTTTACAGGTTTTATCACTTCATTTAAAACACATCAAAAACTAATTATCTCTAATTTATTCTATTTTATTTTGTACATTTGCGCCTTCGAAATCGCGCCTTATATTATTTTATATAAGGTCTTTATGAGAAGTTAATACAAAATATAGAAAGAGTATATGAAAGTGAAAACAATTCTAGTTTCTCAACCCGAACCAAAAATTGAGAACTCACCTTATTTTGACTTACAAGAAACACTAAAGGTGAAAATTGATTTCAGACCATTCATTCATGTTGAAGGAGTCACTGCTAAAGAAATCAGACAACAAAAAATTGATTTAGAAAACTATTCTGCAATTATATTGACTAGTAGGAATTCTGTTGATCACTTTTTTAGAATTGCTGAAGAAATGCGTTTTAAAGTTCCTGATACTATGAAATATTTCTGTCAATCTGAAGCTGTGGCTTATTATTTACAAAAATATGTGGTTTACAGAAAACGTAAAATCTATGTTGGTAAGCGCACGTTTAAAGAATTATCACCTTTAATTAAAAAATATAAGGATGAAAAATTCTTATTACCTACTACAGATAAAGTAAAGCCGGAAGTACCAGAGACATTAGATGAATTAGGTGTTAACTGGAGACAAGCTACTTTTTATAGAACAGTTATTAGCGACTTATCAGATTTAGCGAATGTGTATTATGATATTTTAGTGTTTTTTAGTCCTTCAGGTATTGAGTCATTATTTCATAATTTTCCTGATTTTAAACAAAATAATACTAGAATTGCTGTATTTGGAAACACCACTATTAAAGCAGTAGAAGAAAAAGGCTTGAGAGTTGATATAGCTGCTCCTACACCTGAAACACCATCAATGACGATGGCTCTTAAAAAATATATTGAAGGTGTTAACAAAAAATAACATCTAAGTATTTTAAATACATAAAAAAAGCGACTGCATTTCGAGAACCTCAATGACCAGTCGCTTTTTATTTTCTATAGATTATTTTTATCTAACATTTGGAGCTCCTGCCATAATTTCTTCGTTGGCAAATTCTTCAAATTGTTTAAAGTTTTTTATAAAGTAATCTGATAGTTTATAAGCTGTTTCATAATACCCTTCATCGTTACTCCATGTTTTTCTGGGGTTCAGAACTTCTGTTGGTACACCAGGAACTTTTCTAGGTTGCGCTAAACCAAATACAGAATGTGTATGGTAATTATCATGATTTTCTTCTCCTAACTCATTATTTATGGCAGCATTTATCATAGCACGAGTATATTTCAACTTCATTCTACTACCAACACCATAAGGGCCACCTGTCCAACCTGTATTAATTAACCAAACCTTTACACCTGTTTCCTTCATTTTGGTACTTAACATTTCAGCATATTTTGTTGGATGGAGTGGCATGAAAGGTGCTCCAAAACACGCTGAAAAACTTGGAACAGGCTCTGTAATTCCTGCTTCTGTTCCTGCTACTTTAGCTGTATAACCAGAGATAAAATGATAGGCTGCTTGCCCAGGAGTTAATTTAGAAATTGGAGGTAATACGCCAAAAGCATCTGCAGTTAAGAAGAATACATTTTTTGGATTTTTTCCAATCGAAGGGTTTTTAATATTCTCTATGTGATAAATCGGATAGCTAACTCTGGTATTTTGTGTTATAGATGTATCGCCAAAATCCACATTCCCTGCATCATCCATGATAACGTTTTCAAGGATAGCTCCTTTTTTAATCGCTCCATAAATTTCAGGTTCTTGCTCTTGAGATAGGTTTATTACTTTAGCATAACAACCGCCTTCAAAATTAAATACAGAGTTTTCACTTGTCCATCCATGCTCGTCATCACCAATTAATGCTCTATTAGGATCTGTAGATAAGGTCGTTTTTCCTGTTCCAGATAATCCAAAGAAAATAGAGGTATCTCCTTTTTCGCCAACATTAGCACTACAATGCATTGGTAGTGTATTTTTAAAAACAGGTAAAATAAAGTTTAAAGCAGAAAAGATACCTTTTTTAATTTCTCCTGTATATCCTGTTCCACCAATTAATGCTACTTTTCTTGAAAAATTTAAAATTGCAAAATTATGCTGACGCGTTCCGTCTTCTTCAGGATTTGCCATAAAGCCTGGAGCATTTACAACTGTCCATTCTGGAGAAAACGATTCTAATTCAGATTCATCTGGACGTAAAAACATGTTGTAGGCAAACATATTACTCCAAGGATATTCGTTTATAACACGAATATTTAATTTATAATAATCATCTGCACAAGCATAAGAGTCTCTAACAAATACCTCTTTTTCAGAAAGGTACTTAACTACCTTGTCGTATAACTTATCAAATTTATCAGCATCAAATGGAATGTTTATTTTTCCCCACCAAATCTTATCTTCTGTGATGTCATCTTTAACAATAAAACGATCCATTGGAGAACGTCCTGTGAACTCTCCAGTATTAACTGCAAGAGCTCCTAATGAAGATTCTTTTCCCTGTCCTTTTTCTATTGTAATGTCGTGTAATTGTTCTGGTGAAAGTTGATAATGCACTTTAGCATTTTTAATTCCATATTGTTCTAGCGAAATCGTTTTCGTAGCTTGCTTATGGTCTACCATATTTATTTAGTGTTGTTTAAAGTGCAAAGGTAAAATTTTATTTAAAGCGACCGATAAAAAACCAATCAATTAACCTTTAATTTCATAAAATTTATCAACAAAACGACCCAAGAAACTATTAATAACAAACCTCCAATTGGAGTTATAAAACCAATCTTTTTAAAATCAAAACTTGAAAGAGTGTTCGTTGCTAGAGCATAAATTGACCCAGAAAAGAAAACTAACCCAATAATTACTAAATAAAAAATCGTTGTTTTATAACTATCTGTAACATAACTAGACGATCCAATAAATAATAAAAAAAGCGCATGATACATTTGATACTTCACTCCAGTTTCAAAAGTATTAATGGCTTCTGGAGATATCAGTTTTTTTAATCCATGAGCTGCAAAAGCTCCAAGAATAATACTAACGATTCCTAAAATTACTGCAGTTACTAAAATTGTTTTGTTCATAATTAATAGTCTGTTTGAGTTTAAATATCAAGGGCATTTTATTACATTCGTCGCAACAAAATTAGTCAAGAAAATTCGTTATGCGAAAGATTTTAGTTATTGGTTCTGGTAAATCTACTTCCTACCTTATAAAATACCTTTTAGATAAATCTGAAACTGAAAACCTTCATATTACTGTTGGAGATTTAAATATAGATACTGCCAAAGCACTTACTGGCAGTCATAAAAATGCAGCAGCCATTTCATTAGATGTTTTTGATGAAATGTCTCGAGTTGAAGCTATAAAAAACTCAGATATTGTAATATCAATGTTACCTGCTAGATTTCACATAGAGGTAGCAAAAAACTGTATTGAATTTAATAAAAATATGGTTACTGCATCTTATGTAAGTGAGGAGATGCAGGCACTTGATGCGGATGCTAAAGCCAAAGGATTAGTTTTTATGAATGAAATTGGTGTTGATCCAGGAATCGACCATATGAGTGCTATGCAAGTAATCGATCGTATTCGTGATAAAGGAGGTAAAATGATTTTGTTTGAATCGTTTACTGGTGGACTAGTTGCTCCTGAAAGTGATAATAACTTGTGGAACTATAAGTTTACATGGAACCCTAGAAATGTTGTTGTTGCTGGTCAAGGAGGAGCTGCTAAATTTTTACAAGAAGGCACTTATAAATACATTCCTTATAATCGTTTATTTAGACGAACAGAATTTTTAGAAGTAGAAGGTTATGGGCGTTTTGAAGCACTTGCTAATAGAGATTCTTTAAAATACCAAAGTGTCTATGGTTTAGATCATGTTCAAACATTATATAGAGGTACCATTAGACGTGTTGGTTTTTCACGCGCTTGGAATGTGTTTGTTGCTCTTGGAATGACTGATGACAGCTACACTATAGATGATAGTGAAAATATGAGTTATCGCGACTTTGTTAATTCTTTTTTACCATACAGTCCAACAGATTCTGTTGAGTTAAAATTTAGACATCAATTAAAAATTGACCAAGACGATATAGTTTGGGATAAATTTTTAGAGCTTGATATTTTTAGTGCTACTAAAATGGTTGAACTAAAAAAAGCAACTCCAGCTCAAATACTACAAAAAATATTAATGGATAGCTGGACATTGGATGCTAAAGATAAAGATATGATTGTTATGTATCATAAATTTGGGTATGAACTAAATGGCAAAAAACATCAAATAGATGCAACAATGGTAACTTTAGGTGAAGACCAAACGTATACAGCAATGGCAAAAACAGTTGGCTTACCAGTAGCAATGGCAACTCTAGCAATTTTAAATGGTAAAATTACGACTCCAGGTGTACAAATACCAATTTCTAAAGAAGTATACGAACCTATTCTTCTTGAACTAGAAGATTATGGAATTAAATTTAAAGAAATAGAAGTGCCTTATTTAGGTTATAATCCTCTAAATATTTAGTGTTTCAGAAGTATCTAATTATCTTAATTTGACCCATATATAAGTCTATTTTATTGATTTAATTAGAATTTATTACATTGTAGTATCAGTTTCACCCCAAATCAAACTGAAAAACCCCAAATAATAACCTAAAAAAGACTTGAAAAAGTCTCTTTTAAAACATCTTATTATGAAAAACCTACACCTATTTCTAACAGTTTTAGCCTTATTTATTTTTTCTTGTAGTAGCGATAATGAAAATAATAGCAGTACATTACCTATTTCTGAAAGCCAAGGAATTAATGCTTCTATAAATGGAGGCTCATTTAGTGATTACAACTTCTCTGATAGTATTTATCAAGTAACAAAAGGAGCTAACAACACCATAAGTATTGATGCAAGTGACATGAATGGAAATCAAATCACCTTATTTTTAAATAGTACTGGAGGTTTTAGTTCTGGAACGATTAAAAATATGGGAGATATCGATTCTAATAACTTTGTAACATATATCTTGTTGAGGCAAGTTAATCCTGAAGTTAGTTACTTTTCATCTACTGGAACTGTGACTATCACCGAAAATAGAGCTCACCCAACAGATTCAGGTTTGCAATTACTTTCTGGTACTTTTGAAGTTACAGCTAATCCTATTAACGATCCAACAACCATTACTATAGCTGGAAATTTTGTAGAATTAGAATTTGAAGATTAAAAAGATAGTTATCCTTTCATTTTGAAATTGATTTAGTATTTTTATATTTCAATTTAAAATACTTTAAATGAAAGTTAATGACAAAGGTATTTTTATCGATGGTATTGATAAAAAGATATTGCGTGCTTTAATGGAAGATGCCAGAACACCAATTTTAGAAATCGCTCGTAATGTTGGTATTTCGGGAGCTGCAATACATCAAAGACTGCGAAAACTTGAGAAATCGAAACTTATTTCTGGTTCTAAATTTGTAATTAACCCTAGAGTTTTGGGTTATACTACAATGGCTTTTGTTGGCATATATTTAGATAAAGCTATGAGTAATCCTGAAGCTGTGAAACAATTATCTAAAATACCTGAAGTTTTAGAATGTCATTACACCACTGGTCATTGGAGTGTGTTTATCAAGATTTTAGCGAAAGACAATGAGCATTTAATGCATGTTCTAAATACAGATATTCAATCTATAAATGGTGTTTCTAGAACGGAGACATTTGTGTCACTACAACAACAAATTGATAGACAAATAAAGATTTAAAAAAAGACTCAAAATATTGAGTCTTTTTTATTTAGAACACTATTTCTAGTTAATAATTATTCTTTTTGTAATTATTCCTTTTTCAGAAGAAAGAGTAATAAAGTACATTCCTGAAACTAATTTTGAGCTTAAATCTAGATTTTGATTTGAAGTTATCCCATTTAAATCATAGCTAACTATTTCGCGTCCATTAACATCTGTTACAGATACTGTATATATAGACACACCAGAATTTTTAATAATAATATTACCATTTGATGGGTTCGGAAAAATAGAGATTTCATTTTCTAACTCTATAAAACTGTTAACGCTTAATGTATCTAGGACATCGATGCTAATATTATGAAAAGCAAAATCTGTATTATCAGACACATCTGGCTGTATAATTTTAATTCCTGTAATATTAGCCGCATTAGTCGCATTAGTAATAGGAATTGCACCAGCACCAACTAGATATTCTTGATTAGCTGAAATTTCAGCATCATCTTGATTGAAAACAGATATAAACCCATCTTCAACCGTATCATAATCTATACCATTTAATTTAAAATTTGTTGGGCTACCATTTTTAGTGAGTGTTATAATAAATGTATTTACTGCAGCTCCACTACCAAAATAAAACACAAGATCTCCTCCTCCTAAATCAAATAACGTTTCAGCTCCAGAACCAGCAATGTCGATTAACAACTCATAAGAATCTGTTCCACTTGTGAGAGTTTCAGTAATACTTACACCATTATCTACTGCTGTATCAATCGTAAAATTCAAGTTTTGAGAGTTTGCACATTGACTAGAGGTCAATAAAACAAGTAAAATCAAACTATACAGAAAGGTTCCTTTAATATAATTGTAGTTTTTTTTCATAATTATAAGTTTAAAAAAGTAGAGACCCTCTTTAGTAAGTCTCTACTTTATAAAAATTAAAGATTAATTTCTTGATGGATAAATACCCTCTAAAGCAATAATATAATTGACACTTTGAAAAGGTTGCATATTATTTACAGGTTGATTATTTCCAGTATTACCAATGGCAACACTATCTGCAGCCATAGATGCATTTTTACCCATAGCATAAACACCTCCTTCTGCATTGTAGGCATTAGTTGGATTAGGAGTGGTAGTAACGCCTCTACCAAGTGGACTAACAGCTTGAATTGCTCCAGGATGATTATGTTCTGGCATTTGCGCAACGGTTAATGTATTTGTCTCACTCCCTCCATGTTGCCCTAATTTTATTGTTGATCTACCTGGTCCTGTTCCAGCATGAACAGGAACACGGCCTCTTAAATCTGGCAGACCAAATGTCCTTCTCCCATCTCCTCCATAAGTTGTTCCTAAAATTGAAAATAAAGCTTGATGTTGAGCTATATCTAATAGTTGACCATCGCATAACGCCCAGTTTCTAGGTGCGAAATTTCCAGCAAACATCATAATTTGTCCAATAAATTGTTCCATAATATTTAATTTTAATTGTGATTAATTGATATCCAAAATTAGTTTTGAAGCATCTATTTATTCAGCGAAAAATTACTGGATAATAAAACCAAGTAGAAACACCTGATTTTAAATTAAACGCTGTTTTTTAAAAAAATAACTAGTAGTTTTAGAGTCTATTAATCATTAAAAACTAAAAAAATGAGTAGATCAAAACCTTTAAGTATCGCTATTACAGATGCAAAATCATGGGCTAGAAAATGGCAAATTGAATGCCCTAATAATTGCAAAGCCTTTTTAATGCCGATAGACGATCTTGTTGCATGTCTTGAAGAAGTTGGTGTTTTAAAAAGTAATGGGAAAGATAATGGGAAAGGCACCTATAATCTAAAAAAAGCTAGTTGCTCTGGAATTAGAGCTTATATGGCTGTAGACCCAAATGTAAAAGTTGGTGGTGGCGAAAAACTATTACTTGTCGCAACTGAAAAAGATGCCAATGGTGTTTATCGTGATATTGTAAGAGGCGAAATAACTAGTCAAAATGTTAACAAAGCTAAAGGAGAATTAGAAGATCCTAATTTATTAGGGAGTGGTGTTTATGATTTTACTCACCCTTGTCCAAGTGAATGTGACCCTAATAGTCCATTGATTTAATATTGAATAAAATTTGATAGAGTATGCTAGATGATTTTTTGGGATATTTAGGAATTGTATTGCTAGTTATAAACACTTGTTTATACATAAAGAGCTACAGTAATATAAAGGATACTGTAGCTCTTAAATATTTTAATTGGTATCTTTTACTTATCTGTATTATTCAAATAATTGTTCTTATTCTAGCCTATAACAAAATTGATAACCTCTATTTATCCCATTTTTATTTTATTCTACAATTTATTTTCCTATCACTTTTTTATAAAGAGCTATTTGAAAAAAACCAGATAAAATGGATTTATATAGCGTTTATTATCGTGTTTATTTCATTAATTATTCAATATTCATTAAAGCCTCAATTATTTTATAAGTTTAACATTTTTGAAGTATTTATTACCTCATTTCCACTTATCGTTTATTCAATTGTCCACTTATATAATTCTTTGAGTAAAAAAGGACAGTTCATCTATATTAATGCTGGCGTCCTAATGTATATAACAATTAGCACACTTATATTTATATTAGGTGATTATTTATCAAATTACTCAAATGAATCAATCTCTAATATCTGGTTTCTGAATAAAGTTTTTTATGTTGGTTATTTAGTCTTAATTTTAATAGAATGGAAGAAGAATATTTTGCCACTCAAGAGCAAATAATAGGTGCTCTTGTATATGGAATCATCTTTCTAGTATTAGTAACACTAGGACTTATTCTATTTTTCTATTATTCCAGAAAAAAAATTATTGAAAAAGAAGTTGAAAAAGTTAACATTAAACTAGATCACCAAAAAAAAATATTACAAACAACTATAAAAGTACAAGAGGAAGAACGTAATAGGATAGCTCAAGATTTACACGATGCCATAAGCTCAAAACTAAATGTGGTAAGCTTAACAACCAATGTATTATTAGATGACACATCTATTGGTAATGAACAAAAAGAAGCACTTAACCATATTTTAGATATTACTACTAGAACACTGGAAAGCTCAAGAAAAATTGCTCACGAACTACTGCCTCCTATATTAGATAAATTTGGATTGAAAGTGGCTTTAGAAGAACTGTTCGAAGAGTTTACATCTAATACGTCAATTAAAATAGAACACAATATTGAATCTATTGAAAAACTAGATAAAAATAATGAGCTTCATATTTTTAGGATAGCACAAGAACTAATAAGTAATGCTTTAAATCATGGAAAAGCTGACCTATTAAAAATGGAACTTAAAAAAAACAATAAAGGGTTTACACTTATTTTTATAGATAATGGTATTGGATTCGATGTTAACAAACAAAAAAAGAAACATGGAATCGGTTTGCAAAATATTAGAAGTCGCGTAGCTATCTTAAATGGCAAGTTATTTATTGAAAGTTCAAAAAAAACGGGAAGTATTTTTACTATAAATTGTCTTAATTATGAATTCTAAAATTACAATAGTACTAGCCGATGATGAATTGTTATTTAGACAAGGGCTTATTTCGATTTTAAGTAAAGAAAAAAACATCGATATTTTTTTTGATGCTCAAGATGGTAATGATTTGATGAGTAAATTGAGAAATGCCAACGAATTACCAGAAATAGTTATAACCGATTTAAAAATGCCTGGCTTAAACGGCGTAGAAACTACTAAACTAATTAGAAAAGAATTTCCAGATGTAAAAATTATTGCACTGACCAGCTATTTTAGTAAGCCTTTTATTTTAAATATGATTTCTATTGGAGCTGTAGCTTATCTTGCTAAAAACAGTACACCAAAATTAATGCTTACAACCATTAATGAAGTTGCCGAAAAAGGCTTTTATTATGATGAACAAGTCATGAAGTTTATTCATGAAGGTTTGATTAACAATAGTGATCAAAGCAAAAAATCAAATTTTGACACTACTTACTTTACTAAAAGAGAAAAAGAAGTTTTAGAGCTTATTTGCAAGCAATATACTACTAATGAAATTGGAGATACACTCTTTATAAGCCCAAGAACTGTTGAAGGTCATCGCAATAATTTATTATTAAAAACCGAATCCAAAAACGTCGCTGGATTGGTAGTTTATGCGATTCAAAATAAGTTAGTGGATTTTGATGAAAAATTATAAATAAAAAAAGCCTCTGCATTTCGACCAGTTCGAGAGCCTCAATGTCCAGCTCAATGACCAAGAGGCTTTTATTTTTTTTATAAAATTAGGTTAATCTCTTCCTAATATTTGAAATGCCCAATATAAAAGTGATGCTAAAGCACCTAAAGCCGCAACCAAATAGGTTCTAGCAGCCCATTTTAGAGCATCTTCAGATCCTTTATACTCTTCAGGAGTCACCACATTTTTGTTTTTTAACCAAGCTAATGCTCTATTACTTGCATCGTATTCTACTGGTAATGTGATAAAACTGAATAGTGTTGCCATTCCCATCATGATTAAACCTGCAATAGCAACCCACCATCCTAGACCAAGTCCTGCAGCTCCACCAAGTACTAAACCTCCAATGATTAACCATTGTGACATTCCAGACGATACACTAACCACAGGAACTAATTGCGAACGCAATTGTAACCAACTGTAAGCTTGAGCATGTTGAACGGCATGCCCAACCTCATGAGCAGCAACTGCAGCAGCAGCAGCATTTCGCTCATTGTATACTGCTTCACTTAAGTTTACTGTTTTGTTTTTAGGGTTGTAATGATCTGTTAATTTACCTGCAGTAGAAATCACTTGAACGTCTTGAATACCATGATCTGCCAACATTTTTTCTGCAACTTCTGCTCCACTCATGCCATTACGTAAATGCACTTTTGAGTAATGATCAAACTTACGCTTTAATGTGCTGCTTACAATCCAGCTTATTAAAGCAATTCCTCCAATTAATATATAATATCCTAACATAAGTTTTTAATTTTAATAATTATAAATGTACGATATAATAGTCAAAAAGTAAGCCAAATTTTCGTTAAGAAATTTTGTCAGTTTTTTTGTTTTTTGAGATAGGCTTTTTGAACCACAGAAACAGGATACGATTCCACTTCAGTGGCATTTTCACCTTCAGTTCCAGATGTTACTTTATTAGCAGTATTAGCAAATGTAATTTCAAAAATCATGTGGTCTTTATAAAATCTTTCAGTGGTAGTTAACAGATTTCCTTGGACTTCAAATAAAGAATATAACGTGTTATCTACTACTTTAGCATCTAGTAAAATACCGTTGTTTTCATCTACTACATACTGACCTTTGGATACATCTTTTTCTATAAGATTATACAAGCGTTCTTGCCTATTACCATTCATTATATACACCAAAGTATATTGATATTTACCAATAGAATCGGTTTTATTTAAATGAAATTCCATACCAATAGTTTGCCTGCCTTTGGAATTGGTGATTTTTAAATCACCCTTGTAAATTCCATAAAAATCTTGAGGAAACTGTAACGAATCGTTTTGAGAATAACTAGTGAGAGTTAACAATAAACTCATAAAGACTATCAACTTTTTTATATTACTTTTTGCCATATGTAATTTTAAAATATACTAATAAAAAAGATGACACTACAGTAATACTATTAGCAAAAATCATAGAAGGACTGTCTTTATAAAACCCATAAACCAACCATAATACGATACCTATAAAAAAGAGAATAAGCATTGGTAAGGATAAGGCGGACACATCTTTAGTTTTCCAGGTTTTATACACTTGTGGTAAAAAAGCAATAGTAGTTAGTATTGCAGCAGCAAAGCCAATTATTTCTATATGATGTAATTCTAATTCCAATCTATATTCTTCGTCATTGTGATACTGACACAATTTGTCAGTAGATGCCATCTATTTTTACACTAAATCCTATTATGAGATTAACACGTCTCCAGACCTAATAAGTCTGAATCCTCGTAATGACATTAACCTACAATATTAATAATTTTACCAGGCACAATAATTACTTTTTTAGGTTCGCGACCTTGTAATTGCGCTTGTGTTTTTTCATGTGCCATGACAATCTTCTCTATTTCATCTTTTGCCATATCTAATGGCAACTCTAATTTAAAACGCATTTTACCATTAAATGATACAGGATATTCTTTGCTACTCTCTACTAAATGTGAGGCTTCAAACACAGGAAAATCAACTGTTGAAATGGATGTGTCATGACCAAAAGCAGACCATAATTCTTCTGCAATATGTGGTGCATAAGGTGAAATTAACACTAGTAAAGGTTCCAAAATTTCTTTACTTGTACACTTTTGCGCTGTGAGTTCATTTACAGCTATCATAAACGTAGAAACTGACGTGTTAAATGAGAAATTCTCAATATCCTCCTCTACTTTCTTAATGGTTTTATGTAATGTTTTAAGATTATCTTTAGTTGGCTCTGCATCTGTAACTTTAAAACCTTGATCGTTGTAATACAACTTCCAAAGTTTCTTTAAAAATCCATGAACACCTGTAATACCAGCAGTATTCCATGGCTTGTATTGTTCTAAAGGCCCTAAAAACATTTCGTAAAGACGTAAAGAATCTGCACCATATTGTTCACAAATAGCATCTGGATTAACCACATTGTATTTGGATTTGGACATTTTTTCGACTTCTCTACCAACTTTATAAACACCTTCCTCAAAAATAAACTTTGCATTTTTATATTCTTGATATAGTTGGTGATTCAAAAAACCATTGATATCCAATTCATCTGATGAATTAACTAAATTAACATCAACTTGAAATTTTTGAAATCCAAATTTTAAATTATCAATTATAGAATCATTCCCTGGGAAATTAGACTTTAAAAAACTCGGAATTGTCAATACATGCAAATCTATTTCAGAATTCAACTTATCTTTAGATAAAACCTCTAAATTCTTCTCTACATTATAACCTTTAGTAAAGCTTTCTGACATGAAAACTGAATCTTTTGTTTGCTCAATAAAATTCAAAACCTCATCACTATTATCTGCTCCATGCCAACAAATTAGCTTATACATAAAAGCACTCGTCCCCAAAATCATTCCTTGGTTAATCAGCTTTTTAAAAGGCTCATCGACTCCAACAAAACCTCGATCTTTTAAAAACTTGACCCAAAAACGGGAGTATAATAAATGTCCTGTAGCATGTTCACTTCCACCAATATATAAGTCTACATTTTCCCAATACTTTAATGCCTCTTCACTTGCAAAAGTTTCATTTCGCATGGCATCTTCCATATATCTAAAAAAGTACCATGAACTTCCAGCCCAACCTGGCATAGTGTTTAGCTCTAATGGATAAACACCATTGTCTTGAGACGTCTCGACTCCGCTCGACGAGACAAGAAGGTCATTCGAGACTACAGAGTTTGTATTTGTACACCAAGCCCAATCTGTTGCATTACCTAAAGGTGGCTCTCCAGTTTCGGTTGGTAAATATTTTTCTACTTCTGGAAGTGTAATTGGCAAATGTTTTTCGTTAATCATTTGTGGCATGCCATTTACATAATACACAGGAAATGGTTCGCCCCAATAACGTTGTCTACTAAACACTGCATCACGCAATCTATAATTAGTTTTTCCTTGCCCCTGACCAATTTGTTCTAATTCGTAAATAGCACGTTTAGTTGCTTTTTTATAGTTCATTCCATTTAGGAAATCACTATTCGCAATTTTTACATTGTCTTTAGAAGCAAATGCTTCTTCAGAAACATCGACGCCTTCAAAAATATTTGGAATATCAATTCCGAAATGTTTGGCGAAATCGTAATCACGTTGATCACCACAAGGCACAGCCATAACTGCTCCTGTTCCGTAACTTGCCAAAACATAATCACCAATCCAAATCTGAACAGGTTCTTTTGTAAAAGGATGTTCTGCGTAGGCTCCAGTAAATACACCTGAAATGGTTTTTACATCAGCCATACGATCGCGCTCACTTCGTTTTGAAGTCGCTTCAACATAAGCTTCAACAGCTTCTTTTTGCTCATCTGTAACGATTTGTGACACAAGATCGTGTTCTGGAGCGAGTGTCATAAAACTCACACCGAAAATAGTATCTGGTCGTGTAGTAAACACATCAATTACTTCATCATGTCCTTTTACTTTAAACGTAACAGATGCTCCAACAGATTTACCAATCCAATTACGTTGACTTTCTTTAAGTGAGTCTGTCCAATCTATAGTGTCTAGACCTTGTAACAAGCGTTCTGCATACGCAGAAATTCGCATAGACCATTGCGTCATTTTTTTACGAACAACTGGGTGACCTCCACGCTCACTAACACCATTTACAATTTCGTCGTTAGCTAAAACGGTTCCTAAAGCAGGACACCAATTCACTTCAGTTTCTGCTAAATACGTTAAACGATATTTTAAAAGAATTTCTTGTTTTTCAACATCTGAAAAAGCCTTCCATTCTTCAGCCGTAAAACTTGGTGTATCATCATCGCAAACAGCATTAATAGTTGTATTTCCTTCAGTTTCAAAAACAGATACCAACTCTGAAATTGATCTTGCCATATCTGAATCTTTACAGTAATACGATTCAAATAATTGAATAAAAATCCATTGTGTCCATCTGTAATATTTAGGATCACTGGTTCTAACTTCTCGAGACCAATCAAACGAAAAACCAATTTGGTCTAACTGACGTCTGTAGGTTGCAATATTAGTCTCTGTAGTAAGAGCTGGATGTTGTCCTGTTTGAATGGCATACTGTTCTGCTGGCAAACCAAAACTATCATAACCTTGAGGATGTAATACATTAAATCCTTTATGACGCTTGTATCGTGCATATATATCACTCGCTATATAACCTAAAGGATGACCAACATGTAAACCTGCGCCACTTGGATAAGGAAACATATCCAGCACATAGTATTTTGGTTTATCACTTGTATTAGATGCTTTGAAAGTTTGGTTATCTGACCAATACTTTTGCCATTTAGCTTCTATCTCGTTAAAATTGTATGTCATTATTACTGTATTGAGACTTTTTAAGAAGCCACAAATTTACAGTTATTCCTTAAGACTATAAAGCTGAAAGTAATAAAGAATTTCTTTATATCTAATTCGAGTAAATTTTAGTTGATATTAATTTAACTTATAAAAACTGAAACTAGAAATTCTTTATTTTAACTTCCCGACGTCTCGGGAATGACAGTTTATCTGAAACCTTGAGAAAAAGACTCAAGGAGTTATTTTTCGATTAAAAAGTAGGCAGCAGTAATTTACCAGAATATAAAATCCAAATCATAGATAAAATTGCAGAAATATTCATGGCAAGCCCGAAGAATTTCATCTGTGTAAGTGAATACGGTTTTTCTTTAAAAACAATAAAAACATCTAATACTAGCCATAAAGAAAATATACCTAAAAAGCCTGCTAAAACATAATCTTGAAACCAAAAGGAAAGAATGTAGGTTTCTATAACGAGTAAGACTAACATTACTAGTTTGGTGTTCTTTCTTCCTATTAGAGTAGCAGTCGTTTTTTTACCTGCTTTTAAATCGGGTTCGATGTCCATAATTTCTCCTGCAATATGAGCTTGAAAAGCAAATAAACTTAAATACAGAATAGTTTGCCCAGGCAACTGATGTAAATCGTTAAGCAACACACTAAAAAACGCTGTAAACACATAACCTATTTGTATACAAATCTCGAAAGGAGGACGTTCTTTTATTCTGAAAGGTTTAAAGTTATAAATGATATTAACGATTATCATAAACAGTAAAAGTAACAACATTTTAAACCCAGAAACGATTGTAAAGTAAACTATAAATGGTAAAACAACTAACGCTATTTTTTGAGGCAAACCAATAAGCTGTTGTCGAGACGATTTAGCTCCAAAAAGGAAATTCCCTTTTCTATTATTTATGGCGTCTGACGCTTGATCATTGTAATCATTTAATCCATATACTAAATAGTTTAGCGGAAATGTGACGAATATAAAACCTATCCAGAAATTAAGGTCTGACCAAAAATTGGTTTCTAACCCAAAAGGAACAAGGTAAATCCATATTGTAGGAAACCATAAACCAGGTCGAGAGATTTTTAAATCGTGAAGCAGTTTTGAGACGATAATAACAGGTTTTGTTTTACAAAATTAATCTAATTACAACACTATTGAAAGTTTAAACGTTGTAAACTAGAAGGAATTCAATTTCTTTTATATTTTTACGCAATACCTAAAAATTTTATGAGTGCATCTTTTGAAAAATACCAAAAACGCAGATTAATATCGTCTTACTTTTCTGTAGTTTTAAGTATTGCTTTAGTTCTATTCTTACTTGGTTTATTAGGTATGCTCGTACTTAATGCAAAAAAAATCGCTGATAACTTTAAAGAGCAAGTAGTTATGACTATCTACTTAAACGACTCTGCAAAAGAGGTTGAGATTAATCAGCTTCAAAAAAGTTTAAGTATGTCTGATGCTATTAAATCAACAAAGTATATTACTAAAGAGGAAGCTGCCGAATTAATGAAAAGTGAGTTTGGCGATGAGTTTTTAGAAAATGTTGGTTATAATCCATTACAAAACTCAATTGATGTCAACCTTAAAGCAGATTATGTTTCTGAACGCTACCTCGATAGTATTTCTGGTTTAACCCTCAATAAAAAGTTTGTAGAAGAAGTACGTTACGATAAAGACCTCGTTAACTTAATGAACGATAACGTAAAACGTATTAGTATTTGGATATTAGTAATTAGCGCCTTATTATCGTTAGTGGCTTTTTTACTCATAAACAGCTCTATTAGATTAGCTGTATATTCTAAACGATTTATTATAAAAACCATGCAAATGGTTGGTGCTACTAAACGTTTTATACGAAAGCCTTTTATTTGGAAAAGCATACAGTTAGGAATGCTTGGTGCCTTTTTAGCACTGATTGGTATTGCAATTGTTTTCTATTATGTAAATAAAACCTTCCCAGAAATTGGCTTATTAAACAACCCTATTCTGGTAGCTGGTTTATTTGTGGTGGTATTTTTATTAGGTATACTCATCACTTGGATAAGCACCTATTTTGCCACCCAACGCTTCTTGAATTTAAAGACTGATCAGTTGTATTATTAAATTATTCCTAATTTGAAGAAATGAACATTCAAAATTTATGACTAATAATCAAGTCGAAATTCAAGATAAGAGAATTAAAATAGCTAAAAAAAGATATAGAGTTTTAGCTTTTTTAATTGACTTTTTCATCTTCTGGTTGATTGGAATGATTATCGGAATACTTTACGGGACTCCTAATAATGAGGGTGGTTTTACTTTTAATGGATTTCCTGCAATAACAATGATTGCTTTAGGTTACTTTCTTTGGCCTATTAGTGAAGGTATTTGGGGACAAACAATTGGTAAAAGATTTTTAAACTTAAAAGTACTTAATGATAATTTTGAATCAATAGGATTTGGTCAGGCTTTTGGTAGGTTTTTTCTAGGATTTGCAGATTATATGTTCTTTATTGGACTAATTATCGCTTCTAATAACAAACTGAATAAACGCATTGGAGATTTAGTTGCAAACACATTAGTTGTTAAAATAAAATAACAGTTACTCACGTTTAGATAATACCAATCAAAAATTTATCAAAATGAAAAAAGCTAGTATCCCATTTGTATTTATTTTACTATTAAGTTTTACCTCTTGTATCATTCAAAACACTAAACCTGAAGATTGCGAATTGATTAATACCACGATAAGTAATATAACCGAAGGTACTTCTTACGATATTAATTTTCGTGATACCAATGGTAAATCCTATTACATAAATCGTGGATTAGAACAAGGTTTAAATTTAGAAGACCTTAACACTAAAGTTTTAAATAAAACTGTTACTTTGCACCTAGCAAAAGTGCTAGGAGGTACATCTACTTCTAATCATATTTCTCAACTCGCCATTGGCGACGAGATAATTTTTACCGAATTTGAATTAAATAATTGATTTTGGGAGAACAAAAACGAAAACAAGAGTCTAAAGGAGAATTTATTTTTGAAAAGAAAAACTATAAATTCATGTTTATTGGTCTAGCTTTTATTGCTTTAGGTTTTATACTTATGGCTGGAGGCGGAAGTGACGACCCAAATGTTTTTAACCCTGAAATATTTAATTGGAGGCGTATTCGCTTAGCACCAACACTTATCTTAATCGGTTTTGGATTTCAGATTTATGCAATACTTGTAAATCCTAAAGATTCAGATTCAAAATAAAAGATTCTACATTTTAACCATTGGTAAGTCTATTTTGATATTTTTGCCACGTGACACGAGCATGACAATTTGCTTATAATTATGCTAAATTATTAATAGCGAATTGCATGTGACCTTTAAAAAAATATTAGAATCAACACATGAATATTATTGATGCGATCATTCTTGGAATTATTCAAGGTTTAACCGAGTTTTTACCTGTTTCTTCTAGTGGACATTTAGAACTTGGCAAAGCCATCCTTGGTGATAATTCTGTACCTGAAGAAAGCCTTTTATTTACTGTAGTTTTACACTTTGCAACTGCTTTAAGTACCATTGTTGTTTTTAGAAAAGATATTCTAGAAATACTTAAAGGCATTTTTAAATTTCAATGGAATGAAGACATGCAGTTTTTAGCAAAAATTGTAGTCTCCATGCTTCCAGCTGTTATTGTTGGACTCTTTTTTGAAGAACAATTAGAACAGCTTTTTGGTGGTAATATTTTATTAGTTGGTTGCATGCTCATTATTACAGCTTTACTTCTCTACTTTGCCGATAAAGCAAAAAATACAGAGAAAAAGGTTAGCTTTAGTAATGCATTTATAATTGGTATTTCGCAAGCTATTGCTATGATTCCAGGAATTTCACGTTCTGGAGCAACAATATCGACTTCCGTATTGCTTGGTAATGACAAAACGAAGGCTGCACGCTTTTCATTTTTAATGGTTGTACCTTTAATATTTGGCAAAATTGCTAAAGATATTTTATCTGGAGAGTTATCTTATGATAGTACAAATTTCACAACATTGTCTATTGGTTTTGTTGCTGCATTTGTTGCTGGTTTATTTGCATGTACATGGATGATAAGTTTGGTTAAAAAAAGTAAGCTGTCCTACTTTGCTATCTATTGTTTAATTGTTGGTTGTATTGCCATTGCTTTTGCTCTCTTTAACTAATGAAAACAGCTGAAGATTATAAAAATGGTCAGGTTTTATTAGTAGACAAACCACTTAATTGGACATCCTTTCAGGTAGTAAACAAGCTGCGTTGGGAAATTCGACAAGCTTTTAAAATTAAAAAAATTAAAGTCGGTCACGCAGGAACTCTCGATCCTTTAGCAACTGGTTTATTAGTTATTTGTACTGGGAAAAAAACCAAAGAAATTAATACCTATCAAGGTCAAGAAAAAGAATATACAGGAACGTTTACCATGGGTAGCACAACACCTTCATACGACCTGGAAACAGAGATAAATGAAACGTTCCCAACCAATCATTTAACTGAAGAATTACTTCAAGACACTACAAAACAATTCATTGGAGCTATCGAGCAATTTCCACCAATTTTTTCAGCTATAAAAAAAGATGGAAAGCGACTCTATGAATTCGCAAGAGCTGGAGAAGATGTGGAGATAAAATCGCGTTCAGTTTCAATTTCAGAATTTGAATTAACTCGTATCGCTTTACCTGAAGTAGATTTTAGAGTGGTTTGTAGTAAAGGAACTTATATTCGATCTCTGGCTCATGATTTTGGAAAAGCACTAAACTCTGGAGCACATTTATCTACTTTAAGACGTACGCGAATTGGTAATTTTAAAGTTGATAATGCCACAACTATTGAAGACTTTATAGATAATTTAACGACTCCAGAATAAGCCTATATAATCTTTTTGCGTTATATTGACGTATATAATAGGCATGTTACAAAGCAATAAACATAAAGCGTTAGCGATTACAATACTGATTTCTGGATCAGTTGTATTGTCAATTTTTAATATGCATTTATCTCATAAAAGAGACGTTGCTGTAGAAACCTTTTATGATATTGAGCCAGAAGAATTAACTCCCGAAGAGGAAGCATTATTTGAAGATAAAGAGTCAATTATAGCAGAAACCAATAAAGCCTTTAACGAGACCAAACAATACAAACAATTTGCTCAAGCCTACAAACCTATTGCACCACCAGAAGATTATGAATATAAGCAAGAACTAAATGAGAATTCAGAATCTAATACTATTTATACAGTAAATAATCACTCAAAAAATTCTGCAAAAAAACTAAACAAAGAAGAATTAGATAAATTTAAAAATGTGAATAATGTATTAGACAAACAAAAAGCGAATGAAGATGCTGCTAATACAAAAAGCTCCATGAGTTATTCTCTAGTAAACAGAACAGATATTTATCTACCAACTCCAATTTATCTATGTGAAACTGGTGGTAAAATTGTTGTAAATATTACGGTGAATTCTGAAGGCAGTGTCACAGAGGCTTACATAAATGGCAGCTCTGCTTCTACTAATGAATGTTTACAAGAACATGCTCTTGAATACGCAAGGGAAGCTATTTTTAGCAAAGATGCTTCCAAAAACTCGCAAATAGGAACTATTACTTTTTTATTTAGAAGAAAAAGGTAAGGTTACTCAACAATTTTTACTAAATCGTTAAGTACATTCTGACCTTTATCTTTATTATACCAACGTTGTAAGTCTTCTTTAAATTCAGGAGTTAACTTACCATGTTCAGCTTTATAATCATTAACCATTTTTGTAGCCTTGGAAGGTCTTGGACCATAAGAATCTAAAACAGTTCCAGTAGTTTCATCAATCAAAATCAACTTAGGTATAGATTTTCCGCCATTGGTAAGAAATTCATTCATCAAATCTTCATTTTCATCACGCATAACGACTTTAAAATCAATGTTGTCATTAAGTTCTGCTAATTTATGTATTGCAGGCATTACATGAGCAGCATCACCACACCAACTTTCAGTTAATACAAGCCATGTCTGTTTTGAATTTAGAGCTTCCATTTTTTGAGAAATGTCTTCAGAAACTTTAATGGTTTTATCCCAACGCTTCATACGTCTATCGTTAAGCATTGTGTAATTTATTAATGCTTCTGTTTGTTCTGTCCCAGTAGTTGCTTCTTTGGCAACTAAATCTGAAACTAATGCTCTATATTCTTGGTATGAAATACTTTTCTTTAAGCTTTCATTTATAATATCCTGTACTGTATTTTGACTCAAAACTTCCATAATTTTCTACAAATTTAATAGTATCTTTCCATAGTTTTTATGACAATTGTTAGTATTAGTAGAAATAAATTATAAACCTTACAAAATGAACATATTCAATATTTTAAAGGCAATACTAATTGTATCTTTTTTTGTATTACTTGCTGGAAAATATTTTGATTTATTTACTAATTATAAAATAACGGAATCTTTATCATTATTTGACGTAAGACATATTTTGGTTGGAATTTATATTGTAGTTAGAATAATTGAATATTTTGTTACTAAAAAGAGATAACTATGACAAAACATAAGTGTGGTTGGTGTGTTGGAGATCCATTATATGAAGCTTACCATGATGAAGAATGGGGCGTTCCTGTTTATGATGATGATACCTTATTCGAATTTTTAATTCTTGAAACGTTTCAAGCTGGATTAAGCTGGATTACTGTTTTGAAAAAACGTGAAAACTTCAGAAAAGCTTTTGATAATTTCGATTATAAGAAGATTGCTAAATACAACCAGAAAAAAATTGATGCTTTACTACAAAACGAAGGCATTATTAGAAACAAATTAAAAGTAAATGCAACGGTTACTAATGCGCAGAATTTTATGAAAATTCAACAAGAGTTTGGTAGCTTTAGTAAGTACATTTGGGGATTTATTGATGGTAAGCCTATTAAAAACACTTTAAAGGATTATAAAAAAGCTCCAGCTAATACGCCATTAAGTGATGCTATTAGTAAAGACTTAAAAAAACGCGGTTTTAAATTTGTGGGAACAACTGTGGTTTATGCACATATGCAAGCAACAGGAATGGTAAATGATCATGAAATAAATTGTTTTAGATATCATGAAGTATAATTTTAAACGTGCTTTTTTAATAGTTTTATTATCGATTTTTTATTCTTTACAAACACACTCTCAAACTAAAAACGAAGTAGAAAAAAGAATTGACAAATCTGAATTCCCAGAGCTTGCTCTAAAGTATTTACAGAACTTACCTGATAATTATAAACGACTAAAGTTTTTTATAGAAACAGATGCGACCAAAGTTAGTTATGAAGCTAAATTAAAATATAAAAAACGCTACTACAGCATAGAGTTTGATAAAAATGGTATACTGGAGGACATTGAGATAACAATAAAAAAAAGACACTTACCAAAACCACTTTTAGAAAAAATAAATGCTTCCCTCAAAGAAATTTACGACAAGTATCGCTTTTTAAAAATTCAAAAGCAATATAAAAACACCTCTGAAAATAATAGTATTTCAGTTCTTAACAATGCTTTTCAAAATGATAACGTTAATACTATTTATTTTGAAATTATAGCAGAAGTAACATTGAATAAAAAACGTGATTTAAAAGAGTTTACGTTCGATAAAAATGGAAAATTAATTAGCACAAAGGTTGTAGTTCCTGAATCTTATGAGCATGTGTTGTACTAAATATTTTCTTTTATTGTTGTTTTTGTTACCACTGGCAACTATTGAGGGACAGAATGATTTTGAGACTTTAAGTGAATCTGCTTTTTCAGTGAATCATAAATTTTCAAATAATTATAGTGTTAACTTTTCTTTAAAGTCCAGATCCTATTTATACAAAGATTCTAACTTTCAGTATCAACAACGACAATTAGACTTTGTTCACTTTTCTACCTTTGCTTTAAATTATAATACTAGTTTAAGTTTAGGTATTCAATATAGAAATCGTGATTTATTTGATGACACCAGTAATGAGCTACGTATTACACAGCAATATAATACTACTAAAAAACACTTTAGTAAGCGTTTCGGTCATCGTTTTAGAGTTGAGCAACGTATTTTAGATCATATTACAATACATAGATTTCGTTATAGATTTGCTTTAGATTTCCCATTAAAAGGCGAAAAATTAGATATTGGTGAAACATATTTGGTAACATCGATGGAGCTATTGAATAGTGTCAACAAATTATCGTCTCCAGAGATAGATCATAGAACCACTGTACAATTAGGTTGGCTATTTAGTGAAAAACTAAAATTACAAATAGGCACAGAATATAGGTTTGAGGCCTTTAATAGTGATACCGAACAAAAACTATTTATTCTAACTACAGGAATTTTAAAAATCTAAATACTTCAAAAACTCATCTCTTGAAATATGTTCAGCACCAAGACTTTCTAAATGATTAGTATGCACTTGGCAATCAATAAGTCGATATTCGGTATTTTGTAAAAAAGTTATAAAAGCCACTTTACTCGCATTACTGACTTTAGAAAACATACTTTCTCCACAAAACACGTTATTCCCTAAATCTACTCCATATAATCCGCCAACTAATTCTTCATCTTGCCAAACCTCAACAGATTTTGCATATCCTAATTCAAATAGTTTGCAGTAGGCATCAATCATGTTTTTTGTAATCCATGAACCAGATTGTCCCTCTCGTTTTATTGACGAACAGGCTTCAATAACACCTTTAAAATTTTTATTTACGGTTACTTTTAAAGAAGCCTTTCGTAAAACTTGTTTCATACTTTTGCTCACCTTTAACTTTTCTGGAAACAAAACAAATCTAGGGTCTGGTGACCACCATAAAATTGGTTCATCACTTTCAAACCAAGGAAAAATACCCTTTCTGTAAGCTAATAATAATCTTTCTACAGATAAATCTCCGCCAAGAGCGAGTAAGCCATCTTGAGATGCTTTTGATACATCTGGGAATTGTATTTCTTGATTTAAAAAATTCATTTTTAGTTATAAAAACTGTTGTTTTTGATCTTCTTCAATGGAAATCAACCACTTTCTTTTGAAAATAACCAATTTTTTACGAAATTTGATAAGATCTCGGAAGCTAAAATTTTGTTCATCATTGCTTTTTTTGAGTTTGTTTAAGAGATCTAAAACCTAAAACCACAACTTTAAGCTCCGATTTTTCGGAGCTTTTTTACACTAAAAGCAATCCTAAAATATATACTAAAATACCAACGAGCATTAAAATTAATGTGTATGGTAAAATTTCTTTGGCTTTCAATTTAGTAATTCCTAAAAGTGGTAAAGCCCAAAAGGGTTGTAACATATTTGTAATCTGATCTCCATAAGCTAAAGCCATAATAGCTTTAGGTAAAGGTACTCCTAATTTCAATGCCGATTCTATAACTATTGGACCTTGAATAGCCCATTGACCTCCACCACTTGGTACAAAAATATTAACCAATCCTGCACTAAAAAATGTAAAAATTGGAAGTGTTGTTGAAGTCGCTACAGAGGAAAAGAAATCAGATATCATAACAACCATTCCTGTACTTTTCATGATTCCCATAATACCAAAATATAAAGGAAATTGAATAAGTATTCCTGATGTCCCTTTAATAGCTTCTTCAACAGCTTTTAAAAAACTGTAAAAACTTCCATGTAAAATAATCGCTAAACCTAACATGAAAAAATTAAGCATATTAGGTGTAATCTGAAAATCTAATAACTTATCGTAATAACGAACAAAGAAAGCGAGAAGTAATATTGTTCCAAATACAATTGCTAACCATTTAGAATAATCTAATTTTTCTGCACCTTCTAAATCATCAGATTTTGTCGTATCAAATCTATAATCTTCTAAATAATAATTTGTTGCTTCAGTAGATTTTGCAATTCTGCTTAAAACAAACGGAACAACAATTAATAATACAGCAAAGAGCAATAAATTCCACCAACTAAAAACCGTTGTATTAAAATTAATACTCTCTGGTAATTGACTTAAAATTTCTGTAGAAGAAATACCTTGCAACAAGGTTTTTAAATGATCACTTTCTGCAACCTTAATTGGAGCAGAACCACTTATTCCTCCATGCCAAATCATTAAACCAACATAACCTGCTGCACCAACTAAAGGATAATTTATTTGTATTTGATTTTGCTGAGCATGCTCACCAACTTTCCTTGCTAAAATTGCACCAAAAATGAGTCCTAGTCCCCAATTAAAAAAAGCGACAACCATTGTTGTAACACTTACTAAAACTACTGCATTTTGTGTATTACTGGCATATTTAGTCAAGCTCATAATCAGCTTGTTTACAGGTTTACTCAAAACCAGAACATGGCCAAGAACCAAAATAAGCATCATCTGGTAGGCAAATACTAATAAACTGGTATTCCAAATACCTTGCTCCCAAAAAGACAAAATATTTAAAAAGTGATTGCCTTCATTTTGATTTTCGGTAAAAAACAATGCTAAAAGCATTGTAAAAATGGTTAATAAAATAGCAATGGTAAAAGGTGAAGGAAGGTACTTTTTAAAGAGTGTTTCTATACTTTTAGTAATGTTCATGATTGAAAATTATAACAATTATATAAAACAAAAAAACCTCAATTACATAATTGAGGTTTTCTTATGATTATAAGGTTTATTTAGAATGGTAAATCATCATGATCTTCCTCATTTAAATTATCTACAGGCTCAAAAGCATCAGCTGGTGGAACTGGTGGCATCTCTGAAGAACCTTGCTCTTGTTGAAGGTTTTCTATTCTCCATCCTTGAATTGAGTTAAAATATTTAGTTTCCCCTTGAGGGTTAACCCATTCTCTTCCCCTTAAATTAATACTCACTTTTACCTGCTGTCCAACTTGATAGCTGTTTAATAAATCTGTTTTATCTTGAACAAATTCTACTAAAATATGTTGCGGATATTGCTCTTCTGTTGTGACTACTAATTCTCTTTTTCTAAAACCGTTGCTTCCAAAGGTTTGCGTTTCTCCTATTAATTTTACTTTTCCTTGAATTTCCATTATCTATATTCTCTATTTTAATTTTACACTGTTTTATTCTCGATACAATTTTCTTTTATCTAAAAAAGAAAATCACTAGAAATGACGTTTAAGATAGCAGTAATTTCCATGCACTATCAACATCTCCATAACTCAAATAATTTTGAGCCAATTTATGTTTCTCTCTATGCGTCATTGTTTTAACATCAGGATAACGTTCTGCTATATCACTAACAAAATTAGCCACCTCCTTTTTGTTTGGTAGTTTTTCAACATTACCAAGCATCCCTAAATCATTTCCTGTTAAAATCATACTATTTCTAACATCTTCAGGCAATGCATCAACTCCAATTCCTAAAGTAGAAATAGGTTTTGGTATTTCAAAAAACCCAGCTTTAGCTCTACTGTAATAGCTCCCACCAGCTCTGGCAACTAAATCTAATTGTTCTTGATTTATTTTATTATCACTGTCTAAAACATCTTCGGAAATATGAAGCTTGACCACTTCACATATAACTAAATTACCTGCTCCTCCTTCTGTCCCAAGTTTTATGATTT
Source organism: Flavobacteriaceae bacterium NBU2973 (assembly GCA_026162565.1). Classification (GTDB taxonomy): domain Bacteria; phylum Bacteroidota; class Bacteroidia; order Flavobacteriales; family Flavobacteriaceae; genus JAOEIQ01. The sequence goes on from JAOEIQ010000005.1 coordinate 223,452, forward strand.
GGTTTACCTTACATTCAAATTGTACAGGTGATTCTGCAACTCGAAAAGGCTTTACTAAATCCGATTTCAACATAGTCAATCCAGATTTCTCAAATTCATTTACACCTTCTGGATATTCTGTACTACTTAAAGACATCTGCTGCACGATATCAAAATTCACCACATTTATAACGACTTCTTTAGTAATTTCAGCATTCTCCAAAGTATGTTTTGTTGTATTATCTCTAACACGCCTTGCAGGAGAAAAAATCATAATTGGAGGATTAGCACTAAATACATTAAAAAAACTAAAAGGTGATAAATTTGGATTGCCATTTTCATCTATGGTACTTGCAAAAGCAATTGGCCTTGGAGCAACCGCATCTAATAAATAACCATGAAGCTTTCCTGTTGAAAGTTCTTTAGGCTCAAATGATAACATAGATTTTTCAGTTTTAACAAAGGTAACTAATCTCGTGTTTTAACAAAACGCTTTTACTAACTTATAGCACAATATTATTAACAGATTTGCATTATATTGTAAACAAAAAAAGATAGTTTGGCATTTTTAAAAAGTAGAAATACAATTCGTTGGATTTTAATCCTGTCTTCTTTTATAATAATTTCTCTTATCCTATGGAATACGTATATTTTCTTTCAACGTTTTAAAGAAGAACAACGCGTTAAAATGGATATTTGGGCAGAAGCTCAAGCTGAATTTAGACAAGGCTTTTTAAATGATAATGTAAATCCAATTGTAGAAAAAGTAATAGTCTCTGATAGCTTAAATCCAAAAATTGTTGTCAATACAAATAATGAATATAGCACAATAAACATTGATCCTTCTAGAGAAAACGATACGACTTATTTAAAAAAATTAATTACAAAATTTGAAAGTGAAAACACACCTATTGAGCTTTCGTATTTAGATCCTCAAACGAATGAAAAAGTAATTGTTGGCACATTATATTATGGAAATTCAGAAGTATTAAACAAACTAAAATACTATCCTTTAGCTCTCCTACTTATAATACTTTTATTTGCTGCTGTAGTATACTTATTTTACAGAAGTTCTAAAAATGCGACTCAAAATAAGTTATGGTCTGGTATGGCAAAAGAGACTGCACACCAAATCGGCACACCATTATCATCATTAGTAGGATGGACCGAAATTTTAAAATCTGAAAATATAAATCCTGACTATATTACAGAAATAGAAAAAGATATTTCAAGACTTCAAACCATTACAGATCGCTTCAGTAAAATAGGATCTATTCCAAAATTAAAAAAAGCCAATATTGTAGAAGAGACTATTAACTCTTACGATTACCTTAAAGCTAGAAGTTCTAAACTTATAGATTTTGAAATTATTTCTCCTGAATCTAAACACTATGTCTTACTAAATAAACAATTATACAGTTGGACTATAGAGAATTTAGTAAAAAATGCCATTGACGCTATGAAAGGTAAAGGCGAATTAAAAGTAGCTATCATACCCAACGACAAAGATGTAAAAATTCAAATTACAGATACTGGAAAAGGCATGTCTAAATCACAATTTAACAAAATATTTGAGCCTGGACATACTAGTAAACAAAGAGGTTGGGGACTTGGACTATCTTTAGCGAAACGAATTATTGAAGAATATCACGATGGAAAAATAAAAGTTTTAAATTCTGAAATTGGAAAAGGAACAACTATGCAAATCACCTTAAAGCAGATTTAAAAAAATAATACTTCTATTAAAAATACACTTTTAATGAAATACACTACGCTACCTAAAACAGATATAAACGTTTCTAAAATTTGTTTAGGAACCATGACTTGGGGAAATCAAAACACCCAAGAAGATGGTTTTGAGCAAATGAATTACGCTTTAGAAAAAGGTGTGAATTTTTGGGATACAGCAGAATTATATTCTGTTCCTGCAACTCCAGAAACTTATGGAGCTACAGAAAAAATTATTGGTAACTGGTTTAAAAAAACTGGTAAAAGAGGGCAAGTAGTATTGGCTAGCAAAATTGCTGGAGGAGGAGATTACACAGCTCATATTAGAACAGGTGGATTTATAAGACAAAACATTATTGATGCTGTTGAAGGAAGCTTAAAAAGATTACAAACAGACTATATAGATTTATACCAATTGCATTGGCCAGATAGAGGTGTAAATTGTTTTGGTGTTAGAGATTATCCTTATAAATCTTCAGCTCAACAGGCAGAAAATCATTTAGAGATTTTAGAAACATTAAACGATTTAATAAATCAAGGAAAAATTAAACATGTTGGCTTATCTAACGAAACTCCTTGGGGAACTATGAAGTATATAGAGACTTCTTCTACACACAATTTACCAAGAATGAAAACCATTCAAAATTCGTATTCACTAATTCATAGAGGCTATGAGTATGGCATGAGTGAGGTATCAATGAGGGAAAATATAGGCTTATTGGTGTATTCTCCTTTAGCGCAAGGTGTGTTGTCTGGTAAATATTTAAATGGCGAAAAACCAGAAGGTGCTCGAGGCACTTTATATCCACGTTTTATAGCACGATATATGGGAGAAGGCTCTTTAAAAGCAGTAGCTGAATATGAGAAAATTGCCAAAAAATATGGATTAACCTTAACTGAATTATCATTAGCATTTATAAACCAGTTACCGTTTGTAACATCTAATATTATTGGTGCAACTAAAATGAGTCAATTAAAAGAAAATATTAATTCTATAAATATTGAATTAACTGAAGAAATATTAGTAGATATTGAAGCTGTTCATGCAGCAATTCCGAATCCTGCACCATAATAACTTATAAAACATACTAAAACAAAAAAGCCTTACTAATCCCGATAGCTATCGGGAAGTAAGGCTTTTATTATTTAATTTGATTACCATTTTTATCAAAAAAGTGGTATTCAAGATATGTGTAAGCATCTCTTGGTAAAACTTTGACCCATTTTTTGTGTTCAAAAAACCATTTTGAACGAATAGATGGAATACCTTTGGTTAAAAAGGCAGCTATAAAAGGATGCGCGTTAAGCGTTAACTTTTTATAGTCTTTTTTGTATAGTTGCTCCAGATCTTGTGTTATTTTTTGCACTAATACTATTGGTGCTTCAACCTCTTGGCCATTATTACCATTAGGATTTTCTTCTTTGGTTTTAATGTTTCTTTCTGGTCGTACACGTTGTCTAGTTAATTGTATCAATCCAAATTTACTTGGTGGCAAAATCTTGTGTTTTGCTCTATCATCTTTCATTTCATCACGAAGATGATTAAATAGCTTACGTCTGTTTTCTGCTTTCCCCATGTCTATAAAGTCTACTACCACAATGCCTCCCATATCACGCAATCGTAATTGTCGAGCAATTTCTGAAGCTGCAATAAGGTTAACTTCTAATGCAGTGTCTTCTTGGTTTTTAGCTTTATTGGATCTGTTTCCACTATTTACATCTATAACATGTAATGCTTCTGTGTGCTCGATAACTAAATAAGCACCTTTAGCTGTAGATACAGTGCGTCCAAATGACGTTTTAATTTGTCTTTCAATTCCATATTTTTCAAATATTGGAACATTAGATTGATATAACTTAACTATTGATTCTTTTTTTGGTGCAATTTCTTGCACATAATCTTTAATTTGAATGTAAAGCGCTTCATCATCAACTGTAATAGAAGTAAAGGTATCGTTGAATATATCTCTTAAAATTGAAGAGGCTTTATTCATTTCTCCTAAAACTTTACTAGGATGATGTGCTTTGTGTAGCTTCTTGCACATTGCGGTCCAACGACCTAGCAAATTTTGCAAGTCTCTGTCTAATTCTGCTACTTTTTTGCCTTCTGCGACTGTACGTACGATAACACCAAACCCTTTAGGTGTGATGCTTCTTACCAATCTTTTTAAACGATCTTTTTCTTCTTTAGATTCAATTTTTTGAGAAATTGAAACACGATCAGAAAAAGGGACTAAAACAATATATCGTCCAGCTATTGAAAGTTCTGAACTTAATCTTGGTCCTTTTGTAGAGATTGGTTCTTTAACGATTTGTACGAGAAGCGATTGATTTGATTTTAAAGCATCGGCAATACTACCGTCTTTATCAATATCTTTTTCAAATGGGAAATCCTTTAAAGAATAGTCATTAAGTTTACCTGTGCTTACACGTTTTACGAATTTTAAAAGGGAAGGGAGTTTAGGGCCTAAATCATGATAATGCAGAAATGCATCTTTTTCATATCCTACATTAACAAATGCAGCATTTAGTCCCGGAACCGTTTTCCGTATTTTGGCAATAAAAATATCACCTACAGAAAATTTGTTATCATCTTCATCTTTTTGTAATTCAATAAGTTTTCCATCTTTTAGTAAGGCAAAATCAACATTATCAGAATTAGAACGAATAATCAATTCTTTATTCATACAGTTAATTTTTATCTATTTCAATTTTTAAGAAACAGATGGATTAAACATTTATTTGATCACAGGATTTTTATCCTATAAAATTCTTATGCTTTGTTGGTAAAACGTAAACGCATAGAATTTAATATCAAAGAACGATTTTTAATAAAATTGAAAAAGTAGTTAAAAAAACTACTTTTCAATTTATTTTTTCTTTTTGTGACGGTTAGCGCGTCTTCTTTTTTTACGCTTATGCGTCGCTACCTTGTGTCTTTTTCTTTTTTTACCACTTGGCATAAATAAATTCTTTTAAAATTAATATTTCTTTCAGTTATTTTACTGCAACATTCGTTTTCACGCCGTCAACAAATACTTTTGCTGGCTTAAAGGCAGGAATGTTGTGTGCAGGTATTTTAATCGTTGTGTTTTTTGAAATGTTTCTGCCTGTTTTTTCAGCTCTCTTTTTAATAATAAAACTTCCAAATCCTCTTAAATAAACATTATCTCCAGACTCTAAAGAGTTTTTAACTTCGTCCATAAAAGATTCTACAGTTGCCTGTACATCTCCTTTTTCAATTCCTAGCTTTTCAGAAATTTTTGATACAATATCAGCTTTAGTCATCGTAATTAGTTTTAGGGTTACTATTAATTATTAGGGATGCAAATATAGGAATTAATAATTCAATTATTCAAGCCTAATTAATTAAAATTTAACCTTATAAACCGTTATTTTTGTCGTTTAACTAAAGATTTTAAATGATTTTCACTAAAGTGGTAACCAATTGGTATTCAATTAATAAACGAAAACTTCCTTGGAGAGGATCTAAAAATCCTTACTTAATATGGCTTTCAGAGATTATTTTACAGCAAACGCAAATTAAACAAGGGCTACCATACTTTGAAGCTTTTATCACAAATTTCCCTACCGTTTTTGACCTTGCTAATGCTGAGGAAGAACGTGTATTAAAACTTTGGCAAGGTTTGGGCTATTATTCTCGAGCAAGAAACTTACACACAACTGCAAAATATATAGCGAATGAGTTACATGGTATTTTTCCCAATACTTACAGTGAACTTATACAACTCAAAGGCGTTGGAGATTATACAGCAAGTGCTATTGCTTCCATTTGTTTTGATGAAGCCTGTGCGGTTGTAGATGGAAATGTATACAGAGCCTTATCAAGATATTTTGGAATTAAAACACCTATTAACTCTACAAAAGGGAAAAAAGAGTTTAAGCTTTTGGCACAAAAGCTATTGCCTAAAAGTAATTTTGGAGACTACAATCAAGCAATTATGGAGTTTGGTGCTAAACAGTGTAAACCATCAAATCCAGATTGCTCAATTTGTCCTTTAAATGATACTTGTATAGCTTTCAATAAAAACTTGATTAAAACACTTCCTGTAAAAGAGAAAAAAACAAAAGCTACTAAAAAGTACTTCAATTTTATAGTTTGTATTTCTGAAAATCAAGAAACAATTTTTGAACAGCGATTGCAAAAAGGGATTTGGCAAAAACTATATCAATTCCCTTTAATTGAATCTAAACAAGACATTAAAACCAGAGAGTTAAATGAAAGATTAAAAGGAGTTGATTATTTAAAAGGATCTCATTATACCTTACATTTATATAATGAAGAAGCCATTATTCATAAATTATCTCACCAACATCTTCATTGTAAATTCTGGATTGTTTTAGTAGATAGACTTCCTGAAAGAGCTATTAAAATAACTGAAATTGAAGAATATCCTGTTCCAGTAATTTTAGAAAAATTTATCTCTTCATTTAATTTTGAGACCATTACAATTAATTAATTTTTATTATTTTTAGATTAGAAACAGGAAATACCTAATTTTGCTGTTTTAAAATTTATAAATATGTCAGGTACGTTAAATAAAGTGATGCTAATTGGGCACACAGGAGATGAAGTAAAAATGCATTATTTTGAAGGCGGAGGCTGTATTGGTCGTTTTCCGTTAGCTACAAACGAAACTTACACCAATAAGCAAACTAACGAGCGTGTTACTAATACTGAATGGCATAATATTGTTGTGAGAAATAAAGCTGCTGAAATTTGTGAAAAATATTTAAAAAAAGGAGATAGAGTATACATTGAAGGACGTATAAAAAACAGAAAATGGCAAGATGATAATGGTAATGATCGTTACTCTACTGAAATTCAATGTACCGATTTCACTTTTTTAACAGCAAAAAATGAAAGTGGTAATCAAAATCAAGCCTTTGCTAATACTGCTCAACAACCTGTTCAACCTAATTCAGTAAATGAGCCTATTGGTGAACAAGATGATGATTTACCTTTTTAAAACAAAGCTAGCTTTGTAATGTTTAACTAATATGCATGTCATTGGATCCTGATCCCGAAACCTTATTACTACTTCTTACAGTTGACATCTCTTCTGTTCTTGGATTTACATTATTATTTGTACTGCTAATTTGTTCTGCTTTAATTTCTGGAGTAGAAGTAGCCTTATTTTCTCTATCAAAAACAGATATAGATAACGGAATGGCAGTAAACTCAAAAGCTCTAGAAATAGTCTCAAAATTATTAGAACGTCCAAAAAAATTACTTGCCACCATACTTGTTGCAAATAACTTTATAAATATTGGTATTGTTATTTTATTCGCCTATTTAAGTGATTATATCTTTGGCTCGATTAATTCTCCAATCTTAAAATTTGCTTTAGAAGTTGGTTTAGTAACTTTTTTAATTTTACTATTTGGTGAGATTCTTCCTAAAATTTATGCCAGTAGAAACAATTTAAAATTCGCCATATTTATGGCTTATCCTATAAAAGTATTAGACTTTGTGTTTTCTCCTTTGAGTTTACCTATGAGAAGTTTTACCATTACTATAGAAAATAGATTAAAAAAACAAAAATCCAACTTAAGCGTCGACCATTTATCTCAAGCTCTAGAGCTCACAAGTGAAGATGATACCACAAAAGAAGAGCAAAAAATACTACAAGGAATTGTATCGTTTGGTAATACAGATACTAAACAGGTTATGAGACCTCGAATAGATATTTTTGCTTTAGATACTACATTAAAATATACTGAAATTCTTCAAGAAGTCATTAAAAATGGCTATTCAAGAATTCCTGTATATAAAGATAATATAGATACTGTTGTAGGTGTTTTATATGTTAAAGATTTATTGCCTTACATAGATAGAAAACAATTTGACTGGACTACATTACTACGTGAGCCATTTTTTGTTCCTGAAAACAAAAAGCTTGACGATTTAATGGCAGAGTTTCAGGAAAAAAAAGTACATCTAGCAGTAGTTGTTGACGAATATGGAGGTACATCAGGATTAGTTTCTCTAGAAGATGTTATCGAAGAGATTGTTGGTGATATTAGCGATGAATTTGATGATGAGGATCTTATTTACTCTAAACTTGATGACAATAATTATGTGTTTGAGGGTAAAACACAATTAAAAGATCTCTATAAAGTTATTAAGCTTGAAGATGAAACTATTTTTGAAGACAATAAAGGTGAAGCAGAAACCATTGCAGGATTTGTATTAGAAATTTCTGGTAGCTTCCCTAAAAAAGGAAGTAAAATAAATTTTGAAAACTATATTTTTACAGTAGAGTCTCTAGACAAAAAGCGCGTTAAACAAGTAAAAATCACTATCAATTGAATTATTTAAAAACCTTACTTCTCTTTATAATTTTAATTACTGTTTTTTACAGCTGTGGTGAACAAGAAGTTCTGCCTAAACCAAAAGCTTATCTGCGCCTGGATTATCCATCTCCAATCTATAAAGATGTGTCTACACAATTACCTTTTAGTTTTAAAATGAATACTCTAGCTGGCTATGATGTAAACTCTAAACGTTATGGTGATGATTCTATTTTTGGAATCACCATAAATTATCCAAGCTTAAAAGGAACTATCTATCTTACTTATAAAAAAGTTACTAAAACCAATTTACGCAGTCTTTTATTAGATGCTCAAAATATCACCCAATCTCATACTATAAAAGCAAATGAAATTGCGGCAGATTTATTTGAAGATGTTGACCAAAGAGTTTTCGGAATGTTTTATGAAGTAGGTGGTAATGCAGCTTCGCAATCACAGTTTTATGTAACAGACAGCATTAATCATTTTTTAAATGGCTCGCTGTATTTTTATGCTAAACCAAACTACGATAGTATTTTACCAGCAGCAGATTATTTGAAAAACGATATTAGAAAAATTATGGAATCTGTAACATGGGAATAAAAAAAGCTCCTCAAGATAATTGAGAAGCTTTTTAAATTTTATTTAGTAATTACTATACTTTTTTAGCACAACAGGCTTTTTCGCAATCAGTAGCGCAAGCCATTTTTTCAGCTTTATCTTTATTAGCACAACATTCTTTTTCACATGCTTCTTTACAGGCTTTTTTTGCTGTAGAAAAGTTTATAACTGTTTTCATGTCTTCTACCTTGTAAGTATCCGCAACGTTAGTAACTGTTTCTTCAAGTAAAGTTGGTGTTACACGAGCTTCATCATATTCTACCATTGCTAACTCGCGATCAAAATCTACTTTAGCAGATTTTACACCTTCCATTTTTGCAATTTTCTTTTCTATAGTTTTTGCACAACCCATTGCACAAGTCATCCCATTAATTGTGAACTCTGCTTTTGCATATGTAGCATTTGGGTCTAATTCTTTTACATCGCTAGCAGCAGTTTCTAGAGTTTTTACTTCAGGTTGCTCATTGTTTTTACAGGCTATAAAAACCATAACAACCACTAAAAGTGCTACAATATTTTTCAATGTCTTCATAGGTATTAAGTATTAAGTTCGATACAAATCTACTAATTATTGTCGTTTATTGCATTAAAAATCACAATTTTGTGATTGGATTGATAGTTATGAAAAACAACAACATAAAGTGGTTTTACCTCATTATTCTTGCTCTTATTTGGGGAAGCTCTTTTATTTTAATTAAAAAATCGCTTTTAGGCTTAACTGCTTTTCAGTTAGGAGCATTACGTATTTTATTTACTGGAACTTTTTTACTTACTGCTGGTTATAGAACTATTAAAACCATAAAAAAGGAGCACTGGAAATGGATTATCATTTCTGGATTATTAGGTTCTTTTTTTCCTGCCTTTCTATTTGCCATAGCCGAGACAGAAATAGATAGTGCTATTGCTTCTATTTTAAATTCATTAGTACCCTTAAATACCATAATTTTAGGTTTAGCTGTTTTTAAAATTACCTCAACTAAACGTCAAATGTTTGGTGTGATTATTGGTTTTATTGGTACAGCTCTGCTAATCTTAAAAGGTGCGGAGTTAAACCCAGAACAAAATTACTTGTATGCTGGTTTTGTAATTGCTTCCACATTAATGTATGCATGCAATGTAAATATTATAAAAAAGTATTTACAAGATGTAAAACCATTAACAATTGCTGCTGGTAATTTTGCTCCTCTAATGATTCCTGCACTAATAATTTTATTTTCTACAAATTTTTTTAATGAGGAAACCTATAACAATCCAAACTTAACCATGTCTCTTTTTTATGTTGGGTTATTGTCATTATTTGGGACAGCAATAGCAAAAGTATTATTTAACAAACTCGTACAAATATCTACGCCTGTTTTCGCCTCATCTGTAACGTATTTAATGCCATTAGTAGCATTAGTTTGGGGAAGTCTAGATGGTGAAGGATTTAGCTGGACTCAAGGTTTAGCAACAATCATTATTCTTTTAGGAGTATATTTATCTCACAAAAGAAAAGCATAAAAAAATCCGAAACTTTCGCTTCGGATTTTTTATGTTATATAGATTCTCTTTTACAAGGGAATTAGTTCAACTAGCAAAATCTAATTCGCTATGCTTTTAAATTTTTATTTACTGTTTGTTAATTAAAATCTGCATCAGTAACTCCTTCGTTTACTTTTACATTATTAATTTTTAAAACAATAACTTGAGGTCCTGCTTTTATTTTACGAGTATATGGAAATAATACACCATTTACTGGTGAATAATTACTAAAGTCTTCAACTGTAGTTATTTCTTGACCTTGAGCTTCTGTAGTTTTTTCAGTTCTTACTAAAAACCCTGTTTCTACACTGTAATAACGAATTGTTACATCATCACCTTTAGTAACTTTTACCTTGTAAACGTCTAACCCTTCAATAGTAGTTTTACTATCTAAAACTAATTCTGCAGAGTCATAATTTAATTCTGGGAATAATGCTTTTTGAGCTTTTTGAGCATTCACATCTTTTTCAGACATTGGGATTTTACGTCCTTGTTGCTCTTGATAACCATATTGTCCATCAAACTTACTTTTCATAACTGTTCCCATTCCTTCAATCATCATTTCCATAGACGATTTGTTAGGTGTCATTTCTTTAATAACAGCTTTTGGTGAAAACGGCATACCTTCTATAGTAACATCTGCAGTTGCTAAAGTCGTTTTTACTTGTGATACTTTATCACGTCCACCAATGGCATTAATGTAAGCATCCATAACTATTTTAGCAGTCACGCCATCAGGTATAGGTTTAGAGTATTCTGGCTTTTCTGTCACCTTCGCATACTTGTCAAAATACTTAACTGGAATTCCCGTTTTTTCTAAATTAGCTAAAACTTCACTTCCTTTACCAATTACGACCATTCTACCATTTTCAGGCTTAAAATACGTATTTGCTACACGCTTCACATCTGCTTTAGAAACAGCATTGATTTTCTCTAAATAGGTTTCGTAAAAATCAGCAGGTAAATCATTCATTTTAATATTCAAAGCATATTGCGCAATCGTTGAAGGCCTTTCTAATGCTAAAACAAAATCTCCCATATATTTAGCTTTTGCATTCGCTAAATCTTTAGTGCTAACATCTTCATTTTTAATTCTATTCACTTCTTTTAAAGTTTCAACAATAGCACTATCTGTTACCATATTTCTAACAGTTGCTCCAGCTCTAAATCTTGAAACAGTATACTTATCTGTATTAATTCCTGATCTAGCTCCATAAGTATAACCATGCTCCTCACGAAGATTCATGTTTAGGTAACTACCAAAACCTCCTCCTAAAATTTTATTAGCAATCAATACTGAATGATAATCTGGATCTTTCATTTTGAGGTCAACCGTATTGGTTAACGAAATATTAGACTGAACAGCATTTGGCATATCTACAAAGTTAATTTGAGTATACTGTACATTAGATGCTGCTTTAGGTAACGTTTTAGTCACGTCTGCACCTCGTTCCCAATCTCCAAAATACTTTTCAACTTGCATTTTAATTTTTATAGGATCTACATCTCCAACGATAACTAAATAAGCTCTCGAAGGATTATAATTTTCTTGATAAATAGCTCTAACATTATCAAGCGTAATATTTTTTAGTGTTTCCTCTGTTGTGTATTCACCATATGGATGATTTACTCCATAAGCTAGGGCTTTACTAACTCTTGCTGCTACAGCACCAACATCTTTTTCTTCTGTTTTTAAACCTTCAACAGCTTTTTCAACCTCTTTACTTAACTCTTCTTGAGTTAAAAGTGGATTTTTTGTTGCGTCAGCCATTAACTCCAAAATTCTTTCAGAATATTTAGATAAAGAACTAGCAAAACCACCATCAGCTCCAAAACTCATTCTTGCTCCAAGGAAATCTATTTCTTCATTAAACTCATCTTTAGACATGTTAGTCGTTCCATTACCTAACATGGAACCTAATATACCTCTAATTCCTGCTTTATCACCTTCAACAACTGGTGGATTATCTATACTTAAATTAAAAGATACTCTAGGTAGCTTATGGTTTTCAACTATTAAAACTTTAAGTCCATTTTTTAGCTCAAATTCTCCAGGAGTACCTAGTTGAATTTTTGGTGCTGGACCAGGTTTAGGTTGTTGCGATCTATCTAACTGCGCTGTCGCACTAAAAGACAAGGCAATTAATAATATAAGTGAAACTATTTTTTTCATTTTTAATGCTTTTCTAAATTATTATTTATCGTCCTTTTTTGGTAAATATTCTAATTCTAATCTTTGATTAGGATTTAAATATTTTTTTGCAACATTCTGGATATCTTCACGAGTAATTGATCTGTAAATATCAATCTGACTATTAATTAAATTAATGTCATCATGTAACATGTAATAAGTCGCTAATGATCCAGCAATGCCCTGAACACTTGAGTTAGAATTTACAAAACGATTCTCAAATTTATTTTGAAGCTTTTGATAATCTCTTTCAGAAATTAATTCTGTTTGAAGTTTTGTTACTTCTTCATCGATTTCAACTAGTAAGTCAGCTAGAGAAGCTCCTCCAAGAGGTAACCCATAAATAGCATACATACTGTAATCCATTTGATCGATGTTTATAGCTCCAACTTGTAGTGCCATCTTTTTATCATCAACCATCTTTTTATAAAGTTTTGATGTTTTACCATCACTCAAGTATGCAGATATCATACTCAATACGTACGAGTCTCTACTTTTAAATCCAGGAGTTCTATATGCAGCTACTACTGCAGGTATTTGAATGTTAGGATCGTAAAACTTTGTTTTTATTGTTTCAGTAATAGGCTCTTCTTCAGGGAAATTTCTTGTTACCTCATTCCCTCTTGGAATTTCACCAAAATACTTATTAACTAACTCTTTGGTTTTTTCAGAATCTATATCTCCAGCTACAACTAAAGCTGCGTTATTTGGCCCATAAAATTGTTTGTGATATGCTCTAAACTCTTCTAAAGTAGCAGCATCTAAATGATCCATTTCACCAATGTTCTTATTTTTATAAGGGTGAACTTTAAATAAATTTTCGCTTACAGCAAATAAAAATTGTCCGTAAGGTCTATTATCATAGCTCGATCTCTTTTCTTCTTTAACCACTTCGTTTTGAGTATCAACTCCAATTTGATCGATTACAGGATGTAACATACGTTCTGATTCCATCCATAATCCAAGCTCTAAACTATTAGAAGGGAAAACTTCGTAGTAATAGGTTCTATCTAAAGAAGTGTTTGCATTATTAGAACCTCCATTAGAAGCAACTATTTCGAACCATTTACCGCGTTCGATGTTTGGTGTTCCTTCAAATAATAAATGCTCAAAGAAATGAGCAAAACCTGTACGTTCTGGATTTCCGTTTGCACCTAAATCTTTTCCTCCAACATCATACATAACTCCCACTGTTACAACAGGAGCTGTATTATCTTGATGTAGAATAACATGTAATCCATTGTCTAAATCAAATTCTTCAAATTCAACTTTTTGTGCATTGCTGGCAAATCCAACAAAGAGTAAAGCTGCTAAAGAAAGTAAGCCTTTTTTCATTTTTATTGTTTTTGTTAATTAACGTTGTTTGTCTGTTAAAATCTAGTTTTGTTACAGAGTAGTGCAAAAATACTATCTCAAAAAGGATTCCTGATAAAGAATCTTAAAAAATTAACAACAATTTATAGCTTTTGAGGTATTATAAACACTAAAAATCTTGACTTACATTCTTAAACAATGTATTCTATTATAAAAAAAATGCTGTAAACACTTAAATCGTTTGTAGTTTAATTAAATAGCAGTATATTTGCACTCATTTTTTGAATAAATTAATAATTATAAACGTTACGCTATGTACGCAATTGTAGAGATAGCAGGGCATCAATTTAAAGTTGAAAAAGACCAAAAGGTGTTTGTTAACCGTTTAGCAACAGAAGAAGGTAAGAAAGTTTCTTTCGACAACGTTCTTTTAATTGGTGATGGTGACAAAGTTACTGTAGGCGCCCCAGCTATAGGCGGAGCTCAAGTAGGAGCAAAAGTCTTAAAGCACCTTAAAGGTGATAAAGTAATAGTTTTCAAGAAGAAAAGACGTAAAGGTTACCGTGTAAAAAATGGTCACAGACAAGCCTTAACTGAAATCGTAATTGAAAGTATTGTTGCTAGTGGAGCAACGAAAGCTGCACCAAAAAAAGAAACTAAACAAACTGAACCAAAAGTAGAAGCGAAAGCTGCTGCACCAAAAGCAAAACCTGCTGCTAAAAAAGCAACTGGAAAAGCTGATGATTTAAAGAAAATCGAAGGTATTGGTCCTAAAATTGCATCTACTCTAGTAGAAGCTGGTATTGCAACATTTGCTGATTTAGCAAAAGCAAAGCCAGAAGCAATTTCTGAAATTATAGCTGGTGTTCGTGGAAATCACGTAACAGACACTTGGCCAAAGCAAGCTCAATTAGCTGCAGATGGAAAGTGGGACGAGCTTAAAAAATGGCAAGACGAATTAGATGGTGGTAAGGCATAATAGCAACCACTTAAGTTTAACAATATAAAACCTTAAGATCATGGCTCATAAAAAAGGAGTTGGTAGTTCGAAGAATGGTAGAGAATCAGAATCGAAACGATTAGGCGTTAAGATTTTTGGTGGACAAGCTGCTATTGCTGGTAACATTATCGTAAGACAAAGAGGTAATACACACCATCCAGGTGAAAACGTATACCAAGGAAAAGATCACACTTTACATGCTAAAGTTGATGGTCTTGTAAAATTCACAAGGAAAAAAGACAATAAGTCTTATGTTTCTATAGAGCCTTTTGAAGCTTAAAAAACATTTTCTTTAAGATACTCGCCCTGAGAGAAGTCGAAGGGTTTAAAACCCTTTCTTGAAACAGAAAGGGTTTTTTATTTTAATATATCTCTCATTATTTTTAAGTGATGATTTGTATGTATCTCCAAAAAACGATTAACTCTTTTTGTGTTTATATTTCCAAATAAAGGATGTTTGAAATATGCATTTTTATCTAAATGAGATAACGACTCTATATTTTGCTTCGCTAAATTTAGTTGGTTAGTTATTTCATCTTTAGAAATTACTTCAGGTGGCTTAACATATTTTGGCGCTTTTGCTTTTCCTCTAGGAAAAAAATTAAGTTTAAAAAAGAGTTTGCCTAAAAAACTAAAGTTATTGTTATAATTATCTGGATTAGATTCTTGTAAAGCTTTAATAACACTATTTATAACTTTTAGATTATGATCTAAATGCCATCCAACAGAAGATTTAGATACAGATTTCTTAACGGCATCATGACTAGCAATTAAGGAATTCATTTCATTTAAATAATTCACTAGTTTTTTTGAAGTCACCATTACTATTATTTTATTTATAAAAATACTAAAGCTAAAACATATAGCTGAATTTTTAACTATATTTAAATCATGGAAGGTTACTCTGGCACACCACTCGCCAAAAAATTAGGAATTAAGGAAGGATACACAATTTTATTGATTAACCAACCTCAACATTACAAATCGTTATTTACGGATTTTCCTCTAAACACTAAAGAAGTTAAAAGACCACAAGTTGAATCCGTAGACTTTGCACATGTTTTCTGTACTACTGAAAACGATTTAAAAACCTATTTACCTAAATTAAAACCAGCTCTAAAAAAAGATGGTATGGTTTGGGTGAGTTGGCCTAAAGGTTCTTCTGAAATTAAAACCACTATTAATCGTGAAACTGTAAGAGATTATGTATTATCTGAAATTGGTTTAGTAGATATTAAAGTAGCAGCTATTGATGCGGATTGGAGTGGCTTAAAATTTGTGTATAGGAAAGAAGATAGATAATAAAAAATCCCAAACATTTTGTTTGGGATTTCCTTAATTTATAAGATTGCCACGTCTCCAGACGTTTACAGTCTGGATTCTCGCAATGACAATCAATTAGTAACGATAATGTTCTGGCTTGTATGGTCCTTCAACCGTTACACCAATATATTCGGCTTGATCATTGCGTAATTCTGTAAGCTCAACGCCTATTTTCTCTAAATGTAATTTTGCTACTTTCTCATCAAGATGTTTTGGTAACATATATACTTTGTTTTCGTAAGCGTCAATGTTATTCCACAACTCGATTTGCGCTAAAGTTTGGTTTGTAAATGAATTACTCATCACAAAACTTGGGTGACCTGTAGCACATCCTAAATTAACCAAACGCCCTTCAGCAAGAATAATGATATCCTTACCATTTACAGTATACTTGTCTACTTGTGGTTTAATGGTATCTTTTGAATGTCCATGGTTTTTATTTAACCAAGCCATATCAATCTCATTATCAAAGTGACCAATATTACAAACAATGGTTTTATCTTTCATCATTTCAAAATGGCGACCTTGAACTATATCTTTATTACCTGTTGTGGTAATTACTATATCAGAGTTACCAACAACCGTTTCTAATCGTTTTACTTCAAAACCATCCATTGCAGCTTGTAACGCACAAATTGGATCAATTTCTGTTACTGTGACAATACTTCCTGCTCCTTTAAAAGAAGCTGCTGTACCTTTACCAACATCTCCATAACCACATACCGTTACACGTTTTCCTGCTAGCATGATATCTGTTGCTCGACGAATCGCATCTACAGCAGATTCTTTACAACCGTATTTATTATCAAACTTCGATTTTGTAACAGAATCGTTTACATTAATTGCTGGCATTGGAAGCGTTCCGTTTTTTACACGCTCGTATAATCTGTGAACACCAGTTGTTGTTTCTTCAGAAAGTCCGTTAATGCCATCAGCTAATTCAGGATATTTATCTAAAACCATATTAGTTAAATCTCCTCCATCATCTAAAATCATATTTAATGGTTTGCGATCTTCTCCAAAGAACAACGTTTGTTCAATACACCAATCAAACTCTTCTTCCGTCATGTCTTTCCATGCATAAACAGCAGTCCCAGCAGCAGCAATTGCAGCAGCAGCTTGATCTTGTGTAGAAAATATGTTACAAGAACTCCAAGTTACTTCGGCTCCTAAAGCTTGTAATGTTTCAATTAACACAGCCGTTTGAATCGTCATGTGCAAACATCCTGCTATACGAGCGCCTTTTAATGGTTGAGCGTCTTTATATTCTTCACGAAGACTCATTAAACCTGGCATTTCAGCTTCAGCTAATTCAATCTCTTTTCTTCCCCAAGCCGCAAGCGACATATCCTTTACTTTGTTAGGAACGTAAGCAACAGTTTTTGTACTCATATTTTTGTATTTCTTTTATTTTTTATAATTAAGTAACCTTTGGCTTTCAGGCTTAAATAGTTAAATTCGCTATAACAAAAAGCATATTAGCTTAAGGCTGTGCAAAGATAATCAATAACATTCATAATATTAAATGCCTCTTTACAAAACCATTAGTGTAAATTCACAAACTGTTGTTAAAATTTGGAAGATTGAGGAATCGTATGAGGATTTATTAAATCCGCTTGATTTAAAACCTCAAAGTTTAGAGCGTGTTTTAGGTATGAAAAGTGAATTACATCAACGAGGCTTTTTAAGTGTAAGACATCTTCTACGAGATTTTGGATACACAGATCAAGATTTATATTACGATAATAACGGGAAACCTCATTTAAAAGATGGCAAACATATTTCTATCACACATTCATTTACATTTTCGGGAGTGATTGTTAGCGATCAAGAAGTTGGAATTGATATAGAAAAGCAACGTACTAAAATTGGAATCATCGCCAAAAAATTTGTGGGTTATGAGTTTGATTACCTAGATAAAACTTCTGATGAGTACATTAGAAAACTTACTGTTATTTGGGGAATTAAAGAATCATTGTACAAACTATTTGCTACGCCTGGCATGTTGTTTAAACAACATTTTTTAGTCATTCCTTTTATGTTAAAAGACAAAAACACGATTGCTTGGATTGATTTTGAAAATAAAAAATACCGATACAACACTGCTTTTTTAGAGTTTGAAGGTTTTACTTGCGCATATGTTGTTCCAAATGCATAACATATACCATAACATAGTTGAGTGTTCAGCAAATAATAAAAAACTATTGGCTGTACTTATTGATCCTGATAAGATGAAACTGGAATCTGTTTCTAATTTCATTTCTAAAGTCAATCAATCTATTGCTACACATATTTTTGTTGGCGGAAGTATCGTCAATGAAAACGTGACTGAAAATGTAGTTGTAGAAATAAAAAAGCACACTAAATTATCAATAGTATTATTTCCTGGAGATTTGAATCAAATTACTAATAAAGCTGATGCTATTTTGTATTTATCTTTAATTTCAGGTAGAAATCCAGATTACTTAATTGGTAAACATGTAGATTCTGTTCAAAAATTATCTCAAACTAATCTAGAAATTATTCCAACAGGATACATACTTATAGAAAGTGGTAAAGAGACTGCTGTTCAAGTTGTAACTAATACCAAACCAATATCTCAAAGTAGTATTCAATCAATTACTGATTCTGCAAAAGCAGGAGAATATCTTGGCATGAAACTTATATATTTAGAAGCTGGTAGTGGAGCTGTAAATACTGTAAACTCTAAAATAATTGAAAAAGTAAAAGCGAGTTTAAATATTCCTTTAATAGTAGGTGGTGGAATTAAAACAACATATCAATTACAAAATGCTTATAATGCTGGTGCAGATTTGGTTGTGATTGGTACTGCTTTTGAAGAAAATGAATCGTTTTTTGATAAATTACAAAAGTAATTTATCATGCTGAGCTTGTTTCAGCATCTCACAAATAGTTATGTATAATATAATTTAATAAAGACTCCCTTTTTCAGGGGAAATAAATATGGAAATATCAGTCGACTTAACATTATCGCCTTTGCAAAATGATTATGAAAAACACATAATAGATTTTATAAAAGCTTTGCGCAATTCTGAATTTACAGTTATAGAAAATCCTTTGAGCACTCAAATTTTTGGAGATTATGATAAACTAATGCCTTTTTTAAATACAGAAATTAAACGTTCGTTTGAAAATACAGATATTTCAGTTTTAACAATGAAAGTAGTAAAAACAAATAGAAGCGATTATGAACCAAGTTTTTGATTTCTTTTTTGAAGCTTATCAACAAACTCCAACACATCAGATAATTTTAGAAGCAATTGCTTTTGTATTTGGTATTGCTAGTGTTTGGTACGCTAAAAAAGAGAATATTTTAGTCTATCCAACAGGAATAGTTTGTACTGTAATTACTGTTTATTTATTATGGATAAATGAATATTTTGGAGACATGATGATGAATTTTTATTATTCAGTAATGAGTGTTTATGGATGGTGGAATTGGTCGCGCAAAAAAAATGACAAGTATATTGTGCCTATTTCTAGAACCAACTCAAGAGAAAAAATTATAGGCTTTAGTTTATTTTTGGCTACAATGCTAGTTACTTATTTAGTATATAAAGCAAATGATTATGATATTCAAACTGTAAACTATATTGATATTTTTACATCCGGAATTTTCTTTACAGCAATGTGGTTCATGGCTAATAAAAAATTAGAAAACTGGACCTTATGGATTTTCGCAGATTTAATTACCATACCTTTATATGCCTATAGAGGATTAGGAATGTTATCATTACAATATTTAATTTTCACCATTTTAGCAATTCAAGGATATATTGCATGGAAGAAACACTTAAACAACAACCTGCAAACTGCATAAAAGTAGTTTTATTTGGACCAGAATCTACTGGTAAAACAACCTTATCTAGACAGTTGGCTAGACATTACAATTCAGTTTGGGTACCAGAATATGCGCGCGAATATCTACAAAATAAATGGAATAATGAGCGTAAAACATGTGAACCAAAAGATTTACTCCCAATTGCTCAAGGACAAATGAAGTTAGAAAATGAATTGGCACAAAAAACAGATACTGTTTTAATTTGCGATACCGATTTATTAGAAACTAAAGTATATTCTGAAGCATACTATTCAGGAACTTGCGATCCTCTTCTAGAAAAATACGCTTTAAAAAATACTTATGATTTATACTTTTTAACTTATATTGACACACCTTGGGAAGCAGATGATTTAAGAGATAAACCCAATGAAAGAGAACGTATGTTTAATGCTTTTCAAGATGCTTTAATTAAGTACAAGAGACCTTACGTCTTGTTAAAAGGCAATAAAAAAGAACGTCTCGATATAGCAGTGAGTTATATCGATAAATTATTGAAAAAAAATTAATGCAATTTTCTGAAAAAGATATACAACAAATAGAACAAAAAGGATTAACCTTAAAAAAAATTGAAGATCAAATAGATCTTTTTAAAAAAGGAATTCCATTTGTAAATATCACAAAAGCAGCTACTATAAATGATGGCATAATAGCTATTCCTGATTCTGAAAAGCAACGCTATATCACTCTATTTGAAGAAAACAGAAATCGATTTAGTTTAGAAAAGTTTGTACCAGCTTCTGGCGCAGCTACAAGAATGTTTAAATTTTTGTATAGTTTTTTAGAAGATTATAATCCTCAAAAAGGAAGCATTAACTCGTACATAAACAAAAATAAAGCAACTAGCATGTCGCTTTTTCAGATTGGACATGAAAAATTGCCATTTTACAATACCGTTCTTGAAAAAGCTAAAGAAATAAATCCTGATTACAGCAAACAATCTATCGACTTTAAATACATAACTTTTATTGAAGCGATGCTTGATGCAAAGCATCTTAATTTGGGGAACTCTCCTAAAGGATTACTCCCTTTTCATCAATATAAAGGGCATCAAGCTACAGCATTCGAAGAACATTTATTTGAAGCTGCATTATACATTGCCTTTAATAACGAGGCCAACCTTCATTTCACAATTTCAGAAAAACATAAGCATAAATTTGATGAGGAATTTAAACGAATTGAGGAGATTGTTGAGCGCAAAACCAATACATCGTTTCACATTACTTTTTCGTATCAAAAAGAATCAACAGATACTATTGCTGTAACAACTAACAACGAACCTTTTAGAGAACCTGATGGCAGTTTATTATTTAGACCTTCAGGTCATGGTGCCTTAATTGAAAATTTAAATGATATTCAATCTGATATAATATTTATAAAAAACATTGATAATGTTGTAGTATATAAATATGAAGAAGAGGTTGCAAAATATAAAAAGCTATTAGCTGGAGTGCTAATAGATATTCAGGAAAAGGCGTTTTATTATTCAAAACTTTTAAATGAAAACAATCAAATTAATGAACCCACTATTATTGAAATCGCAGAGTTTTTATCAAATAAAGTTAATGTTGTAATTAGTGATGAGTTTGAAAAGTATGCCCCTAAATATCAAATGGAGTATCTAAAAGAAAAATTAGATAGACCAATCCGTGTTTGTGGCATGGTAAAAAATGAAGGCGAACCTGGTGGAGGTCCTTTCTGGGTAAAAGACGAGAGCGGAAATACCTCTCTACAAATAGTAGAATCTGCACAAATAGACAAAAAGCAGAAAGGTCAAAAACAAACTTTAAAAAATGCCACTCATTTTAATCCAGTAGATTTGGTTTGCGGTGTTAAAAATTACAAAGGCGAGAAATATGATTTAACTAAATATGTAGATCCAAAAACGGCCTTTATAACTATGAAAACTAAAACTGGAAAAGATATAAAAGCTCTGGAGCTTCCTGGTTTATGGAATGGCTCTATGGCAAATTGGAATACTATTTTTGTTGAAGTCCCTTTAATAACATTCAATCCTGTAAAAACAGTTAACGATCTTTTAAAACCTGCTCATCAAAATTTCTAATGTTTAATGAAGATTCACTTTTAAAAGAGTTAGAGTTTAAAGCTATTAGAAGCTCTGGTAGTGGCGGACAACATGTAAACAAAGTTTCCTCAAAAATTGAGCTGTATTTTAATATAGAAGAATCACTAGTTTTAAGTTTTGAACAAAAACAGCTTTTACAATTAAATTTAAAAAGTAAGCTTACAAAAGATTCGATTTTAATTTTACAATGTGACGAAACCAGAAGTCAGCATCGTAATAAAGAGCTTGTAATTAGACGGTTCATCAATTTATTAGAGAACAATTTAATTGTTCAAGAAAACCGTAAACCAACAAAAATACCTAAAAGCATTAAACTAAAAAGATTAAAAGCTAAACGCTTAGTAGCTGATAAAAAAGCTAACAGAAAAAAACCGCCTTTAGATTAAAAAATTCAAATTTCTAATTTACCTTTGCAACGTTCTCATAAAAGGGGTGCCAATAAAGGCTGAGATCATACCCATTGAACCTAGAACAGGTAATGCTGTTTAGGAAGGCGATAATCGTCATTTATTGATTTTCCAATCTGTACTTTTACAGATTTGTCTTCCGAAGCTAAAGGTAAGATAAAGTCGTATAAAGTTTTTTGGAGAACATTTTAAAAATCATTTAAAATAACCAATAGAATAATTCCCCTTTTTTATTCGATTAAAACTTATAATCGTGATGAAAAAACTATTATTTATTGGAACATTTGCTGCTTCTCTGGTCACAGCAACTGCTCAAGAAGTTGCTCAAGACTCTACCCAAGTAGAGTCTCTAGATGAAGTACTTGTAAAAGCGGTTCGTGTTAATGCAAGTTCTCCTATTACACACACTAATTTAAAAAAGAAAGATCTAGAAAAACGAAATCTGGGCCAAGACATTGCTACACAACTTAATTTTTTACCATCTGTAGTTACTACTTCTGATGCAGGAGCAGGAATAGGTTACACAGGATTTAGAGTTCGCGGTACTGCAAACCAAGGAATTAATGTAACAATTAATGGAATTCCTTATAATGATGCAGAAAGTGCTACTACATTTTTTGTTAATCTTCAAGATTTTACCTCATCAGTTGAAAACCTGCAACTTCAAAGAGGTGTAGGAACTTCTACTAATGGTTCAGGAGCATTTGGTGCTAGTTTAAATATTTTGACAGATAAAGTCTCTGAACAGTCTTACGCTAACACATCTCACACAATAGGATCGTTTAATACAAGAAGACATAATGTGAAATTTAGCACTGGATTATTGAACAATCATTTTGAGTTTTCTGGTCGTTTATCTCAAATCACTTCTGATGGTTATATTGATAGAGCATCTTCTGATTTAAAATCGTATTTCCTTCAAGGTGCTTATAAAGATGATAATACTTTAATTAAAGCAATACATTTTGCAGGAAGTGAAGTAACATATCAATCTTGGTTTGGAGTAGATCGTGAGACAGCGATTAATTATCCTACTTTTAATCCTGCTGGAGCACGCTTTGATGATAATGGTAATCCTGAAGGATTTCACAATAACCAAGTAGATGATTACAAACAAGATCATTATCAGCTTCATTGGACACAGCGCTACAATAATAATTGGAGTAGTAACTTTAGCTTTAACTATACTTATGGACGTGGTTTTTTTGAAGAATACATTGATGATTGGTTTTCTCAAAACGTATTGTTTGATGGAGAATCAGAATTAGCTTTCTATGGTTTATCGCCTGTTCAAATTGGTGGTGAGACCATTACCACTTCCGATCTAGTTAGAAGACGTTGGCTAGATAATGATTTTTATGTGTTTTCTGGAAACTTAAATTACAAAGACGATAAGTTTGATATCACTTCTGGTTTATTTTACAGCACATATGAAGGCGATCACTTTGGTCAAGTTATTTGGTCTCGTTTTGCAAGCGACTCCGAACTAGGAGATCGTTACTATTTTGGAGTAGGAAAGAAAAATGAATTTTCAACCTTTGCTAAAGCAGACTATAGATTAAATAATAACTGGCAATTCTATTTAGACCTTCAAGGACGCTTTATTGACTATTCTACTACAGGGCAAAATTCTGATGTAGAAGATTTTATTGTTGATGAAACATTTTCGTTTTTTAATCCAAAATTTGGAGTAAGCTACAAGATAAATCAAAATAACCAGTTATATGCATCCTTTGCTAGAGCACACAGAGAACCTAACAGAACAGATTTCGAAAATGGCAACCCTAGATCTGAACGACTTGATGATATTGAAATAGGATGGCGACTTACTTCAGAAAAAATAGCTTTAAATATCAATGGTTTTTATATGGATTATGAAGATCAGTTAGTTCTCACAGGAGCTTTAGATGGATCTGGAGCACCAATTCGTGCAAATAGCGGTAGTAGTTACCGATTAGGTATTGAAGTAGATGCAAATGTTGCTCTAACAACTAAATTAAATATTCAACCTAATATTGCATTGAGCACAAATAAAAATAGAGATTTCTTTTTTCAACGTGATGGAATACTAGAAAATTTAGGTGAGACAGATATTTCTTTCTCACCAAATGTAATTATTGGAAATACTATTTCTTATAGACCAGTTAAAGAATTATATCTAGCATTTTTATCTAAATATGTTGGCGAGCAATATATGGGTAATATTGATAGTGAGACTTCAATTTTAGAGTCCTTTTTTGTAAATGATTTTAACGCTACTTATAACTGGAATATAAAAGACTCGTTTATAGATGCAATAGACTTTTCTTTATTAGTGAACAATATATTTAATGAAGACTATATCTCTAATGGTTATTTCTTCACTTTTGATGATGATTTTAGTGCTCCAGGAACTGTTACAACTATTGAAGGCGCAGGATTTTATCCGCAAGCGACTACTAACTTTTTATTAGGAGCAACTCTAAAGTTTTAGAAAATTTAATTTTAAAGAAGGCTTTTAACTCTATGTTAAAGGCCTTTTTTAATTACTTATAAATAAGAGGTTTCCACTTTGCTCAACACGATAAGCTTTTAAACCACATGATAAACCTTGTGTAAGAGGTAGTCCTGTGTTTAAATCATATTGATTTTCATCATCGCAATTACAAGTAACTTGAGTGCCTTGTAAAGTCATTATAGAACAGCTTTGTTGCGCATGACTAGGGTCTGCTCTATCCCAAGCAACAAAATTATCTCCAATAGTTCTCATAATAATCAAACCACCATTTCCTTCTCCAGGAACAGGAACAGGATTTTGTACTGATTGTAAATCTAGAAATTGAGGTAAACTTAAATTGGCTGTGTAATTCACATTTACATTTAACAGAAATCGACAATTGTTATTATTATCATCATCATTACCTCTACAAGATAATATAGTTATGGCTAGTATTAAAACTAAAAATCGTTTCATTTAAAAGCTGTTTTTACCATTAAAAATAGAATGGCAATTTACAATAAAAAGCATCATGATATAAATATTTTGTATATTTGTATTGGTCTCGTTAAAGCGAGATTTTTTGTATTAATCCCGATCTTGTTTCGGGATATTTTTATAATTAAAACGATGAAGTTATGAGTAACGTATCATATTACACTGCAGAAGGATTAAAAAAATTAAGAGACGAATTAGCACAACTTAAAGATATTGAAAGACCTAAAGCTTCTCAAGCGATTGCTGATGCTAGAGACAAAGGAGATTTGAGTGAAAATGCAGAATACGATGCTGCAAAAGAGGCGCAAGGACTATTAGAAATGAAAATCTCAAAACTTGAAGCGACTCTATCAACTGCTCGATTAATTGACGAATCCCAATTAGACACTACTAAAGCACTAGTTTTATCAACTGTTAAGATAAAAAATCAAACTAACGGAATGGAAATGAGCTATAAGTTAGTAGCAGAAAGTGAAGCTGATTTAGCTTCAGGAAAAATCTCCGTTAACTCACCGATTGGCAAAGGTTTACTCGGTAAAACTGTAGGAGATGTTGCTGAAATTCAAGTGCCGAATGGTGTTATGAAATTTGATATTATAGAAATTACTCGATAAGTTTTTTACAAATAATACCTAAAATGATTACTCCGAAAGTTGGAATCGTTTATTTTTATATAATCTATCTAAAAGCTAATGGCAACAATTTTCTCAAAAATAATATCTGGAGACATACCTAGTTATAAAGTTGCCGAAACTGATGAGTTTTTAGCATTTTTAGATATTAATCCAAATACGAAAGGTCATACACTTTGTATTCCCAAAAAAGAGGTCAATAACCTTTTAGATTTAGATGAAGACACTTACAATGGACTTATGAGTTTTTCACGTAAAGTCGGACTAGCCATCAGAAAAACTATAGATTGTAAACGCATAGGAATGACAGTTATTGGACTTGAAGTACCACACGTTCATGTGCATTTAATTCCATTACATTCAATGAATGATGCTCGATTTACTACTAAAGCCTCTCTGACAAAAAAAGAATTTGAAGTTATAGCAAAAGCTATTTCTGATAATTTTTAAATATCATTTAACAGCTTTGTAATCTCATCTAACTTTGGTGTTAGAATAACTTCTATACGTCTATTTTTAGCTCTACCTTCTGAGGTGTCATTAGTAGCAATTGGAGCATGTTCTCCACGTCCAGCTGCTGTTAAATTCTCTGCTTTTATATTAGAATTGCTTTGCAATATATTAACTATAGCTGTTGCTCTTTTAGTAGATAAATCCCAATTTCCAGACAATTGAGCATTCCCATTGTAAGGCACATTATCTGTATGACCTTCTATTAAAATAGCTATTTCTGGATTTTCTGCCAATACACTTCCTAGCTGCTCTACAGCTCTTCTTCCCTCGCTTCCTACAGCCCAACTACCAGATTGAAATAACAATTTATTTTCCATAGAAACATATACTTTTCCATCTCGTTGTTCAACTGTAAGACCCTTACCTTCAAAATCTGTTAAAGCTCTGGAAATGGCATCTTTTAAATTACGCATTGCTGCATCTTTAGAAGCTATTACACTCTCTAATTCTGCCACTCGTTGAGATCGTGCATCTAATTCCTTTTTTAGTGTATTTAGCCTCTGGTTTTCTGTGGCTAGTGCTTGTTCTTTAGCTTCAAGTTGCGCTAACAATTCACGATTTTTTTTAGAATTTTCGGCTAAAGCAGCAGAACTATTAGCTTCAAGCGCATCATAAGACGCTTTTAAGTTATCATAGCTTGCTTTAGTAGCATTATAATCGCTTTGCAATTTATCACGACTAGAAACGGCATCATCATATAGTTTCTGGAGCTTGCTTAAGTCGTTTTCAACTTTTGTTTTAGCACTTAAAAGTGTTTCATTTTCATCTTGAAGGCTTCTATTTTCATTTTTTAGTTTGTTGTACTTACCTTCAAGTTCCTTATAAACTTTTGGCGATACACATGAGGTAGCAAATGCTATAACTAATAGTATTATTGATGTTTTTTTTATCATTGTAATTGTTTATTCTATTTCTACTAAAATTGGACAGTGGTCACTGTGTACTGCCTCTGTAAGTATGACGCTTCTTTTAATATGTTGTTTCAAAGGTTCTGCAACCATAGCATAATCTAAACGCCAACCTTTGTTATTTGCTCTTGAATTTGCTCTATAACTCCACCAAGAATAGGTTTGAGAATCAGGATTTAAAAAACGAAATGAATCTATAAAACCAGAATCTATAAATCCTCCTAGCCACTCACGTTCTTCTGGTAAAAATCCTGATACATTTTTCATTTTAGGGTTATGTATATCTATCTCTTCATGACAAATATTATAATCGCCACAGACTACTAGATTAGGAATAGTTTTTCTTAAAGACGTTAAATAGTCTTGGATTTCATCCATGTATTTAAACTTAAATTCTAATCGTTCTATATTAGTACCAGAAGGTAAATACATACTCATAATAGACACATCATCATAATCAACACGAAGGTTGCGTCCTTCAAAATCCATATAATCTATTCCTGTTCCATATTCTACATGGTTAGGCTCTTGCTTACATAAAATAGCAACACCACTATATCCTTTTTTTTGTGCACTAAACCAATAATTATAAGTATATCCAGCTTCTTCAAAAACTGAAATATCTAATTGCTCTTCTTGAGCTTTAATCTCTTGTAAACAAATAACATCTGCATTGGCAGATTTTAACCAATCTATAAAGCCTTTATTTAATGCTGCTCTAATACCATTTACATTGTATGAAATTATTTTCATATAGAATACTTGTAGAATTTTAGCTAAAATAAATAATGCAGTACTTTTACACTATAAATTTAAAGCAGTTTTAACGTATAATATTAACAAAATATTTTACACTGTTTTAAGTTTAAGTACTAGATGAAATTTTTACTAGCTATTTTTATTTTTCTATTTGGTTTTCTTGCTTTAGCTCAAGATCAAAACCCTAATTATATAACTAAAAAAGTAGTTGTAAAAGACACCATTAAAATTGATAGTGTTAGTATTAACTCTAAAGACTTCAAAGTTATCGATACTAATGGTAGAACTATCGATTCTTCGTCTTACTCTGTAGATTACCCAAAAGCCATTATAACTTTCACTAGTCCAATTAAAAGTGATTCTATATCAATTTCTTATTTACGGTTTCCAAAATTCCTAACTAAAACCTACCAGCAACTTGATGATGAAGTAGTAATAACTGATACAGATAATCTTCAACGCATTTTTAAACTCAAACAATCTAATGTAAAAAATAGATTTACGCCTTTTGATGGCTTAACAACTTCTGGAAGTATTTCTCGTGGAGTCACAATTGGTAATAACCAGAATTCTGTTTTAAATAGTGAGCTTGATTTACAGATAACAGGAAAATTAAATGACAAAGTTTCTTTACGAGCATCTATTCAAGATGCAAATATTCCGTTACAAGAAAGTGGTTATTCGCAGAGATTAGATGAGTTTGACCAAGTTTTTATAGAATTATTTAGTGATCGTTGGAATGTGCGTGCTGGTGATATAGATTTACAAGATAATAATTCGTATTTCTCGCAGTTTAACAAACGTGTTCAAGGACTGTCTTTGAATCTTAATTTTGGACAAGAAGAAGCTAAAACGCAAGCATTTGCAGCTGGAGCTTTGGTTAGAGGTCAATTTACAACCAGTCAATTTACTGCTCAAGAGGGTAATCAAGGTCCTTATAAATTACAAGGAAATAATGGCGAATTGTTTGTACTCATTGTCTCTGGTAGTGAAACTGTATATGTAAATGGTGTTCCAGTAGTACGTGGAGAGAATGAGGACTATATTATAGATTATAATGCTGGCGAGATCATTTTTAATTCGACTTTTCCTATTACTTCAGAAATGCGAATAACAGTAGATTATCAATTTAGTGACAGAAACTATTCGCGTTTTATTGCTTATGGAGGTGCAACTCATGAGAGTGAAAAACTTAAGGTTGGTGTCTCTATCTATTCTGAAAACGATGCGAAAAACCAACCTTTACAGCAAAATTTATCAACTGAACAAGTATCAATTCTTGCAGATGCAGGAGATGATAGAACCAACATGGTTGCACCTTCAGCTGTATCAGAAAGTTTTAGCGAAAACAGAATTTTATATAGAAAAGAATTTGCAGGTACAGAAGAAATATTTGTGTTTTCAAACGATCCTGAAGATGAGTTATTTAGCGTTCGTTTTTCTAATGTCGGCACTAATAATGGTAATTATAGAGTAAAGCAACTCATAAATGATGATACTGGAGAGCTAGTAAATGCCATTGCAACTATCTATGAGTATATTGCTCCAGAGAATGGTATTCCTCAAGGTAATTTTGAACCTGTTATTCAACTTATAGCGCCTACAAAACTACAACTAGCAGTAGTAAATGGATCATACAAACCAACAGAAAAAACACAAATCAATTTTGAAATAGCAGGAAGTAGAAATGACCTCAACTTATTTTCTAGTTTAGATGATAGTGATAATGATGGTTTAGCGGGTAAACTTAAAGTGAATCAACAAATCATAAAAAATGATAGTCTATGGAATTTAAATGGGTTTGTTGATACCGATTTTATTCAAGAAAATTTCAGAAATATTGAAGGCCTATATAATCCTGAATTTAATAGAGATTGGAATTTAGAAGCTCAACCAACAGCTAATCAAATACTAAATGATTTTGGTAATCAGTTACTACTAACCTCTGGGTTACAATTACAACACTCTAAAAAAGGACTTGCTAATTATACTTTTGAACATCTCAATTACTCTGGAAATTTTAATGGTAATCGCCATTCAATTTTTGCTAATCTTATTTTAAATAAGCTTTCAATTTTTTCTAATTCAAGCTTTCTCAAAGCTGAATCCAACACAAACAGTTCTACTTTTTTAAGATCTTTCAACAGGCTCACTTATAATTTTAATAAATCTTGGGTTGGAGCCAAGCTAGCTATTGAGGATAATGAGCAAATTGAAACCCAGACCCAAGCCTTAACGCCTTTAAGTCAAAAGTTTTCATCATACGAGATATTTACTGGAATTGGAGATAGCACAAGGGTATTTGCACAAATAGGATATAAAAATCGTGTGAATGATAGTATTAGAAATAACCGATTAGAAACAGTTAATACATCTAATACTTACTATTTAGACACAAGATTAATCCAAAATACTAATAGTAATTTATCACTTTATGTGAATTTTAGAAAGTTAAATAATAAAGAGGACACTATAGAAGATGAGCAGTCTCTGAACTCTAGATTGCAATACAATCAAAAATTATTCGACCAGATTATAAACTGGAACACGATTTACGAGACTAATTCAGGTACGTTACCTCGCCAAGATTTTACTTATGTAGAAGTGGAACCAGGACAAGGAGCTTATACATGGATAGATTATAATGAGAATGGCATTCAAGAATTAGAAGAATTTGAAACTGCCCCATTTCAAGACCAAGGAAATTTTATTCGTGTGCTTCTCCCTAATCAAGTTTTCTTAAAGACTCACCAAAATAGACTAAGCCAAACAGTTACCTTAAATATGCAAAAATGGTCAGGAAGTAATTCTAAAACCAAAAAGTTTTGGTCTCATTTTTATAATCAAGCTTCCTATTTGCTGGATAGAAAAGAGTTAAGAACTGGAAATAATTTTAATTTAAACCCTTTTAAAAATGATGATGAGAATCAATTAGCACTTCAATTAAATTTTAGAAACTTGTTAATTTATAATAGAGGAAAACAACGCTATACAACATCATACACTTACTTAAACAATAAATCGCGTAACGAATTATCTTTTGGTTTTATAGAGAACAATCTCGAAAGCCACCAAATACGATTTCTACACAAGTTTGCTATAAGTTGGTTGATAGATTTTCAATCCATATTTGAAAATACTGAAAGTATTAGTGAGAATTTTTTAAGTAAGAATTTTAATATCGATGATTATACTATTAATCCAAAACTTTCGTATTTATTAAATGATAATACCAGATTTGATGTGTTTTATCAGTTTTCCAATCAAGAAAATACTATTGGCGAAAAAGAAACACTCTTGCAACAGCGTTATGGTACTTCTTTCACTTTTAATAAAAATGAAAAAGCAGCTATAACTGGAGAATTTAATTATTTTTCTAATGATTTTGAAGGAAATGCCAATGCTCCTGTTGGTTACCAAATGATGCAAGGTTTACAACCCGGAAAAAACTTTACTTGGAGTTTAATTGCTCAAAAGAAGCTTACAAAATTTTTGGATTTAAACCTTAATTATTTAGGAAGAAAAAGTGAAACAAGTAGAGTCATACACACAGGAAATATCCAATTACGTGCTTACTTCTAAAAACGAGGCACATTTTTTGTAAATTGTGTTTTTATAAACCGATTATTATGAATTTATTATTAAAAATATCAGCCTTGAGTTTACTATCTCTAGTATTGTCATGCAACTCTGCAAAAAATGCGGTAAAAGATACAAAACTTAATGATACAACCAATGAAGTGAATCAAGAGCAAATGAAAGCTATGGATACAAAAATGGAAAGTGAAGGTTTTTCTCAAGGAACAGTTATGTATATAAAAAATAGTGATTGTCCTTATATTATTGTTGATGATAAATCTGGTGTCAAATTTGATCCTATTAATTTTGATAATAAAGAGTATGAAAGTTTAAAAAATGATAATGAAAAAATTTATTATAAATGTCGTTTTTTAAGAATGAAAAACCGTTGTAACGATGCGCAACCAATTGAGATTGAAATCATAAAAAAAAGAGAAGGATAAACCTTCTCTTTTTTTTTTATATATTAAATACTAATTGTTATTCTACAATTATTCGTCTAACATTTCCGGCTTCATTATTACCTACTCTCACTAGGTATACTCCTGAAGACACATACGACATGTCAAGATCGTACTCATATCCTTGACCTGTTCTGTTTTCAATAGGACTGTAAGATAATATTTGCCCAGAAACATTATAAACTGTTATAGATAATCTATCTGTTAATGTTGTTGTTGGTAATTTAACTTTATACTGATCATTACCTTCATGTATAATAATTAAATCTTCATTTACAATATTTTCACCTATAGATAAGAAATCATCAGAACATAACTGTAAAGTCCAGTTTAAAAGTTCTCCTCCATCTTGGTTAGCATCATCAGAAACAGTTAATGTCCAATCGCCTGCAGATTGTTCCATATTAAAATCTGCTAAACTACCTTCTGGTTGGAAACTTCCAGTAAAAGGTGCTGAAGCACCAACAATTGTGTCTGCAGCATCATCGTCAAATACAGTATTTGTATAATTATCACCATTCCCTCCGTTATCAGAAGTAAGTTCTACTACAGTTCCGTTAGGCGAAGTTAAAGTAATATCTAAATCTGAAGCCCAAGTATGATTAATATTTAATGTTAGGTTTACATCATTAATTAAATAGTCATCTGCTATAGTTATTACCGAAGTAATTGTTGGCGTTCCACTTTCAGAAATAGCTATAGGTGTATCAGTAGACATTGTACTTTCACAAGCTACATTAGATACAGTTGTTGAAAACGTATCATTTGCTGGATCAGCATCTCCAGCTAACAAAGTACTTGAAGATATTGTGTAATCACCTATATTACTTAAATCTGCTGTAGTCATAAAAGAGTAAGAAATAGTTTCTCCTCCTGCTACTGATGCAGCAACATTCTCTACTACTGGAGTACCACCGTCAACTATATAATTTACGTCAAATCCAGATTGCGCAGCAGTACCAAAATTTTGAATTGTAATTGTAACCGTTTCATTTCCTAATCCATCTCCTGAAGTTGGAGAGGTAATATCAACAACACCAATATCGTTTGCAGCTATATTTTTTACGTAACAAACAGTAAAGTCATTTCCTGTATCTTCATCACCTGTCATATTAGTTTCAGCATGGATAAAGTATGTACCAGGAGCAGACATATCAGCAGTTGTAGCAAAAGTGAATGTTTCAAAAGCACCAGCGGCAATTGTTCCTGTAAATGTTTCTGCAACCACTGCGCCTCCATCAATTTGATAAGCAACTTCAAAATTAGAAGCTGAAGAGGATCCATAATTAAAAAGGCTTACTGAAATAACTTGATCATTAGTAAAAGTACCTTCATCAGCAGGACTATTATAAGCAACAACTCCCACATCGTTAGTTTTATCTGTAGCTATTTGGAAAACTCCAGCGAAATTTTTTCTGCCACCATTCATAACTTCATTAACAAACCAAAAATCTTTATCATTAGCTGGGTCAATATCCATCTTACTATAATCTCCATATCTAGTTCCAGGGATGTTAGCATTACCTTCAATAATTATTTCTTCTGAAAGATTCATTAAACCAGGATTTGTATCACCTGTACCAGCAGTTTGTCCAGTGTAAACAGAACTGACTCTAACATCTCCACCTCCAAAAACAGGATCATTACCAGCTGTTCCAGTGCTATTTGCACTCGTCATTGTTGAATAACCCATTCCTATATTTCCTTCACTATCCATAATCATACTAGCATTCCAAGCATGCCTATTATCTGGAGCAGTATAAGTACCCTCTTGATAGATTGACCATGGCTGACCATCGCCATCCTGGCGAATCTCATACCATCTAATTCCAGCTTGACTAGTTGCAGATCCATCTACATCAACCACAAAATTAAAAATACCCGAATTGTATGTTTGAAATTTTCTAAATTGAGCTTGGTTCATAATTATTGCTTGTAAAGCATCTATAAGAGCACCTCCATTTGGTTGCGCCAAGTTTGCAAAAGATCCTCCATTAAAAACGGAAGTAAAAGGTGTTACAGTACCTGTTCCAGCATCTATACCTAATTGTGTTGCAGCTGATACAACTGAATTGGCTGGGTTATCCCAGTCAACAGTACAAGTCCATAATTTAATGTGATCTTGTGTTATACCACCTCCATAAGCATCGTCTTGTAAAAACACAATTGGACAGTTTCCTATATTAGGGAAATTATTGTCAGATATATTGAATGCTTGAGGACTATGAAAACCACTTGTAACCATTCCTGGTAAAGCAAATGATTGAATAGCAGCATTAGGCTCTCCAGCTAACATAGCTTCTCTGTCAAAAACATGTAATTTTTGAGCTGAACCTGTATTCTCTGTTAAATAATACCCATCACTCCAAACAGATAATTTATTATAGTCATTAACGATAGTGTATAAATAAGTTGTCCATCCATCATTAACAGGGTCAGGGCCATTAGATACAGCTATTTGCGCACCACCTCCTAAAAAGGATAACACCCAACGATCAGCTCTATTGTCATAAGAAACTGTTAAATCACAACATCCTCCATTTGGGAATATTGTTGGATTTGGAGCAAGAAGTCCTGTTAAAGGGTTACCACTTTTATCAAAAATTCTAAAAGCAGTATTTGTCACAGCAATGTAATGGTTTGGACCAACACCTCCAGCAGGGTCAGTTGGTTGAGAATTAGAAGCAGCAGTTTCGAATACTAAACTTGGTGTTCTAGATTGCACGCTATTTTTTAAAGGGTGTGATTCTTTTGCTAAAACATCATCACCTTTAGAACCTTTTCCAGGTACTATGTGATATTTTGCAGATCTTCCATCGACCATTTCTTCAGTTTTCGATAATAAATCAACTGGTTGTAAAACTCCCATTCTGGAAGCGATAGAAGGCACCTTTACTACTCTATCTGGCTTACCTATATAATGAGGCTTTTGAGGTTTATTTTCAATTGTTTGGGCGAATAATGCACTAGTTCCTAAAAATAGAAAGCACATTATTAATACATGTAGTTTTGTTTTCATAACGTAGTTTGCAATAATTTTGAAATGTTATTTTAGAGTTCTTAAAAGTAAGGTTTTTTGTACTAAAATGTAAATAATTTGTTAAATACTTATTCCTCAGTCAGAATCTTTAACATATTCATAAATAAATCAATGATGACAGTGGTTTAAGCTCCTTTTAAAACAAAAAAGTCAAGACTAAATCTTGACTTTTATTATGCTTGAATACTAAATACGTTTCAAATAGTACTTAACCAAGATTTAAACGACACTTCTGCATCAATAATATTTTTCAATTCTGCAATTTTTACACGTTTTTGTTCCATTGTATCTCTATGCCGTATTGTAACAGTATTATCGTTAAGAGTATCATGATCTACTGTAATACAAAATGGCGTTCCTACAGCATCTTGACGTCTATAACGCTTACCAACAGCATCTTTTTCATCATAAAACACATTAAAACTCCATTTTAAATCGTCTACAATTTGTTTAGCAACTTCTGGTAATCCATCTTTTTTTACTAAAGGAAAAACAGCAGCTTTTGTTGGTGCTAAAACAGCTGGTAGTTTTAAAACTGTTCTTGTTGTATTATTTTCTAACTCTTCTTCAACTAAAGAATTTGAAAAAACCGCTAAAAACATGCGGTCTAAACCAATAGAGGTTTCTAAAACATATGGCGTATAACTTGCATTATCTTCATGATCAAAATATTGCAGTTTTTTTCCCGAATAGTCTTCGTGTTGTTTTAAATCGAAATCTGTACGAGAATGTATCCCTTCCAACTCTTTAAATCCAAAAGGAAATTTAAACTCAATATCAGTAGCTGCATCTGCATAGTGCGCTAACTTTTCATGATCATGAAAACGATAATTATCATCTCCCATTCCAAGAGATTTATGCCATTTAAGTCTCGTTTCTTTCCAGTAATCAAACCATTCTTTTTGTGTTCCAGGTTTAATAAAGAACTGCATTTCCATCTGTTCAAACTCACGCATTCTAAATATAAATTGTCTGGCAACAATTTCGTTTCTAAAGGCTTTACCTGTTTGAGCGATTCCAAACGGAATTTTCATCCGTCCAGTTTTCTGAACATTTAAAAAATTTACAAAAATTCCTTGTGCAGTTTCGGGACGCAGATATAAATCCATAGCACTTTCAGCTGAAGCTCCTAGCTTGGTATCAAACATTAAATTAAATTGTTTAACATCTGTCCAATTTTTACTACCACTTAAAGGATCAGCAATTTCCAACTCTTCGATTAAGGCTTTAACATCTGCCAAATCTTCATTTTCCAGAGATTTACCAAGACGTTTTAAAATAGTATCTATTTTTTCTTGATATGCTAAAACCCTACCATTTGTTGATAAAAATTCTTCTTTATTGAAAGCTTCTCCAAAACGTTTTTCTGCTTTAATTACTTCTTTATCTATCTTATTTTCAATTTTAGCACAATAGTCTTCTATTAAAACATCGGCACGATAGCGTTTTTTTGAGTCTTTATTATCTATTAATGGGTCGCTAAAAGCATCTACATGACCCGAAGCTTTCCAGGTAGTTGGATGCATAAAAATCGCAGCATCAATACCAACAATATTATCATGCATTTGTACCATGGCTTTCCACCAATAGTCACGAATATTCTTTTTTAGTTCTACTCCATTTTGAGCATAATCATATACTGCGCTTAATCCATCATAAATCTCACTACTCTGGAATACGTAACCATACTCTTTAGCATGAGAGATTACCTTTTTAAATTGATCGTCTTGTTTTATCATGCTGCAAAAATAAAAAACCACTCCAAACTAATGGAATGGTTTCTCAATAATTATTAGTTAGTTATAATTATTTAAGTAAAATTTTAGTACCACCTACTTTTATTCCTTCATGGAATACATTAATATAGTACAGCCCTTTTTTAAAGGCCGATTTATTTTTTATTAAACTTGTTACATCTAAAGCTTGATGTTTGTAATTAATAACCTTTTTAAAACTATAGATTAGAGACATATTACCAAAATTAACAGCTCCTTTATCTGCTACTATATTGGCATCAGGACCGATAACTTGAATATAAAATAATTGTTTTCCAGAATCTATATTTAGATTTTTATCTAGTGAAAAATTAACTTCTATTATTTTAGCTTTAGAGGCTTTTTTGGTAATCGATTTTTTTCCTAAAAAAGAAGCAGTCATAGCATTTGCTTTAAGAGAATTGGTTTTAACAATCTCTTTCTTATTCAGAGTTCTTTTAAGCTTTGAGGTTTCATCTAATAATTTTTTATTTTCAACCTTCTGATTAACTAACTCTTCATTAACTTTAGATTTTTCTTCAAGTAAGTCATTGTTAATTTTTTCGAGTGAATCGTTTTCAGTTACTAAAGTTTCATTTATACTAGAAATAACATCTGCTTTTTTCTTATACTTTGGAATAGATGCTAATTCAGATTTTAGATTATTAACTATTGAAACGGTTTCTTCTATACTATCCTTAACTTCAAGATATTCGGTGGTTAGATTTTCATTGGTAGATTTTACCTCATCAAACTTGTTTATCATAACCGATAATTCATTTTCAAGCACTTGATTTTCTTTCTCTAACAGAGATTGGTGAGATTGAAGTTTATTAATACTAACAAAACCATAAACTGCTAAAGATAAAGCAGTAACGATTATTGCGCTATTAATTAACCTATTCCATAGAGGTTTAGGGTTAACTATCATCTTAATTGAGGGAATTAAGTATTATTTATTAATTTTAAAACGAAGCTATTGATTATCTTAACGTTAATTAATTTTTATCGACCAAATGATAAAAAACTTGTTAAACTTATTGTTCCCTAAAGTATGTAATGCTTGTTCAAATATCTTGCTAGATAATGAATTTCATATTTGTACTACGTGTAGACATAATTTACCTGTAACTGATTTTCATTTTAATAATCCTGAATTTGTTAAAAAGTTATTTTATGGAAATCTTAAATTAGAAAATGCAACAGCTCTATTAAGATTTCAGAAAAAAGGGATTACACAACACTTAATGCATAATTTAAAATATAGAGGACAAGAACATATTGGTTCGGTTTTAGGAAAATGGCTTGGAAATGAATTGAATACTATTGAATCCTACAAAGACATTGATGTCGTCGTTCCAGTACCACTTCATAAATCAAAATTAAGAAAACGAGGGTACAACCAAGTAACAAAATTTGGTCAAGAAATTGCTTTTGCTTTTAAAGTTGATTATAATGATACGACTCTTATAAAAACACGTTCGCTAAAAACACAAGTATTTAAAAAACGATTAGCAAGATGGTCTGCAATTGACGCAGTATTTGACATATCAGATAGTCAATCACTACAAAACAAACACATATTATTGGTAGACGATATTATTACAACTGGAGCTACAATAGAGGCTTGTGCAAACCAGCTTAATAAAATTCCTAATATAAAGTTAAGTATAGCTGCAATGGCAATTGCATAATTACATTTGTATTAGTTATTAAATTAGTTGTTACTTTGTGTAAAATTTTGAGTCTTTAATGAGAAAACTACTCCTAAACTTTTTATTGTTTTTATCTATTAGTACATTGCTTGTAAATTGTGCTAATAGAGGAAGACCTTCTGGAGGAGATAAAGATATTACTCCACCAGAAATTACTAAATCTGAACCTGAAAACTTTTCATTAAATTTCAAAGAAAAAGAAATTAAAATACGGTTTAATGAGTATATCAAAATTAAAAATTTACAAAAGCAACTCATTATTTCTCCTCCAATGGATCCTGAACCTTTTATTAGTCCTCAAGGATCTGCAAGCAAAGACATTACTATAAAAATATACGACACCCTTCTGCCAAATACTACTTATGCTTTTAATTTTGGTGAAAGTATTGTAGATAATAATGAAGAAAACCCTTATCCTTTTTATAAATATGTTTTTTCAACAGGAAATTATATTGACTCTTTAAGTTTAAAAGGAAGAGTTGTTGATGCAACTAACAGAAAAGCAGACGAGTTTATTTCTGTAATGCTGTATGAGATTGATTCTACTTTTACAGATTCTATTATTTATAAAAAACGACCAAAATACATTACTAATACATTAGATAGTACAACTAACTTTCAACTTGATAATTTAAAAGCCGGAAAGTATTTATTGATTGCTTTAAAAGATAAAAACAGTAACTACACCTTTCAACAAAAAGAAGATAAAATTGGGTTCTTAAAGAGTTATGTATCTATTCCAAACGATACTATTTATGAGTTAAAATTATTTAATGAAGATATTGACTTTAGGGCTACTAGACCTAGACAAATATCTGGGCAGAAAATAGCTTTTGGTTATGAAGGCGATAACAAAGAGATGGTAATTAATTTAATTTCTGATGTACCTTCAAACTTTACAAATAGAATTACTAAAGAAAAAGATAAGGACTCCCTTAACTATTGGTTTAAACCAAAATTAGAAGTTGACTCACTGTTATTTTTAGTAGGTAGAAATAAGGAATTAGATACAGTTACTGTGCGAATAAGAGATATGGAAAAAGATAGTTTAGTAATTACTTCTGAACCTAGAGGTAGCATTAACTTTAATCAAGATTTTTCTGTTCAGGGGTCGATTCCGTTTACTTCAATATCCAAAGAAAAAATCACGATTCTTGATAAAGACTCCACACAAGTAGCATTCACAACAAAGTTAGATTCATTGAATAACCGTTATAATTTTCAGTTTGAGAAAAGCGAAAGTAATTCCTATAAAATACAAATGCTTCCAGAAGCCTTTACGGACTTTTTTGGTAATAAAAACGATACTTTAAATTTTAATATTCGTACTAAAGCAAAACTAGATTATGGGAATGTTAGAGTGTCTCTAAAAAATGTTACCTATCCAGCAATTGTTCAATTGACAGATGATAAAGGAAATGTAAAAGTAGAGTTATATGCTAAAGACCCTAAACCTATAGACTTTTTTGATGTGGATCCAGGACAATACTTTTTAAGGGTTGTAATAGATAGTAATGAAAATGGACAATACGATACAGGAAATTATTTACTAAAAATTCAACCTGAACGCGTGAGTCATTTTCCTAAAACTTTAGATGTAAGATCTGGTTTTGATGAAATAATAGAGTTTATATTAGAGTAAACCGATCTCTATCATTTAAAAACTGAAGCTTTTCTCTGTATTTATTTTGATGTTTTTTAGAAAGTGTTACTGTAGATATACCTTCTTTAAAAGATTTTAAGTCTGTGAGTGGATTTCCTAAACAATCATACACTACCGAATGCCCAGGATATTCATAATTATTAGCATCAAATCCAACACGATTCACACCAATTGTATAACTCATATTTTCTATTGCACGAGCTTTTAATAAAGCATCCCAAGCAGAGATTCTTGGTTTTGGCCAATTGGCTACATAAAACAATAAGTCATAATCTTCTACATTACGAGCAAAAACAGGAAAGCGTAAGTCGTAACAGATTTGCGGACATATTTTCCATCCTTTGTAGAAAAAAATAACTTTCTCACTTCCTGCCTTATATACTTTATCTTCACCTGCTAAAGTGAAAGTATGACGTTTATTATAATACACAACATCTCCATTAGGCTCAACAAAACATAAGCGATTCAAGTAACTTCCATCTTCTTTTATAATCAGACTTCCAGTAATAGCTGCATTAGTGTCTTTGGCTAGCGCTTTCATCCACTTTACACTTTCACCATTCATAGGTTCTGATAAACTTTCTGGATTCATAGTAAAACCAGTAGTAAACATTTCTGGTAAAAGAATAATGTCTGTTGGTGTTTTTATGGTCTTAATCTTTTTTTCAAAATTTAATCTGTTTTGAACTGGGTTTTCCCAAGACAAATTTGACTGAATCAGAGTTACTGTTAGTTCGTTTTGCATACTATAAAAATACAAACTTTTTGGCACAGCCAAAGTGTAAAATAAGCCAAGATTTGTTACTAATTTAAAAAGCCGTTTTTAATAGATGCTTTTTTGATTAACGTGAAAGAATACAATTAAAAAATCCAGATTTCTATATTAGAAAGTCTGGATTTTACAGTAAGTGTCAAATCTAAAAAATGTTTACGCACGCTTCATTTGCTTTTCTGCTTTAGAAACTTTAGCATTTAATTTTTCTATTTTTTCTAGCCATTTGTTCTCATCTTGAGGAGATAGTTTACCTTTCTTTTTTAATCTATCGTACTTTTTTTGAGAGTTCTCCAGTTTAGCACTTAACTTATTATAGTTTTTTTGTGCCTTTTGCTTCTTTTTTAAAGCTTTTTCAGCTCTTTTTTGAGCTTTTTCTGCCTTTTTATGCTTCTTTTCTAACTTTTTTTGAGCTTTTTCCGTTTTTCTTTCTTCCTTTTCTTTCTTCTCTTTCAGGTCTACTGCTTCTGCATTGGCTTTTAATTTAGAAAGTAATGCTTTACGCTCCTCTACAGTAAAGGTTTCTGTTACGTCTTTATCTTCTAGAAATATTTTTCCTTTTTTTATCTCGTAAGTCTTACCATCTTTTATGATTTCTTGAGCATGAATAGATAGACTGAATAAAAGGACAAGTGTTGTTATAAAAAATCTCATTATAGTAATTTATAGTTATACTAATGAGACTCCAAAATAACAAAAAAGTCACTATACCTTGTTTAAAATTTCAGCAGCTTGTTTTAAGGTGTCATCAGTTTTAGCAAAACAAAAACGAAGAACTTTATAATCCTGATTATTATCATTAAAAACTGACATAGGAATTGAAGCAATTTTATTTTCAACAGTTAATCGCTCGGCAAACTTTAGATCATTCTCTGTAGTAATATCTTCATAATTTAAAACCTGAAAATAGGTGCCTTGAGATGGTTTAAAGTTAAAGCGTGAATCTTTTATAAGATTTAAAAACAAATCGCGTTTCTGTTGAAAAAAATCTGGCAAAGAATTGTAGTGCTCTTCTTCATTTAAATAATCCGCTAGTGCAATCTGTGCTGGATGGTTTACAGAAAACACATTAAACTGGTGTACTTTTCTAAACTCTTCCATTAACACTTTAGGCGCACAACAATAGCCCAATTTCCATCCTGTATTATGAAATGTTTTACCAAATGAAGCTGTTATAAAACTTCGTGATTTTAAGCCATGAAATAAGCAAACACTTTGATGCTTTTCTCCATCAAAAACAATATGCTCATACACCTCATCACTTAACACAATAATATCTGTTCCTTCTGTTATTTTCTGAAGCTCTAACATATCTGCCTCAGAGAAAATAGTCCCTGAAGGGTTTTGAGGTGAATTGATTATAATCATCTTGGTTTTAGAAGTAATTTTCTGTTTTACCGCTTCCCAATCCACATTATAATTTGGTGCTTTTAATTGTATAGAAATGGTTTTTCCTCCATTAATTTCAATTGCTGGTTCATAACAATCGTAAGCTGGTCTAAAAATAATGACCTCATCATCTTGCCTAATTAAAGCAGATATAATAGTATATATTGCTTGGGTTGCTCCGGCGGTAACAGTGATTTCAGATTCTGGATGATAACTTGAATTATATAAATTCTCAAATTTTTTAGAAATAGCATTTCGTAACACTAAACTTCCTGGCATTGGAGCATATTGATTGTAGCCAGAATTCATAGCCTTACTCACTAAATCAATTAGCTTCTGATCGCTCTTAAAATTCGGAAACCCTTGCGATAAATTAATTGCTTGATGCTTATTTGCCAAAGCACTCATTACTGAAAAAATGGTTGTGCCAATATTTGGTAATTTCGATTGATGTTGCATGCTATAAATATAGTTAGTTAGACTGATATTATTAACAAATAAGTCTTCAGAACTTATTATATTTGAATCTATTCAAAACACATTATAATGAAACTCTTAAAATTCCTCTTCCTTTTTATAACGATTCAAATATCTGCTCAACAAGGTGGCATGTGGATTCCTTCACTTTTAGAAGGTATGAACGAAAACGAAATGACTGCT
This sequence comes from Flavobacteriaceae bacterium NBU2973, assembly GCA_026162565.1. GTDB lineage: Bacteria > Bacteroidota > Bacteroidia > Flavobacteriales > Flavobacteriaceae > JAOEIQ01. Next base: position 266,615 of record JAOEIQ010000005.1, read on the forward strand.
CTTGGTAGTAAACTTACTGCAAAAGATATTTACGATGTAAACAACTCAAGTTTAAAAGATGCTATTGGTCATTTTAATGGAGGGTGTACTAGTGAGGTTATTTCTCCTAAAGGATTATTATTAACCAATCATCATTGTGGTTTTAGTCAGATACAATCGCATTCCTCTCTAGAAAACGATTATCTAAAAGATGGATTTTGGGCTATGAATATGGAAGACGAGTTACCAAATAATGGTCTATTTGTGGAGTTTATAGTGAGCATTCATGATGTAACACAAGAAGTTTTAGCTGTTGTAAATGATGATTTAACTGAAAAAGAAAAGCAATCTGTTATTGACAAAAATAGCAATGGTATTATGAAAAATTGGTCAAGAGAGGCTTGGCAAGATGTAAAAGTTAAGTCCTTTTTTAATGGCAATCAATACTTCTTATTTGTCACAGAACGTTATGAAGATATCAGACTAGTAGGAGCACCACCTTCAAGCATTGGTAAGTTTGGAAGTGATACAGACAATTGGGTTTTTCCGAGACATACAGGAGATTTTTCGTTGTTTAGAATTTATGCTGATGCTAATAATCGTCCAGCAAAATATAGCAAGGACAATAAGCCTTACACGCCAAAACACTATTTACCTGTATCGTTAGATGGTGTTGAAGAAGGGGATTTCACTATGGTTTTTGGATTTCCAGGTCGTACAAACGAGTACTTACCAGCAGTTGCTATAGAGCATATTACTAAAGAGTTTAACCCAACTAATATTGCGATTCGTGAAGCAGCATTAAAAGTCATTGATGCCAAAATGAAAACCGACGATACTGTTCGAATTAAGTATGCTTCTAAACAAGCTCGAATTGCCAATGCCTGGAAAAAATGGATTGGTGAAAATTTAGGAATCGATAAAAGTAATGCCGTAGAAAAGCGTCGCGAATTTGAAGCGACTTTTACTAAAGCTTTAAAAGAAAAAGGGCTAGACAATGCCTATGGAAATATCCTTCCTGAATTTGATAAGTTATATAAAGATTTTGCGGATATAAACATCAAGCGCAGAAATTTCATTGAAGTATTTTTAGTAACCAATGAGCTCATGAATATGACGTTTAGAGCATACCAAATGGCGCAAACAGTTAAAAATAATCCCGAGGCTTTTGAATCAGCTAAAGCTGATTTAGAAAGCACACTTAAAGGCATTCATAAAAATTATGATGTTGAAGTTGACAAAGGTGTATTTGAAGCTGTGATGCCATTTTACAATAAAAATGTGGACTCTTCTATTTACAATACAACTGCTTTTACCAATTTAGATAGTGCTTTAAAATTATTAGAAGGCGATGCAAACCAAGTTTTAGCAAACCTTGAAAATGATCCTGCTTACGCTTATGCAAAGCCTATGATTGATGAATTTTACACAACAATAAACGCCGAGTTTCAAGAAAAGAATGAACCAATCACTGCTTTACAAACGCAATACATGACAGCCTTAATGAAAGCCTTACCTGAAGAACGTTACTTCCCTGATGCTAATAGTACTTTACGTGTAACCTATGGTCAAGTTCGTGGTTACTCACCTAAAGATGCCGTGTATTATAATCCTGTGAGTTATTTAGATGGTGTGGTTGAAAAATATGTGCCTGGTGATTACGAATTTGATGTGCCACAAAAATTATTGGACTTACATAAAAGTAAAGACTATGGAGATTATGCCGATAAAAATGGTAAAGTGCCTGTTTGCTTTTTAGGAACCAACCATACAACTGGAGGAAACTCTGGAAGTCCAGCAATTGATGCTCATGGTAATTTAATTGGTTTAAATTTTGATCGCGTTTGGGAAGGCACTATGAGTGATATGAACTACGATCCAGAAATTTGCAGAAACATCATGGTAGATGCACGTTATATTTTATTCATCATTGATAAGTACGCAGGAGCAAAACATTTAATTGATGAAATGACGTTGGTTCATCCAAAGAGATAGACAATTTTTTGTTTGAATTTAGTTATAGATAAAAAATAAATTTTTGAGAGCTCTAACTATAATTTTATTTAGTCTTGTTTTGAATTTAGGAAACGCTCAAGTTGATTTTATTCAAAATCGATTCAAATCCTGTAAAGAAGCAGAAAAAAAAGCTATCGAACAAAGTGAAGAAGACATATTATTCTATACAATTAATGAATATCCTGATTCTAATCAAGAATACAATTTCTTTATAAATTTATTATTATACTCTAATTACAATATTCAAATTAAATTAGGCGGCTGCTTTGATAATTTGATTGACTCTTGTTACTCTAATAAAATGAATGAAATTATTGAAACTAAATATGGAGGGAATATTTTAGAACAATTAAGGAATAAATATGAAGAAGAATATTATAATTTCTCTAACGAGAAAAAATATTCTATGATTGATTCTGACAAATTTTATCCACAGCACTATTTAGCTATGGAGAGTTTAACAAAATTTATAGGAAATGACAAAGAATTTCATAAGTTAATTGTGTCTAATTTAGATTTCAAAAAAACTAATGACGATTATCAGTTTGTTGACTTTTATATAAACAAGCAAGGAGAGGTTATAAATTTCGAAACAAATTTAAACTATAAATCGCAGAAGAATCTGCTTCTTGAAAAGTTCAATAGTATTGGTAAATGGGTTTCAGGATATTTATTCAATAATAAAGTAAATTCAATTGTTACTATTAATAGTTATAATTATAATTAATTTATTAAGAATGAAATTAATTTCTTTTGTTTTGATATTAGTATTCAACTTAAGCTTATCTGCTCAAACCTATAATAAGAAGGATGTTTATATAGCAACAGATGCTTGTAAAATTAGTATGAGTAAAGAAGAAGTTACAAGTGACAAACTTATTCTAAACTGTGATAATTTTTTAAATGGCGAGGACTTTGAAATTGAAAGCTTTAAACTTAAGCTACCAAATCATGCTACTTTAGTTATTGAAGGTTCTTCATTAAATGAAAAAGCTAAACGAATTATTAAAAAAGAAAAAGGAAGTTTAAACGCTGTTATATTTGACATTAAAAGGACTACCTCAAACTCTAAAGTTGTAGAAAATAACTTGAGAGGAATAGCTATAACTATTGAGGATTAACAACTATTGAACAATCTTGTCATTCCTGCGAAGGCAGGAATCCATTAATCTATGCTATACGTATTCCAATCTTTAGACAAATCCATCCAATCTGGATTTTCTTTTTCAATTAAACTTATCTTCCACTGACGCTTCCATTTTTTCATATTCTTTTCCCGTTTTATAGCATCATTAATATATTGAAAGGTTTCAAAATACAGTAATTTATCTAGTTCATATGTTTTTGTAAAACCATCTACTAATTTGTGTTTATGTTCGAACATTCGTCTCTCTAAATTATAAGTAATTCCAGTATATAACGTGCCATTTCTCTTGTTGGTAAGAATATATAAATAGTATTGATGTATTGTTTTAAACATGCTCTAATAGTGGATTCCTGCCTTCGCAGGAATGACAAGTTAATGGAATATGTTTTCTTAAATTCTACCTTCGCAGGAATGACACTTAAAAGGTAATCAATTACAAAACTTTATTAGTATTAATCTCTAAATTATTTAATACCAAAAAAGAGATTATGTTATCTTTAATAGCCTTAACAAGTCTTGCTTATAAGTTCTACCAACAGGAAGGCGTTGACCCGAAATATAGACTTCGTTTCCAGAAATTTTATCAACTTGTTTCGAATTTATAATGTAAGACTTATGTATTTGTATAAATTCTGGTTGTAGTAATTTTTCATTCCAGTTTTTAAGCGAGTCTATGTATGATAACTTTTTATTTTTAGTGACAACTGTTATATAATTGCGGTCAGATTCTATATATAAAATATCATTCACCACAATTTTATGAAGTGTTTTATCGACGTTTAAAAACAGCGTTTCGCTTTTAGTCTCTTGGTTATAATCTATTCGCTCAATTCGACTTCGGGCTTTATTTACAGCTTTTAAAAACCGATCAAACGAAAAAGGCTTAACCAAATAATCTACAATTGTATCTAACTCAAAACTATCTGCTGCGTAATCTGGATAGGCTGTTGTCATAATTACAGCTGGAGGATTTTTAACCGTTTTTATAAAATCTAATCCAGACATATCTGGTAAATTAATGTCTAGAAATACGATATCTACTTCCTGTTTATTTAAAAAGGTATTTGCTTCAATTGCTGCATTAAAAGTAGCCACTAATTCTACATTAGGAAGTTTGCTCAAAAAATTGGTTATAATTTTTTGTGCTGGTATTTCATCTTCAATAATGACACAAGTTATCATAGACTCAACTTTAAGTGTACTGAAAACACATCACGCTTTGAGATTGACATGTCATAGTTATCTGCATATATTAAATCTAAACGTTTTTGTAGGTTTTTTAAACCTAATTTAAACGCATCGGAACTCACTTCTGCTTCATTAAAATCATTTGTAGATACCAAATCCAAAACACCATTTTCAACTTTTATAGATACTGAAATGTCACTATTTAAGGTGCTATGTTTAAAGGCATTTTCAATAATGGTAATTAATAATAAGGGTGCAATTTTATGTTGATACGAGTCTATTTCTGTGGTATAAAAAACCTGCTTTACACCTTCTGTTCGTATGCGTTGAAATTTCATGTAGTTATCTAAAAACTGAATTTCTTTTTCTAGAGAAATTGTTTCAGAATTACTTTCATACAACACGTGTTTTAAGTTATCAGACAACATTAAAATTAGCTCTGGAGTGGCTTCTGGTTTTTCAATTGAATACGAATAAATAGTATTTAAATTATTAAATAACACGTGCGGATTTATCTGTGATTTTAAAAACTTAAGCTCCATTTCTGTATGTTGCTTTTTTATGTTTTCTACTTCGGCTTGTTCATCTAAAAAACGATAGAGCATCCATACAAACGAAAAGAAAATGAGTGGTACTAGTGTTTGCCACAAGTAATCACTTAAGCATTTCATAATCGTACAACCACAACGTGTAAACACATTACAATATAATTGTGTTGCTAAAAAAGAAATTAAAGCAAAAACAAAAATATAGGAAGCATACCATTTCTTTTTTATGAAAAAAGGCAGTAGTAATTTATTATTGGCATACACAATAATAATTAGAATAGATAAGTATTGAAGAAACGGATTCTCTTTCCAGTAATAATCTGAAAACACAAAAAGAGATACAAATATAAATAGCATCCAAAACAGGATGTGAACTAATATTTGCGAACTGTGTTTTTTTATGAATTCCATTTTTATCTTTCTGTCATTTTTGGTTATTTTCTATAGAAAATAGCATCGAGAAGAAATTAGTTCTCGATACTTCCAAACATGCTGTTTGCACACTCGAACTGACAATAATTCTGGAAAAGTAACAAGAATATTGATAGCTTTCAAATTAGAAGTATCAATTACCATAATACATTAACCAACTGCAGTTTGTATTACCAAATTATACATTGATACTAGTAATAATTACATGTATACAAATAATTATAAAACGACAGTCAATGATTCTATTTTTGGATTATTAATCAACAATAACATCATCATGAAACGAGCTTTATCTAATTTGAAATTTAAAAATATATTATTAATAGCGAGTTCTATGCGTCATTTAAAAATAAATAAAAGCTATCGCGTAAAACGAGCAGTTATTTTATTATTTAGCCTTTTTACAGGCATAACTTGGTCTCAAAACATTAATCAAGTTTCTAAAGATCGAAAAGGAAATCCTATGCTTTTAGGGCAAACTACCAAAGTTGGTTTACAACAAGAACCTTTTAATAACTGGTTCAATAAAAATTTTGATGAGTATCAAGAGAATGATAAAATCATAAAATCGATTAAAAAGGATTTAAACGATTATTCTATTAAAGTGTTTTACGGCACTTGGTGTGGCGATAGTAAAAAAGAACTGCCTCGTTTTTATAAACTAATGGAGGCTTTAGACTTTCCAGAAAAACAACTTGAGGTTTTTGCATTGAGTAATGTTAAGGGTTCTCATAAACAAGGACCTAATGGTGAAGAAAAAGGCTATAATATTCATCGTGTTCCAACTTTTATTTTTTATAAAGATGGACAAGAAGTAAATAGAATTGTAGAACATCCTAAAGAAACATTGGAACGCGATATACAGACTATAATTACAGGAAAACGTTATACTCCAAATTATGGTGTTGTGAACTATCTGGATAAATTAATGAAAGAGCAGTCTCTAGATAGCCTTCAAATTATGAAAAAGGATTTGATACCCTACTTATCAAATTACACAAAGGGAAGTGGCGAGTTAAACACCTATGGTTATGCTTTAATTCGCTCTGAAGAGCTTGATAAAGCACTGTATGTATTTGATTTAAACTCTAAAATTTATCCTTATATGCCAAGAGTTTACGATAGCTTGGGTGAAGCCTATTTTGAAACTAAAAATTATACTGAAGCTTTAAAAAATTATTATAAAGTGTTAAGTTTAAAACCTAGTGATGAAAATGCCAAAGAGATGATTTCTAAAATAGAATCCAAACTAAAAACTTAAACGTTCAATATTTTGAACATTATTTTTTAACTAAAGGAAATTTAAATTGTTGCAAACAAGAACAAAAACTATAAACCAGAATTATCAATGGATTTAAAAATGGATAGAATTATTTGTACCGAATTTATATAAAACTCTGGAGTGATATCCTTGAAATCATCCTCTGGTTTATGATAGGCTGCATGATCTTCATTACCAAAATACAGAAACGGAATTCCTGCATTATGAAATGGTCCATGATCAGAGGCCATTGTCCAATCGTCCTTTCCGTCTGTTCCATCGTGACCTTCTAATAATTTTGAAGCTGTAGGATTTTTAAAAGATTTAATAATAGCTTTCAATCTGTTATTATAACGTGTTCCAACAACGTATAATTCATTTTTTGAGCTTCTACTAATCATATCCATATTTAGATTAGCTACTATTTTACTGTTGTCAAATGTTTCAACAAAATGTTTAGCGCCACGTAAGCCTATCTCCTCTGCATCAAAAGCAGCTAAAATAACAGAATGTTTGGGTGGATTTTTAGATAGGTATTCTGCAAAACTTAATAATGCAGCAATACCTGATGCGTCATCGTCTGCTCCATTATATATTTTACCATCTCTAATTCCTAGATGGTCGTGATGCGCACTTATTACTATATATGTATCTGGAAATTCTGTTCCTTTTATCTCTACGACAATATTTTTTGCTTCAATAGACTTACCGTTTCTTTCAAAAGAAAATGGATGCTCATATTTACTATTTAATCCAATGACATTAATGCTTTTAAATTCATCAATTATAAAAGCTCTTGCTAAATCATTCCCTTTTTTGCCTGTCTCTCTGCCTTCAAATTTATCTGAACTTAATATTTCTAGGCGTCTTAATAATTTAGAGGAATCAAAATCTACGACAGTATCTTGAGCGCAACTAGAAGTTAACAATACCAGAAAAACACCTAATGAAACTATATTCCTTATCATGATTTTTAATTAAAATGAAAATCCCAAGTTTTTTAGGCTTGGGGTTTTAAGACCTCTCGACTCCGCTCGAGGTGACATTTTATAGCACAAAAAATACTATCCTTTTAAACTCGCTTTTAAATACTCCGAATTCATTCTAGCGATATTTTCTAACGAAATACCTTTTGGACATTCTACTTCACAAGCTCCAGTATTGGTACAGTTACCAAACCCTTCTTCATCCATTTGTTTCACCATATTTAACACACGATCCGTAGCTTCTACTTGCCCTTGAGGTAATAAAGCATATTGTGATACTTTGGCACCAACAAACAGCATAGCACTTGAGTTTTTACAGGTTGCCACACAAGCTCCACAACCAATACATGTTGCAGCATCCATGGCTGTATCTGCAGCTTCTTTGGCAATTGGTATCGCATTTGCATCTTGCGTATTTCCTGACGTATTAACAGATATAAATCCACCAGCATGTTGAATACGATCAAAAGCTGAACGATCAACTACTAAATCTTTTATAACAGGAAAGGCTTTAGCTCTAAACGGTTCGATATAGATAGTATCTCCATCTTTAAACTTTCGCATGTGTAATTGACAGGTTGTTACACCTCTATCTGGTCCATGTGCTTCTCCATTAATATATAAAGAGCACATCCCACAAATTCCTTCACGACAATCATGATCAAAAGCTACAGGCTCTTCACCTTTGGTAATTATTTGATCATTAAGAACGTCTAACATTTCCAGAAAAGACATATCTGGAGACACATCACTAATTTGATAGTCTACCATCTTTCCTTTGTCACTTGCGTTCTTCTGACGCCAAATTTTTAAAGTTAAATTCATAGCTTTTTTATTTATAACTTCTTTCTTTTACTTCTATATTCTCGTACTTTAAATCTTCCTTATGAAGCACTGCATCTTTAGGTTCTCCTTTGTATTCCCAAGCTGAAACAAACTGAAACTCTTTTCGACGTTTTGCTTCTCCTTCTTCTGTTTGGTGTTCTTCTCTAAAGTGTCCACCTGCAGATTCTTCTCTTTCTAAAGCATCCTTTGCAAATAACTCTCCTAATTCAAGAAAATCTGCAACACGACCAGCTTTTGCAAGCTCCTCGTTAAATTCGTTTGCAGTTCCAGGAACTCTAACATCCTTCCAAAATTCTGCTCGTAATTCTGCTATTTCCTTTATGGCTTCTTTTAGTCCTTTTTCATTACGAGCCATTCCACACTTATTCCACATAATCTTTCCTAATCGTCTATGGAAATAATCAACTGGTTTTGTTCCCTTGTTATTGATAAGGTGTTCTAATTCTGATTTTACTTTATTTTCAGCTTCCTCAAATTCTTTTGTATCTGTAGAAATCGGCCCTGTACGAATATCATTCGATAAGTAATCGCCAATTGTATAAGGTAAAACAAAATATCCATCAGCTAATCCTTGCATTAAAGCAGATGCTCCAAGTCTATTAGCTCCATGATCAGAAAAGTTAGCCTCACCAATAGCATATAATCCAGGAACGGTTGTTTGTAAATTATAATCTACCCAAATACCTCCCATTGTATAGTGAACCGCAGGATAAATCATCATAGGCGTTTCGTATGGATTTTCATCTACGATTTTTTCGTACATCTGGAAGAGGTTCCCATATTTAGCTTTAACTACTTCCTTACCTAGATTTTTAACTACAGAGTCATCATTCTCATTTAATCCTTTAATGTGCGCTTGTTCTTTTCCGTAACGCATAATTGCAGCAGCAAAATCTAAATAAACTGCTTCACCAGTAGCATTAACACCATAACCAGCATCACAGCGTTCTTTTGCAGCACGAGATGCTACATCACGAGGTACTAAATTACCGAAAGCAGGATAACGACGCTCTAAATAGTAGTCGCGATCTTCTTCAGCTATTTGCGTTGGTTTTAATGTTTTATTTCTAATTGCTTCAACATCTTTTATGTGCTTTGGCACCCAAATCCTTCCATCATTACGAAGAGATTCAGACATCAACGTTAATTTAGACTGATGATCTCCAGATACAGGAATACAGGTTGGATGTATTTGCGTGTAACAAGGATTTGCGAAGTAGGCTCCACGTTTATGCGCTTTCCAAGCAGCAGTTACATTAGACCCCATAGCATTAGTAGATAAAAAGAATACATTTCCATATCCACCAGTTCCTAGAACTACTGCATGAGCAGAATGACGCTCGATCTCTCCTGTTACCAAGTTTCTTGCAATAATACCTCTCGCCTTGCCGTCTACAACAACCACATCTAACATTTCATGACGATTGTACATTTTTATTTTTCCGCGACCTATCTGACGATTCATTGCCGAATAAGCACCTAATAACAATTGCTGACCTGTTTGTCCTTTTGCATAAAAAGTTCTAGATACTAACACACCACCAAACGAACGGTTATCGAGTAATCCTCCATAATCACGTGCGAAAGGAACTCCTTGCGCAACACATTGGTCAATAATATTTGCAGAAACCTCTGCTAATCTATACACATTTGCTTCACGCGAACGGTAATCTCCTCCCTTAACAGTATCGTAAAATAAACGGTAGGTAGAATCTCCATCACCTTGATAGTTTTTGGCAGCATTGATTCCGCCTTGCGCAGCAATAGAATGTGCACGTCTCGGAGAATCTTGAAAACAAAATGCTTTTACATTGTATCCTAGTTCTGCTAGAGTTGCTGCAGCAGAACCTCCAGCTAATCCAGTACCAACTACAATAATATCTATAAGACGTTTATTTGCTGGATTTACAAGATTTATCTCGTTTTTATGTTTTGTCCACTTATCTGCTAGTGGTCCTTGAGGTATTTTTGAGTCTAAAGCCATCTCTGATAAGTTATTAGTGTCCTGTTAAATGATGATATAAAGCGATAAATATAAATCCTAGAGGAATACCTATGGCATATATTTTTGCAAAACCTTGAAGTGATTTTGTGTACTTATTATTCGCACCTATGGATTGAAATGCCGAACTAAAACCATGTAATAAGTGTAGTGCAAGGAATACAAAAGCAATAACATAAGCTCCTACGCGAATAGGACTATGAAATTTTTCTACTAATTCGTGAAAATATCTAAACTCGCCATTGTGCATTCCCGACATATCACCAAGAACATATTTGGTATTCATCTCTGGAATCCAAAAATCTATAAAATGTAAAACCATAAATGCCAAAATTGCTAATCCAGACCAAATCATGTTTCTGCTCATCCATGATGAATTAGCAGAGCCATTATTTTTAGCATACGATATCTGTCTTGCTTTGTTATTTTTTAGTTCTAGAATGAAGCCCATTACAAAGTGAAAAATCACGCCAAAAATTAAGATTGGTTGCAGGATATATTGCACAGCCCAAAAAGTCCCCATAAAGTGTGATGCCTCATTAAAAGCATCTGGACTGAATACTGATAAAATATTTATTGCGAAATGTTGTAATAGAAAGAACATAAGGAAGAGTGCTGACAATGCCATTGCAAACTTTCTTCCGATTGAAGAATTAAAAATTCCACTCATTGTTTTGAAGTTAGTTTTATATTACAAAAATACGCCTCAAAAGCTTTTTTAACAACTTGAAGCGTATGTAATTTATTATTTAGAATCGTTTTAAATGAACTATTTCTTATTTCACTTCAAAACTAGTTTTCTCACTACCAATTTTTATAGTATACTTACCTTTTGGTAAATAATACTTTCCGTTTTTAGCTTCACTGATATTGAGTTTAGTATCCTCTTTCATTAAGGCATCTTTACCAGATTCTGTAATTGTTAAATCGTAATCGGAGAAATTGAATCCTTTGTTGGTCTCAACAGAAACGGTATTTAAAACACTTCCGTTTTCTGATAGAACTTGAAGCTCTTGCTGTCCAGAATTAGCAGCATAAAACCCAATAGATTTTGTTGGCTCATACACATCCATCCATTTACTCCAAGAATTTCCCCATTGTCTTGATGCTCGCACAGATTCTAAATCAAAAAGAGTAATTGCTTTGGTTTTCATGGAAGCATTCATTTTTTGTATAGCAGAAATATCAGCTTTGTAGATACTTCTTCCATGAGTTCCTAACAACAAATGTTTGGCTTCTGGTTGCACAACAATATCATGAAAAGCAACATTAGGCAATCCATTAGAAAACGCTTCCCAATTTGTTCCGTTATCAAACGATACATAGGCTCCATTGTCTGTTCCTAAATACAGTATATTTTCGTTTTCAGGATCTTCTTTAATAACATTTACTGGAGACATTGGTATATTAGAACTTATATTCTTCCATGTTTGTCCATAATTATCACTCATGTAGACATAGGCTTTAAAATCATCCCAACGATACCCATTTAAGGTAACATAAACTCGTTCTTTTTTATGCTGTGACGCAATTACACGGCTTACCCACAGATCTTTTGGTAATCCTGAAGACACATTTGTCCAACTCCCTCCAGCATTTTTTGTTACTTGTACCAATCCATCATCACTTCCTGAATAAATTAAACCAAACTGAAAAGGACTCTCGGAAATTGAGGCTAAAGTACCATAAGCTACATTTCCTTTTTTGCCTCCATTGGTTAAATCATCACTTATAGCTTCCCAATCGTTACCTTGATTCATAGAACGCATTAGTTTATTACCTCCTAAATACAAAATATCTTGATTGTGAGGTGATAATAAAATTGGTGTTTGCCAATTAAAACGATACGGATTTTCACCTAATTCATGTTTGATATCAAAACGCTTAAAATCGTTAGTTTCGCGATTTATTCTAAAATAATTTCCAAATTGATATCCTGTATATACAATATTCGCATCTCGAGAATCAATCTGAACTTGCATGCCATCTCCTCCCATTATGCTTTCCCAAGGATATTGCCCACTTTGATGCCAACCTTTATCTTCTTGAGCGTTATGAGCACCAACCCAAACACCATTATCTTGTAAGCCTCCATATACATTATACGGTTTTTCATTATCTACATTTATAGCATAAAACTGACCTACAGAAGGCGAATTGTTTTTAATCCAGTTTTCACCATCGTCATAGGTAATATTAACGCCACCATCATTACCATTAATTAGGTGATTTGGGTTTTTTGGATTAATCCATAAAGCATGATGATCTGCATGCACATTTTCTGCACTAATAGAGGTAAATGTTTTTCCTCCATCTTTAGATTTTAAAATAGGCACACCATAAATGTAGATGTTATCTTTATTATTTGGTGCTACGTATATATGCCCAAAATAATAACCATAGCTGTAGTATAAATCGTCTAAATACTCGTCATGCGTTTTTGCCCAAGTAACTCCACCATCTGTACTCTTGTAGACTTCTGCTCCAACAACTGGCGTGTCGAATAACATAGAATTAGCATCTTCAAGATATTTCGCTAAATCAATGGGTTTAACAGTGCCTCCTCTAACCATTTGTTTAACATTAGCTGCGCGATATTTTTCTTGAAAGCCATTTTGTTTTAAAAATGAATTTAGTTTCTCATCTTCTAACTTTAAAAAGGCGTCAACAGACATACTTTTAAAATCCTCTTTGCTTAAACCTTCCCCTTTTTCTTTTTTATCTTTTGATGGTCTTCTAAACTGACTATCATGAATAGCATACACTGTATTATCATCGAAAACAGCAACTCCAATTCTACCAGTTCCCTGTCCTGTTGGAAAACCACTTGCTGTTGTTGATACTTTAGTCCAAGTGTTTCCGGCATCTGTACTTTTATAAATAGCTGAATTGTTTCCGCTACCATCAAAATTCCATGCTTTTCGGTCTTTTGTCCATGAGGAAGCAAATAGGACGTTAAAATTATTTGGAGCGTGATTCATATCTATAATACCGCTCATGTTATCAATAAACAAGGTTTGTTTCCAAGTTTTTCCCCCATCTGTAGTTTTATAAACACCTCTTTCGTTATTTGGCGAATATAAATGACCAGTAACTCCAACAACAACCTCATCAGGGTTATTCGGATTTAATAGAATTCGACCAATATGATGCGAATCTTTTAAACCAACATTTTGCCAGGTTTTACCATTATCGTTAGATTTTAAAATACCTATTCCTGCATACGATGATCTAGACGAATTATTCTCTCCTGTACCAACCCAAATGGTTCTGTTGTTCCAGTCTACAGCAATATCTCCAACATTTTGCGTATTAGATGTGTCTAGAATTGGAGAAAAGGTAGTGCCATTATTAGTTGTATGCCAAACACCTCCCGAAGCATAGCCAACATAAAATTCTGATGGATTATCTGGATTGACGGCTAAATCTACTACGCGACCACTCATAACTGTTGGACCAATATTTGTGAATGGTACATTTTTTACAATGGAATTGTCTACCATTTGCATTTTTAGCTTCAATGCCGTTTCAACTTGTTGTGCAGATGTAGCTGGTTGTTGCGCTTGAATAAAAAATGATGAGAATAGGGCAATTAAAAAAAGAGTTTTGAATACTTTCATTTTGGTTTATTGTTTAAAGTTTTGAAATTACTCAAAGTTTAAAACCTGTCAAAATCTTTACTTATAGTTTAACATTTTATCATTACTCAAAAATTATTATTTATTTAAAAATAAATTTATTTTAATATTGAAATCGCAATATATTTGCTAATTTTTATCAATAAGTCAATAATATTTTGTTAATTTAAATCATATTAACTAAAATATTAACAATATTATGGAAGAGTATTTACCTTTAATTATTCAGCTTATAAGTGGTGCAGTTGGTGGAAACGTCGCTGGTTCACTTATGAAAAATTCTTCTCTTGGAACTCTCTGGAACTCTGTTGCAGGAATTTTAGGAGGTGGATTAGGAGGAACCGTTATGGGAATGTTAGGCTTAAGTGGTGCTGAAGCTGCAGCAGCTTCATCAAGCATGGACTTAAGTAGTATTCTTGGCAGCGTTGCTGGTGGCGGCGTTGGTGGCGGAATCGTTATGGCTGTAATTGGCTTTATTAAAAAAGCCATGAACAAAGGATAACTAACTTATTTCTATCAATCTAAAAAAGGAGCTTACATATTTAAGCTCCTTTTTTTATTACGAGATTATTAAAGTTCTTATTTTTGATTCCTATACTATAAAACATTTACTATGAAATACCACGCAATAGACAATAGTCTTTTTATAAAAAATCGTAAAAACTTTATGGCACAAATGAAGCCTAGCAGTCTCGCTGTTTTTAATAGTAACGACATCTATCCTATTAGCGCAGATAGCACGATGCCTTTTGAGCAACATCGCGATATTTTTTATTTGAGTGGTGTCGATCAAGAAGAAAGCATTTTAGTATTGTTTCCAGGTTGCCCTAAAGAGAAACATCGTGAGATTTTATTTTTAAAAGAGACTAATGAGCATATTGCCGTTTGGGAAGGCGAGAAACTTACTAAAGCAGCTGCACTAAAAACTAGTGGTATTAAAACCGTGTATTGGCTTCAAGATATGGAAAAGGTTCTATTTGAGCTTATGACGCAATGTGATACAGTTTATATAAATACTAACGAGCATTATCGTGCTAATGTAGAAACTGAAACACGCGAAGATCGTTTTACAAAATGGTTGAAAAATAAATATCCAGCCCATTCTGTTGCTAAAAGCAATCCTATATTACAACGTTTACGTTCTGTGAAAGATGCTATTGAACTCGATCTTATGCAACAAGCTTGTGATATTACCGAAAAAGGCTTTAGACGATTATTAGGTTTTGTAAAGCCAGGTGTTTGGGAATATGAAATAGAAGCAGAATTGATGCACGAATTTTTAAGAAATCGATCAAAAAAGTTTGCTTACACACCAATTGTGGCCTCTGGTAATAATGCCAATGTATTACATTATATAGAGAACAACCAACAATGCAAAGCTGGTGATTTATTATTACTGGATGTTGGTGCAGAATACGCTAATTATAGTAGTGACATGACGCGAACAATTCCTGTGTCTGGGAAATTTACAGATAGACAAAAAGCTGTTTATAATGCTGTAAATCGTGTAAAAAACGAGGCTACAAAACTGCTAGTACCAGGAACCGATTGGATAGAATACCATGTAGAAGTAGGAAAACTTATGACCTCCGAACTTTTAAGTTTAGGCTTAATTGATAAAGCAGATGTACAAAACGAAAATCCAGATTGGCCAGCTTATAAAAAGTATTTTATGCATGGCACGAGCCATCATATTGGATTAGACACCCATGATTATGGATTATTGCATGAACCTATGCAAGCCAATATGGTATTTACAGTAGAACCAGGAATTTATATTCCAGATGAAGGATTTGGTATACGTTTAGAAGATGATGTGGTTATACAAGAATCTGGGGAGCCATTTAACCTTATGCGCAATATACCTATTGAAGTAGAGGAAATTGAAGATTTAATGAATAGCTAATTTTGGGCTATTTTACTTTATAAGTTATCTAACGGGCTTTTAATTTTTGACATACTTCTAGGTGTTACTTTGGTATAAACTTGAGTGGTTTTAATAGAGTTATGCCCAAGCAACTCTTGAATAAAACGCATATCAGCTCCAGACTCTAAAAGATGTGTTGCATAACTATGACGCAAGCCATGAATACCTATTTGCTTTTTAATTCCAGCTTTACCCATAGCCTTTTTAAATACCTGCTGTAAACTAGATTTCGCATAAGCACCTCCATATTGTCCTTCTAATAAAAATACTTTGGGTTTGTAGATAATATAATACTCTCTTAACAGTGGTAAAATACTATTAGGTAATGGCACGTATCTATCTTTTTTTCCTTTTGCCCCTTGAATATGTACTACCATACGCTTACTATCTATATCCCTAATTTTTAGAGCAACCACTTCAGATACTCTTAATCCCATTCCGTAGGATAATTTGAGTGCCAGTTCATGCTTTTTATTATCAGTTACTCTAAACAATTTTTTTACTTCGGTTTTGCTCAACATCTTGGGTAAGGTCAATGGCTTTTTAGGTCTAGGAATATCAAAAAACATTTTAGGTCTATGTAAAACCTGCTCAAAGAAAAACTTGATAGCATTTATCTTACCATTCATTTTACGTTCACCCATTTTTTCTTCTTTAATACAATACAAAAAATAATCTTTAAGACGTTTGGGTGTTAAATCGCCTACATAAAAATCATCTAGCAAATTAAGTAAGTGTTTAAACTCTGCAAGATAAATACGTTTGGTGCTATCGCTATATTTTTTAAGTTCTAGTTGCTTATCTAAATCTAAATAGGCTTTTTGATTTGTTGGGTGAATGGTTAGTAGTTTTTCTGCAACAGTATTTTTGGTATTGAGATTTAGTTCTCTTCTAATTACTGGTAAATCTGGTAAGTACCACGCTTTTTTTGTAGCACTCCATTTGGCAGAGGGAAAGCGTTTACGTAAATCGTTTATTAAATTTGTATTGTACGGAAATTTAATTACTATTACATTTTTTTTATTATGTACAGCACTTTGATAGGTATATTTTTTAAAATCCATACAGACATTTTGTATAACATTCGAGTAAAAATAATAAAAAATGTTATACAAAATACATGACATAAAACTATCTTTAAAAGCTTATGAATAAAAGGTGACCAAATAATTAGTATATTTATAAAAAATACGTAAAACACAGACATATATAAGTGTTGTGCTTCATTAAATGAAAATGGAAACTATCATTGAAAAATATAATAATCTTCAAAAGGAAATTTTGAGTGATTTCTCATTAAAATGGGACGGAGAAAATTGCGAAACAACTTTCAGAAATGATGTTAAAGATTTTTATGGATTTGAAAAAAAGTTTGGATGGAATATTTTATTAAATGCGTTCTATGTAATTGACGACACCGAACTTGCTAAAAAGTCTTTTAAAGAATTTGATTTACAAGGACCTTCAAGGCACAGAGATGTTGGAGAAAGATACTTAAGATTATATGGACTTTTAAATGCAACTTATCAGCAAAAATTAGCTGTAGAAAACTTACTAGAAATACATAAAGTAGAAAAAAAGAAAGAGTTTAAAAAAAAGTTAATTGAATCTGAACTAATCATTATCCGAAATAAAATTGGAGCTCATTCAGCAAACTTTTTATCAACTAGAGACGATTCTGAACACAAATTTGACGTTTATGAAATTTCAAGACCTGAATTAGAACGTGGAAAAATACGACTCTTAAGAAATCAGAACGATTTTGAAAATTATGACCTTGAAAAAGCAATAAAAGAATTTAACGAATTAGTTGAAGAAATTTTATCAATTGTAATCGGAAAAGTAATTAAGAAAATATTTAAAAATCAAGGAAAGCATTTTAAGGAATATCAAACGATAAATGAAATCAGAAATGGAGCGATACTTGTGAATGGAAATCTGATTAATTTTATAACTAAATAACGAAAGCACAACAATGGCTATAAGTAATTGCTTATTCTCGCCTACTTCTGAAAATCCTCGCGGATTTTCAGTTTGGTGTGTGCTTGCAAAGTTAAGTGCTAAACCACGCAACTACTCATAGCCGAGACCGTTGTAAGTAATGCGGAAATCGTGCTGAAATTGAACATTTGAACTAAAAAAGCCAACGCTCAAACAGCACATTTATTTTTTTGCCGACACGAAAGCCAACGCTAAAAAAAATAAAAGAGCTGTTTCTTGCCAACGCTCGGAATAATATTAAATTTGAGAAAAAAGATTAAAATTTTATGAGCTTATTTCAGAACTCTGTTCTAAACAAATATTTAAAAGGATTAGAGTCCGAAAAAGTTACTCAAGCATACGAGCGATTTACAAGTCATTTCCACAATCCAACCATTCAAGAAAATATACGAAACTCGAAAGAGGAAC
Organism: Flavobacteriaceae bacterium NBU2973; assembly: GCA_026162565.1. Taxonomy (GTDB): domain Bacteria; phylum Bacteroidota; class Bacteroidia; order Flavobacteriales; family Flavobacteriaceae; genus JAOEIQ01. The sequence continues at coordinate 284,994 of JAOEIQ010000005.1, forward strand.
AATATCAAGGCGAATTTCTGATTGACCTTTTTGTGAATGTTTTAGGCTACACGAAAAATCCAACACCTGAATTTAATCTCACAACGGAATTAAAAAATATAAAAGGCTCTAAAAAGACAGATGGTGCAATTCTAAAAGGCGAAAAAGCACTTGCAGTAATTGAGCTAAAAGGAACAAACACAACCGATTTAAGCAAAGTAGAAACGCAAGCATTTGGATATAAAAACAACCAACCAGGTTGTAATTATGTCATTACTTCCAACTTTGAAAAGTTGCGTTTTTACATTGACAACGCAGTTGACTTTGAGGAATTTAATTTATTTCAACTTTCAAAAGAACGTTTCGACATTCTTTGGCTTTGTTTGTCATCAGAATATCTTTTAAAAGATATTCCGAAAAAGATAAAAGACGAATCTTTAACGCAAGAGGAAAACGTCACCAAAAAATTATACAAAGATTACGCTTCGTTTAGGAACGAAATTTTTGATGCAATTCAAAAAGAAAACCCTGAATACGACAAATTAACGTTATTCAAGAAAACACAGAAATTACTCGACCGTTTTCTATTTATCTTTTTTGCAGAAGATAGATTATTATTGCCACCAAACTCAATTCGTTCCATCGTTAACCAATGGACTGATTTACGAGATAAATATGACGAGTATTTTCCTTTGTACGACCGATTTAAAAAATATTTCGGTTATATGAACACAGGACACAAAGGACAACAACACGATATTTTTGCCTATAATGGTGGACTTTTTGCACCAGATGAAATTTTGGACAATATCAAAATCAATGACGATTTACTGCATAAACACACGATAAATTTAAGTAACTACGATTTCGAGAGTGAAGTAAGCGTAAACATTCTTGGACACATTTTTGAACATTCGTTAAACGACATTGACGAAATCCAAGCAGAAATACAAGGAGTTGCGTCCGAACAAAGCAAAACCAAGCGTAAAAAAGACGGTGTTTTTTACACGCCAAAATATATTACCAAATACATTGTAGATAATACAGTTGGCAAACTTTGCGAGGAAAAGAAAACCGAACTCGATATACAAGAATCCGAATACGAAAAAGAACGTAAAGGAAGACAGAAAGCAACCTTAAAAAAGCTAACTCAAAAATTAGAGGATTACAGAAAATGGTTATTGCAAATTACCATTTGCGACCCAGCTTGTGGAAGTGGTGCTTTTTTAAACCAAGCGTTAGAATTTCTTATTGCAGAACATCAATACATTGACGAGTTGCAAGCTAAATTGTTTGGAGATGCAATGGTATTGAGCGAAGTTGAAAACGCCATTTTAGAAAACAATATTTACGGAGTTGATATCAATGAAGAAAGTGTTGAAATTGCTAAACTTTCACTTTGGTTAAGAACTGCACAAAAAGGCAGAAAGCTAACCTCGTTAAACAACAATATAAAATGTGGTAACAGTTTAATTGACGAGACAACTGTTGCAGGAGATAAAGCCTTTAATTGGCAAAACGAATTTCCAGAAGTTTTTGCAAAAGGTGGTTTTGATGTAATTATTGGAAATCCACCTTATGTTTTCACTAGAGGTAATGAACATTTTCAAAACTTTAATGATTATATATGGACAAATTACAATCATAATAGCGGAAAAATTAATCTATATAGTGTCTTTTTAGAACTTTCCACAGACAAACTTTTAAAGGCCAACGGCTTTCTAGGTTTTATTACACCAGAAACATTTATTAGAACCAGTACTTATGGAGAAATCAGGAGATACCTTATAAACCAATTACTTATTCAAAGTATCAGTATATACGGAATTGGTGTATTTGATAATGTTACAGCAGAAACAATAACATTAATCGTAAGAAAAAGTTTTGATGCGCAAAACATTGTAAATTTCTACAAGCATCAAAGCATTCAAATTTTTGAAAAATATTCAGAAAATCAAGATGGTTTTAACGAAACACCTGAAAATAGATTTCTCTATGGAAGCTCAAATTTAGATAGGAACATATTTAAGAAAATGCGTAAAAACAATCCGCTTTTAGGAAGTTTTATAGACGTTAGAAATGGTATTGCAACAAAATCAGGTAAAAATAATTACATCTCTAATCAGAAATTAACAGAGAAATACAAAAAATTACTAGAAGCACCTGACTTATTCAGATATGGATTTATTTGGCCAAATGCTTATATCAATTATGACAAAGAAGTATTACATCGTCCAAGAAAAGAAGAAACGTTTCTTTCTGATAAAATATTGATACAGAGAGTTTCTTCTAGGTTAATTTGTTCATTTGATGATGAGAAATATTATACGTTTAATTCAGTAAACAATCTTGTACTTAAGGAAGATAACTACAATTTAAAATTTTTGTTAGGCATTCTTAATTCAAGACTAATTGACCATTTTTATAGAAGAAATTATTCACTTGATGCTAGTTATACAATTACTGTAACAAAAACGAATCTTGACTCTATTCCTGTTCCAAAATGGAAAAACTCTGATGTTCAGCAGAAAATTATTTCAAATGTTGATTTCATTATCAAAGAAAACAAGAATATAGTTCAACGTAGTTTGTCTTTCCAAAAGCTTCTTAAAAATAAATATTCACTTGAAAAGCTTTCGAAAAAAGTACAAAGTTGGTATCAATATGACTTTGGAACGCTTTTGAAAGAACTTAAAAAATATAAAATTCAGTTAAGCCTAAAGGAAGAAGCTGAATGGATGGAATATTTCACTAATGAACAAGCAGAAATTAAAGCATTAATAAGTGAAATTGAAAATAGAGACAATGAAATTGACAAAATCGTTTATGAATTATACGGATTGACAGAAGAAGAAATAAACATTGTGGAAGAAGCCACTGCATAAGCCATACACATTTGCAATTCGCTAAAGCCAACGCTACGCCAAAAATTGCAAAAGAGTATGTCTTGCCAACGCTCACATTTGAACTAAATAACAAACATCGGAAAACCAAGCAGAACGTGAAAAGCACTACTTACAACAACGTGTATAAAACATAGCTATTATAGCCTTTACGAGAGGTTTTTGTATATTTACAAAGTACGCCAAATTTTTTATTTGGTTATATTTATAAAGAAATTTAAACATAAAAATAAAAAATTCGGCTCGTGTTAAATCCGAAAAATTAGCGACTATTTATACGCTACGTTTCATACACAAGACCGTTGCCATTAATACGAAATGACTATAAACTATCAACTTACAAATTCGGATTTTTTAGAATATCAGCTATATACTTCTTCAAAATCTGAATTACATAAAAAGAGACGATTTCGCTCTCGAATAATAATTCCGATAATCTACTTGATACTCGGACTATTCTTCTCAAACCAAAGCGGAAAATTCGGAATTGGAATTGCATTCGTAGTATTTGGAATTTTATGGTTTATATTCTATCCATTGTATTCTAAATGGAGATACAAAAACCATTTTAAAAAACACGTTGAGGAAAACTATAAAAATCGGATTAACAAACCTGTGGAAATTGACTTTGACGAAAATTCTGTGAATGCCAAAGATTTTACGTCTGAAAGTAGAATAAATGGAACTGAACTCAAGGAACTGATAGAAACTAAAGACCATTTCTTTATAAAACTAACAACTGACTTATCCCTGATTGTACCAAAACACTCAATTGAAAATCAATCGGAATTTAAAATGCGAGTGACTGAATTAGGAGCGGAATATGTTGATGAACTGAATTGGAAATGGAAATAAAAAGTACTAATGGCAACAATGTATAACCGCAATTACGGCGGATTCGACTACGTCCGAATCCACTCGGAATTGCTAAAGTCTGTGCCAAACTGAAAATTAACGCATATTAACCCGTAACTGACGGTTATACTAGAACGTTACCCAACATTTGACCAAAAAACGTGAAAAAGAAAAATTGGATTTTATTATTCGTGCTAAACTTAATAGTTCTTCTTCTCGGAATTTTGCCTTTTCTTCCAGGACCAAAATTTCTTGAATTTGCAAACTCAATTTATTCTTTGCTACAAATCGGAGCTATATTCGGACTGATTTTAATCCCATTAGCAGTTATTTCAATAGGAATCGGAATTTTTAAGAAAAGCTTTAATAATTCAACCAAATACTACGCATTACTCTGCTTGACTTTACCATTAACTTTGTTAACTTCAGTTTATTGGATTTCCAATCACGCTCGTGATTTTAGCAGGAATTATGCAATTGAACAATCCGAAAATTTAATTTCAGCAATCGAAAACTATAAAATGGAAAATCAAAACTATCCTGACTCGATTGAACAACTTACACCTCGATACATAAAAAAGATTCCAAGCGACAGAATAATCGGAATAAGTGGTTTTCATTACTCTAAAGATTCGACCGAATATAAAATTGAGTTTTCACAAAACGTGATTTTAGGATTTAACTTCGAGATAGTCCAATACTCGCCGAATGGAAAGCACAAATCCGAGGGTGAATTGACAAAACTTTATGATACTAAACATCCGAAATGGAAATATTATATCTACGATTGATTAAAAAACGTTGGGTAACAATGTATAACCGCAATTACGGCGGATTCGACTACGTCCGAATCCACGCGGAATTGCTAAAATCAGTACTTAACCGAAAATCATTAACTTTAATCCCGTAACTGACGGTTATACTAAACCGTTGCCAACAATATGAGAATACGAACAAGCTTCATAATATTTATTTCAACTTTACTTTTATTAAGCTGTGGAAAGTCGGCTGAAGAACTACTACTGGAAGCTGAAAAATATGACGAAATTGGACAGTATGAAAAAGGAATAGAACTTCTGAATCAAGCGATTGAAAAAGACCCGGAATATCTTGGAGCATATATTAATCGTGGAGGTTACAAATCAAGTTTAAAAAATTACGAAAGTGCAATTTCTGATTATCAGAAAGTATTAGAATTAGACTCTAAAAATACTTTAGCAACTTATAATATTGGAAATAGTTACCGACAATCAGGAAATCTAAAAAAAGCTAAAGAATTTTATGATTTAGCTTTTCAGACCAAAGGAGGAGAATTAATAACAATCGATTACGAACCGAATAGTTTTATCGAGAAAAGCCTTTACGATGTTCCAAGTGCGGAAATTTATTATAATCGTGGATTAGTTCATTACGACCTGCTTAATTATGAAAAAGCTTATGCTGATTTTAATAATAGCCTGAAAAATGATTCTGAACCTGCCGACAATTACTATATGATTGGTTCTTGTTTACTAATGACTGGAAATACTGAATTAGCTTGTGAACAGTATAAAAAGGCAATGGAATTAGGAGATGAAATGGCAAAGTCGGAATTTGAAAAACATTGCGGGAAATAAAATACTGTTGGCAACAATGTATAACCGCAATTACGGCGGATTCGACTACGTCCGAATCCACTCGGAATTGCTAAAGTCTGTGCTAAACCGAAAATTAACGCATATTAACCCGTAACTGACGGTTATACGAGACCGTTGTGGTTAATGTCCATAAACCGAGAAAGTGAATGAATAAAACGATATTTGAGATTACCAAAATGGATTGTCCTTCCGAGGAAAATCTAATCCGAATGAAATTGGACGGAATCTCAAGTATAGCGAATTTGGACTTTGACATTCCCAACCGAAAACTGACTGTTTTTCACAGCGGACAAATCGACCAAATTGAAAAGTCAGTTCTAGAACTGAATTTAGGCGGAAAGAAAATCTCGACCGAACAAACCGACCAAACTGAATTTAAAGAAAACGCAAACCAGAAAAAACTACTCTGGACTGTACTCGGAATAAATTTCGCATTTTTCCTAATTGAAATGACAACTGGAATAATCTCAAAATCAATGGGATTGGTTGCTGATAGTTTGGATATGCTTGCCGACAGTTTCGTTTACGGAATTAGCTTGTTTGCGGTTGGAGGAACTCTAACAAGAAAAAAACGGATTGCAAAACTTGCTGGTTATTTTCAAATAACACTTGCGATTATTGGATTTGTGGAAGTATTGAGAAGATTTTTCGGAGCCGAGAAACTTCCCGATTTCTTAACAATGATTATCGTTTCCATTTTTGCACTTATTGCAAACGGAATTTGTCTTTATATTTTGCAAAAGTCAAAGAGCAAAGAAGAAGCTCATATGAAAGCGAGTATGATTTTCACCTCGAACGATGTGATTATCAATTTGGGAGTGATTGTTGCAGGAGTTTTAGTAAATTGGTTGAGTTCAAGCAAACCTGATTTGATTATTGGAACAATCGTTTTCGTTTTGGTAATTCAAGGAGCATTTAGAATATTAAAATTGAGTAAATAAATAAAAAAACACTAACCACAACATCGGCTATAGTTCATTACGGCTGAAATTCCTACTCGGAATTTCAAGCCTTTTTGCTAAATTTATGGTTTGCTACCGCCAGTTCGCTACGCTCGTGTCGGCGGAATGATACTTGTGTACCATTCCGTAACGAAACCATAGCCAAAACCGATGATGTACAATTCACCTAAAGGTGAACTCAAATTGCTACATCTCGCTATCGCTCGATTCCCGCCCTTTGAGAAATGTACATCATCGCTGGGCTATGCCAGTTTGCATATGCAGTAGGCATTTGGTACACTGCTATAAATCACCTTTAGGCGCCATCGAGGAAAACGGTACATATCAACGGCTATATGCAACCTGTCCACGTTTAATATGTATTTTTAAAGTTAATGCAATAAATTGCTTAACTTTAAAATCCATAACGTGGCTTCACATAGCCCAGCGTTGTGGTGCATTAAATAAAACTTATGAAAACAATTAGAATATTTTCAATTTTGATTATAATCATCTTCCTGATATCTTGTCAAGATTCTAAAAAAGAGGAAAAAAATGTGAGTGGCACGGTTGAAGACATATATGTTGAGAAAGACACATTAGGCGGAATATGGAATCTACATAAAGTAAATGACACGCTCTTTGACATAACTAAAATGTACGGATTTGACGCAGATAATCCAACCTTGAAAATTGAAGTTTTCAAAAATCACATTTCTGGATTTTCAGGGTGCAACGGTTATGAAGCAAATGTTAAAATTGACTCGACCAAAATCACATTGACAGATGGAATTTTAGCCACAGAAATTGGATGTGGTGGTAATATTTGGGAAAATGATTATTTCTCAAGATTGGGCGATATTAATTCATATAAAATAACAAAAGATACACTGAAATTAGAAAATTCTAATAATAAGTCAATGACTTTTTTAAGACGTCATTTGCACAAACTTGAACTTAACAGTTGGGAACTGACTAAAGTAAATGATACATTTTTTGATATTAAGAAAGAATATGGCAATGAGAATGAGCCACAACCTATCATAACGTTCAATTTCGAGAAAAACACTATTGGTGGTTGGAATGGTTGCAATAGCTTTGGTATGGAAATAGAATTTAAAGGAGATTATTACAACAGTGGAGCTTACAATTCAGATGCAAGAGGTTGTTATAAGGGTTGGTTAGAAAAATTCAACGGAATATTAGCTGACAATAAAAGCTATCGAATTGATAATGGAATTTTAACATTAACAAATTCATCTGGTAAAACATTATCCTTTAAAAAATTGAAAGAATAACGCACCACAACAATGGCTATAAGTAATTGCTTGTTCTCGCCTACTTCTGAAAATCCTCGCGGATTTTCAGCTTGGTGTGTACTTGCAAAGTTAAGTGCTAAACCACACAACTACTCATAGCCGAGACCGTTGTAGCACATTAGACAAACCAAACGAATGACAGATGATTTCAAAGAATTTCCGAGCTATTCAGAGTGCAAAAAATTTGTAGAAAAATTAAAAAAAGCAGAATGGCCCAAATTTGATGAGAGTGAGAACATTGATGATTATATTTCAAAAGTTCAACAGATTTTATTTCAGGACTTTGAAATTTTACCTGATATTCTAAAAAGATTTAAACCAAAAGAGTTTACTCTGCCAATATTCAGAGCTCGTGAATTAAAAGATTTCAAGAATATTAATTTATTTTCGGAACATAGTTATCCACCAGCAAATTTTGTTGGATTTAACCGATGTAATTTTCCCAAAAGCCCAGTTTTCTATTGCTCGGATAATCCACTAACAGCATTAACTGAAGTAATTCGTAACAGCGACCATAAAGAAAGGAAATTTTGTGTCTCAAAATGGGAATTAATAGATGTGGAACAAGAATTTGTTTTTCAAACTTTCTTACATAGTGAATTAGATGACGAGAATATATTCGGTTTTTTAAAAGAAGCTGAACTGGAGCAATTAGACCAACCTTTTGAAAATAAATTAGGGGAAGATAAAAAAGCAGGACTTGCTGAATTTCTTAAATTTTTGCATAGTTCTTTTATAAAAGACAATAATTATTCTTTGTCTGCTAGTTTAGCACATCGAACATTAAATGCAAAACATAGTTTAGCGACTGATATTTTAATGTATCCAAGCGTTCAAACAAAATACAAAGGTGTGAATATGGCAATTCATCCAAATTTTGTTGACAATATGATGAGAGTTCAAAGGTTTTATATTGTAGAACTTGAAAACTATAATATTGATACAGGTAAATTCGATATTACGATTTCAAAATATGCGGATTTAGTAAAAAATAGAATTTTTTGGAGAGATATTAAACCAGAAGATGAACTGTATAAAGAGTATTTAATGAAAGACTTTAAACATATAATGGAACAAGGATTTACTTGGAAGTTTAACGAAATAAAAAAATAACGTGCTACAACAACGTATAAAATTAATTGCTAGTGTAAGCCTACTTACGAAAATCCTCGCGGATTTTCTATTCGGTTTGTATTTGCTAAATTAGTTGCTTAAACACGTAACTAATCTTATACAAAGCCGTTGCCCACAATTAATGCCAATCAAAAACGAATATGGAAATTGAGGAATTAAGAAAACAATGTAAACGCTTTTTTTGGTGTGAATCGATTCCTGTTTGTCAAGAGTTATTGGATATTTATGCAAATTTTTTCTTTGAAGCAGTAATTCACCACAACTATGACCAAGTAAAAACTCAAGCTGATGCCGATGCAAAAATGGTTTTTCAAATGATGATGACTAAAGTCCTTCACTTGAAAAATGTTTTGAATGGTGTTGATTTTACTTCTAAAAATGGCAAATCACTTAATAACATTATTGACCCAACAATAGTTGCTTCTTTGATACGGAACATTTATGAAACAACTGGAATGTTCAACCTCATATATCAGGAATCAAAAACAGAGGAGGAAAAACAAATTAAATATTTGCTTTGGGTACACGCTGGACTTTCCTATCGAAATAGATTTGACGGAGTAATTACACTTAAAGAGAATAAGAACAAAATGGAAAACGAGCTGAAACAAATGGAATCAATACGCTCGGAAATTGAACAAAGTTCACTCTTCAAAAGTATGGATAACAAAAATCAAGGAAAAATTAGAACAATGATTAAAAAGAAAGACTATCTAATAAAATTCAATGGGAATGAGGTAGTTTTTTTAAGCTGGAGAGAACTTGTTCAATCAATGGACATTAAAGGAGATAAGCTGAATCAGATTTACACATATTTTTCACTTTATGCTCATCCTTCGAATGTCGCAGTTTTTCAATTTGCCAATATGTTTGGAAAAAAAGATACCGCATATAAAGATATTGTCATTTTCAACTTACAAACAGCATTTATGATGTTGAGTATTTTTATTGCAGACTACATCAAAACTTTTCCAGAGGTATTGAAAACATATGAAAAAATGGGCCTTGTGGAACAAATTGTTATCAACTTTCACAATAGAATAGCCAGAGGTGGAAATTATGACATTAACGAATCCTGGAAAGCCACAGGATGAAAAATAACTGTGGGCAACATTGGCTATAATTCATTGCGGTTGAATTCCTAATCGGAATTCAACGCAAGTTTGCTATCTTTCGGCTACGGCGGAAAGAATCCTGCGGATTTTTCCGCAACGAAATCATAGCCGAGACCGTTGGCACCAATGCGAAATGACAGACGCAACTGAAACATATTTTGAAATAAAAGATGGAACAGATTTCATTCGAATTGAAGTTCTGAAACAAAATTTTCCTGAAGGAGATTTTGACTGGGATCGAAATTCATTGAATTGCGATGTCTCGGTTAAGTGCGGAGCATTTTCAGGAGAATTTAATGCGGATTTAATGTCTTGGGATTTCGATATTTTCAAAACGGAACTGGAATATCTCTACGAAAACCTTAATCGAAGAGCAATTTTTGAGGGAATTGAAAGTCAGGTTACAATTCTTGTCCAAGGAGACGGAATTGGACACTTAAATACAACATGCCGAATAATGGATTATGCAGGAACTGGAAATGAATTGAATTGTGAACTTGACTTTGACCAAACACAATTGCCTGAAATCATCGGACAATTGGAAAAAATAATGTCGGAATACAAAGTTTACGGAAGAATAAATGAAAAAAGCACAGGTGCCAACAATGGCTATAATTCATTGTGGCAGAGAGTTAAATCAAAGTTTAATTTATAAAACACGGCTGATTTCTACAGCGGAATAATCCTGCGGATGATTCCACAACGAAATCATAGCCGAGACCGTTGTGCACAAGCTGAAAAATGAGAAATCCATTAAAAATATTGCTTCTGATTTTAACTTTAGTTTCTTGTAAAAACCAAACAGAAACGAAATCTGAATTGAAAAACGAGACGGCTGAATTACTTGAAGAAATTCCTCAAATGGAATTACAACAAACCGACTCAATAGCGGAACAGTGGAATTTTATGGTTTTTGAAAAAGGAGGTTGTTTAGGAGGAACACAATATGTCACAGAAAAAAAGAGAGAAATTCCTACTATGGTTTTTAGCGAAACGGAATGGAAAAAATTTGCGAAAAATGATAAAACGGAGTTGACTGAATTTCTTATCTCTAAACTTTCTGACACAACGAAAACGAAAGTCCATACTTGCCCATTTTTTGGAGCAACTAATGGAGAAATGGCTGTTTATTCGCTTCAGCATATTCATAATATAAATTGGCTTGAATTTTCGGAATTTAAAGAATATAAAGACCGAGAATACGGAAATGCGACTGACCAACCTCAAATGTGGTTACAGAATATTTTAAAAAATCAAACTAAACGTAAAACGTTAGCGGAGTTATATCGGAACGAACTAAAAAAATAAAAGCCAGTGCACAACAATGTATAACCGCAATTACGGCGGATTCGACTACGTCCGAATCCACTCGGAATTGCTAACGCTAGTGAATAAAAGAAAATAATAACTAATTTAACCCGCAACTGACGGTTATACGAAACCGTTGTAGCAAATACCCAAAATGAACAGAATACATTTAAAAATTATAGTTTTTGGACTCTTACTTTTGACTTTTACGAATTGTAAAGCACAAACGGACGAAAAAGCAAATCCGAAAATTAATTCGGAAAATTATTATGAATATTATCAATCTGGCGGAACTAAACCGACAACGACTAATTGGTTGAGAAGACACGAAGCAGTCCCAATCATTATTGACGAATTGGAAAAACTCGGATTTGAAACAAAACAATATATACTTTATGAATTAGAAAACGGAGAACAGATTATTGTTGACGTTTATAATCGTAAAAATGATTTAGGAATTGTATTCAATACTGGACATTACGTTCAAATTAAAAAAGAACAACGTGAAAATCGGACATACAAGCAAGATAAATTTAAAGTTTCTGGAAGCCTAGGAAAAAGAAAAGTTTATAATGACCTGCCAAAAAATATCATTGTTTTGCAAGAGACTTGGTATTGGTATCAATCCCAAAACAGTCCGAATGACAAACTCGTGAATAAAAAAACAGCGGAATCAATTCTGCGAGAAGATATCAGAAATAAAGTAGCGGAACTTGGGAAATAAAAGTACTTGCTACAACACCGGCTATAGTTCATTGCTTCTGACTTTCCTGTCGGAAAGTCCTCGCAAATTTGCTATCTTCGGTTTACGGCGGAAAATCCTCGCGGATTTTCACGCAACGAAACCATAGCCAAACACGTTGTGGTTAATTTGAAAATGAACAGTCTTTTAAAACAAATATCAGAGAAAGCAATTAAGTTAGCTGATTTTGAGTTTACTCAAGAGCAG